>NZ_MSQB01000003.1 GCF_002149965.1 Novosphingobium panipatense | reverse complement strand
CCCGCGCCCCCACCCTACCACCCGCTAGGATACTATCGTTGGGTGGTAGGGTGGGGGCGCGGGCCGGTGCCGCAAGAAAAAATGCCCTCTCGGGCATTTTCCAAACAGCCTCTCAACGGATAGGTCTTCGCAGGCTGGCGGGGCGAGGTGGGTTGTTCGCGCAACACCTCGCCCTGCAATGATGGTGCAACAAGGCCGCAATTGCGGTGCCGGGGGAAGCGCCCTATTCAGGCCGCATCATGCCCGCCGAATCCGAGCTGGTGTCATCGGGCTATCAGCCTGGGTCACCGCGCCAACGCCTGGTCTCATCGATCCTCTCCGCGGGGCTGATCGTCATTGCGCTGTTGCTGGCGATCTACCAGACCGGCCTCATCCCCGAAATCGCGAAGAAGACCACCTCGCTTACGACCTTCGATGTCGTCGATCACGATCGCGACAAGGGCGGCGACAAGCCGGCCAAGCAGAAGCAGCGCGAGGAGAAGAAGGTCGAGCGTACCGAGCAGGCTGCCGTCGTACAGGAAAAGGTGCCGACCCCGCCGGTCGAAAAGCCGGTCGAGAAAAAGCCTGCCTTCACGTTCCTCAAGTTGTCGAGCCAGGAATTCGCAGCGGCCGATATCGGCAAGATGAAGGGGCAGGGGCTCGCCCAGGGCAGTGCCGCCCCTGCCGGTTCGGGCGGCACTTACGGGCCGGGCGAAGGCCCGGGCGGCGCGACGCTCTACAATGCGGACTGGTTCCGCCGACCCACGGACGCCCAGCTGGGCGGCTATCTCCCGGAACGGCGGCCCGACAATGGCTGGGGCATGATCGCCTGCCAGACCATGGAGAACTACAAGGTCGACAATTGCCAGATCCTCGGCGAATCGCCGCGCGGTTCGGGCTTCGGCCGTGCGGTGCTGAATGCGGCCTGGCAGTTCCAGGTCCTGCCGCCGCGCATCAACGGCAAGCCGCAGCTGGGAACCTGGGTGCGTATCCGCATCGACTACGGGACCAAGCAGGATATCTGAGAGGGCCGGTGCCGCTCTAAAATGCCCATCCGGGCATTTTTCAAAAAAGAGACAGCTTAGCCCTCTGAATTCTCAGGCGAAGTGCCAGCTCTTCGACGAGGCCTCGACCCGGCCCAGCATCTCTTCCAGCGTCATCGGTCGGGCGAAATGAAAGCCCTGGGCCAGCGAGAAACCGGCGATCCGGGCGCTGAGCAGCTGGTCCTCGGTTTCGATCCCTTCGATGACGCATTCCAGCGACAGCGCGCGGGCGAGGTTGCGGATCGCGGAGATCAGGCGGCGGCCCACCGTTTCGTCGAGCCGGGGCGCAAAGCTGCGGTCGATCTTGACCATGTCGAGCGGCAACTGGTGCAGCGAGGAAAGGCTTGAATAGCCGGTGCCGAAATCGTCGAGGGCGATGCGCGCGCCGGTGGCGCGCAGCCGTTCCAGCACGCTCCGCGCCTTGTCCACTTCGGCGATGAGGGTGGTTTCCGTGATCTCGAACAGCAGGCGGCGCGCATCGCATCCGCTTTTGTCGATCCGTTCCAGCAGGGTCGAAATCGTCTCCGCGTCGGAAATGTCGTGGCCGGAGAGGTTGAAGGAGACCGAGATCGGATGCGGCAACAGCGCGAGAGCATCCAGCGCGCGGTCGAACAGGGTGGCCGTCACGTCGCGCGCGCGGCCCACGCGTTCTGCCGAGGCGATCATCATTTCCGGTGCGATCACGCCGAGCACGGGAGAGGTCCAGCGCGCGAGGCATTCGAAGCTGACCGGCTGGTTGCTCTCGGTGGCGATGATCGGCTGAAAGGCTACCGACAGTTCGCGCGCGAGATCCGCGCATTGCATCGCCGCGTCGAGAGCCTGTTCGGAACGGATCAGCGTCTCCAACTGGTCAGAGAAGCGCACGGACTGGCCGCGGCGGTGATTCTTGGCGTGATAGAGCGCGAAATCGGCGCGGTCGTAGAGCGAATGGGCATTGCGCGCACTCTCGGGGTAGATTGCGATCCCGGCCGAGCCGCCGACCGCCACCGTCACTTCGCCGAGGCGCGCCGGCATGCGGATGGCGGAACAGAACTTCTGGGCGATCGCTTCCGCCTCGTCCGGGCCGCCGGGCACGATGAAGCCGAATTCGTCACCGCCGAGCCGCGCGATGATGACCGAAGGATCGCACTGGGCCACGAGGCGGGTGCCGATCACCTGCAGCAGGCGGTCTCCCTGGGCGTGGCCATATGTGTCGTTGACCGGCTTGAACCGGTCGAGGTCGATCAGTCCGACGCAGAAGACCTGGTCCTCGGCCGTTTCCAGCAGGTTTTCGAGCGCGGCGAAGAAGTAGCGACGGTTGGGCAGTCCCGTGAGCGCGTCGGTCTGCGCGAGGCGGGCATTCTCGTCGCCGAGGGCCTGTGCCTGGCGGCGTTCGATCCGCAGTTCGCGCTGCGCCACTTCCAGTTCGACGAAGGAATCGTAGGTATCGCGCAGAATCTTCAGGATCACGGCCGAGACAAGGGCAATGTTGATGGCGATTGCCGTAAGCGTCGCCGAGCCGGTCGTCACGCAATAGGCCAGGAACATGCCGAGCGAAGTCAGGCATATCAGCAGGGCAGCCGTGGGCAGGAAGGTCAGGCAGAACACGCAGCCCAGCACCGTTACGGAAACGAAGACCGCGACATGGCCATGCTCGTAAGGGCCGCCATAGCGATCGAGACTGAGCGACCAGATCGTGAAAGCCATGGCGAAAGCCAGCGAGAGCCAGATCGCCTTGTGCATCCGTGCCTGCGCCGCATCTTCTTCCAGATCCTGCTGGCCGATCGGGCGCAGCCACACGAGCATGCGAATCAGGCAGCTTGCGATCAGGATCGCCGGAATCGTCAGGGTCAGGAAACCCGGCGCCAGCGTCCGGTGCGTATAGGCAAGGATGCCCGCATTGACCGACAACATTCCATAGAGCGGCGGTATACGCTCGCGCAGGCGCAAGTATTGCGCCACGCGCAGCGGGTAGTGCCCGGCGCGGTGCATCTTGCTCTGGATTGAATTGACGTCAGACAAAACGAGACTCCTGGGAGTTTTGCTTAAGTACGATTCCTTGACGAAGAGTAGACGTCTGCAACTATCTCATCCGTTTCGGATGCGGCAGAAGCCTTTCCCACACCCCCCGCGCGGACTAAGGCAGCGGGCGTGAACGCGCTCCCCATCCTTTCCGTATTGCCCGAAGTCCTCTCCGCATTGCGTGACGGCCCTCACGCCGTGCTGATCGCGCCGCCGGGCGCGGGCAAGACCACCGCGCTGGCCCCGGCATTGCTTGCGGAGCCCTGGTGTACCGGCACCGTGATCCTGCTCTCGCCCCGCCGCGTGGCCGCGCGCGCCGCAGCGGAACGCATGGCCGAGGCGCTGGGCGAGAAGGCCGGGGAAACGATCGGCTACGTGACCCGCCTCGACGTCAAGCGTTCGGCGCGGACCCGAGTCGTGGTCATGACCGAGGCGATCTTCGTTTCGACGATCGTCTCCGATCCCGAGCTTTCCGGCGTCTCCGCCGTCCTGTTCGATGAAGCGCACGAGCGCCATCTCGACAGTGACCTCGGGCTGGCGCTGGCGATCGAATCGAGCCAGGTCCTGCGCGAGGACCTGCGGATCGTGGTGATGTCGGCCACCATCGACGGATCGCGCTTCGCCCGTCTGCTGGGCGGCGCGGTTCCGGTGATCGAGAGCGCGGGCAAGGCCTGGCCGCTGGCGCTGCGCTGGCTCGGCGGATCGCCGGATCAGCGGATAGAGGATGCCATGGCCTCGGCCGTGCTGACCGCCTGGCGCAAGCAGGAGGGCGACATTCTCGCCTTTCTCCCCGGCGTGCGCGAAATAGACCGGGTTTCGGAGCGGCTGGCGGAAAAGCTGCCGGGCGCGCTGGTGCTGCCGCTGCACGGGCAATGCGAACCCGCTGCCCAGCGCGCGGCGATTCGTCGCGATCCGCAGGGACGCCGCAGGATCGTGCTGGCAACCGCCATTGCGGAAACTTCGCTGACGCTGGACGGCGTTTCGGTGGTTGTCGACAGCGGGCTTTCGCGCCGTGCCGAGTTCGACAAGGCGGCGGGCGTGACCCGACTGGTGACTCACCGCGCCAGCCGCGCCTCGGCCGCGCAGCGCGCCGGGCGTGCCGCACGGCAAGGTCCGGGGACGGCCTATCGGCTCTGGGAAGAAGCCGCGCATCCGGGCCGCCCGGAATTCGATCCGCCCGAGATCCTCACCAGCGATCTGGCGCCGCTGACGCTTTCGCTGGCGCAATGGGGAACCGGCGACCCATCGGCCATGGCCTGGCTCGATCCGCCCCCGGAAAAGGCGCTCGAAGCGGCGCGGCGGCAGTTGGAAGCGCTGGGCGCGCTCGACGGGCAAGGGCGAATTACGCCGTTCGGCGGCAAAGTTGCCGCTCTGCCGATGGATCCGGCCCAAGCCGCGATGATCCTCCATGCTGCCGGACGCGGGGCGGGCGAAACCGCGGCGAAGCTGGCCCTGCTGCTTCAGGAGCGCGGGCTGGGCGGGCGTAGCGAGGATCTGGCGCAGCGCCTCTCGCGCTGGGACGGCGACCGTTCGCCGCGCGCCGAAGCCTCGCGCAAGCTTTCGGCGGGCTGGGCGCGCCGCGCTAGGGCACTGGTTGCGAGCGGGAACGATGACGGGGATATTCCCGCCGGTGTCCTGCTGGCGCTGGGGCGGCCTGACATGGTGGCGCGGCGGCGCGATGCGCGCGGCGAGAACTGGCTCTCGGCCGGGGGCAGGGGCTACGTGCTCGATCCGGCCTCTCCGCTGGCTTCCCGCGAATGGCTGGTGATCGGCGACGCGCAGGGCCAGGCGCGGGGCGCGCGCATTCTTTCGGGCGCCTCGCTGGAGACTTCCGAAGTGGAGCAGGGGCTGGCGGAGCGAATCGAGCGGCGCTCGGTCCTGCGCTGGAACGAGGAGGAGGGGCGCGTCGAGGCGCGGCTGGAGCGCAGGCTCGGTGCGATCACCCTGGCGAGCGGGCCCGATCCGGCGCCCGATCCGGCGGCGATTACCGCATTCCTGCTGGAACGCGTGCGGGAGAAGGGTCTCGATCTCGTGCCGTTCGGCAAAGCCAGTCTCTCGCTCATGCGGCGAGCGCGCTATGCGGGCATCGCGGCGCTTGGCGAAGAGGCCCTGGTCGCGGATCTGGACGACTGGCTCGGCCCGCTGCTCGGCCGCCGTCTCGATGCGGTCGACAAGGGGGGCTTGGCGGAAGCCTTGCGAGGGCGCCTGACATGGGACGATCAGCAGGTGCTGGAACGGCTGGCGCCGCCCGAATTCCGCAGCCCTGCCGGCAGCACCCATGCGATCGATTACGAGGACGAGGGCGGGCCCAGCGTGGAAGTGCGTGTGCAGGCGCTGTTCGGGCTGGACCGCCACCCCACGTTCGGCCAGCCGCCGCAGCCGCTTCTGCTCAAGCTGACCTCGCCCGCAGGTCGTCCCATACAGACCACGCGGGACTTGCCCGGATTCTGGCGCGGATCCTGGCGCGACGTGCAGCGCGACATGAAAGGCCGCTACCCGCGTCACCGCTGGCCCGACACGCCCTGGACCGAAGATCCCAGCCTGAAGACACGCAATGCATTCGAGAGATCGAAGGGCGGAGCATAGAGATCAAAGAGCGAAGCATCCGGGGACAAGTGATTTGCGCTTGATTCTCTCCCCGATTCGGAGGCAAAGCGCTCGATCATGAGTGCACGCATCTATCAGCGCCCGAAGAACGCCATGCAGTCCGGCAAGGCACTGCTGGACCAGTGGGTCCTCGAATTCGTCCCCGCCGAAGCGAAAAAGCCCGATCCCCTGATGGGTTGGGCCGGTTCGGGCGACATGCAGCAGCAGATCACGCTGAAGTTTCCCGAAGTGGGAGACGCGAAGGCCTATGCCGAGCGTTACGGGATCGAGGCGGAAGTTCACGCCACGCCGCCGCGCCGCCTGAAGATCCAGGCCTACGCCGACAATTTCCGCTGATATCAGGCACCTGAAGCTTTAAAGGCAGCAGATCGGCCCGCGCTTCCCTAGGGGAGCGCGGGCCGATGCCGTTCTGGAGCCAGATGTGGAGAGCGCGAAAAGGTCGGCGCGCAAAAGTCTGGCGATCCGGGCTGGACAAACCTTTTCCGCGCCGCCATATGCGCGGTCGGGAGTCGGGTGGACGTTTGCGTTCGCCAACCTGGTCAGGTCCGGAAGGAAGCAGCCACAACGGATAGCGGCGGGTCGCCCGGCTCCTTCAGCCCACATCATGATAAACCGGTTCATGGCGGCCGGTTAATGACAAATTGCTGCCGAACCCGCCACAAGGCCCTGGTTTCGGCTCTGGGCTGTGGAGCAAATTGCTTTTCCCCTGACATTCTTGCCCCGGCCCCCTAGTTTGGCAGGCGATGGACGATTCACGCGACATGTTCGGCGATACCCCCCCTTGGGACGACAAGGAGGAGGAAGAGGCCGCACCGAGCCAGGCGGAGCTGGAGGAGGCCGGTCAGGCGTCGATGTTCGGCGAGCCCGCGCCTGCTTCGCCGCCCAAGCCCGCGCCTGAGCCCGCGCCCGAACCGGTTGCGCAGCCCGCTCGCGAAAAGCCTGCGATCGAGGCGAAGCCCGCTCCGGCGCCCGCCGCTCCCGTTTCCGCAAGTGCCCCAGCGCAGCCCTACCGCGTGCTCGCGCGCAAGTACCGCCCGCAGACGTTCGCCGAGCTGATCGGGCAGGAAGCCATGGTCCAGACCCTGGCCAACGCCATCAAGCGCGACCGGCTGGCCCATGCCTTCCTGATGACCGGCGTGCGCGGGGTGGGCAAGACCTCCACCGCGCGCCTGATCGCCAAGGCCCTGAACTGCATCGGACCGGACGGGCAGGGCGGCCCGACGATCGATCCCTGCGGCGTCTGTGAGCCTTGCCAGGCCATTGCCGAAGGCCGCCATATCGACGTGATCGAGATGGACGCCGCCTCGCACACCGGCGTCGACGACGTGCGCGAGATTATCGAGGCCGTGCGCTATGCGGCGGTTTCGGCGCGCTACAAGATCTATATCATCGACGAAGTCCACATGCTTTCGCGCAATGCTTTCAATGCCTTGCTGAAGACGCTTGAGGAACCCCCGGCCCATGTGAAGTTCCTCTTCGCGACCACCGAAGTGGACAAGCTGCCCGTCACCGTGCTGTCGCGCTGTCAGCGGTTCGACTTGCGCCGCATTCCCGCGCCGATGTTGGCGGGTCACTTCGCGAAAGTCTGCAAGCTCGAAGGCGTCGAGGCCGAGGACGAGGCACTGGCCATGGTCGCCGCGGCGGCCGAAGGTTCGGTGCGAGACGGCCTGTCGATCCTCGACCAGGCGATCGCCCATGCGGATCTGGACGCGGACCTGGATGTCGATGCGGCGGAAGGCGGGGAACCCGGCAAGGTCCGCGCCGAAAAGGTGCGCGACATGCTCGGCCTGTCGGACAAGAGCGTGCAGCGCGGGCTCCTCACCGCGATCCTCGACGGCAAGGGCGGGGAACTGCTTGAACTCGTGGCGCATCAGTTCGCGCTCGGCGTGGAGCCGATCGCGATCATGCGCGGGCTGATGACGCTGGTTCACCGCGTTGCCGTGGCCCAAGTCGCAGGCGGCGCGCACGATGCCCATTCCGCCGAGGAACGCGAGGCGATCGAGGGCTGGGCCAAGGCGCTGAAGGCCGGGCAGGTCCATCGCATCTGGCAGCTCCTGCTCAAGGGGCACGAGGAAGTGAAGTCCGCGCCGGACCCGCTGGTGGCGGCGCAGATGGCCCTGCTGCGGATCCTGCATGCCTCCGACATGCCCGATCCCGGTTCGCTGGTCAGGAAGCTGGAAGAACTGGCCGCCCGCGCGCCCGCTGCGCCGCCGATGGCGGCAGGGGAAGGCGCCGGTTCGTCCGGCTCGGCCCCGTCGGCTGCGGTCCAGGCAGCGGCGGTCCAGGCAGGGGCAGTGTCTCCTGCGATGACGGCGCGGCGCTGGGAGGAACTGATCGAGGACGTCGAGCACGTCGGCGAGCTTTCCGCGGCCAATACCATGCGCATGCAGGTGCGGGTGGTCGAACTGGGCCAGTCCCTGCTGCGCTTCTCGCAGCCGCCCGGTTTCAGCGAGGACATCGCCGGCCTGCTGCGCGGCTGGCTTGCCAAGGCGACCGGCGAACGATGGGAAGTCCAGCGCGTGTCGGAAGAGGGCGCGCCGACCTTGGTCGAACAGGCAGAGGCGAAGAAGGCCGCCGAGAGCGACGCCGTGAGCCAGCATTCGCTGGTGCTGGCGACCCGGGCGGCTTTCCCGCAGGCAGAAATTATCGAGGATGATCGTCCGCTCGCCGTAGGCGGCGGCGGACGCAACTGGAGACGTTGAGATGAAGTCGATGGAAGAGATGCTCCAGGCCGCACAGCAGGCGGCCGAGACCATCCAGAAGCAGATGAACGAGGCGCAGGCCAAGCTCGACTCGATGGAAGTCGAAGGACTTTCGGGTGGCGGCCTGGTCAAGATCCGCTGCTCGGCCAAGGGCCGCGTGATCGGCGTGTCGATCGACGACAGCCTGCTCCAGCCCGGCGAGAAGCAGATCCTCGAGGATCTGGTCGCCGCTGCCTACAACGATGCCCGCGTCAAGGCGGACTCGGTGGCGGGCGAGGAACTGGCCAAGGCGCAGCAGGGCATGGGCCTGCCGCCCGGTTTCAAGATGCCGTTCTGAGCAGGAACTACCTTCCGCCGCGCCGTGCGATATCCGCAAGGCGCGGCGCGATTTCCGTCAGGGATGCGGCAAGTCCGGCGGAAATCCGCTATATTGTATCAAGAGGCCCGGTTTTTCCGGGGGTGCTATAGTTTACGGCCGAGGGGAAGGATGAAGGGGTGCGGTTAGCGCTTCCACAAGTCTTTCGGCGCCAATCCCATTGCGTGGGGCGCGAGAGGCCCCATATCTTGCTGCGAAGGCCGGGGGGCTCTCAGCCGCCCCGCGTGTGTGTGAAATGGAAATGACCTTGAACCTGCTTCCGCTGCTTCCCTTGCGCGACATCGTCGTGTTTCCCGGCATGGTCGTGCCGCTTTTCGTCGGACGCGAGAAATCCGTCGCTGCGCTGGAAGCAGCGATGGCGGGTGAAAAGGACATCTTTCTCCTCGCCCAGCTCGATCCCGGCTGCGACGATCCCGATCGCGACGACCTTTACGACACCGGCGTGATCGCCAGCGTTCTCCAGCTGCTCAAGCTGCCGGACGGCACCGTGCGCGTGCTGGTCGAGGGGCAGGAACGCGCGAAGCTGGATACCCTGCGCACCGAACAGTCCGCCGAAGGCGAGATGCTGGTGGCCCAGGTCGAGCGCATCGAGCCGATCGAGGCCGACGGTACCGAAACCGCAGCCATGATGCGTTCCGTGGTCGAGCAGTTCGGCGAATATGCCAAGCTCAACAAGAAGCTGTCGCAGGATGCCGGCGACCAGCTCGGCGAGATCGAGGACGCGGCCAAGCTGGCCGACACGATCGCCGCGCAGCTTTCCGCCAAAGTGGGCGACAAGCAGGCCGTGCTTTCCGAGCCCGACCCGCTCAAGCGCCTCGAAATGGTCTATTCCTTCATGGAAGGCGAACTCGGCGTCCTGCAGGTTGAGCGCAAGATCCGTGGCCGCGTGAAGCGCCAAATGGAAAAGACCCAGCGCGAATATTACCTCAACGAGCAGTTGAAGGCGATCCAGTCGGAACTCGGTGGCGGCGACGGTGAGGAAGCGAACGAGCTTCAGGAGCTTCAGGAGCGCATCGAATCGACGCGTCTCTCCAAGGAAGCGCGCGAAAAGGCGACGGCGGAGCTGAAGAAGCTCAAGTCGATGCAGCCGATGAGCGCCGAGGCGACCGTCATCCGCAACTATCTCGACGTGCTGCTGGGCCTGCCCTGGGGCAAGAAGAGCAAGCTGAAGCGCGACATTTCCTCGGCCCAGGAGATTCTCGACGCCGATCACTACGCGCTCGACAAGGTCAAGGACCGCATCGTCGAGTATCTGGCGGTGCAGGCGCGCACCAACAAGCTGAAGGGGCCGATCCTCTGCCTCGTCGGCCCGCCGGGCGTCGGCAAGACCTCGCTCGGCAAGTCGATCGCCAAGGCAACGGGGCGCGAGTTCATCCGCCAGTCGCTGGGCGGCGTGCGCGACGAGGCCGAGATTCGCGGCCACCGCCGCACTTATATCGGCTCGCTGCCGGGCAAGATCGTCACCAACCTGAAGAAGGCCGGCAAGTCCAACCCGCTGTTCCTGCTCGACGAGATCGACAAGCTGGGCCAGGACTTCCGCGGCGATCCGGCATCGGCGCTGCTCGAAGTGCTCGATCCCGAACAGAATGCCAAGTTCCAGGATCACTATCTGGAACTCGACATCGACCTGTCGGACGTGATGTTCGTCTGCACCGCGAACAGCCTGAACCTGCCGCAGCCGCTGCTCGATCGCATGGAGATCATCCGTCTCGAAGGCTATACCGAGGACGAGAAGGTCGAGATCGCCGAGCGTCACCTCGTGCGCAAACAGGTGGAAGCGCATGGGCTGAAGAAGGGTGAGTTCACGCTCACCCAGGACGGCCTGCGCGACCTGATCCGCTATTACACCCGCGAGGCGGGCGTGCGTACGCTGGAGCGCGAGATCGCCAAGCTGGCGCGCAAGTCGCTGCGCCAGATCCTGGAAGGCAAGGCGAGCGAAGTCGTCATCACCCCGGAAAACCTTGCCGAGTTCGCGGGCGTGCGCAAGTTCCGCCACGGCGTGGGCGAGGAAGAGCATCAGGTGGGCGCCGTCACAGGCCTCGCCTGGACGGAAGTGGGCGGCGAACTGCTGACCATCGAAAGCGTGACCGTGCCCGGCAAGGGCCAGATCAAGGCCACCGGCAAGCTGGGCGACGTGATGAGCGAGTCGATCCAGGCCGCCTTCAGCTTCGTCAAGGCGCGCTCGCCCGCTTACGGCATCAAGCCCTCGACGATCCAGAAAAAGGACATCCACATCCACCTGCCCGAGGGCGCGGTGCCCAAGGATGGTCCTTCGGCGGGTATCGGCATGGTCACTTCGATCGTCTCGACTCTGACCGGCGTGCCGGTGCGCAAGGACGTTGCCATGACCGGCGAAGTCACGCTGCGCGGCCGTGTCCTGCCGATCGGCGGACTGAAGGAGAAACTGCTGGCGGCTCTGCGCGGCGGGATCACCACCGTCCTGATCCCGGAAGAGAACCGCAAGGACCTTGCCGAGATTCCCGACAACGTGAAGCAGGGGATCGATATCATTCCCGTTTCGCATGTCGACGAAGTGCTCGCCAAGGCGCTGACCGAGCCGCTCGAAGCGATCGAGTGGACCGAGGCGGACGAACTGGCGGCGGCGCCTTCGCAGACGCCCGCCCCTTCCGCCACCGCGCACTGAGTTTAGCCGCAAGACACCTTTTTCGTTTCCGGGAATGGTGTCTTGCGGTAATTTTCGGTCAAATTGGGCTGCTTGAAAGAAAGTCTTTTGCGGGGGTGCTTGTCAGGAGCGCATACACCCTGTAACGGCCCGCCTTCCTGCTACGCGCCTTGCGGCAGGATTTTGCTAGAAGGATCTTGAAATGGGTTACCGGGTTGCCGTCGTCGGCGCGACCGGAAATGTCGGCCGCGAAATGCTCAACATCCTCGCCGAGCGCGAATTCCCCTGCGACGAGATCGCAGCGGTGGCTTCGTCGCGTTCGACCGGGACCGAGATTGAATTCGGCGAAACCGGCAAAATGCTCAAAGTAAAGAACATCGAGCATTTCGATTTCACCGGCTGGGATATCGCTCTCTTCGCCGCGGGCTCCGAACCCACGAAGATCTACGCGCCCAAGGCCGCTGCCGCAGGCTGCGTGGTGATCGACAACTCGTCGCTCTACCGCATGGACCCGGACGTGCCGCTGATCGTGCCGGAAGTGAACCCGGAAGCGATCGACGGCTACAAGGCACGCAACATCATCGCCAACCCCAACTGCTCGACTGCACAGATGGTGGTGGCGCTCAAGCCCCTGCACGACAAGGCGAAGATCAAGCGCGTCCTCGTCTCGACCTACCAGTCGGTTTCCGGCGCGGGCAAGGCAGGCCTCGACGAACTGTTCGAGCAGAGCCGCGCGATCTTCGTGGGCGATCAGGTCGAGCCCCGGAAGTTCACCAAGCAGATCGCCTTCAACGTGATCCCGCACATCGACAGCTTCCTGGACGACGGTTCGACCAAGGAAGAGTGGAAGATGGTGGTCGAGACCAAGAAGATCCTCGATCCCAAGATCAAGCTGCAGGCCACCTGCGTGCGCGTGCCGGTCTTCGTCGGCCACTCGGAATCGCTGAACATCGAGTTCGAGAACGAAATCTCGGCCGAGGAAGCACAGGACATCCTGCGTGAAGCGCCGGGCATCATGCTCGTCGACAAGCGCGAGGACGGTGGTTACGTCACCCCGATCGAGAGCGTCGGCGACAGCGCGACTTACGTCAGCCGCGTTCGCGAGGACCCGACCGTCGAGAATGGCCTCGCGCTGTGGTGTGTCTCGGACAACCTGCGCAAGGGCGCTGCGCTCAATGCGGTGCAGATCGCCGAACTGCTGGGCCGCCGTCACCTCAAGAAGGGCTGATGCGGCAGGCTTCGGCCTGACCTGACAGAAAAAGGGCCTGCGGAGCATTCGCTTCGCAGGCCCTTTTCGTTTCGAAATTTCTATCGACCTTCGGCTGCGGCAAACCCCTTCATTTGCGCATAGGCGGCCTCGCGGGCGTCCTCGGGCAGGGACAGGAGATAGCGGGAGGCTTCCCTGTAGGTGAGGAATGGCAGGTCATCGGCGATGATGGGTGTCGTCCGGCTGTTGTAGATTCGCTTGAGCAGGCGGCGCTGGGGTCTGCTCAAGGGCAGGTTCTCGCCCGTCGCGCTTTCGCCTTTATCTTCTTCGCCGGTGACGTCTTGGTCGTTCGTTTCCATGTGGCGTCCTATCACGGCTTCGATACCCTGTCTGCGGTTTGCTCCGGGCCGCAGCCGGGTTACGCTCGCGCAATGACCCAAACCATGACCGGCGGCTGCCAGTGCGGCCGCATTCGCTACGAGGCCAAGGTCGAGAACGACGAGGCCTATCTCTGCCACTGCCGCTATTGCCAGAAGGCGACCGGCGGCTTCGCGGCGGCTTTCGTGCAAGTGTCGAAGGCCGGTGTCCAATGGACGCAGGAGCCGGACTGGTACCAAAGCTCCCCTATCGCTCACCGACCGTTCTGCGCGCATTGCGGCACGCCGCTCGGTTTCGACTTCATCGAGAGCAGCGGCAACATGGACCTGACGCTCGGCAGCTTCGACAGGCCGGAATTCTTTCGCCCCGCCGCGCATTCCGGTGCTGAGAGCTTGCATCCCGCGTGGCTCGATACCAAGGACCTGCCCAGACACTACAGCGCATCGACCGAAAGCGTCGCTTCGCGCTGGAAGGCGGCAGGACTGGAGGTTCCCTAAGTGAGCGATCTGCGCAAGGAAGTCATCGAAGGTTACGCGGGCACCGATCTGGCGGTGCATGTCATGGGCGATACCGGCGCGCGGCCCTTGCTGCTGCTCCACGGCCTGTTCTCCAGCGCGGACGTGAACTGGATCAAGTACGGCAATGCGAAGATCCTGGCCGATGCCGGGTTCGAGGTCTTCATGCCGGACCTTCGCGCCCACGGCGAGAGCGGCGCGCCGCACGCCCCCGAGGCCTATCCCGCCGACGTGCTGGTCGAGGACCTCAAGCTGGTGATCGCCGCGCTTGGTCTCACCGACTACGACCTCGGCGGTTTCTCGCTCGGCGCGCGGACGGCGGTGCGCGGCGTGCTGGCGGGTCTGGCCCCGCGCAAGCTGATCCTCGGTGGCATGGGCCTCACGGGCCTCTCCGGCTGGGCGCGGCGCAGCGCGCATTTCGTGGATGCCATCGATCGCTTCGGCACGATTGAGCGCGGCGACAAGGCTTTCGTCGCGCAGGCCTTCATGAAGTCGATGAAGATCGACCGTGTGGCCGCGCGGCTGCTGCTGGGATCGGTGGACGATACCGGCGCGGACGCCATCGCCCGGATCGCGATGCCCACGCTCTGCGTTTGCGGGGCGGAGGATCACGACAACGGCTCGGCGCCGGAACTGGCCGAGGCGCTGCCGCAGGGGCGCTATGTCGAGACGCCGGGCAATCACATGTCCTCGGTGACGTTCAAGGATATGGGCAGGGCCATGGCCGAGTTTCTGCTCGATTAGGTAGAAGCAGATTCCGGGGCCCTTCGACAAGCTCAGGAGATCCCCCGGACCCTCGGAATTGGCGACGTTGTGCGCCGCCTATCCGTCGTGCGCTCCTTGCGGCGCAGCCATTAAGTCTCCCAACGCAGCCATGGGCGCACGACGCCGTCGGTCCGCGTGACCTAGACGGTAATGGGGGTGCAGGGGGGCTTTGCTCCCCTGCTTTTACCCTTTCTTCCTCCCTCAACAGTTGATCTCACGCCGAGGGCGACTAGTCTCCCGGTCATCAGAGAGACAAATGAGGCATACCCCATGAAATTCGCATCCACCGCGCTTGCCGCGCTTGCGGCAGGGCTTTCGTTCGGCGTGGCCGCGCCGGCCTTTGCCGAGGACGCGCCGTCGTACCCGGAAACCGCGCAAGGCGCCGCGCAGTTCGTGGCCGCTGCCGAGAAGGACCTGTTCGATTTCTCGGTCGACAATGCCCGCATCAACTGGGTGAACTATACCTACCTGACCGACGATACCGATGCGCTGGCGGCGCAGTCCAACGGGCTGCTGACCGAGAAGCAGGTCAATTATGCGGTGGAAGCGGCGAAGTTCGCGAAGCTGCCGGGTCTTGATGCAGACGTTTCGCGCAAGCTGGGCATCCTGCGCCAGAGCATCGTCCTGCCCGCGCCGACCACGCCCGGCGCGGCGGCGCAGCTCAGCGAGATCAGCACGCGTCTGGCCTCCACGTACGGCAAGGGCCGCGGCACGCTGGACGGCAAGGAAATCAACGGTTCGGATATCGAATCGGAGATGGGCAACCTGACCCACACCCCCGCCGAATTCGCCGAGATGTGGACGACCTGGCACGATAATGTCGGCAAGCCGATGAAGGCCGACTACGTGAAGATGGTCGGCATCGCCAACCAAGGGGCCAAGGAACTCGGCTATGCCGACGTCGGCGCCATGTGGCGTTCGGGCTACGACATGACGCCGGAGCAGTTCTCGGCGGAGACCGAGCGTCTCTGGGAAGAAGTGAAGCCACTTTATCTCGCGCTGCATACTTACGTGCGCAACAAGTTGAACGCAAAGTACGGCGATGCCGTGCAGCCCAAGACCGGCGCGATCCGCGCCGACCTGCTCGGCAACATGTGGGCGCAGGAATGGGGCACGATCTATCCGCTGGTGGCACCGAAGGGTGCTGGCGATCTCGGCTATGACATCGGCGATCTGCTGAAGGCGCAAGGCCGCACGCCGATCGACATGGTGAAGGCGGGTGAGGGCTTCTACTCTTCGCTCGGCTTCGCGCAGCTGCCGGAAACGTTCTGGAAGCGCTCGATGATCGTCAAGCCCGCCGACCGCGAGGTGATCTGCCACGCCTCGGCCTGGGATGTCGACAACAAGGACGACATCCGCATCAAGATGTGTACCAAGGTCGATTCCAACGACTTCGTGACGATCCACCACGAACTGGGCCACAACTACTACCAGCGCGCCTACAACAAGCAGCCGTTCCTCTATCTCAACGGCGCCAACGACGGCTTCCACGAGGCGATCGGCGACTTCATCGCGCTGTCGATCACGCCGCAGTACCTCGTGCAGATCGGCCTGCTCGACAAGGCGAAGGTTCCCAGCGCCGACAAGGACATCGGCCTGCTGCTGCGTCAGGCGATGGACAAGGTGGCGTTCCTGCCGTTCGGCCTGCTGATCGACCGCTATCGCTGGGGCATCTTCGACGGTTCGATCCAGCCTGCCGACTACAACAAGGCCTGGACCAAGATGCGTCTGGACTACCAGGGCATCACGCCGCCCACCGCCCGCAGCGACGACGGTTTCGATGCCGGTGCCAAGTTCCACGTACCGGGCAACACGCCCTATACGCGCTACTTCCTGGCCCGCATCCTCCAGTTCCAGTTCTATCAGGCTGCGTGCAAGCAGGCCGGCTGGAAGGGACCGCTGCACCGTTGCAGCTTCTACGGCGACAAGAAGGTCGGCGCGAATCTCAACAAGATGCTGGAAATGGGCATGTCGAAGCCCTGGCCGGAAGCGCTCAAGGCTTTCACCGGCACCCCGCAGATGAGCGCCAAGCCGATGCTCGACTACTTCGCGCCGCTGAAGAAGTGGCTCGACGAGCAGAACAAGGGCGAGACGCAGGGCTGGTAACGAGAACGGCCCCGGCAACGTGATGTCGCCGGGGCCGCTTCGCAGCCGACAAGGGGGAGCCGGTTCGCGCCGGCTCCCCTTTTTCGTGGGCGCTTAGAAGTCCACCGTGATGCCGGTGAAGAACGTGCGGCCGTAGACGTCGTAGGTCGTCGGGTAAGTGTTCGACTGTTCCTGGTTGTCGCCGAGGATCGGCGGCTTCTTGTTGAACATGTTGTTCATGCCGATATTCCAGGTGAAGCGCTTGGCCACGTCGATCTGCGCGGTGAGATCAAAGTAGTCGTAGGCCTTGATCTTCTCGATGCTGTAGGTCGTCGAGGCATCGTCGTCCTTGACCGGCGAGAGGTGGCGCCAGGCGAGCGAGAGCGTCTTGCCCTCGGTCGACCAGGTCACGCGGCCGTTGAGGCGCCACTTTGCAAAGACATTGCCGCAGAGCAGGCCGAACTTGCCCGCGCAGTCCACGGTCAGGTCGGAAAGGGCGGCGATCGGCTTGAACGTGAAGTTCATCAGGCGTGTGCCGCTGGCGCGCAGGGTCAGTTTGCTCGGTCCGTTCTGCCCGAAGGCCAGCGGGATCGCATACTGCATGTCGAAGTCGATGCCGTCGGTCTTCATGCCGCCCGAGTTGGACAGATTGTCGACCGCGCCTGTGATCGTGTAGCTGTTGCCGTCACGCGGCAGCAGCGAGCAGTAGCTGGTGTCGTAAGGCGTCCATCCGTTCGCGGCGGTGCCGTAGCAGGCCGAGATGATGTTCGAAGTGCCGGCGGCGGTGATGTAGTTGTCGATCTTGATGTGGTAGTAATCGACGGTGAGCGACAGGCCCGGAATGAAGCGGGGCTGGATCATCGTGCCGAAGGTCCAGGTGTTCGCCGTTTCCTCGCGCAGCGACGTATTGCCGCCGTTGTAGCTTTCGATCTGCGAATCGCCGCCGTTGTACTCAGTGCCGATCAGGTTCGCCGGAATGCCCGAAGAGGCGCAGCTGGCGTTGAGGCTGGCACTGGAAAGCGCCGCGGAAGTCGCGCAAGGGTCGGTGGCCTGCTCGAAGTTCTGAGCGTTGCCGCTGTAGAGATTGTTGACCGTCGGCGCACGCACCGCGCGCGAGAACTGGCCGCGCAGGCTGATGTCCTTGATCGGCGCCCAGACGAGGCCCGCCGAGAAAGTGCCGACCGACTTGGCCGCCGTCGAATAGTACGAATAGCGCGCCGCACCGTTGAATTCGAGGCGTTCGACGAAAGGCTTGTCCGCGATCAGGGGCACGTTGAACTCGGCGAAGAGTTCCTTCACGTTGTATCCGCCCGAAATCGGTTCCGAACCGTTGAAGCCGATCACGTCACCCGAGGCGAGCGCCGCGTCCGGGTTGAAGCTGCCGTGCTCGCTGCGATACTCGCCGCCGAACGCCAGACCCGCAGGGCCTGCGCCCAGATCGAACAGGTTGTTGTTGGTGATCGCGCCGCTGGCGACTTTCTCGGTAATGGTCGAGCGGTTGACCGTGTCGATCGAGATGAAGTCCGCCGCTGCCTGGCTGATGTTGCCCGCGCCAAAGATGTTCAGCGGGACACAGCCGTTGCTGCTGTCCGAGCAGACGAGATTGCCGCTGGAATCGGTGCTGGTCAGCAGCGCCTGCTGGACGCGGCTGGCAGAGACGTTGCCGTACTGGCGTTCGACCTGCTTCGTGCGCGAATAGCTGAAGTAGGCGTCGTAGTTCCAGTCGCCGGAGATCTGCCCGCGTGCGCCGATCAGCCCGCGATAGGCCTTGCTGTCGAGGTTGGAGATGCGATCGCCCACTTCCGACAGGCGGCGATAGACCGATGCCGAAGTGTAGCCGTCGCCATCGGTGTCGTAGCCGCTCAGCAGCGACTGGGTGGCGGAGGACAGGAACGAGGAATCCGTGTCGAGCGAGAAAGTGCCCGTCAGCGGCGTCGGCGCCAGCTGGTTCTTGACGCGGTTATGGATGTACTGGCCCTCGCCGTAGAGGGTCAGGTGATCGCTGACGTCGAAGTGGGCCTGTGCCGAGAGCAGCTGGCGCTTCTGCGGGACCTGCAGGTAGTTTTCCGAGGCATAGTTATAGGCATCGGCCGAAGTATAGGCCGAGGTGTTGCCGTCCTGCCCGAACTTGTAGTTGTTACCGCCGAGCGCGATGCGGCCGGCGGGAATCGAGCTGGAACCGCCGCCCATCAGGCCGCCTTCGCCGTCGTCGGTCTGCGCCACCGACGTGTAGCTGCGGCCGGACTGAAGGATCGACTTGCGGCGCATGTAGTCGCCGTAGATCGTGATGTTGCCGCGCCCGTCGGCGAAATTCTTGCCGACCAGAAGGCCGCCGTTGTACTGCGCGCCGTCGCCTTCGCCGGTCAGGCGGTAGTTGGCGTTGGCCTGGACACCGTCGAAGTCCTGCTTGGTGATGAAGTTCACCACGCCGGT
The DNA here is from genome assembly GCF_002149965.1 of Novosphingobium panipatense. GTDB lineage: Bacteria > Pseudomonadota > Alphaproteobacteria > Sphingomonadales > Sphingomonadaceae > Novosphingobium > Novosphingobium panipatense_A. The sequence goes on along the minus strand of NZ_MSQB01000003.1, from coordinate 234,279 downwards.
CACCGCGTCCGAACCGTAGACGGCGGACTTGCCGCCGGTCACCACGTCCACGCGCTCGATCAGCGCGGTCGGGATCGTGTTGAGATCGACGATCTGGTTGGTGTCGTACGAGACGTAGCGGTGGCCGTTGACCAGCACCAGCGTGCGTTCGGCGCGGAGGCCGCGCAAGTCGGCAGTGGCGACGCCGCCGCCCGGATTGTTCGACGCGGCGGTCGAGCCCGGCAGCACCTGCGGCAGGTCCTTGAGGATGTTCTCGACGTTGACCTGCCCGCTCAGCGCGATCTCCTTGGAGGAAACGGCCATGATCGGGGCGGCATATTCGAGGTTCGGATTGGACAGGCGTGAGCCGGTCACGACGATGGCGCCGCCTTCCGGCGCGGCATCGGTTGCGGTTTCGCGCGCAGGCGCGCCGTCCTGGGCATGCGCCGCGGCGGGCAGGCCCATCAGCAGGGTCGACGCCAGCAGAAGGCGCTTCATATCGGATGTCATTCAATACTCCCTTTGCAGCTTCCGGCGCGCGGTCTGCCGCAGGCCGGAACCAGATCAGGGGGTGTGCTCCCAAGATGAATGCTCTGTCATCAGGCAATAACAGTTCAAATCTATTGTTGGATGGATGAGTTGTAGTTGCGCAACTATTATTTCCACGTGTGACAAGTAATAGTAAAATACGTGCTACACATTGAAATAAGAGCGCAATATGAGGATTTCTGTCTATTGTTTATGGATGCAGCATAATGTTATCCGTTTTTCATATATTAAGCCAGAAGATTTCCATAAATGACGGTTTTACGGAATGATGGCATAAGCTTTGCATGGAATGAGGGCGGCGTTGCGGCTTTCTCATCCCCTGCGCAAACGGGCGCCGCTCCGGCTGGAGCGGCGCCCGTCATGTTAGGCCAGATCTTGCGGCGCGCGGCCGCGCGAAATCAGCGGAACGGCGGCTCGTTGAAGGCGCGCAGCTTGCGGGAGTGCAGCTTCTCACCCTCGGCGCGGAGCAGGTCGCAGGCCTGGAGGCCGATCTTGAGGTGGCTGGCAATCGCCTCCTCATAGAAGCGGTTGGCCTGGCCCGGCAGCTTGAGTTCGCCATGAATCGGCTTGTCGGAAACGCAGAGCAGGGTGCCGTAGGGTACGCGGAAGCGATAGCCCTGGGCGCTGATCGTGGCGCTTTCCATGTCGATGCCGATGGCGCGGCTCAGGCTGAAGCGGTGCGCGGATTCGGTGTAGCGCAGTTCCCAGTTGCGGTCGTCGGTGGTGACGACGGTGCCGGTGCGCATGCGCTTCTTGAGATTGGCGCCGCCTTCACCGCTGACCGTCTCGGCCGCCGAGGCGAGGGCCTGCTGCACTTCGGCGATCGCGGGCAGCGGGATTTCGGGCGGCAGAACCGGATCGAGCACATGGTCGTCGCGCAGATAGGCATGGGCGAGCACGTAGTCGCCGATGCGCTGGCCTTCGCGCAGACCGCCGCAGTGGCCGATCATCAGCCAGACTTCCGGGCGGATGACCGCGAGGTGATCGGTGATGGTCTTGGCGTTCGAAGGGCCGACGCCGATGTTGACGAGCGTGATGCCCGACTTGTCCGGCCGGATAAGGTGATAGGCCGGCATCTGGTGGCGGCGCCAGGCCGTGTCGGAAAGACGCTCGCGGGCATTGTCGACCGGGCTGTCGAGATAGAGGCCCCCGGCGCCCGAAAGCGCGGTATAGCCGTCGGTGCCGATCTGCTGGCCCGCCCAGTCAACGAACTCGTCCACATATCGGTGGTAGTTGGTGAAGAGGATGTAGCGCTGGCAGTGCTCGACGCTGGTGCCGGTATAGTGCTGGAGGCGGGCGAGGCTGAAATCGGTACGAAGCCCGTCGAACAGCGCCAGCGGCAGCGGCTCTTCGGAAGACTGGCGGAACACGCCGTCCGCGATCTCGTCACCGATCATGGCGAGTTCGGTGGTCGGGAAGTGCGCGGCCAGTTCCTGCGGCGTGACGCTGCCCATGCCGACACCGTCGAGCACGTAGGGGAAGGGGATCTCCTGCGCCGAAGGGCTGACCGTGATCTCCACTTCGTAATCCTCGTGGAGCAGCGCCAGCTGTTCCTCGATATAGTCCGCGAAGAGGCGGGGCCGGGTGATCGTGGTGACGTAGACCCCGGTTTCGTTCAGCCTGCCGAACGAGCGGCCGTAGAACGTGCCGCGTTCGACGCCGGCATAGGCGATGCGCAGTTCCGGGTAGGACCAGGCGCGCGATTCGCGGCGTTCGGGCGGGGGCGGGGTGCCGTTCTCGATAAAGGCGGCAATGTCGGCGCGCAGGGTGCTGACGGCGGTTTCGTAGACGCGGACCAGTTCCGCGAGTGTGCTTTTGATCGTTTCCATCGCCCGTAATTACGCAATCTGTATTGCAGTGCAATAGCGGCGTGAAAATCGGGCGGGGTCAGCGCGGAGTGAAGGCAGGGCGCGGGTGCAAAAGGAAAAGGCCCCCGCTCCGTGTGGAGCGAGGGCCCTTCGATCCCGTGGTCATTGCCGGGAAAAGAAAGCTCAGGCTTCCTCTTCGGTCTCGGCAACGTCCTCTTCGACCGCGATTTCGCCGGGTTCGGCGTTCGGGTCGTAAGCTTCGGTGAAGCCCGAGACGTCCTGTTCGAACATCGCGGCCATGACGTCCACGCCCTGCGACTGCAGGTCGGCTTCGTCCGGCGAGCGAGCGACGTTCACCTTGATGGTGACCGAGACTTCGGGGTGCAGGCTGACGCGAACGTCGAACAGGCCGATCGTCTTGATCGGGCGTTCGAGAACGATCATCTGCTTGCTGACATTGGCGCCCTGCTCGTTGAGAGCGTCGACGATGTCGCGAACCGAAACCGAACCGTAGAGCTGGCCCGAGTTCGACGAGGCGCGGATCAGAACGACCTGCTTGCCTTCGACGTCGCCCGACTGGGTCTGGGCGGCCGAGCGACGCTCGGCGTTTTCGGCTTCGATCTTGGCGCGGTTGGCTTCGAAGACCTGCTTGTTGCGCTCGTTGGCGCGCAGGGCCTTCTTGTTCGGAAGCAGGTAGTTACGCGCGAAGCCGTCCTTGACGGAAACGACGTCGCCGATGTTGCCGAGCTTCTCGACGCGTTCCAGGAGGATGATGTCCATGAGGTTCGTCCTCCTTACTTGACGATGAAGGGCAGGAGGCCGATGTGCCGGGCGCGCTTGATGGCCTGGCTCAGCTCACGCTGCTTCTTGGCGGAAACCGCAGTGATGCGGCTCGGAACGATCTTGCCACGCTCGGACATGAAGCCCTGGAGCAGACGCACGTCCTTGTAGTCGATGGCCGGAGCGTTCTTGCCCGAGAACGGGCAGGACTTGCGGCGGCGGAAGAATGCACGTGCCATGGAAATCAGTTCCCTTCACGTTCGCGACGGCGCGTACGCTCGCGGTCGCTCTTGCGCATCATGACCGACGGACCAGCTTCGTGCTCGTCGACGCGGATGGTCACGTAACGGATGACGTCTTCGTTGATCTGCGTCTGACGCTCGAGCTCGGCGACGACGTCGCCCGAAGCTTCGATGTTGAGCATCACGAAGTGCGCCTTGCGGTTGCGCTTGATCTTGTAGGCGAGATTCTTGAGGCCCCAGGTCTCGGTCTTGGTGACCTTGCCCTGGTTCGACTCGACGATCTCGGTGGCGGCGGCGGCAAGCGCATCGACTTGCGCCTGGCTGAGGTCCTGGCGTGCCAGGAACACGTGCTCATAAAGAGCCACGGCAGCTTCCTTTTCTCTAATCTAACCGATCGCTGGCTTGTCCGCGGGATTGCGGGGCCCCTCCGGCTTTCGTCCTTCCCGTCCGGCATGCGCACGAGACGGAAGGCGCGCCCTTAGACTATTGGGCGCGGAACGCAAGCAAAATGGGCCGGATCGACATTCAGCCCATGCGGGCCTGCGAAGCGCGATGTCCTGCGCTTCGGTGCTCACGGACCGAAAGTCCGCTGCGCTCCGATGCTCGGAAATCACGCTTCTCGGCTCCACCTGAACTGAATGTCGACCCGGCCCTGCCTGCCCGAAACGCGGATCAGCTTACCGCCAGGACCAGGTTGCGCACTTGCGGATAGACCTGCGTTTCCCAGCGCGATCCGGCAAACAGGCCGTAGTGGCCGACGCCCGGCTGGAGATGATGGCGCTTGAGGTGGGGGCGCAGGCTGGAGCACAGGAAATGCGCCGCCGCCGTCTGGCCGACCGCGCAGATATCGTCGCGCTCCCCTTCCACCGTGAGCAGTGCGGTCTTGCGGATGGCGCCGCAATCCACCAGGCGCCCGCGATGTTCGAGTTCGCCCCGGGCAAGCAGGGCGCGCTGGAATACCTTGTCGATGGTTTCGAGGTAGAACTCGGCCGTGAGGTCCAGCACCGCGAGGTATTCCTCGTAGAAGGTCTCGATCTTGTCGGCATCCTTCTGCCGTTCGTCCGCCAGTGCCTGATAGAGCTTGCGGAACTGCCCGAAGTGGCGCGAGAGGTTCATCGACATGAAGGCGGAAAGCTGGACGAAGCCGGGATAGACCTTACGCCCGCCGCCCGCATGGCGGTACGGCACGGTGTGGATCATGTTGTCCTCGAACCACATGAAGGGGTGCTCGGTCGCGAGTTCGTTCACGCTGGTCGGGCTTTCGCGGGTGTCGATCGGCCCGCCCATCAGTGTCATCGAGCGGGGCTGGGCCGGATCGTCGTCCTGCGCCATCACCGCCACGGCGGCGAGCACCGGGACGCAGGGCTGGCATACCGCAAGGACATGCGCGCCGCGGGTATCCTTGGGGTCGGCAAGGTCCTGGAGGAAGCGGATCACGTAGTCCACGAAATCGTCGAAGCCGAATTCGCCCTTGCTGAGGGGGATGTCGCGGGCATTCTTCCAGTCGGTGATATAGACGTCGTGGTCGCTGAGCAGGGTATGCACCGTATCGCGCAGCAGCGTGGCGTAGTGCCCGGAGAGCGGTGCCACCACCAGCATGCGTGGTTGCGGCGCTGCAACATCGTCCTTGGCGAAATGGAGCAGGTTGCAGAAAGGCAGGTCCGCCACGACTTCCTCGCGCACCGCGACCCGGCGGTTGCCGGACATCACGGTGTCTATCCCGTAGTCGGGACGGCGATGGGTGACGGTGGACTTGTCGAACACTTCGGCCAGGGCGAACACGCGCCGCAGCCAAGGCATACCGCGCGCTCCGTCCAGATATCGGTCGCGGAAGCCGGTGGCGGCGCGCGCCGACATGCGGGCCGGAGTCAGCATGTCCGACCAGGTCTGGTACGCTTGATAGAGCATTCCTGTGCATCCCCTGTGACACTTGCGTTTCGCGGGTTCGCCTGCGGCGCGATTCGCGCGGCGGAGCGCAATCGGTGCTGGATTCATGCTGCGCTGCATCATAAGCTGATGCAAGCAAAAGCACGCCAGCAAGGACACGACCCATGAGCGATACGGCACCGGCGCAGCTGACGATTTCCTCGAAGACATATTCCGCCTGGTCCTTGCGGGGCTGGCTGATGTGCCGGCTTGCTGGGCTGGACGTGGAGGAAAAACATGTCCCCAACGATGCGGCCAATCGTGCGGAACTGCTGCTGCTGACGCCTTCGGTGCTGGTGCCGCGCCTCAATCACGAGGGCGCCAGCGTCTGGGATACGCTGGCGATCGCCGAGTACCTCAACGAGAAATTTCCCGATGCCGGCCTCCTGCCGAAGGATCCCATCGCGCGGGCGCATTGCCGATCGGTTTCGGGCGAAATCCACTCCGGCTTCACCAACTTGCGCTCGGCCCTGCCGATGAACCTGAAAGTGCGGCACGAGAGTTTCCCGATCTTCTCCGGCGCCCGCCCCGATATCGAGCGGATCGAGACGATCTGGAAGGACTGCCTCGATACCTATCGCGGCCCCTTCCTCTTCGGCGCCAGCCCGACCATCGCCGACGCCATGTATGCACCGGTGACGCGCCGTTTCCTGAGCTATGCGGTGCCGATGTCGGATCAGCACCGCGCCTATTGCGAGACGATCGAGAACTGGGCACCGATGGCGGAATGGCTGGCGGCGGCTTTGGAAGAGCCCGAGGATATCGAGGAGCTCGACGTCGAGTTTTGAGGAGTTTATTTGAAAATCCGCCTGCGGGAAATTTCAAACGGTTTCACAAGTCCTTTCGCATCCACGACTTTGTCGGCTTTCGCTTGATCGGTGGAACTTTCCCCCGCATGGCTGCGCTTCGCATTTTCAACCTAGAGGGATATCTTTCCAGATGGCTTCCGGCCTCGTTGCTCTTCTCGATGACGTGGCGGTAATCGCTCGCGCCGCTGCCGCCTCGCTCGATGATGTTGGGCTGGGCGTCGCCAAGGCGGGCAGCAAGGCGGCGGGCGTGGTGATCGACGATGCGGCGGTGACGCCCGGCTACGTCACTGACTTCACGCCTGAGCGCGAACTGCCGATCATCTGGAAGATCGCCAAGGGCAGCCTGTTCAACAAGCTGGTTATCCTGCTGCCGATCGCGCTGCTGCTCAGTGCCTTCCTTCCTTGGGCGATCACACCGATTCTGATGATCGGCGGCGCCTATCTGGCGTTCGAGGGCGCCGAAAAGATCATCGAGAAGCTGGGCGGCGAGCATCACGGCGAATCGCTGGAAGACCCCGTGACCGACGTTGCCGCCTTCGAACAGTCGCGCGTTTCCGGGGCGATCCGCACGGACCTGATCCTCTCCGCAGAAATCATGGCGATCGCGCTGGCGGAAGTGGCCGACAATTCGCTTCTGACCCGGGCGGTGGCGCTCGCCATGGTCGGCGTGATCATCACCGCGGGCGTCTATGGCGCCGTGGCGCTTATCGTGAAGATGGACGACATCGGCCTGCATCTTGCGAAGAAGGACGGGCAGGGCACCCAGGCGTTCGGCCGCATGTTGGTGAACGGCATGCCCAAAGTGCTGACGGTACTGGCTTCGGTAGGCACCCTGGCGATGCTCTGGGTCGGCGGCGGCATCATCCTCCACGGACTGGAGGAACTTGGCGTTCCCGCTCCCGCGCATGTTGCGCATGGCTTCCAGCATTGGCTGGAAGTGCTCGGCGGCCCGCTGGGCGGCGTGCTCGGCTGGTTGGGCTATGCGCTGGCTTCGGCCGTGGTCGGTCTGGTGCTGGGCGCGGTGATCGCCGTGGCCGTCCACCTTGTCGCCAAGGCGCGCGGCAAGGGGCTCTGAATTCAGGAAAGCCGTCGTCCCGGACTTGATCCGGGATCGCTGGCAAATCTTTAGACGAGACCTTGCAGGCAAGCGCCCTGCCGATAGCTCGGTGACGCGAGGCCAGCGGTCCCGGATCAACTCCGGGACGACGTTTAACATTTCGGCGTCACAGCCGCGCGAGCAGATCCTTCGCGAACACCGTCAGCGTATCGTCGCGCGCGCCCATGACCACCACGCGGTCGCCGGGGCGGGCGATCTCCACGATGCGGCTGGCGCAGTCCTCGCGGGAGGGGACGTATTCAGCGAGTCCGCCGTCGGCCTCGATCAGGCGCACGATGCGTTCGCTGCCCTGAGAGCGGTCCACGGTGCCCCCGAAATAGACCGGGTCGCACAGGATCGTCACATCGTCCGGTCCCAGCTTCGTAGCCAAAACTTCGGCCAGTTCATGGCCCATCTGCCTGAGTGGGCCATAGCCATGCGGCTGGAAGAACGCGATCACGCGGCCCGGATGGGCTTTCAGCGTGGCCAGTGTGGCCGAGACCTTGTCCGGGTTGTGGCCGAAATCGTCGATCACGGTCACGCCGGAGGGCGAAGTGCCGACGATGTCGAATCGCCGCGCAAGGCCCACGAAGCTGCCCAGCGCCGCTACGGCTTCGGCCACCGAAACCCGGGCGGCATTGGCGGCGGCAATGGCGGCGAGCGCGTTGTAGAGGTTGTGGCGGCCCGGCACCTTGAGTGCGAGCGCATGCGAAGTCCCGTCGCGGCGATCGAGTACAGTAGCGGTCAGCGAAGTCGGCCCTTCGACCACATCGCTCGCACCGATCTGCGCGTCCGGCGATGAAATGCCGAACGTCACCAGCGCCTTGGCATGCGGGGCGAGGGCGGCGGTTTCCGCATCGTCGAGATTGATCGCGGATATGTCCGAACGGGCAAGGAAGTCGCCGAAAAGCTGGCGCAGTTCCTCAAGGCTCTTGTGGTCGAGGCTGACGTTGCCCAGCACCGCGACTTTCGGGCGATAAAGCGCGATGGAGCCATCGCTCTCGTCCACTTCCGACACGAAAACCTCACCCTCACCGACGCGGGCGCTGGCGAAAGGGGCGTCGGGGCTGGCGAAGTTCTTCATCACCGCGCCGTTCATGATCGTGGGGTCGCGGCCCGCGTGGGTCATGATCCACCCGGTCATGCCGGTGACGGTCGATTTGCCGGACGTGCCGCCGATGGCAATCCCGAATGGCGCCGCATTGAACAGGGTGGCCAGAAGCTGCGCGCGGCTCATGCGCGGGCAGCCAAATTCTTTCGCGCGCACCACTTCGGGCACCGTGTCTTCCACTGCCGCCGAGGCGACCAGCGTCTGCTCGGCGCTAGTGATGCCGCTGCCATCCTGCGGGTGCAGGTCGAAGCCAAGGCTTTCCAGCCAGGCGAACTTTTCGGGCGTGCGGCCCTGATCGCGGCTGCGGTCCGATCCCGCGACTTTCGCGCCATGTCCCTTGAGGATCAGCGCGAGTGGCAACATGCCCGATCCGCCGATGCCGCAGAAGAACCAGGGGTGTCCAGAAAGATCGCTGGCGTGGAGGTCGTGATGCTCGGAAGTCATGACGCTTCGGTATGCGGCCTTGTTCGTCCTGACAACCTCGATAGGAAGGAGCCATGACCCGTATCGCAATTTGTGCCCCGTCCACCCCGATCACCCGCGAGGATGCGGAGGCCGTCGCCGCGCTGGCGGCCGAGGAGTTTCCCGAGGTCGAACTCGTCGTTCACGAGCAGTGCTTCGACGTGGAGGGCCATTTCGCGGGTAGCGATGCGCGGCGGATCGCGGCGCTGGTGGAGTGCGCCAACGATCCTTCGGTGGACGCGGTGTGGTTCGCGCGCGGCGGCTATGGCGCCTGCCGGGTGGCGGAAGCGGCCATCGGCAAGTTCACGCACGATGCGCAAGCCAAGACTTTTCTGGGCTATTCCGATGCGGGCTATCTGCTGGGCGGGCTCTACCGCGCGCGCATCGGCAAGCCGGTCCATGGACCGATGCTGGCCGATATCCGGCGCGAGGGCGGCGCCGAAGCGGTGCGCCGCGCGCTGCGCTGGCTGACCGGGGACGCTTCGGGCGTGGAGCCGACCGGCGACAGCCACCCGCGTGTCGCCTTCAACCTGATGACGCTGGCGATGCTCTGCGGCACGCCGCTGATGCCGGGCCTGGCCAAGCATGTCGTGCTGGTCGAGGAAGTTTCGGAATATCTCTACGCGGTGGACCGGCTGTTCTTCCACCTCACCGCGCATCTCGGCGGCGTGGCGGGCCTGCGTCTCGGCCGTATCAGCGACGTTCCCGAAAACGACCGCCCGTTCGGTGTCGAGGCCGAGGAAATCGCCCGCCACTGGTGCGCCCATCACTCGATCCCCTACCTCGGCAGCGCCGATATCGGGCATGACGCGATGAACCGTATCGTGCCGTTCGGGCTTGCCGAGCGGCCTCAAGGTCAATAACGCGCCGCGCCACATATAGAGATTCACAAACCGGCAGGGCGCAATCGCCCGCCCGCCGGACAGAAGGAGCCGCCAAGATGCGTGCATTCGTTTTCCCCGGACAGGGCAGCCAGAAGGTCGGCATGGGCGCCGAACTCGCCGAAGCCAGCGCCGCCGCGCGCGAAGTCTTTCAGGAAGTGGACGAAGCGCTCGGCCAGAACCTCTTCCGCGTGATGACTGAGGGCCCCGAAGAGGAGCTGACTCTTACCGAAAACGCCCAGCCGGCGATCATGGCCAATGCCATCGCCGTCCTGCGCGTGCTGGAGAAGGAAGGCGGCATCACGCTGGCCGACAAGGCGGACTTCGTTGCGGGCCACTCGCTGGGCGAATATACCGCGCTTTGCGCTGCCGGAGCCTTCAGCCTTGCCGACACCGCGCGCCTGCTGAAGCTGCGCGGCCAGTCGATGCAGGCGGCCGTTCCGGTCGGCCTTGGCGCCATGGCCGCGCTGCTCGGTGCCGACATCGAAAAGGCCACCGCGTTGGCCGAAGCCGCTGCCGAGGGTCAGGTCTGCACGGTCGCCAACGACAACGATCCCACGCAGGTCGTGATCTCGGGCCATCGCGAGGCCATCGAGCGCGCTGTCGCGCTGGTGAAGGACCATGGCATCAAGCGCGGCGTGCTGCTGCCGGTGTCGGCGCCGTTCCACTGCCCGCTGATGCAGGCCGCCGCCGATGCCATGGCGGAGGCGCTGGCCGGGACTGCGCCGGGTAGCCTGCACGTGCCGCTGTTCGCCAATGTCACCGCCTCGGTCGTCACCGATCCTGCCGAAGTCCAGCGTCTGCTGGTCGAACAGGTCACCGGCCGCGTCCGTTGGCGTGAAAGCGCGATCGCCATGCGCGAGGGGGGCGTCGAGACGTTCGTCGAACTCGGCGGCAAGGTGCTCGGCCCAATGATCAAGCGTTCGGCGGGTGAGGTGGAAGTGATTTCCGCCGTGACCATGGCTGAGATCGAGGAACTGGCCAAGGGCCTCTGATCCGCGCGCACTGACGGCATGCCGGGCTTGACCCGACGGCCCTGAAGGTTTGAAGAAAGGGCCCGTCCAGCGGGCCGTCGCCGCCGATCAGGCAGGCGATTCACGGAGATTTGAAAAGATGTTCAACCTCAACGGAATGACCGCCCTCGTCACCGGCGCCTCGGGCGGCATCGGTTCCGCCGTCGCCCGCGCGCTGGCCGCGCAGGGGGCGCGCCTTGCCATCTCGGGTTCGAACGCGGACAAGCTGCGCGCCTTCCGCGATGAACTGGACGAGCACACCCCGCAGCACCTGCAGGACGTCGACCACGTCGCCATCGCCTGCAACCTCGGCGATCCCGAGCAGGTCGAGAAGCTGGTTCCCGCCGCGCTCGAATCGCTAGGCAAGATCGATATCCTCATCAACAACGCCGGCATCACCCGCGACAACCTCGCCATGCGCATGAAGGACGAGGAGTGGGATCAGGTCATCAGGATCAACCTCGAATCGACCTTCCGCCTGATGCGCGCCGTGACCAAGCCGATGATGAAGGCCCGCTTCGGCCGCATCATCAACGTCACCTCGGTCGTCGGCACCACCGGCAATCCCGGCCAGATGAACTACTGCGCGGCGAAGGGCGGCATCACCGCCATGTCGAAGAGCCTCGCGCAGGAACTCGCCAGCCGCAACGTCACCGTGAACTGCATCGCGCCGGGCTTCATCCGGACGGCGATGACCGACGTGCTGCCCGATGCGCAGAAGGACGCGCTGAACGGCCGCATCCCGATGGGCCGCATGGGTGAGGGCGAGGACATCGCCTCGGCCGCCGTGTTCCTCGCCTCGAAGGAGGCAGGCTACGTCACCGGCCAGACGATCCACGTCAACGGCGGCATGGTGATGGTCTGAGGCCATGAAGTGGAGCGCGATCCTTGTGGCAGGCTTGCTTGCCCTGCTGCTGGGGTCGTGCTCTTCCGATTTCGACTTTCACGCCGAAATGATCGAGGGGCGCCTGACTTTCGTGCCCACGGGAAGCTGGTTTTCGCGGCCCGATCGGTTCTGCATGGTGGACGTGCGAACGCCGCGAGGGCCGCGTGCAAAGGCGGAAGCCGGGGACGATCCTGGGCAGATCGCCAATGGCGCCTACTGGTCCTACTCGCTCAAGGGCTGCGAGAACAAGTTCCCCTTCGTCTACGGCCAGGCGCTGAACGGAACGTCGGCGCCCGCTAGGCATGGGCGCGCGGAGCGGCCCCATGTCAGCGCGAAGCCGCTCTCTCCCAACGTGGTCTACGAAATCCATGTCCTCGCGCCTAGGTCAGCCCATGGCGGCGTGCGGTTCGTTCTGGACGGCAAGGGCCATGTGAAGAACTTCGGCCTTTGAAGCGTTCGGGTGCTTCTCGATCCGCGCTTATGGAGCGGTAAGAATCGCTATGATCGAGGCAGCGCTGCCTTGAAGCTTTTTTGCCAAAGCCTCCGTCAATTGCGTTCGAATTGAACGAAAACCTTCTAAAATCCCCTCATTTATCCCCAGAAACACGGAAGAGTCGGCATTCGCCGCTTGCCGCCTGTTTTCCGTTCGCTAGAGATATTCGTCCTGAAATTCGGGATGTGCGCATCCCTAGCCCGACCAAGGGGGACTTGAGGCTGCCATGAAGGCCACAATCGAACGTTCCACGCTCCTGCGCTGCCTGTCGCACGTGCAGTCCGTTGTCGAGCGGCGCAATACCATTCCCATTCTCTCGAACGTGCTGATCGAGGCCTCGGGTTCCGGGTCCTTGCGCATCATGGCGACCGACCTCGACTTGCAGGTCGTCGAAACCCTGGGAGCGGTCTCGGTCGAGCAGGCCGGTGCGATCACCGTTTCGGCGCATTTGCTGTTCGACATCGCCCGCAAGCTGCCCGACGGCAGCCAGGTGAGCCTCGACGCTTCGGATAACCGCATGGTCGTGAAGGCCGGTCGCAGCCGCTTCCAGCTGCCGACCCTCCCGCGCGACGATTTCCCGATGATCGCGGAAGGCGAACTGCCGACCAGCTTCGAGATTCCGGCCGCCACGCTGGGCCAGCTGATCGACCGCACCCGTTTCGCGATCTCGACCGAGGAAACGCGTTACTACCTCAACGGCATCTTCCTCCACGTCTCGGAAGAGGAACTGAAGGCCGCCGCTACCGACGGTCACCGCCTCGCGCGCTTCACCCTGCCGCGTCCCGATGGGGCCGAGGGCATGCCGGACGTGATCGTGCCCCGCAAATGCGTGGGTGAGCTGCGCAAGCTGCTGGAAGAAGCGCTGGACACCAATGTGCTCGTCGATCTTTCGGCCAGCAAGATCCGCTTCACGCTCGGCGGCGAACACGGCGTCGTCCTGACCAGCAAGCTGATCGACGGCACGTTCCCCGATTACACCCGCGTCATCCCGACCGGGAACGACAAGCTGCTCAAGGTCGATCCCAAGAGCTTCTTCGAAGGCGTGGACCGCGTGGCGACGATCGCCACCGAAAAGACCCGCGCCGTGAAGATGGCGCTGGAGCAGGACCGCGTGACGCTTTCGGTCACTTCGCCCGACAACGGCACCGCCGCCGAGGAAGTGCCTGCCGATTACTCGTCGGACGGATTCGAGATCGGCTTCAATGCCAACTATCTCAAGGACATCCTTGGCCAGATCGACGGCGACACCGTGGAACTGCACCTGGCCGACGCCGGTGCGCCCACGCTGATCCGTCAGGACGAGAAGAGCCCGGCGCTTTACGTGCTGATGCCGATGCGCGTCTGACCGGAAGGTTCGAGCCGATAGAAGAAGGCCGGGGCAAAACCCCGGCCTTTTTTGTGTTCAGCTGTCCTGAACGGAAGGGTGGGCCTTGGCGATCATGCGGTCCACTTCGACGAATTTCTCGCGCGGCGCCCCATGGCGGGCATTCGCGACTTCGGCTTCGTCGATCTTCTGCCATTCGGTGAATTTCACGAAGTCGATGCCGCGCGTCTCGGCGAGCGCTTCGAAACCGGGACGGCCCGGCTTGCCGGTGCCGCCCGTCGGTCCGAGGTCGGCGTCGATTCTCTCTACGATCGCGAAGCCGTCGGGTCGGTTGGTGCCGATCGTTCCGGTCGGGCCGCGCCGCGCCCAGCCCACGCAGTAGAGGCCCGGCTTGATCCGGCCCTCCACATTGGCGAAACGGCCGCCCTGTTCGTCATAGGGAACGTCCGGGATCCGGGAGGTCTGGTAGCCGATGCAGGCGATCACGATGCCTGCGGGGATATGATAGGTCTCACCGGTTCCCACGGCCTTGCCGTCCACCAAGTGGGTCCGTTCGACCTCCACGCCTTCCACACGGTCGGTGCCGAGGATCGCGCGCGGGGCGGCGAAGAAATCGAATTCGAGGACGATGTCGCGGTCCGGGCAGACGATGGTCGCCCCTTCGTCGGCCCCATCGTCGGCCCCATCGTCGGCCCCATCGTCGGCATTGTCGTTGGCACTGCCGCCCGCCATGGCGAAGCTGCGCAGATGGCCCATGGTCTTACGCATTCCGGCATCGAGCGCGGCATCCTGCGCCAGCGGGGGCAGGTCGGCGGGATCGACGCGTGGGCAGGCGCGCGCAAGCCGGGCAAGTTCGCCCAGTTCCTTGGGCGTCATCGTCACCTGGTGCGGCCCGCGCCTTCCGAGAATGACGATCCGCCTGATATGCGCGCCTTCCAGCGCGGAAAGGGCATGGGCGACGATGTCGCTGCCCTCGAACTCCTCCCCGGACTTCGCGAGAATCCGTGCGACATCCAGCGCGACATTGCCGTTGCCGACGATCACGGCGGTGTCATGGCTGAAATCGGGATGGATCTCCGCAAACTGCGGATGCCCGTTGTACCAGCCGACGAAGGCGGCGCTGCCGAAGACATTGGGCAGGTCCTCGCCGGGAAGGCCCAGCTTGCGGTCGTTGGGTGCGCCGGTGGCGAGCACCACGGCATCGTAGAGGTCGCGCAGTTCGTCGATCGAAATGTCGCGGCCGACCATCACATTGCCGACGAAGTGGACGTTGTCGCTCAGCGCAGTCGTCTCGTATCGCCGCGCCACGCTCTTGATGCTCTGGTGGTCGGGGGCGACCCCGGTGCGGATCAGCCCGAAGGGCACGGGCGAGGAATCGAAGATATCGACCCGGACATCGTCCTTCCATTGCTTGAGTGCGGCTTCGGCCGTGTAGTATCCGGCCGGTCCCGATCCGACGATGGCGATGTGTCGCATGGATTTTTCTCCCAAGCGGACGGAAACTGGACCAGTGCGCCCGCCATCCATGAAGCAAACATGCTTGGGGATCGGCGGCAAGCGAAATCCGGCGGGGCGGGGCCTTCGTGCCATATCCGGTCGGGATTGGGTTTGGTTGCCGGAACTTAACACTTTTGCAATGGCCGCGCGGCAATAGCCGATGTGATGGCGAGGAAGGGATTCACGGAGCCGAAACGGCGATCGCGCGAAAGCGCGGAGATTACGCCTGTCTTGTCCGAACCGGCACCGTCCGAAAGCGCACCATCCAACGGGACGGACACCGCCGCGCGCTCCGCCATACCGAACTTCGCTTTCCTGCGGCGTCGCGGGCAGAGCAGCGATCCGCTTCATTTCTTCATCGCCCGGCGCTGGGAACTCATGGCGCCCGGCATGGTCTGCATCATGGTCGCCATGGGCGTCATGTCGCGCAGCGCGCCCGGGCCGCTTTCGCTGTCGCTGGCTTTCGCCGCCGTCCTGCTCTGCCTGGCCGCGCCTTCGCTGGCCATGCTGGAAGGGCGGCAGCACCACCGCAGCTGGCGGCGATACCCGCTCATGCTGCTGGCGATCGCGCTGCCGATGCTGCTGTTCGGCGTGGCCACGGCGCAGTGGACGCACGATGTCGCCGCGCTCGACTGGAACGTGACGATCAAGGGATACGGCCTGCTCGTCCTGCTGGGGACGGTCCTGCTCGATCGCCGGCTGACCTCGATCGTCGCCGCCACGATCAGCGTCTGGGCAGGGGCCTCGATCCATTCGGCCTCGCTCGCGACGCTGGGCCTGTTGGCTGCGGGCTGCGGCATCGGCCTGACCGTGGCGATGCGCCAGGCGCGTCTCGCCCGCGAGGAATCGACGCGCCGCGCGGCGCAGGAACGCGAGCAGCACCGCGCCGAGGAACTGCTGCGCGAATATGAGCAGACCGGGCAGGGCTGGTTCTGGGAAACCGACCGGCGCGGCTTGATCGCCTATGTCTCGCCCCGCATTGCCGAACTGCTCGATGTCCGGCAGGCCGAGCTTTATGGGCGTCCCTTCCTGCACTTGTTCCGTCTGCGCGCCGAGAATCACGATAGCGAGCGCACGCTGGCCTTCCACCTTTCGACCCGCTCCTCGTTCCAGGACGTGGCGGTGCGCGCCGCAACGAACGAGAAGGATGAGCGCTGGTGGTCGATCAGCGGCAGGCCGGTGCTCGACCAGTTCCACAATTTCCTCGGCTTTCGCGGCTCGGGCATAGACCTGACCGAGACTCGCAAGTCGCAGCAGCACGTCACCCAGCTGGCCCGTTTCGATTCGCTGACGAAGCTGGCCAACCGCTTCCAGATGTCGGAGTGGCTGGAAAAGGTGATCAACTCGCCGCGCATCGAAAACCGCGCCTGCGCGGTGTTCCTGCTCGACCTCGATCGCTTCAAGCAGGTGAACGACACCATGGGCCATCCGGCCGGTGACGCCCTGCTCAAGCAGGTGGCGGAACGTCTGCGGACCACGGTGGCGAACATGGGCCGCGTCGGCCGCCTCGGCGGCGACGAGTTCCAGGTGATCCTGCCGGGCTATCACCAGCACGAGGGCCTCGGGCACCTTGCGCGCCGGGTGATCGAGGCTCTGTCCCAGCCCTATTCGATCGACGGAACCCGCGTGACGATCGGCGCCTCGGTAGGCATCGCCATGTGCCCGGAGCACGGGACGACCGTGGAAGCCCTGATTCGCAATGCCGACCTTGCCCTCTATGCCGCAAAGGGCGGCGGGCGAGGGCGCCATCACTTCTACGACGACGATCTCCATTCCGACGCGCGCGAACGCCAGCAGCTGGAGCAGGACCTGCGCGACGCGATCGATGCCGGCGCGCTGGAACTGCACTACCAGCCGCAGGTCCATACCACGACGGAGCGGATCACCGGCCTTGAGGCGCTGCTGCGCTGGAAGCACCCCCGGCACGGCTATATTTCGCCTGCCCGGTTCGTGCCGGTGGCCGAGGAAACCGGTCTGGTCGCGGAAATCGGCGAATGGGCGCTGCGACAGGCCTGCCAGGACCTTGCAGGCTGGCCGCACGAGGTGCGCGTGGCCGTGAACGTTTCCCCGCTGCAATTCGCCAATGCCGGGCTGCCCGATGTGGTTGCCCGCGCCATCGCGCAGGCGGGTATCGATCCGTCGCGGCTGGAACTGGAGATCACCGAAAGCGTGTTCCTCGGCGAGGACAAGTCGACCGAGTCCATGTTCGGCGCGCTCAAGGATGTCGGCGTGCGGCTGGCGCTGGACGATTTCGGCACCGGCTATTCCTCGCTCGGCTATCTGAAGAAGGCGCCGTTCGACAAGATCAAGATCGACCAGAGCTTCGTGCGCGGCGCCACGATCGAGGGCAGCCGCAACGGGGCGATCATCTCCTCGATCGTCAGCCTGGCCGAGGCGCTGGGCATGGAAACGACGGCGGAAGGCGTGGAGACGCTGGACGAACTGGACCTTGTGCGCCTGCTCGGATGCAGCCATGTCCAGGGCTATATCTATGAGAAACCGCTGAGTTCGGCGGAAGTCATGGCGCGCCTTCAGCAGGGGCTGATCGCGATAGCTGCCGGTCCCCGCTCTGTTCGTGCGCCGCGCCAGACGATGCTGCGCAAGGTCGTGCTGGAACACGGCGGGCATATCTATCATGGCACGATCCGCAACATCTCCAGCACCGGGGCCATGGTCGAGGGGCTGTGGAACGTGCCGGTGGAGACGCAGTTCGGCATTCACCTTGCCGACGACAACGTCGTTCTGGCGACGGCGCGCTGGTGCCGGGATGACCGCATCGGCGTGGAATTCGTTCGCCCGTTGGAGCTTGACTCGAGCGGATCGGTGATCTTCGCGCCCGCGCGGGCCGATGGCGAACCGCCCCGCGAGACGGCCGAGGCGGGATTGCTGCGCAAGGTCGGCTGAGCGGGCAAACCGGAGGCCGTCTGAAAATGCGCGCGGACCGCATTTTCAAACGCCTCAAGCGCTGCTAACGGCGCTTTCATGACCGAACTCGCCCAGATCCGTAATTTCTCGATCATTGCCCACATCGACCACGGCAAGTCGACGCTCGCCGACCGCCTGATCCAGCGCACCGGAGGCCTCTCCGACCGCGAGATGAGCGCGCAGGTGCTCGATAACATGGATATCGAGAAGGAACGCGGGATCACCATCAAGGCGCAGACGGTGCGCCTGAACTATACGGCGTCCGACGGGCTCACTTACGAGCTGAACCTGATGGATACCCCGGGCCACGTCGACTTCGCCTACGAAGTCAGCCGCAGCCTTGCCGCCTGCGAAGGCGCGCTGCTGGTGGTGGACGCGGCGCAGGGCGTGGAAGCGCAGACGCTGGCGAACGTCTATCAGTCGATCGAGCACGACCACGAGATCGTGCCCGTCATCAACAAGATCGACCTGCCTGCCGCCGAACCGGAAAAGGTGCGTAACGAGATCGAGGAAGTGATCGGCATCGATGCTTCCGAAGCCGTGCTGGCCTCGGCCAAGTCGGGCATCGGCATCGACGAGATCCTCGAAGCGGTCGTCGCCAAGATCCCCGCACCGAAGGGCGACCGCACCAAGCCGCTCAAGGCCATGCTGGTCGATTCCTGGTACGATCCCTATCTCGGCGTCGTCATTCTGGTGCGTGTGATCGACGGCGTCATCAAGAAGGGCCTCAACGTCAAGTTCATGCAGGGCGGCACCGACCACCTGGTCGACCGCGTGGGCTGCTTCACGCCCAAGCGCATCGACCTACCCGAACTCGGCCCCGGCGAAATCGGCTTCATCACTGCGCAGATCAAGGAAGTGGAGCAGGCGAAGGTCGGTGACACGATCACCACGGTCAAGGGCGGCGCCACCGAGGCCCTGCCGGGCTACAAGGAAGTGCAGTCGGTGGTGTTCTGCGGCCTCTTCCCGGTCGACGCCAACGACTTCGAGAAGCTGCGCGAATCGATCGGCAAGCTGCGCCTCAACGACGCCTCGTTCAGCTTCGAGATGGAATCGAGCGCGGCGCTGGGCTTCGGCTTCCGCTGCGGTTTCCTCGGCCTGCTGCATCTGGAAATCATCCAGGAGCGCCTGAGCCGCGAGTACGACCTGGATCTCATCACCACGGCGCCTTCGGTGGTCTATCGCCTGACGATGACCGACGGCACCGTGAAGGAACTGCACAACCCGGCCGACATGCCCGATCCGGTGAAGATCGACTTCATGGAAGAGCCATGGATCAAGGCGGTGATCTACACGCCGGACGAATACCTCGGCTCGATCCTGAAGCTCTGTCAGGATCGTCGCGGTATCCAGAAGGACCTTACCTACGTCGGCGGCCGCGCGCAGGTCACCTACGAACTGCCGCTCAATGAAGTGGTGTTCGACTTCTACGACCGCCTGAAGTCGATCAGCCGCGGCTATGCCAGCTTCGACTACGAGCAGATCGGCCTTCAGGAGGGTGACCTCGTGATGATGAACATCCTCGTCAACAACGAGCCTGTCGATGCGCTGTCGATGGTGGTCCACCGCAGCCAGGCAGAACCGCGCGGCCGTGCGCTGGTGGAACGTCTGAAGGAACTGATCCCCCGGCACATGTTCAAGATCCCGATCCAGGCCGCCATCGGCGCCAAGGTGATCGCGCGCGAGACGATTTCGGCCATGCGCAAGGACGTTACCGCCAAGTGCTATGGCGGCGACATCACCCGCAAGAAGAAGCTTCTGGAAAAGCAGAAGGAAGGCAAGAAGCGCATGCGCGAGTACGGCAACGTGCAGATCCCGCAGGAAGCCTTCATCGCCGCGCTTCGCATGGGCGAGGAGTGATCCGGCCGGGCGGCGGCGGCACGCCTTGTGCCGCGCCGCCCGCTCACGTTTTCGTGATCGACCCAACGCCGCGCTGTTGCGCGGCGTTTTCTTTTGGGGCCTGCCGAGGCGCCTTGCGCGCGGTTTCCATCCGTTTCCGATCAATCTGTCCTTGGAATGACAGCAATCCGCGCGACTCACAGGGTGAGCAAGATTGGTTAAGATTGCTCGGGTAAGTAGAGGGTGCTGGCAGGGTGTTTCGGTTGTGTCAGCAATCGATTCAATCGCAGCGCTTCTTGCGCTGCGGGCCAGCGATGCATTCGATGTGGTTAAATTCGCGCCTGTAGCCGCTTGATAGTATGTTTACAGACGACCTATAAATGCCCCGACACGGACGGCGTGGCAGGGGCCTGGCGGAACGAGGGTGGTTCGATAGCGTTATGGAACTTGGGCGAGTGGACGCTGGCGGCGACATGACGCAGTTTCAACGCATAATGGCGGTGTTCCCGTCACTGACTCCCAAGCAGCACGAAGTCCTGGCTTTCGTGGCGGAAAACCGCACGAGCAAGGAAATCGCCTGGGAACTCGGCATATCCGAAAGCGCGGTAAATCAGCGGGTCGAAGGCGTGCGCAGCCGTACGGGCTCCCCGCCAAGGGCCGAACTGGCGCGCGCTTACAGGCAATACCAGCAGGACCAGATCGCGGCCTGTAATCCGCTACCAGAGAAGAATCCTCAGGTTCCGGCCATACCCATGTTCGATGAGGATCGGGGCAGGGACGAATTGGTCGAAAGGCTCACCCTTGCCGACGGCGCCACTTTCAAGGTGACGGCGCCCTGGCAGGAAGAGACTTCCCGGCGGGTCGTCCCGGAGGTGCTCGATGGAGCGAATGCGGGTCTCAGCCGCACGGCCGCCATGATCGCCATCGCCGGGGGATTGCTTCTCGTGGCGGTGTTCGGTCTGGACCTGGCCACGAAGCTGAGCAACCTGCTTTGATCCAGCCTCCTGTCACGATTGATGAAGGCGCATCGAACGGGCCGATGCCGCTGGATGGGGGTCACTATGTCGATCACGATTTCCGCTGCCACCGCCCGGATCGCACGTCAGCTTCCCGAGGCCGAACTTTCGCTGGATTCCGCCCTGCTCGCTTCGGCGCGGCTGATGGAATCGATGCTGCTTGCCCGCCAGGCCGACGGCGTGGCCACTTTCACCGGACAGACGGCGCTCATGCGCCTCGCCAAGACGCAGCGCACGCTGCTCGAAAGCCAGAACGACATGATCCGCGTCCACCAGGAACTGCTGGGCATCGGCCGCGACATCAAGGCGATCGTCGACGAGCCGGAAGCCTGCCCGGAACGCGCCGAACTGGTCGAGGATGCGCAGATGTTGCGATCGGCCTAAGCGACCCAGGCACGATCGCGGGTTCCGCGCGTTTCGGGCAGCATGGCCATGGGGGGCTTGCATGTTGACCTGGGGCGCGCGGGCCTACCTGCAATACGGCGCCTATCTTCTCCTCTTCCTCGTGGCTTGGCGCCGGGGCGGCGCGCCTGAACGCATTCTCACGGGGATCATGCTGGGCATGATCGTCGTGGACCGGATCTATCATCTGGGGCGGGGTACGGACCTTTTGGTCTATCACGGGGTGGATGTCGTCCACTTGGCGATCGATACGTCGAGCCTGCTGGGCATCGGCTACGTCGCGCTTCAAGCGAACAGGTTCTACCCGTTATGGATAGGTGGGGCGCAGATCATCGCCTTTTCGAGCCATTTCTATCGGCTGGGGATCGTCGAAATCGACAAGACGGCCTATCAGGTGATGTCGATCATACCATCCTACGTCCAGCTCCTGGCGATGGCGCTGGGCCTGGCTTTTCACATGCGGCGGCAGAAGAGACGGGGCAGCTATCCGTCCTGGCGCAAATCCTCCGTCCCGTCGTCGGCGATGGCAGCGAGGTCGTTGCCCGCCGTCTGATCCGGCGCTTCGGATCGCTTAGCACGATCTATTCCGCCAGTGCGCAGGCCCTTGCCGACGAGATCGACGGCACCGGGCTGAACCGTCAGGCGATCGCCGCGCTGATCGTGGCCGCGCGCGACCTGGCCGCCGTCGCCTTGCGCGAAACCCTGCTGGGCGAGCCGGTTTCCCTGACAAGTCCTGCATTTCGCCAATATCTCGCCAGCCGCTTGCTGGGACGGCGCGAGGAATGCGTCATGGTTCTGTTCCTGACCGGCGAGGGGCTGTTCCTAGCCGAGGATACCCATGTCGGCACCCGCCAATCCACTTGCGAACTGCCGCTGCGCCGAACCGTGCGCCGCGCCTTCGATTTGGACGCCCGCCGCCTGGTTCTGGCGCACAACCACCCCTCGGGCGACCCGACGCCGAGCGCGGACGATATCCAGTCCACCCGGACCTTCCGGCAGGTCATGGCCGCGCTGGAGTTCAATCTGGACGACCATTTCGTCGTCGCGCGGGGGGGTATCTTCAGTATGAGTGACAACGGTCTGATTTAGATGGCGATTTGCCTTAAGGGACGTGCAACCCGATTGTCGTAGACGCTATCTATACCGGCGGGTGCATTCGCGCCGTAACGTCCTGCTTGGAGATTGGGTTTGACCAAGATTGTCACCGTACCGACCACGCCTTTCGAGGGACAGGCGCCGGGAACGTCCGGCCTGCGCAAGAAAGTGCGCGTTTTCCAGCAGCCGAACTATGCCGAGAACTTCATCCAGTCGGTGTTCGACGTGGTGGAGCGTCCCCAGGGGTCGGTGCTGGTGATCGGCGGCGACGGGCGCTTTCACAATCGCGACGTGATCCAACAGGCGATTCGCATGGCCGCGGCCAACGGCTATGGCCGGGTGCTGGTGGGGCAGGGCGGTATCCTGTCCACCCCGGCCGCCAGCAACGTGATCCGCAAGTACGGCGCCAGCGGCGGCCTTATCCTTTCCGCCAGCCACAATCCGGGCGGCCCGGACGAGGACTTCGGCATCAAGTACAATATCGCCAACGGCGGACCCGCGCCCGAGAGCGTGACCGGGGCGATCCTTGCACGCACCAAGGAAATCGACCGTTGGCTCACGGTGGAGGCGGCGGACGTCGATCTCGACGCGCCGGGCGAAACCGCCGTGGGTGAAATGACCGTCGAAGTGATCGATCCGGTGGCGGACTATGCCGACCTGATGGAGGAACTGTTCGACTTCGACGCCATCCGCAAGGCCGTCTCAAGCGGCTTCACGATGCGCTTCGACGCGATGAGCGCCGTAACCGGGCCCTATGCGGTGGAGATCCTCGAAAACCGGCTCGGCTTTGCAGCAGGAACGGTCGTCAACGGCACGCCGCTGGAGGATTTCGGCGGCCACCATCCCGATCCCAACCTGATCCATGCCAAGGAACTCTACGACTTGATGATGGGGCCGGACGCGCCCGATCTCGGCGCGGCGTCGGACGGGGACGGGGACCGCAACCTGATCATCGGCCGCGGACGCTTCGTCACGCCTTCCGATTCCCTGGCGATGCTGGCCGCCAATATCGAGATCGCTCCGGCCTATCGCGGCCGCCTTTCCGGGATCGCGCGCTCGATGCCGACCAGCGCCGCCGCCGATCGCGTGGCCGAAGCGCTCGGGGTGCCCTGTTTCGAAACGCCGACCGGCTGGAAATTCTTCGGCAATCTGCTCGATGCGGGGAAGGTCACGATCTGCGGAGAGGAAAGCGCGGGCACCGGCTCCGACCATGTTCGCGAGAAGGACGGGCTGTGGGCCGTGCTGCTCTGGTTGAACATCCTGGCCGTGCGCGACATCAGCGTGGACCAGCTCGCACGCACGCACTGGGCGCGTTTCGGCCGCAACTACTATGCACGGCACGACTACGAAGCGATAGACAGCGAGGCTGCCGCAGGCCTGATGCGTGAACTTAAGGCGGCGCTGGCGACCCTGCCGGGCCAGGCCTTCGGGCCGCTCACCGTTTCCCATGCAGACAGCTTTGCCTATACCGATCCGGTCGACCATTCGGTCAGCGAGAACCAGGGCATCCGCGTGTTGTTCGAGGACGGCAGCCGCGTGGTTTTCCGTCTTTCCGGTACGGGAACGCAAGGGGCGACCTTGCGCGTGTACCTGGAGCGTTACGAACCTGCTTCGGGACAACTCGATGCCGATACCGGCGTGATGCTGGAGGCGCAGATCGCGGCCGCGCAGGAAATCGCGGGTATTACGCGCCACACCGGTCGCGGCGCTCCTGACGTGGTGACCTGAGCCTGATCAGAAATCGATCCGGGCGATGACCTCTTCGCCGAATTCCAAAGCCATATCGCAGTATTCGGCTCTGGTTTCGGCGTAGACGGTTGCGCCGGCGCCGTGCAGGCCAAGCGATTTCAGGTGGGCGAAGTGGTCCAGAGCCTCCTGGGCGCTCCAGCCCTGCTTGATCGAATAAGTTGATGAAGCGATGACCTTGGGCGGCTCCGCACGGCCGATCTTCTCGGCATGGGCATGCATATAGGCGATGGCCTCGCTGATATCCTCGTCGCCTTCCAGATTGGCGGTGCGGGCGGTGTCTGTCACCGATTTGGGGACGAAGAAGGGATGCCATGCGTCGCCCATCTCCGCCGCGCGGCGCAGTGCGCGCCTGGAGTTGCCGCCGACCAGCTGCGGCGGGTTCGGTTTCTGCGCCGGCGTCGGCAGCATGCGGTTGCCCAGCGCGGTGTAACCGGTGCCCTCGAAGGTGAAATCCTCGCCGGTCCAGGCGAGTTTCATGGCGGTGATGTACTCGTCCATCAGGTCGTTGCGGCTGTCGAAATCGACGCCAAGCGCCTTGTATTCCGCTTTCATGTACCCGGCGCCAAGGCCCAGGATCACGCGGCCATTGGTGAAGTGGTCCAGCGTCGAAACCCCGCGCGCCACCACGAAAGGATTGCGATAGGGCAGCACCAGGATGTTGGTCTGCAACCGCAGCTTGGTGGTGACCGCGCCCAGCATTGCCAGCATCACGAATGGATCCTGCGCGTAATGCCCGCCCGCATCCAGCCAGCGGGCCGAGGGCGCCGGATGGTCGGTGACCGTGCCGGCATAGAAGCCTGCCTTTTCGACCGTGCGGGCAATCTCTTGCACCGCTTCCATGGTGCCGTATTCCTCCGGCTTGTCGATCCGGTCGAAGGGCAGGCTGGTGCTGAGCGTGAAGGTCATGGCTTGGCTCTCTCGTGCTTTCAGGCGGAGGCTTCGGGCGGCAGCACCCAGTCGTCGTGGTCATTGCGCACCCATCCGCCGGAGGCCCAGGTGCCACCGTCTACGGGGATGATGGTGCCTGTGATGTATGCGGCCATTTCGGAGGCGAGGAACACGGCGACGCGGCCGCATTCCTCATCGATGCCTGCGCGGCCGAGCGGGATGCGGCGACGGATCGCCTCCTCCTGGGCGGGGGTAGGTCGATACCAGAGATCGGGATCGACCGGCCCGGCGAACTGGCCGCGCGTGCCCGGCGTCACCGTATAGTCGGGCGCGATGGCGTTGACGCGGATGCCATGGTGGGCAAGCTCCACTGCCAGCGTGCGGGTGAGGTTGTTGATCCCGGCCTTGCACGCGGCATAGACCGCATAGCCCGGCGCCGCGCGTGAGGCTTCGATGCTGGTAACGTTGATGATCGATCCGCCCCCACCACTCGCGCGCCCGCTCTCGATCATGATCGGCAACGCGGCCTGCGTGGCGGCGAGATTGGAAACGAGGTTGAGATCGATATGGCGGCGCCAGTTCTTCTCGGCCAGATCCGCGAAGGGCCGCCGCGATACGCCGCCGACATTGTTCGCCAGCACGTCGAGCCGCCCGAAATGGCGTGCGGCCTCGGCGACCGCATGCTGCACGACATCGACGTCCATCGCATTTCCGGCGATGCACAGCGCCTTGCGTCCGCGCGCCTCGATCAGTTCGGCGACCTGATCGCAGCGTTCGGGGATCACCTCAAGGATCGCCACGTCCGCGCCCATATCGGCCATGCAGAGGGCGATCGATCGCCCGATCCCGCCGCCGCCGCCGGTGACGAACACGACTTTTCCCGTCAGGTCGATGACCGAGCCATCCACATCCGTTCTCCCTTCAGATGGACCGTTTTCGGCCTTCGGGGCGTGGCCGACCGCCGATTGCGGGATTGCAGGCGCGCCTCAAGATCCGAACAGCATCAGCGAGATCGAGAGGGTCGTCTATATCTTTCTCCAGCCCGCAGGAGAGGATCGTCTCCACGGTAAGACCACGATTTGTCGCGTTTTCGCAATGGGTTGAGAAGCTGTCTTGACCGAACGAGAAAGGAAACCAGATCGCGTCCGGCAAGGGCAGCGAGAGTGCATTGGTCCCGGTGCGATGGCGGTCGGGCGCAATTCCCAGCGTATCGGCAGGCAATCGGGCAAGTCGGTCCACATCGGCAACGCCAAGGCAGGGCAGGTCGGCCGGAAGCACCAGGATGCGCTCCGGTCCGGCTGCGGTAATGGCCGCCATCGTGCTTTCCAGTGCGCCGTTGAGATCCGGGCCGGGATCGTCGAAACGCATGATGCCTCTGCCCAGGTTCGGCCGCACCGGGCCGAGTACGCAGACGCGTTGGACCGAACGACAGGCGCTCACGGTATCGAGGACATGGCGCAACATGCCGGAAACCAGCGCCTCGCGCGTCCGGGCATCCAGCGCTGGAGCCAGCCGGGTCTTTCCCAGCCCGGGTGCCTTGACCGGGATGAGCGCCCAGCAGTTCACGGCACTTGCGGAGCCGCAGAGAGGTTGGTGAAGCGTATTCCGGCCCCGTCTGCCTTGTAGGTCTTGTTCATGTAGATGAGGATCGAGGTCAGCGCCTCCGCCGCCGCCGAATTAGCCAGCGCGCCGCCGGAAAGCCCGCGCAGGCCCATGCCGGGGCACAAGTCCACCACGGTCTGGCGCGCCTCAACGTCGTCCGAGAAGACCAGCACGTCGCAGTCGATGGCGTGATCGCTGTCGAGGTGGTGGGCAGAGACGTTGTGGAACGCGGTGACGAGGCGGGCGTTCGGCCCCAGATGCTCGCGGGCCTGCATGGCGGCGCTGCCCTCTGCGGGAAGCTGCACGCGCATGACCTTGGGCGGCACCAGCGGCACGGTGGTGTCCACGACCACGGCTGAGCCGACCACACCCGCGATCTGGCGCAGCGTATCGCCTTGCGAAGCATGGGGCACGGTGACGATCACCACGTCCTTGCCCTGCGCAGCCTCGCCATTCTCGGCATGACCCGCCGCGCCCAGTTCTTCGGCCGTCGCACGGGCCTTGTCGGCCGTGCGGGAACCGATGGTCACCTCATGCCCCGCCCGGACGAGCCTTCGGGCGATCCCCTTGCCAAGCGCGCCGGTTCCGCCAATCACCGCGATCGCTGCCATCAGATTATCTCCCCTGCGAATTCTTGCTCGTTTTCATTGTCGTTCCCGGTGCAGCGGCTTTAGACACGGAAGTTCGGGAGGGCCGATGAAGCGAAATCCAGAACTGACCGTGCGACCGCTGACGGGGCTGCCTATGTTCGCTGCCGGAATGTCGATTGCGCAAGCGATATGCGCGAGCCTTGAGGGTGAAGACGAGCGGTTACGCGATGGCGATATCTTGGTGGTGGCGCAGAAGATCGTCTCCAAGGTGGAGGGCCGCACGCGCGATCTTGCGGACTTTGTGCCGACCAGTGATGCGCATGAACTCGCGCATGAAACTGAACGCGATCCCAAGATGATGCAGGCGATACTTGAGGAGAGTTCTCAGATCCTGCGCTGCACTCCGGCGGCGGTGATCGCGGCGCATCGCACCGGGCACGTGCTGGCCAATGCCGGGATCGACGCATCGAACGTGGAAGGCGGAGAGGCTGGCCGCGTGCTGCTCTGGCCGTTCGATCCCGATACCTCGGCACGGGCGCTGCGGAGTGAACTTCAGAAAGAGTGTGAAGTTCGGATCGGCGTGGTGATCGCGGATTCGATGGGGCGGGCCTGGCGGATCGGCACTTTGGGCAATGCCATCGGCTGCGCGGGGGTGTCCGTGCTGGAGGACCGCCGTGGCCTTGCGCAGGATCTTTACGGCCGCACACTTCAGGCCACGGTGATCGGCATTGCGGACTCTGTTGCCGCCATGGCGGCACTGGCGATGGGCGAGGGCGCGGAAGGCACGCCGGTCGCGCTGGTGCGCGGCTGCGAGCGCTGGGTGACCGAGGAAGACGGGCCCGGCGCGGTGGGCGGGCTTCGGCCTATCGAGCAGGATATGTTCCGATGAGACGCAAACATGTAGTCGCGCTTTCGGGCGGCGTCGGCGGGGCGAAGCTGGCGGCCGGATTCGCTGCGGTCATGGCGCCGAAAGACCTCACAATCGTGGTCAATACCGGGGACGACTTCGAGCATCTCGGTCTAACTATTTGTCCTGACATAGATTCCGTGACTTATACGCTGGCCGGTCTCAACGACACCCAGCGCGGTTGGGGGGTGAAGGACGAGACGTGGCAGACCATGGCCATGCTTCGCGCGCTGGGCGAGGAGGGGTGGTTCAACCTCGGCGACCGCGACATGGCGATGCACATCGCGCGGTCATGGCGGCTTCGCGCAGGTGAGACGCTTTCTGAAGTGACAGCGCGGCTGACGCGCAAACTCGGGATCGCCCAGGCGGTCGTGCCGATGAGCGACGATCCGGTCCGCACGCAGGTGCTTACCGAGGCAGGCTGGACCGATTTTCAGCGCTGGTTCGTGGGGGATCAATGCGTTCCGGCGGTTTCCGATGTGCGTTTCGAGGGTGTTCCGGGGGCCAAACCCTCGCCCGGATTTAATGATGCGCTGGCACGGGAAGACCTTGCCGCCATCGTCGTCTGCCCGTCCAACCCGTTCCTCAGCGTCGATCCGATCCTCGTCGTTGACGGCGTGCGGGCGACCTTGGCGGCGCGGCGGGTGCCGTTGATCGCAGTCTCGCCGATTGTCGGTGGAACCTCGGTGAAAGGCCCACTCGCCAAGATGCTGGCCGAGCGCGGGCAGGCGGTGAGCAATGCGGCCATCGCGCATCACTACAGCGATCTTCTCGACCACCTCTTGATCGATCATGCCGATGAGGCCGATGTCTCTGGCTTGCAGGCACGGGGCCTCACGGTCACCGTGACGAAAACAATGATGCGCGAAGCCGCCGACAGGGAAAGGCTCGCGAAGGAGGTGCTTGCCCTCGCAGGCATCTGAAGGGTGAGCAGATGCAGGATGATAGCCACACGCTGAAAGCATGGCTGCTGGCCGCTCCGTTGGAGGACGTCACCGCGCGGGCAAGGGCGCGGCGCGACGCGAACGGCCCGGCGCGAATGACTTATTCGCCCAAGGTCTTCATTCCGCTGACGCGCCTTTGCACCGATGTCTGCCACTATTGCACCTTCGCGACGACGCCTTCGCGGCTCGAAGCGCCTTACCTCACGCCTGAGGAAGTGCTGGATATCGCCCGTGCCGGGGCCGCTACAGGTTGCCGGGAGGCGCTGTTCACGCTGGGCGATGCCCCGGAGCGCCGTTATGCCGCCGCGCGCGACTGGCTGGCGGAGCGGGGCTTTGCCCGCACCGTGGATTACGTGCGTCACTGCGCCGAACTCGTGCTGAAGGAAACCGGCCTGCTGCCGCACGTCAACGCGGGCGTTCTGGAGGAAGAGGACTACCGGATGCTACGCCCGGTCGCGGCTTCGGCGGGGCTCATGCTGGAAAGCACGTCGGAACGGCTGTTGGAAAAGGGCATGTGCCACCATGGCTCGCCCGACAAGGTGCCGGCGCTGCGGCTCGCCTCGCTGGCGGCGGCGGCCCGCGCACAGGTGCCGATGACCAGCGGCGTGCTGATTGGCATTGGCGAGACGGCGGAAGAACGCATCGACGCGCTGATCGCCTTGCGCGACCTGCACCTCGAACACGGCCACTTGCAGGAAGTGATCGTCCAGAACTTCTGCCCCAAGCCGGGTACGAAGATGGCCCGCGCGCCGGAAGCGAGCGAAGCGGATTTCCTGCGCGTGGTCGCCGCCGCGCGCATCCTGCTGCCGGACGAAGTCTCGGTACAGGCGCCGCCCAATCTGAATGACGAGCGGCTTGTCGAACTGATCGACGCCGGGATCGACGATTGGGGCGGCGTCTCTCCGGTCACGCTCGATCATGTGAACCCGGAAGCGCCCTGGCCCGAAGTGGAGCGGCTGCGCGCGATCTGCGCGGGCAAGGGCCTGCCGCTGGTCGAGCGCCTGACGGTCTATCCGCGCTTCGTGATGAGCGAGGACCGCTCATGGCTCGATCCGGCGATCCGTCCGGCGGTATTGCGCCATGCCGATGCCGAGGGGCTGGCGCGAGACAGCGTCTGGAGCCCCGGTCTGGCCGATCAGCATGCACCGGGCAGTGTCCGCGCTCCGCTGGGGCAGCACCATGCCGGGCCGGTGGCAGCGTCGCTCCATCGTATCCTCGACCGCGCGGCGAGCGGGGTGACGCTGAGCGAGGACGAGATCGTCGCTCTCTTTGCCACGCGCGGCGCGGCGGCGCAGGCAGTGGTCGCCGCGGCGGACGCTCTGCGCGCCGAAGTCAGTGGCGATACCGTGACCTACGTCGTCAATCGCAACATCAATTACACCAATATCTGCACCCACACCTGCTCGTTCTGCGCGTTCTCGAAGACCAGCAGCAAGGCGGGTTTTCGCGACAAGCCCTATAATCTCGACTTGTCCGAAGTCGCCGGCCGTGCGCGTGAGGCAGTCGAACGCGGGGCGACCGAAGTTTGCCTGCAAGGCGGCATCCACCCGAGCTATACCGGCGAGACCTACCTTTCGATTCTGCGCGAAGTGAAGGCGGCCTGCCCGGACCTTCATGTCCACGCCTTCTCCCCGCTGGAAGTGAGCCAGGGCGCGCGCACGCTGGGGATGCCGGTTCGGGACTATCTGGCGATGCTGAAGGACGCGGGGCTGGGCTCGCTCCCCGGCACGGCGGCCGAGATCCTTTGCGACGACATTCGCGAGCAGATCTGTCCGGGCAAGCTGACCACGCAGGAATGGTTGGAGGTCGTCGGCACGGCGCATCGTGTCGGCCTGCCGACGACCTCGACGGTGATGTTCGGGCACCTCGAAGGCATCGAGCACTGGGCGCGGCACTTGCTGGCGCTGCGGAATCTCCAGTTCGATACCGGCGGCATCACCGAGTTCGTGCCGCTGCCGCTCGTCCATATGGAAGCGCCGTTCTACCGGCGCGGGCAGTGCCGGAAGGGGCCGACCTGGCGTGAGGCGGTGGTGATGCACGCGGTGGCGCGTCTTGCGCTGAACGGGGCGATCAACTCGATCCAGTGCTCTTGGGTGAAACTGGGCATGGACGGCGCCGCTGCCGTGCTGGCGGCGGGCGCGAACGACCTTGGCGGCGTGCTGATGGACGAAAGCATCAGCCGTGCCGCAGGCGCCGCGCACGGGCAGGGAGTGACGATCGCGGAACTGCGGAACGCGGCGGAAAGCGTCGGCCGCAGGCTCAAGCAGCGTACGACGCTTTACGGCGAAGTGGCGTTGGAGCGGGCTTGAGGTCCTACATGGCCCTGATCTGCTGCCACATAGCCTCGGGCATCCAGGTATATTCGATGTAGTGCCCGAAGACCTTGCGGGCATCGAGGTAGAGGAATTTCAGTGTGTTCGGATCGTCATTGGGCTCTCGTTCCATGGCGATCGGGAACGCCTGACTGTCGACTCGTTTGCGGAAGTCCGCCCAGTCGTCCACCCCGAAGCAGATGTGGTGGAAGCGCAGTGGGCCGCCGTTGGACTGGCAGCCCGCGTAGATGCCGACTTCGTCGATCTCGTTCTCGATCAGTTCGATCTGGAGTTCGCCGATCCAGATGAAGCAGATCCGCCCCTTCTGGCGCTTCAAACCCTGCGGCGTGAGCACCTGCTGGTCCACCGGGATGATCATCGGTTCGCGGGCAAGCCCGCGTCCGCGAAACAGGTCGATCCCGGCTTCCAGATTGTCGCAGACGTAGGCGTTCTGGTAATGGCAGCCTTCGAGCATCGGCGTCTCCTCAGCCTTCGCGCGCGACGTCGTAGCGTGAGAGATAGCGTTCGAAGAGCGGCTCAAGCTCGGCCTTTTCGATGCCGTACTGCGCCAGCTTGTATTCGTGCTTGCCGAACTTGTCCTGCGGGTTGTCGTCCACCCACTGCTGGATTCCGGCCTCTGCTTCGGCGGTCCATTCGTCGCCGAGCTGGCGGTAGACCTTCTTCATGGTGCCGATGGGGTCGGCGGTCATGTCGGCATAGTGGACGTCGATAATCTTGTCCTCGCCGTGTTTGTCGCGGAAATCCATGATCCGGTTGGCGTGCTCGGCCGCCTGCCAGGTGTAGTTTTCCTTGAGCCACGCCGTATCCGGCTTGCCCATGTGCGCCATGTGGCTGAGCGAGATAATCGAGCAGAGCGAGCCGGTGGCGGTGAAGGGATCGCGGTGCGCCCAGAGCACGCGGGCGTCGGGATAGACCTTGAAGATCGTCTCCAGCCACAGCGCATGGCTGGGCTTCTTCACGTTCCACGCGCCCCCGGCGTTCTGCTGGAGAACCTGCAGGAATTTCTTGTGGTATTCGTAGGCGCTGGTCATGTCGCAGGAGAAGATGAACTCCTTGTAGCCCGGCAGCTTGCCCTTGGAATCGATCATCAGCGTCTTGAAATCGTGCGCCATGAAGAACACGCACTCGTTCGGATAGACGGCCGAGCCGCGATAGTACTTGCCCATGGCGGGATTGGCTTCGAGCATCGCCTTTTCCTGCGCCAGACGGGCTTGCGCGCGCGGATCGGTAGTCAGCAGGTCGCTGGAGGCGACCGGCGGCACCGGATCGTCGATTTCCCAGGTCAGCGGCGAGCGGCGCGCCGGGTCGGCGGCCAGCAGGTTCGAGAGCAGGGTGGTGCCGGTGCGCGGCACGCCCATCACGAAGACCGGCTTCTCGACCGGGCGGCTGAGCAATTCCGGGTTCTGGCGCAGATAGTCGGAAATCTTCAGACGGCCGCGCAGGTAGTGGAGCGTGTCGGCGGCGGCGCGGGTGATGCCGCCTTCGGTGTACTGGCCGCGCGCGATCCCGGCGTTGAAATCGTTCACGAAGACATCGAAGCCTTCGCGCCATGTGTCATTGTCGAAGTCCCGGATGCCGGTGTCCTTCATCGCCTGTTCGATGAGAGCGTCGCCGACGAGCTTGTCCGCCGTGAGTTGCTCGGCCATTGCGTGATCCTCTTTCCCGTGTCTCGGAGCGGGCCGCTGCGGCGACCTCATGCGTATGAGATAGCCAGCGAAGGAGGCCGATTGGCAATGCGGCTGGCGCGTCAGTTCGGGTCGGTATGTCGAATCCGGGCCAAGACCCGACCTAGGCCGCCACGGACGGCATCGATGCCAGCGCGCGGCCTTGCCGCTGGCGGAACGTGCTGGGGCTGGCGCCAACGGCGCGGCGGAACGCGAACGTGAAGCTGGAGGGGGAGGCGAACCCCATGGCGAAGGCGATGGTCTTCACGCTTTCGCCCTCCATCAGCAGGCGCTTGGCCGCTTCCATCCGGCGCTGTTCGATATAGTCGCCGATCGAGCAGGCGCGGCTGACGCGAAAGCCGCGCGTCAGTTGGCGCACCGAAAGCCCGCAGAGATCGGCAAGGTCCTTGAGCGAGGGAGCGGCGAGGTCGCTTGCCAGCCGCTCCTCGATCAGTCGCAGGCGCCAGCCGGAGAGGCCGCCGGTCATCGGCCTTTCCGAGACTTCAAGACCGTAGCGGCCAAGCTCGATGGCCAGTTCGCTGCCCAGCAGTTCCAGCATCCGCTGGGAGGCGAGGCCGGGGTGACGTACTTCGGCAGTGATGCGGAACAGCAGCGCGCGCACGTGTGCGCTGCCGATGTCGAGCGCGGCGGCCAGATGCGCATCGTCCCATGGCAGGTCACGGCCCAGCAGATCATGCACGAGCGATGCGTCGATCGTGCAGACCAGCGAGGCCTGCCGGCCGCTGCCGCCGCGAATGTAGAGCGACTCGCCGGGCGGGATGACGAAAATGTCGCCAAGCCGCTCGAAACGGTGCGGCCCCCAGCGCTCTCGGTAGCCGCCGCGCGACTCCAGAGGGCGCGGGGTCAGGCACATGTTGACGTGATAGCCGGCCCCCACGGCGTGGCGCGTGTCGGTCGGCTCCGGAATGTCGAAACGCACGATCTGCGCGGTAATTCCCGCGGCGCAAAGCTCCGCATCGACGATCATCGTCGGCGTATGGGCGGGGCGGTTATCGGGCATTGCAGGCTCTCCCGGACTTGTCGGGTCTATGGCCCGAGTTCGTGTCCCTGACGCTTGGATAGGGCCTGAATTCTACGATTGCCGAGCTTGCGGGACAAGCCGCCCACGGGAAACATCGCGCCAACGAAAGTGCCGACAGGAAAATCGGTAACGGGATCGAGGAGAGAATGATGGCCAAGGGCCTTTTCGACTGCACGGGCAAGGTGACGGTGGTGACCGGTGGTAACGGCGGCATCGGTTTCGGCTTTGCCAAGGGCGTGGCCAAGATGGGCGGCGATCTGGCGATCTGGGCGCGCAACGCGGAAAAGAGCGCGAAGGCCAAGGCCGAACTGGAAGCGGCCGGCGCGGGCAAGGTGATCGCCTATCAGGTGGACGTTTCGGAAGAAGCGAACATCAAGGCCGGTTACGAGCAGGTGATGGCCGATTTCGGCCGGGTGGACTGCGTGTTTGCGAACTCCGGCACCAGCCCACGCTACAACTCGGCTTTCGAGATGCCGACCGAGCATTGGTATGAATTCCAGAAGACTGCGCTGGATGGTGCTTTCTTCACCCTGCGCGAAGGCGCGCGGCTGATGAAGGCGCGCGTGGAGGCGGGCGACCAGAGCGGCGGCAGCCTTGTCGCCTGCGGTTCGCTCTCGCTGTTCCAGGGCCTGCCGGGCAAGATGGAATATGCCGCATCGAAGGCGGCCGTGGCGGCGGCGATCCGCTGCCTGGCTATCGAACTCGCCCCGCTGGGCATTCGTGCCAACGTCGTCGCGCCGGGGTTGATCATGACGCCGATGATGGGCGAGGGCGCTCGCGCCGATGCCGTGGCCGCGCATTTCGCCCCGACGATTCCGATGAAGCGCACCGGTTATCCGGCGGACTTCGAGGGCATCGGCGCCTATCTTTGCTCGGACGCCAGTTCGTTCATGACCGGTGAGACGGTCACGATCGACGGCGGCTACATGGTTCGTCCGTAAGCGACGAAGGGAGAGAAGCGATGGAACTGCTCAAGATCCATGGGCAAGGCGATGTCCGCGTCGATGCTTACGAACGTCCGGCGGCGGGGCCGAAGGATGTGGTCGTCAGGATGAAGTCGGTCGGCATCTGCGGATCGGACCTGTCCTACATCAAGATGGGCGGCATTCCGCCGGGCGTGGAGACCGCGCTGGGCCATGAAGGTGCGGGCGAGGTGATGGAAGTCGGCGCCGAAGTCGCCGGCATTTCCGTGGGCGATGCCGTCATCGTCAATCCGATGATGACGCCCAGCAATATCGGTTCGGGCGGGCCGGAAGGCGCGTTCACGCAGGAACTGCTGGTGCGCGAGGCCCGGCTGGGCGTCTCCATCCTGCCGATTCCCGAAGGCATCTCCTACGACGTGGCCGCCATGTGCGAGCCGCTGGCCGTCGCCATGCACGGCGTCAATCGCGCCGATGTGAAGCCGGGCGACAAGGTCGTCGTGTTCGGCTGCGGACCCATCGGCCTTGGCATGTTGCTCTGGCTGGTCGATCGCGGTGTAACCGATGTTGTCGCGCTGGACCTTTCGGAAGAGCGTCTGGAACGCGCGCGGGCGCTGGGCGTTCGGGCCGCGCTCGATCCCAGCAAGATCGACCTGCGCGCCGAACTGGCGAAGCTGCACGGCGAAGTGCCCAGCTATGGCCGCGTGGGTGTGGGCACCGATGCCTTCATCGACGCGGCGGGCGCGCCGAATATCCTGACCGATGTGATCATGATGGCCAAGCTGCATGCCAAGCTGGTCATCACCGCCGCCTACATGCGGCCCATCGAGTTCCCGGTCGGCCGCATGCTGACCAGCGAGATGACGATCACCACGGCGGTCGGCTATCCCACTGAAATGCCCGAAGTGGTGGCCGCCATGCCCCGCCTGAAGGACAGGATCGCGCCGATGATCAGCCACAAGCTGCCCTTCAGCGAGATCATGAAGGGCCTGGAAATCGCCGCCACGCCGCAATCCGCCAAGGTCATGATCGGTATCGAGGAGGCTTGAAATGCCAAGTGCTGACAGAGTGAAAGACTCCGGGCCGAAGCTGGCAGGGCTCGTCCGCTCGGGAGACGAGCAGGCCGAGGCTATCGCGATCACCGATTTCGTGTTTCAGGCGAACGATATCTCGAACGCCTACCTCGTGACGACGGCGGAGGGCGACGTCATGATCAACACCGGCTTCATGGACAATGCCGAGCGCACCAAGCGCCTGTTGACCCCGCCGCGCACCGGCCCGCTGGCCTTCATCATCCTGACCCAAAGCCATGCCGATCACTTCGGCGGGGTGCCGGAATTTCTGGAGGACGGCACGCAAGTCGTCGGCGGGCCGGGCTTCAACGAAGCGCTTTCGGACATGATGGATCTTCAGCCCTTCTTCGGGCCGAGGAGCGGCAAGCTCTGGGGATCGACGCTGAAGCGCGGCGGTTCGCCCAAGCCGGCGCCGAATGTGGTGCCGGACATTCTGGTCGATCGCCGCCTGACCATCGACCTTGGCGGGCGGACGTTCGAACTGATCTCCACGCCCGAGGGCGAGACCATCGACGCGCTGACGGTCTGGATGCCCAGGGAGAAGATCGCCTTCACCGGCAATGTCTTCGGGCCGGTCTGGCTGTCGATGCCGTTCCTCAACACCCTGCGTGGAGACAAGCCGCGTCTGGTCCGCAATTACCTGAAGTCGCTGGAGACGATCCGCGACCTTGGGGCGGAGATCGTCGTTACCGGGCACGGCGAGGCCATTCGCGGTGCCGACCGTATCCGTGCCGATCTCGACAGGATGCACGCGGCGGTCAGCTATGTGCGGGACTACACGCTCGAAGGCATGAAGGCGGGCAAGGACGTGCATACCTTGATGCGCGAATTCGCCTGGCCCGAAGGACTGGAGATCGGCGAATTCCACGGCAAGGCGGCCTGGGCGGTCAAGTCGATCTGGCGCGAGTATTCGGGCTGGCTGCACTATGAGGACGGCACCACTGCGCTCTACGGTGTGCCGCGTTCCAGTGTGGATGCCGATCTGGTGGAATTGGCGGGTGGTGCGGCCAAGCTGGCTGAGCGGGCGCAGGCGAAGCTGGATGCAGGCGCTCCGCTGGAGGCTGTGCATCTCACCGACATCGCACTCGCGGGCGAGCCGGACAATGTGGCGGCGCTCACCGTGCGCAAGGCGGCGCATGAGGCGCTGCTGGCAGCTTCGGGCGGCAAGAACCTGTCCGAGACGATGTGGCTGCGTTCGGAGATCGGGGCGATGGAGGCCAAGCTCAGCGATTGATCGCCCATGCTTTTTCTCTCAACTCCCGTCATCCTGAACTTGTTTCAGGATCCATCGTGCCGATCCCCTGTCGGTGCGCGACGAGAAATGGATCCTGAAACAAGTTCAGGATGACGGTGTGTTGAGGGGAAGCGAGGTTTCGTCGTTCCGCTGTTGGTCGGGAGTCTCAGGGGAACGATGTTGGCTCACGCCATCACCGCGCTACTCTCATATACCAGCCGCACAAGTTCCGCCTGCCCGCGCACGCCCAGCTTGGCGTAGAGCCGCTTGGAATAGTTGCGCGCCGTTTCCAAGGTCAGGCCCATGCGCTCCGCGGCTTCGGCGATGGAGTGCCCGTCCGCCAGCGCCATCGCCAATTCCGCCTCACGCCGGGGCAGGTCGAAGACTTCCGCCAGTCGCTCTGCGCTGTCATCCGAAAGGGCACGGGGCAGCGAGCAGAGCGCCAGGATTGCCGGTGCCGCGAGCGCTTCGGCATTTTCGGCGGGCATCAGCAGCGCCTCGATATGCGGATTGTCCCGCAACAGCAGCGGCCGCGCGGACAGCGCGCGGTCCTGTGTCAATTCCGCTGCGATGGCCGCCAGCTTGCGCTCGGCGGCGAGGTCGAGGCCCAGCACGCGTTCGCCCGGGCGCAGGGCCGCGCCGCAATGCGTCTGCCAGAATTCCGCCAGCGCCGGATCGGCCGCCACCACCCGCGCTTCGGCATCGAGTAGCATCCAGCCCTTGCCGGTACGCTCCAGACCCATGGCATTGATCCGCGCCGCCAGCCGGTCGCGGTCCATCGCCACGAGGTTCTCGACCGCAATGGCCACATAAGGCGCCAGGCTGGAGAGCAAGGCGCCGTCCGCGGCCGAGCATTCGCGTGTGCGAGCCATCATCAGCCATGCGCTGTAGCGCTCGCCGCCGGCGATCCGCACCACGCGCTCGTCCCCTATGCCGAGTTTCGCCATCCGCCGGTTGCGATCCGCGCGCGCCACCGGATCGTGATCGATCATTTCCCCGATCGAATAGACCCGGCCCGGCCGCAAGCTGTCGTAGAGATAGCGGTCGAGGTCGAATGGCCCCTGCTGTTCCGACTCGCGGGCCCGTTTGCGCAAGTCGATTCCGGCGTAGCTCTCGACGATTGCGGCTTGCAGGCCATCGCCCATGCGAAGGATCAGGCTGACGTAATCGGCTTGGGTGCGACGACGCAGTCTTTCCAGAAATGTCGAAAATCGCGGATTTTCGGCACTTCCCTGAAAGAGCGGGATCAGGAGATCGGTCTCATCGTTGCTGGTAAGCGCCATGCCCTCCCATATGGGAGGTTCGCGGAAATGTCATCCCTGCGATTCCGAAAATCGAAGAGTTTGAAACCCCGCCAACAGGCACGCGCCCCGGCAGAGGAAGACCTGATGAAAACACTTACGCATCTGGAGCGTCTCGAAGCCGAGAGCATCCACATTATCCGCGAAGTCGTTGCCGAGGCTGAAAAGCCGGTGATGCTCTATTCGGTCGGCAAGGACAGCGCGGTGATGCTGCACCTTGCCCGCAAGGCCTTCTATCCCTCGCCGCCGCCGTTTCCGCTGCTCCATGTCGATACGACTTGGAAGTTCAAGGCGATGTACGCGCTGCGCGACAAGATGGCGCGTGAGAGCGGCATGGAACTGCTGGTCTACCAGAACCCCGAAGCCATCGAGAAGGGCATCAACCCCTTCGACCACGGCGCGCTCCACACCGACATGTGGAAGACGGAAGGGTTGAAGCAGGCGCTGGACAAGTACGGCTTCGATGCGGCCTTCGGCGGCGCCCGCCGCGACGAGGAGAAGAGCCGCGCCAAGGAGCGTATCTTCTCGTTCCGCACCTCCTCGCACGGCTGGGACCCGAAGAACCAGCGCCCGGAACTGTGGAACCTCTACAATGCCCGCAAGGCGCGCGGGGAATCGATCCGCGTCTTCCCGATCTCCAACTGGACCGAGCTGGACATCTGGCAGTACATCCACCTGAACGACATCCCCATCGTGCCGCTCTACTTCGCCGAAAAGCGCCCGACCGTGGAGCGCGACGGCATGCTGCTGATGGTGGACGACGAACGCTTCCCGCTACAGCCGGGCGAAGTTCCCGTCGAACGCTCGATCCGTTTCCGCACGCTCGGCTGCTATCCGCTGACCGGCGCGGTGGAGAGCGAGGCGAAGACGCTTCCCGAAGTTATCCAGGAAACGCTCCTCACCACCACATCCGAGCGGCAGGGCCGCGCCATCGACAAGGACGCCGGCGGTGCCGGCATGGAAGTCAAGAAGCAGCAGGGGTACTTCTGATGGCCGACGTTGAAACCAAAGAAGCCGTCTACGTCACCGACCAGCTGATCGCGGACGACATCGACGCTTACCTCGTCCAGCACGAGCACAAGACGATGCTGCGCTTCATCACCTGCGGCAGCGTCGATGACGGCAAGTCCACCCTGATCGGGCGCCTGCTCTACGATTCGAAGATGATCTTCGAGGACCAGCTGGACGCGCTCCAGTCGGACTCCAAGAAGGTCGGCACGCAGGGCCAGGAAATCGACTTTGCGCTGCTGGTCGACGGTCTCGCCGCAGAGCGCGAGCAGGGCATCACCATCGACGTGGCCTATCGCTTCTTCAACACCGAGAAGCGCAAGTTCATCGTTGCCGACTGCCCGGGCCACGAACAGTACACCCGCAACATGGTCACCGGCGCTTCCACCGCCGACCTTGCGGTGATCCTGATCGACGCGCGCAAGGGCGTGCTGGTGCAGACCCGCCGCCACTCGTATCTGTGCCACCTGATCGGCATCAAGAACATCGTGCTCGCCGTCAACAAGATGGACCTCGTGGGCTATAGCCAGGAGGTCTTCGACAAGATCCTCGCGGACTATACCGAGTTCGCCACCTCGATCGGCATCGAAAGCTTCACCGCCCTGCCGATCTCGGGCTTCAAGGGCGACAACATCACCACGCTCTCGGACAAGACCCCGTGGTACAAGGCGCCGCAATACGCGGGCATCACGCTGGTCGAGCATCTCGAAACGGTGGAGGTTCTCTCTTCGGTCGATGCCGACAAGCCGTTCCGTTTGCCAGTGCAGTGGGTGAACCGCCCGAACCTGGACTTCCGCGGTTTCTCGGGTCTGATCGCCACTGGTTCGGTGAAGGCGGGCGACAAGATCCGTGTCCTGCCCTCGGGCAAGACCAGCGAGATCACCCGCGTCGTTACTTATGACGGCGATCTGGACGAGGCGGTTGCCGGTCAGTCGGTCACCGTCTGCTTCGCGGACGAGATCGATTGCTCGCGCGGGTCGGTGATCTCGATCGCCGACAATCCGCCGCAGACCGCCGACCAATTCGAGGCGACTTTCGTGTGGATGGCCGACGAGGCCATGGTGCCCGGCCGTGCCTACTGGCTGAAGATCGGCACGCAGATGGTTTCGGCGACGGTCCAGGAGCCGAAGTACGAAGTCAACGTCAACACCATGGAGAAGCTGGCGGCCAAGACGCTGGAGCTGAACGCGATCGGCGTGGCGGAACTGACCACCGACAAGCAGATCGTCTTCGAGGCCTATGCGGACAATCGCACGCTGGGCGGCTTCATCCTGATCGACAAGATGACCAACGCCACGGTGGCGGCGGGCATGATCCACTTCTCGCTGCGCCGTTCGCAGAACGTCCACTGGCAGGCCGTGGACATCGATCGCAAGCAGCACGCGGGGCTGAAGAACCAGCGCCCGGCAGTGCTGTGGTTCACCGGCCTTTCGGGTTCGGGCAAGTCGACCATCGCCAACCTCGTCGAGAAGAAGCTGCACCGGATGAACCGGCACACCTTCCTGCTCGACGGCGACAACGTGCGGCACGGCCTGAACAAGGATCTGGGCTTCACCGAGGCCGACCGCATCGAGAATATCCGCCGCGTGGGCGAAGTCTCGAAGCTGATGACCGATGCCGGCCTGATCGTGATCACCGCCTTCATCTCGCCGTTCCAGGCGGACCGCGAGATGGTGCGCACGATGCTGCCGGAAGGCGAGTTCTTCGAAGTGTTCATCGACACCCCGCTGAAGGTGGCCGAGGCGCGCGACGTCAAGGGCCTCTACAAGAAGGCGCGCTCGGGCGAGCTGAAGAACTTCACGGGTATCGACAGCCCCTACGAAGCGCCGCGCAACCCCGAAATCCGCATCGACACCACGGCGATCTCGCCGGAAGAGGCTGCGAACCTTATCGTCGACACGCTCTTGGGAGACGCCTGATGAGCCTCAATGATGGCGATCTCGCCGCGCATCTCGCTGAAGTGGCGGGCAAGATCCTGCTCGACGTGCGGGCTTCCGGCCTGTTCTCGGGCAAGTCGCTGGGCAAGGCGGGGGACCAGACCGCCAACCAGTTCCTTTGCCACGCCCTTCGTGAGCAGCGGCCCGAGGACGGGCTGCTCTCCGAAGAGGAGAAGGACAACGCCGAACGTCTCGCCAAGGAGCGGGTGTGGATCGTCGATCCGGTGGACGGCACCCGCGAATATGGCGAGGAGCGTGCCGACTGGGCGGTCCATGTGGGCATGGCGGTGGACGGCGCACCGGTGCTGGGCGCGGTGGCGCTGCCGGGGGCGGGCGTGGTCCTGCGCTCCGACCAGCCGGGCGAGATTCCGCCCGCGCCGGAAAAGCTGCGCATGGTCGTCAGTCGCACGCGTCCCGCCAAGGAAGCGACCGGTGTGGCCGAAGAGATCGGCGCCGAACTGGTACCGATGGGATCGGCCGGGGCCAAGGCCATGGCGATCCTGCGCGGAGAGGCGGATATCTACCTCCACTCCGGCGGCCAGTACGAGTGGGACAGCTGCGCCCCCGCCGCCGTCGCGCAGGGCTGGGGCCTCCACGTCTCGCGCATCGACGGCAGCCCGCTGGTCTACAATCGGGAGGACGTATATATGCCGGACCTGCTGATCTGCCGGAAGGAACATGCCGATTTGGTGCTTGAGAAGGTGAAGGCCTTCCTCTGAGGACAAGCTGATCAACATTGTCGATCAGTAAGCACGCCGCTATGCTCGCCGGTTCAATCAGGGAAGGGGCGAGCATGGAGGCGAAAACACGGCGCAGGACGCGCGATCCGGTCGCGACGCGCGCCGTCATTCTGGATGCGGCGGCCAACCTCCTGGCCAAGGACGGGCCCGAGGGCGTCAGCCTCTCCGCCGTGGCCCATCTCGCCGCCGTCAATCGCGGCACCGCCTATCAGCATTTCGAAACGCGCGAAAAGCTGATCGAGGCGACCATCCAATGGGTCTCTGACAAGCTGTTCCATGCCGTTTTCGGCGACCCGGAAACCGTGGGCGAGCGCCGGGTCGAAGAAGTGGACGTGGTGTCGCTGACCGAGCGGCTGGCCGATTTCGCGATGGAAAACCCGGATATCTGCCGCGTCTGGCTTCAGCAGGTGCTGGCTTCACCGGACCCGTCTCAAGACCCGTTCTGGCGGGAATATTGCGGGTCGCTGGGCCGCTTTGCCGGCACCGAGCTGGCCGAGCCGGGTATCGATTTCGAGGTCTATTCGGTGATGAACCTCGCGGGTGTGTTCTTCTGGCCGATCCTCGCCCGTGCCCATGCCGCCGACGAGGGCGAGCGCCGGGAGTTGTCGCGCCGCTACTCGCGCGAGATTCTGCGGCTTTCGATGTATGGTACGATGCGCGCCAAGGCCTTCCCGAAGGTGGCGGACCTGCTGGCTGCGCACGGGGTTTCTCCCGGAGGATAGGGGGCGGCTGATACCCCGCCCGTGATGCCGCTTCGCCTAGGCGATGGCATGGGGCGGTGGCATTGACGGAGCGGCGCATATTCCCTTTCAGCTAGGGCCTGCATCGCCGGGCCGTACTGGCCCTTGAGGGAGTATGCCATGTTTTCCGCT
Organism: Novosphingobium panipatense; assembly: GCF_002149965.1. Classification (GTDB taxonomy): domain Bacteria; phylum Pseudomonadota; class Alphaproteobacteria; order Sphingomonadales; family Sphingomonadaceae; genus Novosphingobium; species Novosphingobium panipatense_A. The sequence goes on along the minus strand of NZ_MSQB01000003.1, from coordinate 191,342 downwards.
ATCGTGATCGACAAGACCGATGAGGGCCAGACGGTCACTCTCCAGCAGCTTGACGAAAGCGCGCTGCCCGAAGGCGATGTCGCCATCGACGTTGCTTTCTCGACGCTCAATTTCAAGGACGGGCTTGCCGTCACCGGCGCGTCGCCCGTGGTGCGCAAGTTCCCGATGGTGCCGGGGATCGACCTTGTCGGCACCGTCACCGAAAGCAGCCATGCCGACTGGAAAGCGGGCGATACCGTCGTGCTCAACGGCTGGGGCGTGGGCGAGGGCCACTGGGGCGGCCTGTCGCAGAAGGCCAGGCTCAAGGGTGACTGGCTGGTGCCGCTGCCTTCGGCCTTCACGCCGAAACAGGCCATGGCGATCGGCACCGCCGGTTACACCGCTGCGCTCTGCGTCGATGCGCTGGTGGACTGGGGCGTGACCCCGGAGCAGGGCGAGATCCTTGTCACCGGCGCCACCGGCGGGGTCGGCTCGGTTGCCATCGCCATTCTCAAGAAGCTGGGCTACGCGGTCGCCGCGCTCACCGGCAAGCCGGGCGAGGCGGATTACCTGAAGGCGCTGGGCGCGGAAACGATCATCGACCGCGCCGAACTCGCCGAAAAGGGCAAGCCGCTCCAGAAGGAGCGCTGGGCGGGCGTGGTCGACACCGCCGGCAGCCACACGCTGGCCAATGCCATTGCGCAGACGAAGTACGGCGGCGCGGTGGCCGCTTGCGGTCTGGCGCAGGGCTTCGATCTGCCTTCCACCGTCATGCCTTTCATCCTGCGCGGTGTGTCGCTGCTGGGCATCGACAGCGTCATGGCCCCCAAGGCCAAGCGCCTCAAGGCCTGGGACCGTCTGGCCAGGGATCTCGACCCGGCGGCGCTGGAAACCATTGGCCAGACCATCGGCCTGGAGGGTGCCATCGAGGCTGCGCGCAAGTTCATGTCCGGTGAGGTCACCGGCCGATACATCGTGGACGTGAACGCCTGATGCAGCCGGTGCGGCGGGCGGTTTGAGGGAGCCGCACGCCGCACCTGTTTGACGGGAAGAGCGGGCAGAAACCCCGCAAGGATGACGAGGAAGGCATGGTCGAAGTCACGCAGAGCCTGTCCATCGCACGGGGCATTCCGCTGTCGGAAGAGCAGGGCATCGGCCCGCTGACGCTGGGCGGCTTCGTCCGCAAAGTGTCTCGCAGATACGGCCCTTCCGAAGCCGCCGTGATCCACCTTGGCGACCGGGTCGAACGCTGGACTTACGACGACCTCTGGGCCCGCTCGATGGAAGTCGCCCGCGCGCTCGTCGCCTGCGGGGTTGGCAAGGGTACGCGTGTTGGCGTGCTGGCGACCAACCGGCTGGAGTTCCTCTCCGGCGTTTTCGGCACCGCGCTTGCGGGCGGCGTCGCCATGACGGTGAGCACCTTCTTCACCCCCGCCGAGCTCGAAACCGTGTTGCAGATGGGCGGCTGCTCGGTGCTGCTGCTGGAGCGCAATGTTCTCAAGAAGGATTTCGCGCGGACGCTGGTCGATCTGGAGCCGCAGATCGGCGCGGCCAAGCCCGGCGAAGTGGCTTCCACCAAGTTCCCGTTCCTGCGCCATCTGGCGGTGATCGATAGCGACGAAGGCCTCGGCGCGATTGAGGGCTGGAGCACGTTCCTCGCGCGCGGAAACAGCGTCGATCCCGCACTGGTCGATGCCGCTGCCGCCTCGGTGCAGCCGAGCGATCCCGGCGTGCTGTTCTTTTCCTCCGGCTCCACCGGCAAGGCCAAGGGCATCCTTTCCGCCCATCGCGGCGTCTGCCTGCAACTCTGGCGCTGGCCGCAGTGGTATGACGTGAAGGAACCGCCGCGCACATGGTCGGCGAATGGCTTCTTCTGGTCGGGCAATTTCTCGATGGCGCTGGGCGGTACGCTCGGGTCGGGCGGGTCGCTGGTCTTGCAGCGCTGGTTCGATGCCGAGGAGGCGCTCTCGCTGATGGAGGCGGAAAAGGCGACGATGATGCTTGCCTGGCCGCACCAGTGGGCGCAATTGATGGCCGCGCCTAACTACGAGAGCGTCGATCTTTCGCCGATGCACTACATCGATGCGCTGACGCCCTGCGCGCAGCATCCGACCATCTCCACGACATGGCGCGAGCCGGGGCAGGCCTTCGGCAATACCGAGACCTTCACGCTGATCTCGGTCTTCCCCTCGGGCACGCCGGACGAAGTAGCGGGCAAGTCGCACGGCATTCCGACCGCCGGATCCACGATCAAGATCGTCGATCCGCTAAGCGGCGAAACGATGCCGCTGGGCGAGCGGGGCGAGATTGCGGTGAAGGGGCCGACGCTTATGCTGGGCTACCTTGGCGTACCGCTCGACGAGACGCTCGACGGCGACGGTTTTCTGCGCACGGCCGATGGCGGCTTTATCGACGGGCAGGGCCGCCTGTTCTGGGAAGGCCGGTTGAACGACATCATCAAGACCGGCGGCGCCAACGTCTCTCCGCTGGAGATCGACGAAGTGATCCGCGCCCATCCCGAGGTCAAGATGGTGCAGACCGTGGGCGTGCCCGACGATCTGCTGGGCGAACTGGTGGTCTCCTGCATCGTCCCGGTGGAAGGCGTTCGCCCGGATGCCGGATCGATCCGCGATTTCGCCAGGGAAAAGCTCGCCAGCTACAAAGTGCCGCGCAAGGTGTTGTTCGTGGCCGAGGGCGATCTCAAGACCACCGGCAGTGCCAAGATCAAGACGGCGGAACTCCGCAAGCTGGCCGCCGAGCGGCTGCGGGCCGAGGCCACGCCCGGTTAAGGGGGAAGCGCATGGCACAGGCACTGGATTTCGGCGACTGGCTGGAGATCTGCAATCTCAAGGCCCGTTACTGCCGCCTGCTCGATACCAAGGACTGGGACGGCTGGGCCGCACTGTTCACCGAGGATTGCGAGATCGATACCCGGCCTAGCGGCGGCACGCTGGAGAGGGGCCGCGACCAGTTCGTCGCGATGGTCCGCAGTTCGCTGGCCGATGCGAAGACCGCGCATCAGGTCCACTCGCCCGAAATCACCTTTCACGGCGATAGCGCCGAGGTGATCTGGGCCATGCAGGACCGCGTGGTAAAGGGTGAATTCGCGCTGACCGGTTGTGGTCATTATCACGAGACGTGCGTGCGCTCCGCCGATGGCTGGAGGATCGCGAGGCAGACGCTCTCGCGCCTGATCGTGGAAATGGCGAAATCCTGAGATACCGCGCCTGCGCGTTATCGCGCCCATCGCGGCGCGAACCATCGTCATCGCGATAGGCGGCAACTTGCGAACGGGGTAGAGTTTGGGAAATCGTGCCGGTGTGACCGGCGCTCGAAAAGCCGTAACAGCGGGAGGATGCGTGGGTAAGACGATCGTGATCACTGGTGCCGGTGCGGGCCTTGGCCGTGCGCTCGCGCGGCGTTTTGCCGGTGAAGGGGAAACCGTGATCCTGCTGGGGCGCACGCTGTCCAAGGTGCAGGAACTGGCCGACGAGATCGGCGGCGCGGCCATGGCGGTGGAATGCGACGTGGCCTCTGCCGATTCCGTGCGAAAGGCTTTCCAGGCGATTGCCGAGAAGCACCCGAAGATCGACGTTCTGATCAACAATGCCGCGATCTACGAACCGTTCACGGTGGCCGAAGCGACCGACGCGCAGATCGACGGCATCATCGCCACCAATCTCAACGGTCCGATCTATTGCTGCCGCGCGGCGATCCCTATGATGGAAAAGGGCGGCCAGATCATCAACGTGGGCAGCGAGTCCATTGCCGTGCCATTCGTGATGCTCTCGCTCTATCAATGCACCAAGGCAGGCCTTGAGCGCTTTACCGAAGCGCTGGTCGAGGAATTGGAGCCTGCGGGAATTCGTGTCACCACCGTCCGCGCCGGGCCGATGTACGAGGCGGGCAAGACCGCGCCGGGCTGGAATCCCGATGCCGCCATGCGTTTCCACCAGGGGTGTGCCGCGAAGGGGATCGACTTGCGCTCGCGGCCGATCTCCCTGACCGAGAATGTGACCGGCGTGTTCCGCTCGGTCATCGATCTGCCGCCCGACGTGCGCGTTCTCCATGTTTCGGTGGGAGCACGGCACGCATGAGCGACGTCCAAACCCTGCAAGACGCCATTCCCGCCAAGGATCAGACGATGACCAACCTTCCCGAAGCCAAGCTCTACATCGACGGAAAACTGCGCGGCGCCAGCAATGGGGCCACGTTCGACGTGATCAGCCCGTGGACCGGCGAGGCGATCGGCAAGGCAGCCGATGCCACGGCCGACGACGTGGATGCGGCCATCGCCGCTGCCCGCCGCGCTTTCGACGAGACCGACTGGTCCACCAACACCGAAAAGCGCGTGGCATTGGTGAAGAAGTACCGCGAACTGTTCGAAGCGGCGCGCCCGCGCCTTGGCGCGCTTGCCATGCACGAAGCCGGGGCGGCGCAAGGTGCGGTCAACCGCGCCCATGTCGACATGGCGCTCGACGGCTGGGACGATTACATGCGCGTCTTCGACCAGCTGGAATGGGAGAAGGACTACGGCGAGAAGCCGGCCTTCGGCATGATCCACAAGCGCGTGGGCGTTCGTGAGGCTATCGGCGTGGTCGGTGCCATCACGCCGTGGAACGTGCCGCTCTATGTCAACATCGGCAAGATGGTCGCCGCGCTGCTTGCCGGTTGCACCGTGATCCTCAAGCCCGCGCCCGACACCCCGGGCATGGGCGCGATCTTCGGTGAACTGGCGAAGGAAGCCGGTTTTCCCGACGGCGTCATCAATGTGGTGTTCGGTGCCGATCCGGCGCTGGCGGGCGAGATGCTCGTAACCGATCCGCGCGTGGACCTGATCTCGTTCACCGGATCCACCGGCGTCGGCAAGCACATCATGGAGCAGGGCGCCCCCACGCTGAAGCGCGTCTTCCTCGAACTGGGCGGCAAGTCGGCCAAGATCGTGCTGGACGACGCACCCAACTTCGCGATGGAAGTGGGCATGGCGATGCTGGTCTTCCACGCCGGGCAGGGCTGCGCGGTGCAGTCGCGCCTGCTGGTGCCGCGCAGCCGTTATGAGGAGGCCAAGGCCATTCTCAAGGGCGCTTACGGCAATTTCGGCGACAACTGGGGCGATATCGCCAATCCCGCGCACATCATGGGGCCGGTGATCTCCAGGCGCCAGATGGAGCGGGTGAAGAGCTATATCGACCTCGGCCAGGAAGAAGGCGCCACGCTGCTGGCGGGCGGCCAGATCCGCCCCGACAAGGGCGGCGGATATTTCGTGGAGCCGACCTGCTTCGTGGACGTTACCAATGACATGCGCATCGCCCAGGAAGAAATCTTCGGTCCCGTCCTTGTGGTCATCCCCTATGAGGACGACGACGATGCCGTGCGCATTGCCAACCAGAGTTCCTATGGCCTATCGGGCGGGGTCAGCTCGGGCGATCTGAACCGGGCCATCACTATCGCCAAGCGCGTGCGCACCGGCTCCATGAGCGTCAACAACGGCATGTGCATAGCCGGGGACATTCCCTTCGGCGGATACAAGGCGAGCGGCATGGGACGCGAATGGGGTGTCGAAGGCATCGAGGAATTCACGGACGTCAAGATCCTCGCCTGGCCGGTCGGCCAGGCTGCGGCCTGACGGGCGGGTCGAGGCTTTTCTGGCAAACGACAGCTCCGAAGATAGCGGCTCCGAACAGAACGGCGGGGATCAGGCCATTCCCGCTGTTCCGCCGCACCTTGCCGCCGCGGTCACCGACGCTTCGGCAGCGATCAGCCACAATCTTCACGGGCAGAAGCTGGGCCGCAAGGGCCGCGTCACGCGTGAGCGCATCCTTGCCGCGACGATCGATCTTGTCGAAAAGACCGACGAGCCGGTGACGCTTGGCGCCGTTGCGCGTGCGGTCGGGCTCGGCATGACCTCGATCTACAACTATTTCACCGACTTCACCGAGCTGCTGCTGGCCGTGCTGGAACCGGTGATGGGGTCGGCTAAGGAGGAGTATTTCTCTCTGGCGCGGGAATATTGGCCGGACGAGCAGCTCAATGCACGGGCCATGGACTTCGTGCGGGCCTATCACGCCTTCTGGGCGCGGCACACCGGCCTGCTGCACTTGCGCAACTCCCTTGCCGACCAGTTCGACGTGCGGATCATGCACCAGCGCGTCAATTCGACCCGGCCGCTGATCGGCCTGTTCGTGGCGCAGATGGACCAGCGCGGCGTGCTGGGCGACACGGCCGTGCTGATGGCGACGACGCTGATGACCGGGATCGAACGCTCGATCACGCTGGCTACCGACCGGCGGCTGCGCCGGATCCTCGGCACTCTGCCGGGTCGGCGCGAGGAAAGCCTGCTGGAGATCAACGCGCGGCTCATGGAACTTGCGATCCGCGACACCCGCGAGCGTGCGGCTGCGGAAGTGGCCGAGCGACCCTGACTAGAAGGCTGCGCGGGTTCTACTGTCCTGTCGGTGCCTGTTCCGCCGCAGGCGTCGCCTGATCGCCGCCCAGCACGCGATAGAGCGTGATGCGGTTGCTGGCGGAGGCCAGACGCACGGCGATTTCCTGCTGCCGCGCGCTGTAGAGGCTGCGCTGCGCAACGAGGTTCTCCAGCGAACTGGTGATCCCCTGGCGGTAGCTGGCCTCGGTCAGGCGCGCCGTGTCGGTGGCCGCCTCGGTAAAGCTGGACGCGGCGCGCAGGCGTTCCGCCAGCGTTCCCTGATCGGCCAGGGCATCGGCCACTTCGCGGAAGGCGGTCTGGATCGCCTTTTCGTAAGTGGCCAGCGCAGCGTCACGCTGGGCCTTGGTCACTTCGACATTGGCGCTTCTGCCGCCCGCGTTGAAGATCGACCAACTGGCCGCCGCGGTTCCGGTGGCGGAGAAGGCGCCCTTGTCGAACAGCGCGGACAGGGCATTGCTGGCGAAGCCGAGCAGGCCGGTCAGCGAGATCGAGGGGAACAGTTCGGCCCGCGCCGTGCCGATATCGGCATTGGCGGCGCGCAGGCTATACTCGGCCTCGAGCACGTCGGGGCGGCGGAGCAGAACCTGCGAGCTGGTGCCTGCGGGCAGTACCGCCAGCGATCCGGTGACCTGATCGAGGTCCGCCGGAAGCAGGCTTTCGTCGAAATCGGCGCCGACCAGAAGGCGGATCGCATTGACGTCCTGTGCCAGCGCGGTCGTCTGCGAGGCGACGTCGCCGCGCGCGGTTTCCAGCACCTGCTGGGCCTGACGCAGATCCGTGCGCGGCGCGACGCCGCCTTTCAGGCGGGCGCCGGTAAGCGTCACGCTGCGTTCCGCATTGGCGGCCGTAGCCTGGGCGATCTGGAGCAATTCCCGGTCGGCGGCGTAAGTGGCCCAGGCCTGCGCCAGATCGGCCACCAGACCGAGCCGCACGGTGCGCGCGGCGGCCTCGGTGGAAAGCGCGGTGTTGCGCTGTGCCGCGGTGGCGCTGGCATACTTGCCGAAGAAGTCCAACTCGAAGCTGGAGATGCCGCCCTGGAGGGAATAGGACGAGCGGTCACCCGTGCCGAAGCCTGCGCCCGAGCCGGTGCCAGTGGAGGACGTGCCGTTGGTTTCGGTGCGGCTGGCCGATCCGTCGATGCCGATGGCCGGGAACTGGTTGGCGCGCACCACCCGGACTTGTGCCCGCGCGGCGGCAAGGTTCGCGGCGGCGACCTGCAAGTCACGGTTGTTGATGAGCGCCTGCTCGACCAACGACTGGAGCCGAGGGTCGCGGAAGATTTCCGTATAGGAAACCAGCGGCAGCGCGGCCTCGCTCCGGGCCAGATAGGCATCGCCTACCGGCCAGGACACCGGGACCGGCGCGGCGGGCTGGACGTACTTCGGCGCCATGGAGCAGGCGCCTAGCGCCAGCGCCAACAGGGATACGGCTGCATGAGCCAGGATAGGGGAGCGGATCATGCGGCGCCTCCCTTGCGCTCGCGGCGTTGCTGGATGTGGCGGCGGACCGAGGCAAGGCCGTCGCGTACGCCGCGCCGCACGATGACGAAGAACAGCGGAATGAAGAAGATCGCGAGCAGGGTGGCCGTCAGCATGCCGCCGACCACGGCGGTGCCGATGGCGATGCGGCTGTTGGCACCCGCGCCGCTGGCGATGGCGAGCGGGATCACGCCGAAGATGAACGCGAAGCTGGTCATCAGGATCGGACGCAGGCGGATGCGCGCGGCTTCGAGGGCGGCCTCGATCACGCGCTTGCCCTGGCGTTCGGCCTGTTCGGCGAATTCGATCATCAGGATGGCGTTCTTGGCGGCGAGGCCCATGGTCGTCAGCAGGCCGATCTGGAGATAGACGTCGTTTTCGAGGCCGCGCAGCGTCACCGCCATGATCGCGCCGAGCAGGCCGAGCGGGATGACGAGGATGACCGCGACCGGGATCGACCAGCTTTCGTAAAGCGCAGCGAGGCAGAGGAACACCACCAGCAGCGAGAGCGCATAGAGCAACGGCGCCTGGCCGGAGGAGAGCCGTTCCTGATAGGACGATCCGGCCCAGGCCACGGCGGTGCCGGGAACCTGTGCGGCCAGTTCCTCCATCACGTCCATGGCCGTTCCCGAGCTGACGCCGCTGGCCGGGCTTCCCGAGAATTCGTAGGCCTGGAGGCCGTTGAAGCGCGAGGAGCTGCTGGGCGCGGTGGACCAGGCGATCGTCGAGAAGGCGGAGTAGGGCACCATCTGGCCGCTCGTGCCGCGCACGAACCAGTTGGCGAGGTCTTCGGGGCGCGAACGGAACTGGGCATCGCCCTGCACGAAGACGCGCTTGACGCGGCCCTTGTCGAGGAAGTCGTTGACGTAAGTGCCGCCCCATGCGGTCTGCAGGGTGGAGTTGGCGCTGGCCGCGGTAACACCGTAAGTCGTCAGGGCGCGGGTATTGGTGTTGATCTTCAGCGTGGAGACGTCGGGAAGATCGCTCAGGCGCACGTTGGTGAGGCGGTCGTCGGCCATGGCCTTGGCCAGCACGTCGTCGCGGGCCTTCTGGAACTCGGCGCGGGTCATGCCGCTGCGGTTCTGCAACTCCATGGTGAAGCCCGCCGAGGAGCCGAGGCCGCGAATGGCGCCGGGCACCAGTGTGAACACCTGGGCGTCGCGCAGGCCCCGGAAGGCACCGTTGGCGCGCTGGACGATGGCGTCGGCGGTGTTCTTCACGCCGGGGCGCTCTTCCCAGTCCACCAGGGTGATGAAGGCCTGGCCGCTGTTCTGGCCGGAGGCGCCCATGCCGCCGCCCGAAAGCGTGAACATGCTGGCGACGTTGCCCTTCTCGTACTTCTCGAAATAGTTCTCGACCTGGCGCTGCACTTCCTCGGTGCGGGTGCGCGGCGAACCGGCGGGCAGGCGCCACTGCACCATGATCGTGCCCTGGTCCTCGTTGGGCAGGAAGCCGGTGGGCAGGCGCTGGAACAGCAGCAGGGTGGCGACGCAGGCGATGACGAACAGCAGCAGCCAGCGCCACTTGTGCTCGATCACGCGCTCGACGCGGCGGGCATAGCCGTTCGTCATGCGCTCGAACCCGCGGTTGAAGCCCTTGTGGAAGCGTTCCCAGAGGCGGGCCAGCCAGGGCAGGCGGCGCTCGATCCAGCTGGGCGTTTCCTCGCCTTCGAGCGACTTGGGCTTGAGCAGGGTTGCGGTCAGCGCCGGGCTGAGGATCAGCGCGACGAGCACCGAGAGCACCATGGCAACGACGATCGTCAGCGAGAACTGGCGGTAGATCACGCCGGTCGAGCCGCCGAAGAAGGCCATCGGCAGGAACACCGCCGAGAGCACCAGCGCGATGGCGATCAGCGCGACCTGGATCTCCTCCATCGACTTGATGGTGGCCTCGCGCGCGGACATGCCGGGATTTTCCTCGAGCAGGCGCTCGACGTTCTCGACGACGACGATGGCATCGTCGACCAGCAGGCCGATGGCGAGGACGAGCCCGAACAGGGTCAGCGTATTGATCGAGAACCCGGCGACGTAGAACACCGCGAAAGTGCCGAGCAGCACGACCGGCACGGCGATCGCGGGGATCAGCGTGGCGCGCCAGCTCTGCAGGAACACGAACATGACGATGACGACCAGCACGATCGCCTCGAACAGCGCCTTTTCGACTTCCGCGACCGAGAGCTTGATGAACGAGGTGGTATCGTTGCCGTAGATATAGCCCAGGCCGTCCGGCATGCCTTCCGCCAGGGTGCTCATCTCGGTCTTCACCAGCTCGGCCGTGGCCAGTGCGTCGGCGCCGGGCGACAGCGAGATGGAGATGCCCGCGCCGGGGTGGCCATTGATGCGGCTGACGGTGTTGTAGTTCTCCGCGCCGATCTCCACCCGGGCGACGTCGCCGATGGTGACGGTGGAGCCGTCGCTGTTGGTCTTGAGAACGATGTCGCGGAACTGCTGCGCGGTCTGGAGGCGCGTGCCGGCGGTGACGATCGCATCGATCGCCTGATCCTTGGGCGCGGGCAGGCCGCCGATCTCGCCGGCGGCGACTTCGGTGTTCTGGGCGGTGATCGCCGAAGTCACGTCGCTGGGCATCAGGGCCACGGCGGCGAGCTTGGTGGGATCGAGCCAGATGCGCATGGCGTGCGGCGCGCCGAAGACGTTGACGTCGCCCACGCCTTCCACGCGCGAGAGCGGATCCTGGATGTTGGAGGTCAGATAGTCCGACACGTCTTGGTTGGAGCGGCTGTCGGTCTCGTCATAGACCGCCACCAGCAGCAGCTGGTCGGGGTTCGACTTGGTGACCGTCACGCCCTGGCTCTGCACCGCCTGCGGCAGGCGGGAGAGCGCGGACTGGACCTTGTTCTGGACCTGGACCTGCGCGATGTCGGGATCGGTGCCCTTGGCGAAGATCACGCTGATCGTCGCCTGGCCCCGGTTCGAGGATTGCGAGCTGAAATAGAGCAGGCCGTCGATGCCGGTGAGTTGCTGCTCGATCACCTGGGTGACGCTGTTCTCGATCGTTTCGGCCGAGGCGCCGTTGTAGGTGGCGCGGATGTTGACCTGCGCCGGGGCGATGTCCGGGTACTGCTCGTTGGGCAGGAAGGCCAGGGCGCCGAGGCCCGCCAGCATGACGATGATGGCGAGGACCCAGGCGAAGATCGGCCGGTCGATGAAGATGCGCGACATTTTAGGCTCAGCGACCCTTCTTGCCGGAAGGCGGGGCGACCGTCTGCGCGGTAGTGGAGGCTACCGGCTTGATCTCGGTGCCCTGCTTCAGGCCGTTGAGACCCTGGACGATGACCTTGTCGCCTTTCTGGAGGCCGGAGGTGACGACCGCGTTCACGCCCTGAGTGCGTTCCGCCGAGACCTTGCGCCTTGCCGCCTTGTTGTCGGCGCCGACGACCATGACATAGGCCGAACCGTCGAAATCGCGCTGGACCGCGTTCTGCGGCACCAGGAAGGCATTGGGGTCCGTCGCCTGGTCGAAGACCGAGGAGACGAACATGCCCGGCAGCAGGAGACCTTCCGGGTTGGGGAACTTCGCGCGCAGGGTGACCGTGCCGGTATCCTGGTCGACAGTGACTTCGGAGAACTGCACCGTGCCCGGCAGGGCATATTCGGACCCGTCGTCGAACCTCAGGTGGACCTGGGTGCTGCCGGGATTGACCCCGCCTGCCGCCAGCTTGCGGCGCAGCGCGGTGAGGTCGGCGGCGGACTGCTGCATGTCGACGAAGATCGGGTCCATGCGCTGGATCACGGCCAGGGGATCGGCCTGGGTGGCGCTGGCGAGCGCGCCCACCGTCGAGAGCGAGCGGCCGATGCGGCCGCTGATCGGCGCGGGAAGCGTGGTGAAGCGCAAGTTGATCTTGGCGGTATCGAGCGTCGCGGCGTTCTGCGCGATCGAGGCCTTGGCCGAGCGGGCGGTGGCCAGGGCATCGATGTAGTCCTGCCGCGCCACCGCTTCCATGTCGGCCAGCGGCTTGTAGCGATCGGCCTTGGCGGAGGCAGCCTCGGCCGTGGCGCGCGCGCTGGCGAGATCGGCGGAGGCCTGGTTGACGGCGGCGCGGTAGAGGCTCGGGTCGATCTGGTAGAGCGGCTGTCCGGCGCGGACCATGCTGCCTTCGGTGAAGAGGCGCTTGACGATCACGCCGGTCACCTGCGGGCGGACTTCGCTGGTCTCGAAGGCGACGGTGCGGCCGCTCAGGGTGACGGCGACCGGGACGGAGGCGGGCTGGACGACGATGAAGCCCACTTCCGGGGCACCGCGCATGTCCTTTTTCTGCTCGCCGCCCGAACAGGCCGCAAGGAGGGCCACGGAAACCAGCGCAAAGCCGGTCTGGCGCAGAAGGGGAAATGCCGCAATCGAAGAAGACGTTATTTTCAAGTCGCGCACCGTCAAAAGTCCTGTGGGCGCTGCTATTCCGGCAATTGTTGCTGCCCGCAAGACGGCTTTTCGCAAGTGCGACAATTTGCGACCAAAAACGAAGATTCTGGTGCGTTTTGAGATGACCTATACGTCAAACGCCCCCGGGGTGCGGGGGGATGCTTTTGAAAATCCGCCCGCAGGCGGATTTTGAGCGGCACCGGCCCCAAGTCCCTCAGGCGTCCCCACCCTGCCACCCGCTACGATACTAAGTTCGGGTGGCAGGGTGGGGACGCCTGAGGGACTTGGGGCCGGTGCCGCTCGAGCAAACTCAATACCGCGCCAGCATCTGCAGCGAGGCGGCGTAATAATCGTTCGGCAGTGCCGAGGGCTGGGCGGTGCCCAGCAGCCTGCCGATCACCGCCGCGCCGCCTGACGAGATGGCGTAGTTCGCCTCCTCGCCCGTCACCACGTCGACCCAGGCCGGGATCGGCTTGTTCGCGGCCATGCACGCGCGCCAGTAGGCGGCGATGTCGGGCACCAGCGATTGTCGTCCGCTGAGGGCTGCATAGAGCGGCACGCGGATCGCGTCGTATCCGAAGCGCGGCGGCTTGTCGCGCGCGGGGGCGAGCTGGTCCGGCGCATTGATGACCACCCAGTCGGAGGGCAGGCGATGGGTTCCGAACCGCGCGAGACGGGTGATCGCCTCGCTGTCGCTGATGACCGGTCCCCAGGTCTGCTGACCGTCCAGCTTGGCGAAGGCATCCAGCGCGGGCCAGGCGAAGTAGGACGGATTGAGCGTGATCTCCTGTCCGTTCACGAAGCCCTGGATGCCCGGCAGCAGCAGGCGACGGCCGTGGCGCTCGATCACGCAGTGGTTGCGGATGGCGGCGCGGATCTGGGCCGAGCGGGCGCTGTATTCGCTCTTGTTCCAGCGCTGCCCTGCCATGGCGAGCGCCCAGGCGATCACCAGATCGCCGTCGGTCGCATTGTTCTGGTCGGCCACCGGGTTGGGGGCGGAAGGATCGTAGCGCCAGGCGTGCAGCGCCATGTCGGGGCGGGAGAGTTGGCTCTGGGTCCAGGTCGCGATCCGGGCGAAAGCTTCGGCATCTCCGGCCTTGTAGGCGAAGAGCAGGCCGTAGCTCTGGCCTTCGCTGTGGCTGACGCCGTTGTTGCCGGTATCGACGATCCGTCCGTCGGGCTTGACGTAAAGGTCGCGCCAGGTCCGCCAGCTTGAATCGCGGACGGGCGAGCGGCTCTGCGCGTCGGTGTTGCAGGCAGCAGTCATCGCCAGCATCAGCCCCAAAGTGAAGTTGCGGCGATTGATGCCGCTGTCGAGAATAAGGTTCATGCCGATGCTCGTTCGTTGATCGACGGGAAAGGGTTCAGCGCCCGTGGCGCAGTTCGACCATGTCGCCCTGCCACTGGGCCACCGTGTGCAGCGCCGGACCGCTGCCCAGTACGCGGAACCAGGCGTCGTAGGCGCCCTGGAGCAGGCCGAGCAGCATCGTGTTCCAGCTGCCTTGCTGGTCCGCCGAAATCGCCTTGGGCAGGCTGCGGTGATGGACCACGATGGCATCGTCGCCCACGGCCAGCTGGATTTCACCCCAGCCGAGATCCTGCCAGAAACCGTTGATCCGCGCGGCGAGCACGGCAGCGTCGCTGACGCCTTCCAGCGGCTCCAGCGCGGCCATGCGCCTGCCGATGGCGGAGAAGAAGCCCTGCGCCTGGGCGGCGGGGGCGCCTTCGCAGACTTCCGCCGCGGCCATCATCGCGAAGAGCGCAAGGCCCCCGGCGCCGCTCTGTTCGCCCTCGGCACGGGGAGAGGGAAATGCGTGCAGTTTCATCGGCCTGTGCTCCCGAAATTCTGTCTCACGCCCAGTAAGCTCCGAAACTCGTCATAAGATCCGAAGGTATTGTAGCTGGCCTCGCCGCCGATGCGGGTGGTCGGGCTCAGCTTGTAGTAGATCGACAGGTCGCTGGAAACGGCGAAGCCGGTCTTGCTGATGCTGTCGTAATAGGATCGCACGTCGTTGTTGGCCGTCTTGAGCAGGTCGAGCGCGGCCTGAGCCTCGTCGTTGATGGGATAGAGGTTGGTCTGATCCTGCTTGTAGCTCTGGAAACCGGGCGTGAACGAGGCACGGATGTCGAACATTTCGTCTTCCATCGTGTAGTTCACGGGGAAGCCGACGCTGATGAAGTTCTGCGGGCTGAAATAGCCGCCATTGCCCCAGGTGAAGTAGTTCTGGCTCTTGTCGTAGCCCTGATAGTTCACGTTCAGGCCCACCGTCAGGTTCGAACGGGTGCCATGATAGGCGCGCAGGTAGCCGCCGACATTGGCCTCGAAACCGTCGTTGCGGGCGACGTTGGTGCCGCGGAAGCGATAATAGCGGCCCTCGGCATAGACGCCGTTGCCTTCCTCGTCATAGGAGAGCCCGGCGCCGCCCGCCGTGCGCATTACCTGGCCCCAGCGCATGCCGGTAACCGGATCGCGGGTTCCGGCATAGGACAGCACGCTGTCGGTCACCGGCTGAAGTTCGGCAAAGGCCTTGGCGCGTACCGTGTCGGTCAGCTTGGGGGTGGCTTCGGCGTGGAAGGTGGCCTTGGTCTTGCCCATGCCGACCGGCGTGGTGCCGCCTTCCAGCTTGACCACGTCGCTTTCGTAGCCCGCGGTGAAAGCCACGCCCGATGCGTTCTGGGTTTCCGCCGAAGGGAACACGGAGGGTTCTTCCGCAACGATCGAGGCGGCTTCGATCAGGCCGTTGAGGCCGAACCGGGCCTGGCCGGACTGGCTGGCCCGGCCCGCGTCGATCACCGAGGCTTCCGCCTTGACATAGACCCGGCCGCCCGGCGCATCGGTGGAGAAGCGTGCCGAGCCCTTGATCTCGTCGAGCTGGCTGAGGCCCGCTTCGCCCGAGCGGCGGCGATAGCCGGTGACGATATCGGCGCGCGGGCCGCTGTCATGGGCGAGATCGGCGATCTGCGACTGGATCTGCGCCATGACCGGGTCGGCGGAATAGGCCGTGGCCGAGCCCGCGTCGTTGCCCGGATAGCTGCCGTAACTGCCGCCGCCCGCAAGGCTCCCGCCTGCGAAATTGGCGCCCCCGCTGCTGCCGTCCCCAAAGCTGCCGCCAGTCGCTGGATAGGGTGCCGCTGCCGTGGCCGGAGCGGCATAGGCAGGCGCAGCCGCGTAAGTCGAAGGGGCATCGTACCCGGCGGACGAACCATAGCTTGCGGCCGGGCTGCTCGGAATGCGGGTGCCGCCGCCGAGTGCGAAAGGATTGACCTGTTGCGGCGCGGCGACGGGCCGGTCGCGGAAGGGGTTGGAGCCACCTGCCGGGGTCATGGCGGCAAAGGGATTGCCGCCGGTCAGACCCTCGATCGAGGTGCCGCCCTGGCCGCGCGCGTAGAGGTTCTGCGCCTCCTTGAGGAGGTTCATCGCCGCGCGGTCGTTACCGCGTGCGCGCTCCACGTTGGCGAGCGAAAGGCGTACCTGGTAGTCCTGCGGGAAGGCGCGCAGCACGTCGTTCTGCGCCCGGCGCGACAGGTCGTTGTCGCCTGCCGCCTGCGCGGTTTCCGCAAGACCGAGCAGCGCGTCCTTGTCGCCCGGCTTGCGGGCGAGCACGAGCTGCCAGGTCTGCGCGGCGCGGGCGGGCATGCGGCCGGTCTGGTAGAGACGGGCGAGGCCCGCAAGGATATCCATGTTCTGGGGCGAGGCGCTCCAGGCGTTCTGGAGGATGTCGAAGGATTCGGCGAAACGCCCGGCCTGCCGCGAACGGTCCGCCTGGCTGACGAGCAGGGCGGCGTTCATGCGCGCATAGGCTTGCTGTCCTTCGGCGGAAGTTCCGGCCATGGCACCGGCGCGCTGGAGCGCCTGCTGGGCCAGATCGTCGCGGCCGACGCGGGCGAGGACGCCGATCAGCCCTTCGTAGTCGGCCACGCCGCCGACCTGGCCCTGCATGGCATTTTCCGCCACCGAAGCGGCGCCCTGCACATCGCCCAGTTCGTAGAGGGCATTGGCGACGGCGGCCTGCTTGCCGACCGGAATGGCAGGCATGGCGCCGATCTGTCGCAACGAGGCGAGGGCCTGCGCCTGCTGGCCGCTCGCGCCCATGGCCCTGGCGCGGTCAATCGCGGCGTCGGTCTTCACGCCGATGGCGAAGCTGCGCATCGGCGCGGTGCGCTGCGCCTCGGGGATCATCTCGATCAGGCGCGCGGCTTCCGGCGCGCGGCCGAGATCGTTGTTGAGCAGCGCGGCGGCATAGAGCGCGTCGGGCTGGTTCATCGAGACGAGCGAGCGGACCAGCGATTCCGCTTCCGGCAGGCGGCCGCGGCGGATCTGGAACTCCGCGAACTCGTAGCGGATCCAGGGATCGGTGGGGTCGAGCACCAGTCCGTTCTGGAACTCGCGCATGGCGCCCATGTCGTCGTTGTTGGCGGCGGCAGCGAGAGCGCGGCCGCGCGCGGCGCGCATCTGCAGGCGCTTGTCGTCGGAACCGCCGCCCTGGCCCGCCTGGCGGTAAAGGTCGGCGGCGTCGGCGTAGCGGCCCTGCTTTTCATAGACGTCGGCCAGTAGCTCGAGCGCGGGCGCCGGTTCCTTGTAGCCGGAACGGACCAGCCCTTCGGCAACCGACTGGGCATCGGCAAGGCGGCCCTGGGCCACGAAATTGCGGGCATCGTCCAGCCCGGCGAAGAAGCGCGCGGAGGCGAGACCCTCTGCCCACTGGCTGGCCTTGCCGTAGCGCGAGGCTTGTTCAAGATAGTTGGCGGCTTCCGCGAAACGGCTTTCGCGCAGGCGCACCAGGCCCATGCCGCCGAGCGCGTCGGGATCGCGCGAATTGACCGTGAGGGCGCGCTGGAACTGGCTGGAGGCGGACGCTAGGTTGCCGTCTTCCAGCGCGTCGAAGCCGGCAACGCGGGCCTGTCCGGCGCGATTGGCCGACGTGGTGGGCGCGGCGGCGACGCGGGCCGGTTGCTGGGCCTGCTGCGGCACTGGCGTGCGGGTCGGAGCAGGCTTGGACACAGGCTTCGGCGCTGCCGCTTGCTTCGGAGCAGCCGGTTTTGGTGCCGCAGGCTTCGGCGCGGCAGGCCGGGCGTTCAGTGCCTGGTTCACCGAGGCATTGCCCGGATCGAGCGCCTTGGCGCGCCGCAGTGCCTGCTGGGCCAGATCCTCGCGGCCCTTGGAGCGCCAGTACTTCGCTTGTTGCAACAGTGCGTCCACGCCGGCCGCTTGGGCATGGGAGACGCCGGTGGTCATTCCCGTGGTGGCCGTGGAAAGCAGCAGGGCCAGGCCGACCAGGCGCAGGCGGGTCATCGCGGAACTCATGCGTTATCGTCCTGCTTGCCGAGGCGGCGCTGGGCCTGGCGACGGAAGTAGAGGTAGGTCGGGCCGGCCAGGATGGCGGCCAGGAACAGCGAGAACAGGCCCATCAGCATCGGGCGCTGGCTGAACCAGTAGGCGAGCTTCATCCAGACCGGCAGCGAGCCGATCCAGTAGCGGTCGCCGATGGCGAAGCTGGTCATGCCGTCCCCCTTGGTGACGGCAAGGTCACCCTGGATCGCGGCATTGATCTTCACGTCGGCCATGCCGTCGACAAGGGTGGGCAGGGCGCCCGCATTGTCGGCCAGCAGGGCGACGACGGTACGATCCGAGGAATAGGGCGAACGGAAGCTGACGATCCCCGAGAACCCGCGCGCATTGTAGACGAGCGGGGCGGCGGCCATCGGGTCGCTCTGCTCGGTGCCGCCAAAGAACGAGGTGGCATATTGCAGCGGCGAGCGCTCGGTGACTTCGAGGTGGCCGTTGACGTAGCGTACCGGCGCCTTGTCGAACAGCGAACCGGCGGAGGCCAGTTCGACGCCGCCGATGACGAGCACGTCCTGGTCCTGAAGCTCGCTGGCGCTGGCCGAGGAGCCGACGGTGATGGCGGTGACGGGAACGCCGGTGGAATCGCCGAAGCGGCCCATCAGCGCCAGGAACGCCTCGACCGACGTGGGCGAGGGGTTGGCGGCCATCACCACGGTCGTCTCGGCCAGATCCGGCGCCACCGTGAAGGGGAAGCCGGCGCCCGCGAACGTCGCGAGGTCGGGCATCAGGATGGCGTGGTAGGCCGAAGTCAGGTCGATCGTGCTGGTGGGATCGATCGAGGTGCGCACGTTCTCCGGCAGGGTGCCGGTACACTTCTTCTTGTCGGCGATGATCAGGTTGTAGTCGAGCGTCAGTTCGTTCTGGCCGAACAGGTTGTAGCGCGGTAGCACGACGGTGGCCGAGGAATCCTGGCTCTTGGCGCCGCGGGCGCCGAACAGGTTGCTCCACCAGGGCGAACTGAGCGGCAGGGTCTTGAGGTACTGGCCGTTGAGCGAGGCATCGAGGCGCGAGGCGCGCTGGTCCAGCCAGTCGGCCACCGGATAGCGATAGGTCAGGTTCAGGCGGCCGCCTTCGCGGGGCCAGAAGAACAGGTCGGGCGCGACGCGGAAGCTGGCGCTTAGCGGGCCGGGGCGGAAGCCGGTGCCCTGGAGCTGGTAGCCGGTCATGATCTTGCCGAGCTGCACCGGCTTGTCGGTGGAGATCCAGCGCAGCGCGCCGTAGCGGGGCCAAGCGGGAATGCGCACGCCGTCGAAGGTCATGCGCTGCCCGCCGAACACGCCGCGTCCCAGCGCGACGGCACCGGCGGCGACGCGCAAATCGGCGTCGTTGCGGCCCATCAGCACGAGCAGGGTGCCGGTGGGATCGACCGGGTTGCGCAGCGCGGCGGCGGCGGGGCCGGTGGCGGGGGCGATGTCGAGGCCGGGGATCGACTGTCCGGCCTTGAGGAAGACCACCGCATTGCCCTTCGGCAGCGCGCCGTAGACCGGCTTGAACGAGAACCCGCGATAGGACGCCAGCGATCCGAGCCACGATGCCGTTGCGGCGGCGGCTTCGAGTTCGCCCTTGTGCGGCTGTCCGGCGAAGACGAACGGCATGCGCAGGGGCACGTTCTGGCCCTTGTCGAAGAACGGCAGGGGCAGGCGCGAGAGGTCGGGCTGGAAGGTCAGCGCCTGATACTCGACGTCGAGGAATGAGCGGGTGTTGCTGATGTTCGTCCAGAGCGAGCTGTGGAACGGGTCTTCGCAGTCCCGCGCGTAGTGGCCCAGGAAGCGGATGTTGAGCTGGTTGTCGCCCGGCAGCAGCAGCGCGGCGTTGACGGGGATGCGCAGCACCTGGCCGCCCGCCTCGCCGCGCGTCAGCGGCACCGCCTGCACGACTTCGCCGTTGACGATGACGACGAGCTGGCTGAGGTCGTCCAGCATCTGGGCCGACCAGGAAAGCTGGAGCGTGAGCACCGCCGAGGTCACGACGCGGTCCTGGCGCATGCCGAAGGGAATGCCGATCTCGCCCTGTGTGCCCTGAAGGCGGATGGGGCGCGAGACGCGCATGTCCTTGAAGGTCAGCCTTTCGCCGAGACCGCTGCGCGGGGCCTCCGCTGCATCCGCCTGAGCGGCGCCTGCGGGCTTGTTCTGGGCCTGAATCTGGCTCTGGGCCGGGCTACGCGCCGGAACCGGAGCAGCGTGGACTTCCCGGCTGCCGAACACGATCGTGGCGACGCCCAGCGCCAGCGCGGCGGCAAGGCCTGCCGCCTTGGCCAGCGGCAGCAGCGAGCGCTTGCCCTTACCCTTGCCGTTGTTGCCGGAACTATCCTTTTTGTCCGTCGGTGCGGGAAGATCGGGCGTGAGAGGTGCGAAGGCGGCCATCGCCCGGCGTTCTGAGAAATTGAGACGCAGCATGCGCTTGATCGTCACCATGTCGACAAGAATGATATCGGCCAGCGAGCGAAGCCCGCTGACTTGCGGATTGGGGCCGGTCGGCTGCCAGGCGTCGGCGCGGCCCATGACGGCGCGCACGAGATGGCGGTTGGCCAGCATGTCCAGCTGTTCGAAGCGGACATAGGCGTTGCTGGCGCGGGTACGCATGGTCCTCACCGGGATGGACAGGACTTCGTCGCCCATGGCCATGGTGATGTGGGTCACGTCGACGTCGCGTTGCGGCAGTTCGGCGGGCAGGGACAGCGCTGCGCCGCCCATCGAGATGTCGATCGTGGTCGCGCTGACGACATGGCCCGAGGCGAGATAGGCGGTAACCGGAAGTGCCACGGGAATGCGGATGTCCTGCCGGGCCTGACGGGTCTCGCGCGCCACTGATACGGCGGCGAGCAGGATGATCAGGCTGAAGCTGGCCCAGGCGCAGTTCAGCACCAGCGTGTCGGTCTGGATGTTGAACATGTAGGGGAAGAACGCCCATTTCACGAAAGCCAGCAGCATGCCGCCGACCAGCAGGGCGATGCAGATCAGGTGCGGCTTGACGACGTCCCAGTCGAAATAGGTCTTGTCGAGCAGCGAGCCCTTGTCGGTTACGTTGAACTTGCCCTTGCGGGGCTGGAACCAGGTCATGACCGTCGGCTTCACGAGGTGGAAGGCCAGGATCGTCTCGTAGACTTCGCCCCAGAAGGGACGGCGATCGCCGCCCTGGGTGCGCTCGTTGGCGACCGAGGAGCAGAACAGGTGCGGCATCGCATAGGCGAAGATCAGCGAGGCGGAGGCCTGGATGATGTTCTGGCCGAAGATCAGGTAGGCGAGCGGGCTGGTCAGGAAGGCGATGCGCGGCAGCGGATACTGGAAGTGCAGCATCGCGTTCAGGTAACAAAGGCGCTGCTGCCAGGTCAGGCCCTTGCCGAACAGCGGGCAGTCGATGCGCAGGATCTGCGTCATGCCGCGCGCCCAGCGGATGCGCTGGCCGACGTGGAGCACCAGGCGCTCGGTGGCGAGACCGGCGGAAAGGCGCGCGCTGATATAGGCGGTGTTCCAGCCGGTGCGCTGGAGCTTGAGCGCGGTATGGGCGTCTTCGGTCACGGTCTCGCCCGCGAAGCCGTTGGTCTCCATCAGCGCCTCGCGGCGGATGATCGCGCAGGAACCGCAGAAGAACGTGGCGTTCCACAAGTCGTTGCCGCCCTGGACCGGGCCGTAGAACAAGTCGCCCTCGCCGGGCATCTCGCCCATGGTGGACGCGAGATTGCGCTGCACCGGATCGGGCGAATACATGTGGTGCGGAGTCTGGAGCAGGGCAAGGCGCGGGTCGGTCTGGAACCAGCCCACGGTCAGCTGCAGGAAGGCGCGGGTGGGAACGTGGTCGCAGTCGAAGATGGCGATCAGTTCGCCGTCGGTCTTCTTCATCGCCGCGTTGAGATTGCCCGCCTTGGCGTGGAGGTTGTTGTCGCGGGTCAGGTAGCCGCAGCCGGCCTCCTTGGCGAAGGCGCGGAATTCGGGACGCTTGCCGTCATCGAGGATGAAGATGCGGTAGCGATCGACCGGATAGTCGAGGTCCATCGCCGCGAAGACCGTGTTGCGCACGATCTCCAGGCTTTCGTTGTAGGTGGGGATGTAGATGTCGACCGTGGGCCAGGTCTCGGGATCGCCCTTGGGTTCGATCACCGGGCGGTCGAGCGGCCAGCTGGTCTGGATGAAGCCCAGGATCAGGATGACCCAGGCGTAGAGTTCCGCCAGGTAGAGACCGGTGCCGAACAGGAATTCGGGCAGGGTGCCGAACGCCAGCGTCTGCGTGGTGCGCCAGAACATGTAGCGCGTGGACATGAGCACGGCGAGCAGGCCGAGCGCCAGCGAACCCTTACGGCCCGGCCAGCGCTTCATCACCAGAGTGCCGAGAATCGTCACGCCCGCGAACATCCACTGGGCATTGGTGTCGAGAGGGACCCCGATCACCATGGCCGCGATCAGCGCGATCGGGACGATCGCCAGAAGTCTGACGGCGCGGTGCGAAACGAGATTTCGGATCATGCGGCGAGGCTCACCGGCGCTACCCAGGCACTTGCGGTCGAATCGAGCGTGGGGGCGACGGCCTCCGCGATCTGCTGCACGTCCGACAATGCGACGCTGGCGGGGGCATAGCGCCCGAGCGTCTGCAAGGTGGCGATGGCTTCGGGCACGGCCTCGTCCAGGCGGATCCGGCCGATCAGGCGCGACCCGGCCAGTTCGCGGATGAAGGCGGCGCCGTGGCGGCCGAGGCGGCGCGTTTCGTCCAGCGCGTTGATGACGAAGGCGGTGCGGGCCAGTCCTTCGGCTCCGGCCTCGCCGAAGACCTGCGGGAGCAGGGCCAGGGTATCGGGCTGCGCGGTGATCGTGCAGACATGGGCGCAGGCATGCTCGATCAGGCGCCGCGCAAGACGGGTTTCGCCCGAGGGCACGTCAACCACCAGCACGCGCTCCTTGCCGGGCTGGAAGTAGCCCAGTTCCCCCAGCATCGGCACGAAATCGAGATCTTCGGCCGCGCGGCGCCAGCTGCGCAGGTTGATGCCGCCGACCAGTACGGCCTCATCGGCAGGGGCGGTGATCGCGGGCAGCGAGGTTGCGGGCGAAAGGCCGAAGTGCAGCGGCAGCGTATCGCGCGCGGCGACGCTCACCACCGTGACGTCCGCGCCCTGCGCCGACAGTCCCATCGCCAGATGGGCGGCAACGAAAGTGTTCCCGGCACCCCCCTTGGGGCCGTGACATACGATCATCGGCATTAGATTTCCCCCCGTGCGCCAAGATCCGACAAATGACGCAGCATCGCTCGTACATCGCGAGCAGGCTCTTCAACAACTGATTTTGCAATCGAAGGCGAAACCGATTGTTGCTCGTAACGGCTGAAGAGGTTCTTCAGCGGCTCTGCCGACAGCTCCGGGTCGGAACTTTCGATCTCGGGTGCCGCGTTTTCGACGTTGGTCTGGTCCAGCGTCTGCAGACGCGGATCGCGCAGCAATGCCTCCAGGATCGGCCAGAGTTCCAGGTCGGAAAAGCGGTCTTCGAATTCCTTATAGGCGAATTCGTTGCGGCCCAGGCGGTCCAGCAGATTCCTCGCATCAATGCGCATGACGATCCCCGTTGTTGCCTTGAGAGGACTGACAACTAATGGTTAACATCGTATTTATACGTGAAAGTCTGGTCCGAAAATCCCTGCATTTGCAGATTTTTCTCGAATCGGCAGCATTTCTGCCACCTATTCGGACCCTGTGTTCACTGTGGAACGCACCGAAGCGTTCGCCCCTCACTCTAGTCGGAAGCTAACGTTTGTAGATTTTCGGAAGGTAAAGCCGCAAAGAAAAAGGCACCACCCTCCGAAGAGAGTGGTGCCCGGGGACGGGATCGAACCGCCGACACCATGATTTTCAGTCATGTGCTCTACCAACTGAGCTACCCGGGCCAACCATGCTTGACCAAGCTTTTCAGCGAATTTTCCGACTGCCGGAGCGGCCGTTCGCTGCTGGTGGCGGGCCTATGGAGAACATGAACCGGCTTGGCAACCCTAAAATGACAAACGCGTTTCAATCGTCTTGTGGATAAATGTCCGGGTCCGGGATTTGCGGCGCGGACGGGCCGGGAAGGGCATAGCCGTCTCCCAGCCATTGCAGCAGGTCGCGGTCACGGCAGGCCTTGGAGCAGAACGGGGCGTGTTCCGCCTTGCGGGGCTTTCCGCAGATCGGGCACTTGGCATTGGTCCTGATGGGGGTGTTTTCGCTCATGACGAGATCGCCTGCGCGAATCCGCCGCCCAGTGCAAGGGCGGCATCTTCCCGCCAGGCCAGCCTGCGTCCGGTGCGGCGCGCGAGTTCCGCTTCCCATTCGGGGCGCACTTGCGCCCGCACGCGGGGATGAGCGGTCAGCAGCAGCGTTCCCGGCGCCTCTATGCGTTCGGCCTGTCGCAGCAGGAGGCGGGCACAGGCCCCGGCGCGGTCGTGGCGCAGGCGGTGCAGCATCGAGGGGCGCTCCAGCCGGGCCACGAGATGGACGAACCCGAACCCGTTCATCGCCGTGCGCTGGTGCGGCCAGTGATCGAGCGCGGCGGCGACGGCCTCGTCCACGGTGCGGCGATCCTCCTTGCCCTCCAGCGAGGGAAAGTCGATGCCGATCGAGCCGCCGAGGTCGAACATGTCGACGGCCCGGGCGATCGCCGGGATCGCGGCGAGGGCCAGTGCGCGCGGGGGCAGGGTGCCGTCGATGTCGATGAGGGTCATGGCCGGGGTCGGGATCACGAGTATCGCGCCGCCGTCGAAGGCGATTTCTCCGTCCAAGGCCTCCGCGAAGATCTCCGGCCAGGGATCCTCCGGGAAAGCGCGGAGCTTGCGGACGGGCAGTCCGCCCGACCGCAGCGATTCGGCGAACGGCGGAGCAGGGCGAGGCGCCAGCCGCGTCTCCTTGGCCTGGGCGCGCTTGAGGCGGCCGGTCTCGGCCATGGCGGCGCGGGTCACGACTGCCCGGAGCGGCGCGCCTTCGCTGGCTTCTGCGGAA
The DNA here is from genome assembly GCF_002149965.1 of Novosphingobium panipatense. GTDB lineage: Bacteria > Pseudomonadota > Alphaproteobacteria > Sphingomonadales > Sphingomonadaceae > Novosphingobium > Novosphingobium panipatense_A. The sequence continues at coordinate 166,767 of NZ_MSQB01000003.1, read as the reverse complement.
AGCCCGTCGATCAGGGCCTCTTCGCCGGAGGGAAAGCGCAAGGTGCCGCGCCGGGCGCCTTTTGCGCGGGAGATCAGGACGGCGTCCGCGATTTCACCGGGAAGCAGGCCGCCGTCCCATTGCAGCCGTGCGGCCAGGACGTCCCCGTTCTCGACCAGGATCGCGCGGCTTTCGCCGATCCCGTCCTCGACCAGCCATTCAGCCAATCGCGAATCCCGCCGCTTTCAGCAAGGCGCGGGTCTCGAATAGGGGGAGGCCGACGACGCCGGAATGGCTGCCGCCGATCGAGACGATCAGGCCTTCGGCGCTACCCTGGATCGCGTAGCCACCCGCCTTGCCGTCCCATTCGCCGCCGAGGATGTAGGAATCGATTTCCTGCCGCGACAGCGGCTTGAAGCGCACGATCGTCTCGGAAAGCCGTTCGCGCAGGCTTCCGTCGGGCGATTTCAGGGCAATGGCGGAAAGCACGCGGTGGCGGCGGCCGGAAAGCAGCGCGAGGCAGGCCCGCGCGGTGGCTTCGTCTTCGGCCTTGGGGAGAATCCGGCGTCCGCAGGCGACCACGGTGTCACCGGCCAGGACATGAGTGCCTTCTGCGTGGATGGCCAGCGCCTTCTCGCGCGCCATGCGGCGGGCATAGGCGCGCGGCACTTCCCCGGCGTTCGGCGTCTCGTCGATATCGGCGGCCATGATCGCGGCGGGCGTCAGGCCCAGCCGACCGATCAGTTCGCGCCGACGCGGGCTGGCCGAGGCGAGCACGAGCCGCGGTTCTTGCGGGGAAGCCGTCACGTCTCCCTCGGGAAACGCGAGATCAGTACTGACCGGGGCCACCGCGACCAGGCATGAAGCGGTAGGTGATGCGACCCTTGGTGAGGTCGTAGGGGGTCAGTTCGACGAGCACTTCGTCGCCCACCAGAACGCGGATGCGGTTCTTGCGCATCTTGCCGGCAGTGTGGCCGAGGATCTCGTGGCCGTTTTCCAGCTCTACGCGGAACATCGCATTGGGCAGGAGTTCCACGACCCGGCCGCGCATTTCAAGGAGTTCTTCTTTCGCCATCGGCGATCAATACCTGTGAGCTTGCTGCATGATTGCGGCGCGCCATAGCCACGACTCACCGAAAATGGAAGCCTTGCCGTTCGAAGTCGCGGGTGCGGCGTGCCGATAACGCATTTTCATGCCGCCCCGTTTCAAAAATGCCGCACGAATATTTGTAGGGTTGTTTGAAAATCCGCCCTTGGCGGATTTTGGCGGCACCGGCCCACGCCCCCACCCGACCTCCCACAACAGTGTATCCTGGATGGGAGGTCGGGTGGGGGCGTGGGCCGGTGCCGCAAGCCATTCGCGGATGCGAATGGCGCACCCAACAAAGACTCGGGCCGTCGCCGCATTAAAAATGCCCATCGGGCATTTTTTAGAAAACCAACCACCTGCGACAACTGCGCGATAGGTGCGACAAAAAGTTACGCGCCGCTGTCTTGCAGGACCTTCGCAGTCGCGGCATCAGCCCGGTGGACCTTGTGTAAGGTTCGAAAAGGGCGGGGAAAGTTCCGCCGTGACGGAGATTTAAATTGCGGCGCGTTCATTTCGTCCCCCTGCTTGGGCCTTTGTTTGCCGGTGTCTGTGTGCCGGCGCTTGCCCAAACTCAGGCACTTTCGTCTCCCACCGCCGTGACGGTGGCGGCGACGTCCGTGGCGGGAGCAGGGATTGCCGCGCCGGGCGACGCGACGGATCCGGCAGGCCCGCAGGACGACGAGAAGGACGATGATCCGCTGGAAGTGACGGGCGCCGACATCGTCGTCGTGGCGCCGCGCATCCAGGGGCAGCTCGATGTCCCCAACCAGCCGATCGCGACGTTCGACGAGGACGACATCGCGGCTTACGGCGTGGATTCGATCGGCGACCTGATCGACGCGATCTCGCCCCAGACCGGCAGCGGACGCGGGCGCGGCACGGGAACGCCGGTGATCCTGGTCAACGGCCAGCGCATCACCAGCTTCCGCGAGATGCGCAACATTCCGCCAGAGGCGATCCGCAAGCTGGAAGTCCTGCCCGAGGAAGTCGCGCTGCGCTTCGGCTATTCGGCCAACCAGCGGGTGGTGAACCTGATCCTCAAGGACAGGTTCTCGGCCACGACGGTCGCGGGTGAATACAATCGCCCGACGCGCGGCGGTGCCGACAATTACGAACTGGAAAGCGGCGTGGTGAAGATCGCCGGGCCGCGCCGCTATAACTTCAACGCCAAGTATACCGACACCTCGATGCTGACCGAGGACGAGCGGAACGTGAAGCAGGCCGAGGGAACCCAGCCCACCGTGGCGGGCGATCCCGATCCGGCGCGCTACCGCAGCCTGGTCTCCGCCGATTCCGAACTCGTCCTCAACGGCACGCTCACCCAGAACTTGGGCGAGCAGGGGCTGGGCGGGTCGATCACCGCCAATGGCTCCTTCACCCACGGCGAAACCACCTCGCTCTCCGGTCTCGACAGCGTGACGCTGACCGCGCCTTCGGGCAGCAGCGCCCTGCGCACTCTGCCCGATCCGCTGACCACCCGCGTCGTCACCGATACCTTCGAGGCGGGGCTGGGCTATAACACCATGGTCGGCCGCTGGATGTTCAATGTCACCGGCGACGGCAGCTATATCGATGCCAATACGCGGATCGACCGCAAGCGCGACCTTTCCTCGCTGGAGGACGCGGCCGCGGCGGGCACGCTCGATATCGCCGGCGCGCTGCCCTCGATCCCCGGCGCGGGCGTGGATACGGCGCGCAGCCGCACGCTTTCGCTGTCCTCGCTCGCCACGCTTTCCGGCATGCCGTTCAGCATGCCCGCCGGCGACGCCAACCTTACCTTCAAGGGCGGCTACGATTTCAGCCGCGTGCAGAGCGAGACGCGGTCGGACACCTTCTCGCAGAGCACGCTGACGCGCGGCGACGTTTCGGCGGGCGTCAACCTGGCGGTTCCGCTGACTAGCCGCGGGGACTTCCTCGGCGGGATCGGCGATCTGGCGCTCAATCTCAGCGGCGGGCTCAACCATCTTTCCGACTTCGGCACGCTCACCAACTGGAGCGCGGGGCTGACCTGGTCCCCGACCGAGAAGCTGTCGTTCCAGGCCAGCTACATCGTCGAGCAGGCGGCGCCGACACTGGCCCAGCTCGGCGCGCCGAACGTTCTGACCTACAATGTCTCGGTCTACGACTTCACCACCAATTCCACCGCGCTGGTGACGGTGCTGAGCGGCGGCAATCAGGATCTGGCCAAGGAAACGCAGCGCGACATCAAGCTTTCGGCCACATGGGAGCTGCCGTTCATGGAGCGCTCCAATCTCCTTGTGGAATATTTCCGCAACCGCTCCTCGAACGTCACCGAATCGTTCCCGATGCTGACGTCCGCGGTAGAGGCGGCCTTCCCGGACAGAGTGCAGCGCGATGCCGACGGCAACCTGACCTATGTGGACCAGCGCGCGGTGACGTTCGACAAGGAAACCAGTTCCAGCATCCGCTGGGGCCTCAACTTGTCCGGCAATCTGGGCAAGCAGCAGGAAGGCGGCTTCGGCGGTCCTCCACCGGGCGCAGGTCCCAGGGGTGCCGGTCCTTCGGGGGCTGGTCCGCAGGGCGCGGGCGCGGGCGCGAAGCCTGGCGGGGCGGGCGGTCCTCCGGGCGGTGGGCCACCTCCGGGCGGTCCCGGCGGTCCCGGTGGAAAGGGCGGGCGCTGGAACCTCTCGGTCTACCACACCTGGCGCTTTACCGACCGCGTGACGATCGCCGACGGGGTGCCCGTGCTGGACCAGCTGAACGGCGAGGCGCTCACTTCGGGTGGGGTGCCACGCCATGCCATCGATGCCGAGGGCGGCGTCTTCAAGAACGGCTACGGCATCCGCCTCAAGGCCGAGTGGGACGCGCCCACCCATGTCAACGGCAGCGGCGCGCCGACCAGTTCGGACTTGCGGTTCGGCAGCACGTTCGACGTGAACCTGCGGATCTTCGCGGATCTCGGCAAAAATGCCGATCTCGTGGCGAAAGTGCCATTCCTCAAGGGCGCGCGGCTTTCGCTGGTGGCGGACAACCTGCTCGATTCGCGGCAGAAAGTCACCGACCAGAACGGCGACGTTCCGCTGGCCTACCAAGCCGCCTACCGCGCGCCGGAGGGCAGGGTGCTGGGCATAGACTTCCGCAAGATGTTCTGAGAGTCTGTTTGAAAATCCGCCGCAGGCGGATTTTGGCGGCACCGGCCCACGCCCCCACCCTACCACCCAACGATAGTATCCTAGCGGGTGGTAGGGTGGGGGCGTGAGCCGGTGCCGCACAAAAATGCCCTTTTGGGCATTTTTCAAACGGGCTCTGAACCACGTCGTCCCGGATCAAGTCCGGGACGACGGTCTTCCCCTTCGGCGCATCAATCTCTATCTGGCGCTGATGGCGCGAACACCTGCCGGAACTCCCGAACACCCCAAGGGCACCGAACGCTTCAACGAGGAGCGGGCGACGTTTGTCCTGCGCGGCTCAGACCAGCCCGACCTTCAGGCAGGCGTCGAGGCGATCCGCGAAGTCGTGCGCACGCTGCCGGCGCGGCCCGGCGTCTACCGCATGCAGGATGCGCGCGGGGACGTGCTCTATGTCGGCAAGGCGCGGGTACTGCGCAACCGTGTTGCCAACTATACCCAGTGGGAGCGGCTCCCCGGCCGCCTCCAGCGCATGGTCAGCCAGACGCGCAGCATGACCATCGTCACCACCAATTCCGAAGCCGAGGCACTGCTGCTGGAAGCGCAGCTGATCAAGCGCTTCCGCCCCGCCTACAACGTGCTGCTACGCGACGACAAGTCGTTCCCCTTCATCCTGCTGCGCGCGGAGCACGACTTTCCGCGCATCATGAAGCATCGCGGGGCGCGCAAGATGAAGGGCAATTACTACGGCCCCTTCGCCAGCGCCGGTTCGGTGAACACCACGATCAACGCGCTGCAGAAGCTGTTCCTGCTGCGCTCCTGCACCGACAGTTTCTTCGCGCGGCGTGACCGGCCCTGCCTGCTCTACCAGATCAAGCGCTGCTCGGCGCCGTGCGTCGGCCGGATCGACGAGGCGGGCTATGGCGAACTGGTGAAGGAGGCCAAGGATTTCCTGGGCGGCAAGTCGGGCGCGGTGCAGAAGAAGATCGAGAGCCAGATGGCCGAGGCCGCCGCGGCGCTGGACTTCGAGCGGGCGGCGATGCTGCGCGATCGCCTGCGCGCGGCAACTTTCATCCAGGGCAGTCAGGCGATCAACGCCGAAGGCATGGACAGCGCCGACATCTTCGCCATGGCCTGCAAGAACGGCCAGATCGGCGTCCAGGCCTTCTTCATTCGCGGCGGCCAGAACTGGGGCCACCGCGCCTTCTTCCCGACCCATACGGAGGGGCTGTCGGAAGAGGAGGTGTTCCAGAGCTTCCTCGCCCAGTTCTACGAGGAAGTGCCGCCCTCACGGACGATCCTGGTCGACCGTGAACTGCCCGAGGCCGGACTCATGGCCGAGGCCTTCCGCGAACTGGCGGGCGGCAAGGTGGAGATATCGGTGCCCCAACGCGGCAGCCGTCGCCGCCTGATGGACCAGGCCGTGCGCAATGCCGTGGAGGCGCTCGACCGCCGCATGGCCGAGCGTGGCTCGCAGGCCAAGATCTGGCGCGAGATGGCGGAATTCCTCGAACTGCCGGACTTGCCGCAGCGCGTGGAAGTCTACGACAACTCGCATATCCAGGGCAGCAAGGCGGTGGGCGCGATGGTGGTGGCGGGGCCGGAGGGCTTCATGACCAGCCAGTACCGCAAGTTCAACATCCGCGAGGCGCAGAGCAACGACGACTTCGCAATGATGCGCGAAGTCATGACCCGCCGCTTCGGCCGGGTGCAGGAGGAAGACCCGGAGCGCGAGAGCGGCACCTGGCCCGATCTCGTGCTGATCGACGGCGGCAAGGGCCAGATGAGCGCGGTGAAGGACGCGCTGGAGGAACTCGGCATCGAGGACGTGAACCTCATCGCGATCGCCAAGGGGCCGAACCACGGGCGCGAGGGGCGCGAGGTGTTCCATTTCCCCGACGGGCGCGAAAAGATGCTGCCGGTCAATTCGCCGCTCCTGTTCCACCTCCAGCGCCTTCGCGACGAAGTCCACCGCTTCGTCATCGGCGCACACCGGGCCAAGCGCAGCCGGGCGATCACCGCCAGCCCGCTGGACGAGATTCCCGGCATCGGCCCGGCGCGCAAGCGGGCGCTGCTGCTGCACTTCGGCACGGCAGGTAAAGTGCGCGCGGCCAGCCTGGCGGACCTCCAGCGCGCGCCCGGCGTCAGCGCGGCAGTGGCGCAGACGATCTACGATTTCTACCATCCGAACGGGTAGGGCGTGGCTCCGCCCTGGATTGCTTCTCTATGCTCGCAATGACGAAGGTCGGGGTTAGGGTGCCCGTCATACGAACAGCCGACTCCCATCGACGAACGACATGCACACCGTGTGACACTGCGTGACACCGTGTGACACTTCGCGCTAGGACGCGCGCATCCGCTTGCGCGCGCGGCCTGCTTGAAAGTTGTACAGCTCCGTGCGCCGGCATCAAAATCCGATTTCCCGGAGCTTCTGCCTCTCATGCGATCTTCCCTGCGTAACCTTGCCACGGCCGGTGCCGTGATTGCCTTTGCCGTTTCCACTTCGGTTTTCGCCGCTTCCGTGCCGCCCGCCGCCTCGGGCGAGCCGGTACCGCTGGCCGAGACCGTGCCCAGCGACCTGCCGCGCAATGCCCGTCCCACGCATTACCGCATCGAAGTGACCCCCGATGCCCAGAAGCTGACCTTTACCGGCACGGTCTCCATCGACCTCACCGTCTTCACCGCCAGCGACGCACTGACCCTGCACGGCAACGGACTGACCGTCTCGGCCGCCAGGCTGTTCGCCGCGAACGGCACGCAGGTCGCGCTTCAGACCACGGCCGACGACAAGGCGCAGACCCTGCGCTTCGCGGCCGGGAAGCCGATCGCGCCGGGCAAGTACCGGCTTGAGGTGAACTACGGCGGCAAGATCGGCACGCAGCCCTCGGGCCTCTTCGCGCTCGACTATCCCGATAAGCGCACCGGAAAGGACGTGCGCGGCCTGTTCACCCAGTTCGAGGCGCCCGATGCCCGCCGCTTCGTCCCCAGCTTCGACGAACCGAGCTACAAGGCGACTTTCGACCTTACCGCCGTCGTCCCCGCCGATCGCATGGCCGTGAGCAACATGCCGGTGAAGGGCCAGGAAATGCTTCCCGGCGGCCTCAAGCGCGTGGTCTTCGCCACGACGCCGAAGATGAGTTCCTACCTGCTGTTCTTCGGCATGGGCGATTTCGAGCGCAGCGCCAAGAAGGCGGCGGACGGCGTCGAAGTGGGCATCGTCTCGCCCACCGGCAGCGGCGCGAAGGCGGACTATGCCCGCGACGGCCTCGCCCAGATCCTGCCCTGGTTCGACGACTATTTCGGCGTGAAGTTCCCGCTTCCCAAGCTCGACAACATCGCCGCCCCCGGCTCGTCGCAGTTCTTCGGCGCTATGGAGAACTGGGGCGCGATCATGACGTTCGAGCGTATCCTGCTGCTCGATCCCGCCGTGACCAGTCCCTCGGGCAAGCAGAGCATCTACAGCGTCCAGGCGCACGAAACCGCGCACCAGTGGTTCGGCGATCTGGTGACGATGGCCTGGTGGGACGACATCTGGCTGAACGAGGGCTTCGCCAGCTGGATGGCCGACAAAGTCACCGATCACTTCAACCCGGAATGGAACTGGAAGCTGAACGGCATCGACGGCCGCGAAGGCGCCATGGCGCTTGACGCGCTGCCGACCACGCACCCGGTGGTGCAGAAGGTCCGCACCGTTTCCGAGATGGAACAGGCCTTCGATTCGATCACCTACCAGAAGGGGCAGGCGGTCATCTCGATGCTGGAGGACTACGTCAGCGCCGATACCTGGCGCGCGGGCATGCAGACCTACATGCGGAGCCACGCCTTTTCGAACACCAGCAGCCGCGACCTCTGGGCGGCGATGGAATCGGCGGGCGGCAAGGACGTGGACCTGATCGCCGAGGCCTTCACCCATACGCCGGGCGTGCCGCTGCTGCGCGTGAATGTCTCGGCCTGCGCCGACGGCAAGACCCGCCTCGATCTGACGCAGGACGCCTTCTCGCTCGATCCCTCGACGCGGAATGGTGAAAAGCCGACCTGGCCGATGCCGCTGCTGATCCGCGCCGGTAACGGCGAACCCATGCGCCACCTGATGACCGGACGGACCGAGAGCCTGACCGTCGACAGCTGCGATGCCGTGCTCGTGAACGCGGGCCAGCTCGGCTATTATCGCACGCTCTACAACGCGAAGGCCCTCGATGCGCTGGTGTCCGCCTTCGGTTCGCTGGCGCCGATCGACCAGTACGGCCTGCTGCGCGACAATCTCTCGCTGTCGCTGGCCGGCTATCAGGACATGTCGGCGGGCCTGCGCCTGCTGGCCTCGGTCCCCGGCACCGCCGATGCGACGCTGGCGGGCAAGGTCGTCGGCCAATGGGAAGGCGTCTACGGCCTGCTCGACGATGCCAAGGTGAAGGCCAAGCTCGCGGCGCGCATCTCCAAGACCTGGGCGCCGCGTCTCGACAAGCTCGGCTTCGATCCGGTGGCGGGTGAGCCGCTGACCGATACCAAGCTGCGCGCGCAGCTGATCGATACGCTCGGCTCGATCGGCGACAAGCGCGTCGTGGACGAAGCGCGCCGCCGTCTCCAGGGCCTCGCCGCCGATCCCAAGTCGCTCGACGGCCCGCTCAAGGGCACCTGGCTTGGCGTTGCCGCCACCAACGCGACCCGCGCCGACTGGGATCTGCTGCGCCAGCAGGCCGCCAAGGCGACCAGCTTCGTCGAACGCCAGCTCTACTACACCGACCTCGGCATGGTGCGGGACGAGGCGATTGCGAAGGACGCGCTCGCGCTCGCGATCTCGGGCACGCCGGACGCGACCAGCGCATCGCAGATCATCACCACGGTCGGCCGCGCGCACCCGGAGATGACCTTCGATTTCGTGCGCGAACATCAGGCGGCCATCGACGGGCTGATCGAACACTCGGGCCGCGCGCGCTTCTTCGCACGCATCGTCGCATCGAGCACGAACCCCGAGATGGTCGGCAAGATCGAGGCCTATGCCGCGACGCTTCCGGCCGACGAGGCGAAGCCGGTGGTGCAGGCTGTGACCGGACTGAAGGAACGTCTGGCCAATCGTCCGCGGCAGCGGGTCGAGGTTGCGGCTTGGGTCAAGAAGGGCAAGTAAAGAGGGCAGATTCCGGGGCCCTTCGACAAGCTCAGGAGATCCCCCGGATCCTCGGAATGGCTACCTCGCGCGCCACCTATCCGTTGTGCGCTCTTTGCGGCGCAGCCAATAAGTCTCCCGACGCAGCCATGGGCGCGCAACGGCGTTGGTCCGCGTGACCTAGACGTTAAAGGGGTGCAGGGGCGATGGCCCCTGCTTCTCCCTTACTTCCTAAACCTGCGAAGCACCCGCCAGGCCAGAGCCTTCCCCTGGTTCCGCAGAGGCCACCGCCCGGTCCGGCGCGGCGTCAGCCCCAGCCCCCGCAGCCATCCGTTGAACGCCCGCGCGTCCGCTTCGGCGAAGCTCCATTCCGAGCGCCAGGTGATCGACAGCGAGACCGAAGGTGCGGTGCCGTTGCGCACGAAGTGGGGCGCCATGACCGGCACGTAGACGGCCTCGCCGGGCGAGAGCGCGACTTCGGTGCCGCCGGGGAGCAGGTCGTCGTGCCAGCGGAGTTCGCGGCCGCCGCCGGTGTGGTAGGTTTCGTGGACCTGGTCCGGTGCGAAGCGGGGATCGCCTGCGGGGAACTGGGTCATGACCTTGGCGCCGCGCAGTTGCAGCAGGATATTGTGCTCGGGATCGAAGTGGTAGGGGGTGACGCCGCCTGCGGAAGTGATGAAGGCGAAGGCCTGGAGCTTCATCATGCGGCCGGTCCTGGCCTCGATCGCCGGGCGCAGTTCGTCCAGAAGTTCGCCGAGCAGGCGGGCGTAATCCGGGTGCTGTTCGATGTTCTTGATGACGGCCCAGGAATTGGTCGTCTCGATCTCGCGGATGGTGCGGCCGATGGGGATGCCGGTGGGCGCGGGCTTGCCGTCCACGCCGAGGGGCTGGTTTCCGAAATTGTACTCGACCGAAGCGGCGGGCAGCGATTCCGCGAGGGCGGCCAGCGCTTCTAGTGACATAAGCGGATGGTCACCGAGGGCGTGGGTCAGCTTGTGCGGCACTTCGGGGTAGTTCGCGGCGAAGCGGGCGCGGGTTTCTTCGGGGAAGACGGCGGCGCTCGGGGATTTCGAGAACAGGTTCACAGGCTCCCTCCTGCGGGGCTGCGCGCGGTTTCCGCGCGGACGAAGTGGCGGAACAGGTGGCGGCGGATCGGGCCGCCGATGGCGATGGAGAGCCGTGCCATCGCGCGGCGTTCGCGCCAGATATGGTCGATCATCGGATGGTCGGCGGCCGCGCAGCTGTCGGTCCAGGCGATGTCTGCCCGTTCGAGAATTTGCAGGTTTTCGCGCTGGAGCAGGACGCCGGGCGAGAAGCGGGAATAGCGCTCGTCGAAGGCGGTCTTGAAGGAATAGGCGCCGGGCGGGGTGAGGAAGCTGGCGAGCATAGCGATCGGGCGGCCGTCCAGCGTGAGCGAGAGGCGTTCGAGGCGCCCGCGCGCGGCGGCGCCTTGCAGGCTGTCGCGAAAGAGGCTGTCGGTGGCGGCATGGTTGGCGAGCGCGGAGCCTGCCTTGCCCTTCCAGCCGGAGGCTTCGAGCGCGAGAAAGGCGTCGCACCAAGCGGCGAGGTCCTCTCCGTCCTCGCGCCGCTCCACCGCGAGCGTCCCGGCTTCGGCCAGGCGGCTGGCCTGACGGCGCAGTTCCTTGCGCTTCTTGCCCGAGAGCGAGGCTTCCAGATAGGCATCGGGCGTCAGGTCGGAGGAGAGCAGGGCGCGGTCCTCGCGCAGCACGACTTCGCATTGGCGTTGCTGCTCGGCCAGAATCCGCGAAAGCGCGGCATGGAGCGGGCCTTCGAGGGGGATGGCGCGCAAGTGGAGGAACAACGCCCGTTGCGCCGCCCGGTCGGCCCAGTCCAGCACGGCTCGCCAGAACAGGTCTTCGGCGCCGCGCCGGACAAGCGGAGCGCCGCAGAAGCAGTTGTCGTGCAGCCAGCTCGCCAGATTGGGCACCGGCCAGCGATAGTAGCGTGGGCTGCGCAGGACCGGCATCAGTCCGGCAAGTCGGCCGTCCATCTCGAACCGCAGGACCATGACGGTTTCGCTATGCGGAAGGCGGCGCAGCGAGGGCAGGAGATACCAGCTTTCAAAGAAGGGATTGGGCTCGCTGGCATCGAGGGCGAGACGGTCCCATGCGGGAACGTCGGTTTCCAGCGTCCGCCATGGCATGCAGTGCAGCGAAGCGGCCGCCGAGGCGGTCTCTTCGCGAACCGAATGGGCCTCTGAGTCGAACATGGTCTCGCCTGCTTATCCTCGCGGGCGTTCTAGCGCGTCGCCCTCAAGGAAGTGCTAACGCGGGCAGGGAAAAGCCCCGGCGGATCGCTCCGCCGGGGCTTTCGGTCGATGGGATCTGCTCAACCCGCTGCCAGTGCCGCGAGCAGTAGCAGGGCGACGATATTGGTGATCTTGATCATCGGGTTCACCGCAGGACCGGCCGTGTCCTTGTAGGGATCGCCCACGGTGTCGCCCGTCACGGCGGCCTTGTGGGCTTCCGATCCCTTGCCGCCGTGATGGCCGTCCTCGATGTACTTCTTGGCATTGTCCCAGGCGCCGCCGCCCGAGGTCATCGAGAGCGCCACGAACAGCCCGCCTACGATCACGCCCAAGAGCAGGGCGCCCAGCGCCGCGAAGCCGTTCTCCGTGCCCGCGACGGCGGAGATCACGAAATAGACCACGATCGGCGCCAGTACCGGCAGCAGCGAGGGCACGATCATCTCCTTGATCGCCGCCTTGGTCACGAGGTCCACGGTCCGCGCATAGTCCGGCTTGGTCTCGTAAGTCATAATGCCGGGATTGGCCTTGAACTGCTCACGCACGTCCTTGACCACGTCGCCCGCCGCGCGGCCCACGGCAGTCATGCCCATGGCCCCGAACAGGTAGGGCAGCAGCGCGCCGAGCAGCAGGCCGACGATGACGTAGGGGTTCTCCAGGCTGAAATCGACCGAGAGGCCGGGAAAGAACTCCTTGAGATCGGTGGTATAGGCCGCGAAGAGCACCAGCGCGGCGAGGCCCGCCGAGCCGATGGCATAGCCTTTGGTAACGGCCTTGGTGGTGTTGCCCACGGCGTCGAGCGCGTCTGTCTTCTCGCGCACGGCGTCGTCCAGACCCGCCATTTCGGCGATGCCGCCGGCATTGTCGGTGACGGGGCCATAGGCATCGAGCGCGACGACCATGCCTGCCAGCGCCAGCATCGCAGTGGCCGCGTAGGCGATGCCGAGCAGTCCGGCGAGCTGATAGGCGATGACGATTCCCGCCAAGATCACCAGCGTCGGCAGCGCCGTGGCTTCGAGGCTGATCGCAAGGCCTTGGATCACATTGGTGCCGTGGCCGGTTTCCGAGGCCTTGGCGATCGAGCGCACCGGGCGGTAGCCGGTTCCGGTGTAGTACTCGGTGATCCAGATGATCAGGCCGGTGATGACCAGGCCGAGCAGCGCGCAGTAGAACAGCGTGCGGCCGGTGAAGCCGGTCTCGCCGATCATGGCATTGATGCCGCCGAGGGAGAAGTCGATCGCCCACCAGATCGCAGGGATCGAGAGCACGGCAGTGACCAGGAAGCCCTTGTACATGGCCCCCATGATGTTCTGCGATCCGCCGAGCCGCACGAAATAGGTGCCGACGATCGAGGTGACGATGCAGACGCCGCCGATCAGCAGCGGCAGCGCCATCAGACCTTCGAAATTGTCGATGCCCTTCATGAGGAGCGCGGTCAGCACCATCGTCGCGCCCACGGTGACCACGTATGTCTCGAACAGGTCGGCGGCCATGCCGGCGCAGTCGCCCACGTTGTCGCCCACGTTGTCGGCGATGACGGCGGGATTGCGCGGGTCGTCCTCGGGAATGCCAGCCTCGACCTTGCCCACCAGATCGGCGCCGACGTCGGCCGCCTTGGTGAAGATGCCGCCGCCCAGGCGCGCGAAGATCGAGATCAGCGAAGCGCCAAAGGCAAGGGCAGTAAGGCCCTGGACCACGGTGCGGTCCTCTCCGCCGACGTCATGCCCGCCCGGGCCGGTCAGATACCAGTAGAACACCGCGATGGCGAGCAGCGCCAGCCCCGCCACCAGCATGCCGGTGATGGCACCCGCGCGGAAGGCCAGCGTCAGGCCCGGCTGCAACCCGGTCTGCGCGGCGGCGGCGGTGCGCACGTTCGAGCGCACCGAGATGTTCATGCCGATGAACCCCGCCACGCCCGACAGGATCGCGCCGATGATGAAGCCTATGGCCGAAACCGTCCCCAGCGTGACGACGATGATCAGCGCCACGACGATGCCGACGATGGCGATCGTGGAATACTGGCGCTTGAGGTAGGCCTGCGCGCCTTCCTGAATGGCGGCTGCGATGTCTTGCATCTTCTGGTTCCCGGCCGGAGAGCCGAGCACCTGGCGGCTGGTGACGAAGCCATAGAGAATGGCCAGAAGCCCCAGGACAATTGCGATCGTGACTGGATTCACAAAACGCCCCCTTTTTCCCAACGATGTATTGACGGGTTCTCCCGTTCTGAAGGTAAAGGGCTATAGACAAGCGCGATTACTGGCAAGCGACTTCGTTTGCGGGCGATTTTCCCGCGATGGGGCGATGCGTGTCGAGCCGTTCGATCATGCCCTTCCGCGTCATCCTGAACTTGGTTCAGGATCCATTGTGCCGCTCAAGTCGGAGCGTGGTACAGCAAGCTGGTCCCTCGGTTGGTGAACGCAGCGACCGGGCTTCCTGCGGGATGGACCCTGAACCAAGTTCAGGGTGACGGCTTTGGGTTGATTGCGGATCAACCTCCACCGGACCTCAACCTCACCCCGCTCAGCAACCTCACCCCGCTCAGGCAGAGCTTGTCGAAGCCCACCCGCAACGCCAGAGCATCAGCCAACCGGCCCGTAGCGCCACGCCTCGGGGCCTTCGACAGGCTCAGGCTGAGCGGTTGGGGAGGTCAGCTTTGTCGAGGCAAGCGGACCTGCGGCTTTTCTGAGAGGCTATGGCGAGGGCAGCCGTTTCGTGATGACGGAATGGCTGCTTCGAGATTTCTTCGCGCAGTTCGGCAATGGCTTTCGGAGTGGTGTGAAAACCAAAAGCCGCGTCTTGGCAAACTTGTAAATGCCGCGCAGAAGTTACGTTCAGGCAGGCGGGTACCTTTGCCAGAACGCCGAATATAGCGGTAGGTTGTACTATGATTGAAGCTGCGGTCGAATTCCTTCGAAAATGGCCATTTGGATATTTTCCCGAGGAAGACTGGGAATCCTTTCGAAAATTCCATGCAAGGCTAAGCTTTTCCGAAGCCACGGCGCTCTTTTTGGCGGAGTTAAAGGCCAGGCTCGATCAACGAGAGATATATGCTATGCCTCCGCCACACGATCAGAGTGTGGAAATTACCGATAAGTTTATAGGCAACGTCATAACAGGCGAACGAGCCGAGACTTGGCTTGCGGAACCAGAGCAGGTGATCGCTTATTTCAGAGCTTATTGGCTTCCACATGACATGGATAGTCAAGATCTGACCAACTATGGTTGGCTGAACTGGCCAAGGATGTGCTTTCCGATGGAGCTAGATGATTTCAATTTTCCAGATGGAAAAATACCTAACGACTTCGATATAGAAGACTATTTTCTGTTTTATTGAGCCGACTTGTCGGCGAGCAGGTTCGCCCGTCTATTTCGGTAAGCGCCAATGGGCCAGACGAGCGACTGCTTTCTCGGCGAAAGAAGAAATAGAGATTCACGCAGAGGCGCGGAGGCGCAGAGGTGTTGCGTCAGGCGGCAGGTCATTTCCTTCTTCCAACGCAGCGTAAGGCGCAGGGTCGATAAGGAGAGCGGCTTTGCCGCAGGAACGACCTCTCGGCGCCTCCGCGTCTCTGCGTGACCCATTCTTTCTTTTGTCTTCAAAAGACGGCAAACCTGCCGCAGCCTACGACCTCACACAGCACCCTCAGTGCTGATACCCCAGCCTGTCCGGCAAGGGGATCGGCGCGCCCTTCCATTCGAGGACGATGCCGCTGCCGTCCGTTACCGTGCCAACGGCATGGACGCCGGTGCCGAGCGTCTTGGCGGCGGCGCGGACGTAGGCGCTGTTTACGGGCGGAGCGGTGAACAGCAGGACGTAGTCGTCGCCCGCGGTCATGGCCGAAATGCGCTTGTCGAGATCGTCGCCGAGCGTGGCGACGAAGGCGCGGGAGAGGGGAACATGCTCGGCGGTGATGGCGATGGAGACGCCGCTGGCCTCGGCCATGCGCCGCGCATCGACCAGGAGGCCGTCGGACACGTCCATCATCGCCGTCGCCAGCGGGGCGAGCGCCACGCCTAGCGCCGGTTCGGGCATGGGGCGGCGGTAGCGGTCGGACAGCCAGGCGGCTTCCGGGGTCTGCACCTTGCGGCCGGAAGTCAGCAGTTCCAGGCCGAGGCCGGAATCGCCGAGCGTGCCGCTCACCCAGACGAGATCGCCGCTCTGGGCGCCGCTGCGCGAGGGGACCGGGCAGTCCTCGGGGCCGCGGCCAAGGGCCGTCAGCGAGAAGCTGCGCGCCGAGCCTTGCGGCATGCGCACGGTGTCTCCGCCCAGCAGCGGCAGGTGAAAATGGCGGCAGGCCAGTTCCAGCCCGGCGAGGAAGGCGCGGTCCCATTCCTCTTCGCCCAGGGCGTGGGACTTGAGGCAGCCGAGCGGCTCGGCGCCCTTGGCGGCAAGGTCGGAGGCATTCACGGCGACGAGTTTCCAGGCGACGTCCTCGGGCGGATCGTCGGGCAGGAAATGGACGCCCTCCACCAGCGTGTCCATCGTCAGCACCAGCTTCTCGCCCCCGAATTCTAGCACGGCGGCGTCGTCCGCCAGGCCGCGCGCGGCGGGGCTGACGGCAATGGCGCGCAAGGCGTCGATGAAGGCGAATTCGCGGCTCATGACATGACAATGGGCCCCGCGGGGCCCATTGTCGAGATCAGGTGTGAACGCAGCAATGCTGCGCAAAAAATCAGCGTACGGCCTTGGCCACCGCATCGAGCACGCCGTTGACGAACTTCGCTTCGCGCGCGTCGAAGAAGGCGTGGGCGACGTCGAGATATTCGCCGATCGCCGCGCCGGTCGGCACGTCGGCGCGGGCCAGCAGTTCGTAAGTGCCGGCGCGCAGGATCTGCAGCATGGTCTTGTCGAGACGGGCAAGCGACCAGCCTTCGGCCAGCTTGCCGGAGAGCAGTTCGTCGATCTCGTTGCGGCGGGCGATCACGCCCTTCACCACGTCGTCGAAGAAGGCGACTTCGGCATTGGCGTACTGGTCCTCGTCGATTTCCGCGCCGAGCCGGTGGCGGTGGAATTCGTCGAGCAGGATGGCCTGCTGGGTGCCTTCCATCTCGAACTGATAGAGGGCCTGGACGGCGGCAAGGCGCGCGGCGGAGCGGGCCTGCTTGGAATTCGGCTTGGAATTGCTCATCGGGAAAGTCTCACGGAAATGGAGCGCGCGTGCGCGGGAAGCCCTTCGGCATCGGCAAGGGCAACGGCGGCGGGGCCGATGGCCTCCAGCGCCGCCTGGTCGAGCTGGATGAAGCTGGTGCGCTTCATGAAATCGAGAACGGAAAGCCCCGAG
The DNA here is from genome assembly GCF_002149965.1 of Novosphingobium panipatense. GTDB lineage: Bacteria > Pseudomonadota > Alphaproteobacteria > Sphingomonadales > Sphingomonadaceae > Novosphingobium > Novosphingobium panipatense_A. Next base: position 149,963 of record NZ_MSQB01000003.1, on the reverse strand, counting down.
GCGAACCGCGCGCGGCGCCCGGTGGGCAGCACGTGGTTGGGACCAGCGACGTAATCGCCGACCGCTTCGGGGGTCATGCGGCCCAGGAACACCGATCCGGCGTGGCGGATCTGGCGGAACAGGCTTTCGGGATCGTCGGTGGCGATCTCGACATGTTCGGCGGCGAGGGCATCGGCCAGCGCCGGAGCCTCGTCGAAGCTTTCGACCACGACGATCACGCCGTAGTCGTTCCACGACTGGCGCGCGGTCGCCTCGGTGGCGAGGGCGGAGAGTTCGATCTCCACCGCCTCGGCAACGGTATCGGCATAGGCGGCATCGTCGGTGATGAGGATCGACTGCGAGGTGGGATCGTGCTCGGCCTGGCTGAGCAGGTCGGCGGCGATGCGGCGCGGGTCGTTCTTCGCGTCCGCGATCACGAGGATTTCGCTCGGGCCTGCGACCATGTCGATGCCGACGACGCCGTAGAGCTGGCGCTTGGCTTCGGCCACCCAGGCATTGCCGGGGCCGGTGATCACGTCGACGGGCGCGATCCTGTCGGTGCCATAGGCCAGCGCGCCCACGGCATGGGCACCGCCCACGCGCCAGACTTCATCGACACCGGCAAGGTGCGCGGCGGCGAGGACGAGCGCGTTGACTTCGCCCTTGGGGGTCGGCGTGACGACGACGAGACGCTCGACGCCAGCCACCTTGGCGGGGATCGCGTTCATCAGCATCGACGAGGGATAGGCCGCGCGGCCGCCCGGTACGTAGAGGCCGGCAGCGTCTACCGCGCGCCACACCGCACCGAGGCGCACGCCGGCGGCATCGGTATAGTCGCGGTTTTCGGGCAGCTGCGCGGCGTGATAGGCGCGGATGCGCTCCGCTGCGAGTTCGAGGGCGCTGCGCAATTCAGGCGACAGGGCTTCGAAAGCGGCGCGGCAGGTCTCGGCATCGATGCGCCAGCCGGTCTGGTCGAGATCGTGGCCGTCGAAACGGGCGGTGTAGTCGGCCAGCGCCGTGTCGCCCCGCTCGCGCACGGCGGCGAGGATATCGGCCACGTCGCGGGCCACGTCCGTCGCGCTCTCGCGGCGGTCGGCGACGACACGCTGGAAGGCTTCGGCGAACCCGGCATCCTTGCTGAAGAGGCGTTGCATCAGGCGGCGGCCTTCCGTTCGGCCACCAGCGCGCGGAAGGCATCGACCAGCGCGGCGACGCGCTCGTCGGTCTTCAATGCGGCGCGGTTGACGATCAGGCGCGCGGAAATGTCGAGAATGCGGCTCGTTTCGACGAGGCCGTTTTCCTTGAGGGTGCGGCCCGTGGAGACGAGATCGACGATGCGGCTGGACAGGCCGAGCGACGGCGCCAGTTCCATCGCGCCGTTCAGCTTCACCACTTCGGCCTGGACGCCCAGCTTCTCGTAGTGCTTGCGCGTGAGGTTGGGATACTTGCTGGCCACCCGCAAGTGCGACGGCAGGGCGCCGCCGACTTCCCCCTCACGCTCGGCAACCGACAGGCGGCAGTGGCCGATATCGAGGTCGACCGGGGCGTAGAGGTCAGGGTAGGCGAACTCTTCCACCACGTCCGAACCGACGATGCCCACTTGCGCCGCGCCATGCGCCACGAACGTCGCCACGTCGAAAGCACGCACGCGGATCAGGCGCATCTGGCTGTTCTCGCAGGCAAAAGAGAGCGCGCGAGACTTCTTGTCGTGGAACTCCGCCTCGGGCACCACGCCTGCACGCGCCATCAGCGGCAGCGCTTCGTCGAGGATTCGGCCCTTGGGCACGGCGAATGTCAGAGTTGTCGGCATGGTGCGCGCATTTAGGCGCGCATTGCTAAAAGGGCAACCGGGGATAAGTCGCTCCCCGGCACTACTCTCCGGGCGCGCGGGCCTTGATGGCGATGGCGTGGACGCGCTTGCCGGGAATGTCGCCCAGCGCGGCATTGACCTGGCGCTGGCGCTGCAGGCGGGAAACGCCCGCGAAGGCGGGGCTTTCGATTGCGATGGTGAAGTGCGATTCGCCCGTGCCGTCGTCACCCATATGGCCCGCGTGGCTGGCGGAATCATTGATGACGTCAAGGCGGGTGGGCGCGAAGGCGGCTTCGAGAAGCTGCCGCATTTCCTGTTCGATCGATCCGGTCATGTCTTCCATTTAGGCGCTCGATCCCCCATCTGGAAGCCGGTGAGACAATCTAGATTTCATGGTAGGGTCGAATCCGGCGGTCGCATGTGCAACTGGCCGGGTTGCGAAGAGGCGGGCGAGTTTCGCGCACCGGGCGCGCGCCTGCCCGGTTTCGACGGTCCGGGCGACTACCGCTGGTTCTGCCTCGACCACGTTCGCGAATTCAATTCGGGATACGACTACTTCGACGGCATGAGCGCGGAGGAAATCTTCCGCGCCCAGTCTCCGCTGCACGGCTGGGAAGCGCAGAGCCGCGCATTCCGGCCGGACGCGGGCGTGGACGGCACCCCGCGCTGGGCCGATTTCGCCGACCCGCTGGAAGCGATCAGCGGCCGCGCCAGAGCGCATATGCGCCAGCGCCAGGCCGACCTGAAGCCGGAGAATGCCCGCTTCAACCCCGAGGAACGCCGCGCGCTCGGCGTGCTGGGGCTGGAGGGCGACATCGACGGCAAGACGCTGCGCCTGCGCTACACCCGGTTGCTGCGCCAATACCACCCCGACCACAACGGCGGCGACCACAGCCGCGCCGCCCGCCTTCAGGGCGTGGTCGAAGCTTATCAGCTTCTGCGCAAGTCTCCGGCACTGGCTTAGGGGCTGAGCTGGGATTGAATTCGAGGCAGCAAGGTAACGGGTAAGCTTGGAGTGCGAGGCAGGCTTTTCTCCCACCCCCCCGCTCATCTCTCCCAACACACTCCGCTCATCCTGAGCCTGTCGAAGGATGGGAGGCCTCACGCCACGCATCAGGGGGCTTCGACAAGCTCAGCCTGAGCGGGTGGGGAGGGCAGCTTTTCGATTTGAGCTTTTCGAGGTGATTAGTCAGCTTCCGGTGAGTGGCGCTGCACAACGCTCAGGCTTGAATTGCGGGTGAGCAGCCTTCTCGTTTCCTCACCTCGTCATCCTGAACTTGTTTCAGGATCCATCTCGCCGCTCAGGCCGAAGCCTTGTAAGGCAAGCCGCGCCATCGTCTATCACTCATAGCGACGGGATTTCGGCCGAATAGACCCTGAGCCGAAGGCCAGCGCAGCTAAACAAGTTCAGGGTGACGGCGAGAAAGTGAGGGAAGCTGACATTGACGCAAGTTTGGCTTTTCGTACTCTTGCTCGATGCGAAAGCTTGTCACTGCTGCCCCACTTCTGTTGTGTCTTAATGCCTGCTCCGGCGCGCTATGTAGTAGCAAAGCATCAAGTCGCTTCGCTCACCAACCGGTGAGCATCAAGCCACTATGTTCATGCGCGAATGTAGCGCGACAACGGACTTCACGACGCAAGTGTCGGTTGACCCGTGGTTCTGGCAAAGAATTGGGAACGCGTTCGTTGCGGATGCCTATGACGGCGGTACTTGCGGGAATTGGGGCGGGCCATGGGCAGAAATGAAGTGGAGTAGTCCCAACGAGTTGCTCATCACCTACGACCAAAAGGCTCGGATATTTGCCCGCAATGCGGTGGTGGGAAGAGTGCGTATCACTTATCGTGCCGTAGCTCGCTATAATGTCCGCAACGTCGGGGTTTCGGGCGCCGTTAGGGCTCGATAGCGAACGAAACGACCCCCACGAAAACAGAGAGCAGTGACCATGGGACAAGGCAAAAACCTGTGATCACCCGCCTACGAACACCTCGGTTGAACGCGCAAGAGACTGCGAACGGGACGCCAAGCGCCCACAGCATGTTCCATTGCGACCAGAAGCTAGCCTCATTTACCAGCAGCAGCGCGGCACAAACTAGTATGGTCACTGCCGCCAATTGAGCGAAAAGGCGCCCGAGGAACACGGTGTCGTTTCTGATGATCGATGTGACGTCCATCCAACCATGCTAACTGCAAGGCGGAATGTCTGCAAAGTAGGGGAAAGCTGACAACGGGCGAAAGAAGAAATAAAGGAGGTTCGCGCGAAGGCGCAAAGGTGTTGCGTAAGGCTCCGGGCCATTGCCTTCTTCTCGCGTGGCGGATGGCGCAGCGTCGAAGATGATAGCGGCTTTGCCGCAGGAGCGACCTCTTTGCGCCTCCGCGCCTTCGCGCGAACCATTTCCTTAAAAACCGACAAACTAGGCGCAGCGCAGAACTGCCGCTCAGACTTTCTCCCGCTCGCAGATTTCCGCGAGCTGGTCCGCGCAGGCGCCCCAGCCATCGGTGAAGCCCATTTCCTCGTGCTGCTTCATCGTTTCGGCGGTCCAGTGGCGGGCGATGGCGGTGTAGCGGGTGCCGCTGCCTTCGGGGGCGATTTCCCAGATGCCGATCATGAAGGGCCCGGAGGGGCGCAAGTCGCGGGTCACGGCGTCAGTCGAGGCGTAGCGCCTGCCTTCATCGTAGGCGAGGTAGATGCCGTCCTGCGGGGCGACTTCGCCGTCGGGGCCGTACATGGTCATGCGGCACACGCCGCCGGGGCGGCGGTCCTGCTCGTCGATCTCGACGCGCCAGGGGCGGGGGCACCACCATTCCTCCTGGCGATTGGCCATGACGTCCCAGACCAACGCGGGCGGCGCATCGATATAGCGGGTGATCGAGAGTTCGTTGTCCGTGTCGCTCATAGGTCTCTCCTTGATTGCGCTGTTCTCAATCCCGCAAGTTTCAATCCCGATCAGGTGCCCCAAGCGGGAAGTAGGACCGGAACGGGCGGGCATCCTCCACGCAGCGCGAGATGGGGGGCAGGGCCAGCAGATGCGCGCGCCAGGCGCGCAGGCGCGGTCGGTCTTGCGGGATCGGGTGGACCCAGTCGGCATAGAACAGCGAAGGCGCCGCGGCGCATTCGATCAGCGAGATCTGGTCCATCTGCGGATAGAACTTCAGCCAGCCTTCCAGCCAGGCATAGACCCTGTCCAGCTGGGCGCGCGCCTCGGCGCAGCGGGTCTGGTCCGGGTTGGCGCCGTCGCGGATATATTCGTTCACTACGATCTGCATGACGTTCATGACGTAGTTGTCGAAGACCCGGTCGAGCATGCGGATCGCCACGGCCGGGTCGGGGTCTTCAGGGATCAGAATGCCGGGGGCGACATGGTGGCGATCGAGGTATTCGATGATCGTGGTCGCCTCGAACAGCAGGTTCTCGCCGTCGCGCAGGACCGGGAACTTGCCGAGCGGCCCGGCCATCTGCACGACTTCGGCGTGCTGGGGATGCTCCGGGTCGACGACCCGGAAGGCGAAAGGCACTTCATAGGCGTAGAGCGGGATCAGCGCCTTCCAGGTGTAGGACGAGAAGGGATGGCCGAACAGTTCGAGGCTCGGCTCGGGGTTCACGCCTGCGCCCCGGCGAGCGCGGCCTCGATCGCGGCGACGTCGATCTTGCGCATGGTCATCATCGCTTCCATCGCCCGCCGGGCCGCTGCGCGGTCGGGGTGGGTCAGGGCATCGCTGAGGACCTTGGGCGTGATCTGCCAGGAAAGGCCCCACTTGTCCTTGCACCAGCCGCACATGCTTTCCGCGCCGCCGTTGCCGACTATAGCGTTCCAGTAGCGATCGGTCTCTTCCTGGGTGAGGGTCTCGACCTGGAACGAGAACGCCTCGGTCTGCGGGAAGGTGGGGCCGCCGTTGAGGCCGATGCAGGCGATTCCCATGACCGAGAATTCCACGGTGATCACGTCCCCCGCCTTGCCGTCCGGGTAGTCGGTGGGCGACTGGACCACGCGGCTGACATGGGTGTCGGGAAAGACCGAGGCATAGAACCGGGCGGCTTCCTCGGCGGTGCCGTCGTACCAGAGGCAGACGCGGTTCTTCGCCGCTGCTTCAGCGCTCATTTCTTCATCTCCCCGATCAGGGTATTGTCCACGGCCTTGGCGGCCTTGTAGGCGTCGCGGGCCTGGAGGCGCTCGGCATAGGCGACGAAGGCGGGGCGAGGGGGCATCGTGCCGAACGTCAATCCCCAGTCCACCGCGCTGCCGACGTAGACGTCGGCCATCGTGAAGCGGCTGCCGCAGACATAATCCGCGTTTTCGAAATGGCTCTCCAGCGCGTTCATCGTGCGCTCGAAATTGCCCCAGCCCGCCATCATTTCCTGGTCGGGCGAAGGCTCGCACTTGAAATGGCGCGAGGTGATCGCCTGTTCGACGGGGCCGGAGGCGAAGAAGGTCCAGCGGTAGTAGTCCGCCATCTCCCCGTCGCTGGGCAGCAGGCCCGCCTCGGGGTGCATTTCGGCAAGGTAGAGGCAGATGGCCGCCGCCTCGGTGACGACGCGGTCGCCGCCCTCGGCATGGTGGACGATGGTGGGCACCTTGCCCATCGGGTTGACGGCAAGGAAGCCTGCGGGCTTGTCCTTCCAGTCGATCAGGACCTGGCTGTAGTCTGCCCCGGCCTCATGAAGCGCCCAGCGGGCGATCTGCCCGCGCGACATCGGATTGGTGTAGAAGGTGTAGTCGGCCATCTTCGCTACTCCGTCATCTTCGATGAGGCGGAACAATCATGGAACATCGCGCCGCCGTCAATGACCTTTGCAGAGCTTTCGCGGTTCAGTCTCCCTTGGGGCCGACGAGGCCGAAGCCCGCGCCTTGCGGATCCAGCGCGACCACGATCCAGTCTCCGCCGGGAACCTCGTGCGGGCCCATCAGCACTTGCCCGCCATTCGCCTCGATCGCCTTTTTCGCCTCTGCGATCGAGGGGACGCCGAAGTAGAACATCCAGACGGAGGGCTGGCTTTCCTCCTGCCGCTGCATGATCGCGCCGAGCGTCTGGCCGTGGTGGCCGATGAAGCAGTAGTCGCCCATCTCGCCCATCGACATCTTCTCGTCGAAAGTGAAGCCGAAGTGCTTGCCGTAGAAGGCCATGGAGCTTGCCTGATCGGGGCTGGCCAGCTCGTTCCAGCGTACGTGCTGGTTCTCGGACACGGAGAACACGTCGCTGAAGGCATCCGGCTGGTCCGCGGGCGGGATAGGCTTCATCAGGTAGATCGGCACGCCCTGCGGGTCCGCCACCATGGCGATGCGGCCGACGGGCAGGTCCATGGCGGGCATCTGCACTTTGCCGCCTTCGGAGACGATGGCCTCCACTTCGCCATCCACGTCCTCCACGTAGAAGTAAGGCAGCCAGATCGGTCTTGCACCGCCCTCTGCCATCTCCCCGGTGATCTGCATGGCGCCGCCCGCCATGCCGCCGTCATCGCGGACGATCATGCGATAGTCCATGCCTCCCGCGTCGGGATCGGCATGAGTGGCGATCGTCCAGCCCACGACCTCGCGGTAGAAGGCGGCGGCGCCCGCGATGTCGCTGGTGAGCAGTTCGTACCAGATGAAGCTGCCGACGGGATTGCCCATGGCTATTCTCCCAGTTCCAGAACGGATTCGAAGCCGCCGTAGATCATCCGCATGCCGTCGAAGGGCGGCGGGTTATTGGCGGGATCGAAGCGCGGGTCGTTCTTCATCAGCTCCATGAGCAGCCCCATCTGCCGGTCGCGCGTGGCCTTGTCCGGCCATTCGATCCAACTGAAGCAGACCACTTCGTCTTCCTTCGCCTCTACCGAGCGGAAGAAGTCCGTCTGTTTGCCGTGCTGGACGTCGTCCCCCCAGCATTCGACGACGCGCGTGGCGCCGTATTCGATGAAGTATTCGTCCATCTCGCGGGCGTGGGCGATGAACTTGTCCTTGTTGGCGGCAGGGACGGCAAGCACGAAACCATCGACGTAGGGCATGGCTATTCTCCAGATTGGGCGGGAGAGGCGTAGCTTTCGAGTTGTTCGGCAAGCGCCCGGCGAAAGGCCGGACGGTCTTCCCCGCGCGCCTTGTAGGCGGTGAGCGTGGGATAGGCTTCGAGGATGGGCGCATGGTCGATGATGCGCAGCACGGTGACCATGACGATATCGGCCACGGAGAAGGTTCCCGCCAGCCAGTCGCGTTCCCCCAGCGCGTCCTGGGTGGCGGCGAGGCGGGATTCGAGCAGTTTCAGCGCGCTCGGCCGCGCCTCTGCGGCCCAGCTCTTGCCGGCATGGAAGATATCCAGCGCGCCGATTTGCGCCACGAACGGCTCCACGCTGTTCAGTGCTGCGAAAAGCCAGGTAATAGCCTGCCAGCGTGTGGCGGGATCGGCCGGGAGCAGCCGTTCGTCCTGCTCGCCAAGGTAGAGCAGGATCGCGCCGCTTTCGAACAGGCGCTGGGCGCCGTCGTCGAAGGCGGGCACTTGCGCGAAGGGCTGCCATTCCCGGTAGGCATCCGGGCGCGGGTGATAGACGTCGAGGAGTTCCGTCCGATAGTCCCGGCCCAGTTCCTCCAGCGCCCAGCGGATGCGCAAGTCGCGCACTTGACCGCGCGCGAAGGCGGGCACGTCGGCATAGGCGGTGATCAACGTGGAGGCGGATTCGCTGCAAGGCATCGGCATCTCTCCAGTGATTGTGGCGGCCCGTTTTGAACGGCGCGATTCGTTATTGCCGGAGCCTGACCTTTCAGGTTACAAAAAGCAACCATGAAGTTGAAAAAGGAAACTGCTGTGGACGCGGGGGCGCGGACGGGGCATCCGTTGCCAGAAGGCAGTCCGGCCGCTAGCCATGGCCGCTGGTATCGCGACGCTTGCGGCGCGGCTTTCGCGATGGAGCTTGTTGGCGAGCGCTGGACCCTGCCGATCGTGCGCGAGATGATGCTGGGGCCGCGCCGCTTCAACGGCCTGCGCGGCGCACTGCCCGGCCTCAGCGCCAAAGTGCTGACCGAGCGCCTCGGCAGTCTGGAAGCCAGCGGCATCGTGCGCCGCCTCACCCTGCCGCCGCCCGCTTCGGTGCAGGCCTATGCGCTCACCGAATGGGGGCTGGCGCTGGAGCCGGTCATGCAGGAACTGGGCCGCTGGGCGGTGCGCTCGCCGGGCCACGATCCCCTGCTGCCGCTGACGCCGGTGGCCTTCATGCTCTCCCTGCGCACGATGCTGATGCCCGAACGGATCGGCGACCTCGCGCTCCGCGTGGTGTTCGCGGTGGGAGAGGCGCGGTTCGTGGGCCGACTGGATCGGGACGGGTTGAAGATCGAGTCCGCCGGAGAGGCGCTTCCCGGCGCCGACCTGCGCTTTTCGGCCGAAACGGCCACGGATTATCTGCCGGTGTTCTACGGCAAGCGCTCGGTGGAAGAGGCGGGCGGCAGGCTCTCGGTGGAGGGGGACGAGGCGCTGGCCCGGCGCTTTATCGATCTTTTCGCGCTCCCTGCGAAGCTGGGCTGAAAAACGCGCCCCGCTTCGAACCGCGTGCTGCGAAAAACGCAACATCCAGACAAGCAATGGCAATGTTATCTCACAATTCGGAAGCCTAAGGCGGCGCCAAGACCGCCCGCTTCCAGGCGGTGGATCATTCCATCGGAGCCACACATGCGTCACTTGCCCATCCTTGTCTCGGCGGCCCTGGCCTCGATCGCGACCCCCGCGCTTGCCGGAGAAACCTATGTCGAGGGAACGGGCGGCGTGATCTGGAATCGCGAGGACAGCCATGCGGTGGCGGCCGTGACGGTGGGCCACGATATCGACCTCAGCGAACGGTTCTTCGTGGGCGGGGAGGGCTTCGCGGAAAAGGTCCTGGCAGACGATACGCGCGTGGTCTGGGGTGTCGGCGGCCGGGTCGGCGCGCGTGTGCTGCCGGGCAGCAAGCTCTATGCCGCCGCGAACTGGCAAACCAAGGACTGCCGCGAATGCGGCAGCGCGGCGGGCCTCAGCACCGGCTGGGAGCAGGACCTGAACGAGAAGGTCTATGCCAAGGTGGAATACAAGCACCTGCTGGTCGATGACGGCGAGCCGGACTCGGACATCGTTGCACTGGGCCTCGGCTACAAGTTCTAATCGGGCACATGTGCCTGCATTTTCGTGCCGCTGCGTTCCCGATAAACCGCAAAGCCTGTTGCGGTGCAGCGCCCGCTTGTCTACGCGAGTGCAACGATGACTGAGACCGAGACCATGAAAGCCGAGAATCGTGACGCCACCGTGCTGGCTGCTCCCGACATCGAACTCGACGTGCGCGAGACCTTCGGAATCGATATCGACTGGAAGGTGCCCGCCTTCTCCGTCGCCGACGAGCGCGTTCCCGATCTTGACGAGACTTACGTCTTCGACCCGGACACCACGCTGGCGATCCTGGCAGGCTTTGCCTACAACCGCCGCGTCATGGTGCAGGGCTATCACGGCACCGGCAAGTCGACCCATATCGAACAGGTCGCCGCGCGCCTCAAGTGGCCGTGCATCCGCATCAACCTCGATGCGCACATCAGCCGTATCGACCTGATCGGCCGCGATGCCATCGTCCTGCGCGACGGGCTTCAGGTTACTGAATTCCGCGAAGGCCTGCTGCCCTGGGCGCTCCAGCACCCGGTGGCACTGGTCTTCGACGAATATGATGCGGGCCGCCCGGACGTGATGTTCGTGATCCAGCGCATCCTCGAAACCGAGGGCAAGCTGACCCTGCTCGACCAGAACCGCGTGATCCGCCCGGACAAGCATTTCCGCCTGTTCGCCACGGCCAACACGGTCGGCCTGGGCGACACCTCGGGCCTCTATCACGGCACCCAGCAGATCAACCAGGGCCAGATGGACCGTTGGAACCTGGTGGTAGGCCTCAATTACCTACCTGAGCCGGTCGAGAGCGACATCGTCTCGAAGAAGGTGCCGCAAGTGGACGCGGCAACCATCTCGCAGATGGTCAAGGTTGCGGACTTCACCCGCCAGGGCTTCATGAACGGCGATATCTCGACCGTGATGAGCCCGCGTACGGTCATCACCTGGGCGCAGAACTCCGCGATCTTCAACGACGTGGGCTTCGCCTTCCGCCTCTCGTTCCTCAACAAGTGCGACGAGACCGAGCGGGTCATGGTGGCCGAGTACTACCAGCGCGTCTTCGGCAACGACCTGCCCGAAAGCGTCGTCGGCAAGGCATGAGCCTGCCGATTTAGCGAAACATGAAAAAGGGAGGCCGCGGCCTCCCTTTTTTTGTGCCGGTGAAGGGCTGCGCACGGGCATTTTCCTACAGGCAGGCGCTCCGGTATGAAGGCCGGATGCGTCGCCGTTCCCTTCCGCTATCCCCGCACAAGGTGACAGCTTCGGCCCGGCGCGCGTTTTTTCGCCCAGGACCGTGTCAACTGTGTCAAGCAAAGTGTCACCTTGCGGGGGTGACGGCGTCAGCCCTCGGGGTAGATGGCCTTCACGAAGTAGAGCCCGTCCGGCGGGGAATTGAGCCCCAGCGCCTGCCGGTCGCGCGCTTCCAGCGCCTGTGCGAGCTGTCGTTCCTCCCAGCGTCCCATGCCGACCAGCGCGAGGCAGCCGACCATCGAGCGGACCTGGTGATGCAGGAAACTGCGCGCCTCGGCCTCGATCAGCACCATCTCGCCCTCGCGGCGGACGTCGAGCCGGTCGAGCGTCTTGAGCGGGCTCTGCGACTGGCAATGGGCGGAGCGGAACGTGGTGAAATCGTGCAGCCCCACCAGGATCTGCGCGGCGCAGTGCATGGCCGCCGCGTCGAGCGGCTTGGGCACCTGCCAGGCCTTGCCGCGCTCCAGCGTCAACGGCGCGCGGCGGTTGGCGATGCGGTAGATGTAGGAACGGCCGATGCAGGAAAAGCGCGCGTGCCAGTCGTCCGGCACAACCTCGCAGGCGACCACCGCGATCGGATGGGGCCGCAGCCGCGCGTTCATCCCTTCCGAAAACTGGAAGGGCGTGAACGGCTTCGCGATGTCGATATGCACTTTCATGCCGAGCGCATGAACGCCCGCATCGGTGCGCCCGGCGGCATGCATCGCCGTGGTCTCGCCGGTCAGCGCGAAGGCTGCTTCCTCGACGCTTTGCTGCACCGAGGGGCCATGGGCCTGCCGCTGCAGGCCCATGTAGGGCGCGCCGTCGAATTCGAGAGTGAGCGCGAAGCGGGTCAAGCGAGCCTCGTTCCGGCGGGAATCGCACGGCCGCGCAGCAGGTCTGCGGTGTCCATGGCGGGCTTGCCCGCGCGCTGGATGCGCGTCACCCGCAGCGCACCTTCGCCGCAGGTGACGGTGAGCGAATCGTCGAGCGTGGTGGCCGGCGCGCCCGAGCCCGAGACTTCGACGCTATCGGCGGCCAGCACCTTGTACCGCTCGCCGTCGAGTTCGAAGAAGGCGCCCGGCGCGGGCATGAAGGCGCGTACCTGCCGCTCGACCTGCTCGGCAGGGGCGGTGAAGTCGAGCCGGGCCTCGGCCTTGTCGATCTTCCGGGCATATGTGACGCCCTCTTCGGGCTGGGTGACGGCGCGATGCACGGCAAGGTCGCGCAAGGTGCCGACCATTAGCTGCGCGCCCTTTTCCGCGAGTTCGGCGGTCAGCTCGCCCGCGGTCTTGCGGTCGATCGTGGTGCGCAGGGTGGCCAGCATCGGCCCTGTGTCCAGCCCGGCTTCCATCTGCATTATGGTCACGCCGGTGGTCGGATCGCCCGCCAGGATCGCCCGCTGGATCGGCGCGGCACCGCGCCAGCGCGGCAGGATCGAGGCATGGATGTTGAGGCAGCCGAGGCGCGGCGCGTCGAGCACGGCCTGGGGCAGCAGCAGCCCGTAGGCCGCCACGACCGCGATGTCGGCTTCCAGTGCGGCGAACTTCTCCTGCTCCTCTGCGCTTTTCAGCGAAACGGGATGGCGCACCTCGATCCCGCGCGCCTCGGCTTCGCGGTGGACGGGGGAGGGGGTCAGCTCCTTGCCCCGGCGCCCGCCGGGACGCGGCGGCTGGCTGTAGGCGGCCACGACTTCGTGCCCGGCCTCGACCAGCGCGACGAGAGCGGGCACCGCGAAATCGGGTGTACCCATGAAAACGATGCGCATGGTGTGGGGAATTCTCCGAAACACTTCCTCTGGGGCTGCAGAGGCCCTATCTCCGCCGCCATGGCATCGCAAGAGATCGAGACGCTTACCGCCGCGCTGTCGCGCCTTCCCGGCCTCGGCCCCCGTTCCGCGCGACGGGCGGTGCTATGGCTGATCAAGCGGCGCGAGACGTCGCTGGTGCAACTGGTCGATGCGCTCGCCGCCGTTCGCGAGGCACTGGTCGAGTGCGGCACTTGCGGCAATATCGATACCACCAACCCCTGCGGCATCTGCGCCGACCCGCGCCGCGATGCGGGCTCGCTCTGCGTCGTGGAGGAAGTGGCCGACCTCTGGGCGCTGGACCGCGCACGGCTTTTCAACGGCCGCTATCACGTCCTCGGCGGCCGCCTTTCCGCCCTCGACGGCGTAAGGCCGGAGGATCTGACGATCGACAGCCTGCTCCGACGCGTGGAGGAAGGGGGCATCGACGAGGTTGTGCTGGCGATGAATGCGACCCTCGAAGGGCAGACCACCGCGCACTATATTGCCGAGCGCCTGGAAGGACTTCCGATCCGCATCACCCAGCTGGCGCACGGGTTGCCGGTGGGCGGCGAGCTGGACTATCTGGACGAGGGAACCTTGGCCCAGGCCATTCGCGCTAGACGACCGGTAGCCTGACCGATCACTGTCATCGAAGCGTCCATCTTGCGAGAATCGGCCATCGCGCTTATTTGCGAGCCATGGCTATCCGTGAAATCCTCGAAGTTCCCGATCCGCGTCTCAAGCAGGTTTCGGTCCCCGTCGAAAAGTTCGACGACGCGCTCAAGACGCTCGTCGAGGACATGTTTGAAACCATGTACGATGCGCCGGGCATCGGCCTTGCCGCCATCCAGGTGGGCGAGCCGCTGCGCGTGCTGGTGATCGATCTCCAGCCCGACGACGAGGATGCGGAGCCGGAAGTCTGCACCGCCCATGGCGACCATCACCACACGCACCAGCCGACCAGGCGGGAGCCCCGGATCTTCATCAACCCGGAGATTCTCGATCCGTCGGACGAGCATACCGTCTACCAGGAAGGCTGTCTCTCGGTCCCCGAGATCTATGCCGACGTAGAACGCCCCTCGCGCATCCGCGCCCGCTGGCAGGATCTCGACGGCACTGTGCATGAAGAGGACATGGAGGGCCTGATGGCCACCTGTCTCCAGCACGAGATGGACCACCTCGAAGGCATTCTCTTCATCGACCACCTCTCGCGGCTCAAGCGCCAGATGGCGCTCAAGAAGCTGGACAAGCTGCGCAAGGCGGCCTGATCCGCTTTGGTGGAAAAAGCATGGGGCGGGGCTGGCGTTCTCTAAACGTTCCGGTTAGGGTTCCCGGATGGAAATCGCTGTCCTCGCCATTCTCGCGCTCGTTGTCGGTCTAGCAACCGGCTGGTTCCTAGGTTCCCGCCCGGCCGCCGAATGGCGCGTGCGGCACGAGACCCGCGACCGTGAGGCGCGCGATCTCGACGAGCGCTTCCGGGCGGCCATTCGCGATCTTGCCGGGGCCAGCGAGCGCGCCAACCGCGCCGATGAACTGGCCGATGCGCTCGAACGCACCCGCGCGGAGCATGGCCTGGCGGTGGAATCGCTGCGCAAGGATCATGGCGAGACGGTCGAGCGGCTGCGGTTCGAGCATGTCCAGTTGATGGACCGGACGCGCGGCGAACTGACCCAGGTTCTCGAACGCACCCGCGCCGAACATGCGGGACTGGTCGACAGCCTTCGCCGCGAACAGCGCGAACTTGCCTCCGAACTCGCGACCTTGCGCGAAAAATCCGCCAATTTCGACGAACAGAAACGCCTTCTTCTCGAAGCGCAGGAAGCGCTGCGCAAGGAGTTCGAGAATGCCGGGGCCAAAGTGCTCGCGGGTGCTCAGGATGCCTTTCTGCGGCGGGCCGGTGCGCGGTTCGAGGAAAGCGAGAAGGCCAATGCCGAGCGCATCGCCACGCTGCTGGCCCCGGTCGGAGAGCGGCTCAAGTCCTACGAGCAGCAGGTGGCATCGCTGGAGGCGAAGCGCGTCGATTCGTTCGGCCAGCTTACCGGACTGATCCAGTCGATGCGCGAAGGGCAGGAGAAGGTGCGCGAGGAAGCACAGCGCCTCGGCAATTCCTTGCGCAACGCTCCCAAGGCGCGCGGTCGCTGGGGCGAGCAGCAGCTGCGCAACGTGCTGGAGCAATGCGGCCTTTCCGAGCATACCGACTTCGTTACCGAGCACTCGATCGATACCGAGGATGGCCGCCTGCGGCCCGATGCCATCGTCAATATTCCCGGCCAGAAGCGATTGGTGATCGACGCGAAAGTCTCGCTCAACGCCTATCAGGAGGCTTTCGAGGCGCAGGACGAGGTGACCCGCGATGCGGCGCTGCGTCAGCATGTCGCCTCGATGCGCAATCACGTCCAGACGCTCGGTGCCAAGAGCTACCAGAGCCAGTTCGAGGATGCGCCGGACTATGTCGTCATGTTCGTGCCGGGTGAGCATTTCGTGGCGGCGGCACTCGAACAGGACCCGGAACTCTGGGACTTCGCGTTCCGCAACCGCGTGCTTCTGGCGACCCCCACCAATCTCGTCGCGATCGCGCGAACCGTGGCACAAGTCTGGCGGCAGGACGGTCTGGCGCGGGAGGCGCGGGAAATCGGCCGGATGGGCGGCGAACTCTACGACCGCCTTGCTACTGCCAGCGAGCATATGAAGCGCGTCGGCGCGGGACTCGAATCGGCGGTCAACAATTACAACAAGTTCGTCGGCAGCTTCGAACGCAATGTGCTCAGTTCAGGGCGCCGTCTGCGGGACAAGCATATCGAGATCGGCAAGCGCGAGATCGATGACGTGCCGCAGATCGAATCGACGCCGCGATATGGTGCCGAAGCGGTGGCCGAAGAGATCGAGGCGATTGCCGAGGCAAAGCCTGCCGCAACGGACGATCTGACGGAAGCGGCCGAATAAGCGTCAGGCCTGGGGCTTCAGGCCACCGAGTCCAGGCGGTTCAGCGGCCGATGGCGGTGCGGGTGGGCCGTTCCATCGGGCCGCCTTCGCGGACCAGTTCGGCGGTGTGGCCGCTCGATTGCAGTATCATGTGGTTGCCTTCGACGGCAAAGCGCGGGGTCGCGACAAGAAGTGCGTTGACGGCCTTTTCCTGGTCCCAGGCAGGAACCGTACACGTCATTTCTGTCAGCGCGAGCGGGCCTGCGATCAGGCGTTCCTCGTCGATTCGCCATGGCCCGTCCATGCGGTTGCAGCCGACCTGAACGCCCACCTTGCTTCCTTCGAAAGTCAGGCGCGCGTCCATCGAATCGGGCCTTTGGCCGTCTATCAGCGCAAAACGCCAGGTCGTGCGGGCAAGGGGTGAATCGTCGCCCTGAACCGAGCAGGATGCTACGGAAAAGGCGGCGAGGGGCGACAGAAGGCAGAAGGCAAGCAGGGCGGAACGCATGACCGGCGCACTCTACACGTCGGACATGATGCCCGGATGAACGCGCTTCTCAGCTATCGCCCTCAAGATGCGCCAATGCCTCATAAGCGAGCACGGCACCCGCCACGGCGGCATTCAGGCTGTCGGCCCGGCCGCGCATGGGGATGGTTACGCGCAGGTCGCAGGCTTCCTCGTAGGCCTGCGGCAGGCCCTGCGATTCGTTGCCGACCATCAGGAAGCAGGGGGCGGCATAAGGCGCGCAGCGATAATCGGTGGGATCGCGCAAGGAAGCTGCAACGAGTTGCCCATCGCCGGCCCGCAACCAGTCCTGGAATTCATCCCAGCGGGCGATGACGATTTTCTGCGTGAAGATCGCGCCCATGCTGGCGCGCACCGCTTCGACCGAAAAGGGATCGGCGCAGTCGTCAAGCAGGATAAGTCCGCCCGCGCCAACCGCATCGCCCGTCCGCAGCATTGTGCCGAGATTACCGGGATCGCGCAGGGCCTGCGCCACCAGCCAGATCGGTGCTGCCGAACGATCGAGATGGGCAATGCGTGTATCGAACTCGGCGAAGACGCCCGCGACGGCCTGGGGATTGTCCTTGCCGGTAACCTTGGCGAGGATTTCCTCGTCCATCTCGACGATCTCGCCGCCTGCCGCGACGACCGCTTCTTCAAGCGCGTCGAGCAATGGGTGGGGATCGCGGCCGATCGCCATCACCAGCATTTCCGGCACGATGCCGCATTCGCGCGCGTCGGTCAGCAGGCGCAGGCCTTCCGCCAGAAAGCGCTGTTCCCGCTTGCGGTGCTTCTTCTCGCGGAGCGAGCGCAGGAACTTCACCAGCGGATTCGAGAACCCGGTAATGGTGCGGCGATAAGCCGCGCGGTCGGCAGGAGTCATTCTTCGCCGAAACCGTCGCGAACAAGTGTGGCCAGCACGCTGAGCGCGTCCTGCGCGCCTTCGCCCTTGCAGGCGATCTCGATGCTGTCGCCCTTTGCGGCGCCCAGCATCATCAGGCCGAGGATCGAGTTGCCCGCCGCTTCCGTGCCGTCCTTGCCGACCGTGACCAGCACGGATTCAGGCAATTCGGCGACGTGATTGACGAACTTGGCACTGGCGCGGGCGTGGAGGCCGCGCTTGTTGACGATGAGAACCGTCTCGCGAAAATCGCTCATGCGGCGTCCTGTCCCAGGTATTCGCTGGCGATCGTGATGTAGTTGCGCCCGGCATCGCGCGCAGCGGCGGCGGCTTCGCGCACAGACATGCAGGCGCGCGCCTTGGCCAGGCGAATCAGCATCGGCAGGTTGATGCCGGCGATAACTTCGACTTTGCCCGCCTGCATCAGCGAGATGGCCAGGTTCGAAGGCGTGCCGCCGAACAGGTCGGTGAGGATGATGACGCCTTCGCCGCTGTCCACGGCGGTGATCGCCTCGGCAATCTCGCTGCGACGGCGCTCCATGTCGTCGTTGGGACCGATGCAGACGGTAGCCACCGCCGACTGGTCTCCGACGACGTGTTCCATCGCGTGTACGAATTCCTCGGCGAGATTGCCGTGAGTGACCAGGATCATGCCGATCATGCTGGGGTTAGGCTCCGAATTTCCTGCGAGTGCGACCGGGTTTTATAATCTTTGTTCACGCTACCGGACCCCTTCGAGACTTTCCCCCCTCGAGAAGATCAGCAGCCCGCGAGCCCAGGTTGCGATGCAACAATGTGGGCGAAAATCCCGCTTCGCGCAAGGCCGCAGCCATCTGTTCGGCCGTAAAAACGGATCGGTGTCGCCCTCCGGTACAGCCGAAAGCGATGTGAACATAGGCCTTGCCCTGGGCGCGATAGCGGGGAAGCAACAGCAGAAGCAGGTCGCGAATCCGCGCAAATGCTTCGTCGAAGGCGGGGTCCTTGCGGATGTAATCGCCCACCGGCGCGTCCTGTCCGGTCATCGGGCGTAACTCCGAATCCCAATGTGGATTTTCCACGAAGCGCATGTCGAACACGAAATCGGCGAGCGGCGGCATTCCGCGCGAGAACCCGAAGCTGGAGACCGTGATGGTCAGATCTTCCGGCTCTTCCGCAGCAAAGCGCTCGCGAATCGAGCGCTGGAGATCGTTGGAGGTGAATTCGGTGGTTTCGACCAGAATGTCGGCCCAGCGGCGCAGCGGCGCCAGCAATTCCCGCTCGGCGCGGATGCCGCTGTCCACCGGGGCATCCGCGGCGAGCGCGTGGCGGCGGCGGGTCTCGTTGAAACGGCGCTCCAGTTCCTTGCTCGAACAGTCGAGAAACAAGGTGGTGACTTCCAGGTCCTGCCGCTCGCCGAGGGCCTTTACCTGGGCGATGACCCGCTCCGGGTTGAAGCCGCGCGTGCGGCAGTCGAAGCCGATCGCCAGCGGAGAGGGATCGTCGGACGGCTTGCCCTCGATCATGCGCTCCAGCAGGCGAACCGGGAAATTGTCGATGATTTCCCAACCGAGATCCTCGAGAACCCGCAGCACCGTGGTCTTGCCCGCGCCGAGCATGCCGGTGACGAGCAGCACTTTCTGCCTGGGGGCCTGCTCGGGTGCGCTGGCGACGGCATGGGAGGCCGCTGCGGGGGGGAGGTCGTCCTGCATCGTGGGCTGTTTGCGCCGGGTCGCAGGGAAAGGAAAGAGGTGTCCTTACAAGTTTGTCACGCGCTGAGGCCATAATGCAACAAGGCCAGTTCGACTTTGAGGGCCAAGGGGCCTGCGTGTGGCCAGATGTGTATGGAGGGCAGTGCGATCCCGCCGACCTCGATGCGCGCCGCGGCCTCGATGAAGCGCGGAGCATCGTCGCTCAGCGTGACCATCAGGGCGACAGGTGCCTCGTCCAGACAGGGAAAGCGAAGGATGCCGAGGTTGCGGACTTCGATCAGGCCGCGCGTGTTGGGATGGGGCTGGGCCAGCAGCCGCCCGGCAGAGGCGTTAAGCAGAACGCCGTCGTCGCCCACGAGTTCGGCGCCCCGGTCGATCAGGGACAGTGCCAGACTGGACTTGCCGGTCTTGGAAGCGCCTTCGATCAAGACCGCGCGGCCCTTGATGGCGATGCAAGTCGCCTGGCGGGCGAAGGGTTCGCTTAGGCTCATTCGTTATTCCAGGCGGGCAGCGAGATCAGCAATCGGGCGCCCGGCGTGCCGTCGGTCCGATCGGTGGCGCGCAGTTTGCCGTAATGCGCTTCGACGATAGTGCGGGCGATCGCCAGGCCGAGGCCCGAGTGCTTGCCGAACTCCTCGCTGGCGGGGCGCAGCGAATGGAAGCGTTCGAAGATGCGCTCGCGGGCGTCTTCCGGGATGCCGGGGCCGTGGTCCGACACGGAAAGCGTTACGCGCCCGTCGCTGCGTCCGACAGCGACTTCGATCGGCGTGCCTTCGGGCGAGAACGAGATCGCATTGTCGAGCAGGTTCTGGAGCACGCGCTCCAGTCGGGGCGCGTCACCGGCGACGACGAGGTCGCCGTCGGCCTCGCGGATCACGCGGACCTTGCAGGCGCCGTTGACGCCGCGCTGCTCGCGCTCGGCGACGAGCGCCCGGACCAGCCGCAGCATGTCGACCGGCTCGAAAGTCGTGCGGCTGAGCTGGGCGTCGATACGGCTGGCGTCGGCGATCTCGGTGACAAGAAAATCGATTCGGCGCACGTCATCCTTGGCGATGCCGAGGAGCTGCTTGCGCAATCGCGGCTCGTCCACCCGGTCGAGGTTTTCGAGCGCGCTGCGCAGGCTGGTCAGCGGGTTCTTCAATTCGTGGGCGACGTCGGCGGCGAAGCTTTCCACCGCGTCGATGCGTTGCCGCAGGGCGCCGCTCATGTCCGAGATCGCGCGGGCGAGCAGGCCGATCTCGTCGCGCCGGTCCGGCAGGCGCGGCACGATCACGCTGCGGTCGCGCCCGAGCCTGACGCGCACCGCCGAGCGCACGAGCTTGCGCAGCGGTTCGACGATGGTTCGGGCCAGGAACAGCGAGAGCAGGATCGAGACGGTCAGCGCCGCGCCGACGATGATGGCCAGAGTCTGTCGCGCCATCCGCACGTTCTCGGTGATGTCGCGGGCATTGCGGGTGACGAGCAGAGCCTCGCCGCTCTTGCCCACCGGCGTCGCGGCGATGATGACGGGTGTGCGATCCGGCGCGGCCTTGTGGCTGACCTCGGTGGCCCCGCGGGCAAGTGCGGCGGCGACTTCCGGCCAGGCCGAGGCGCCGGCACCGGGCGCGTCGTGATAGTCGGCGACCGGCGGCGAGCCCAGCACCCAGTCCATGCCGCGGTCGAGCGCGCGGGCGGCGTCCTGGAACCAGGGCTCGGTGGCAGGATCGATAAGCCGGTAGGAAGGGGGCGCCAGCGCGAAGCTGTCTGCCGCAAGATCGCCGTCACGGTCGAACAGGCGCAGGCGCAAGGCCTGGCCCGAGCCGATCCGGGCGATCAGGTCGCGCCGCCGCGCGGCAGTTTCCCCGGCAAGGGTTATGGCAACGACTTCGGCTTCGGCGCGGGCCAGGCGGAAACGCTCGTCCAGCAGTTCGCGGCGATAGCTGTCGATGTAGAAAAGGCTGCCCGCGAGCAGTGCCAGCGCGATCACGTTGACGGCCAGGATGCGCGCCGTGAGCGAGACCCGCCAGGACAGTCCCAGGCGGACGAGAAGGGATGCCTTGCGGCGCTTGCGCGGATGATTACCCATCGGTGAAGGAATAGCCGGCACCGTAGAGCGTATCGATGGCCGAAAATTCCGGGTCTACCGCGCGGAACTTGCGGCGCAGGCGCTTGATGTGGCTGTCGATCGTGCGATCGTCCACATAGACGTCTTCGCTATAGGCCGCGTCCATCAGCTGGTTGCGGCTCTTCACCACGCCCGGCCGCATGGCCAGCGCTTCTAGGATGAGGAATTCGGTTACCGTGAGGGACACCGGATCGCCGCCCCAGGTTACCTGATGGCGGGCGGGGTCGAGACTGAGGCGACCGCGCATGACCGGATCGGGCAGGTTTTCCTGCACCTGTTCCTCGCCCGTCGCCTTCGCCAGTTCGCTGCGGCGCAGGATCGCGCGGATGCGGGCGATCAGCAGGCGCTGGCTGAAGGGTTTGGTGATGTAATCGTCCGCGCCCATGGCAAGGCCGAGCGCCTCGTCCGGTTCCTCGTCCTTCGATGTCAGGAAGATCACCGGCAGGCTCGACTGTTCGCGCAGGGCCTGAAGCAGGCGAAGCCCGTCCATGCGCGGCATCTTCACGTCGAAGATGGCAAGATCCGGCGGGTTTTCCAGCAGGGCTTTCAGCGCGGTTTCGCCGTCGGTGTAGAGGCGGGTCGCGAAGCCTTCGGCCTGGAGGCCGATGGAGACGGTGGTGAGGATGTTGCGGTCATCGTCCACCAGCGCGATCGACTGCTGGCGGGCCGGAGCGGGGGGTAGCTCTTCGGGAGAGGCAGAAGGGGATGCCGTGGGGTCTGCCATGGGACTGCGCTGCGTTCCTTGCCGATGCAACCGAACAGCCGTGACTAGCGACTGCGGTGCTGACCGTCCACGTCTTTGCGTCTCGTCCCGAATTGCCCCGGAATGGTCGAAGTGCATCGGGTCTACCTCGCCCGCTCCATTTATTTTTGCGAAAATTTGGCGGAAAAGAAGGATGGGCGAAAAATCGCCGCTGATTCTTGCGCAAAAATGTCGGGGCGTGCCCGGTTCCCGCCGGTCCTGCCCTTAATGGAGGAGATGACATTGGCCGCTTCCCTTAAATATCCGCTCGCCAGTCAAGGCATAGAAACCCGCGCCAATGTGCTCGCGAACCTCGGCACTGCGCCGCTGATCGAGCAGGCCGTCAAGAACGGCGAGGGCATGCTCGCCGCGGATGGTCCGTTCGTGGTGGCGACCGGCAAGCACACCGGGCGTTCGGCGAAGGACAAGTTCATCGTCAAGGATGCCGAGACCGAGGATACGGTCTGGTGGGGCAAGACCAACGTGCCGATGACGCCGCAGCATTTCGCCGCGCTGAAGGAGGATTTCCTCGCGGCCGTGGCGGACAAGGACCAGCTCTACGTGGCCGACCTGTTCGGCGGCTCGCAGGGCGAACACCGCGTCAACGTGCGGGTGATCAACGAACTGGCCTGGCACAACCTCTTCATCCGCACCCTGCTGGTGCGTCCGACCGAGCGCGAGCTTGAAGGCTTCGTGCCGGAATATACCATCATCGACCTGCCGAGCTTCCGGGCCGATCCCGAACGCCACGGTTCGCGCACGGAAACGGTGATCGCGGTCAACTTTACCGAGAAGCTGATCCTGATCGGCGGCACGGCCTATGCGGGCGAGATGAAGAAGTCGGTCTTCGGCATTCTCAACTACCTGCTGCCCACCAAGGGCGTGATGCCGATGCATTGCTCCGCCAATATCGGCCCCGAAGGCGACACGGCCGTGTTCTTCGGCCTTTCCGGCACCGGCAAGACCACGCTTTCGGCTGACGCCTCGCGCACCCTGATCGGGGACGACGAGCATGGTTGGTCCGACACCGCCGTGTTCAACTTCGAAGGCGGCTGCTACGCCAAGATGATCCGCCTTTCGCCCGAGGCCGAACCGGAAATCTTCGCGACCACCAAGCGCTTCGGCACCGTGCTCGAAAATGTGGTGATCGACCCGGAGACACGCCGCATCGATCTCGACGATAATTCCCTGGCCGAGAACAGCCGGGGTTCCTATCCGATCGACTTCATTCCCAACTGCTCCGAGAAGAACCTCGGTCCGGTGCCAAAGAACATCATCTTCCTCACTGCCGACGCCTATGGCGTGCTGCCCCCGATCGCGCGTCTCACGCCCGATCAGGCGATGTACCACTTCCTCTCGGGCTATACCGCGCGCGTCGCCGGCACCGAGATCGGCGTAACGGAGCCGGAAGCCACTTTCAGCACCTGCTTCGGCGCGCCCTTCATGCCGCGTCACCCCTCGGTCTACGGCAATCTTCTCAAGGAGCGCATCGCCAAGGGCGGCGTGAAGTGCTGGCTGGTCAATACCGGCTGGTCGGGCGGCATGGCGACGATGGAAGGCATCAAGCGCATGCCGATCAAGGCCACGCGCGCCCTGCTCAACGCGGCGCTTGACGGCAGCCTCAACGAGGCCGAGTTCAAGGAAGACCCGAACTTCGGATTCGAGGTTCCCGTGGCGGTTCCGGGTGTCGACAGCAAGCTGCTCGATCCGCGCGGCGCCTGGGCGGACGGCGCCGAGTACGACAAGACCGCGCAGACGCTGGTGAAGCAGTTCATCGACACCTTCACCCAGTTCGAGGCCCATGTCGACGAAGGCGTCCGCAAGGCCGCACCGGTCGCCGCCTGACTTGCGAAAAGTGCCGAGAAAGAGTCGGTTTCGGCACTATTCGGCCTGAAATAAATACAGGGCCCCGGAACTTCGGTTCCGGGGCCCTTGTTTTGTCATCAAGACCGTGCATCTTCTTGTTCCCCCTCTCTCTAGGAGAACGACCATGGGACTTTTCGACGGTATCCTTGGACAAGTCAGCGATCACCCCGATGTGGCCAACCTCGCTGCGAAGCTCGGGCTGGAGCCGGCGCAGGCGGAAAAGGCGATCGCGGCGCTCGGTCTCGCCCACCAGCAAGAGGGTGACACGGCAGAACTGGCGGCAGAGAAGACCGGCCTTGGCCTGGGCACGATCCAGCAGGTGATCGCGGCGATCGGCGGCGAGGGCTCGCTCAGCCAGTTCGCCGGCCTGGTCGGCAGCGATCCATCGAAATTCACCGCCTTCCTCGACAAGGACGGCGACGGCAGCGTCATCGACGACCTGACCGATATGGCCAAGGGCTTCTTCGGCAAGAAGTGAATCATCGTCGTCCCGGACCTGATCCGGGACCGCGGGCAGAGCTTCGCCCAACTCTCGTCAGGGCGCTGCTCTGCAAGGCGCTCTGCTGCAAAGGCTGGGCCCCAAGTTTTGCCAGCGGTCCCGGGTCAGAGCCCGGGACGACGTTTTCCTCAACCCGCCTTGTGGGCGGCGATATAGCTGTCGATGTTCTTCGCCAGCACGTCCAGCGGCACATTGCCGCCATCAACCACGGCCTGGTCGAAATCGCGCAGGTCGTAGCTGGCACCGAGCGCTTCCTGGGCGCGGGTGCGCTGGCGGTTGATCTCGGAATGGCCCATCTTGTAGCCGCAGGCCTGGCCCGGCCATGAGCAGTAGCGGTCCACTTCGTTGACCACTTCCTCGCGCTTGTTGCCGTTCTTTTCCATGAAGAAGCGGACGGCCTGTTCTCGGGTCCAGCCCTTGGAATGGAGCCCGGTGTCCACCACCATGCGGCAGGCGCGGAAGGCGATCGACTGGAGATAGCCGAGCTGGCCCACGGGATCCTCGGCATAGGCGCCGAGTTCGTCGGCCAGTTGTTCGCCGTAGAGCGCCCAGCCTTCGGAATAGGCGTTGAAGGCCAGGATCGAGCGGATCAGCGGCAAGCGGTTGGCATATTCGCCCTGCCAGACGTGGCCGGGGATTGCTTCGTGATGGACCAGCGTGGGCAGGTCGTACTTGCGGTGCAGGTCGGTGGTGCGCAAGTTGATCCACATCTTGCCCGGCACCGAGCCGTCGATCGACCCGGCACCGCCATAGGCGGTCGGCGCGCCGGGCTCTTCGGCGAGCGGCAGGCGGCGCACTTCGACATTGCCCTTCACCGGATCGCGGAAGGCACGCGGCATCTGGGCACGGATCCAGTCGATGCGGTGGCGGATGAAGGTCATGATCTCGGCGCGGCCGGGATCGCCCTCGGGGAACATGAAGCGCTTGTCGGTGCCGAGCGCGGTCATGCGTTCGCCCACGGTGCCGGTGGTGTAGCCCAGCTTGCGCAGGATCGGATCCATGCGGGCGTGGAGCGCGGCCAGTTCCTCAAGCCCGCGCTGGTGGATTTCCGCAGCGGGAACCGGCGTGGTGGTGCTGGCGCGCAAGGCCCAGGCATAGAATTCGGCGCCGTGCGGACGCTCGCGCATGCCCGGATCGCTCTTGGCGAGCCCGCGCTGGCGCTTGAGTTCGGCCAACTGGCGTTCGAGCGCGGGAACGACCTCGGCCGAGACGATGGCCTTGGCCCGGCTCTCCCAGTTGCCCGGAATGGTCTTGGTGCGGCTGACCAGCGAGGTGACGAGGCTGCCGCCACTGTTGCGGGCATCCTCGATCGTGCTGGTCATCTGGGCGATGGCGCGGTCCAGCAGGAAGTCGGGCGGGACGAGGCCCTGATCGGTGGCCTTGCGGATGCGCTCCAGTTCGCCGTCGAGCTGCTTGTCGAACTGCGAGAGACGCGAGACGTAGGCCTCGGCATCCTCGGCGGTCTTCACCGGGTGATCGGCATCGAGGAACTTGGGCGTATCGAGATAGGCGCCGACGTTCTGGATCACGACGTAAGGCGTGTTGCGCCAGCCCCCCACTGCGACGTCGCCATAAGGCTGCGCGAAACCGTCTAGCGAGGTCTTGTAGGCGCTGCGCACGACCGCAAGGCTGGTCTGCGTCGCATGGTCGAGACCGCTTGCCGGGAAAGCCTCGACGCGGGCGAGATCCTCGCGCAGGGTCTTGGCCAAGGCGGTGCGGCCGGCGAAGGAGCGGTCTTCGGACCGGGCCCGCAGCGCGGCATGGGCGCCGACGTCGATGCCGAGGCCGGTCGCGCCTTCGGGGTTGTGATCGAGCAGGCGCCAGGCGATCGAATCGAGCAGGGCCGAGGCGTCAGCCTGGGGCGATGCCGCAGCTGCCCTCGCGATACCGGGAAGGGTCATTCCGGCGGTGCCTGCGGCAAGGAGCTGGAGCGTGGTGCGCCGCGAGAGGGATGCGGCCGTCATGTCAGGGTTCTTCATGGCGGCGAAATCTGGCCGCGCGGTTCCGCCAAGTCAAACCCGCTCGCCGCCGCCTCGCGACTGGGGTAGGGGATAAGCCATGGATATAGCCCTTTCCCTCATGACCCTGACCATCGCCGCGCTCGTTCTGGGCGCGATCGCGCTCTGGCGGCGGGGCGGCAATCGCAAGCAGGCGGGCCTGATGCTGGCGCTGGCGGCAGTGCTCATCGTCAACGTGGCGATCTGGACCCTGCCGAATTCGGAAGGCGAGTCGCTGGTGAGGGCGGCGGATACGCAAAAGGCGCCGGAGTAGCCCGGCGCCTTTTGCGTTGCGTGATCCCCGATGGTTCCAAAACCGTCACCCTGAACTCGTTTAGCTCCGCTGGCCTGCGGCTCAGGGTCCATCGTGGTTCTGGATCGGACGCTTGCAGGAACAATCCGCCATTTCTGCTCTGACTCGGACATCACCGGTCGAGGCTGAGAAATGGACCCTGAACCAAGTTCAGGGTGACGCGAGGGCGTAAGCGCCTGCTGTGCAGGCGCCTACGGCTCGCGTCACTTGATCGGGCAATCCGGCGCCAGGCGCATGTCGAGGTAGTTGTCGACCGAGCGCATCAGGTCGTCCATCTCGTTCTCGAAGAAGTGGTTGGCGCGCGGGATTTCGTCGTGGTGGATGGTGATGTGCTTCTGCGTGCGCAGCTTGTCGACCAGCTTCTGCACGGCATTCGGCGTCACCACCGTGTCCGCCGCGCCCTGGATCAGAATGCCCGAGGCGGGGCAGGGGGCGAGGAACGAGAAGTCGTACATGTTGGCGGGCGGGGCTACCGAGATGAAGCCGCGGATCTCGGGGCGGCGCATCAGCAGCTGCATGCCGATCAGCGCGCCGAACGAGTAGCCCGCGATCCAGGTGGTCGAGGCTTCGGGATGGATCGACTGCACCCAGTCGAGCGCGGCTGCCGCGTCGGACAGTTCGCCCACGCCGTTGTCGAAGCTGCCCTGGCTGCGGCCCACGCCGCGGAAGTTGAAGCGCAGGGTCGCGAAGCCGCGCGCCACGAAGGTCTTGTAGAGGTGCTGGGTGATGCGGTCGTTCATCGTCCCGCCCGCCTGCGGATGCGGGTGAAGGATCATCGCCACGGGCGCACGCGGACGCGGTGCGGGCTGGAAGCGGCCTTCAAGGCGACCTTCGGGTCCGGGGAAGATGACTGCGGGCATAAGTTTCGCGAACCTGACCTGTTGAAACTCCCGCGAAAACGGCGGCGATTTGCTCGCCGGCCATCGCGGGAGTGGAAAAAGGGAAGTCCGCTATATAGAAACCCTGGCTCCGAAAACAACTTTTCAAGCGATGTCAGCCCAACAACAGATCTATCTCGACCATGCGGCGACCACGCCGCTCCTGCCGCAGGCCCGCGAGGCGTGGCTGGAAGGTGCCGCGCTCTGGGCCAACCCGTCCAGTCCGCACAAGCAGGGGCGCGCTGCCCGCGCCGCACTGGAAGATGCGCGCGAGCGGGTGAGGAAAGCGCTGGGCTGGCAGGGAGAGGTGATCTTCACCTCCGGGGCGAGCGAGGCGCTGGCGCTCGGCCTCGGGCGCGCCAAGGCGGAGCGGCAGCTGGTCTCGGCCGTCGAGCACGATGCCGTGTTCCGCGCCGCGCCGGGTGCCGAAGAACTGCCGATGCGCGAGGGCGAGGTCGATCCCGGCGCGCTGGCACAGGCGCTGACCGGCGGGGGGCGTGCGGTCGTGGCGGTGCAATCGGTCAATTCGGAGACCGGAACCGTCCTGCTTCCTTACGCGGTCAATCCGCTGATCGAGCAGGTTCGCGCGGCGGGCGGACTGGTTCTGGCGGACTGTTCGCAGTCGGCGGGCAAGATGGCGCTTCCCGATGCGGACATGGTCGTGCTTTCGGCGCACAAGCTGGGCGGGCCCGTCGGCATCGGTGCCTTGCTGGTGCGGGATTTCGCCATACTCGAACCGAGCGGCGGGCAGGAGCGCGGCTACCGGGCTGGTACGGAGAACCTGCCGGGGGCGATGGGCTTCGCGGCGGCGCTGGAAGCGGGCGGCGTGGAGGCCTGGGCGACCACGGCGGAGCAGCGCTTCGATTTCAGGAATGCGCTTTCACGGCACGGCGAAGTGCTTCAGCCCGGCGTGCAATCGTCGCATATCTTTGCGCTCGCGGCCCCGCGTCTGGCCGCTACGGCCATGCTGATCCGCATGGACGCTGCCGGTTTCGCGATTTCGGCGGGCAGCGCCTGCTCGTCCGGCACGCTCAAGCAGAGCCGGGTGCTCAAGGGCTTCGGTATCGACGAGGACCTTGCCCGCCGCACCGTGCGCGTCAGCATAGGCTGGAACACCGCGCCGGAAGACCTCGATGCCTTTGCCGAGGCCTGGGCGAAAGCGAACGCATGATCTATCTCGACTATCAGGCGACGACCCCGCTTGCGCCCGAAGCGCGCGAGGCCATGTTGCCCTGGCTCGGCGGACCGGAGAGCATGGGCTTCGCCAATCCGCATAGCCCGCATCGGCCCGGCCGCGCTGCCGCCGCCATCGTCGAAGTCGCGCGCGATCAGGTTGCCGCGCTCCTGCCGCCGGGGGGGCGGGTGATCTTCACTTCCGGCGCAACCGAGGCGATCAACCTCGCGCTGGCGGGTAGTGGCAGGAAGCGCCTTGCGGTTTCCGCCATCGAGCATGCCGCCGTGCTGGATGCGACGCGGGCGATCGATCCGGCTCTCTCCATTCTGCCGGTGGACGGCGAAGGGCTGGTCGATCCTGCGGTGCCGATCGCGGCAGGGACCGGCCTCGTCGCGGTCATGCAGGTCAATAACGAGATCGGCACGGTGCAGCCGGTCGAGGCTCTTGCGCGGAATGCCCATCAGGCAGGCGCGCTGTTTCTTTGCGATGCCGTTCAGGGGGCGGGCAAGCTTTTGCCTCCTGCCGGTGCGGACCTGATCGCCGTTTCCGCCCACAAGCTCTACGGTCCCAAGGGGATCGGCGCGCTCTGGGTGCGGGACGGGCTGGAGCTGGCGCCGATGATCCATGGCGGAGGGCAGGAACAGGGGCTGCGTTCGGGCACGCTCAGTCCCGCGCTCTGCGCCGGGTTCGGAGCGGCGACCGCCTTGGCAGCTTCGCGCATGGAGCAGGACGCGGCCCTTGTCGAAACGCTGTGGTATGCGGCGCGGGACGTGCTCCGCCGCTGGACTCTCAACGGTTCGGCCGAGCATCGCTGGCAAGGGAACCTGAACTTGCGCCTGCCGGGATTGGATGTGGCGCGGCTCATGTCGGATCTCAGGAATCTGGCCTTTTCCGCAGGTTCCGCTTGTGCCAGCGGTTCGGGGCGGCCCAGTCACGTCCTCAAGGCGATCGGACTTTCGGATTACGACGCCAAAGCCTCTATCCGTCTGGGATTCGGGCGATATAGTGACCTTCGGGAGCTGAAGGATGCCTGCGAACGAATAGAAGCCGCAGCGGCGGCGCAGGGAGTCTGAGTTGCTGAACGTGAGGTTTTTGACCGCGGAAGGAAAACTCGTCCTGGCAGAGGCCGAGACGGGGGACGTACTTCTGCGCGTGGCGCAAGGCGCCGGGATGCCGCTGGAGGGCACCTGCGAAGGGCAGATGGCCTGTTCCACCTGCCATGTGATCGTCTCGCCCGACTGGTTCGACAGGCTGGAACCCGCCTCGATGGACGAGGAAGACATGCTCGACCTGGCCGCCGGGGTAGCGCGGACGAGCCGCCTTTCGTGCCAGATCGAACTGACCGACGATCTGGACGGGCTGGAAGTCAAGATACCCGGCGTCTCGCGGGACATGCAGATCGGTTGAGCCCGTGTCCCGGATCAGGTCCGGGGCGACGGGTGAAAGGTGAGCCTCAGGCCTCCCGAGGCGGCTCCTTGCGGCGGCGATAGAATTTCATCGCCTGGTGGATGCCGATTCCGACGAGGACGAGCGGGACAAGCGCCGTGGCCGCCAGAATCAGGAAGCCGATGATGTAGCCCAGCACGCTTCCGACATTGCCCAGCGCGCTTCGGATAGGTCCGATGAAGCCGCCGCTCGACGGCGTTCCGGCTTCGTAGGTGAGTTCGATCCGGCTGTAGTCGACGCGGCCCTGCATTTCCGCGAGCCAGCTTTTCGCCTCGTCTATCTCCTGGTTCACTTGCGCGACGCCGCGTTCGGCCTCGACCAGTTCGGCAACGGTGCCCTTGCGGCTGGCGAGCACTTCCATGAGCCGGTCGCGCAGCACGCTGCGGGCGCGCAGGCGGGCCTCGGTATCGACGATCTGCTTCGAGAGATCCTCCCCGGCGATCGAACTGGAGACTTCTTCGCCGTTTGCAGAGCCCGCGATCCGGCCCAGTTCGCTACCGAAGGCGCGGGCGCGCGGTGCCGCGACGGCCAGCGAGAGCGAGCCCGAGGCATAGTCGCCTTCGCTGCCGCTCTGTTTCATGTCGAGAATCTGGCAGACTTGCGGGCCCTGCTTCTCGCAGAGATCGGCCTGCTTGCGCTGCACCTCGGGAATGGAGGCGGCGGCCAGACGATATCCGTATTCGTAGACATAGGCGATCTTCGGCGCGTTGGGCGCGCTCACGGCGATCGGGTTGTCCTTGTCGTCCTTTCCGGCGCCAGGTGCTTCTTCCTTCGCGTCTTCAGTGACTTTCCGAAGCTGGGATGGTGGTTCGCTCCCGCAACCGGCGAGCATCAGAAAAGTCATCGCCATGAATGTCTTGCGCATCGTTTCCCCCTTGGATGGCAAAGTGATTCGAACGCCGACGCTATCCGAGCGGCAAGCTATGGAAAACGCTGAAAAGCGGCTTTGGCACAGCGATGCGCGCTGCTAGGGTCCCGGCCATGGTGACCACGACTGACGAAGACTCCGATCCTTTCGACGCCATCGTCGATGCGCCTTTCGATGCCGCGCTGTCGGAGCGCTATCTGGTCTATGCCCTGTCCACGATCACGGCGCGCTCGCTGCCGGACTTGCGGGACGGGATGAAGCCGGTCCACCGCCGCCTGCTCTGGGCGATGCGGCAGCTGAAGCTCGATCCCGCCAGCGCCTACAAGAAATCGGCCCGCGTTGTCGGCGACGTGATCGGCAAGTATCACCCGCATGGCGATGCCTCGGTCTACGATGCCATGGTCCGCCTCGCGCAGGATTTCTCGCTGCGCTATCCGCTGGTGCAGGGGCAGGGCAATTTCGGCAATATCGACGGCGATAACGCGGCGGCCTATCGCTACACCGAAGCGCGCCTGACGCGCACCGCGATCCACCTCATGGCGGGGCTGGACGAGGGCACCGTCGATTTCGTTCCCACCTACAACGGTGAAGAGAGCGAGCCGGAAATATTCCCCGGCATCTTCCCGAACCTGCTGGCGAACGGTTCCACCGGCATCGCCGTGGGCATGGCCACCTCGATCCCCAGCCACAACGTCGCCGAGATCATCGACGCGACGATGATGCTGATCGACAACCCCCATGCCGAGCATGACCAGCTCATGCAGGTGTTCCATGGCCCCGACTTCGCGACCGGCGGCCTGGTAGTCGACAGTCCCGAGGCCATCAGCCACGCCTATGCGACCGGCAAGGGCGCCTTCCGCGTGCGTGGGCGCTTTTCGACCGGCAAGGACGGGGCGGGCAACTGGGAAGAGACCGGGGTAGAGAAACTCGGCAGCGGCCAGTGGCAGCTCGTCATTTCCGAAATTCCCTACATGCTGGCCAAGGGCAAGCTGATCGAGCAGGTGGCGCAGCTGATCGCCGACCGCAAGCTGCCGATCCTCGAAGACATCCGCGACGAGAGCGACGAGCAGATCCGCATCGTCTTCGTGCCCAAGAGCCGCAATGTCGATCCCGAGATGCTCAAGGAGAGCCTCTACAAGCTGACCGACCTGGAAAGCCGCTTCTCGCTCAACCTCAACGTGCTGGATTCGCATCGCACGCCGGGGGTGCTGGGGCTGCGGCTGCTGTTGTCGGAATGGGTCTACAGCCAGATCGACATCCTGCTGCGCCGCACCCGGCACCGGCTGGACAAGATCGCCGCGCGGCTGGAACTGGTTGCCGGTTACATCATCGCCTATCTCAACCTCGACCGGATCATCGAGATCATCCGTACCGAGGACGAGCCCAAGCCGGTGATGATGGCCGAGTTCGAACTGACCGACCGTCAGGCCGAAGCCATCCTCAACATGCGCCTGCGCAGCTTGCGCAAGCTTGAGGAAATGGAGCTTCGCAAAGAGCACGAGGACCTGCTGAAGGAGCAGGACGACCTCAACAAGCTGCTCGAAAGCCCGGCCCGCCAGCGGACCCGCCTGAAGCGCGATCTCACCAATCTGCGCAAGGACTATGCCGAGGATACCGAAATCGGCCGCCGCCGCACCACGATCGCGCAGGCGACGCCGACGGTCGAGTTCTCGATGGACGCGATGATCGAGAAGGAGCCGGTGACGGTGATCCTCTCGCAGCGCGGCTGGATCCGTGCGGCCAAGGGGCATGTTGCGCTGGACGGTGATTTCAAGTTCAAGGAAGGCGACGGCCCGGCCTTCGCGTTCCATGCCCAGACCACCGACAAGATCCTGATCGCGGTAGACAACGGGCGCTTCTATACGCTCGGTGCCGACAAGCTGCCGGGCGCGCGTGGTTTCGGCGAGCCGATCCGCACCATGGTCGATATCGATGCCGAGGCGCATATCGTCGCCGCGCTGCCCTACAAGCCCAAGGCGCAGCTGCTGCTGGCCTCCAATGCGGGACGCGGCTTCGCGGCCGAGGCGGATGAGCTGCTGGCCGAAACGCGCAAGGGCCGCGCGGTCATGTCCACCAAGCCGGGCGTGCAGCTTGCCGTGGTCCACGAAATCCCGGCGGAGCACGATCACGTTGCCGTGGTCGGGGACAATCGCAAGCTGGTGATCTTCAGTCTCGAGGAACTGCCGGTCATGGTCAAGGGGCAGGGCGTCACGCTCCAGCGCTACCGCGATGGCGGCATGTCCGATATCACGACGCTCAAGCTGGAGGACGGCCTCTCCTGGACCATGGGCGGCGATAGTGGCCGCACGCGGAACGAGAAGGACATGGTCATGTGGAAAGTCGCGCGCGGCGCGGCGGGCCGCCTGCCGCCGGTTGGCTTTCCTAGGGACAACAAGTTTCAAGGGTAACGCTTCGCGTTACCTGTCGTCCCGGACTTGATCCGGGACCGCTGGCCTTGCCTTGCCCAACTCTCGGCGAGGCGCTGTTCGGCAAGGCCGCGCCTAAAGGATTGCCAGCGGTCCCGGATCAAGTCCGGGATGACGTATGTCTAGGTTGTCACGTCGCCGGTTGCGGGTGATGCGGCACGAGGATCAGCGTCCGTCCCTCGACCCGCCAGCTTGCCAACCTCGACAGCAGGTTCATGCCGATGACGTTCTGGTCTTCCAGCCCCGGCGCCACCACGACGTCGAGCTGACGCGCGACGACGCTGCCGAAGCGCAGTTCGTCCACGGTGCCGAGCTGCGCCGCGACCGTGCCGTTGGCCGTGCGCATGGCGATGTTCTGCCGCAGCGGCTGCGCGCGGACTTCGGCATTGTTGGCGAGGCGGGGCGAGATCGCGGTCAGCGTCGCGCCGGTATCGACGAGGAAGTCGCCTTCGACGCCGTTGATCGTGGCGCGGACCCAGAAGTGGCCGTCCGGCTTCATCGGCACGCGCGTCTCGCCGCCGCTCACGCTCTGGCGCGACAGGCCGAGTTCGGGGAGTTCGAGACCGGGGAAGGCGAAGTCCGTGCCGCTGGTAAGCCGCGTCGCCTGCGCCACCGTCAGCAACAGGGCGGCGACGAGGCCGAGATTGCCCAGCCCGCGGATGAAGCCGCCGAGCAGCGGCAGGG
The DNA here is from genome assembly GCF_002149965.1 of Novosphingobium panipatense. Classification (GTDB taxonomy): domain Bacteria; phylum Pseudomonadota; class Alphaproteobacteria; order Sphingomonadales; family Sphingomonadaceae; genus Novosphingobium; species Novosphingobium panipatense_A. The sequence continues at coordinate 116,059 of NZ_MSQB01000003.1, read as the reverse complement.
GGCCGCGCAGCAATCCGCCCAGCACGGAGACGAAGATCGCCGCCAGCGCGAGCGCCAGCAGCGGTTGGCCGGCGAGAAAGGACAGGAGTTCGGGAAAGTCCATCACCGGGTCATAACAGGAACATCCTGTCGGGAAGCTGACCGGATCACGATCGCGGGGTGGAGCGGGGTACGAGGATCAACTGGCCATCCTCGACGCGCCAGCTTGCCAGCTGCGAGAGCAGGTTCATGCCGATCACGTTGGTCTCGGTTCGCGTCGTATTGTCGGGCATGACGACGACAGGCAGTTCGTGTGCTTCGATCGAACCGAAAGTCAGGGAATCGGCAATGGCCAGCCGGGCCACGATCGCGCCGTTGCCCGTCACCAGCGAGACGCCCCGGTCGGCCGGATCCTTTCGGATCCCGACGCGCGAGGCGACCGATTTCGAGATGGCGGTATAGGATGCACCGGTGTCGATGAGGAAATCGACCGGCTCGCCGTTCAGCATGGCCCTGGCCCAGTAGTGGCCGTTGGCCCTCAGCGGCACCACGGTCTCGCTGCCGTTCACGGTGAGCTGGCGCGTTTCATCCAGCCAAAGGGCCGCTTCCGAACGCGTGTTGTGGAGCGCGATCTGCGTGACCGTCAGCAGCAGCGCGGCAACGACGCCGAGGTGCGAAATGTTCCGCAGGGTTCGGCCCAGGCGCGGGCGGTGCTGGGCCATCATCCCCGCCGCCACCGAGATCAGGATCGCCAGGATAGTGAGGGCCAGCAGCGGCTTTTCGTACAGAAGGTCGCCCAGTTCGCCCAGGTTCACGGCGTCTGTCCCGCAAGTTCGGCATCGAGCAGTGCGGACACGCGCGCTTCGTCGGGGAAGCCTTCGGCAATCCAGCAGTCCTCCACGCGGCGCAGCACGCGGGCCACTTCGGGACCGGCGCCGACCCCGCGCGCCACGATCTGTCCGCCCTTGAGCGGAAATACGGGAACCTGCCAGCCGACGAGAGGGGTGGCATCGCCGCCTGCGATCAGCACCCGGTCCAGCGCGCTTTCGATGCCGATGCGATAGGCGAGGGCGCGGGGCGGGGTGGCTTCGTCGCTGCGGGCGGCAGCGGCGGCAAGGCGCTTCTTCTGCGCGCCCGAAAGGCGGAAGCGCGAGGCGACCTGTTCAGCTAGCGGCACTTGCGCGGGCAGCAGCGCGGCGAGACGGCGGATGGCATCGGGCGCCGCCGCCTGCGCCTGCTCCGCCGCGACAAGCGCCGCGAGCGCCTCGGGGCGGGCCTCGGGCAGGATTACCGCCAGCACGCCCAGTTCGGCCATGCGGGCCACGGTCGGCGCCGGGTCGGGCAGGCCGAGCAGGTTCATCATCTCCATCCCGACCCGCTCGCGCGAGAGGCCCTTGAGCGTGGGGGCGAGCTGCGCGCAGGCGCTTTCCGCCTCCGCATCGGCCGGAACCGTGCCGAAACGGGCCTGGAATCGGAAGTAGCGCAGGATGCGCAAGTGGTCCTCGCGGATGCGCTGCTCTGCCTCGCCAATGAAGCGCACATGGCGTGCGGCAAGGTCGGCGAGGCCGCCGAACCAGTCGAAGATCTCGCCGGTGACGGGATCGGCGTAGAGCGCGTTGATCGTGAAGTCGCGCCGCGCGGCATCCTCGCGCCAGTCGGCGGCGAAGGCCACGGTGGCGCGGCGGCCGTCGGTGGAAACGTCATGGCGCAGGGTGGTGATCTCCACCGGACCGCCCGGCAGCACGGCGGTGACGGTGCCATGCTCGATCCCCGTGGGAACATGACGGATCTGCGCGTCCCAGAGCCGCTGCATGACCGCTTCGGGCAGCAGCACGGTGGCCATGTCGATGTCCTTCACCGGCTGGCCGAGCAGCGTATCGCGCACCGCGCCGCCGACATAGCGCGCGTTCTCGTGCCCCAGCGCGGCCACGAGCGCGGCAAGGTCTTCGCGCGCCATCCAGTCGGCGGTGAGTTTTTCAGTCATTCCAGTTCAGCCTGCGGGCAAGATTGTGAAGGATGGCGCCGGTGACGCCCCAGATGCGGTGATCGTACCAGTTGATCTCGACGAAGGCATGGCGATCGCCTTCCCATTCCAGCCATTTGGTCTTCTGATTGGCGGGGTCGAGCACGAATTCGGCCGGGGCCTCGAACCACTGAGCCACTTCGGCGGGGTTTGGCACGATCGGCAGGTCGGGCGGGATCACGCCGATCACCGGGGTTATCTCATAGCCGCTGCCGGTGCGATAGAGGTCGCTGGTGCCGATCACCTGCACGTCGCGCGGATGGATGCCGAGTTCTTCCTCTGCCTCTCGCAAGGCGCCCTCCACGGCGGTTTCGCCGGGATCGAGGCGGCCGCCGGGAAAGGCGATCTGGCCGGGGTGGGCGCGCATCGTGGAGGGGCGGTGCAGCAGGAGCATGCCGGGGCGCGGACGCTCAGTCAGGGTGATGAGCACGGCGGCGGGCTTGAAGCTCTCGATCCGGTGAATGCGCGGATCGATCCAGAGTTCGTCGGGAACGGTTTCATGCCCGGCCGCGAAACGGCGGGAGACGTCTTCGAACAGCGTGCTCATGCAGGGATCAGCCCGAAGCGCGCGCCCTGGCTGGACACCGTGAGATCCTCGCCGCCCGCAAGCGCGATCTCCACGAGCTGGCCGTAAGTGCTGCGGTTGAGGCGGGCCTCGGTGCCGTTACGGACGCCGAGATAGATCGCGGGCGTTTCGGCATCGCCCGTACTGCGGATCGGGTGGTCCGGCCCGGCGATCACGAACTCGTCGGTATTGAGGCGAAAGACGAGGGCGTCGCCGTCCTGCCGCACGTCCACGGCGAGGAAGGCGGCATCCTCGACCGCGATCGATAGTTTCTCGACCGGCGTGACCAGCCAGTGCTGCCCTTCGACATCGCGCAAGAGAAGCGCGGCGAAAGCGCGGACCATGGCAGGGCGGCGGATCTCACCGCCCTGATGGAACCAGCGGCCGTCCGCGCGGATCGTCATCTCGCTGTCACCCGCGTTTTTCGGCGACCATGCGGCGACGGGCGGCAGCTTCCGGGCGGCGACAAGCTCGGCCACCTCGGCAAGCGAGAGGGCGTTCAGATCGGGCGGCGGTTCGTAGGGCATGGTTTCCCGATGCCAGATAGGGCGCCGCGCGCCAAGGGCCGGGGCCAAAGTCAGCGAAGGAGCGAAAGTTTAGCGCCTCTCAGCGCAGCCAGGGCCCCAGCATGCCTTCGCGCGGGAGCACGGCGGGGTTCTCGCAGCGCACGAGCAGGCGGTGGCGCTCGAAGGGGCCGGGCAGGTTCCAGCCCTGGGTCCACTGGTTGGTATAGCCCCAGAACCGGCCGTAATACTCGGGATCGCCGACCATGACCTGCGGCAGCGGTGCGCGCGAATCGATGCCGGACATCGCCGCCGACATCAGCGCCTGCCCATAGCCCTGACCCTGATGGCCGGGCATGACCGCGACCGGGCCGACCATGATCATCGGGTGGGCACGGCCGTCGGGATCGGTCAGTGCAACCGGCCAGCACTGGATCGTGCCGACCAGCATTTCCTCTGCGTCCAGCGCGGCGAAGCTGAGACCGGGCAGCCAGTCCACGCCATCGCGCACCTTGTAGGCGGTGCGCTTGTGTCGCTCGGGTTCGAACGCGCTGTCGAGGAGAGCCTCGACGAGGACGGGATCGACATTGTCGAGCGGGATGAGAGTGGCAGCTTCGGACATGGCGCGCGCCGATAGGATCGGCGCGCGCATTTGTCGATTCAATTCGCAAATGCGCGCGACTGAAGGCTGCTGGTGAACGCCATGAATCGGGTACATCGCAGCCGCCGGTTGGCCATTCCCAACGTCATGCTGAACTTGTTTCAGCATCCATTCTGCCGATTGCGCTTCGGCCTGTTCCGCGAAATGGATGCTGAAACAAGTTCAGCATGACGAAGAGAGGGAGGATCTCTCCAGAGCTGCGAATTACGTTTTCGGCGTCAGCTTCAGCAGGTGTCCCGAGGTGCCTGCAGGGCCGTCTTCCAGGAGCCAGATCGTGCCGTCGCCGCTCTGCTCGATCTCGCGGATGCGGTTGTCGAGCGGGTAACGGGCTTCCTCGACCGCCTTCTCGCCGTCGATCCTGACGCGCACCACGCCGGGAAGGGTGAAGGAGGCGATCAGCAACTGCCCCTTCCACTGCGGGAACAGCGGGCCGGAATAGAAGATGAAGTCCCCCGGCGCGATCACGGGGTTCCAGCTTATCGCCGGGGCGGCAAGGTCGGGGCGGGTCGAGTTGCGCGGGATCGGCTTGCCGTCGTAATGGTCGCCGTCCGAGACCAGCGGCCAGCCGTAGTTCTGCCCGCGTTTCACAAGGTTCAGCTCGTCGCCGCCCGCCGGACCGTGCTCGAGATCCCAGAGCCGTCCCCGATCGTCGAAGGCCAGGCCCAATATGTTGCGGTGGCCGTAGGACCAGATCTGGTTGGTGGGCGCGGGCTTGTCTGCCCAGGGGTTTCCGGGCGCCGGGGTGCCGTCCGGCAGGAGGCGCAGCACTTTGCCGAGATTGGTGCCGAGGTCCTGAGCAGGCGTGAACTTCTGCCGTTCGCCCGAAGCGACGAACAGGTATTTGCCTTCGGGCGAGAAGGCGAGGCGGTGCGAATAGTGGCCGCGTCCCGTGACCTTGGGCACCTGCCGCCAGATCACCGAGAGCCCCTCGATCGCGCAAGTCGCAGGCTGCGGGCAGGAGAGCGTGCCCTTGCCGACAGCCGCACCGCGCGTATCGCCTTCGCCCGCCTCGGCCCAGCTCAGGTAGATCACCCGGCCATTGAGCGACGCACCCTGCTGCCCCGGCGCGAAGATCACGTCGCCAAGACCGCCCTGGCCGCCGTAATCCACCTTGGGCGCGCCCGAGACGGTGCCCGGCGTGCCATCCGCAAGGCGCAGCTTGATCGTGCCTTTCTTCTCGGTGACGATCATGGCACCGCTGGCCTTGTCGATCGCCATGGCCCAGGGCTCGTCGAAACTCGCCACTTGCTCCACCTTGAAGGGCGTTTCACCCGAGGACGTCGCGGACGCCTTGTCCCCGGTGGCTGCCGCGCCGCAGCTTGCAAGCGCGAGGGCGACGGGCGATACCGCCGCAAGGAACGATCTGGAGATAATCGGCTTGGTCATGTCGGTCGCACCCCTCAAGGAAACTGGCCTCCCCTTAACGCGCCGCCTCGTCATCGGTGTCGACGAGGCCGGGCGAGGGCCGTTGGCAGGCCCGGTTGTGGCGGGCGCAGTGGTGCTGTGCAAGCCCCGGCCTACCGGGCTGGACGATTCCAAGAAGCTTTCGGGCAAGCGCCGGGGCGAGCTGGAGGCCGTGATCAAGCGTCGCTGCCGCTGGGCGGTGGGCGTCGTGGAGGTCGAGGAGATCGACCGCCTCAACATTTTCGGCGCGACCATGCTGGCCATGACCCGCGCCGTCGCCGCGCTCTGCGCCGCTTTGGGCGAAGAGCCGCACGAAGTGCTGATCGACGGCAACATGACGCCGATGGGCCGTACTGCCGACTGGCGCTGGCAGGCCCGCGCCATCGTCGGCGGGGACGCGCTGGAGCCCAGCATCTCGGCCGCCTCGATCATCGCCAAGGAACACCGCGACCGCCTGATGCGCGATCTTGCCGAGGTGCATCCCCATTACGGCTGGGAACGCAACGCCGGTTACGGCACCGCGCAGCACCTGGAAGCCTTGCGCCTCCATGGCCCCACGCCGCATCATCGGCGCAGTTTCGCGCCCGTCGCGCAGCTGGAGATGGCACTGTGAGCGGCTTTACCGCAGCTTCCGTCGCGGGACAGGCCGGCAAGTGCTTTCTCGTGACCGGCGCCAATACCGGGATCGGCTACGAAACGGCCAGAGTGCTGGCGGCCCACGGCGCGCGCGTGCTGATGGCCTGCCGTAGCGAGGAAAAGGCCCGCCTCGCCATGGAGCATATCCGCATGGAAGCGCCGGGCGCCAATCTCGCTTTCGTTCCCCTCGACCAGGCGGACCTGTTCAGCGTGCGCGAATGCGCCGAGCAGGTCATGCGGGACGAGCCGCGTCTCGATGTGCTGGTGAACAATGCCGGAGTCATGGTGCCGCCGCTGGAGCGGACGGTGCAGGGGCACGAATTGCAGTTCGGCGTGAACCATCTTGCGCCTTTCGCGCTGACCGGGCTGCTGCTGCCCAAACTGGCCGAGACGCCCGGCGCCCGCGTGGTGATCACTGCCAGCCTTGCCCATATGCGCGGCCGCATCGACTGGGACGACCTCGATGCGCGCCGCAGCTACCGTGCCCGGCAGCGCTATGGGGACAGCAAGCTGGCGAACTTGCTCCATCTGCTGGAACTGGACCGGCGCCTGCGCGCTGCCGGTTCGCCGGTCAGCGCCATGGCCTGTCATCCGGGCATTGCGGCAACCGAACTGGGCCGCCATTCGCTGGGCTTCCGGTTGCTGTTCCCGGTGGCCGGGGTCGTCCTCAACAGCGCCGAGCACGGCGCCTGGCCAACGCTTCAGGCGGCAACCGACGCGGCCGCCGAGCCGGGGCAATACTATGGCCCGCAGCGCTTTTTCGGCATGTCCGGCCCTTCCGGCATAGCCCGTCGCAATGCCGCGGCGCGCGATGTCATGGCCGCGCGCAGGCTGTGGGAGGTCAGCGAGCAGATGACGGGGATCGACTGCGGCCTTGCAGGGTTCTGAAAGCGCTGGCGAATACCAGTTTGAATCTTTCCGAGGTGGCGTCCGGCGGAGAAGATTCAGTCGCCGCAAGGCGGGCTTTTCGCGGTGTTTCGACAAGCCGCTGAAATCCCGATCTTCGGGAAATATTTCCCGGTGAGTCCGGGGAGCCACAACCCCCATATCTTGAGTCCGGCGAGTCGATCATGACTCGACATCTTGTGCCGGATTCGTTTTGTTCCGTTTCTTGAGCAGGTGAATCGCAAGGGAATCCCACGAGTCGCGGCTTGACGCTGAGTCGAGAAAGACTCACTAGGGCGTCAATCCACAGTTCAAATTTCCCGGAGCAAACATGGGCCAGATACTCGTCAAGCAGAAGATCCGCGCAGTCGCGCCGGCGTCCACGCCGAAGGAACTTCTGCCGCTTGGCCAGATCATTCCGGGCGACTGCATCGAAGCGATGCGCTCCATTCCCGACGCCAGCGTCGACATGGTCTTCGCCGATCCGCCCTACAACCTCCAGCTCGGCGGCGATCTCTCGCGCCCGGACGGCAGCCATGTCGATGCCGTCACCAACGACTGGGACAAGTTCTCCAGCTTCGCGTCCTACGACCAGTTCACCCGCGACTGGCTGACCGAAGCCCGCCGCGTGCTCAAGCCCGAGGGCTCGCTGTGGGTGATCGGTTCGTACCACAACATCTTCCGCCTCGGCGCGATCATGCAGGACATGGGGTTCTGGATCCTCAACGACATCATCTGGCGCAAGGCCAACCCGATGCCGAACTTCAAGGGTACCCGCTTCACCAACGCGCATGAGACGCTGATCTGGGCCTCGATGGGCGAGAAGTCGAAGTACACCTTCAACTACCGCGCGATGAAGACGCTGAACGACGAACTGCAGATGCGTTCGGACTGGGTCCTGCCGATCTGCAACGGCGCCGAGCGCCTGAAGAAGGGCGGCCGCAAGGTTCACCCGACGCAGAAGCCGGAATCGCTGCTCTACCGTGTGATGCTCGCCACCACCAATGCCGGTGACGTCGTACTCGACCCGTTCTTCGGCACCGGCACCACCGGCGCCGTCGCCAAGCGCCTCGGCCGGGAATGGATCGGCTGCGAGCGCGAGGGTGACTACCGCGAAGCCGCGCTGGAACGCATCGAGATGGCCCTGCCGCTCGACGAACGCGCGCTCAAGACCATGCAGTCGAAGCGCTCCGCACCCAAGGTTGCCTTCGGCACGCTGATCGAGACCGGCTGGATCAAGCCCGGCACCAAGCTCACCGACAAGAAGGGCCGCTTCGAGGCCGTCGTCCGCGCGGACGGCTCGCTGGTCTGCGGCGATGCCAACGGTTCGATCCACGGCCTCGGCAAGGAACTGCAGGAAGCCCCTTCGTGCAACGGCTGGACGTTCTGGCACCTCGAACACGAAGGCAAGGTCAAGCCGATCGACGCGATCCGCCAGCTCTACATCCTCGCCACGGAGCCGTGAGGCAGGGGCGCGGAGACTGATTACTCAGTCGTCACCCTGAACTTGTTTCAGGGTCCATCAAGCCGAAAACGCGGAGCCTTCCGTGTCAGAACCGCGATCTCGGCTTATCCGCGGTGCGACGGTGCAATCCGAAAAATGGACCCTGAAACGAGTTCAGGGTGACGATGTGCTGCGAGGATACGGGGGCGTAGAGCGGCGATTAGCCAGAGGTGATCGCGCGGTTTGCAAAACCTGTTCTGCCTGAAGCACACAGGCGCTATGGCGCGGGGATGACCCGTACCGTTTACATCCGCCCGATCGCCTTCGCCGACAGCCCGCAGAGCGAGGAGGGCGAGGCGATCCGCCTCGGCGGTTCGATGGTCTGGGCCAGCCGGTTCGCTCTGATCGTGCGGGAAAACGGCAAGATCCTCTCGCGCTCCCGGTTCGGCGCCGCACAGGCTGCCGAGGCTCTGGCAAGCCTGCCCGCCGAGCTGGGGGGCGAGGCGGAGCTTCAGTGGTCCAACTTGCGCAAGGTTCATGCGCGGCTGCGCTGCGGTGCGCGCGCGATCCGGCTGGAGCAGCCGCAGATCGCCGGAATTCTCAACATCACGCCAGACAGCTTCTCCGACGGCGGCAAGTTCCTGGACGATGCGCAGATCGCCACCGACCATGCGGCCGCCATGCTGGAGGCAGGCGCTGCCATGATCGACATCGGCGGCGAATCCACCAGGCCCGGCGCCGCTGCCGTATGGGAAGGCGACGAGTTGAAGCGGGTCGTGCCGATGGTCGAGCGGCTGGCGGCGATGGGCGCGGCGATCAGCGTGGACACGCGCCGTCCGGCCGTGATGGAAGCGACGCTGCGGGCAGGGGCCCATATCATCAACGACGTATCCGCGCTGCGCCATGACCCTCGCAGCCTTGAATTCGCAGCCTCGTCAGGTGCGCCGGTGGTGCTGATGCATGCGCCGGGAGACGGCGACGATCTCCATTCCAATGGCGATTACGATGACGTCGTGCTCGACGTGTTCGACTGGCTGCGGGCTTGCCGGGACAAGGCGGTTGCAGCGGGGATCGCGCCGGAAAACATCCTGCTCGATCCCGGCGTGGGCTTCGGCAAAACCCTGAACGAGAACCTGCAACTCATGAACGGGCTGGCGCTGTTCCACGCGCTCGGCCATCCGCTGTTCGTCGGTGCCAGCCGCAAGCGCATGATCGGTGCGCTGTCGAACGAGGCGCCCGCGCACCAGCGGCTCGGCGGTTCGGTCACGCTGGCGCTCAAGGCGATGGAGGCGGGCTCGCACATCGTCAGGGTTCACGACGTGGCCGAAACCGTGCAGGCGGCCCGCGTCTGGCGCGGCCTGCGCGATGCCGCTCTCACCGACTTCGCGCAGATTCCCTGAGTCCATTCTCCGCGTTCAGATGGCGAGATAGCCGCCGTCGACCGGGTAATAGGTTCCGGTCACGAAGGAGGCGCGCTCGGACAGCAGGAAGCTGGTGACCATGGCGATCTCTTCCGGCCGGGCGAGGCGACCCAGCGCATGCTTTCCGGCCAGTTCCGCCATTTCCTGCGAGGTCATGGTCTTTTCCAGCGCCGGGGTGGAAACGAAGCCGGGGCCTACGGCATTGATGCGCAGCCCGGCATCGGCATAATCGAGCGCAGCCACCTTGGTCATGCCCAGCAGCGCGTGCTTGGCCGTGACATAGGCCGCCGACCCCGCCCAGCCGACCGCGCCCAGGATAGAGGCCATGTTGATGATCGCCCCGCCGCCGCGCTCCGCCATGGCCGGGATCTGGTACTTCATGGCGTAGAACACGCTGTTGAGATCCACATCGATCACGCGCGACCAGGAATCGAGCGGAATGTCCGCCAGCTTCATCGATGGCGCGCCGATCCCGGCATTGTTCACCGCAAAGTCGAGCCTGTCGAAAGTGCCGAGCGCGAAGGAGACGAGCGCCTCATTGGCGGCGGGGTCAGCAACGTCGAGCCGGAACACCGCCGTCCGTTCCGCGCCGAGTTCCTGTGAAAGCGCGCGGGCGGCTTCTTCGTCGAAGTCCGCGATCACCACGCGCCCGCCTTGCCCCACCAGTTCGCGCGCCACGGCCGCACCGATGCCCGAGGCCGCACCCGTCACGATCCCGGCCTTGTCCTTGAAGTCCATCATTCAAATCTCCTCGTTTCCGGTCAGAAACGCCGGAGCGAGGGGCGGGTTCGTCGCGGCAGGCGTGACTTCTTTGCAAGGGGCCGCGCGTGGACCGCGATATTAGGCACTGAAAATTCGCGACAATTGTGGACGCCGGATGAACCGCAACTTGCCCTTCGATGAACGATGCGGCGCCGGTGTGTGAACTGGTAGACGCATGCCGCCGGGCGTCTCGGAAGCGGCTCGTTTCGTCCCGGAGGCGGGAGGGAAATGCTGGGTAGGCTCGTTGCACTTTCCAAACGCGGGCAATCGGGCCTGCGTCGTCAAGCGAAAGGGAGTTTCGCAATGAAGCAGACCAATCGTCCCCGCACCGCGCTTCTCGCGCTCGCCGCCGTCCCGGTTCTGGCGCTGCCTGTTGCCGCTACGGCCGTGCAACCGATGATGTACGAGCAGAAGGTTGCGCGCCATGAGGAATCGCTGGTGATCCAGAATCCGATCGGCGGCGTCCAGAACAGCAAGTGGTATGACTACCGCATCAACGTCAACGAGAGCCGCAAGGAACTCGCCAGCGACTTGCGCCATGCTTCCGATATCGAGGACCAGCGCGATGCCTGGGAGGAATACGGCACCGAGCTTCACCAGGAGCGCGGCAAGTATGTGAAGTACATGAGCAAGCGCGGCTACCGCGTGCCGCAGGTCTATTTCGAAAACCTGTAACGCGCTTCAAAACCGCGCATAAGATGCCGGCGAGCGAGTGCTCGCCGGCATCTTCGCATTGAAGGACCCATTACGCCGCGTTGTCGATGCCGAGTTCGCCGAGCTTGCGATAGAGGGTGGAGCGGCCGATGCCGAGGCGCCGTGCCACTTCGGTCATGCGGCCCCGGTAGAGACCGATGGCCAGGCGGATGACGTCGGCCTCGATCTCGTCGAGCGGGCGCAAGTTGCCGTCGGCGGTATAGAGCATGACGCCCGAGCTTTCCTGCATCGGATTGCCCGCTACCGAAGCGGGGCCGGTGCCCAGGATATTGAGAAGCTGCGGAAAATCTTCCGATGTCAGGGCGTCGCCGTCGCAGAACACGGCGGCGCGGAACAGCACGGCCTGAAGCTGGCGGACATTGCCCGGCCAGTCGTAGGCAGCGAGCAGGGACAGTGCGCCATCGGTGATGCCCAGTTCGCGCAGGCCCGGCTGCTCGCCGATGCGGGCGAGGAAGAAGCGGGCGAGTGCAGGGATATCGCCGGTGCGTTCGCGCAATGGGGGGAGGCTGACCTTGGTGGGCGACAGCGCTTCCAGCAGTTCGGGCAGGAAATGCCCCTCGGTGACGAGATCCTGCAAGGGCAGGTTGCTGGCGGCGATCAGACGGGCATCGATGCGGAAGGAATGGCGCGCGCCGATCGGCCGGACGTCGCTCTTGCGGATCGATTCCAGCAGCCGTTCCTGCACGGAAAGCGGCAGGCGGTCGATCTCGTCGAGGGCAAGCGTTGCCCCGTCGCAATGCTGGAGCGCGCCGATCTGGCGTTCGAAAGCGCCGGGGAAGGCGCCCTTTTCATGGCCGAACAGGGCGGATTCGATGGAATTGGCAGGAAGGCCGCCGACATTGACGATCCGCAGCGGCGATTTCGAGCGCGGGCTGGCTGCATGCATCGCCCGGATCAGCATTTCCTTGCCGGAACCCGTCTCGCCTTCGATCAGTACCGGTCCGTGCCCTCGCGCGGCCTTGGCAGCGACGGCCAGGGCCTTTCGGAAGTTCGGCGCAGCTCCGATCATCGATTCGAAATCGGGATTGGAGGGCATTTTCTCCGTCAGCGGCGCGAGTTCGTCGCGCGGGGCCTCGCGCGTGGTGGCCGAACGCAGGGCATGCATCAGCCGGTCCGGCGCGACCGGCTTGACGAGATAGTCGGTAGCCCCGGCGCGCATCGCTTCCACCGCCAAGAGCGGGGAGGTGCTGGCTGTCAGCATGAGGATCGGCAGGGCCGGGCGGCGCGACTTGAGTTCCGCGATCAGCGTGCAGGCGTCGTCGCCGGGCACCCATTGATCGAGGATGATCGCGGAAAGCTGCATGCCCTGGCGGGTGCCGAGCGTGGCGATCGCGGTCTCGGGATCGCGCGCGATGACCGTGCGCCAGCCCTCCCGCGCGGCAAGCGCCGAGATCAGGCGGCTCTGGGCCGGCTCATCGTCGATGAGCATGAGGAGGCGTTGTTCCTGTTCCGCCATAATGTCACCCGCCCGTGTCGCCTCCTTGGTGTCGCCCTTTCCGCCCTATGGGAAAGCGGTAAAGACGAAATTAAGGCTCGGGTCGTTTCCTCACATCGTTTCATCACAGGGCAAGCGGACTTTTCCGCTTGCCGGCATGGAGGAAATCCTGACGACCCGATCTTCTTTTCTCCGGTTTCGGCAGAACCGGCGATGAACCGCTTATCACTTGAGCACCGATCGAGTCACCGCTAAATATCGTGTATCAAACGGCAATAAGCGAAGAGGATTCCTGTTCATGGCTGCAGGCAACGACATCAAGGCCGCTACCGAGACTTACAACGGCTTCGTCAAGGTTACTGCCTGGAGCACCGGCATCGTCATCCTGATCGTGGCCTTCGTCGTCAGCCTGATCGCCGGGTAACCGTGGCGGCAGGCACGCGGATCGCGGTCCTGCGGGAGCGCGCATCCGGCGAGACGCGGGTTTCCGCCACGCCTGAAACGGTCAGGAAGCTGATCGCTCTCGGGGCGGCGGTCTGCGTGGAAGCGGGCGCCGGTCTGCCGAGCAGCATCGCCGATGCGGATTATCTTGCGGCCGGAGCCGAAACCGGATCTGCGGCCCAGGTTCTGGCCAAAGCCGACATCGTTTTCGGCGTGCAGGCCCCCGACCCGGCCTTGCTGGAGGGGGTGACGCCGGGCGCCTGGATCGTGGGCGCGCTCGATCCGTTCGGTGCGCCGTCGCGGATAGAGGCTTATGCTGCCGCCGGGCTGGAAGCGCTGGCCATGGAATTCATGCCGCGCATCACCCGCGCGCAATCGATGGATATCCTCTCCTCGCAATCCAACCTTGCCGGGTACAAGGCCGTGCTGGTGGCCGCCAATCTCTATGGCCGCGCGTTCCCGATGATGATGACCGCTGCCGGAACGGTGAGCGCGGCGCGGGTTTTCGTGATGGGCGTGGGCGTGGCAGGACTTCAGGCGATCGCCACGGCGCGCCGTCTGGGCGCGCAGGTTTCCGCCACCGATGTGCGCTCGGCCACGAAAGAGCAGATCCTTTCCCTTGGGGCCAAGCCGATCTTCGTGGAAAGCCTCGGCATCGAGGGAGAAGGCTCCGGCGGCTATGCCTCGGAAATGAGCGAGGAGTATCAGCGGGCGCAGGCCGAGCTGGTCTCCGGCCATCTCGCGAAGCAGGACATTGTCATAACCACCGCGCTCATTCCGGGCCGCGCGGCGCCGCGCCTGATCTCGGACGCGCAGATCGCCGCGATGAAGCCGGGCAGCGTGATTTTCGACCTGGCCGCACCGCAAGGCGGCAATGTCGAAGGCTGCGTGGCCGACGACGTGGTGGAGCGACACGGCGTGAGGATTGCAGGCTATTCGAACACGCCTGCGCACCTGCCAGCCGACGCTTCGGCGCTGTTCGCGCGCAACCTGTTCAACTTCGTGTCCGCCTTTTGGGACAAGTATCTGGGAAGGCCGGTCCTCGACGAGGAAATCGGCGGCGCCATCCGTCTCACCCAGGGCGGCAGAGTGGTCCATCCCAGGCTGACGGCCTGAAGCGCCCTGAAGCGGTGAGGAAAAAAGAGGAAGCAGGCTCATGGATTTCATCTCGATCCTGTCGATCTTCGTACTGGCCTGCTTCGTGGGCTACTATGTCGTCTGGTCGGTCACGCCGGCGCTGCATACCCCGCTCATGGCCGTTACCAATGCCATCTCCTCGGTGATCGTGGTCGGCGCGCTCGTCGCCAGCGCGGCGGAGGGTTCGCCGCTGGCCAAGTGGCTGGGACTGGGCGCGGTCGTGCTGGCCAGCGTCAACATATTCGGCGGTTTCGCCGTTACCGAGCGCATGCTGGCGATGTACCGCAAGAAGGGCGCGTCTAAGACCGGCGCGCTCAAGACCGGCAAGGGCGGAGGGGGGCGCTGATGGAGGTCCATGCCCTGAACCCCTGGATCGCCGCCGCCTATCTCGTCGCCGGGATCTGCTTCATCCTCGCGCTGCGTGGGCTGTCGTCTCCGGCCACCAGCCGCCGCGGCAACCGCTACGGCATGATCGGCATGGGCATTGCGGTCGCGACCACGCTGGTGACGCACGAGATCGCCAGCCTGCCGGAAATCCTCGTCGCCATCGCCATCGGCGGAGGCATCGGCTTCGTGATCGCCCGGCGCATCCAGATGACGGCCATGCCCCAGCTTGTCGCCGCCTTCCACTCGCTGGTCGGTCTTGCGGCAGTGCTCGTGGGTATCGCGGCCTACTACAATCCGGCGGCGTTCGGCATTCTGGAGCCGGGCGGGCTCGATATCCTGAAGGGTAGCCGGATCGAGATGGGGCTGGGCGTCGCCATCGGCGCGGTCACCTTTTCCGGATCGGTCATCGCTTTCGCCAAACTCAACGGCAACATGAGCGGTGCGCCGATCCTGCTTCCGGCGCGCCACGTCATCAATCTCGGTGCTCTACTGGCCATCGTCGTACTCGTCGGCCTGTTCCACCGCAGCACCCCGGAACTGTTCTGGGCCATCGTGGTGCTGAGCTTCGCCATCGGCTTCCTGCTGATCATTCCGATCGGCGGCGCGGACATGCCGGTGGTCGTCTCGATGCTCAATTCCTATTCGGGCTGGGCCGCCGCCGCCATGGGCTTCACGCTCCACAACACGGCGATGATCATTACCGGCGCCCTGGTCGGATCCTCGGGCGCGATCCTCAGCTATATCATGTGCAAGGCGATGAACCGCAGCTTCCTTTCGGTGATCGCCGGTGGTTTCGGCGCGGAATCCGGCGCAGGCGGTGCTGCGGCCGCCAGCGACCGCCCCTGGAAGCGCGGCTCGGCCGAGGATGCGGCCTTCCTCATGAAAGAGGCCGAGAACGTCATCATCATCCCCGGCTACGGCATGGCCGTGGCACAGGCCCAGCACGTGCTTCGGGAGATGGCAGACCAGCTCAAGGCCCACGGCGTCAGCGTGAAATATGCGATCCACCCGGTCGCGGGCCGCATGCCCGGCCACATGAATGTCCTGCTGGCCGAGGCCAACGTGCCCTACGACGAAGTCTTCGAACTGGAAGACATCAACGGCGCGTTTGCCCAGTGCGATGTCGCCTTCATCATCGGCGCGAACGACGTGGTCAACCCCGCCGCCAAGACCGACAAGACCTCACCGATTTACGGGATGCCGGTGTTCGACGTGGAAAAGGCCAAGACCATCTTCTTCATCAAGCGATCGATGGGCGGGCAGGGTTATGCCGGGGTGGACAACGAGGTCTTCTACATGGACCAGACCATGATGCTTCTCGCCGACGCCAAGAAGATGGTCGAGGATATCGTGAAAGCGCTGGCGGACTGATCGCGGGGCTCTATAGGGCCGCCATGCTGCGTATTCTCAAGCGAATCCTGCTGCTCGCCGGTGTTCTCGCGGTGCTGGCCGTGGGGGTGCATCTCTATGCCGGATGGCGGGTGCGATCCGCGCTGGTCGAGGCCGGAATGCCGGACCGGGTCGCCACCTGCATGTCGAAGCGCATGGTCAAGCGGCTCAGCCTGCCGCAACTGATCAGGCTCCAGAAACTGGAGGGCGACAAGAAGACCATCGGCGCCTGGGTCCGGGCCGTGAAGGCGGTTGACGACAGCGAGGTCATTCTCGTGACGACCTCCTCCGCGGCCTTGTGCAGGACCGGACTTGCTCGCTAGTAGGGCGCCGAGAGCAAGCCTGCTTCCAGGAAAGACACCAGCTTGACCCCTGAACATACCCTTGCGCCTTACGCCTCCGATCCGGCCCGATCGCGCGGCCGCGAATTCCCCGTCGGCACGGGCCTGCCGCGCGGCCAGCGCAGCCCCTATCAGCGTGACCGCGACCGGATCGTCCATTCGATTGCGTTCCGCCGCTTGCGCTACAAGACCCAGGTCTTCATCGCCCCGGACGGCGATCACTACCGCGTGCGCCTGACGCACAGCCTGGAAGTGGCCCAGGTCGCCCGCGTGATCGCCCGCATCCTGGGGCTGGACGAGGACCTGACCGAAGCGCTCGCGCTGGCTCATGATATCGGCCACCCGCCTTTCGGCCATGCGGGTGAAGAGGCGCTCGACGCGGCGCTTCACAAGGCGGGCGGGTTCGATCACAACGCCAATTGCCTGCGCACCCTGATGCGGATCGAAAGCCCCTATTGCGAGCATGACGGGCTGAACCTGACATGGGAGACGCTGGAGGGCCTGGCCAAGCACAACGGCCCGGTTTCCGAGCCGAACTGGGCGCTGGCCGAACTCGACGCCGCCTATGGGCTGGAGCTGGGCACTTATGCTTCGCTCGAAGCGCAAGTCGCGGCCCTTTCGGACGACATCGCCTACGACAACCACGACATCGATGACGGCTTGCGCGCCGGTTTCCTCGATCTCGACGAACTGCTCGCCCATCCCTTCATCGTCCCGCGCTGGGCCGATGTGGAGCGGCGCTATCCCGGCGTCCCGCGCGACCGTCAGCTTGCCGAGCTGATCCGCAGCCAGATCGGCTTCATGGTCAATGACTTGCTGGCCGAAACGCAGAAGCGTCTGATCGGCATCGAAAGCGTCGATCAGGTCCGCAGTGCCGGTCGCCAGCTCGTGGCCTTCTCGCCGGAAGTCGAGGAAGGGGAGCGCCAGTTCAAGCGCTTCATGTACGAGAAGCTCTATTACCACCCCGAGCAGCTCGAAACCGCGCGCCGCGCGCGTGCGCTGCTGGCGGAACTCTATTCGGCCTACTCGCAGGAGCCGGTGCTGATGGAGGAGAGCTGGATCGACGGGCTTCCGCGCCACGAACCCGCCCGCAGCCGCCACATTGCCGATTACATCGCGGGCATGACCGACCGCTATGCCATTTCCTGCCATGCCCAGATCTACGGCAGCACGCCCGAAGGCCTGCGCAATGTATGAGGCGCCGGTGCAAGTGGCAGGTGCCGCTGCTAGGCGGCTCTGTCTCGTCGGTGCCAGCGGTCTCGTCGGATCGGCGGTGATCGAGGAAAGCCGGGGCCGCCCGGACGTAAGGGTGATCGGCGTCGCCCGGCGCGAGGTTCCCCTGCCGCAGGGTGCGCGTCTGGAGATCCTTGTGGGTGCCACGTCCGACTGGCCCGAACTGATCGCGGCTGCCCACGGGGACGTGCTGGTCTGTGCGCTGGGAACCACGCGAAAGGCGGCGGGCAGCGATGCGGCTTTCCGGGCGGTAGATCACGATCTCGTGCTGGAGGTAGCCGCGGCGGCCCGCAAGGCGGGGATCGGCCACATGATACTGGTATCCTCGGTGGGCGCCGATCCCGCGAGTTCGAACCTCTATCTGCGCACCAAGGGCGAGACCGAGGACGCGCTCGGCAAGCTGGGTTTCGCGCGTCTCGACATTCTGAGGCCGGGGTTGCTGCGCGGCAGGCGGGAAGAGGGGCGTCCGCTGGAAATGGCAGGGCAGATGGTTGCACCGCTCGCCGATCTCCTGGTGTTTCATGCAAGGCTGCGGCGGTTTCGGTCGATCGCCTCCGTCCGGCTGGCGCAAGTGATCCTGTCGCTCGGCAAGGAAGACGCGTCCGGTCGTTTCGTCCATGAGCACGATTCCTTTGCCGAAATCCTGCGCGATTATCGATCCTGACGCGGATTTCCGGTTTTGGTGGAAATTGTGACGCAGTGCAGCGCGATTGCGTTGACTTGCGCGCGGCGCTCACTCAATTGACGAGATATCGCTGACAGCGCGGGAGAGACCTGCTGATTCGCATTCGCGAAACGGTGGGCGCCGAAGGAGCAACCGCCCCGGAATCTCTCAGGCAAAAGGACCGCGCAGCGTCGATAGCGAGACTCTGGAAAGTGTCTCTTCCTTCGGGATGAGGCCGCCGACGGTGTAACTTTGGCTTGCTGTTCAACGGCTTGCTGGAGGAAGCTCTCAGGTTTCCGTGACAGAGGGGGCACCTGGAATGGTGTACCGAACTGTGCGGAGTCATGTCTTGAGCGAATATCCGATTTCCGATTCCGATCAGGAACCCGAAGAACTTGCCCCGCAGCTGCTGCCGCTGAACGGTTGGCATCGCGAGCGAGGCGGCCGCATGGTCGAGTTCGCCGGCTACATGATGCCTGTTCAGTATGAGGGCATCATGGCCGAGCACCTCTGGACCCGCGAGAGCGCCGGGCTGTTCGACGTCAGTCACATGGGCCAGCTCTACATTTCAGGCGAGGGCGTGGAGCCGGCGTTGGAAGCCGCTCTGCCGATCGACCTTTCCACGCTGAAGGCGGGTTCGGTGCGCTACTCGCTCCTGCTCGACGAAAACGGCGGTATCCTGGACGACCTGATGGTCACGCGCTGGGAAAGCGGTTTCTATCTCGTCGTCAACGGCGCGACCAAGTGGGACGATATCGGCACCCTGCGCGAATATCTCCCGGACGACATCACGCTCAATCACCTCGATGACAACGCCCTGCTGGCGCTTCAGGGGCCGAAGGCCGCCGAAGCGCTGGAGCGTCATGCACCCGGCGTTTCCGCGCTGACCTTCATGAAGGGCGGCGCCTTCAAGCTGGGCGGCGTCGATGCCTGGATCAGCCGTTCGGGCTATACCGGCGAGGATGGCTTCGAGATCGCCATTCCAGGCGAATCCGCGGCGATGATCGCGGACCTGCTCTGCGGCGAACCGGAAGTGAAGCCGATCGGCCTCGGCGCGCGGGATTCGCTGCGCCTGGAAGCCGGTCTGCCCCTCTACGGCCATGACATGGATCCCGAGCGCGGCCCGGTCGATGCCGGTCTTGCCTTCGGCATCAACAAGCGCCGCCGTCTCGAAGGCGGGTTCCCGGGCAGCGAGCGCGTCCAGCGCGACTTTGCCGAGGGCACCGCGCAGAAGCGCATCGGGCTCAAGCTCGATGGCCGTCAGGCCGCGCGCGAGGGCGCCAAGGTTTTCCATGGCGAACAGGAAGTTGGCGTCGTTACTTCAGGCGGTTTCTCGCCATCGCTCCAACATCCCATCGCCATGGCCTATGTCGATGCAGCCGTCGCTGCGGACGGCACGGCCCTTTCCATCGAATTGCGGGGCAAGAAGCTCGACGCCACAGTCGCGGCCATGCCCTTCGTCCCCAACCGCTATCACCGCTGAGGATACCTACCCATGACCCGTTATTTCTCGCAGGAACACGAGTGGATCGAAATCGAGGGCGACCTCGGCACCGTGGGCATCACCGACTACGCACAGGGCCAGCTTGGCGACATCACCTTCGTCGATCTGCCGGAAGCCGGTGCGACCTTCGGCAAGGGCGATTCCGTTGCCGTGGTGGATTCGGTGAAGGCCGCTTCGGACGTCTACACGCCGGTTTCGGGCACGATCGCCGAAGCCAACGGCGCGCTGACCGATGAGCCGGAACTGGTCAACACCCAGGCCGAAACCGGCGGCTGGCTGTTCCGCGTCACTCTGTCGGACGCTTCGGAACTGGAAGCGCTGATGGATGAGTCTGCTTACAAGCAGTACGTCGAAAGCCTCTGATTTACCGATATAATTCACGGAGTATCGCCGCTTGCGCTACCTGCCCCTGACTCCCGCCGATCGCGCCGAAATGCTCGGCGTCATCGGTGCCGACACGGTTGACGATCTGTTCGTCGACGTGCCCGCCGAGGCCCGGCTTTCCGGCCCTATCGAGGGGCTGCCCGCCCACGCCAGCGAAATGGCGGTGGAGCGGCACATGTCCGCGCTTGCGGCCAAGAACCTTTCGGCAGGCACCGCGCCGTTCTTCATCGGCGCCGGTGCCTATCGCCATCACGTCCCCGCCTCGGTCGATCACCTGATCCAGCGCGGCGAGTTCCTGACTGCCTACACGCCATACCAGCCGGAAATCGCGCAGGGCACGCTGCAGGTGCTGTTCGAGTTCCAGACGCAGGTCGCACGCCTGTTCGGGACCGATATTGCCAATGCATCCATGTACGACGGTTCGACCGCGTGCTGGGAAGCCATCCTGATGGCCAGCCGCATCACCCGCAAGGACCGCGCGGTGCTGTCCAGCGGCCTGCACCCGCACTACGCCGAAGTGGTGCGCACGATGGCCAAGTTCACCGAAGACGACATCGTCTCGCTGAGGGCGCAGCTCGTGCCGCAGGCCGATGACGCCGCCGTGATCGCCGCGATCGACGACAAGACCTCCTGCGTCGTCGTCCAGTATCCGGACGTGATGGGCCGCATTCCCGATCTGGCTGCGATTGCCGATGCCGCGCACGCAAAGGGCGCACTGCTGATCGCCGTCGTCACCGAGCCGGTTGCGCTGGGCATGATCGAGGCGCCGGGCGCGCTGGGTGCCGATATCGTCGTGGGCGAAGGCCAGTCGATCGGCGTCGGCCTCCAGTTCGGCGGTCCGTACCTCGGCCTGTTCGGCTGCCGCGAGAAGTTCGTGCGCCAGATGCCGGGCCGTCTCTGCGGCCAGACCGTGGATGCCGAGGGCAAGCGCGGCTTCGTGCTGACGCTCTCCACGCGCGAACAGCACATCCGCCGCGAGAAGGCGACCAGCAACATCTGCACCAACTCCGGCCTCTGCGCGCTGGCCTTCAGCATTCACCTGACCCTCCTGGGCGGTGAAGGCCTGGCTCAGCTTGCCGCCGTGAACCACGACAAGGCGCAGGCCATGATCGAGCGTCTGGCCAAGGTGCCGGGCGTGAAGGTGCTGAACGACGCCTACTTCAACGAGGCCACGCTGGTGCTCCCGCGCGATGCGCGTGAAGTCGTTCGCGAACTGGCCGACCGCAAGGTGCTGGGCGGCGTTTCGCTCGGCCGCCTGTTCCCCGAGGAAAGCGATCTCCACAATGGCCTGCTGGTGACGGCGACCGAGACCGTGACCGACGAGGATATCGAAACATTCGCTCGTGAGCTTGAAGGAGTGCTGGCATGAACGCGGTAAACGCAAGCGGCTGGCGCCCTCAGATGGGTGAAGCCGGTGAGGGCGCTGGCTTCAAGACCGCCTCGGGCGACTATGGCCTGATGCTGGAAGAAGCGCTCAGCTTCGAACTCGGCTCTTCCGAGAAGTGCGGCGTCGATCTCGACAAGCCCAGCCGTCCGGCGGCTGCGGGCCTGTCGAAGTTCCTGCGCAAGTCGGCTCCGGCGCTGCCCGGCCTGACCGAGCCTGAAACCGTACGCCACTACACCCGCCTGTCGCGCCAGAACTACGCGATCGACCTCGGGCCGTTCCCCCTCGGTTCGTGTACGATGAAGCACAACCCGCGCCTGAACGAGAAGATGGCTCGTCTGCCGGGCTTTGCCGACGTTCACCCGCTCCAGCCGCAGAAGACGGTCGAGGGCGCTCTGGAAGTGATCGAGCAGCTGGCCGACTGGCTGATCACGCTGACCGGCATGGCCTCCGTGGCGATGAGCCCCAAGGCCGGTGCGCACGGCGAGCTTTGCGGCCTGCTCTGCATCCGCGCCGCGCTCGATGCACGCGGTGAGAAGCGCGACGTCGTGTTGGTGCCTGAGAGCGCCCACGGCACCAACCCGGCGACGGCAGCGTTCGCGGGCTTCAAGGTGCAGTCGATCCCGGCAACGCCGGAAGGCCGCGTCGATGTCGAGGCGCTGAAGGCCAAGCTGGGCCCGAACGTGGCCGGTGTGATGATCACCAACCCCAACACCTGCGGCCTGTTCGAGCCGGAGATGAAGGCGATTGGCGACGCGGTCCACGCAGCCGGCGGTTATGTCTACTGCGACGGCGCGAACTTCAACGCCATCGTCGGCAAGGTGCGCCCCGGTGACCTCGGCGTCGATGCCATGCACATCAACCTGCACAAGACCTTCTCCACCCCGCACGGCGGTGGCGGCCCCGGTGCCGGCCCGGTCGTGCTGTCCGAGGCGCTGGCGCCGTTCGCGCCGCTGCCCTTCGTCAGCCGCGGTGAAGATGGACGCGTCCACCTCGTCGAAGAGGAAAACGCGGGCGAGGGCCATGCGCAGGCATTCGGCCGCATGGTCGCCTTCCACGGCCAGATGGGTATGTTCACCCGCGCGCTGACCTACATCCTCAGCCACGGCGCAGACGGACTGCGTCAGGTGGCCGAGGACGCGGTGCTCAACGCCAACTACGTCCTGCGTTCATGCGAGGATCTGCTGCCGGCACCCTTCGCCAAGAGCGGCCCGTGCATGCACGAGGCGCTGTTCAGCGATGCAGGGCTGGCCGAGGGCTTCTCCACGCTAGACATCGCCAAGGGTCTGATCGACGAGGGCTTCCACCCGATGACGGTCTACTTCCCGCTGGTGGTGAAGGGCGCAATGCTGGTCGAGCCGACCGAGACGGAAAGCAAGGCCGGCCTCGATCGCTTCATCGGTTCGCTGCGCAGCCTTGCCCAGCGCGCCAAGGACGGCGACCAGAGCCTCCACAGCGCACCGCACTTCGCACCGCGTCGCCGGCTTGACGAAACGCTGGCCGCGCGCAAGCCTGTGCTCGTGTGGCAGGGCACGCCGGGTGAGCCGGGGACGCCCTCGCTGAGCGAGATCGGGGGAAGCTGAACATATGGGGGGAAACGGATATGCGGGCTGGCTGCCGCTGCTGATATTCGCCGGGGTAATGGCCTGGCGGTTCCGCAGCCTTGAAAAGGCCAGGCCGCTCCGTCTCCCCCTGCTATGGGTAGCGCCGCTGATCGTCACGGCGGCGATCAGCCTCGCGCTTTACGGGATGCCGCCCAGCCTTCCCGGTTGGGTGGCCCTGGTCGCCGGGTTCGCGATAGGCGGCGGCATCGGCATGCAGCGTTCGCGGCTCATGCGCCTGCACGTCGAAGGCGAGGGTGCCGAGGCGCGGGTGATGATGCGCCAGTCCCCTCTCGCGCTCATTCTTGTGCTGGTAGTCTTCGCAGCGCGGCGCATGATCCTGCCGGGCGGGATGACGGTAGGGGCGGGGCCGGAAGCCGCAAAGGCCCTGCTGATGACGGATGCCATGCTGGGCCTCGTGCTGGGCATGGTGGTGATGAGCCGCCTGGTCCTCTGGCGCCGGGCGCGGGCCATGGTGGCCGATCACATTTTCGATAGCTGATCAACTTCGATAGCTGATCAACTTCGATAGCTGACCAACGATCAAGGCGCGGAACCCATCCGGCTCCGCGCCTTGGTGTTATGCCCCGGTCAGGTGGCGTTATCGACCGCGTTGGCGGCGGATTCGATATCCTGGCCTACCCCGCGCACGGTATTGCAGGCCGCCGCGCCGAGCACGATGCCGGATACTGCAAGAGCCAGGAGCGCTCTCCTGATCATGACTGCTTCACCCTTTCAAGAACGACGGTCGAAATGAACGTCTCTACCCGTCGCTAATCCATCCTGAAGAGGAGTGGAAGCGCATGATCGTAGCGGGGAATACCCGGCTGACCAAAGCGGCACTGCGCCGCTTTGGCCGGAGAGCACTATTACTGGTTGATGGCGTCGTCGCCGGCCTTGCCGACCGACTCGATGTCCTGGCCCGCACCCTTCACGGTGTTGCAGGCCGCGGCGGAAAATACGATGCCGCCTGCGACGAGCGCGAGAACGAGTTTCTTGACCATGGTTTGGTTCCTTTCTTGCGACTTCCCGGCCATGCGACCGGGATCGTTGGAGGCAACTCCCGGTCGGGCTTGCGGTTCCCAAGACGCTTTCGCTGACGGTTTCGCTGAAACTTTTCGGTCACACTGCTGACCGGGCTTTCGCTGGGCGCGATAAGGCGGCAATGGCCGCTCATGAGCGAATCCGACAAGATCATGGCCGTGACCGGAACCATCGCGGCCATGCTGGCGATGGTCGCCTGGATCGGCGATCGGCGCCGGATGAAGCGCCGGGATCTCGACCGGGTGGGCTTCATGCCCTGGACGACGGTGTTCTTCTTTGCCCTGATGGCGGCGGTGCTGCTGCTCGGCGTGGCGGGCAGGCACCTGTTCAGGGGATAAATAAGCGCCGGGTCAGAGACAGGCTTCCAGGAATGCCTGGTCGAACCCGAACTGGCGGGCCTTTTCCAGCGTGTAGGGGCGCAGGCCCGAGCTGCGGTATTCGCCGATGATCTTGCCGTCATCGGTCTCGTCCAGATATTCGAACTTGAAGAGTTCCTGGGTGACGATCACGTCGCCTTCCATGCCGATCACTTCGGTGATGTTGGTGGTGCGGCGCGAACCGTCGCGCAGGCGCTTCACCTGCACGATGATGTCCACCGACTCGGCGATCTGGCGGCTGATGGCTTCCTTGGGAATCTTGATGTCGCCCATCAGGATCATGTTCTCCATACGGCCCAGGCATTCCCGCGGGCTGTTGGCGTGGAGCGTACACATCGAGCCGTCGTGGCCGGTGTTCATGGCGGCGAGCAGGTCGAAGCATTCGGCACCGCGGATTTCGCCCAGGATGATGCGGTCCGGGCGCATACGCAGGGCGTTTTTCACGAGGTCGCCGATGGTGATCGCGCCCTGGCCTTCGAGGTTTGGCGGGCGGGTTTCCAGCGGCAGCCAGTGCGGCTGCTGCAGGCGGAGTTCGGCAGCGTCCTCGATGGTCAGCACGCGCTCGCCCGGATCGATCATTTTCGAAAGGGCATTGAGCATGGTCGTCTTGCCCGAGCCCGTGCCGCCCGAGATCACGACGTTCATGCGGCAGGCGCCCGCGATCTTGAGGGCCGTGGCCATCTTGTCGCTCATCGAGCCGAAGTCCTTGAGCATGTCGATGGTGATCGGCTTCTCGGAGAACTTGCGGATCGAGATGGCGGTGCCGCGGAGGCTTAGCGGCGGCACGATCACGTTGACGCGGCTGCCGTCCTTGAGGCGGGCGTCGGCCAGCGGCGTCGTCTGGTCGACGCGGCGGCCGACCTGGTTGACGATGCGCTGGGCGATCTGGAACAAGTGCTGCTCGTCGCGGAACTTGGTGGGGGCCAGCTGCAGGCGGCCCTTCTTCTCGATGTAGGTCTGGTTCGGGCCGTTGACCATGATGTCAGAGATGTCGGGATCGTTCAGCAGCTCTTCCAGCGGTCCGAAGCCGAGCAACTCGTCGATCAGCACTTTCTCCAGCGCGAACTGTTCGCGGCGGTTGAAGGTGATCTTGAGTTCGGCAAGGACCTCCATGATGATCGGGCGGAATTCCTCGGACAACTCGTCCTTGGTCAGCGTGGCGGCAGCTTCGGGGTCGACGCGTTCGAGCAGGCGGGGAAGCACCTGCTCCTTGATCTTGTGGATCGAGGCTTCGAAGCCGCTCTGCTCCGACTGACCGTCGTGAACGGCATTGGCGCGATCCGCGAGGCGCGACATGGCATCGTCGCGCAAGTTCTGCGGCGCCGCCGGTTCCGGGGCGGGGAGGGGGAAGGGATCGCCGGGAACAGGCGCGGCGGCGACATCTCCGCCGACCTTCAGCGGCTTGGCCACGCCGAACGCAGGCCGGGCTCCCTGGCCCAGTCCGCCCATCCCGCCACGTCGCCCGAATGCCGTCATTTCTTCATCAACCCTTTCAGCGCCGGAGCATCGTCAAATGGCGACAGGCCAGCGAATGGGCGCAGGATTAAGGTTGAAACTTTGATAACTTACTAATGGACAGTGGCTGGGACAGAGCCTGCGCGATTTCGCTTAGTCGGCTGTTAACCATGCGTGGCTAACCAAGGCGCGAACGGCGAACAGGGGGCTTTCAGTCACTTGCCCGCCATGGACTTTGGGGGGCTGATGTTCAAATTCACTCTGTTTCGAAGTTTTTCGCTGCCGTTTGCGTTCTGGTGGGTGATCATTCCCAATATCGGCGCAATCGCGATGTGGCCGATCGGTGGGCCTCAGGCGGCGTTTCCGATTGCGGTATGCGGGCTTCTGGCCATCGGCTTCTGTCATTTCGAAAGCACCTGGCTGAAGCGGATCGGAATCGTGATCTGCTTTCTGCTCGCGGCGATGATGTATGTGGCCATCTCGTTCAACCTGAATGCGATGACCATTTTTTCGTCGCTCCAGTTCCTGACGGAACTCGATCTGTCGAAATCGCCGGAATATGTCCTGGCGATCGTGGTCATGATCCTGGCTCTTGGACTTGCCATAGCCTTCGGCCCGCGCACGCCGCGTCTTTCCACCTTCGACCAGAAGCTTGTTGGCCTTGCATTCGTGGGGTTCTTCATCCTCGTGGATGGCGCTGCCACGGCGGGGACGCGCGGATCGTACAAGATGAGCGCGCCAGCGGGCACACCCATCGATTCCGCCATCGGGCAGAACCGCCTCGCACCCGACTCCGTATCGGCGCGCAATCTGATCGTCATCTTGGTCGAGTCGCTGGGTGAGCCAAATAACCCGCACGACCGGGCGCTGTTCGATGCGGCCTGGGGCGCGCAGCGCTGGTCCGCCCGTTATCAGGTCAGCCGCGGTACGAGCGCCTATTTCGGTTCCACCACCAATGCAGAACTCCGGGAACTGTGTTCGGTCTGGGCCGATTACGAGAGCTTCGATTTCGACGGTTCGCACTGTCTTCCGGCCAGTTTCCGTGACGCCGGCTTCCATACGACGGCCATCCACAGCTTCACTTCGGACTTCTTCGAGCGCCACGCCTGGTATCCCAAATTGGGCTTTCAGGACCGTCTTTTCCTGCCGGAGCTGCTCGAACTGGATGCGCGCCGCTGCGGCGGCGTATTTGCAGGCGCCTGCGACCCGGACATTCCAGCTCTGATCGGTGACCGGCTGCGCAAGTCGGGGAACCAGCGCAATCTGATCTACTGGCTCACGCTCAACAGCCATCTGCCGGTGCCCGAGGATTCTTCGCTGCGGACCGAGGATTGCCGCGTTTCCGACCCGGATTGGAACCGGGACTTCCCGATGCTCTGCCGGTCCTACATGCTGCAGAAGCGTCTTGCCGATGCCATCGTTCAGGAAGTGATGAAGGCCGATTTTCCCGAAGCCGATATCCTGATCGTTGGCGATCACATGCCGCCGTTCTTCCCGAGGGCGCTCCGCAGCCGTTATGACACCGGCCATGTTCCCTGGATCATGCTGCGTAGCAAAGCGGCGCTGCAACGTTCCCGCGACAAACAAAGCTGACACGAGGCCATGACCTCCAACGAAAAAGGCCGCCCCGATTAGGGCGGCCTTTTCTTTTCCTGAACCTGAAAGGTGTCAGCCGATCATCAGCCAACATGCTCCGCAAGCACGGTCAGGCCCTTGTCGCCCACTTCGGCGAAGCCGCCGGTGATGCGGATTTCTTCCGGGGCGGCGCCGTCGGTCTTGTAGACCTTCAGCGCGCCGTCGGCGATCGTCGACATGAAGGGCGCGTGGCCCTCCAGCACGCCGAACTCGCCTTCGGTGCCGGGGACGACCACCATGTGGACGTCTTCCGAGCGGACGAGCTTGGCCGGCGTGACGAGTTCGAAGTGCAGAGCCATGATCGATTACGCCTCTTCGGCCAGCTTCTTGGCCTTTTCGACCGCTTCGTCGATGCCGCCGACCATGTAGAAGGCTGCTTCGGGAAGGTGGTCGTATTCGCCTTCGACGACGGCCTTGAACGACTTCACGGTGTCTTCGAGCTGGACAAACTTGCCCGAGATGCCGGTGAAGACTTCCGCGACGTGGAACGGTTGCGACAGGAACTTCTGGATCTTGCGGGCGCGGGCGACGGTGAGCTTATCTTCTTCCGAAAGCTCGTCCATGCCCAGGATCGCGATGATGTCCTGAAGCGACTTGTACTTCTGCAGGGTTTCCTGGACGCGGCGGGCGGTCTCGTAGTGCTCGGCGCCGACGACGCGGGGTTCGAGAACGCGCGAGGTCGAGTCGAGCGGGTCGACGGCCGGGTAGATGCCCAGTTCCGAGATGGCACGGTTCAGCGTGGTCGTCGCGTCAAGGTGCGCGAACGAAGCAGCCGGTGCCGGGTCGGTAAGGTCGTCTGCGGGGACGTAGATCGCCTGGACCGAGGTGATCGAACCCTTGGTGGTCGAGGTGATGCGTTCCTGCAGCGCGCCCATGTCGGTGGCGAGGGTCGGCTGGTAGCCCACGGCCGAAGGAATACGGCCGAGCAGAGCCGACACTTCCGCGCCCGCCTGGGTGAAGCGGAAGATGTTGTCGACGAAGAACAGAACGTCCTGGCCTTCCTGGTCACGGAAGTACTCGGCCATGGTCAGACCCGAGAGCGCGACGCGGGCACGGGCGCCCGGCGGTTCGTTCATCTGGCCGAACACGAGCGCGACCTT
The DNA here is from genome assembly GCF_002149965.1 of Novosphingobium panipatense. Taxonomy (GTDB): domain Bacteria; phylum Pseudomonadota; class Alphaproteobacteria; order Sphingomonadales; family Sphingomonadaceae; genus Novosphingobium; species Novosphingobium panipatense_A. The sequence goes on along the minus strand of NZ_MSQB01000003.1, from coordinate 87,551 downwards.
CGAACCGTCCGAGGTGGCGTTGCCTTCGGCGTCCTTGGCGATAACGCCGGCGTCGAGGAACTCGTGGTAGAGGTCGTTGCCTTCACGGGTACGTTCACCGACGCCCGCGAAGACCGAGACGCCGCCGTGGCCCTTGGCGATGTTGTTGATCAGTTCCTGGATGAGAACCGTCTTGCCCACGCCGGCGCCGCCGAACAGGCCGATCTTGCCGCCCTTGGCGTAAGGGGCGAGAAGGTCGATGACCTTGATGCCGGTGACCAGGATCGAGGCTTCGGTCGACTGGTCGATGAAGGCCGGGGCTTCGGCGTGGATCGGGGCGAACATGTCCGAACCGACGGGACCACGCTCGTCGATCGGGTCGCCGACGACGTTCATGATGCGGCCGAGGGTCTTCGGGCCGACGGGGACCGAGATCTGCTTGCCGGTGTTGGCAACGGGCTGCCCACGGGTCAGGCCATCGGTGCCGTCCATGGCGATGGTGCGGACGGTGTTCTCACCAAGGTGCTGCGCGACTTCGAGAACCAGCTTCTGGCCGTTGTTCTCGGTTTCGAGCGCGGTGAGGATCGCCGGCAGTTCGCCTTCGAAGGTGACGTCGACGACGGCGCCGATGATCTGGCTGATCTTGCCAGTGGCAGTCTGGTTTAGCACGGGTGCGGTGGCCATTTTGGTTTCCTTGCCTGCGGTTACTTACAGCGCTTCCGCGCCAGCAATGATTTCAACGAGTTCAGTCGTGATCGCGGCCTGGCGGCTGCGGTTGTACTGGATGGTCAGCTTCTTGATCAGGTCGCCCGCGTTGCGCGTCGCGTTGTCCATCGCGGTCATCGACGCACCCTGTTCCGAGGCGGCGTTTTCCAGGAGGGCACCGAAGAGCTGCGTGCGCAAGTAGCGCGGCAGCAGCGCGGCGAGGATTTCCTCTTCTTCCGGCTCGTATTCGGTCACGGCGTCCGCACCGGCGGTGGCCGTGACCGCCTTGGGCGCGGGAACGGGGATGATCTGCTGGTCGGTCGGTTCCTGAAGCAGCGCCGAGCGGAACTTCGAGTAGAACAGATGCGCGACGTCGAACTTGCCGGCCTCGTAGAGGGCGACCAGTTCGTTGGCGATGCGTTCGGCTTCGTCGAAGCCGGGGTCACGCACGTCGGTGGTGTCGAACATGTGCGCGATCTGCTTCGGGAACTCGCGGCGCAGCGCCGCGCGGCCCTTGCGGCCGACGAGGTAGAACAGGACGGTCTTGCCCTGCGCTTCCAGTTCCTTCGCCTTGAGGCGCGCAGCCTTGACGATGTTCGAGTTGAACGCGCCGCACAGACCCTTGTCCGAGTTGGCGACGACGAGCAGATGCACCTTGTCGCTACCGGTGCCGGCGAGCAGCTTGGGGCTGTTCTCGCTGACCGTGATCTTGCTCGCGAGCGAGCCCATCACTTCGGCCAGACGCGCAGCGTAGGGGCGTGCCGATTCGGCAGCGGCCTGCGCCTTGCGCAGCTTGGCCGCGGCGACCATCTGCTTGGCCTTAGTGATCTTCTGGGTCGACTTGACCGAGTTGATGCGGCCCTTGAGTTCCTTGAGCGAAGCCACTCAATTTTCTCCATTCGTCATCCCAGCGAAGCTGGGATCTTTTGCAACCAAGCTGGGCCTGGCCGAGAGCGAACCCCGGCTTGCGCCGGGGCGGCCCAGATCAGGCGAACTGCTTGGCGAAAGCGTCGAGCGCGGCCTTGGTCTTGCTCTTGGCTTCGTCGCCGAAGTCCTTGGTCGTGCGGATCAGCGCGAGGACGTCGGCATGCTTTTCGTGCATGAAGTCGAGCATTTCGGCTTCGTACTCGGTGACCTTCGAAACCGGCAGGGCATCGAGGTAGCCGTTGGTGCCGGCGAAGATCGAAACGGTCTGCTCTTCGAACTTCAGCGGCGAGAACTGCTTCTGCTTGAGCAGTTCGGTCAGGCGCGCACCGCGGTTGAGGAGCTTCTGGGTCGAGGCGTCGAGGTCCGAACCGAACTGGGCGAAGGCCGCCATTTCGCGGTACTGCGCCAGCTCCAGCTTGATCGAGCCGGCAACCTTCTTCATCGCCTTGGTCTGGGCCGAGCCGCCGACGCGCGAGACCGACAGACCGACGTTGATGGCCGGACGGATGCCCTGGTAGAACAGGCCGGTTTCAAGGAAGATCTGGCCGTCGGTGATCGAGATCACGTTGGTCGGGATGTAGGCCGAGACGTCGCCCGCCTGGGTTTCGATGATCGGCAGGGCGGTCAGCGAACCGGCGCCGTTTTCGTCGTTCATCTTCGCGGCGCGCTCGAGCAGGCGGCTGTGGAGATAGAACACGTCGCCCGGGTAGGCTTCGCGGCCCGGAGGACGACGCAGCAGCAGCGACATCTGGCGGTAGGCGACGGCCTGCTTGGAAAGGTCGTCATACACGATCACGGCGTGCATGCCGTTGTCGCGGAAGAATTCGCCCATCGCGGCGCCGGTGTAGGGCGCGAGGTACTGCAGCGGCGCGGGCTCGGAAGCGGTGGCGGCGATGACGATGGAGTATTCCATCGCGCCGTTCTCTTCGAGCTGGCGCACGATCTGCGCGACGGTCGAGCGCTTCTGGCCGACGGCGACGTAGATGCAGTAGAGCTTCTTGCCTTCGTCGTCGCCCTGGTTCGCTTCCTTCTGGTTGATGAAGGTGTCGATGGCGACGGCGGTCTTGCCGGTCTGGCGGTCACCGATGATCAGCTCGCGCTGGCCGCGGCCGACGGGAACGAGGGCGTCGATCGCCTTGAGGCCGGTCTGCACGGGTTCGTGAACCGACTTGCGCGGGATGATGCCGGGCGCCTTGGCTTCGACGCGGGCGCGCTGTTCGGTGACGATCGGGCCCTTGCCGTCGATCGGGTTGCCGAGAGCGTCCACCACGCGGCCGAGCAGGCCCTTGCCGACGGGAACGTCGACGATGGTGTTGGTGCGCTTGACGCTGTCGCCCTCGCGGATTTCGGCGTCCGAGCCGAAGATCACGACGCCGACGTTGTCGGCTTCGAGGTTGAGCGCCATGCCCTGAACGCCGTTGGCGAACTCGACCATTTCGCCGGCCTGGACCTTGTCGAGGCCGTGGATGCGGGCGATGCCGTCACCGACCGACAGAACCGAGCCGACTTCGGAAACCTGGGCTTCGGTGCCGAAGCTGGCGATCTGGTCCTTGATGACCTTCGAGATTTCTGCTGCGCGGATATCCATTGTTCTGCCTTTCTTAGCCCTTCATGGCCTGGGCGAGCGAATTGAGACGAGTGCGGATCGAGCTGTCGATGCGCTTGGACCCGATGGTGACGACGAGGCCGCCGAGCAGGTCGGGGTCGACGCTGGTCCTGACCTTGACCTTGCGGCCCTCGCGCAGTTCCAGCTTCTGGCGCAGTTCCTCGACCTGCTGGTCGGTCAGCGCGTGTGCGGACGTGACTTCGGCGGTCGATTCGCCGCGCTGGGCGGCAGCGATCGAGGCGAAGGCGCGGATGATCTCGGGCAGGGCGAAGAGGCGGCGGTTGGCCGCGAGCACGCCCAGGAAGTTCTTGGTGAGCAGCGCCAGGCCGAGCACGTCGGCAACGGCTTCGATCGCCTTGCCGGCAGCCTGGCGGCTGACTTCGGGATTGCGAATCAGTTCGCCCAGGTCGCCGCTTTCGCGAATGGCGAGGCCGATCTTCTCGAGGTCGGATTCGACCGTCGTTACGGTGCCGTTCTCGCTGGCAAGATCAAACAGCGCCGAAGCGTAGCGTCCTTGCAAGCTGGCCTTGATGCCGCCGGAATTCTCCACGCGTGTCCTATCCTTACATCGGGTGGGCTGGGACACTTTGGGGCGCACGACAATGACGTGCCCCCCGGCCCGCAGACGGGGCGCGCATAGCGACGATAGTGTCATGATGCAAGCTGCGGGAGGCAGGCTGGGGACAACGACAGGGAAAGCGCTTTAAAAGCAAAGGGCGGGAAGTATCGCCCGGACGGCGGCTGCAAGATCGGGACACACGATTGAGCGGAGTTTGCCATGACTTATCGAATCAGCGATGAGGCCGGTCCCCTCGGGACCGCCCATGCGATATATAGCGGCGGGGGGAGTCCGAGGATCCCGCAAGGCGGAAGATGGAGAGCGGCTGTGAGCGGGAACGGGAGCGGGAACGAAAGCGGCGTAAGCGACGATCGCGCCTGGCAGGCGGTCCAGTCGCGCGACCGCACCTTCGACGGCCGCTTCGTCACCGGCGTGCTCACCACCGGCATCTATTGCCGTCCGTCCTGCTCGGCGCGGCATCCCCGGCGGGAGAACGTGCGCTTCTTCGGCGATGCAGGCGCGGCGGAGCGGTTCGGCTTGCGGGCCTGCCTGCGCTGCCGTCCCAACGACGTCTCGCGCGACGAGGAAGCCGTGGCTGCGGCGCTGCGGATGCTGGATTCGGATGAGGAGAAGCTGCCGGGCCTGGCCGATCTCGCGGAAGCCGTCGGCTATAGTCCATCGCACTTCCAGCGTGTGTTCAAGCGTTCCGTCGGGCTTTCCCCGTCCAAATATGTCCGGGCGCGGCGCGTGGAGCGGGCCGGGGATGCAATGAGCGGCGGCGCCAGCGTGACCGAGGCGATCTACGAGGCCGGGTTCGGCGCGAGTTCCCGGTTCTACGAGGCCAGCGAGGGCAGGTTGGGGATGGCCCCTTCCGCCTGGCGCGACGGCGGGCGCGGCGCGACGATCCACTGGGCGGTGGTGGCGACCAGCCTGGGCAGGATGCTGGTCGCGGCGACTGGCAAGGGCGTTTGCCGTCTCTCGTTCGACGAAGGGCGCGAAGAGCTTGCCGCGCGGTTTCCCAAGGCCGAACTGATCGAGGGCGGTGCGGCGTTCGAGAGCCTGCTCGGAAGCGTCGTGGCGGCGGTGGAGCAGCCGGGGCAGTCGCGGGTGATCCCGCTGGACGTGCAGGGAACGGCCTTTCAGGAAGCGGTCTGGCGCGAGTTGCAGCGCATTCCTCCGGGCGAGACCCGCAGCTACGCGCAGATCGCGGCGGCGGTCGGCAAGCCCGGCGCGGTACGTGCGGCAGGATCGGCCAATGGCGCGAACAACGTGGCGGTGCTGATCCCCTGTCACCGTGTGGTCCGTTCCGACGGCACGATCGGCGGCTATGCCTATGGCGAGGCGATCAAGCGGGAACTGCTGAAGCGCGAACAGGGGTGAACCTGCCGTCGTCCGGGACGACGATCATTCCTATCCGATTCACACGAACGAATAAGGGTCAATGTCGATGTTCACCCTGACCCCGCGGGGGAACTGAAGCGGTTCCAGCCACTCGCGCAGGGTCTTCTGCAATTCCGCCGAGCGCCGGGCATTGATCAGCAGGCGAAAGCGGTGGCGGCCCCGCAGTAGCGAGAGCGGGGCGGGGGCAGGGCCGAGCACCAGCATGTCGGGATGGTTGGGCGCGGTGCCGCCGATGGCGCGAGCCGCGGCCTTGGCTTCGGCCTGGTCTTCCGAGGAGACGATGATCGCCGCCCAGCGCCCGAACGGTGGCGCTCCGGCGTCGCGCCGGGCTTCGGTCTCGGCGGCGTAGAAGGCGTCGCGATCTCCGGCGGCGAGCGCGGAAATGACCGAGGCTTCGGGATGGCGCGTCTGGATCAGCACTTCGCCGGGCTTTTCGCCGCGGCCGGCGCGGCCCGCGACCTGCGCAACCTGCTGATAGGTGCGCTCCGCCGCGCGCAAGTCTCCGCCTTCCAGCCCGAGATCGGCATCGACCACGCCCACCAGCGTGAGGTCGGGGAAGTGATAGCCCTTGGTGACGAGCTGGGTGCCGACGATCACGTCGATCGCCTTGCCTTCGGCCTTGGCGACGAATTCGCCGACGGCCTCGGCGGTGTTCATGGTGTCCGAGGTCACCAGCGCGACGCGGGCTTCGGGAAGGACTTCCGCCACTTCGTCGGCGATTCGCTCGACGCCGGGGCCGCAGGCGACGAGGCAATCGCCGGTGCCGCATTCCGGGCAGGCATCCGGCACCGGCACTTCATGGCCGCAGTGATGACAGGCGAGGCGCTGCGAGAAGCGGTGCTCGACCAGCCAGGCCGTGCAGTTCGGGCACTGGAAACGGTAGCCGCAGTGGCGGCAGAGCGTCAGCGGCGCATAGCCCCTTCGGTTGAGGAACAGCAGCGACTGTTCGCCGCGCGCCAGCCGTGCCTTCATTTCCTCGACGAGACGCGGGGCAAGCCATTTGCCGCGCTCGGGCGGCTCCTGGCGCAAGTCCAGGATCTGGATGTCCGGCAGCTGGGCACCGCCGAAACGCGCGGGCAGGTCGATCTTGCGATAGACGCCGGCTTCAGCCAGCTGCATCGATTCGAGCGCCGGGGTGGCGCTGGCCAGCACGACCGGGATCGCTTCGAACTTGGCCCGCATCACGGCCACGTCGCGGGCATTGTAGCGCACGCCGTCGTCCTGCTTGAAGGATATCTCGTGCGCCTCGTCGACCACGATCAACCCCAGCTTCGCGTAAGGCAGGAACAGGGCCGAGCGCGCGCCGACCACCACTTGCGCCTGACCGGCCACGATCGCGCGCCAGGCGCGGCGGCGCTCGCTGGACTTGAGCGAGGAATGCCAGAGGATCGGCGCCACGCCGAAGCGGTGCTCGAAGCGGCGCAGGAAGTTCTCGGTCAGGGCGATCTCGGGCAGCAGGACCAGCACCTGCCGCCCCAGCCGCAGGGCTTCGGCCACCGCCTCGAAGTAAGTCTCGGTCTTGCCGGAGCCGGTCACCCCGTCGAGCAGGAAGGGCGCGAACTTGCGCGCGCGGACGGCCTCCACGAAGACATCGGCCGCGGCCTGCTGGCCTTCGGAAAGAATGGGCTGGGCATGTTCGGGTCGGGCAGGCGGATAGGGGCGGTCGAGATCGACCACTACCGGTTCCAGCAGGCCCGCGCCGACCATGCCGCGGAGCACGCCCTCGGAGACGGAAGCCAGCTCGGCCAGTTCCTTGATCGAGGCCTGCTCGCCCTGAAGCGCATCGAGGGCCGCCGCGCGCTGCGGGGTGAGGCGCGCCGGTTCCGCGCCGGTCAGACGATATTCGGTGGTCGTGCCGCCGCCGCGCAACGCCGCCATGCTGCCGAGCGCCATGCGCGCCACGGAAGAGAGCGAGGCGCAGTAGTAGTCCGCGGTCCATTCGATCAGGCGGCGCAGGCGTTCGGGCAGTGGCGGGACCGGCAGCACTTCGAGCAGTGGCCGCAGCTTCGATTCCGGCACGTCCTGCGCGCTCAGGCGTTCGGGTTCCCAGACGATGCCAAGGACCTGCCGGGGGCCGAGAGGCGCAATCACTACGGATCCGAATTCTATCGCCATGCCCTCGGGGACGCGGTAGTCGAGGACGCCGAGCGCGGCGTTGAAGACAAGGATTCGGACGCGTTTCATGTGGGTTGCATATAGGCATTGCTGCCTGGGGGCGTGAAGGAGTTGATGATGGCAAGCTGGGGAATGGGGGATAATTCGCAGGACATGGATGCCGACTGGAGCCGTCGCGGCGTTTTGATGGGGCTTCTCGCCACCGGCGTGATGATGCTTCCCGCCTGCTCGGCGATAGGCAGCATGGGCGGCGGAACGGGCCGTTCGGCCAGTGCCGATCCGGTGCGCCGCCTGATGCGCACGTCCTCCGAAAAGGCCTTTGCCTGGCTCGGCCAGCCGGAAGGTTTCTGGACCAGCCCCGTCGCGCGCATTCCGCTGCCGGTGCTGTTCGGCCGTCCGGGGCGGACCACCAGCGGCGTGCTGAAGTCCAAGGCGTTTCGCGACAAGCTGCAATACCAGCTCAACCTCTACGCAACGCCGGGTGCGCGCGTGGCGGGGCCGCTGGTGCTGAACACGGCCCAGAGCGTTCCCATTCCCGATCCGGCGGCGGTCCTGCAGGGCGGCAATACGGCGGCCACCACGCTGCTGCGCCGCGCCATGGGCCCCGCCCTGGTCAATGCCATGATCCCCGAAATCGAGCGCGCCATGCGCGAGGCGCAGGATACCACGCTCAACCAGGCGATTGCTGCGCTCAAGGGCGTGACCGTTCAGGACACCGCCCATGCGCTGGCGCTCGATGCCGACAACGGCATCTGGTACGAGATCGGCGCTGCGGAGGCGAATATCCGCCAGAACCCTGCCGAAACCAACGACGCCGTGCTGATCGGCGCGCTGAAGCAGGGGTGATTTGCGAGGGTAGCGGGGAAGGGCGCGCTTCCCTATAGGGAGCGCCAGAATCGACGGGGCCGCCGCGTTCCCGTCGCCGCCTCGTACCTACAGGAACCGCGCCATGAAGTTCTTCGTCGACACCGCCGACACCAACGACATCGCCGAACTCGCCGCCACCGGCCTGCTCGACGGCGTCACCACCAACCCCTCGCTGATCGCCAAGTCCGGCCGTGACTTCCTGGAAGTCACCAAGGAAATCTGCGGCCTCACCGATGGCCCCGTCAGCGCCGAAGTCGTCGCGCTCGACCATGAAGGCATGATGCGTGAGGCCGAAATCCTGCGCAAGATCGCCGACAACGTCTGCATCAAGGTGCCGCTCACCATCGACGGTCTGAAGACCTGCAAGGCGCTGACTTCCGACGGCACGCTCGTCAACGTCACGCTGTGCTTCTCGGCCAACCAGGCCCTGCTGGCCGCCAAGGCCGGCGCCAGCTTCGTCTCGCCCTTCGTCGGTCGTCATGACGACAACGGCTTCGACGGCATGGACCTGATCCGCGACATCCGCCTGATCTACGACAACTACGCCTTCGAGACCGAGATCCTCGCCGCCTCGATCCGCCATCCCGTCCATGTCCTCGAATGCGCCCGCATCGGTGCCGACGTGGCGACCATGCCGCCGGCCGTGATCAAGAACCTGGTCAAGCACGTCCTCACCGACAAGGGCATCGAAGGCTTCATGGCCGACTGGGCCAAGACCGGCCAGTCGCTCTGATCTGAATACCGTCGTCCCGGACCTCATCTGGGACGACGTTTTCTCCTTCTTCTCTGCAGCGCCTCCTTCAACGCGCCATCCCGGCTTGCACCGGGCGGACTAAGCCGCCATTGAGCGTGCCATGTCCGAAGAAACTCCCGTCGATCGCTTCAAGCTGGCCCTGACCGGCGCCTCGCGCGCCATCGCGCACGATGCCGAGGTCGAGGTCAACTGGACTGCCGACGCCCCCAGCTCCACCGGCCAGACGTTCCGTGTGCCGATGCCCGGGCGCTCGGTTCCGCGCGATGCGGCGATGCAGGCGCGCGGCTATGCCGACAGTTTCGCGCTGCGGCTGCGCCACCACGATACCCGCCTGCACATGCGCAACGCCCCGGCCGATCCCTCGGCACGGGCCTGTTACGACGCGGTCGAGGCGGTGCGTTACGAAGCGCTCGGTGCGAACAGCTATGACGGCATGCGCGCCAATCTCGACGCCTCGCTCGAAGCGCGCATCGCCTCGGACCCGATCTCCCGCGCGGACAGCCCGGACGGCGTGCCGATCCCGACGGCGCTGGCGCTGCTGCTGCGCGAGCGGCTTACCGGGCAGCCGGTGCCGGAATCCGCCCAGTTTGGCGTCGACATGGTACGCCGCTGGATCGAATCGAAGGCTGGCGACGATTTCGAGGCCCTGGCTGATTCGATCGAAAACCAGAAGGCCTTCCAGAAGCTCTCGCTCGACATGCTCATGCATCTGGAGATGACCCAGGCCGAGCAGATCGAACAGCCGCCCGAAGACGCCGAGGACATGGACGGCGACGAGGAGACCGAGGAAGACGAGAGCGGCGACGAAAGCGGCAAGGAAGAGCAGCCCACCGAAATGGCCGCCGAGCCCTCGAGCGGCCAGGACGAAGGCGAAAGCGAGGCCGAGGGCGAGAACTCGGACGAGATGGAAGACGGCGAAGAGGGCCAGGAAGGCGAGGAGGGCATGATGCCCGTCCGTCCGAACCGCCCCTGGACCGACATTCCCGACAGCTTCGACTACAAGGTCTTCACCGAGGCCTACGACGAGGTCGTAGTCGCTTCCGAGCTGTGCGACGATGAGGAACTCACGCGCCTCCGCGCCTATCTCGACGCCCAGCTCAAGGGGCTTCAGGGCGTCGTCACCCGGCTTGCCAATCGGCTTCAGCGCCGGCTCATGGCGCAGCAGAACCGTTCGTGGGATTTCGATCAGGAAGAAGGGCTGCTCGATGCCGCGCGGCTTGCCCGCGTCGTTGTCTCGCCCGGCCAGTCGCTGTCCTACAAGGTCGAGCGCGACGTGGAGTTCAAGGACACCATCGTCACCCTGCTGCTGGACAATTCGGGCTCCATGCGCGGCAGGCCCATCTCGATCGCTGCCATCAGCGCCGACGTGCTGGCCCGCACGCTTGAGCGCTGCGGCGTCAAGGTGGAGATTCTCGGCTTCACGACACGCGCCTGGAAGGGCGGGCAGAGCCGCGAATCCTGGCTGGCAAGCGGGCGTCCGCAGCACCCCGGCCGCCTCAACGACCTGCGCCACATCATCTACAAGAAGGCCGACGAACCCTGGCGCCGGGCGCGCAAGAACCTGGGCCTGATGATGCGCGAAGGCCTGCTCAAGGAAAACATCGACGGCGAGGCCCTGCTTTGGGCGCACAACCGCATGCTCGCCCGGCCCGAGGACCGGCGGATCATGATGGTGATCTCCGACGGCGCGCCGGTGGACGATTCGACGCTCTCGGTAAACTCCGCCGGATATCTGGAAGCCCACCTTCGCCGGGTGATCGAATGGATCGAATCCAAGAGCCCGGTCCAGCTCGTCGCCATCGGCATCGGCCATGACGTGACGCGCTACTACCGCCGCGCAGTGACGATCATGGACGCCGAGCAACTGGGCGGCACGATGATCGAGCAGCTTGCGGGATTGTTCGAGGAAGAGTGAGGGTTCGAGAATGCCGTCGTCCCGGATTTGATCCGGGACCGCTGGCCATGAACAACTCACCTCGCGGCTGGGCGCCCTGGCGGAAGCTGTCGCCTGAAGAATTGCCAGCGGTCCCGGATCAAGTCCGGGACGACGGGCTTCTATCCGCAACCGCGAAGGATTGACCTCGCCTCGGCCAGCCGCTTATGCGCGGACGCCTATGACCGATGCATCTTCGCTGACGCTGTTCAACAGCCTGACCCGCCAACTGGAACCGTTCCAGCCCGTCCACGAGGGCGAGGCGCGGGTCTACAGCTGTGGTCCGACGGTCTACAACTATCCCCATATCGGCAATATGCGCGCCTATGTCTTTGCGGACATCCTGGGCCGGACGCTGAGCCACAAAGGTTACAAACTCACCCACGTCATCAACATCACTGATGTCGGCCATCTGACCGACGACGCCGATGCGGGCGAGGACAAGATGGAGAAGATGGCAAAGGCCCAGTCCCAGTCCATCTGGGACATCGCCGCCCATTACACCCAGGCTTATTGGGCCGACATCAAGGCGCTCAATATCCGCCAGCCGGCCAAGTGGTCGATCGCGACCGACTATGTGCCGCAGATGATAGAATTTGCCGAGAAGATTGCGCCAAATCACTGCTATGAATTGGAAAGCGGTCTCTATTTCGACGTCTCCACCGTTTCCGATTACGGCCGCCTTGCGCGGGCGGTGACGGATGAGGGTGAGGGCCGCATCGAAGCGGTCGAGGGCAAGCGCAATGCGGCGGACTTCGCGATCTGGCGCAAGACCCCGGCGGGCGAGAAACGCCAGATGGAATGGGATTCGCCCTGGGGCAGGGGCGCGCCGGGCTGGCATCTCGAATGCTCGGTCATGTCGGGCGACCTCCTGGGCTTCCCCTTCGACATCCACACCGGCGGCATAGACCACCGCGAGATCCACCACCCCAACGAGATCGCGCAGAACCAGGCGTTCTGCTGCGCGCCTGAAGAGGCATGCGGCCTCGACGTGCCCGCAAATTCGGGCGCCAAGGTATGGATGCACAACAATTTTCTGGTCGAACGATCGGGCAAGATGAGCAAGTCCTCAGGCGAATTCCTGCGCCTGCAACTGCTGATCGACAAGGGCTACCACCCGCTTGGCTACCGCATGATGTGCCTCCAGGCGCATTACCGCTCGGAACTTGAGTTCTCGTGGGAAGGCCTTGCCGCCGCGCTCGTGCGCCTGAAGCGCATGATCATCGTGGTCGAGCGGCTGGGCGACGTCGAGGCGGGCGATGCGGGGCACCCGAAGCTGGCGCCGATGCTCGAAACGTTCGAGAAAGCGATCGGGGACGATCTCAACACGGCCGTCGCGCTCACCGCGCTGGAGGATGTGCTGGCCGCCAAGAAGGTGGACGCCTCGGCCAAGCGGGCGGTCGTGGAGCGCATGGATGCGGTGCTCGGCCTCGACCTCTTCGGCACGCGCCGTGCCGACTTGCGCCTTCGCCCCAAGGCCGCCGAAATCACCGAGGCCGAAATCGAGGACGTGCTCGCCCGCCGCAAGGCTGCCCGCGCCGAGAAGGACTTCGCCACCTCCGACGCCCTGCGGGACGAACTGGCGGCGAAAGGCGTGGAAGCGATGGACGGCGATCCGCTCGGCTGGGAATGGAAGCTGGGCTGAGGGTGAGAGCGGCGCGGGACCGCTCCTGCATCAACTGGTCTTGCATTAACTGCAGCTTCGAAGGCCTTGCCAAGGCAACGGACCGTCCCGATCACGGGTTAAAGCCCTGAAACGGAACATCTCTCGGAGCTCGCCCATGACCATCGTCATCATCAACGCCAAGTCGCGCGCCTTGCTGGAAGGGCGCCTGCCCGAAGGCATCGAACCGCGCTGGTTCGAGAGCGAGGAGCAGCTTCTGGAGCTCGCGCCGCTGGCGCAGGTCGCATGGCTCGATCCGGTCGCACCTGCCGTCGCTGCCAAGTTCATCGCCGCAGCGGACAGGCTGGTCTGGTACATGGCGCTGTCGTCGGGCGTGGACTGGCTTCCCCTTTCGCTGCTGGCGGAGCGCGGCATCCAGTTGACCAACGGCTCGGGAATACATGCCCAGTCGGTGGCCGAATATGCGGTCATGGGCATGCTCACGGTGGCCAAGGGCTGGCGCGAGGTCGTGCGCGCGCAGGATCGGCATGAGTGGCTGGCGCAGCCTCCGGGGAAGCGCGAACTTCTGGATTCGAAAGTGCTGGTGGTCGGCGCGGGCGAAATCGGGGGGCGGATCGCCGAGATCCTGCGGGTGTTCGGCGCCGATGTCACCGGCGTGCGTCGCCGCCCGGGTCCGGGGGATCTCGGCGCGGACGATTGGCGGGCCGAACTCGGCCGGTTCGACTGGGTCATCGCCGTGGTTCCTTCCACGCCCGAGACCCAGCGGATGTTCGCAGAGCCCGAGTTCGCGGCGATGAAGCCGGGGGCGGTCTTCGTCAATTTCGCGCGGGGGACGGTGATCGAACAGGACGCGCTGCTGGCGGCCATCGACTCGGGCCATCTCGGCGGCGCCTTCCTGGATGTGACCGAGCCGGAGCCGCTTCCGGCCGATCATCCGCTATGGTCGCGCGAAAATATCCATATCTCGATGCATCTTTCAGGCCGCGCGCAGGATACGCTTTTCGAGCGCGGATCTTCGCGGTTTCTCTCCAATCTCCGACGCTTCGCAAGCGGAGAACCGCTCGAACATCTGGTCGATCTCGCGCAGGGGTATTGAACCGGCCACCACTTTGGCCAGATGCGGGCCATTGATATCCTCGCCACATTTGCCGAGAAACTAGTGAAACGGTTTCGGGAAAGATGCACATGGCAGAGAGCGACAAGCGCAAGGCGTCCGATCTTTTCGTCGAATGCCTGGAAGCGGAGGGCGTCGAGTACATCTTCGGCGTTCCCGGCGAAGAAAATCTCGATTTCCTCGATTCCCTGTCCCGCTCGAAGAAGATCAGATTGATCCTGACGCGCCACGAGCAGGGCGCGGGGTTCATGGCGGCCACTTACGGGCGGCATACCGGGAAGGCGGGGTCTGCCTTTCCACCCTGGGGCCGGGGGCGACCAATTTCGTCACGGCAGCCGCCTATGCCACGCTGGGCGGCATGCCGATGATGATGATCACCGGGCAGAAGCCGATCAAAAAGTCCAAGCAGGGCCGGTTCCAGATCCTCGACGTCGTCTCGATGATGCAGCCGATCACCAAGTATGCGCACCAGATGGCAAGCTCGGACAATATTCCCAGCCGCGTGCGCGAAGCTTTCCGTGTTGCCGAGGAGGAAAAGCCCGGCGCGGCCCATATCGAGCTGCCGGAGGACATTGCCGATGAATATACCGATTCGCGGCCCATCGCCCGATCGACGGTGAGACGCCCGACCGCCGACGGGAAATCGATCGCGCAGGCCGTGGAGGCCATGCAGAAAGCGCGGCGGCCGGTTCTGGTGATCGGCGCCGGCGCCAACCGCAAGATGACCAGCAAGATGCTGGGCGAATTCGTTGAGAAGACCGGGATTCCCTTTCTCACGACCCAGCTCGGCAAAGGCGTGATCGATGAGCGGCATCCCCGATTCCTGGGCTGCGCGGCGCTGTCATCCGGCGATTTCGTCCACCGGGCGATCGAGGATGCCGACTGTATCGTCAATATCGGGCACGACGTGATCGAGAAGCCGCCGTTCTTCATGCATAACGACGGCACCCGCGATGACCGTGTGGTGATCCATGTCTCCACCAAGACGGCGGAAGTCGACCCCGTCTATTTCCCGCATATCGAAGTGATCGGCGATATCGCCAATGCCGTGTGGCAGATCAAGGAAGCCATCACGCCGTCGGACAAGTGGAACTTCGAGGCCATGCTCGGCTACCGCAAGGCCGAGATCGCGCATACCGACAAGCTGGCCGCCGACGAGCGCTTCCCGATCTTCCCGCCGCATCTCGTTAGGCAAGTGCGCGAGGCGCTGCCGGACGACGCGATCGTCTGTCTCGACAACGGCGTCTACAAGCTCTGGTTCGCGCGGGGCTACTGCGCGAGCAAGCCAAAGACCGTGCTGCTCGACAATGCCCTGGCATCGATGGGCGCGGGCCTGCCCTCCGCCATGGCCAGCGCGATGGTCTATCCGGGGCGCAAGATCTTCGCGGTCTGCGGGGACGGCGGCTTCATGATGAACAGTCAGGAGATGGAAACCGCGGTTCGCCTGGGGCTCAATCTCACGGTGCTGATCCTGAACGACAATGCCTATGGCATGATCCGCTGGAAGCAGGCTAACATGGGGTTTGCCGATTTCGGCCTGACTTACGGCAACCCGGATTTCGTGAAATATGCCGAGAGCTACGGCGCCAACGGCTACCGCGTGGAAAGCGCGGCGCATCTGGCGGAGCTGCTGGCTCATTGCCGCGACGCGCCGGGGGTTCATGTGATCGATTGTCCGGTCGATTATTCCGAGAACGACCATATCCTCAATACCGAGATAAAGGCGCTTTCGCTGGCGCTCTGAAGGAAAGGGCAGGGCTGCGAGGCCCTGCCCTTTCCGCTTGCCGCTATTCAGCAGTCTTCCAGCATCAGCAGCTCCAGTTCGAGTGTCAGGCAGGGCGGCGGCCCGGCGCGGTGATCGGTCTCGGTCACGGCGGCATCCGCGACGAGCTGGCGGGGGATGGTGAACTCATGGTCGGGCAGGGCCTCGATCAGCCTTTCGCCGTCGGCGATGGCCTCGCTGCCGGTAAAGGCGAGCGCGACGCCATGGCGTGCCCCGGAAAAGGTGGCGCTGCTCCAGGGGCGTTCGGAATGACGCAGGAACTCCGCGCGCGGCCCGGCCAGTTTCAGGATTTCGGCCAGCAGGGATAGCCAGGGGCCGCGCGAAAATGCGCGGGGCGCGGCATCGCCCATGGCCTTTCGAGCCGACTGGAGCATCGAGCGGTCATGGGCAAAATCAACGTGCATAGGGGCTCTCCAGATAGGTCGTCATGAACAGGCGCACGCGCGCGGCGGTGCCTGCCCGAGGCTGGCGGCCGTTGCGCAAGTCGCCGACGAATCGCGGATCATGGGCGGCAAGGCGCCCGAACGTCGTCCACGGCATCCGCGTCAGCCGCAGGAAGCGCTCGATCTGGCGTAGAAGCATGGGACGCTGGCCTCCGACCTTGCGGGAATCGCGATTCGTGTTCCCATTATGTTCCCATTGAAAGTGGCTTGTCTAGGAAATTTCCTACGCGTAGGATTACATTATGGAAAACGCCGAGATCCGCCGCCGCCTGCTCGAATTGGCCGAGGAACGAGGAACGAGTCTGTCCTCGCTGTCTCGTATGATCGGTAAAAACACCACGTATCTTCAGCAGTTTATAAGAAAGGGAAGCCCCAGGAGATTGGAAGAGGGTGACCGCGGCGTGCTGGCGCGGTTCTTCGGTGTGGACGAATCGGAATTCGGCAAAATTAAGGAAAAATCCTACGATACCGGCAAAAATTCCTACGCTGGAGATTGGGTCGATGTTCCGCGACTGGCGGTGGGAGCGTCGGCGGGACCGGGGGCCTTGCCGGATGGTGAGGAGGTTTTTGGCACGATCCGTTTCTCGCCGCGCTGGCTGCGCTCCATGGGACTGAAGCCGGAAATGCTCTCGGCAATTCTCGTCAGTGGCGATTCGATGGAGCCGGTCCTGCGTGACGGCGACGAGATCCTGGTCGACCGTGACTGGCGGCCTCTGCGCGACGGCATCCACGTCGTCCGGCTCGACGACACGGTACTCGTCAAGCGGCTGGAGTCGGGACGGGCAGGGCGTATCGCGCTGCTGAGCGACAACCCGGTCTATCGCCCCATAGAATGCGGACTGGAAGAGATAGAAGTGATCGGCCGTGTCGTGTGGAAGGGCGGCAGAATTTAAGGGCCCTATTTAAGGGCTCTATCTGACCGCTGAGGCGCATAGTTGCATTCCTCGGGGCTTGCGGCCATTTCCGCAGCCATGACCGAGACCAGCCAGCAGCCTCAGGAACAGGCGCAGCAGCCGATGCGTGTGGGCATCATACCCGTCACCCCGCTTCAGCAGAACTGCTCGCTTATATGGTGTACCAGAACCATGCGCGGCGCTTTCGTCGATCCGGGCGGAGACCTTCCCAAGCTGCGCCAGGCGCTGGAGAAGACCGGCGTCACGCTGGAGAAGATCCTCGTCACCCATGGTCATCTCGACCATTGCGGTCTCGCCGGGGTCTTCGCCGAGGAAATGGGCGTGCCGATCGAAGGGCCTCAGAAAGAGGACAGCTTCTGGATCGACAAGCTCGATGACGACGGGCCGCGCTGGAACATGGAGGCGCACAGTTTCGAACCCAGTCGCTGGCTCAAGGATGGCGACACGGTGACGGTGGGCGAACTGGCGCTGGATGTCGTGCATTGCCCGGGGCACACGCCGGGCCATATCGTGTTCCACCATGCGCCGAGCAAGTTCGCGATGGTGGGCGATGTGCTGTTCAAGGGCGGGATCGGGCGCTGGGACTTTCCGCGCGGCAATCTGGAAGACCTTGTCGATTCGATCACCCGCAAGCTCTGGCCGTTGGGTGACGATGTGACTTTCGTTCCGGGGCACGGCCCCATCAGTACCTTCGGGGACGAGCGCCGGAGCAATCCTTATGTCGGCGATGCGGCGCTGGAGCGCGGTCTGCCGGGCTGAACGTGCCGGAGATCGAGGCGCAAACGGAAAAGGGCGGTGCGGGAGCGCCGCCCTTTTCGATTCTCAGGCTTCGATTCTCAGAAGCGGCCCAGTGCGATCAGCACGGCAATGGCCGAAAGGCCGAGCAGGGTGAGCACGGTTATGAGCACGCCGATCATCCGCAGCGGATTGGGGCGGTCGATATCCATGCCCAGCGCATGGGAGACGCGGCCCAGCATGAACAGCGAACCGACTATCGCCAGCCAGGGGCCGCCCTTGCCCGTCATTTCGATGGCGGCGGCCAGGATCAGCACAAAGGGCGTGCTCTCCACGAAATTGAGCTGGGCGCGCATGCGGCGCGCCAGCGGATCGTGGCCGCCGTCGCCGAAGAGCACCTTTTCGCGCATGCGCAGTTGGCCGATACGCGCTATATGCCAGAAGGTGATAACGCCGGCCGCCGCCGCAAGGCACAGTGTCGTCTGCAGAATCATGGATCGATTTCCCCCTAGGTGGATTTTCCCATAGTTGCTGCGGGGAGGAACGGGTTGCAACTCCCGAGAAATCGGTTATAGGCGCGCCTTCGCAAAGCCGCCGGTCCGCGAATACGGTTTCCGGCGGCCTTTTTGACAATAATCCAGTTTCAGGAACAGGTGCCGAAATGGCTGTCCCTAAAAGAAAGACCACCCCCTCCCGCCGTGGCATGCGTCGTAGCCATGACGCGCTGAAGGTTGAGGCTTTCCATGAATGCCCCAACTGCGGCGAGCTGAAGCGCCCCCACAACCTCTGCAACGCTTGCGGCCACTACAACGGTCGTGAGATCGTCGCGGTCGAAGTCTAAGACCAAGACGATTTTCGGAGGTTGCCCATGAGTCTGCCGCGTATCGCTGTCGATGCGATGGGCGGCGACGAGGGCGTGCGCGTCATGATTGAAGGCGCTGCTCTCGCGCGCCGTCGTCATGATCGCTTCAAGTTCCTGTTGGTCGGTGATGAGCCGCGGATCAAGGCCGCGCTCGAAAAGCACCCGAATCTCAGGGCAAGTTCCGAAATCCTTCATACTGAAGGCGTCATCAGTGGCGAGGACAAGCCTAGCCAGGCCTTGCGCAGGGCTAAGAGTACCTCGATGGGGCTCGCTATCGAGGCGGTGAAGGCGGGTGACGCCGGAGCCGCCGTCAGTGCCGGCAATACCGGTGCGCTGATGGCGATTTCCAAGCTTGCGCTGCGCACGATGCCCGGCATCGATCGCCCGGCGCTGGCCGCTCTGCTGCCGACTCTGGAAGACCATGACCTGGTCATGCTCGACCTTGGCGCCAATGCCGAGTGCGATGCGCGCAATCTCGTGCAGTTCGCGATCATGGGCGCTGCCTATGCCCGCGTTGCCACGGGGCGCGATCAGCCGCGCGTGCGCCTGCTCAATATCGGCACCGAGGAAACCAAGGGCACCGAAATGCTGCGCGATGCAGCGGCGATGCTCAAGGCTTCCGCTTCGGACCTGTCGATGTCCTTCGACGGTTTCACCGAGGCCGACAAGCTGGGCCTCGGCGACATGGATGTCGTCGTTACCGACGGATTCTCGGGCAATGTCGCGCTCAAGGCCGTGGAAGGTACCGCGCGCTTCGTGGCTGACCTGCTGCGGCGCGGATTTTCCAGCTCGCTGCGTTCGAAGATCGGTTTCCTGATCTCGAAGCCGGCGACCGAGCTGCTCAAGCATCATCTCGATCCCAACAATCATAACGGCGCGGTTTTCCTGGGTCTCAACGGTATTGTGGTGAAAAGCCATGGCGGTGCGAATGCCGCAGGCGTCGCCAATGCCGTCGCGGTTACCGCGCGCCTCCTGGAGGAAAACGTGACCGAGCGGATCTCTGCCGACCTCGCCCGCCTGGGCGGGACTTCCCTGCGCAAGCCCAAGGTCCAGGAAGAGAGCGCCTGATGATTCGTTCGGTTATCGTCGGCACGGGTTCGGCCCTGCCGCGCCGCGCGGTCAGCAACGCCGAACTCGCAGAGCGCGTTGACACCAGCGACGAATGGATCGTCGAACGGACGGGCATTTCCAACCGCCACATCGCCGCGCCTGACGAAACGACGTCCAGCTTGGCCACGGATGCCGCGCGCAAGGCCATCGAGGCCGCCGGTTTCGAAGCCGCCTCGATCGACCTGATCGTGCTGGCCACGGCCACGCCGGACCAGACTTTCCCGGCTACGGCCACGATCGTGCAGAACAATCTCGGTTGCCGGGGCGGAATCGCCTTCGACGTTGCCGCGGTCTGCTCGGGCTTTCTCTACGCGGTAGGCGTTGCCGATTCGATGTTGCGTTCCGGCATGGCCAAACGCGCGCTGGTGATCGGCTCCGAAACGTTCAGCCGCATTCTCGATTGGGAAGACCGCACGACGTGCGTGCTGTTCGGAGACGGCGCCGGTGCGATCGTCCTCGAAGCGCAGGAGCAGGGTGCCGAGGCGCCGCGCGGCGTGCTCGCCACGCGCCTCCATGCCGATGGCGCACATAACCAGTTGCTGTTCGTGGACGGTGGCCCCTCGACCACCGGCACGGTCGGCAAGCTGCGCATGAAGGGCCGCGAAGTGTTCCGCCACGCCGTGGTGAACCTGGCGGAAGTTCTTGGCGAAGTCCTTGAGGAAACGGGACATTCTGCGGCGGATATCGATTGGCTTGTGCCGCATCAGGCCAATGCCCGCATTCTCGATGCCACGGCCCGCAAGCTCAATCTGCCGGCCGAGAAGGTGATCATGACGGTGGGTCAGCACGCCAATACTTCGGCTGCCTCGGTGCCTCTGGCACTGGACGTCGCGGTTCGCGATGGCCGAATTCGGCAGGGCGATCTGGTGGTCCTGGAGGCCATGGGCGGCGGCTTCACCTGGGGCGCAAGCGTCGTTCGCATGTGATCCGGTGCCCCGATGTGGGGCATGGGCTGAACTGATGCGGGGGAGCATTGCTTTTTCCGCATTTTTTCATAATATTGTTCGGGGGGATTGTCTCACGGAGGGGATGCGGGACTTATGCGCTCCACGGACACATTGACGAGGGCCGAAATCGCTGAAGCCATCCACAGGAAGCTTGGACTGTCCAGGTCCGAGTCGCTTGCGATGGTCGAAGCTATATTGCAGCATATGTCTGAGGCCCTCTCGGAGGGCGAGAATGTCAAGATTTCCGGGTTCGGCACATTCCTGCTTCGCGACAAGGGCGAGCGGATCGGGCGCAATCCGAAAACCGGGGTGGAAGTGCCGATCACACCACGCCGGGTCATGACGTTCCGGGCCAGTCAGATGCTGAAGGATCGGATTGTCGACTGATCCGGGTTCGGCATCAGGCGGTAATACGGAGAATCCTTTAATGACTGCCAGCGACCAGAGCCGTTCGGGTGAGATTGCCGCTAGCGGTGGGGCTAACGGTAAGCTCCCCGCGGCGGGTATCTTCAACGACGGCAAGGCGCACGATGCGCTGCGCACCATCGGTGAGATCACCAAGGCGCTCGGCATTCGCCAGCATGTGCTGCGCTATTGGGAGGAGCAGTTTCCTGCGCTCCAGCCGATCAAGCGTAGTGGCAATCGGCGTTACTATCGCCCGGAAGATGTCGCGCTGATCGTTCAGATCGACCGCCTGGTCAATCGGGAAGGCTATACCTTGCGCGGCGCGCGCATGGCGCTTGAGAGCGGGGAGCCGGATCTGTCCGTCGCGGTCGCGCAGCCCGATTCTTCGTCGCCTGATTCCTCGCCCGTAGAGGCATTGTCGAACCATGTGTTCGAGGAATTGAGGCGCATTCGGGATCGTCTGGCCAGGGCTCTGGCCGCGGCCTGATCGAGCGGGGCTGCCGCGCCGGTTCGGCGCGTCAATCCAGCGGGTGCGGGCCGAGTTCGGGGTCGAGGTCGCGGGGGCGCGTCAGGTGTACCAGTCGCCCGGAGCCTTCGGAAAGCTGGTCCCAGGAGTCGATATCCAGCTCCACGACGGCGTAGGCGGCGGTGGGGAACTTCTCCTCCACGACATCCCGCATGGGGCTGCTGCCGTCATCGGGCACCAGGTCGAAGATCAGGTCTTCCAATCCAGGGTTGTGACCCACCAGCATGATGGAAGGCGGATCCCCGGCCTGCTCGCGAAGAAGGTCGAGGAGCGTGGCGGAACTCGCCAGATAGATCCTGCGATCCCAGATCACCGGGGGAATTTCGCCTGCCGCTTCCCCCGCCAGTTCGATAGTCTGGGTGACGCGAACGGCGGGTGAGGCGAGGACGCGCTTCCAGCCCACGGCGTGATCGCGAATATGCAGGCCCATCAGCGCGGCGCCCTTGCGGCCACGCTTGTTCAGCGGGCGATCGAAGTCGCGCAGGCGGGCATCGTGCCAGTCCGATTTGGCGTGTCTGAAGATTCCGAGGGTTTTCATCGCGGCTTTCGGTTTCTGGAAATTCTGGAAATCAGTTCAATTGGGCGGCTGCTCCGGGCTCTGGTCCGATGAATGGGCAGGCGCGCCGTGCTTCGCGGTTTCCTCTGAAACATTCCAGGCCACGCGATGCAAGGCTTCCTCCAGCGAAATGCGAAGAACCGGCGTGCCTGGCGGGAAGGCGCTGAGCAGGCGCGAGGGAAAGGCAGAGGAAAGCACCACGAAATGCCCGCGATCTCCCCTGCTGCGGATCAGGCGGCCGAAGGCCTGAGCCAGCTTGGCGCGGATCAGGCCATCGTCATAGACGGAGCCGCCGCCCGCCAGTCGCCGCGCGCGATGCAGGATCGTGGGGCGCGGCCAGGGAACCTGCTCCATGATCACCAGGCGCAGCGATTCGCCGGGCACGTCCACCCCGTCGCGCAAGGCGTCGGTGCCGAGCAGGGAGGCGGCGGGATCGTCGCGGAAGATATCGACCAGGGTGCCCGTGTCGATCGGATCGACATGCTGGGCATAGAGCGGAAGTCCGGCGCGCGCGAGGCGGTCTGCAATCCGGCCGTAGACGGCGCGCAGGCGGCGGATCGCGGTGAAGAGCCCGAGGACGCCGCCGCCCGCCGATTCGATCAGCCGGGCATAGGCGCCGGCCAGCGCGGGGATATCGCCGCGCGGAATGTCGTTGACGATCAGGACTTCGGCCTGGGAAGCATAGTCGAAGGGGCTGAGGTGCTCGGACAGGCGCGGCGCCACATCGATATGCCCGGCGCCGGAACGGGCGATCGCCTTGTCCCAGCTTTCGCCGTCGCGCAGCGTGGCGGACGTCATGACAACGCCGTGCGCCGGTTCGAGCACCGTGCTGGCGAAGGGCTTCATCGGATCGAGCCAGTGACGGTGGATGCCGACGTCGTATTCGCGCGCTTCCGAACGGTCGAGCGCGAGCCAGTCGACGAATTCCGGGTCGGCCGGGCCATTGAGGCGGCCGAGCATCGATTCCCAGGCCAGCAGCAGGTCCACCCGCCAGCCGAGCGACTGGCGCGCCCCTTCGATTCGGGCGCGGCCCTGTCCGTCCAGCCAGTCCGGCGCATCTTCCAGCAGCGCTTCGAGGCGCAGGCCCAGACGCACCAGCGGTTGTCGCAAATCGCCAAGGGCTTCGCGGGCGGCCTCGGTCACTTCCGCGAAAGATCCTTCGAGCCCGGCCGCTTCGGTCTCCAGGCCATAACCGGCTTCCTGGCCTCCGCTTTCGTCGCGGGCGTAGACGGTGGCGCGCACGGCGGCGAGCAGTTCCTCGATCGGGCCGGACGGTTCGCCTTCGGTCAGGCGCTGCATCCAGCCGTCACCGGGGAGCGCTTCGGCGGCGGTGCGCGCGGCCTCGATGGCCTTCGCGCCCGCTTCGTCATAGCTGGCGACATCGGCGAGCCGCGCGGAAAGGCCCCGGCGCCGCCCGCGTGAGGCTTTTTCGGGGCCGATCACCCAGCGGCGCAGTTCGATCGCCTCGGTGCCGGTGAGGGCGGCGGCGAATGTGGAATCGGCGGCGTCGAAGACGTGGTGGCCCTCGTCGAAGACGATGCGCGTGGGGCGCGCGGCATGGTCGCGGCCGCGCGCGGCATTGATCATGACTAGCGCATGATTGCCGATCACCAGATCCGCGCCGGCACTGGCGCGTGCCGCCCGCTCGATGAAGCATTTGCGGTAATGCGGACAGCCCGCATAGACGCACTCGCCGCGCCGGTCGGTAAGGGCGGTGATGCCGCGCTGGCGGAACAGGGTGCCGAGCCAGCCCGGCAGATCGCCGCCGATCATGTCGCCGTCCTGCGTATAGGCGGCCCAGCGCGCGACGAGCTGCGCGAGAATCGCGGCCCTTCCGGCGAACCCGCCTTGCAGCGCGTCCTCCAGATTGAGGAGGCAGAGATAGTTCTCGCGCCCCTTGCGCACGACCACGGGCCGGGTGCCGTCCGCGCGTCGTTCCGGCCAGGCGCGGCGGCTTTCCTTGCGAAGCTGGCGTTGCAGCGCTTTCGTATACGTCGAAACCCAGGTCGTGCCGCCCGACTGCTCGCTCCACAGCGAGGCGGGGGCGAGATAGCCCAGGGTCTTGCCGATTCCCGTCCCGGCCTGTGCAAGCAGGACATGCGGACGCCCCGAAGACTGGCGCGGCGCGAAGGCGGCGGCGGCCTCGGCGGCATAGGCCTGCTGGGTGGGGCGCTGTTCGGCATCGCTGCCGGTGAGGCGGGCAAGGCGTTGCAGCACTTCGTCCCGTTCCAGCGTGACCTGCCGGGGCTGCGGCAATTCGGCGCTTTCCTCCCATTCGGGCAGACGCGTGAAAAGCCAGCGCTCGGCGCGTTCGGGGCGGGCGATGCGGGGTGCGAGCAGCGTGACCCAGGGCCAGCGCATGCGGGTAAGCGATTGCAGCGCCGTCCACGCGCCTTCGCGTTCCTGCCAGGCAGGGCTTTCGCAAATGTCGAGCAAGGCCCCGGCAGCCTCCTGTAGCAGGCGGGGCACGTCCGCGTCGTCCTTCGGCTCTTCCAGGTCCAGCGCATGGGCAAGGCCCTTGGGCGTGGGCACCACGAAGCGGGCGGGATGGATGAAAGCGTAGAGTTCCAGCAGGTCCAGGCCGGAAAGATCGGGATAGCCGAGCCGCGTTGCGACCAGCGGCGCGTTGATGATCAGCAGCGGCGTGTCGGCTGCGGACATGACCGCTTCGCCTTTGGAAACCGGGCGGGTCGTTCCCGTTCCGTCGCGCATCCAGGCGCCGCCATGGCTGGCGTGAAGGGCGGGAAGGGGCAGGGCGGCCATGGCGCACGTCTTAGGCAAGGCGGGGACAAAAGGGAAACCATGGAGCGAGCGAGACCGTCGAAAACCGCCCCGCCCCACAAAAAATACATCAAGATACATTTTAGGATCTTGCGAAAATGCGTTTTAGATATATCTTGAGGTCATCATGAAAACAGAGAGACATGTAATGAGAAATGGAAAACATGGGCGCCGTCCCGAGATGGGCGGGCGCGAAATGGATCACCACGAGGTCCGCTGTGGTCGTCGCCATGCCGCACATGCGATGCGCGGACGGGGCGGCTTCGGAATGGGCCGTGGCCCGTTCGGCCGCGACGGCGAAGGCTTCGATGGTTTCGGCGAGGGCTTTCCGGGCGGCCGGGGCCGTGGTCGCGGCGGCCGGGGTGAAGGCTTCGGTGGCGGTTTCGGGGGCTTCGGAGGCGGGCGTCCCGGCGGCGGCCGGCGCAAGCGGCTGTTCGATCAGGCGGAGCTTCAGGTCCTGCTGCTCGCGCTGATCGTCGAGGCCCCGCGCCATGGCTATGATCTCATCCGCGAGATCGAGACGCTTTCGGGCGGCGACTATGCCCCCAGTCCGGGTGTCGTCTATCCGGCCCTGACCTATATGGAAGAAGCGGGTCTGATCGCGCCGGCCAGCGAGGAAGCATCGCGCAAGTCCTATCAGGCAACCGAACAGGGCCGCGCGCAAGCCCAGGCCGATGCCGAGAAGGCAATCTCGCTCAAGGCCCGCCTGGCAGCGCTTGCCGAAGCGCGCGAGAAGGTGGACCCTGCACCGGTACGGCGGGCGATGCATGCGCTGAAGATCGCGATGTTCGACCGTCTCTCGAAGGACGGCGCCGATCGCGAGATCATTCTCCAGATCGCCGATGCGATCGACGAGGCCACCCGCAAGATCGAAAGGATCGAGGGATGAACAGGATTGCCGCACGCGTCGCCACACCGAATGGCGGCAAGTACGTCCGTCAGCTGTGCAAGCACTGGAGCCACAAGCTCCAGACCGAAGTGGACGGCGATACCGGTACGGTGACGTTTCCGGCCGCCGTCGCCACCATGGCGGCGGACGGGGAGGGCATCTTCATCACCATTGCCGGAGAGGATCGCGGTGCCGTGGAGGGCCTGACCGATGTGGTCGCCCGCCATATCGATCGCTTCGCTTTCCGCGAGGCGCCTCTGGCCTACGATTGGCAGTGGCAGGAGGGTTGACCCCTCCTATCCCGGCGTGAAGGCGGGATGATGAAGTGGAAGGCGGCGTTTCGGGGGGATCCTATTG
Source organism: Novosphingobium panipatense (assembly GCF_002149965.1). Classification (GTDB taxonomy): domain Bacteria; phylum Pseudomonadota; class Alphaproteobacteria; order Sphingomonadales; family Sphingomonadaceae; genus Novosphingobium; species Novosphingobium panipatense_A. The sequence goes on along the minus strand of NZ_MSQB01000003.1, from coordinate 61,659 downwards.
CTTCGCCCTTGCGAAATGCGCGCTTTTCGCCAAAGAGCGCAGGATGACTGAACAAGCCCTGATCGAAGCCGCACGCGTGTCCAAGGCCTGGCCCTTCCAGGAGGCCCAGAAGCTGCTCAAGCGTTTCCCGAACGGTAAACCTGGTGGAGCGCCGGTGCTGTTCGAGACGGGCTACGGTCCCTCGGGCCTGCCGCATATCGGCACCTTCCAGGAAGTGCTGCGCACCACGCTGGTGCGCCGCGCTTACGAAGCGCTGACCGGCGGCGCGCCGACGCGTCTCGTGGCCTTCTCCGATGACATGGACGGCCTGCGCAAGGTGCCGGACAATATTCCGGGTGCCGAAGTGCTGGCCGCCAACCTTGGCAAGCCGCTCAGCCGCATTCCCGATCCGTTCGGCACGCATGAAAGCTTCGCGCATCACAACAATGCGATGCTGCGCGACTTCCTCGACCGTTTCGGCTTCGACTACGAATTCGTCTCGGCCAGCGATCGTTACAATTCGGGCGCATTCGATGCCGCGTTGACGCGCGTGCTGGAATGCAACCAGGGCATTCTCGACATCATGCTGCCGACGCTGCGCGAGGAGCGCCGCAAGACTTATTCGCCGATCCTGCCGGTCTCGCCCAGCAGCGGCGTGGTGCTGCAGGTTCCGGTCGAAGTGATCGATCCGGCCACCGGCATGGTCCGCTTCACCGACGAGGACGGCTCGGTCGTCGAACAGTCTGTATTCGGCGGCAAGGCCAAGCTGCAGTGGAAGGTCGACTGGGCGATGCGCTGGTATGCGCTGGGCGTCGATTACGAGATGTGCGGCAAGGACCTTACCGACTCGGTCACCCAGTCGGGCAAGATCGTGCAGGTGCTGGGCGGCCGGAAGCCGGAAGGGCTGATCTACGAGCTGTTCCTTGACGAGAACGGCGAGAAGATCTCCAAGTCCAAGGGCAATGGCCTGACCATCGAACAGTGGCTGACTTACGGCACAGAGGAATCGCTCGGTTTCTACCTGTTCCGCGAGCCGAAGAGCGCCAAGCAGCTTCACGTCGGCGTGATCCCCAAGGCGGTCGACGAATACTGGCAGTTCCGCGGCAATCTGGCCGATCAGGCGATCGACAAGCAGCTCGGCAATCCGGTCTGGCACCTGCTGCGCGCCAGCGGAACGGGAGAGGGCGCGGGTGATACCGTGCCGGTCACGTTCTCGCTGCTGCTCAACCTCGTCGGCGTGCTGGGCGCGGATGCGACGGCGGAACAGGTCTGGTCCTACCTCGGCAACTATATCGAGGATGCCCGTCCCGAAGCGCACCCCGAACTGGGCGAGATGGTCCGCGCCGCGCTGGCTACCAACCGCGACTTCATCGCGCCGACCCTCAAGCGCCGTGCGCCGACCGCGAACGAGGCCGAGGCGCTCAAGGTGCTGGATGCCGAGCTGGAAAAGCTGGGCGGCGAAGCGACCGCCGAAAACCTCCAGAACGCCGTGTACGAGATCGGCAAGAACGAGGCCTACGGCTTCGAAAGCCTGCGCGATTGGTTCAAGGCGCTTTACGAAACGCTGCTGGGGTCGCCGCAAGGGCCGCGCATGGGCAGCTTCATCGCCCTTTACGGCGTGCCCGAAACGCGCAAATTGATCGCGGAGGCCCTTTCGGCCACCTGAGGCCGGAGCACGCCTGAATGCGCAAGAACCCGCGAACGCCCGAGGAACTCGCCGAAGAACTCCTCGGGCGCAAGCTGGAGGAACTCGATCCCGAGGATCGCCGCGTGCTCGCCCGGCTGGCGGCAGGTACGCTGGTCGGCCCCGATGCCGACGAACTGGCCGCGATGCACGCCACCCGCGGCGACCACATAGCCGACAGGGTCGCGGCGATCGGCGGCAGCTGGGGCTTCATCATCGGCTTTGCCGTGGTGCTGTTTTCCTGGATGCTACTCAATTCGGGCCTGCTTCAGGCGCTGGGTTTCAAGGCCTTCGACGCCTATCCCTATATCTTCCTGAACCTGATGCTCTCGATGCTGGCGGCGATCCAGGCGCCTGTCATCATGATGAGCCAGAACCGGCAGTCCGACAAGGACCGCATCACCGCCCGGCACGACTACGAAGTGAACTTGCGGACCCAGCTGGAGATCATCCGCCTGCACCGCCGCTTCGATCACCTCATGGAATATCTCGACACGCGTCGTTCGGTTCAGGACGGCGAGGAAAGCTAAGACGGTTCCTGCCGCCACGGGCGCGCACGGAACCACTTGGTCACGACATATTTGACGCCGCTTATCACCGGACGGGCCGCGTGCATGGTCAGGTGGTTGGGTGTGCCGTCCGCGAATGCGTTGTTCCAGATCAGCAGCGATCCCGCCGCCGGTTCGATGTCCAGCCCGAGGTGGACGAAATCGGTGGTCCCCCCTTTTTCGACGGCGTTCAGGTAGATCATCGCCGTCCAACTGCGCTGGCCGCCGTTGCGGTTTTCCTGCCGCCAATAGGGGGCCTGGGTGTCGAACCAGTCGCAGTGCTCATGATAGTACTCGCCCGGATGATATCGCTGGCCCTGCATGGACTCGCAGTGCCGGGAATCGATTCCGGTGACCTTGCACAATTGCGCGTCGATCGATCGGACGATGCTGTCGCGCGGATTGATGTCGCCCGAGAAGCTTGTGCGATAACCTTCCCAATCCTTCTCTTCGACCAGGCGGGACGGGCAGGCGACATCGTCGATCAGGGTGATGAGATGACGGCACTGCGCATCGCCGAGGAAAGCCGGAGCGAGGTAGAGTTCCGCGCCTTCCACCGGGATGCGAGAAAAAGCGGTGTCCTCCGCCAGTCGGCTGCGTACGGACATGCCGATCCGGGCAAGGGAGTCGCAGTCGGGATGGGCGGGTCTCGGCATCTCCCGGGAAGACTAGCCATGCGTCCCGGGGGATCAATCGGCGCAGCCCACGAAACTGTGGCTGACTTCAAAGCGAGAACCCCCGGACCGCAGGGATCCGGGGGTTCGCATCAATTCTACCAGAAGAAATCGTAGATCACGTCCACGACTTCGCCGGAGTAGACGTCCACCAGCAGCACGTCGTCATAGTAGCGGACCCAGCGATAGGGGCCGTAGACCGGCGGCAGGCGATATTGCCAGGGATCGTTGATCCAGTAGTTGCTGCCGTAGAACAGCGACCCCAGCGAGAAGCCGATGCTGAGCCGGCGATAGGCATAGCCGCGATAGGGCGCGTAGTAGCCGCCCATGCGGTAGATGGAGCGGTTGCGATCGCGATAGTGCTGCCAGTCGTAGCGGTTGTCGCGGCGCCAGTCGTTACGATCCCAGCGCCGATTGTCGTTTCCGCTCCACCGGCGGTCGTCATCGCGGCGGTCCTTGCCCCAGGCGTTGCGGTCAGGGCGGTCAGGGCGATTGTCGTTGTTGTTCCAGCGGCGGTCGTCGTCACGGCGATCCTTGCCCCAGGCATTGCGATCGGGTCGATCGGCGCGGTCGGGTCGATTGTCGTCGTTGCGCCAGTTCGGGCTGCCGTTGGGGCGATCGTCTGGCCTGCTTCCGGCATTCCAGCGGCGGTCTCCATCGCGGCGGTCATCGTTGCCGCGCGCGCCTTGCCAGCCGCCGGGCGCGGATCCCTGCCAACGATTGCCGGACTTCCAGGAGGGCTGGCTCTGGGGCTGGCCTTGGCTGGCGCCGCGATCGGGGCGCTGGGGCTGGGCTGCCTGCGGGGGGCGGGCATTGCTCCAGGCGTTGGTGCGCTGGGGGCGGTCCTGTACCGGGCGAGGCTGCTGTACCTGCTGGCGCTGCTCACCACCGCGCCACGCGGATTGCGCGCGCTGCGGCGCCTGCGGACGCGGCACGTCGGGGCGCGCTTGAGGACGCATCGATTGCGGCTGCGGGGCAGGGCGATAGGCCCCACCGTTTCCGCCGCGTCGCTCTCCGCCGCTGCGGTCCTCGCCGCGCGCACGCTCCTGGCGGGGCTCGGCCATCGAACTGGTCGGAACGGCAAGCCCGGCAAGGGCCATCGCCATTGCGCTGAGGGACAGGAGCGCTTTCGCCTGCAGTGTATGTTCCTTCTTCATTTTTCCGGTCTCCAAACCGGATTTGCCGCCCGGCGATGACGGTTCATCCTGAGAACACCCTTAGGGGAAAACCACTGTCGGAATGGTGAACCGTGCTGATGTCATTCGTTCAGGTTAGACTTTGTGAAAATGAATGAAGCCGCCGCCCGGGCAGGGCGGCGGCTTCCATTTCAGTCGGCCTTACGGCCGGACGCGAAGATCAGCGCGTCAGCTTCTTGTAGGCCAGACGGGTCGGACGATCGGCCGCATCGCCCAGGCGGCGGCGCTTGTCTTCTTCGTAAGCCTCGAAGTTGCCTTCGAACCATTCGACGTGGCTGTTACCCTCGAAGGCCAGAATGTGCGTGGCCAGACGGTCAAGGAAGAAGCGGTCGTGGCTGATGACCACGGCGCAGCCTGCGAAGTTCTCGATCGCCTCTTCCAGCGCGCCCAGCGTTTCCACGTCGAGGTCGTTGGTCGGTTCGTCGAGCAGGAGGACGTTGCCACCCTCCTTCAGCATCTTGGCCATGTGGACGCGGTTGCGTTCACCGCCCGAAAGCTTGCCGACGTTCTTCTGCTGGTCGGCGCCCTTGAAGTTGAACGCGCCGACATAGGCGCGGGTCGACATGTCGTGGCCGTTGACCTTCATGTAGTCGAGGCCGTCCGACACTTCTTCCCAGACGTTCTTCTTGGGATCGAGGTGGTCGCGGCTCTGGTCCACGAAGCCGAGGTGTACGGTCGAGCCGATCTCGATCGTGCCGCTGTCGGGCTGTTCCTTGCCGGTGAGCATCTTGAACAGCGTGGACTTGCCGGCGCCGTTCGGGCCGATCACGCCGACGATGCCGCCCGGCGGGAGGATGAACGACAGGTCCTCGAACAGCAGCTTGTCGCCGAACGCCTTCGAGATGCCCTTCACCTCGATGACCTTGCCGCCCAGGCGCTCGGGCACCTGGATGACGATCTGCGCCTTGCCGGGCTTGCGGCCGGCCTGGGCTTCCTGAAGCTGTTCGAACTTGCGGATACGCGCCTTCGACTTGGTCTGGCGGGCGGCGGGGGTCTGCCGCATCCACTCCAGCTCGTCCTTGAGCGCCTTCTGACGGCCGGATTCCTCGCGGTCCTCCTGCTCCATGCGCTTGGCCTTCTTCTCCAGATAAGTGGAGTAGTTGCCTTCGTAGGGGAAGTACTTCCCGCGATCGAGTTCGAGGATCCAGTCCACCACGTGGTCGAGGAAGTAACGGTCGTGGGTGATCATCAGCACCGCGCCCGCGTATTCCTTCAGGTGGTTTTCCAGCCATTCGACGGATTCGGCGTCAAGGTGGTTGGTCGGTTCGTCGAGCAGCAGGATCGACGGCTTCTGGATCAGCAGGCGGGTAAGGGCCACGCGGCGCTTTTCACCGCCCGAGAGCTTGTCGACGGGCCAGTCGCCCGGCGGGCAGCGCAGCGCTTCCATCGCGATTTCGAGCTGGTTGTCGAGCGTCCAGCCATCGACGGCGTCGATCTTGTCCTGCAGTTCGGCCATCTCGGCGCCGAGCGCTTCGAAGTCGGCGTCTTCCTCGCCCATCTCCATGCCGATGGCGTTGAAGCGCTCGACCATGTCGGCCGTTTCGCGCGCACCGTCCTTGACGTTTTCGAGCACGGTCTTGGTCGGATCGAGTTCCGGTTCCTGCTCCAGGTAGCCGACGGTGATGTTCTCACCCGCCCAGGCTTCGCCGGTGTAGTCAGTGTCGATGCCGGCCATGATCTTGATCAGGGTCGACTTGCCGGCGCCGTTGGGGCCGACGATGCCGATCTTGGCACCCTGGTAGAATTGCAGGTTGATGTCGTTCAGCACCGGCTTGGGCGCGCCGGTGAAGGTCTTGGTCATGCCCTTCATGACGAAGGCGTATTGGGCAGCCATCGGTTTCCTCTGGAAATAGGATCTGGATCGGAAAAGTTGCCGCTCGCTCTACAGGCGTGGGGGCCGGTTGCCAAGGGCAGGGGCCCGGTCAAGCGGCAAGGTGGCACCTTTGCGTGGCGTGGCGGATCCGCCCCGGCGCATTGGGCGCTCTGCGCATACCTGCCGGGCGGGGCGAAAATCTAACGGTGAAAAATACTTGATTGCCTCGGCGCGCGCGGGCAGGGCCACTCGCCCTTGAAAGTTGATGGAGAAGAAAATGCAGAAAATTCTGCAAGTTGTGACCGTTGTCGTGGTGGCCGGACTGGTGATGTTCGGCGGGCGTTGGTACATGTACGTTGCGCAAAGCGACACGCCTTACGATGAAGTCGGCATCGTGCTGAACGGCTATGCGCCGGGCCCGCTGCGGACCTGGGGCTGCAACAAGATGAAGGAGCGGTTCTCCAATCAGCTTCCGCCTTACGGCTGTGCTTCGGCAGACGGTCGCAGCTGGAACTGATCGAGCCAGGAACCATCCGAAGGGGCCATCCCGGTTGGCCCCCTCGTTCACAGACGAGATGGACCGGTTGGCAGGAGCGACGGAGCGGGTTAGGCATCTGTCATGCAACGCAGATTCTCCCGCGCGGCGCTTCTCGCCGCCTCTCCGCTCTTGGCCTCCGCTTCCCTGCTCGCAGCACCTGCGGCGGCTGCCCCGACCGAAGGTTCGGGTGTCGCCTGGGAGATCGTGGAGGGCCTGACCACCGAGATCGGTCCCCGCCTTGCCGGATCGCCGCAGGAAGGGCAGGCGCGCGCCTGGGCCGAGGAGAGGCTTAAGGCCCTCGGCTTTCAGGACGTCAAGATCGAGCCGTTCAAAACTCTCGCCTGGGCACGGGGAGAGGAGCGCGCCCGCTTGACCGCCCCTTATACGCAGCCCCTGGCGATCGCCGCGCTCGGCCTTTCGGTGCCGACCCCGACCAACGGCATTCAGGCCCAGCTCGTCTATTTCCCGACCCTCGATGCCTTGCGTGACGCCCCGGAAGGCTCACTCAAGGGCAAGGTCGCTTTTGTGGATCACGCCATGCGCGCTGCGCAGGACGGTTCGGGTTACGGCCCCTATGGCGACGTCCGCCGCCGCGGACCCTCGATCGCCTCCCAGAAGGGCGCTGCCGCCATTGTCATCCGCTCGGCCGGTACCGACAGCCATCGCAACCCGCATACCGGCGTGACCGTTTTCGCGCAGGGCGTGAAGCCGATTCCGGCAGGCGCGGTGTCGAATCCTGATGCCGACCTGATCGGGCGCGTCGCCAGGCGCGGCAAGCCGATGCAGATCGACCTCACCATGCTCGGCAAGCCACTCCCCGATGCGCCTTCGGGCAACGTGATCGCCGACCTGCCGGGGCGTGATCCTTCGCTGCCGAAGATCGTGCTCGCCTGCCATCTCGATTCCTGGGATCTGGGGACGGGCGCGGTCGACGACGCCTCGGGCTGTGCCATCGTCACCGCCGCGGCGCTCGCCGCGCAGAAGGACGGCAAGACCTTGCGCACAATCCGCGTGCTCTGGGCCGGAAACGAGGAAATGGGCGTCACTGGCGGCGGCAGCAAGGCCTATGCCGAGATGCACGGCAACGAACCCCATGCCGTGGCAATGGAAAGCGATTTCGGCGCCGACAAGGTCTGGCAGCTTCGCCTGACGCTTGCCGAAAGCAACAAGGCCATGGGCGAGAAGATCAAGGCGGCCCTCTGGCCGATGGGCATCGTCCATCACGACGGCGCAGCCACCGGCGGCGCCGATGTCTCGGGCATCATCGCCAAGCAGGAACTGGCGGTGGTCGATCTCGGGCAGGACGGCATGCACTATTTCGACCTGCACCACACCCCCGACGACACGCTGGACAAGGTCGATCCGGCTGCGCTTCAGCAGAATGTCGATGCCTGGACGGCCGTGCTCAAGGTGATCGCCAACGAGCCCGGCGAGATCGCCCGCGTGCCCGGATCGAAGGGTGAAGGCTGATACCGGAGAAGGTCCGGGCATAATTCCCGGACCTTCCTACCGCTCGTAGATTATTGCCCGAACTTATTGAATACCTTCGATCCTCCGGGCGACCTCCAGCAGCCGCCGAGCCTGCTCCAGGTGGAGCAGCTCGGTCATCCTGCCGTCCACCCGGATAGCGCCCTTGCCCTGATTCTCGGGCAGACCGAAAGCCTCGATCACCGATTGCGCCCATGCAAGATCGGCTTCGCCCGGCGAGAATACGGTGTTGCAGGGCTCGATCTGCGCCGGGTGGATCAGGCTCTTGCCGTCGAAGCCGAACAGGAGGCCCTGCCGCGCTTCAGCCTCGAACAGTTCGAGGTCGCGGAATTCGTTGCAGACGCCGTCGAGTATTGCGATGCCGTTGGCCCGCGCAGCGGCGACGGACATGGCCAGGAACGGCTGGAAGGGCGTGCGGCAGGGCGTAAGCTGGGCGCGCATTTCCTTGGCGAGATCGTTGATCCCCATGATCCAGAGCGACAGCCGCGTAGTGCGGGCCATCGCGGCGACCGCGGGCAGGTTGCCGACGATCCCGCAAGTCTCGATCATCGCCCATAGCTGCATCTGCGGATGCGCGCCGGAGAGGGCATCATGGTAGCGCGCGATGTCTTCGGGCGCGTTGACCTTGGGAACCAGCACCGCGTCGGCTCGCGAACCGGCGATGGCGGCAAGATCGGCCGCGCCCCATTCGGTGTCGAGGCCATTGGCCCGGATCGCCACTTCGCGGTGTCCGAAGCCGCCCTCGGCAATCGCTGCCACTGCTGCCGCACGCGCCGCTTCCTTGGCTTCCGGGGCGACGGCATCTTCAAGATCCAGCACGACCATGTCGCAAGGCAGGGTGCGGGCCTTGGCAATGGCCTTGGGATTCGAAGCGGGGAGGTAGAGCGCGCTGCGACGCGGGCGAAGGGCAAGGTCGGCGGCAGTCAGGGGCGCAGGCATGAACAGGGTTCCTCTCGATTGCGAGAGGGATTGCGGAACCGGAGCGGCAAGGTCAAGGCCGCTACGACCCTGCCGATGGCGCAAAAAAATTGCGTTCGGTGTTCCTACAGGGCTGTCGGGTAGTGCAATCGTTTTAAAATTCATGTAGCAGCGCGCCGTCGTAATCGGTCGTTCTCCTCCTCCTCGACCGATGTGCCGGGCCGGAACTTTTCGGCTCGCGCTGCGATAGCCCTTTACGGGTCGCACGCCGTTCCGCGACCGCTCCGCAAAAGGAGCGGCGCGGAACGGTTTTTTCGTATCAGGCGGTTTCGAGGATTTCCGCCAGAATACGGTCGCTTTCGCGCCACAGCTTTTCGGCATCGAACTCGTCCAGCGCCTGCGGAGCCGGTTCTTCCTCGGCCTGGTCGTGGAAATAGCACCCGCCTTTGCCGCCCAGTCCGGGATCGGTCGCAAGCCAGACGATCGTGCGCGCGGGCTGCTCCGGCGCGGCACAGGCATTGGCGGCCATGTAGGCCTGCATGGTCTCGTCACCATGGCTTGCGAAGTTGGAATCGACCCGGCCGGGGTGCATGGCCAGTGCGACGATACCTTTGTCCGAGAGGCGGCGATGCAGTTCGTGCGTGAAAAGCAGGTTTGCGAGCTTGGCCTGGCAGTAGGCCGCATTTGCATCGAAGGCGGTCTTCATCATCAGGTCGTACCAGCGCATACCGGGGCAGATCCTGTGAGCGCTGGACGATACGGCGATCACGCGCACCATACCCGGCGCTGCGGTTCCGGCGGCACGTTCGAGCAGCGGCCGAAGTTCCCGGGTCAGCAGGAAAAGCGCAAGGTGATTGGCGGCGAAAGTCGCTTCCAGACCTTCGGAAGTTCGATAGCAGCCGTCGCGAATGCCGCCAGCGTTGTTGACGAGGACATGGACGTCATCGGTAAGGGCCTGGACGTCCTTCGCGACGCGCAGGACTTCGCGCATTTCGGAAAAGTCGCCGCGCAAAAAGTCGATACGTGCCGGCCCGGAAGCCGAACTGCGGATCTCCGCCTCGGCCTCGTTGCAGCGTCCGGCGTCCCGTCCGGTGCCGATGACGTGCCAACCCATGCGCGCAAACGCCATGGCAGCAGCCTTGCCGATCCCGGAACTGGCACCCGTGACGACGACGCAGCGTCGACCCGGATCGCCCCTTGAGAGGTTTTCATGATCCGGTGCGGATCGATCGGCAGGTTGCGGCATCATTCTGTTCTCTCCCTTCAGGCAAGCCCGGTCAGCGTGGTTCCGCGCCCTTGAGAAACAGCCTCACGGCGAAACGGACCCTGCGGTCCACATCCTGTGCCGGAAGCTCATTCCCCGAAATCAGGAAACGTACGGGGGCGCTGACGACCATGCTCATGAAGACGTTGGCGGACAGCATGGCGTCCTCGATGGCGAGATGCCCGGCCCGTGTCTCTTCCTCCAGGACCCCGGCAAGGAACCGTACCGTGGGAAGGGCGGCGACCTCGTAATAGGTCTGGAAGATGTCGGGGAAACGGTAGGCCTCGGTGTTGATGAGACGCTGCAGCTTCACGCCTTCCGGCGTCCCGGCAAGCTCGATGCGCAGCATCGCGATGCTTATGAGGGTCTGTTCCAGGGTTTCCGCGCGCGTGGCCGCGATCGTTTCCGGGGATGCGGCGCGCCGTTCGGTTCCTCGTCGCACCGCGGCGCGAAACAGCGACGCCTTGTCGGGATAGCGGGCATAGACGGTGCGCTTGGTCATGCTGACCTCCGCCGCAAGCGCCTCGATCGTCGTCGGCTCGAACCCTTTTTCGATAAAATGGATGAAGGCGCAGTCGAGCAGCTGCGCATGGCGTGCATCTGCTTGCTCGCGCGTGGGCCTTCCTGCGCGGATCGGTGCAGGTGTTTCGATTGAAGCGAGTTTCTCGGTCATGACCTCATTCGACCCGATCGGGCTTGTGCTGCCAAGAGGATCGTGATTAATGAAACGCATTGGTTGCCATTAATCGAGTCGCGACGATCTGTCCATTGCAGACCGGTCGAGCGGCAGAACGGGAGAGAACGAATGGGTCAATCTGCCGAGAAACTCATGGCGCTTGTAGCCGATCCGCAGCGTTTCAGTTTCAGCGCGGAGGAACTGCGCGAAACGCAGGTCGCCGCGCTCGACGAGCGGTTTCAGGAGCGCAAGGACCGCATCAAGCTGCTGCGCCTGCGCGCCTGCGATGCCGGGATCGAGAAGATCGAATCCATCGCGGACGTGGTGCCGCTGCTGTTTCCGCACACCGCTTACAAGTCGTACCCCGAGAGCTTCCTGATGGAAGAGCGGTGGGACAAGCTGACCAAGTGGCTCGGCACGATCTCGCCCTATCCGATCGACGGGCTGAACCTCGAAAGTGTCGAAGGAATCGACGACTGGATCGAGCGGCTGGCGGCGCTGGGGCACTTCATTTCCTGCTCCAGCGGCACCACCGGCAAGTCGGCCATGCTGATCGCCTCGCAGAAGGACATGGACTGGTCGAAGATCGACACGGTCAATGTCTTTGCCTGGGGTTCGGGCGTGGTTCCGGCGCAGGATCGGGTGATCGTGGGCTGCGCGCCGGTCGCCACGGTGCCCAAGAACGCCACCATCGCGCAGGCGCAGTATGAGGCGTTTGCCGATCCTTCGGCGCCGCGCTGGCACTATCCGGTGCCGCCGATCACGGTGGGCTCGCTCACCGCGATGGTGGTCATGCGCAAGAAGATCGCAGAGGGCACCGCGCGGCCCGATGAGATCGCCGCTTTCGAGGAAACCTCCGCCGCACGGGCCAAGGCCGTGGCCGATGCGATCCCGGCGACGGCCCAGTTCATCATCGAGAACCGCCATCGCAAGCTTCAGCTTTCGGGCCTGTGGAGCGGGCTGTGGCAGGTGGCCAAGGCCGTGCGCGATGCCGGGTATGGCCGCGCCGATTTCGATCCAGACAACTCGATCTATGTCGGCGGCGGGTTGAAGCGCGCGCAACTTCCTGATGATTATCAGGAGTATGTGTTCGATACCTTCAACATTCCTGAAGATCGCCATTTCCAGAATTATTCGATGCAGGAACTGAACTCGGGCATGCCCAAGTGCCGCGAGGGCGGGCGCTATCACGTGCCGCCGTGGATCGTACCGGTGTTGCTCGACAAGTCGGGCGACGCTGCAGTGGAGGGGGCTCTCGACCACACTTCAGGTGAAATGGAAGGTCGCGCCGCGTTCTTCGATCTCTCGCTCGACGGGCGCTGGGGCGGGGTGATTACCGGGGACCGGATCTCGCTCGATTACGGTCCGTGCAAGTGCGGAAACCACGGCCCTTCGATCCGCGACAACATCGTCCGTTATGCGGATCTGGAAGGTGACGACAAGATCGGCTGTGCTGGCACGGTCGACGCTTATGTGCGAGGTGTAGCATGAACTTCGTAACGCAACATACTGAAACAGCGGAACTTGTTTCGGCTCCATTCTTCCTGCGTGGAGAGGTGCTGCATGGCAACGACGTTATCCAGACGTCGCGTGACCTTGGCGTGACCTTCGCGACACCTAAAATACCCTTCGACCGCGCGGTGCCCCCGCGCACCGAAGTGCCACCGCTCCTTAATGTGCCGCTGGCGGAGATCGTCGATTTCCTCGTCGAAACCGGCCAGCGTCTCACCGCCTCCGACAACGACCATATGCAGGAATGCATCGAGCGGATGTGCCGCACGCATATCCTGCCGCGCGCCGTTGTCGAGAACACCGCGCGCCACGCCGCCGCCTATCTCGACAAGCGCGTGCTCATGGCGGAAGTGGAGCAGAACTTCCCCGATCCCCGCGCGCTCGACGAATGGGTGCCGAAGCAGGACTTCACCGGCCGCAAGAGTTTCGTGCGCGCTTTCGCGCCGCGCCTGATCCACGTGCTGCCGGGCAATTCGCCGGGCGTGGCCGTGAAGTCGGTAGCGCAGGGTTCGATGGTAAAGGGCATAAACCTGTTCAAGATGAGCAGTGCCGATCCTTTCACCATGGTCGCGATCCTGCGGACCATGGCGGACATCGATGCGAACCATCCAATCGTGCGCTCGATGTCGGCCGTCTACTGGCGCGGCGGCGACGACGCGACCGAGCGCGTGCTCTATCGCCCGCAGTATTTCGACAAGATCGTCGCCTGGGGCGGCGGCGATGCGATCAACAACGTTATCAAATATTTGGGTCCGGGATTTCAGCTCGTTTCCTTCGATCCCAAGACCTCGATCTCGTTTGTGGGGAGCGAGGCGCTGGTGAACGAAGCGACCGTGGACCGCGTGGCCGATCTCTGCTCGGCTGACGTCATGACGCTGAACCAGGAGGCCTGCGTCGCCAGCCGCTTCCAGTTCGTGGAAGGCAGCGAGGAGGAAGTGGACCGCTTCTGCGCCCGCCTGCACCACCACATCGCCCGCCGCGCGGCCGAAAGTGGGGACTTCCGCCCGCTCGACCGCGACATCCGTGAGGCGGTCGATACGATGATGCTGATGGACGACGACTATGGCGTCTGGGGTCGGACCGACGGCAAGGGGCTGGTCATCCGTTCCGAGGAGCCGGTCGATTTCCATCCGATCAACAAGACGGCCAATGTCGTGCGGGTGGACAGCCTCGACGAAGCCGTGAAGTGGATCAATGTCGCCACCCAGACGGTGGGCTTCTATCCTTTCGACCGCATGGCCGACTATCGCGACCGGCTGGCGGCTGGCGGTGCCCAGCGCGTGGTTCATCTGGGAGAGGCGGGGCCTTCAACCATCGGCAACCCGCACGATGCGATGTATCCGCTTCACCGCTTCGTTCACTGGATGGCGCACGAGGACGGCAAACCGGAATGAGCCCCTCATATCGCCCGCGCGGATAGCGGGGTGCATAGCTTGTCTGCCTCGCCGCTTGCGTTAGTCAAAAGGTCAAATCGCGGCGGCGGGGCAGGTGCTTCGGGTGCCCGGATGCTGGAGGACTGAAAGTACCATGGCCGTTGAAATCCTGCTCCCGAAGATCGGTTTCTCGATGCAAGAAGGCCAGGTCGCCGAATGGCTGATCGCGGACGGCGCGGCGGTAACCGAAGGCGAACCGCTGTTCTCGCTCGAAGCGGACAAATCCACCAATGAGGTCGAGGCGCCGGCTTCCGGCACACTGCGGATCGTCGCCGAGATAGGCGAGACGTACGAGGTCGGCACGGTTCTGGGCTATATCGAATAAGCCGGACGAACGCGCCGCCCGGTGCGGGTACGGGAATAGGCTGGACAGGCTCGTTCCCGAGGTCCAGATTATCGGCCATGCGCAAGATCCTGCCTGCCGCAATCGCGGCTCTCGCCCTCGCTGTTTCCGCCGGTTCCGCTGAGGCCGCCTTGCCGGTCGGCGCGAAGGCGCCCGCGTTTTCGACGCAAGGGGCCAAGGGCGGCAAGGTCATGGCATTCGATCTCAAGGCCGCGCTGAAGAAGGGTCCCGTGGTGCTCTACTTCTACCCCAAGGCCTTCACGCAAGGGTGTACGCTGGAAGCCCATGCCTTCGCGGACGCTACCGAGGATTTCGCCAAGCTCGGCGCAACCGTCGTCGGCATGTCGGCGGACGATCTGCCGACGCTCCAGAAGTTCTCGACCGAGGCCTGCCGCGACAAGTTCGCCGTCGCCGTCGCCACGCCCGCGATCACCAAGGCCTACGACGTCGCGCTCAAGCGCCAGGGCGTCCCGGCGGGCATGACCGACCGCACCAGCTACGTCATCGCGCAGGACGGGCGGATCGTGATGGTTCATTCCGAACTCGACTACCGCGATCATGTGAAGCTGACGCTCGAAGCCGTGAAGAAACTGAAGGGCTGACGCTCAGAGGCTGAAACTAAGGGGCTGAATGCTCCAGGCATCGGGTGAGCAAGGCGGACCTGCACTTCCTGCCTTGAACAAGCCCCCCTTTGGCGGGTAAGAGCGCCGTTTCCGTGCGAGGCATGCCCCTTGCGCTTTACTTATGCCGTCGCTGCGCTATGCGCGCGCTGTCGCTTCTTGGGAGTTTCAAGTCATGCGTGCCGAAGGGCAGGCCCACATTGCGCGTATCGAGAAGGCCCTCGCGCTGGTCCGCAAGTTCCTCGACTGGGACCGCGCCCTGCGCCGGTTCGACGAGCTGAACGCGCGCGTCGAGGATCCCACGCTCTGGGACAAGCCCAAGGAAGCCGAAGCGGTGATGAAGGAACGTCGCCGCCTTGAAGCTTCGATCGGCGCGGTGAACGAGATCGGCCGCGAGATGCAGGACGCCATCGAGTTCGTCGAACTGGGCGAGATGGAAGGCGACGAGGCTACCATCGACGAAGGTATCGCCGCCCTTGCCGCGCTCGCCGAACGTGCCGATCAGGACAAGGTCACCGCGCTGCTTTCGGGCGAGGCCGACGCCAACGATACCTATCTCGAAGTTCACGCCGGTGCCGGCGGCACCGAGAGTCAGGACTGGGCCGAGATGCTCCAGCGCATGTATACGCGCTGGGCCGAGCGTCATGGCTACAAGGTGGAACTGGTGGACTATCACGCCGGTGAAGCCGCAGGCATCAAGAGCTGCACCCTACTGATCAAGGGCGAGAACGCCTATGGCTATGCCAAGACCGAGAGCGGCGTCCATCGCCTGGTCCGCATCAGCCCCTACGACAGCTCGGCGCGCCGCCACACCAGCTTCTCGTCGGTCTGGGTCTACCCGGTGATCGACGACAGCTTCGAGATCGAGGTCAATCCCGCCGATCTGAAGATCGATACCTATCGCGCTTCGGGTGCGGGCGGTCAGCACGTCAACACCACCGACTCGGCGGTGCGCATCACCCACGCGCCTTCGGGCATCGTCGTGGCCAGCCAGATCGACCGTTCGCAGCACAAGAACCGCGAAATCGCCATGGGCATGCTGAAGGCGCGCCTGTTCGAGGAAGAGATGCGCAAGCGGGAGGAAGCGGCGAGCGCGGAACATGCCTCCAAGAGCGATATCGGCTGGGGTCACCAGATCCGTTCCTACGTGCTGCAGCCCTATCAGCAGGTGAAGGACCTGCGCACCGGCGTCGTCTCGACCGCGCCCGGTGACGTGCTCGACGGCGCGCTCGATCCCTTCATGGCCGCCGCGCTTTCGCAGCGCGTGACCGGCGAGAAGGTCGAAGTGGAAGACGTGGACTGAACTTGCGACGGTCCGCGCCGGCATGACTTTGCCAAGCGCGGGCCGAACCGCTAAAGGGCCGCATGCGCTTGTCCTTCCGCCTTTCCTGTCGCGCCGCCGCCATGGCTTCGACACTGGCTCTCGGGCTGGTTCTCGGGGGCTGCCACCGCGAGAAAGTGGACGAATCGCGGCCTGAAAGCGCGCGTGCGTTCCCGGTCGCGGACCGCCCCGTTTCGAAGACGCCGGACGGGGCAGTGGGCAGCGAAGTCCAGCGCGACAGCCTGAACGAAGCGCAAGTCGTCATGGATCTGGCCAAGATCGAGCCGGGCATGAGCGTGGCCGATCTCGGTGCGGGCGAGGGCTATTACACCGTGCGTCTGGCCCAGCGTGTCGGCACCAAGGGGCGTGTGTTGGCCGAGGATATCGACCGGGAGGCCAACGAGCGGCTGGGCAACCGCGTCATGCGCGAAGAACTGGAGAACGTCTCGATCAAGCTTGGCACGGCGGACGATCCCAAGCTGCCGGAAAACAGCTTCGACCGTGTCTTTCTGGTACACATGTACCACGAAGTCACCGAACCTTATGCCTTTCTCTGGCGCCTGCGCCCATCCTTGCGAGAGGGCGGCCGGGTCGTCGTGGTCGACGTGGATCGCGCCAGCGACAGTCACGGCATCCCGCCACAACTCCTTTTCTGCGAATTTGCGTCCATGGGGTTTCGTTTGACGGAATTTGTCCGTAAGCCGGAGCTCCAGGGCTACTACGCGCAGTTCGAGGTTGCCGGTCCCAGGCCGGAACCGGAAAACATCGTACCTTGCCGGATATCCGGCAACACCATGACGCAAAAGTAGTGCGTCAGTAGCACAGGGCGTATACAGGGCCGCTGAACCAGCGTGCCATGCGCCGGGGGAAAGACGAAAGAGAAGATGGGTTTCAAGGGTCTCAAGCCGATTGTCTATGGTGGACGCGAAGTCTGGCCGCTCGTGGAGGGCGGCAAGGGCGTTGCCGCGACCAATCACATGAGCTCGGGCGCCTGGGCGGCGGCCGGCGGCATCGGTACCGTGAGTGCCGTCAATGCCGACAGCTACGATGCAGAGGGCAAGATCGTTCCGCAGGTCTACAATGCATTGACCCGCAAGGAACGGCACCAGGAACTGATCGACTATGCCATTGACGGCGCGGTTGAGCAGGTCCGCCGGGCCTACGAGATTTCCGGCGGCAAGGGCGCCATCAACATCAACGTCCTGTGGGAAATGGGCGGCGCGCAGGCCGTGCTGGAAGGCGTGCTGGAAAAGACCAGGGGGATGGTCACCGGCGTCACTTGCGGCGCGGGCATGCCTTACAAGCTTTCTGAGATCGCGGCGCGCTTCAACGTCAACTACCTGCCGATCGTCAGCTCCGGCCGCGCCTTTCGCGCGCTGTGGAAGCGTGCCTATCACAAGGTGCCGGACCTCATGGGCGCCGTGGTCTATGAAGATCCGTGGCTGGCCGGCGGTCATAACGGCCTGTCGAACGCCGAAGACCCGCTGAAGCCGGAAGATCCCTATCCGCGCGTCAAGGCCCTGCGCGATACCATGCGCGCCGAGGGTATCGCCGATACCGTGCCGATCGTCATGGCCGGCGGCGTCTGGTTCCTGCGCGACTGGGAAAACTGGATCGACAACCCGGAACTCGGCTCGATCGCCTTCCAGTACGGCACGCGCCCGCTGCTGACGCAGGAAAGCCCGATCCCGCAGGCGTGGAAGGACCACTTGCGCACGCTGGAGCCGGGCGACGTGCTGCTGCACCGTTTCTCGCCGACCGGTTTCTATTCCTCGGCCGTGCGCAACCCGTTCCTGCGCAATCTCGAAGCGCGTTCCGAGCGCCAGATCCCCTACTCGAAGGTCGAAGCGGGCGAACATACCGTGCGTCTCGACGTCGGCGTGAAGGGCAAGAACTTCTGGGTCGCCCCCAAGGATCTTGACCGCGCGCGCGCCTGGTCGGCGCAGGGCTTCACCGACGGCCTGCGTACGCCCGACGATACGATCATCTTCGTCAATCCGGCCGAGCGCGACGAAATCCGCAAGGACCAGGCGGACTGCATGGGCTGCCTGTCGCACTGCGGGTTCTCCTCGTGGAAGGACCATGACGACTACACCACCGGCCGCCTGGCCGATCCGCGCAGCTTCTGCATTCAGAAGACTCTCCAGGACATCGCTCACGGCGGTCCGGTAGACGACAACCTGATGTTTGCCGGTCACGCCGCCTACAAGTTCAAGCAGGACCCGTTCTACTCGAACGGCTTCACGCCGACCGTGAAGGAACTCGTCGATCGCATCCTGACGGGCGATTGATCCTTTCTGCCTTGCAGACATGGAAAGGGCGGCTCTCGGGCCGCCCTTTTTTGTTCCAGTCGCTTGGAGGGTAGCCCTCAATCGGCAACCTTTTGCTCGGCCGGAAGCGCGCGGCAGATGCAGTCGCGGCCCGAGCGCTTGGCTTCGTAGAGCGCTTCGTCGGCGAGATGCAGCGTGCCTTCGATGTCCTCGCCGTTCCAGCAACAGATGCCGGCAGAGAAAGTGACCGGCCGGCCATCGACGATACCGATTGGCTCCTCCCGCATGCGCGCAGCGATCCGGGCGAGCGTCCAGTCGGCCTCGTCCTCGATGGATTCGTGGAAGAGGATGGCGAATTCCTCACCGCCCCAGCGGGCCACCATATCGGCGCGGCGGATCTGGGAGGACAGCCGGTCGGCGAAGGCGCAGAGTACGCGGTCGCCTTCGTCATGCCCCAGCTTGTCGTTGACCTGCTTGAAGAAGTCGATGTCGACGATGGCGATGCACCCACGGCGCTGATCTGCGGGCAGGGCATCCAGCTGCTCCAGGAACCCGCGGCGGTTGGCAATCCCTGTCAGCGGATCTTCCAGGGCGGCGATGGTGAGGTCTTCCATCTGCGCACGGGTGGCGGTGGCGGCGCGGTGGACGCCCGCGTAGAGTGTCTGGATGACATCTCCCACCTCGGGGAGGGCCGCTCCGTCTTCCTCGTTGCGGTTGAGGGCATCGGCCAGGGCGTGGATCGGATTGAGCAGGGCGCCTATTCCGAAAAGCGCCAGTGTCGTGCCGATGACGGTCGCCAGTGTCAGCAGGATGAATTCGAAAAGGGCTATTCGCCCCGTGGCAAGCCCCCAGGCGCAATAGCCGATCAGTGGAAGGTGCGTGGCTACGAAGCAGAGGGCGAACAACCTGAGACGCAGCGAGCGCGGGAAGATGAAAGAGGTCGCGAGGTAGAACTGCATAGGCATCCCGGTTGCTATTGGTTTGCCGGGAAAAATTAGCTTTTTCTCTAATCGGTTCCAGAAAAATCATCGTTAATTTGCGTACGCAAGATGAGCCGTGCGCCGCTCATGATCGGTGGTGTCACATTGTTCCTGGTGAACATATGAAAGAGGCGGAGGTTGAAAAACCCCCGCCTCAATCGATTTCAACTTACATCCAATGCGTGCAAGTGATTCTCATTAGGCCCTCACGGCGTTGGCCGCGCTGAGCACCGCGCGCACGCTGGCCGTGGCCACGTCCTCGTCGATGCCGACGCCCCAGATCACCTGACCTTCGGGGGTAACGCATTCGACATAGGCGGCCGCGCGGGCATCGGCGCTCTTGCCCATCGAATGCTCGGCATAATCGCGCACGTCGAGGGAAACACCGAAGCTTTCAGCCAGGGTTGCGGTGACCGAGGAGATCAGGCCGTTGCCGCGTCCCGATACCGACTGCTCCTTGCCGTCCACGCCGATCTTGCCGGCGAAGACGCGGGTGCCGTCGGCGGCCTTGGCTTCCTCCCAGTCGATCAGTTGGAAATGCTGCGGATCGTCGATGCGGTAGGTCTTGCGGAACACGTCCCAGATATCCGCGGCCTGAAGCTCGCGGCCCAGTTCGTCGGCCAGTTCCTGGACGTGCTTCGAGAAATTGGCCTGCATGCGCTTGGGCAGCTTGAGGCCCTGGTCCTGTTCGATCACCCAGGCGAACCCGCCCTTGCCGGACTGCGAGTTGACGCGGATCACCGCCTCGTAGTCGCGGCCGAGATCGGCGGGGTCGATCGGCAGGTAAGGCACGGCCCAGATCTCGTCGTTGCGCTTTTCCTGCGCGGCGAAGCCCTTCTTGATGGCGTCCTGATGGCTGCCCGAGAAAGCGGTGAAGACCAGTTCGCCGCCATAGGGGTGACGCTCGGCGACCTTGAGCTGGTTGCAGTACTCGACGGTCTGGATCACCTCGTCGATGTCCGAGAAGTCGAGGCCGGGCGAAACGCCCTGCGTGTACATGTTCATCGCCACGGTCACGAGGCAACAGTTGCCGGTGCGCTCGCCATTGCCGAACAGGCAGCCTTCGACGCGGTCGGCGCCGGCCATCAGGCCCAGTTCGGCGGCGGCGACGCCGGTGCCGCGATCGTTATGGGTGTGCAGCGAGATCACCCCCGATTCGCGGTTCGGCAGGTTGCGGCAGAAGTACTCGATCTGGTCGGCATAGACGTTGGGCGTCGCCGCCTCGACCGTGGCCGGCAGGTTGAGAATGATCGGATTTTCGGGCGTCGGCTGGAGAATTTCCATCACCGCCTCGCAGACTTCGATCGAGAAATCGAGTTCGGCGGTCGAGAAGGTCTCGGGCGAATATTCGAACTGCCACTTGGTGCCCGGATACTTTGCAGCCTGATCGCGCATGACCTTGACGCCGCTCGTGGCGATGGCCTTGATCTCGTGCCGTTCCATCCCGAACACGACATTGCGCCACAGCGGCGAAACCGCGTTGTAGAGGTGGACGATTGCGGCGTGGACGCCTTCCAGGCTCTCGAAAGAGCGGGTGATCAGGTCTTCGCGCGACTGGGTCAGCACCTGGACCAGCACGTCTTCGGGGATGCGGTCGTTCCTGACCAGACCGTTGATGAAGTCGAACTCGGTCGCGCCCGCGCTGGGGAAGCCGACTTCGATTTCCTTGAGGCCGACCTTGACCAGCAGGTCGAAGAAGCGGTTCTTCTTTTCCGCGCCCATCGGGTCGATCAGCGCCTGGTTGCCGTCGCGCAGGTCAGTGGAGAGCCAGCGCGGCGCCTTGGTGATGACCTGCGAGGGCCACTGGCGGTTCGGCAGGTCGATCTGCGGGAAGGGGCGGTACTTGACCGAGGGGTCTTGCAGCATGGTCATGGGTATTCTCGCTCGGAAATGATCTTCGTATCAGTGGCTTTGCCGGCCTGCGTTCGGCCGGTCTTTGCGGGTCCCCTTGAGCGCCGAGCGCGCCGCAGGACCGACGCGTCACCTCACGCCCAAGGGCGGATAAGTCGCAGGGTTAGGCCGAGACGAAGGGTCATGCCGGAGCCTATGGGCATTCGGGCCGCCGATGTAAAGCGAAAAGGCGCGGCTTCTTGCGGGATCCGTAGTGCAGCGCGCAACAAACTTGCCCGATCAGCTTCCGGCAGGAGGAATGCGGTCCAGGAACAGGCGGTCCATCGCGCTCCAGGGCAGCATCCAGAACCCGGCCACCAGCGCCGCGCAGGCCACGCCCAGCCAGGGGGAAAGCAAGGTGAGGGGAATGCCGAGGGCATAGATCGCGGCCGCGGCGAGGCCCTTGCGGTGCGAGGCCTTGTGATAGCGGCGGCTGGCCACGGTCTTCGCGCCGGTCGCCGCGACCCGGCTCTGAAGCAGGATATAGGCGAGCGCGGGGGCGATCATCGTGACGAGATAGAGTAGCGTTGCCTCGCGGCCGAAATGGTGCTCGCCAAGGTAGGCCGTGGAAAACGGGATCAGCGAGAGAGTGAAGAGCAGAAGCATGTTCGACCAGAGCAGCCCGCTCGTCACCACCCTGGCATGGCCGAGCAGGCGGTGGTGGTTGACCCAGTAGATTGCCACATAGGCATAGCTAAGGACATAGGCGATGAAGATGGGCCAGAGCGCCCAGAGCGCGGACAGGCTTTCCTGGATCGGCGTCTTCAGTTCCAGCACCATGATGGTGATGATGATCGCGAGCACGCCGTCCGAGAACGCCTCGACCCGTGTGAGGCTGTCTTCGCGCTCGATATCGCCTGCTTCGTTCATCCGGGAGCCCCTGCTGTGATCAGGCGGGGATGCTTGGCCCAGCGGGGCGCCCGGATCAAGCGGTCAGATCGGCGGGATCAGGTGCAGGTGAAGCCCTTGATCTTGCCGTTTTCGTCCACCTGCACGTTGAGGCGATCGGGCCGGTAGTCCATGGTCACGGCCATGCCGGGCTTGATCACGCGCATCGGCTTGTCGCCGCGCCACGCGGTGATCGCCGCGATGACCTCGTCGCTGGCGGGCTGGCCGACATAGGAACCGAGTTGATCGGCACCGCAACTTGGCTCCATGGCGGGCGGGGGCGGCGGCGTGCTTTCAGCCATCTTGTCGGCTCCGGTGCTGCTGCAGGCGGTGAGGGCCAAGGCAGCCAGGCTGGCGGTCAGGCTACTGGTCAGGATCGGGGGGAATGCGCGCTTCATGCCGTTCTCCATTACATCACGGTCATCGAGAGCTGATAGGCGACGGTTCGCTTGGCGTCCTTCGCATTGCCCATCAGATAGACACGGATACGATAATCCCCTGTTTTGGGAAGCTTGATGTTCGTGGCATCGGGTCCATCCATCGATCCATTGTAGATCGCCTCTCCGGTGCTGTCCGGCAGCAGGATGTTGAACATCGCGCCTTTCGAAACGATCGAGACGGCCATGGTCTGCCCGGTCTTCGCACCGAGAACATAGTCGCGGTATTGGTTGCCGGTTACCGTGCCCTTGACCGAAGCGTTGTCGTTGCCGCGCGCGAAGGCCACGCGCTCGCTTGCCTGCGCGGCCAGCGGCGGTGCGGTGACGATTGCGGCCAGAGAGCCAACCAGTCCAAGAGCCCTGATGAAGTTTCGCATAAGAAAACCTCCATGCTCATGACGAGCATGGAGGCAATCTATCATCGTGAAATGAGACGTCTACATTGCGGTACATGCATTCAGGCGCCGTAATGCAAAAGTCGGGATCACTGCTTCTCGAAAGCGGCGTTGATCACCAGGACCGTTTCGTCCGACACCATCGGTACATACTTGGCGACACCGAAATCCGAACGCTTGATCAGTGCGCGGCCGAGGAATCCGATCGAATCCTTTTTGCTCATCGGATTTTGCGCCGCACCGAAGAGGCGAGCCATGATCGTCACCGGCTTGCTCACGCCGTGCAGCGTGAGCGTGCCTTCGATCGTGGCGGCATCGGGGCCGCGCGGCGTTACCGAGGAGGCGACGAAAGTGGCGGTCGGGAACTTCGCCGCGTCCAGCCAGTCGGCGCTGCGCAGTTCCTCGGTCAGCTTGTCGCTGGTGGTCTGTATCGAAGTGACCGGGATGGTGACGCTGAGCTTGGTGGCTGCGAGATTCTTCGGGTCCAGCGTCATCGTGCCGCTACCCCCGGCGAACGTACCCGCAAAGGGCGAGATGCCCATGTGCGAGACGCTGAAGGTGACTTGGGTATGGGCGGGCTCGACCGCGTAAGTCCCGGCCTTGACGTCGGCGGGCGTGCCCGATCCGTGGAGCATTTCCATGCGCCCGCCGGGGCCGCCGGCACTCGGCTGGGCGATGACCGGTGCGGTGAGTGCGGCTGCGGTTGCAAGGGCAAGAGAAATGCAGGAAGGGCGCATGATCTACTCCTGACGGCACAAGGAAAAGGCGGCGCATTTCTGCGCCGCCTTCGTTTTCCCGTCAAACGGGTATTTGGAGGATCGGATTAAAATTCGATCCGCAGAGAACTTAGTTCTTTTCCTTGTCCACCAGCGCGTTGGCGCCGATCCAGGGCATCATGGCGCGCAGCTTCGCGCCGGTTTCCTCGATCGGGTGACGCTTGGCGGCGATGCGCGAAGCCTTCAGTTCCGGCTGGCCGGCGCGGTTGTCGAGAACGAAGTCCTTCACGAAACGGCCCGACTGGATATCTTCCAGAACGCGCTTCATTTCCTTCTTGGTCTCTTCGGTGATGATGCGCGGACCGGTCTTGATGTCGCCGTATTCGGCGGTGTTCGAGATCGAGTAGCGCATGTTGGCGATGCCGCCTTCATACATCAGGTCGACGATCAGCTTCAGTTCGTGGAGGCACTCGAAGTAGGCCATTTCCGGTGCGTAACCGGCTTCCACCAGCGTTTCGAAGCCAGCCTGGACCAGCGCGGTGGTGCCGCCGCAGAGAACGGCCTGCTCGCCGAAGAGGTCGGTCTCGCATTCCTCGCGGAAGTTGGTCTCGATGATGCCCGAACGGCCGCCGCCGACGCCCGAAGCGTAAGCCAGGGCCACGTCCTGTGCGTTGCCGGTCACGTCCTGGTGGATCGCGATCAGGCAGGGCACGCCGCCGCCCTTGAGGTATTCGCCGCGCACGGTGTGGCCCGGGCCCTTCGGCGCGATCAGGAACACGTCGATGTCGGCGCGGGGTTCGATCAGGCCGAAGTGGACGTTGAGGCCGTGGGCGAAGGCAAGTGCCGCGCCGGGCTTCAGGTTCTCATGGATGTCTGCGGCGTAGATCGCGGCCTGGTGCTCGTCCGGGGCGAGGATCATGAGAACGTCGGCCCAGGCAGCCGCTTCGGCGTTCGCCATCACCTTGAAGCCGGCGCTTTCCGCCTTCTTGGCCGAAGCCGAACCTTCGCGAAGCGCGATGGCGACATTCTTCACGCCCGAGTCGCGCAGGTTCTGCGCGTGGGCATGGCCCTGGCTGCCGTAGCCGAGGATCGCGACCTTCTTGTCGGCGATCAGGTTGATATCGCAATCGGCGTCGTAATAGACCTTCATCGTATTATCCTTTCAGCGGTCCGTTCCCTCGGGGCGGGACCTGATATTGATATGCGCCGTGCGGCGCGCGGTTCGTCGGTTCCGATGCAGTGCGTCGGAACAGGTGTTTCAGGCTTCGTGCTGGCCGCGGATCATCGCGACGATGCCGGTGCGGCCGACCTCGACAAGGCCGAGATCGCGCATCAGCGCCACGAAGCTGTCGATCTTGTCCGGCGCGCCGGTCAGTTCGAAGATGAAGCTGCCGGTGGTGGTGTCCACCGGACGGGCACGGAAGACGCCTGCGATGCGCAGCGCCTCGACCCGCTTCTCGCCCACGCCCGTCACCTTGATGAGCGCCAGCTCCCGCTGGACGTAAGGCCCCACTTCGGTGAGATCGACGACCTTGTGGACCGGCACCAGCCGTTCGAGCTGGGCATGGATCTGGTCGATCTGGCTGGGCGGGCCGTGGGTGACGATCGTGATCCGGCTCACCGCATGGTTCTCGGTGATGTCGGCCACGGTCAGGCTGTCGATATTGTAGCCGCGCGCGGTGAACAGACCGGCGATCTTGGCGAGAATGCCCGCCTCGTTGTCGACGGTGATGGTGAGGACGTGGCGTTCCTCGGCCTCTTGCTTGATGTGCATCATGATATGTCTTTCGGATCCTGTGCGCGCGTTATCAGACCAAAGCCTTGGCTTCGTCGTCCATCGTGCCGGCGACGGTATCGCCATAGAGGATCATTTCGGTATGCGCCGCGCCCGAGGGGATCATCGGGAAGCAGTTCGATTCCTTGGCGACCAGGCAATCGACGATGACGGGGCCGTCGTAGTCGATCATTTCCTGGATGCCGGCATCGAGCTGGCTTTCGTTCTCGATACGGATGCCCTTCCAGCCATAGGCCTCGGCCAGCTTCACGAAGTCCGGCAGGCTGTCCGAATAGGACTGCGAGTAGCGGCTCTCGTAAGTGAGTTCCTGCCACTGGCGGACCATGCCCATCCACTCGTTGTTGAGGATGAAGACCTTCACCGGCAGGCGGTATTGGGTGGCGGTGCCCAGTTCCTGGATGTTCATCTGGATCGAGGCGTCGCCCGCGATGTCGATGACGAGGCTGTCCGGGTTGCCGAGCTGTGCGCCGATCGCGGCGGGCAGGCCGTAGCCCATCGTGCCGAGACCGCCCGAGGTCAGCCACTTGTTCGGGCCGAAGAAGTGGAAGTACTGCGCCGCCCACATCTGGTGCTGGCCCACTTCGGTCGAGATGACCGGGTTCTTGTCCTTGGTCAGTTCGAACAGGCGCTGGACCGCGAGCTGCGGCATGATCGCCTTGTCAGACAGCGGGAAGTAGAGGCTGTCCTTGCCGCGCCATTCCTGGACGCGGGCCTTCCACGCGGTCAGGTCCTGCCCCTTGCGGTCGCCCCAGAGCGTCAGGATCTGGTCGAGCACCTTGGCGCAGTCACCGATGATCGGCAGGTCGACCGGCACCGTCTTGTTGATGGAAGCGCGGTCGATGTCGATATGGATCTTCTCGGAGTTCGGCGCGAAAGCGTCGAGGCGGCCGGTCACGCGGTCGTCGAAGCGGGCGCCGATGCACACGATCAGGTCGGCCTGGTTCATCGCCAGGTTGGCCTCGTACGTGCCGTGCATGCCGAGCATGCCGAGCCAGTCCGGGTGATCCGCCGGGAAAGCGCCGAGCCCCATCAGGGTGGAGGTGACGGGCGCACCGGTCTTTTCCTGAAGCTCGCGCAACAGGGCCGTGGCGCGCGGGCCGGAATTGATGACGCCGCCGCCGGTATAGAGCACGGGCGCCTTGGCCTGCGCGATCATCTCCACGGCCTGGGCGATTTCCTCGGCGCTGCCTTCGGTACGCGGCGCATAGCGCTGGCGACGCTGGGCAGGCGCGTCGTTCCACGGCGCGGAGGCGATCTGCACGTCCTTCGGGATGTCGATCAGCACGGGGCCGGGGCGTCCCGAGGTGGCGATCTGGAACGCCTCGTCGATGATCGCGGCCAGTTCGGACGGGTCCTTCACCAGGTAGTTATGCTTGGTGCAATGGCGCGAGATGCCGACCGTGTCCGCTTCCTGGAAAGCGTCCGATCCGATCAGGCCGGTGGGAACCTGCCCGGTGATGATGACCAGCGGGATCGAATCCATGAAGGCATCGGCAATGCCGGTAATGGCATTGGTGGCGCCGGGGCCGGAGGTGACCAGGACGACACCGGGCTTGCCGGTCGAGCGCGCATAACCTTCGGCGGCGTGGGCCGCACCGGCTTCGTGGCGGACCAGGATGTGCCGAAGTCGCTCGTCGCCGAATAGAGCATCGTAGATCGGTAGCACGGCACCGCCGGGGTAGCCGAATACGACTTCGACCCCCTGCTTGACCAGGCTTTCGACCAGGATGTTCGCGCCGCTGCGCTCTTCAGTCACAACACATTCCTTTTCCGATTCGCGGACTTTTCCCGAGGGATGGGATGCCCTTCGAATATTGCGCGCCACTTGCGGTGCGCGTTCTCAAAAAAACCATAACTCACCCTGGGGTGAACTATAATGAAACCGACCCGGCACAGCGGGTGCCATGCCGGGTCCTCCCTCTCCTACCCGCATACTCTCATCAGCAGGTGAGGGGGCTCTAAGGGGACGAAAATGTTACGTCAACCCCATAATCTGAAATAATCTATCTCTCAGTGATTTTTCATCGAAATATTCGAACTCAAGCCTTGCCCAATCTTGCGGGGGTTGGTGGCGCAGCCAAGTGAACTGGCGCTTGGCGTAATTGCGGGTCGCCTGGGATCCGCGTGCGATCGCTTGGTCCAGCGTGCTCTCGCCCCGCAGCACGGCGGCCAGTTCGGGAACGCCTATGGCGCGCATCACCGGAAGGTCGGGATAGAGATCGCGGGCCAGCAGGCGCTCCACTTCGTCCATGGCGCCGCGGTCGATCATGCGCTGGAACCGCAAGTCGCAGCGGCCGTAGAGCGCTTGCCGTTCGGGCAGCAGGATGGCGGCATGCACCGCGATATCGCCGCCGATGCCGCCGCAGGTCTGCGATTGCCAGTAGCCGATGGAATGCCCGGTCGAACGCACGACTTCGAGCGCACGGGCGATGCGGGTGGTGTCGGAAGGCGCGAGGCGGGCGGCGCGCTCGGGGTCTTCATTCTGGAGTGCGGCGTAGGCCTCGGTCACGGGCAGGGCGCGCACGGCCTCGCGAATTTCCGGGGCGATCTCGGGCACCGGGGCGATGCCGTCCAGCAAGGTGCGGATATAGAGTCCGGTGCCGCCGACCAGCACCGGTACGGCCCCTTCGGTGTGGAGCGCGGCAATGGTTTCACGCGCGGCGCGGGCCCATTCGGCGGCGGAGCAAGTCTCTGCCCCGTCCCAGGTGCCGAAGAGGCGGTGCTCGATGCCGCCCATCTCCTCGAGGGTGGGGCGGGCGCTCAGTACGGTCAGGTCGGCATAGACCTGGGAACTGTCGGCATTGACGACGACGGCCCGGCGCCCGCGCCGTTCCAGTTCCTGCGCCAGCGCCACCGCACAATCGCTCTTGCCGCTGGCGGTCGGCCCTGCGATGAGCGCGAGCGGTGGCTTGTGTCCCGCGGACGCGCCGCCGGTGGAATTTTCATACGCAGCTTCAAGGGAATTCGCAGTGCTCATTGCGCGGCTGATAGCAGAACCGGACCACCTCTCGGCAAGAATAGATGCGGCGCGGGCCGAAATGCAGGAACGCGGCGTGCGGCTGGCTTCGGCGGCCATGCTCGATTTCTGCGAGCGGACCATGCAGATCGCCTCGCCCGATGAGGATGCGGCGGCGCTGCGCCAGGCGCTCGACGACCATTTCGCGCCGACCGATGGGTTGGTCTGCGATCATGAGCCGACGATTCCCGGCCTGTTCATCTCGGACATGGATTCGACCATGATCGGCCAGGAATGCATCGACGAGCTGGGCGACTTTGCCGGGCTCAAGGAGCGTATCGCCGAGATCACCGAGCGGGCCATGCAGGGCGAACTCGACTTCGAACAGGCGCTGCGGGAGCGTGTCGGGCTGCTGAAGGGGCTTTCGATCGATGCGATCGAGGAATGCCTTGCCAGCCGCATCAGGCCGATGCCGGGCGCGCGTACACTGGTGGAGACGCTCAAGAAGTTCGGGTGCCGTACCGTGCTGGTGACGGGCGGCTTCCATCACTTCGCGGACCCTGTCGCGGCACAGCTCGGCTTCGAATATGTCGTGGGCAACCGTCTGGAGGTTTCGGACGGCAAGCTGACCGGCGGCCTTGCCGGGCCGATCGTCGACAGCGCGGTCAAGAAGGCGACCCTGCTTGCCGAAGTGGCAGCGCTGGGCGGCAACGTCACCAGCCTTGCCACGGGCGACGGCGCCAACGATATTCCGATGCTGGAAGCGGCTACTTACGGCATCGCCTATCACGCCAAGCCCAAGGCGCGCGCCGCGGCCAACGGCTGGATCGACCGTGGCGACCTGACCAGCGTGCTGCGTCTGCTCGGCATCGACGAGCAGGAATGGGTTCGCGCATAAGAGAGAGGACAGCGATGGCCGGACGAGAAACTTCCTTCCTGAGCCGGCTTTCGCATCCCCGCTATCTACTATTTCTGCTGGTCTTCGTGCTGGCGCCCTGGCCGCTGCTGGCGCGGCTGGGGCCGGTCGAGGCGATCGTGACGGCTTTCGATCTGGCCGTCATCGCCATTGTTGCATCCTGCGTCCCGCTCTGGCTGGACGGCAATCCCGATGTCATGCGCCGTCAGGCCAAGCGCGACGATGTGGGACAGGTGGTCCTGCTGCTGCTGACGGCGCTGATCACCTCCGTGATCCTGGCGGCGCTGGGCACACTGGTCCTCGACAACAAGAACCTTGGCGTGGGCGAGATTGCGCTGCTGGTGGTTTCCCTGCTGGCGTGCTGGACCTTTGCCAACCTCATCTATGCCTTTCACTATGCGCGGCTTTATTACGCATCGCATGAAAGCGGCGATTATAAAGGTCTCGACTTTCCAGGCGATTGCGTGCCGGACTTCGCGGACTTCGTGAACTTTGCCTTCGTGATCGGCATGACCTGCCAGACGGCCGATATCGAGATCACCGATTCCGCCATGCGGCGCATCTCGACTTTCCATGGCCTTTTCGCCTTTGCCTTCAATCTCGGCATCTTGGCGCTGACGGTGAATGTGCTGGCTTCGTCCACGGGCGGGTAAGGCTTCGGTAAGCACGGATGGACGGCGCCGTTTGAAACGAAAAAGGGCGCCCGCGAGGGGCGCCCTTCCTGGTTTCCGTCAGGCGAAGGAGGCGATCAGGCCTCCATCCAGTCCTTGAAGAAGGACTCGTTGGCTTCGCGAAGCGCGGTGACTTCGTGGCCCGCGACCTTGGTGCCCGCTACCGTGCCGATGCGAACCGCGCCGGGAAGCGCGGTGCCTGCAGGCGCAGTGACGACGTAACGGCTCTGGTCTTCGCCGAAGGCCTCCGCCGTGGTCAGTTCCACGTCGAGGTTGCAGCCAAGGCCGCTGGCCAGCGCCATCTCGGCGAGCGCGACGAGCAGGCCGCCGTCGCTGACGTCATGGACGGCAGTGACCTTGCCCGCAGCGATCCAGTCACGGATCGAGGCGCCGTTTTCGGCTTCGGCCTTGAGGTCCACCTTGGGGGCGTCACCGGCTTCCTGCCCCGCGATCTCGCGCAGCCAGAGCGACTGGCCGAGGTGCGTGCCGAGCTTGCCGTCCACGGCGCCGAGCACGAAGATCTCGTCGCCCGCGTTCTTGAACGCCACGGTCGCCATCTTGTCATGGTCTGCCAGCAGGCCGACGCCGCCGATGGCCGGGGTCGGCAGGATAGCCGAGCCGCCGCCGGTGGCCTTCGATTCGTTGTAGAGCGAGACGTTGCCCGAGACGATCGGATAGTCGAGCGCGCGGCAGGCGTCGCCCATGCCGTTCAGGCAGCCGACGATCTGCGCCATGATCTCGGGACGCTGCGGGTTCGCGAAGTTCAGGCAGTTGGTGATGGCGAGCGGAAGGCCGCCCACTGCGCTGATGTTGCGATAAGTCTCGGCCACGGCCTGCTTGCCGCCCTCGTAGGGGTCTGCGTAGCAGTAGCGGGGCGAGCAGTCGGTGCTGATCGCCAGCGCCTTGGGTGTATTGTGGATGCGCACCACGGCCGCGTCGCCGCCGGACTTCTGCATCGTGTCGCCGCCGACCTGGCTGTCGTACTGTTCCCAGATCCACTTGCGCGAGGCGAGGTCGACCGTGCCCATCAGCTTGAGCAGGTCTGCGCCGATGTCAGCGCTTTCCGCCACGTCGCCCAGGGCCGGAACCTTGGCCCAGGCCTTGTATTCCTCGGGCGAAACGTAGGGGCGCTCGTATTCCGGCGCGTCGTCGGCCAGCGGGCCGAGCGGAATGTCGCAGACGACTTCGCCGTCGAATTCGAGAACCATGTGGCCGGTATCGGTCACTTCGCCAATAACCGCGAAGTCCAGTTCCCACTTCCTGAAGATCGCCTCGGCCATGGCTTCCTTGCCCGGCTGAAGCACCATAAGCATGCGCTCCTGGCTTTCCGAGAGCATCATCTCGTAAGGCGTCATCGCCTCTTCGCGGCAGGGCACGTTGTTCATGTTGAGGCGAATGCCGGCGCCGCCCTTGCTGGCCATTTCGACCGACGAGGAGGTGAGGCCGGCCGCGCCCATGTCCTGTATCGCGACGATCGCGTCGGTGGCCATGAGTTCGAGGCAGGCCTCGATCAGCAGCTTTTCGGTGAAGGGATCGCCCACCTGCACGGTCGGGCGCTTTTCCTCGGACTTCTCGTCGAAGTCGGCCGAGGCCATGGTGGCACCGTGGATGCCGTCGCGGCCGGTCTTGGAGCCGACGTAGACGATCGGGTTACCGAGGCCCGTGGCGGCCGAGTAGAAGATCTTGTCCGTCTCGGCGACGCCCACGGTCATGGCGTTGACGAGGATGTTGCCGTCATACGCCTTGTGGAAGTTCGTTTCGCCGCCGACGGTGGGCACCCCCACGCAGTTGCCGTAGGAGCCGATGCCCTCGACCACGCCCTGTACGAGGTGCTTCATCTTGGGGTGATCGGGACGGCCGAAGCGCAGCGCGTTCATGTTGGCGACCGGGCGGGCGCCCATGGTGAAGACGTCGCGCAGAATGCCGCCGACGCCGGTGGCGGCGCCCTGGAAAGGCTCGATGTAGCTGGGGTGGTTGTGGCTTTCCATCTTGAAGATGGCGGCCTGTCCATCACCGATGTCGATCACGCCCGCGTTCTCGCCGGGGCCGCAAATGACCCAGGGGGCCTTCGTGGGCAGCTTCTTCAGGTGGAAGCGGCTCGACTTGTACGAGCAGTGCTCGGACCACATGACCGAGAAGATGCCAAGCTCAACCAGGTTGGGCTCTCGGCCGAGCGCGTTCAGGACCCGCTCGTATTCCTCGGAATTGAGGCCGTGGGCCTCGACGACATCGGGAGTGATTTCGGACATGCGACGCGCCTTAGCGCCGAGTTGGGCGCTTCGCTAGCCGTAAAAACGAGCGATTTCGCCATGCTCGTTCATGCTTGCGATGGCGCTGCCCGCTAGTCCCGCCTTGACCGCCGAACGCGCCCGTTCCATTGCGGTGATCATGACTGAGAACAGTGCTGAAATCGCCCGTCCCGAAACTGGTGGCCCCGAGATTGCGGGAATGAGTTTCGAGGATGCGCTGCGCGCGCTTGAAGACGTGGTGCGCCGCCTCGAAAGCGGCGACGTGCCGCTGGACGATTCGATCACGCTCTACGAACGCGGTGAAGCGCTGCGCCAGCATTGCCAGAAGCGGCTCGATGCCGCCCAGGCACGGATCGAGCGCATCGTCGCCGGGCCGGACGGGGTTCCGGCCGGGACCCAGGCGTTCGACGCGGCGGATCGCTGATTCGTGGGTGAGGTCGCCGTGACCGACCCGATCCTCTCCGCAGGCCTCGCCCGCATTGCCGAGGAGATCGACGGCGCTTTCGATGCGCTGTTGCCGATTCCCGACGATGCGCGCGCGCGGCTGGTAGAGGCCATGCGCTATGCTTCGATCGGCGGGGGCAAGCGGCTGCGGCCCTTGCTGCTCACGGCCGTGGCGGAAATGTACGGCGTCGTGCGCGAGGCGGCGATCCGCGCGGCGATCGCCATAGAATCGATCCACGTCTATTCGCTGATCCACGACGATCTGCCCTGCATGGACGATGACGCCGTGCGCCACGGCAAGCCGACCGTCCACCTGGCTTTTGACGAGGCCACGGCGGTTCTTGCTGGCGATTCGCTCCATGCCTTCGCTTTCGAGGTGCTGGGCGATCCGGCGACCAGCGCCGATCCCTTCACCCGTATCGAACTCGTCCAGGCGCTCGGTCACGCCAGCGGCGCGCAGGGCATGGCGGGCGGCCAGATGATGGACCTCGTGGCCGAGACCAGCGAGTTCGACCTTCAGACGGTCACCCGGCTCCAGCAGCTCAAGACCGGGGCGCTGCTCGGCGCGGCGGTGGAAATGGGCGCGATCCTCGGCCGTCTGCCGCCGGAAGGACGCGCGCACTTGCGTGGCTATGCCCGTGACATCGGCCTTGCCTTCCAGATAGCCGACGACCTCATCGACCATGAAGGCGACGCTTCCGTGGCCGGAAAGGCCGTGGGCAAGGACGCGGAAGCGGGCAAGGAGACCTTCGTTTCGCTGCTCGGCCCGGACCGCGCCCGCGACCAGGCGCGCATGCTGGTGGAACAGGCCATCGGCCATCTCGCCCAGCACGGCAAGGAAGCCGACCTGCTGCGCGCCGTGGCGCGCTACATTATCGAGAGGGATCATTGATGGGCCTTGGTGAACGCGTCGGGGTCTATCCCGGCACATTCGATCCGATCACGCTGGGCCACGCCGATATCATCCGGCGCGGGGCCAAGCTGGTCGATCGGCTGATCATCGGGGTGACGACGAACCCGTCGAAGAACCCGCTCTTCACGCCGGAGGAGCGCATGGCCATGGTCGAGCGCGAAGTTGCGGCGATGGGGATCGAGAACGTCACCGTGGTCGGCTTCAATGCGCTGCTGATGAAGTTCGCGCAGAAGCAGGGCGCCAGCGTCATCGTGCGGGGGCTGCGCGCGGTTGCCGACTTCGAGTACGAGTACCAGATGGCGGGCATGAACCAGCAGCTCAATCCGAACATCGAGACGGTGTTCCTGATGGCCGATGTCAGCCTGCAGCCGATCGCATCGAAGCTGGTGAAGGAAATCGCTATGTTCGGCGGCGATATCTCCCGTTTCGTGAGCCCTGCCGTGCGCGAGGACGTGGTCGGCCGGATCGCCCAGACCGGGCTGCTCGGAGACTACTGAGCACCTCCCGGACACGCTTGCGACAAATTCATTCATTGTCACGTCAGCACCGGGGCACTATCGCCCCTGGCCTGAACGGCTTCCTTCCTGTGAGTATTCGATGACGTTTCGCCTGACCCTTACCGCGACGATGATCGGCCTGGCGCTGGCGGCTACGCCTGCTCTGGCCAAGAAGAAGGAAGATCCGACGCCGACTCCGCCGGTGGCAGCGCTGCCGACTTTCGTCGATCCCGACGTGACGCACCAGCCGGAGAACGTGCTGCTGCTCGATCTTTCGGACGGCGGCCGCGTGGCCATCCGCCTGATGCCGGAATGGGCGCCGCACCATGTCGAGCGGATCAAGGCGCTGGCATCGCAGGGCTTCTACAACGGGCAGATCTTCCACCGTGTGATCGACGGCTTCATGGCGCAGACCGGCGACCCGACGGGCACCGGGCAGGGTGGCTCGCAGCTTCCCGACCTCACCGCCGAATTCAATGCGATGCCGCATGTTCGCGGCACCGTGTCGATGGCGCGCACCAACGAGCCGAACAGCGCGAACAGCCAGTTCTTCATCGTGTTCTACCCGCGCTTCTCGCTCGACCGGAAGTACACCAACTTCGGCCGCGTGATCTCGGGCATGCAGTACGTCGATGCGATCCAGCGCGGCGAGCCGCCGCAGAACCCGACCAAGATCGTTCAGGCCTCGCTGGCTTCGGAAAACAAGGCGCCGCCGGCAGCGCCTGCGGCCGCTCCGGCCCCGAAGGCGATCACGGCAGACCAGCTCAGCAATTCGAAGTCGGACTGATCCTCGCAAAAAGGGATGACGCGCAGGGAAGCCCCCTCTAGAGGGGCGCCCCATGCGCGTTGACCTTTTCGATTTCGACCTTCCGCCCGAGAACATAGCCCTGCGCCCGGCGCGTCCGCGCGATTCGGCGCGGATGCTGGTGGTCCACGGGCGAGACGAAGGGCCGATGGCCGAGCGCGCCGTGCGCGATCTTCCCGGGGAACTGCACGCCGGGGACGTGCTCGTCTTCAACGACACCCGCGTCATTCCCGCACAGCTCGAAGGGCGGCGCGGCGAGGCGAAGATCGGCGCCACGCTCCACAAGCGCATGGACCTGCGCCGCTGGCAGGCCTTCGTTCGCAACGCCAAGCGCCTGAAGGCAGGCGACCGCATCGAATTTCCCGCCGAAGTCACCGCGCTTGCCGAAGAACGGCACGCCGATGGCAGCTGGACGCTTCTGTTCGAAGGCGACGAGCCGGTCGAAGTGCTGCTCGAACGGGCAGGGCGCATGCCGCTGCCGCCCTATATCGCCGGCAAGCGCGAGACGGACGAGCAGGATGCCAGCGACTACCAGACCATGTTCGCGCGCGAAAAGGGCGCCGTCGCCGCGCCGACCGCCGCGCTGCATTTTACGCCCGAGCTGATCGAGCGGCTCGATGCCGCAGGCGTGAAGCGCGAGACTCTGACGCTCCATGTCGGCGCGGGCACCTTCCTGCCGGTCAAGGCGGACGAGACGCAGGATCACAAGATGCACGCCGAATGGGGCCGCATCGATGCCGAAACCGCGGATCGTCTCAATGCGGCGCGCGCGGCGGGCGGACGGATCATCGCCGTGGGCACCACCAGCCTGCGCCTCCTGGAAAGCGCGACTGGCGAGGACGACGTGATTCGTCCTTTCGAAGGCGATACCTCAATCTTCATAACCCCCGGATATCGCTTCAAGGCGATCGATGGGCTGATGACCAATTTCCACCTGCCTAAGTCCACGCTGTTCATGCTCGTTTCGGCGCTGATGGGGCTGGAGCGGATGCAGGCGGTCTATGCCCATGCCATCGACGAGGGCTATCGCTTCTATTCCTACGGGGATTCCAGTCTTCTTTTGCCCTGAGGGGACTTGGAACTGTCACCGGTTTCGCGCATCACGCGGTGCATGGAACCCATTCTCGAAATCAGTGGTCTGACCAAGACTTACGCCGGGGGCTTTACCGCGCTTCTGGGCGTGGACCTCACGATCAACAAGGGCGAGATCTTCGCCCTGCTCGGCCCGAACGGCGCGGGCAAGACGACGCTGATCGGTGCGGTCTGCGGACAGGTGCGCCCCACCGGCGGCACCATGCGCGCCTTCGGGCAGGACATGAGCCATGGCTGGCGTTCGCTGCGGGCGCGGATCGGCCTGGTCCCGCAGGAACTGGCGACCGACATGTTCGAGACGGTCCTCCATTCGGTGAACTATTCGCGCGGGTTGTTCGGCCTGGCGCCCGATCCTGCACGGATCGAGGAAATCCTGCGGGCGCTGAGCCTCTGGGACAAGCGCAAGGCGCAGATCCGCGCGCTTTCGGGCGGGATGAAGCGCCGCGTGCTGATCGCCAAGGCGCTGGCCCACGAGCCCGACCTGCTGTTCCTCGACGAGCCGACCGCCGGTGTCGACGTGGAGCTTCGCCGCGACATGTGGGCGCAGATCGCCAAGCTTCGCGACCGGGGCACGACGATCATCCTCACCACGCACTATATCGAGGAAGCCGAGGAAATGGCCGACCGCGTCGGCATCATCCAGGGTGGCCGGATCCGCATGGTGGAAGACACCCGCTCGCTCATGAAGCGGCTGGGACGCACCGAGGCGCATATCAGCCTGGCAACGCCGCTGGCGACCGTGCCGGAGGCGCTGGCCGACTACCACCTCACGCTCGGCAACGGCGGGCAGGAGCTGCTCTATCGCGGTGGTGACGGATCGGGCGGCGGCAAGGCCAAGGTCGCCCAGCTCACCAAGGATCTCGTTGCCCTGGGCATCGACTATACCGCCATCGACATTCGTGAATCGAGCCTCGAAGACATCTTCGTCGATCTTCTGGAAGGAGAGGCGGCATGATCGTCTTCAACGCACGCAGCACCTGGACCATCTACAAGCGCGAGGTGATGCGGGCCATGCGCACGGCCATGCAGTCGATCCTTGCGCCGGTTCTGACCACGACGCTCTATTTCGTCGTCTTCGGCGCGGCGATCGGCAGCAAGATGGATTCCGGCATGGCGGGGGTCAACTACGGCGCCTTCATCGTGCCGGGCCTGCTGCTGCTGACCCTGCTCAGCGAGAGCACCTCCAACGGCAGTTTCGGCATCTACATGCCGCGCTTCACCGGCGCGATCTACGAACTGCTCTCGGCACCGGTAGGGGTGGCGGAGACGCTGATAGGGTTCGTCGGCGCAGCGGCCACCAAGTCCCTGATTCTCGCCGCAATCATTCTCGTGACGGCGACCTTCTTCGTCGATTACACGATCGCCCATCCGTTCTACGCACTGGGCTTCATCCTGCTGGTCTCGGCAAGCTTCTCGCTACTCGGCTTCATTCTCGGCATCTGGGCAGACAGTTTCGAGAAGCTGGGCATCGTTCCGGTGCTGTTCATCATACCGCTCACATTCCTCGGCGGCACGT
Organism: Novosphingobium panipatense; assembly: GCF_002149965.1. GTDB lineage: Bacteria > Pseudomonadota > Alphaproteobacteria > Sphingomonadales > Sphingomonadaceae > Novosphingobium > Novosphingobium panipatense_A. The sequence goes on along the minus strand of NZ_MSQB01000003.1, from coordinate 24,222 downwards.
TCTACTCGATCGATCTGCTGCCCGAGCCCTGGCGTTCGGTGGCGATGGCAAATCCGGTCGTCTATCTCGTCAACGGACTGCGCTGGTGCTTCTACGGCAGTTCCGATTTCCCGATCGGCCTGTCGCTGGGCATGACGCTGGGCTTCCTCGCCCTCTGCGTCGCGATCATCGCCTGGATCTTCCGCACGGGGTGGCGCCTGCGCGCCTGAGTAGGTAATATCGTTTCATGACAATGCGTTTCGCGGTTTCTATGGGTGCGTCTTCTTTGCTGGTTGCCGTTCCGGCACAGGCTCAGACTCTCCATTCGATCGAGTTCGAAGCGTTTCAGTTCCACATCTTTCCCGAGCTGGAAATCGTGCCGGTGGCTCCTGTCGTGGAACTGCCGGTGCGCGTTACCCTGCCGGACTATGTCGCGCCGCCGCCCTTCATCAATGCGCCCGCGCCGCACCTGCCGGGCAATGTCCGAACGATGATCGAGGCGGCGGTGAAGACCAAGGATTCCGCCACCGTCGGTGCTGTCGTGAAGGCCGCGCTTGCCACGCAGCCTTACGACAAGGACGAGATCCGCGCGATCCACCAGGCATTCCTCGACGCCAATGCGCAGGAAATCGCCGACAAGGCCAATGCCGAGCGGGAACGCATCCGCCGCGCCGCATTGCTGGAACTCTGGACGGGCAAAGTCGAGCTGGGCGCTTTCCGCGCCACCGGCAACACCAGCAATTTCGGCTATACCGGCGCGGTCAAGCTGGATCGCAAAGGCCTGAACTGGCAGCATACCGTCCAGCTCAACGCCGATTACCAGAAGGATCGCGGCACCGTCTCGCGTGAGCAGTACGGGGCCAGCTATCAGCCGCGCTACACCCTGAACGACGGTCTCTTCACTTACGGCCGCGTGCAGTACGAGAAGGACCGGATCCAGGGCTTCCTCGACCGCTACTCGCTCTCGGGCGGTCTCGGCTATCGCATCCTGAAGCGGGACAATGTCAGCCTCTCGATGGAAGTCGGTCCGGCGCTTCGTCGGACCCGCTATGTCACCGTGCCTCAGGAAACGACCTGGTCGGCACTGACCTCGATCGATTTCGACTGGCAGGTCACGCCCACGATCAAGCTGACCCAGGATGCCTCGTCCTACATAGAAACCGGGAACAGTACCTACACTTCGGCCACCGGGCTGGAGGCAGGCATGGCGAGGGGCCTCAAGGCGCGCATGTCCTATTCGATCGAGCACGAAACCTCGCCGCCGGACGGATCGCTGCGAACCGATACGATCTCGCGCTTCTCGCTGGTCTACGGCTTCTGAAGGCTGTAACGGGCGGGGCATGAATCCCCGTTTCGAATTCTCCATCCACGCCACCGACGGCAAGGCTCGCACCGGCGTCATCAGGATGCGTCGCGGAGAAATCCGCACACCCGCCTTCATGCCGGTCGGCACCGCCGCCACCGTGAAGGCGATGAAGCCACAGGATGTGCGCGCTACCGGCGCCGACATCATCCTGGGCAATACTTATCACCTCATGCTGCGCCCCGGCGCGGAACGCGTCGCGCGCCTGGGCGGCCTGCACAAGTTCATGAACTGGGATCGCCCGATCCTGACGGACAGCGGCGGCTATCAGGTCATGAGCCTGTCGGACCTGCGCAAGATCACCGAGAACGGCGTGACGTTCGCCAGCCACCTCGACGGTTCGCGCCATCTGCTGACACCCGAGCGCTCGATGGAGATCCAGCGGTTGCTTGGATCGGACATCGTCATGTGCTTCGACGAGTGCCCGAAGATCGATCAGCCGCGCGACGTGATCGCGCGTTCGATGGAGATGTCGATGCGCTGGGCCAAGCGCAGCCGCAACGGTTTCGACAGCGGCGGCGAGCACGCGGAGAGTTCCGCGCTGTTCGGCATCCAGCAGGGCGCGCTCGACGAAGGCCTGCGCAAGGCTTCGGCCGATGCCCTGACCGACATCGGCTTCGACGGCTATGCCATCGGCGGTCTTGCAGTGGGAGAAGGGCAGGAGGCGATGTTCTCCACCCTGGAGTTCGCGCCGGGTCAGCTGCCTGCCGATCGTCCGCGCTACCTGATGGGGGTGGGCAAGCCCGACGATCTCGTCGGCGCCGTGGAGCGCGGGGTCGACATGTTCGACTGCGTGCTGCCCAGCCGTTCGGGGCGCAACGGTCAGGCCTTCACCTGGAACGGCCCGCTCAACTTGCGCAATGCCCGTCACGCGGAGGACAACGATCCGCTGGATGAACGCTGCAAGTGCCCGACATGCGCCACTTACAGCCGCGCCTACCTGCATCACCTCGTGCGTTCGGGGGAAATCCTTGGCTCGATGCTGATGACTGAGCACAATATCTCGTTCTATCAGCAGCTCATGCAGGGCATGCGGGACGCCATTTCCGCAGGCACCTTCGCCCAGTTCGCTGCCGACTTCCGGCGCAGCTACTTCGGCGGACGCGACGGATAGTCCTTCACTATCCATCTTATAAACAAAAACCCGAGAGGCTGCTCCTCTCGGGTTTTTTGTGAGATGGTCAGGCCGGTTCCAGGCCTTCTTCCAGATCTTCGTGAAGCGAGCCGATTTCCAGCTTTGTGCCTACGTAGGCAACGAAGCGGCCGGTTCGCGAATCCATGAAACCGGCACCGATCTCCGCTGCGAACTGCTTCGCGGTTTCGAGGTCGGAGTACCATTTGCCGGTGCGGTTGGGGGTAATGAATCGATATCGGGACATGATGCAAGCCTAATGCACAAGTTCCATGTCCGTTCCCTGACAAGTCCCTCGATTCGCCGCGTTTTCCGTCGTTTCAACGCACAAGCAAAAAGGGCGGCTCCGCAAGGAACCGCCCTTTCCGTTTTTCTGGTCCGAAGACCCGATACTTAGCGCGAGTAGAACTCGACGACCAGGTTCGGTTCCATCTTCACCGGGTAGGGCACTTCGTCGAGCGTCGGGACGCGGACGAAGGTCACCTTGTCGGTGCCGTCCTGAGCGACGTAGTCGGGGACTTCACGCTCGGGCAGGTTCTGGGCTTCGATGATCAGCGCCATTTCCTTGGCCTTGTTGCCGAGGCTGATGACGTCGCCGACGCGGATGCGACGCGAAGCGATGTTGCACTTCACGCCGTTCACGCGGATGTGGCCGTGCGAAACGATCTGGCGAGCCGCGAAGATGGTGGGCGCGAACTTCGAACGGTACACGACCATGTCCAGGCGCTGCTCGAGCAGGCCAATCAGGTTCTGGCCGGTGTCGCCCTTCATGCGCGAGGCTTCCTGGTAGGTAGCCTTGAACTGCTTCTCGGTCACGTCGCCGTAGTAGCCCTTGAGCTTCTGCTTGGCGCGCAGCTGCAGACCGTAGTCCGACAGCTTGCCCTTGCGGCGCTGGCCGTGCTGGCCCGGGCCGTAGCTGCGGCGGTTGACCGAGCTCTTGGGGCGACCCCAGATGTTCTCGCCCATGCGGCGGTCGAGTTTGTACTTGGCGCTTTTACGCTTCGACATATGTCGTCTCCTTTTCTGCTGCCGTTTCCACTGTGGAAGCGGTCCATGTTTTCCCGGGGCGCACCATTCCGCCTATTTCGCGGAATGCGGCCGCCGCTTCACCGGGGTGCGGGGCCGAATGGACAGACCTGTCAGGAAGACAGGCGCCATGTGAAGGGGTGCCCCATACGGGCTCGGGGGTGAAAGTCAAGCGGATAAGCCGAAAAACGGCTCAGCTACGCGGGCGACGCTCGTTTCCGAGGGCAGAGAGCACACCGCGAAGGGTGCGCACTTCGAGGTGATTCCAGCCCGGCTTCGTGAGAAGATTGCGCAAGGTCAGCCGGTTGGCTGCCGCACGCGTTTCGGGCCAGAAATAGTTCTTGGGTTCGAGCAACTGCTCGAAGTGGCCGATAAGGCCTTCCAATTCTTCTTGCGGGGCAGGGGGAAGCAAGTCCTCCTGCGTGGGCTGTGCGAGTTCGCCGCTTTCGGCGGCACCCTTCGACCACTCGTAGGCGCAGAGGATCACCGCCTGTGCCAGATTGAGCGAGGCGAACTCGGGATTGATCGGCACCGTCAGGATCGCTCGGGCGAGGGCGACGTCCTCGGTCTCCAGACCCGAGCGCTCGGGGCCGAAGACATAGGCGGAGCGGCCAACTGCCTCATGAACCTCGCGCGCGGCCTGCTCGGGCGTGACGACCGGCTTGGTGACGCCGCGCTTGCGCACGGTCGTGGCGTAGACATTGCCGCAGTCGGCAACCGCTTCGGCCAGCGTCTCGAAGACTTCCGCATGTTCGAGCACCACGTCGGCGCCCGCAGCGGCAGGACCGGCCGAGGGATTGGGCCAGCCGTCGCGCGGGGCGACAAGGCGCATCTCGGTCAGGCCGAAGTTGAGCATGGCGCGCGCAGCCTTGCCGATATTCTCGCCGAGTTGGGGGCGAACCAGCACGATGACCGGCTTGTTCACGTCAGCCATTAATTCGATTCCTTGGTAACGCCCTGACCGGCCACATCGCGCACGGTACCGGCAAAAGCCTCGAAGTCGCGCGCTTCGTTGAAGGCGCGGTAGACGGAGGCAAAGCGGATATAGGCAACCGAATCGAGCTGGCGAAGCCCTTCCATCACCATTTCCCCGATGTCGCGCGAGGGGACTTCGGATTCGCCCAGCGTTTCGACCTGGCGCTGCACCCCGGAGACGAGCTGGTCGATCTTCTCCCGCTCGATCCCACGCTTGCGGCAGGCGAGCGTGACTGACTGTTCGATCTTGGCGCGGTCGAACGGTTCGCGCGCATCGTCGCTCTTCACGACGGTGATCTCACGGAGCTGGACGCGTTCGAACGTCGTGAACCGCGCGCCGCAGCTGGAACACTGGCGGCGGCGGCGGATCGCGGTGTTGTCCTCGGTCGGGCGGCTGTCCTTGACCTGGGAATCGTCGTGGGCGCAGAAAGGACAGCGCATTCAGTCAGTTACTTTCAAGATTTTAGGCAATATATCAGGCAGTTTCAGGGGCGTACGCGCTTGTAGAACTGATATCCCGCACCGACCGCCAGGCCGAGCGGGATGGACACGAACGGCAGCACGGCTGCTGCAACCGCACCCGCCGCGCCCCAGACAAGCACCGGCTTGGTGGAGGGATGGTCGAGACCATCCTGGAGCATTCCGGCCAGCTCATGGCGAGCGTCCGAGATGAAATCACCGGTGTCGTTGGGGCGGTTCGGGTCGGTCATGACAGCAAGGCTCCTGAATCAGTCCTCGTAGATCGGGAATCGATCGCACAGAGCCTCAACGCGCGCACGCACGTTCTGCTCCACCTGAGCGTCGCCCGCTTCGCCGCACTTGGCAAGGCCGTCGAGCACGTCGGCGACCATGTTGCCGATTTCGCGGAATTCGGCCGGGCCGAAGCCGCGGGTGGTCCCGGCGGGCGAGCCCACACGAATGCCGCTGGTCTTCATCGGCGGCAGCGGATCGAAGGGGATACCGTTCTTGTTGCAGGTGATGCCTGCACGCTCCAGCGCCTCGTCCGCGTCCTTGCCGGTCACGCCCAGCGGCGAGAGGTCGATCAGTGCGAGGTGGGTGTCGGTGCCGCCCGAAACGATCGCGGCGCCGCGCTCCTTCAGGGTTGCAGCGAGGACCTGCGCGTTTTCGATCACGCGCGCGGCGTAGTCCTTGAACTCGGGACGCAGCGCTTCGCCGAAGGCGACCGCCTTGGCGGCGACGACGTGCATCAGCGGGCCGCCCTGAAGGCCGGGGAACACCGCCGAGTTGATCTTCTTGGCCAGTGCCTCGTCGTTGGTGAGGATCATGCCGCCACGCGGGCCGCGCAGCGTCTTGTGCGTGGTGGTAGTGGCGATGTGCGCGTGCGGGAAGGGCGAGGGGTGCAAGCCTGCGGCGACAAGGCCGGCGAAGTGCGCCATGTCCACCTGGAACAGCGCGCCGACGGCGTCGGCGATTTCGCGCATGCGCTTGAAGTCGATCACGCGCGGATAGGCGGAACCACCGGCGATGATCAGCTTGGGCTGGTGCTCCTTGGCCAGGGCCTCAACCTCATCGTAGTCGATCAGGTGGGTGTCCTTGGTCACGCCGTACTGCACGGCCTTGAACCACTTGCCCGAAAGCGCGGCGCGGGCGCCGTGCGTAAGGTGGCCGCCGGCATCAAGGCTCATGCCCATGATGGTGTCGCCGGGCTTCACGGTCGCCAGAAGGACGGCGCCGTTGGCCTGCGCGCCCGAGTGGGGCTGAACATTGGCGAACTGGCAGTCGAACAGCTGCTTGGCGCGTTCGATGGCCAGCGTTTCGACTTCGTCCGAAGGCTCGCAGCCCTGGTAGTAGCGCTTGCCGGGGTAGCCTTCGGCGTACTTGTTGGTCAGCACCGAGCCCTGTGCCTCGAGGACGGCCTTGGAAACGATGTTTTCCGAGGCGATCAGTTCGATCTGCTTGCGCTCACGCTTCAGTTCGTGGCCGATGGCCTTGGCGACGGCGGGGTCGCTTTCGGCAACGCCGTCAGTGAAGAAGCCGGCGGAACGGATGGCGGTGTCTACAGTCATGTTCGGGCTTCTCCGTTTCAGAAGACGGGGTTGGAAAGCTTTTCGACGCGGCCCGCGTGGCGTCCGCCACCGAACTCGGCCGAGAGGAAGGCATCAAGGCAGGCCTTGGCCATGTCTTCGCCGGTCAGGCGCGCGCCCATGGCGATGACGTTGGCGTCGTTGTGTTCACGCGCGAGGGCGGCCGAGAGCGGCTCGGAAACGAGCGCGCAGCGGCAGGCCGGATCGCGGTTCACGGCGATCGAGATGCCGATGCCGGAGCCGCAGAGCGCGACGCCGAACTGGACGGTGCCGTCCGCCACGACCGAGGCCAGCTTGTAGCCATAGTCGGGATAGTCGACGCGGTCCGCGGTTTCGGGACCGAGGTCGGCGACTTCGTGGCCGAGTTCGATGAGATATTCACGCAGGACCGCCTTGAGGTCGACGGCGGCGTGGTCTGAAGCAATCGCGATGCGCATGGGATGCCTGTCCTGATGCGAGGATTCGTTTGCGCTTCCCCTTAGTCGTGACTTTGTCGCATTGCCACCATTGTTGACAATCCGGCACTGCAATTGCCGGAAGTGATCAAATCAAAAGCCTTTTCCATGAGAATGCGGGGAAAATGGCGAAAAATCCGGCAGGTGTCGCAGGCTTTCAAACCGGCCGGTGCGCGCCGCGCAGGCGATTGACAGATGAACTGCCGAAGCGGATGTTTTCGGCGTCATGTCAGGGGGTTGGCTGTGAAATCGGCAAAGTTTTTCATCGTCGCGCTGCTTTTCGCAGTGATTCTCGCCGTATTGGGGACGACTCCGCCGCGCCCTGCTTCGATCGATACATCACCCGATGCGTTCTCCGCCAGCCGCGCGATGGTGGATGTGGAGCGTATCGCTCGCGCGCCCCATCCCAGCGGATCGGCGGAGCATGCCGCCTTGCGCGGCTACTTGATGCAGCGCCTTGGCCAGCTGGGGCTCACCGTGCGCACGCAGGAGGGCCAGTTCCCGGCCGATGCCCGCGCAGAGCTCAACCGGCGCAGCAGGGGCACCGAGGCGGGCATTCCCCTGACCAACGTGCTCGGCCTCCTGCGCGGAACCGATCCCAGCCTGCCGGCCGTGGCCTTGATGGCCCATTACGACAGCGTGCCCGGTTCGCCTGCGGCAGCGGACGACGGTGCGGGCGTGGCATCGATCCTGGAGACGCTGCGCGCCCTCTCGCTCGACCGCGAACGCAAGCGGGACGTGCTGGTGATCCTGACGGACGGCGAGGAATCCGGGCTGCTCGGCGCCCGGATGTTCTTCGAACACGCGGCGGAGGCGCGGCGCATCGGGGGCATCATCAACCTCGAAACGCGAGGCGGCGGCGGCAAGGCAAATCTTTTCCAGACTTCCGCGCTGAACGGCGATGTGGCGCGTCTCTGGGCGGATACCGCGCCGCATCCGGCTGGGACATCGCTTGCGACGTTCATCTACAGCGTCCTTCCCAACGACACGGACCTGACCGTCGCGCTGCCACACGGCTATCCAGCCTGGAACTTCGCCTTCATCGGGCGGCCGGGGCTCTATCACTCGCCATTGGCGACGGCCGCGAACCTCGATCGCGGTTCGCTCCAGCAGATGGGCGAGCAGACCCTGGAACTGACGAGAGCGCTTGTCCACTCGCGCGAATTGCCGGGAAGGGCGCCGGATATCGTGTTCTTCGATGTGTTCGGCCTTTTCGTGGTCCACTACGCGCCGTGGTGGGGCTGGGTGATGCTGGCCATCGGCTTTGCCGGATATGCCGCGCTGGCGGCGCGGCGCTTCGAGCCGATGCCTTTCCTTGGCGGCGTGGCCCGTATGCTGGGCGTTGTGATCGTTGCCGCGGCGGTGCTCCAGGGCCTGAACTACCTGTCGCAGGGCAGCGGACCTTCCGATTATTACGACCGGCTCGCGGCGATACCGAAACTTCAGGTCATGGCGCTGCTGGTCGGGATCGATGTGACGCTGCTTTTGGCGGCGAGCGGGCCGACGACGCGGTCGGGAGAGGCGGGCATGGTCCTGCCGCTGTGGCTTGCGGGCGCGGTCATGCAGTTTCTGGCGCCGACGGCGGCCTATGTCCTGACCGTACCGCTGATGCTCGCCGGAATTGCCGCATGGCCGTGGCTGCGGGATGGCCGGGCAGGGCGCGCCGTTCAGGTCGTGGTGGCAGCGGTGGTCGGCGGCTATGCGCTGATGCTGGGATATGCCCTCATGCAGGCGGTAGGCGCAGCCATGCCGATGGTGACGGCGCTTCCCCTGGCACTTCTCTGCATGGTCTTCGTGCCGCTGCGCCCGGTGCTGCGAGGGCAGGTCGCCCGTATCGCTTCGGGTGGGTTTCTGCTTCTGGCTTTGGCGATGGCGCTCTGGGTGCGATGGGATGGTCCCGCGCCGACCGTGCCCACCTATAACCAGACGCGATCGCTGGGAATTAAGGGCTAGGGCAGTTTCAGGGCTCAGTATTATTCCCTAGGTTGCGGACGGATTGAGAGGGAGAATGGACATGAAGGGTTCGCTGTTGTCGGCTCTGGGCATCGCCGGGCTTCTGGCGCTTGCCGGATGCATGGAAACGATGCCTGGGCCTGATCGCCCCAATCGTCCGCGACCCGACAAGCCGGCCATGTGTACGCAGGAATATGCGCCTGTTTGCGGCGTCAAGCGCGGCAAGCGTCAGACTTTCAGCAACGCCTGCATGGCGCGCGCCAAGGGGTATAGCGTCGTCGATCAAAGACCCTGCGGACGATAGGCACAAAAAAAGCCCCGCCGAAGCGGGGCTTTTCTTTTGATTGAAGTCGTTCGTTACTGATCGAGGCCAATCCCTTACTGATCGAGGAACGAGCGCATCTTGCGGCTGCGGCTCGGGTGCTTGAGCTTGCGCAGTGCCTTCGCCTCGATCTGGCGGATACGTTCGCGGGTAACCGAGAACTGCTGGCCGACCTCTTCAAGGGTGTGATCGGTGTTCATGCCGATGCCGAAGCGCATGCGCAGCACGCGTTCCTCGCGCGGAGTGAGCGAGGCAAGGACGCGGGTGACCGTTTCCTTGAGGTTCGCCTGGATCGCCGCGTCGACCGGGATGATCGCGTTCTTGTCCTCGATGAAGTCGCCCAGGTGCGAATCTTCCTCGTCGCCGATCGGCGTTTCGAGGGAGATCGGCTCCTTGGCGATCTTCATCACCTTGCGCACCTTTTCGAGCGGCATCGACAGACGCTCGGCCATTTCCTCGGGCGTGGGCTCGCGGCCCTGCTCGTGCAGGAACTGGCGGCTGGTGCGGACCAGCTTGTTGATCGTCTCGATCATGTGGACCGGGATACGGATCGTGCGGGCCTGATCCGCGATCGAGCGCGTGATCGCCTGACGGATCCACCAGGTGGCGTAAGTCGAGAACTTGTAGCCGCGGCGGTATTCGAACTTGTCGACCGCCTTCATCAGGCCGATGTTGCCTTCCTGGATGAGGTCCAGGAACTGCAACCCGCGGTTCGTGTACTTCTTGGCGATCGAGATCACCAGGCGCAGGTTCGCCTCGACCATTTCCTTCTTGGCAATGCGCGCCTCGCGCTCACCCTTCTGGACCATGTTGACGATGCGGCGGAACTCGGGGAGCGCCATACCGGTGGCGGCAGCGATGTCCGAGACTTCGGAGCGGATACGCTCGACCGGATCGGCTTCCGCTTCCGCGAAGGCCGCCCACTTCTTGTCCTTCTTGGACATGTCGGTGAGCCAGGTATCGTCAAGCTCGCGGCCCACATAGGTCTCGAGGAAGTCCGCGCGCTTCACCTTGTGACGCTCCGCAAGGCGCAGCATCTGGCCGCCCAGCGTGGTGAGGCGGCGGTTGAAGGCGTAGAGGTTGTCGACGAGGTACTCGATCTTCGTCGCGTGGAACTTCACCGATTCGACTTGCGCGGTAAGGTCTTCGCGAAGCTGCTGGTACTGCTCTTCCTTGGCCAGCGGGAAGTCGATGCCGAGCGCCAGCGCTTCGAGGCGTTCCGACTGGAGACGCTCGAAAGCCTGGAAAAGCTCGGTGATGAGCATGAACTTCTCAAGCGCTTCGGGCTTGAGCGCCGCTTCCATCTGGGCGAGGCTGAGAGTGTTGTCCTCTTCCTCTTCCTCGGCTTCGCGCTTGGGGATCGGGTTGCCGTCCTCATCGACTTCCTCGGAGTTGTCCTCGTCGGAATCGTCCTCGTCCTTGAACGAGGGGCCGGCGGTCTTTTCGCTGATCTCGCCGTCGTCGTCGCCTTCACCGTCTTCGGACAGGCTTTCGGGGGCGGGTTCCTTCGAGAGCATGGCATCGAGATCGAGGATCTCGCGCAGCTGCATCTCGCCGTTGTTGAGCGCTTCGGACCACTGGATGATGGCGTGGAAGGTGATCGGGCTTTCGCAGAGGCCCAGGATCATCATGTCGCGGCCGGCTTCGATACGCTTGGCGATGGCGATTTCGCCTTCGCGGCTGAGCAGTTCCACCGCGCCCATCTCGCGCAAGTACATGCGCACGGGGTCGTCGGTGCGCTCGACAGATTCCTTCTTCTTGGCATCGACCACCATGCGCGGCGAGACGTCGTCGGAATCGACTTCCTCGTTGTCGCGGTCGTCGTCTTCCTGCTGGCCATCGGCGTCTTCATCGCTTTCGACGATGTTGATGCCCATTTCCGAGATCGCGGCCATGATGTCCTCGATCTGCTCGGAAGACATCTGGTCCTGCGGCAGGGCCTCGTTCAGCTCGTCGTAAGTGATTACGCCCCGGCGCTTGGCACGGGCGATCAGCTTCTTGATCGCGCCTTCGTTGAGATCGATAAGCGGTGCGTCAGTACCGTCGTTATCGCCGCCGGAATTGTCGTTCTTGCTCATTCTTCGCCGTTATCCCCGTGCATCCGACCTGATTATACAATCAGGAAGAAGCCGCCTGTCTTGTCGCCATTTGCCTGAGGCGACTGTCAAATTCCAGCTTTCTCTTGAGCAGGCGCTGTTGATCGGCAAAAGCCTCTTCCGAGAGCTCGCTTTCGAACCGAGCCGTCGCGCGTGCCAAAGCTGCATCCAGAACCGGACGCTCCACCAAGAGATCGACTGCCTGAGCCAGATCCTCTGCCGCCTGATCCGCGCCAATATCGGGATTGAGGAACCCGAAGCGCAATCCTGAGTATTCCGCGGTGCCGGGGATCTCCAGGCCATTCTCGACCAATATGGTGGCAAGGTGGCTTGTTTCAAGCGCTTCGTTCGTCTGGCAGCAATCGAGCAGCAAACCGAAGCGGGGGTCGAGGCCCGGCGTGCGGGCGAGCGCTTCGGCGTGGCGGCGAACCTGGCCGGGCCAGCGAACCAGTCCGGCAAGGACGGCGGCCGACAGCGCGTCGCGGGCGCCCCCCGCAGCCGCGCGGCGAAGGCGCTCCAGCGATTCGGGCGTCGATTCGGGCTGGGGCTGCCAGCGGCCGTTCTGGAAACTGCCGCGTCCACGCTGTTGGCCGGGGCGAAACGCATTCCCGCCGCCGCCACCTTGCTGCCAGCGGCTTTCGCGTTTGGGGAAGGCGAATTCGGAATAGCGATCCTGCAATTCGCGGCGGTAGAGGCTGGCTATATCCGGGTGCTGGATCGAATCGACATGGGCCATGAGGCGCGCCTTGAGGCCCGCTTTGTCTTCCGGGGTGTACAGCGGCTGGGCATCGCGCTCCGCCTCCCAGAGCACCTCGATCAGGCTCTTCGCTGCGCCAAGCACTTCCTCCATTGCCCGCGCGCCGCGCTGCTTGATGAGGTCGTCGGGGTCGAGGCCTTCCGGCAGCCGGACGATTCGCAGGGAATGCGCCGGGCGGAGCAAGGGCAGGGCGCGCGTTACGGCGCGCATCGCGGCGCGCTGGCCTGCGGTATCGCCGTCGAAGCAGAGGATCGGCATTTCGACATGGCGCCACAGCATCTCGATTTGCTGCTCGGTCAGGGCGGTGCCGAGCGGGGCGACGCATTCGCCGATGCCCGCGGCCGCCATCGCGACCACGTCCATGTAACCTTCGACCACCACCATCCGGCCCGACTGGCGCGCGGCGGGCGCGGCGCGGTGCAGATTGTAAAGGGTACGGCCCTTGTCGAAGAGAGGCGTATCGGGAGAATTCAGATACTTCGGCGCATCTGTTTTCTCCTTGGAGAGGATGCGCCCACCGAAGGCGATCACCCTGCCGCGCGCATCCTCGATGGGCAGCATCAGGCGCCCGCGGAATCGGTCGTAGGGATCGCGGTTCTCGACTTCGATCCTCAGGCCTGCCTCGATCAGCATGGCTTCGGGGAACTTGCCGAGCGCTTCCTTCATCGCCTGCCGCCCTTCCGGGGCGTAGCCGAAGCCGAAGCGCTGGAGGGTGTGGGCGTCGAAGCCGCGCGTCGCCAGATAGGCGCGCGCCGATTCGCCGCCGGGTGCGGACAGGTTCTGCACGAACCAGCCTTGCGCCGCGGCCATCACGTCGTGGAGCGTGTCGCGTTTTTCGGCAGCCTTGGCGGCGCGGGGATCGGGGGCAGGGACGTCCATCCCCGCCTCGGCCGCCAGTTCCTTGACCGCGTCCATGAAGGACAGGCCCTGGTGGTCGGTCATCCAGCGGATCGCATCTCCATGTGCGCCGCAGCCGAAGCAGTGATAGAAGCCCTTCTCGTCGTTGACGGTAAAGCTCGGAGACTTCTCGTTATGAAACGGGCAGCAGGCCTTGAACTCGCGCCCCGCCTTCTGGAGGCGGGTCGAGCGACCGATCAGCGCCGACAGCGTCGTGCGCGATCGCAGCTGGTCGAGCCATTGGGGAGTAAGCACGGTCCTGCCGCCCGGTATCGTGTCAGGTCAGGCCAGCGCCGCCTTCACCCAGCCCGAGGCCTTGCCCATGTCGAGCTGCGTGCCGTGACGGGCCTTGAGCGCGGCGACGACCTTGCCCATGTCCTTCATGCTCTCTGCGCCCACTTCGGCCTTGATCGCCTCGATCAGGGCCTTGGTTTCTTCTTCGGTGAGCTGCGCGGGCAGGAAGGTTTCGATCACTTCCAGTTCGGCCTTCTCTTCGGCGGCCTTCTCGGGACGACCACCTTCCTCGAAGAGCTGGATCGATTCGCGGCGCTGCTTCACCATTTTCTGGAGCACGTCGATGACCATGGCATCGTCGTCCGGGAGGGAATCGGCGGTGCGCAGTTCGATGTCGCGGTCCTTGATCTTGGCAAGGATGAGGCGGACCGCGGCGAGACGCGGCTTGTCGCCACCCTTCATCGCAGTGATCTGGGCGGCCTTGATCGAATCACGAAGCATTGTTTTCCTGCTGTTCTGATGGGTTTGGGAATGTGTCGTGGCGTAAAACTAGCAAGCCATGCGCCAAATTGCACCAGTCGCGCCTTGACGCGGTGCATAACCCCGTCTAGCGGGCGGGCCTTAGCACACATAGTCAGAAACGCCGTAAACGGAGCGACCCACCATGGCCGACGCCGCATATACGCTTGCGCCCAAACCTGAAGGGGCGACAGGCGTTCTCGTCCTGAGCGATGGACACGTGGTCTGGGGCCGCGGCTTTGGAGCCGTCGGCGAAGCAGTCGGCGAAGTCTGCTTCAACACCGCGATGACCGGATATCAGGAAGTGATGACCGACCCGTCCTACGCGGGCCAGATCGTCACTTTCACCTTCCCCCACATCGGCAATGTCGGTGTCAACGACGAGGATCTCGAATCCAGGGTCGATGGCGCCGTCGGCTGCGTCGTCCGCGAGGACGTGACGCTGCCTTCGAACTTCCGCTCTGCCGGTGAGTTCGGGGATTGGCTTGCCGCCAAGGGCAAAGTCGGCCTTTCCGGCGTCGATACCCGCGCGCTTACCCGCCGCATCCGCCTTCAGGGCGCGCCCAACGCGGTGATCGCCCATAACCCGGAAGGCGAGTTCGACATTCCCGCGCTGATCCAGCGTGCACAGGAATGGCCGGGCCTGGAAGGCATGGACCTTGCCAAGATCGTCAGCCGCGAAATTCAGGAGGGCTGGGAAGGCTCGACCTGGGAGCTCGGCGAGGGCTTCGGCGGCGTAGAGGGCGATGCCCTGCCGCACGTCGTCGCCATCGACTACGGCGCCAAGGACAACATCTTCCGCAATCTGGTGAAGGCCGGTGCGCGCGTGACGGTGGTCCCCGCCGAAACCTCGCTCGACGCGATCCTCGCGCTGGAGCCGAAGGGCGTGTTTCTCTCGAACGGCCCCGGCGATCCGGCGGCGACCGGCGAATATGCGGTGCCCGTCATCACGTCGCTGCTTGAACGCGACGTGCCGGTCTTTGGCATCTGTCTCGGTCACCAGATGCTCGGCCTTGCGGCCGGTGCAAAGACCTCGAAGATGCATCAGGGCCATCGCGGCGCGAACCACCCGGTGAAGCGCCTTGAAGACGGCGTCGTCGAGATTACCTCGATGAACCATGGCTTCGCGGTCGACAACCAGTCGCTGCCTGAAAACGTCGAAGAGACCCACGTCTCGCTGTTCGACGGTTCGAACTGCGGCATTGCGATCAAGGGCAAAAAGGCGTTCGGCGTGCAGTATCACCCCGAAGCCAGCCCTGGCCCGCAGGACAGCTTCTATCTCTTCGAGAAGTTCGTGGGGATGCTGGCCTGATGGGGTTGGCGGGTCGGTTTCTTGCTGCGGCGGCAACGCCGTATCCCGCATCGGCGATCATTGCCGGTGTGGAGCAGCGAGATTTCGACCCGGCATGCCGCTTTGCCTATGCAGATGGACGTCCGGCCTTCGCCGGATATCCACTCCAGGCAAGGTGCCATGCGATGACCAACCTTATCGACCACATGCTCGCTTACTATATTGCCGGACAGGCTGCCGAACTCTCGGTTGCGCCGCGGTTCTACCCTTACGGTGAACTGCAGCTCATCTTCGAGGACAAAATCTCGGTAGCCGTTCGCAAATTCGGCCCCAAGGTGCGCAAGCATGCCAAGGAAGCCGGCAAGGCCTTCATCGACCGGATGCTCGAAACGGGTGCCTGGTCGACGACGGAAGGCGAGTACGGCGGTTCGATGCATCAGTTTCAGGCTGACCGGTTCAAGGCGGTGATCCGCGAGGAACAGGACAGCAACCCGATCATTCTCAAAGCCAAAGCCGAAGGCCCGGATTACTGGGACAAGGCGTTTGGCGAGCTGGTGGCCTAGGCCGCCAGTCCGACATACAAGACACACAGGACACCCCAGGACAGCCCATGCCCAAGCGCACAGACATCTCCTCGATCCTCGTCATCGGCGCCGGCCCGATCATCATCGGCCAGGCCTGCGAATTCGACTATTCGGGAACGCAGGCGATCAAGGCGCTCAAGGAAGAGGGCTACCGGGTCGTCCTGGTGAACTCGAACCCGGCCACGATCATGACCGACCCGGACATGGCCGACGCCACTTACGTCGAGCCGATCACCCCGGAAGCGGTCGCCAAGATCATCGAGAAGGAACGCCCCGATGCGGTCCTGCCGACGATGGGCGGGCAGACCGCGCTGAATTGCGCGCTGGCGCTCTTCAACGACGGTACGCTGGAGAAGTTCGGCGTGCAGATGATCGGCGCCGACGCCGACGCCATCGACAAGGCCGAGGATCGCCAGCGTTTCCGCGACGCGATGGACAAGATCGGCCTCGAATCCGCGCGCTCGGGTGTGGCCCACACCATGGACGAGGCCTTCAAGGTTCTGGAAACCACCGGCCTGCCGTCGATCATCCGTCCCAGCTTCACGATGGGCGGCACTGGCGGCGGCATTGCCTACAACAAGGCCGAGTTCGAGACGATCGTCCGCTCGGGCCTCGATGCATCTCCCACTACCGAAGTGCTGATCGAGGAATCGCTGCTCGGCTGGAAGGAGTACGAGATGGAGGTCGTGCGCGATCGGCACGACAACTGCATCATCATCTGCTCGATCGAGAACGTCGATCCGATGGGCGTCCACACGGGCGATTCCATCACTGTCGCGCCGGCACTGACGCTGACCGACAAGGAATACCAGATCATGCGCAACGCCTCGATCGCGGTGCTGCGCGAAATCGGCGTCGAGACCGGCGGCTCGAACGTGCAGTTCGCGGTCAATCCGAAGGACGGCCGCCTGATCGTCATCGAGATGAACCCGCGCGTCTCGCGCTCGTCCGCGCTGGCTTCGAAGGCCACCGGCTTCCCGATCGCGCGCGTCGCGGCGAAGCTGGCCGTGGGCTTCACGCTTGACGAGATCATGAACGAGATCACCGGCGCCACGCCGGCGGCGTTCGAGCCGACCATCGACTATGTCGTCACCAAGATCCCGCGTTTCGCCTTCGAGAAGTTCAAGGGCGCAAAGAACGACCTCACCACTGCGATGAAGTCGGTGGGCGAAGTCATGGCGATCGGCCGCAACATCAAGGAATCGATGCAGAAGGCCCTGCGCGGCCTGGAAACCGGTCTCGACGGTTTCAACCGCGTGGTCGAGCTGGAAGGTGCGGGCCGCGATGTGATCACCGCCGCGCTGTCGAAGGCGACGCCGGAACGTCTGCTGCACGTGGCACAGGCCTTCCGCGAAGGCTTCACCGTCGACGAGATCCACGCGATCGCGCACTACGACAAGTGGTTCCTGCGTCACATCGAAGAGATCATCGCCGAAGAGGCGCAGATCATGAAGCATGGCCTGCCGATCGATGCGCAGGGCCTGCGGCGGGTGAAGGCCATGGGCTTCTCCGACAAGCGCCTTGCCACGCTGGCTGTGCGCTCGGTCGGCGTTGCCGGCGGCATGGGCGAGACCCAGGCCAAGCGCTCGGGCCTGCTGCACGACGCGCTGCGCGCCATGGCCGGTGCCACCAGTGAGGACGAAGTGCGCCAGCTGCGTACCAAGCTGGGCGTCCACCCGGTGTTCAAGCGTATCGACTCCTGCGCGGCCGAGTTCGAGGCGATCACGCCTTACATGTACTCGACCTACGAAGCCCCGATCTTCGGTGAGCCGGAGAACGAAGCCAATCCGTCCGACCGCAGGAAGGTCGTGATCCTCGGTGGCGGTCCCAACCGCATCGGCCAGGGCATCGAGTTCGACTATTGCTGCGTCCACGCCTGCTTCGCGCTTGCCGAAGTCGGCTACGAAACCATCATGGTCAACTGCAACCCCGAGACCGTCTCGACCGACTACGACACCTCCGATCGCCTCTACTTCGAGCCGCTGACCGGCGAGGACGTGCTGGAAATCCTGCGCGTCGAACAGTCGAAGGGCGAACTCGTGGGCGTGATCGTGCAGTTCGGCGGCCAGACCCCGCTCAAGCTCGCGCAGACGCTGGAAGACGCCGGTATCCCGATCCTCGGCACCTCGCCTGACGCGATCGACCTTGCCGAAGACCGCGAGCGTTTCTCGGCTCTGGTCGAGAAGCTGGGCCTCAAGCAGCCGGCCAACGGCATCGCCCGCAGCCGCGACGAAGCCGTGAACGTCGCCAATCGCATCGGTTACCCGGTGCTGATGCGTCCCAGCTACGTGCTGGGTGGCCGCGCCATGGAGATCGTCGACAGCGAACAGCAGCTTGACGACTACATTGCCACTGCCGTGCAGGTTTCGGGCGACAGCCCGGTGCTGATCGACCAGTATCTGCGCGACGCCATCGAGTGCGACGTCGATGCCCTTTGCGACGGCGATCAGGTCGTCGTGGCGGGTGTCATGCAGCACATCGAGGAAGCGGGCATCCACTCGGGCGACAGCGCCTGCACCCTGCCGCCCTACAGCCTGCCTGCCGAGATCATCGCCGAGATGGAACGCCAGGCCGAAGCACTGGCCTTCGGGCTTAACGTGCGCGGCCTGATGAACATCCAGTTCGCTGTGAAGAACGGCGAAGTCTACCTGATCGAAGTCAACCCGCGCGCCTCGCGTACGGTGCCCTTCGTCGCCAAGGCCTTGGGCCAGCCCGTCGCCAAGATCGCCGCGCGCGTGATGGCAGGCGAAAAGCTGGCGGACTTCCCGCCGTTCAAGCGCGATCTGCCGTACATGGCGGTGAAGGAAGCGGTGTTCCCGTTTGCGCGCTTCCCCGGCGTCGATCCGGTGCTGAGCCCCGAAATGAAGTCGACCGGCGAAGTCATGGGCATCGATGCCGACTTCCCGCGCGCCTTCCTCAAGGCCCAATTGGGCGCCAGCATGCGCCTGCCGGATACCGGTATGGTATTCGTCTCGGTCAAGGACAGCGACAAGGCGGTTATCCTGCCTGCGGTCCAGACGCTGGTGGCGGAAGGCTTCAAGATCATCGCGACGTCCGGCACGCACAAGTATCTCAGCGAAGCCGGTGTGCCGGTGGAACTGGTGAACAAGGTTGCCGAGGGCCGTCCGCATATCGTCGACAAGATCGTCGATGGCGACATTGCGCTGATCTTCAACACGACCGAAGGCTGGCAGAGCCTGAAGGACTCGCAATCGATCCGCGCTTCGGCGCTCACCGGCAAGGTGCCGTACTTCACGACGGCGGCCGCAAGCGTCGCTGCTGCACAGGCTATTTCTGCACAGCGCGGGAGCCAGCTTGAAGTGCGTTCGTTGCAGGATTATTATAGCTGAAATCGATCTTGCCTCCCCACATCGCCTAGGATCGGCCAAGTCTCCGGGAATGACCCTGAGGGACGGGATAGAGAACTAGTCGCGTGTGACATGTTCGGCATGTGGGGAAGGCGACAGGAAGGAAGGGTTTGATGGCCAGTATCGAAAAGCTCCCCATGCTCGCGGAAGGGTATGAGAAGCTGACCGCCGAGATCAAGGCGCTGCGTGAAGAGCGCCCGCGTATCGTCGATGCGATCGAGGAAGCGCGCGCTCACGGCGATCTTTCGGAAAACGCCGAATATCACGCCGCAAAGGAACGTCAGGGCCAGGTCGAAGCGACGATTGCCGATCTGGAAGACAAGATCAGCCGTGCGCAGATCGTGGATCCGGCGACCTTGTCGAGCGAGAAGATCATTTTCGGCGCCACGGTGACCCTGCTCGATGATGACGACAAGCCGGTGCGCTACCAGATCGTCGGTCCTTACGAGGCGGACGCGAAGGTCGGCCGGATCAGCTACAATTCGCCGCTGGGCAAGGCGCTGATCGGCCGCAAGGTAGAGGAAGAGATCGAAGTCACCGTTCCCGCGGGCGACAAGTTCTACCTCGTGCAGAAGATCGAGTTCATCTGAACGAGTTCCTGCATCGACTGGATAAAGAAAAGGCCGGCAATAATGCCGGCCTTTTTCGTTTCAGCCTTCAGGCAGAAGCCGTTCAGGCTTCCGACTGGTCGGGCTGAAGCAGACGGTGCAGGTGGACGATGACATACTTCATCTCGGCATCGTCGACAGTGCGCTGCGCCGACGAACGCCAGGCGTCTTCGGCAGCGGCATAGTCCGGGTAGACGCCGACGAGATCGAGAGCATCGAGATCGGCGAATTCAAGGCTGCGGGGGTCTTTGACCCGGCCGCCCATCACAAGGTGAAGCTTCTGCATGGGACCGCTTTCGTGAGTGGGAAGAGAGATGCGGTCCCCATACGTTTTGGACGGTAACAGGGCAAGAGCGGATCGCGTCGGCGATCCGCTCCCAAAATAGATATTGATTATCAATATCGTTAAGACTGGTTCAGTGCGGCAGTCGCTGGGTCAGCCCGCTGACCATTTCCGCAATCTTGTGAGAGCGCGAACTGGCGGATTCGCTGGCCGCATGGCCGATTTCCTGAGCCTTGCGAGCGGCTATCTCACCCGCCTCGCCGGCCCGCTTGGCTGAAGCGCGGCCCAGGGCACTTGCAGCAGCCAACGCTGCCATGCCGTATTTTTCAAGTCGCTCGGCCGCCAGTTCGCCGTTCTTCTCGGCGCGGTCAGCCACCTTGGACGCGCTCTTGCGGGCGCTGGTGCCAAGATCATGGGCCTTTTCGGCGGCTTCCTTGCCCAGCAGCGCCGTCGCTGCGCCGGCGGCCTCGGCCAGATGGGCGCCGCGCGACAGTACGCCGCGCGTCAGGCGTCGCGGCAGCAGCGCACTGACGAGAGCTCCTGCTGCCAACCCGCCCGCGACGACCAGCACGGGATGCGCCTTCACGAACGCGACCACTTTCTCGGATGGCCTCTGCTCTGCCGCAGCGGTCTTGAGGGCCACGACCTTGCCGGGATTGGCGTCGCTGGCAGAAGTTACGGGAAGGGCGGGGGTAGTCGGTTCAGTCTTGCTCACCGTCGGACTCCTTCAGGTGCCTGCCGAAATCGAACAGCTTTTCGATCCCGGCGATGATCGGGTTACGCAGAAACCAAAGCAGCACGGCCGCGAAGGTTCCGCCGATCGCGACGGGATGCTCCTCCACGACGGTAACCGCCTCGTCCAGCATGTCGGCTGCCTGCTCGATGGCCTCGTCGAGTATGCGGCCCGCTAGGCCGCGGGCTTCGAAATCGGCCTTGAGAGCGCCGTAGCGCGCGTCGAATACGGCTTTCGCGGTATCGCGCGCGATCCGGTCTGCCTCCAGCTGGCGGGCAAGGGCGCTCATTCTGCACCTCCCTTGTCCAATACCAGTGCCAGCATTTTCTTTGAACGATTGCGCGCCGAAATACCCATGATGGCGGCGACGATCAGGATGGCGAGGGGCACTACGATCATCGCCAGCCAGGGGCCTATCAGCGTGCCGACGGCAATGACGGCGCCCAATACGAGCGCCATGACCGCGAAAATGACGAGCACGACGGCACCCAGTCCAAGCACCGCGATGGCCTTGGTCTGGGCGCCGACGTAAGCGGCGCGGGTTTTCTGATAGGCGACTTCGGCCTGTGCGAAAGTGCGTGCTTCGCCAATCAGCAGACGCACGTCCTCTACCAGGGAAAGATCCTCATCCTGCGGCGCAGGCGTGAGGGCGGCTTGCGTATCGAGCATCGCTGAGCGAACGATCAGCGATTACTTGCCGCTCTTGAACAGGCGCGCGAACAGATAGCCTGCCGCGACAGCCATGCCGACCGCCGCAACCGGGCTCCGGCGTACGAATTCCTTCGCTTCCTCGCCCAGTTCGTCGAGCGACTTTTCGTCGAGCTTGGTGGCCGTATCCGACAGCGACTTCGAGGCCGAGCGGGCATAATCGCCGTATTTGGCGCCTGCCTTCTCGTCGATCAGGCCTGCATTGTCGTCGATCAGCTTCGAAAGGCCGACGATGGCCTGGCTGGCCTTGGCCTTGCCCTGATTGGCCAGATCCGCAGCCTTCACCTTGGCGTCGTCGGCAAAGGCGCTTGCCTTTACCTTGGCGTCTTCCGAGCGGACCTTGGCTTCGCTCGACCATTCGCCCTTGGCCTGGCTCAACTTCTCGTGACAGCCGTCGGCCATCGCCTGCACGCCAGCCTTGGCTTCCTCAACGGCCTTGCTGAAGTGGCTCTTGGCGTTCTCGGTGCCGTTTCCGGTGCTGGTTGTGGTCTCGGACATTGCGAATTCCTTCCTTGCTTCCCGTTGCGCCATATTCATTGCCGGGCTGTGCTCAGCGATCTGGGCGATATGCGCCAAGAGTAACACAACTTGTCGTCGAAATGGCAACGCAACTTGTCAGGCGTAGTTCCCCTGCTAAGACGCCCACGAGAGTGCGCCCAAGCGTCTCAGGGGGCGCCTTGCAGGAGGAATATCCCGTTATGACCGCGATTATCGATATCCACGGCCGCGAAATTCTCGACAGCCGCGGCAATCCCACTGTCGAAGTCGATGTTCTTCTCGAAGACGGCAGCTTCGGTCGGGCGGCAGTTCCCTCGGGCGCCTCCACCGGCGCGCATGAAGCCGTGGAACTGCGGGACGGTGACAAGGCCCGCTACATGGGCAAGGGCGTTCTGAAGGCCGTGGATTCGGTCAACGGAGAAATCGCCGAAGCCCTGGTGGGCATGGACGCGGAAGACCAGCGCGATCTCGATCTCAGCATGATCGAACTCGACGGCACCGAAAACAAGAGCCGTCTGGGCGCCAACGCCATTCTCGGCGTCAGCATGGCGGCAGCGAAGGCGGCTGCCAATGCGCGGGGCCTGCCGCTCTATTCCTACGTCGGCGGCGTTTCGGCCCATGTCCTGCCGGTGCCGATGATGAACATCATCAATGGCGGCGAGCATGCCGACAATCCGATCGATTTCCAGGAATTCATGATCATGCCGGTCGGCGCCGATTCGATCGCCGAAGCGGTGCGCTGGGGTTCGGAAATCTTCCACACCCTCAAAAAGGGCCTGCACGAGAAGGGCCTTGCCACCGCCGTGGGTGACGAAGGCGGTTTCGCGCCGAACCTTGCCAGCACGCGTGACGCGCTGGACTTCATCATGGCCTCGATCGAGAAGGCTGGCTTCAAGGCCGGTTCGGAAATCCAGCTTGCCCTCGACTGCGCTTCGACCGAGTTCTTCAAGAACGGCAAGTACGAGATCAGCGGCGAAGGCCTGAGCCTTACCCCGGTGGCTTTCGCCGACTATCTTGCCGATCTGACGGAAGCCTATCCGATCATCTCGATCGAGGACGGAATGGGTGAAGACGATTTCGAAGGCTGGAAGGCGCTGACCGACAAGATCGGCGGCAAGGTTCAGCTGGTAGGCGACGATCTTTTCGTCACCAATCCGAAGCGCCTGACCATGGGCATCGAGAAGGGCCTCGCCAACTCGCTGCTGGTCAAGGTCAACCAGATCGGCACCCTGACCGAGACGCTGGAAGCCGTTTCGATCGCCCAGAGCAACGGCTATACTGCCGTTATGTCGCACCGTTCGGGCGAAACCGAGGATGCCACCATCGCCGATCTCGCCGTCGCCACGAACTGCGGCCAGATCAAGACCGGCTCGCTGGCCCGTTCGGACCGGCTTGCCAAGTACAACCAGCTCATCCGTATCGAGGAAGAGCTGGGCAAGGCGGCCCGCTATGCCGGTGCTGCCGCTTTCGGCCGCCTCTCGCGCTGAATTGAGCCGCTGCCGCTGATCGCGGCAGCGCAATGAGAAAGGCCCGGTTTCCTTACTGGAAGCCGGGCCTTTTCTTAAACCATCGCGCTATGCCGCCTGACTTTGGCCACAGAAAAGTAAGCCGGGTGGCCGGCTTCTGTCAGGAAAAACCGACCACCCGGCCACTTCCGCAGATCCCTTTATACCTGATTACCCCCCTGTGGGGCGGAACGGGTCGGTTTCAGGCGTCTCTTATCGGGCTGCCACGATCCCGGGGCGGGGATCGTCCAGCAGCACCACGGATCGGGATGCGGAAGCGAAGTATTCGAGCATCGCTGCATAACCGCGCGCGCTCAGTTTGACGTAGACCCGCCGCGCGTCGCCGGGATCGGCCTCTCGGACGAGAAGGCCCTGCTTTTCAAGAATGGTTATCCAGCGCAGCGCGGTGGTGGAAGGAACGGAGGAGCCGATGCAGGCGCTTGTCACCGAGACGCGGCGGCGTTCCTTGGCGGCGATGAACAAGTCCAGCAGGATGTCCCAGGCAGGTTCTCCGAAAAGGTCTTCCGACTGGAAGATCTTGGTGCGGCGGCGGCGATCGTCATAAGTCTGGCGGGCCAGTTCCACCCAAACGGGGTGATCCTGGCTTGCTGCGGTTTTCGTGATCTCGCGGTTTTCCACCGGCACACCGATGTCCAGCAGGTCGGTAGCAGCGCTTGTTGCGATTTCGAGTTCGCGCGCCATGGCCAGAAGTTCGTTGGCAATGCCGATCAAGCGAATAGCTTTCGCCCGATTGCGCATGACCTGACCCGCTTTTTCCATAAACATATGTCACCAGCGCCTGTTTGCTAGTGGTTTCCGCCTGACATAAGAGTCCGGTTCGGGATTCCCTTTGTTGCGTTCGCATGCGAGTCTGGCGCATGCGCACAGGAA
>NZ_MSQB01000029.1 GCF_002149965.1 Novosphingobium panipatense | reverse complement strand
CCGGCCTTCCTCGGGAGAGTCCCGATGGCTTCGATCCGGCGATCCGGTACCCCAAGAAGCGTGACGTGCCACAGGAGCCGCCGAACCGTCCTTGGCGCGTCACGCCCCCACGCAAAGGAGACCGGCCGTGTCCCAGAAGGAATTCAAAGGCGTCATCAAGCTCGATATCAGGGATTCGAAAGCGGATTGGGAAC
Organism: Novosphingobium panipatense; assembly: GCF_002149965.1. Lineage (GTDB taxonomy): Bacteria > Pseudomonadota > Alphaproteobacteria > Sphingomonadales > Sphingomonadaceae > Novosphingobium > Novosphingobium panipatense_A. Next base: position 61,795 of record NZ_MSQB01000029.1, on the reverse strand, counting down.
CGTTCCTGCCGCCCGTCGCGCCGAAGGAAGCGCCCAATGTCCTGATCGTGCTCTACGACGATACCGGACAGGCGGCGTGGCAGCCCTATGGCGGCGCCATCAACATGCCGACGCTCCAGAAGCTGGCCGATCGCGGGCTGACCTACACGCAGTGGCACACCACGGCGCTGTGCTCACCGACGCGCTCGTGCTTCCTGACCGGGCGCAACCACCACCTCAACGGCATGTCCTGCATCACCGAGGCCTCGAACGGCTTTCCGGGCTGGAGCGGCCGCGTGCCTGAAAACTGCATGTCGATCGGCCAGGTTCTCCAGGCCAACGGCTACAGCACCTTCTGGCTGGGCAAGGACCACAACGTGCCCGAACAGGACATCTGCTCGGGTGGGCCGAAGTCGGAATGGCCGCTGCAGAAGGGCTTCGACCGCTATTACGGCTTCCTCGGCGGCGAGACCAACAACTGGTATCCCGATCTGGTCGAGGACAACAAGTTCATCGACCAGCCCTATCTGCCCGAGGACGGCTATCACCTGTCGAAGGACCTGGTGGACCAGTCCATGCAGATGATCCGCGACCAGAAGGCCAGCAACCCGTCCAAGCCCTGGTTCATGTGGCTCTGCCCCGGCGCCAACCACGCACCGCACCACGCGCCCAAGGAATATGCCGACAAGTACAAGGGCAAGTTCGACGACGGCTACGACGCCTATCGCAAGTGGGTGGTGCCCCGGATGATCGAGAAGGGCCTGCTGCCCGCCGACACCAGGCTGGAAGACTTCAACCCCGTCCGCGAGGATCAGGCCAACCCCGGCGACTACGTCCGCCCCTGGGAGGAACTGAGCTCCGAGGAGAAGAAGCTCTTCTCGCGCATGGCCGAAGTCTATGCCGGCATGTCCGAATATACCGACGTGCAGGTCGGACGCCTGATCGACTACCTGGAACAGAGCGGCCAGCTGGACAATACCATCGTCCTCTACTGCTCCGACAACGGCGCTTCCGGCGAAGGCGGGCCGAACGGTTCGGTCAACGAGAACAAGTTCTTCAACAACTATCCCGATTCAATCGAAGAGAACCTCAAGTATCTCGACGTGTTGGGCGGGCCGGAAACCTACAACCACTATCCCACCGGTTGGGCGGCGGCATTCTCGGCGCCGTACAAGATGTTCAAGCGCTATTCGGAATACGCGGGCGGCACCGCCTGCCCGATGATCATTTCCTGGCCCAAGGGCATCAAGGCCAAGGGCGAAGTGCGCAACCAATACCACCACGCGGTGGATCTGGTTCCGACCCTGCTGGAATGCATCGGTATCGAGATGCCGGAAACCTTCCACGGGGTGAAGCAGCATCCGCTGTCCGGCGTATCGATGAAGTACAACTTCGAAGCCGACGGCGCCACGCGTAAGAAGCGCCAGTACTACGCCATGCTCGGCACGCGCGGCATCTGGGAAGACGGTTGGAAGGCCGCCGCGATCCATGCCCCGCTGACCGGCAAGGGCCACTTCGACCAGGACGACTGGGAACTCTACCATGTCGACAAGGACCGTTCGGAATCGATCGACCTGGCCAAGGAGCATCCCGAAAAGCTAGAGGCCCTGATCAAGGCCTGGTTCGAGGAGGCGGACGCCAACAACGTGCTCCCGCTCGACGATCGCAGCGCCGCCGAAGTGCTGGGCACCGAACGCCCCTCCACCGAAGCGCCGCGTGAGCGCTACGTCTACTATCCCGGCACTTCGCCGGTGCCGGAAGGCGTGGCCGTCAACGTGCGCGGGCGCAGCTACAAGATCATCGCCGATGTCGAGATCACGGACAGTACCGAAGGCGTGATCTTCGCCCATGGCTCACGCTTCGGCGGGCACTCGCTGTTCATCAAGGACGGCAAGCTGCACTACGTCTACAACTTCCTCGGCATCAAGCCCGAGCAGAAGTTCACGTCGGACAAGCTCGTCCCCGGCAAGTATTCGCTGGGCATGGAGTTCATCCGCGAGAAGTCAGGCGAATACGGCGAATCGCTGGGCAAGACCACGCTCTACGTCAACGAGCAGGCGGTCGACTCCGGCGACATGAAGACCCAGCTGGGCAAGTTCACGCTGTCCGGCGACGGCCTGTGCATCGGGCGCGACAGCGGCGATGCGGTCAGCGAGGACTACAGCTCGCCCGGCGAGTTCAAGAACGGCACGATCTTCGGTGTCGGGGTCTCGGTCGAGAAGGAGCAGTATCTCGACCTCGAAAAGCTGGCCGCGGCGGCCATGGCGGTGGACTGACCGCTCTCGCAGCCGATCGGACCGAAGGTGGATGGGAGCGCAGCGCGCTCCCATCCATTTTTTTGTGGGATGGAGAGAGGGGGAGTCTTTGTTGGGTGCGCTCGTCACATCCGTGACGAGATTGCGGCACCGACCTTTTTCAAAAAACTCTCAGAACCCAACCGTTGCCATTACCGCCAGCCGGGTATCGCGATCCCGCGCGAAAGGCGCTTTCTGGAGCTGGTGGCCAAGGTCCACTTCGAGATCGAGATAGCAGCCGAGCGTGTAGTGGACTTTGCCGCCCACGCTCACCAGTTCGGCGTTCTTGGGCGAATCCGGCAGGCGGCGGCGTTGCCAGACCTTGCCGTAGTCCACGAAAAGGCCGAGCTGCATCTGGTCCTGGAACGCGCCGCTGCCCGAAATGACGGAGAAGGACGGCGCGTTCAGTTCGGTCTTGAGCAGGAAGCCTTCGCTGCCCAGCGCGGTATTGGGATCGTAGCCGCGCACGCTGCCGAGGCCGCCCGCCGCAAGCTGTTCGCTGTAGGGCAGGTTGCTGGTGGCGATCTGCGCCATGCCGCGCAGCACCCAGCTCATGCGCCCGGGCAGCCAGGTCGTGCGGGTCACCGATATCCGGTCGTAGGCGTAAGTGGACTTGGCGTAAGGCACCAGTTGCTGGAGGTCGGCATCGTGGTTGTGCGCGGTCACCCCGCCGGGGGAGAACACCATCTGGTTCTCGATCACCGTCTGGCCCAGCCTGTCGTCCAGCGAGGCCGTGAAGACGATCGGCAGCTGGAACACTTCCACCGCCGTATCCAGCACGCGGAAGCCGAGGAATTCCAGATTGCTGTCCGCCCGCTTGTAATCGATGCCGAGCTGGATGCTGGTCTTCAGCGCGCCCCTGCCGCGCAAGTCATGGACGAAGCGCGCGCTGACCTGCCCGGAGTGGCCCTTGCTGTCGAACAGCTCCGCGATCCTGGGCTTCTGGGTGGCATAGGCGCCGAAGATCAGCAGCTTGTCGGCGGGCGAGATGGGAATGACGTCGCTGGCCGAGTGCGAGGTGTAGCGGCCCTCGAAACTGCGGGTGAACTGGTAGGACAGGATCTGGCCGGTGCCCAGCACATTGCCCCAGCGAAGCCGACGAACCATTCGTCGCGGCCGAGCGTGGCCACGCCCTGATTGTCGTAGCCGCCGTAGACGCGCAGCGGCAGCCGGTCATGCGCTTCCAGCACGAGGTCGGTGGTGCCGGTTCCCTGTCCGGGGCGCAGCACGCCGTCCACAGTGAGGAAGGAATTGCGGTTGTAGTCGTCCAGCGCCTCGCGCAGACGCGGCAGGGTCAGCACCTCGCCCGGCTCCAGATCGCTCATGCCGCGGATCAGCCGTGTGGAGAAATGGCGGTTTCCGGTAACCTCGATCGCGCCCACGCGGTATTCGGTGACCACCACCTGCACCACGCCGCTCTGCACGTTCTGGGGCGGCACGCTGACATCGACGAAAGGATGCTCGCCCGCGCGGTAGGTATCCTGCACGGTGCGCACCAGCGCGTCGAGGTCTGCGCGGGTGAGCGGACGGCCGAGATAGGGCCGCACGGCGGCGTCGAAGGCCGGGCCGGAAAGCAGCGGCAGCCCGCGCACGGCGATACCCTGCCCCAGGCTTTCCGGCGCAATCCCCGCCGGTTGCACCGCACCGGGGCCGTTGACGAAAACCAGCCCGCGCAGCACCGGAACCAGCGTCGTACCGTCCGCCGGCAGTGGCGCGGCCTGCGGTGGGACCGGAACCTGCGGAGCGCCGGGACCCGGCGGCATCTGCGGCAGGCGCCGCTCGAAATCCTGCGCGAAGGCGAGGGTAGGCAAGGTCAGCGCGAGAAGTGCGGACGCTGTAAGGGCCGGGACGACCCGGCTGCGCGATTTCTTCGATTGCATCATTGTCCCCCAGGTGCCCCGAGACCGATCGTCGGAGCAGGCGCTTCGTAGCGGATGCGCACTTCCATGCTGCCGCCGCCGCGCGCGAGAATCTGCTCGCTGGAATTGAGCACGGTGCTGCGCTTGCGGATCAGCCAGCCGTCCGCGTTGCGCTCGATGCCGCCGGGATCGAGAATGCTCGGCATAGCGGCCAGGGCGTTGGTGTGGCCCTGATAGCGCGGGAAGATGCTGGGATAGACGATGTAGAAGCGCGGGAAGGCCCCCGCCGCGAACCGGGCGAAGTCGGGCGGATCGGGGAAGCACGAGGAGGCCGAATTGCAACCGAACGGCGGGCGGATGGTCCCCGGCCCTTCGGCCAGCTCCGGCAGGTTGTAGTTCGACAGCAGTGTCCCGGCATCGGCCGTATAGTCCGCAAGCGCAAGCAGCGCCGTAACCTGATGCCGACCGGGCGAGGCATCGGCGTAAGTGCCGAAGCCCTGCGTGATCGTCGCCCCCTCCCCGGCGGCGAAGCCGGTGATCGTGTAGAAGCTGGGCACGAGCTGGGCATCGGTATTGCCGTCCCAGGCCTTGGTGGGATTGCCGGTGATCGCCACCGAGAGATTCGCCCGGGTGATCGTGCCGTCCCCCGAGGCGCTTGTCGGCAGGACGTAGTTGGAGAGCAGCGTCCCGGCATTGGCCGCGAAGTCCGCCTCCGCCAGCGCCGCGTTCACCGCGTGGCTGCCCGCATTGACGCCGTCATAGAACCCGCGCGCCTGCGTCACGCCCGCGCCCTCTCCCGCCACGAAGCCGGTGAGCGCGTAGTTCCCGCGCGCCAGCACGGCATCGGCGGTGCCGTCATAGGCCCTGCTCGGATTGCCGACGATCGCCGCCGTCAGCACCGCACGCTCGATCGTCCCCGTGCCCGAGGCGCTGGTGGGCAGGACATAGTTGGGCAGCAGCGTGCTGCCGGTCGCCGTGAAGTCCCCGCCCGAAAGCAGCGCGGTAACGATCCGCGCGCCGGCATTTTTGCTGTCGTAGCGGCCCTGCGCCTGCGTCACCGTGGCCCCGTCGCTGCCGACGAAGCCGGTGAGCACATAGTTGCCGGGTACGAGGCCGATCGCCGTGGTGCCGTCATAAGTGCGCGTGGGATTGCCGACAATGGTGGCGGTGAGCACCGCCTGCGCGATAGTGCCCTGCCCGGACGCCGCGGTCGGCAGGATATAGTTCGACAGCAGCGTATTGGCCTCGGCTGTGAAGTCCGCCGCGTCGAGGCCGGTGGTGACGGTCCAGATGCCCGCATTGACGCTCGCATAGCTGCCCGAGGTCTGCGTCACCGCCGCGCCCTCTCCGGGCGCGAAGCCGGTCAGGGCGTAGTTCGCCCCCGTCAGCGCGGCGGCATCGGTGCCGTCGTAGGTCTTGGTGGGATTGCCGACGATGGCGGCGGAGAGCAGTGCCGGCGTGATCCGGCCCGGACCTAAGACCCGCGTGGGCAGAAGGTAGTTCGAGAGGATGGTCGAGCCGACCGGCGTGAAATCGCCCGGTGTCAGGTCTGCAGTGATCAGATGGGCGCCCACGTCCTTGCCGCCGTAAGTGCCGCGCGTCTGCGTGACGATGGCGCCGTCGCTGCCGAGAAAACCGACCAGTTCGTAATTGGCGGGCGTCAGAAAGGCCACCGTCGTGCCGTCGTAGACTTTCGTCGGAAAGCCGACGATGGCACCGTCCACGGCGCGCCCATCGAGGGGGCGAGGGTTTATCGTGCCCGCTCCGCTGGCACTGGCCGGAAGCAAATAGTTGAGCAGCGAGGTGCCGCTGTCCGCCACGAAGTCGAAACTGCCGAGCGCGGCGGTGACGGTGCGCACGCCCGCGTTGGCGCTGTCGTAGGTACCGACCGTCTCGATGACGGTGGCGCCCTGGCCGGCGACAAAGCCGGAAAGCGCGTAGTTGGCGCTCGTCAGCGTGGCGGCGGTCGTGGCGTCGTAAGTCTTGGTGGGATTGCCGATGATGGTCGCGGTCAGCACCGCGCGCTCGATCAGGCCGATGCCGCTGGCGCTTGTCGGCAGGATGTAGTTGTCCAGCAGGGTGCTGCCGGTCGGCGCGAAATCGGCGGCGCCCAGAACCGTGTCGATCTGGCGAAAGCCCGCGTTGGGCGAGGCGTAAGTGCCGCTCGTCTGGAGCACCGTGGCCCCCTCGCCCGGCGCGAAGCCGATGAAGCTGTAGTTGCCAGGCGCAAGCACGGCGAGCGTCGTGGCGTCATATGTCTTCGTCGGAATGCCGATGATCGAGACGCCCAGCGCCGCCCGCTGGATCAGCCCCGCGCCCGAAGCGCTGGTGGGCAGCACGTAGTTGTCCAGAAGCGTTCCCGCGCCTGCGGTAAAATCGCTCGCGGCAAGATTGGTCGTGACTGTGCGGCTGCCCGCATTGGGGCTGTCATATGTGCCGATGCTGCGGCTGACCGTGGCGCTTTCGCTGCCGATGAACCCGCTCAGGGCATAGTTCAGCGTGTTGAGGCGGGCGGCGGCATTGCCGTCGTAGGTCTTGGTGGGATTGCCCACGATCGCCGCGCTCAGCACTGCGCGATCGATGGTGCCGAGGCCTGCCGCCTCGGTCGGCAGGATATAGTTCGCCAGCAGCGTGCCGGGATCGGCGATGAAGTCCCCCGCGAGCAGATTGGCGGTCACCAGCCTGCTGCCCGCATTGGCGCTGGCATAGGCGCCTAGCGTCTGGGTGACGGTGGCGCCCTGTCCGGTGACGAAGCCGGACAGCAGATAGTTGCCCGGCGTGAGCGTGGCCGTGGTCGTGCCGTCGTAAGTCCTGGTAGGATTGCCGACGATGACCGCCGAGAGCGCGGCACGGTCGATCGTGCCCGCACCCGTGGCACTGACGGGAAGCACATAGTTCGACAGCAATGTGCCGGAATTGGCGGTGAAATCCCCCGCGCCCAGGTTGACGGTGACCGTGCGCGGCCCGGCGTCGGCCAGGTCGTAGACGCCCACCGTCTGGCCCACGCTGGCGCCTTCGCCCGTCACGAAACCGGCAAGCGCGTAGTTCGCCGCGGTCAGGGTGGCGACCGTGTTGCCGTCGTAAGTCTTGGTCGGATTGCCGATCACCGTAGCCGTCAGGGTGGCGCGATCGATCGTGCCCATTCCCGCGGCGCTGGTCGGCAGGACGTAATTGTCCAGCAGCGTGCCCGCGCCCGCCGTGAAGTCTCCCGAGGAAAGCAGCGCGGTGACCAGCCAGTCCCCCGCATTGGCGGAGGCGTAAGTACCAGCCGTCTGGGTGACGGTGGCACTCTCGCTGCCGATGAAGCCGGTCAGCTGGTAATTGGCGCTGGTCAGCGCGGCCAGATCGGTGCCGTCGTAAGTCCTGGTGGGATCGCCCACAATCACTGCCGACAGCGTGGCGGGAGTGATCGTGCCGTCTCCGATGGCACTGGTGGGCAGGGTATAGTTCGACAGCAGCGTGCCGGCGGTAGCCGTGAAATCGCCCGCGGCGAGGAGGGCGGTAACCGTGCTGACCCCCGCATTGGCGCTGCCGTAAGTCCCGGAGGTCTGGGAAACGGTGGCGCCTTCGCCGGTCATGAACCCGGTCAGCTGGTAATTGCCCGGTGCCAGCGTGGCCGTGGTGGTGCCGTCGTAGACTTTCGTCGGATTGTCGATGACGATCGCGGTCAGCGCGGCGGGCGTGATCTGGCCGATCGGCTGCGCGGTCACATCGCTGAGGATGCTGTAGTTGCCCGCATCCCCGCCCGAGAGCGCAAGGCCCGTCAGCGTCACATTGATGCCGTTCGCCACGTTCGGATCGGCATAGGCGCCGAAAATGGCGGAGGTATTCACGCTCACGTCGTCGCCCGCGACCACGCCGCTCAGGCTATAGGCGGAGGCCAGCGTCGGCAGCGCCAGCGTGGCGTCGTAGACCTTGATGACCCCGGCAAGCTGGATCAGCGCCTGGGTGATGTCGGCGGAAAGGCCGGTCGGCTGCTCCAGCACATAGTTGCCGAAAGGATTGTTGGTCAGCACATAGCCCGAGGCCGTAACCGCAATATCGGTGCCGACATTGCGGGTGGCGAAAGTGCCGCTCGCCCCGGTGGAATCGAGCGCGACGGTATCACCGGAAACGACGTTATTCAGCACCGCGCCGAAGCTGTTCAGAGTGGCGGCGGTATTGCCGTCGTAAACCTTGTCCTCTGCGAAGACGCCGGAGACCGTCAGCAGGCGCGGATCGATCGTGCCCAGCCCCACGGCGCTGGTGGGCAGGATATAGTTGCTCAGCAGGGTGCTGCCGGTCGCCGTGAAATCCCCGGAGGAAAGCAGCGCGGTAACGTTCTGGCTGCCCTGGTTGACGGTATCGTAAGTGCCCGAGGTCTGCCCCACCGTGGCCCCCTCTCCCGTCACGAAGCCGGAGATCTGGTAATTGGCGTCGGTCAGGGCAGCGAGGTCGTTGCCGTCGTAAGTCTTGGTGGGATTGCCCACGATCGTCGCGGTGAGCTGCGCCTGGGTGATCGTGCCGATCGCACCGGTAATGCTCGGGGGAAGCGCATAATTGCCCGCGCTGGCGCCGGACAGGCCCAGGTTGTTGACCGTCACCGGCTTGGCCGTGCCGACATTGGCGCTGTCGTCATACTGGCCCGAGACGGCGGAGGTCTCCGCGATCACACTGTCCCCGCCCAGCACGCCGGTGAAGGCATAGCCGCTCGAAGCGCCGGGGAGCGTGGTGGTGCCGTCGTAGACTTTGGTGACCGAGGCCAGGGAAATCTGGAGCCGGTCGATCGTGGCGGACAGGCCCAGGGGCTGGACCAGCGTATAGTTGCCCGCATCGGTGCCGGTCACGCCGTAGTCGGTCGTCCGCACGCTCCAGGTTCCGGCATTGGCGGTGGGATTGCCCGCGCCGTCCACGAAAGTGCCGGTCGTCGCCAGCTGGGTAAGGGAAACGTCGTCCGTTCCCAGCACGCCGCTGAGAGCGGTGCCGTTATTGTTGATCTGGGCGATGGCGCTCTGGTCGTAAGTCTTGCCCTGTGCCACGGCGCCGATCACGTCGAGAGTGGCCGGGGTGATCGTGCCGATCGCGGCATCGGTGACGCTGGAGGCGATCGTGTAGTTGCCCGCATCGGCGCCGCCGATCGCCAGTCCGGTCAGCGATACCAGCTTGCCGGTGCCGACGTTCTTGGTGTCGTAGGAACCGGCGATGCCGGCCGCCTCGACATTCACCGTATCCCCCGCGACGACGCCGGAGAGCGTATAGGCGCTGCCCACCGTGGGCAGGCCGGTGGTGGCATCGTAAACCCTGGTGACGGAGGCGAGCTGGATGGTCGCCTCGGTAATGTCCGCAGCGAGGCCGACGGGCTGGAGCACGATATAGTTGGCCGCATCGGTGCCCGCGGCACTGTAGCCGGTGGCGGTCACGGGAATGTCGGTGCCCACGTTCTTCGTGGCGAACTGCCCGCTGGCGTTGCCGGACACCAGCGTCACGACATCGCTGCCGAGCACGCCCGAAAGGGAGCCCAGGCTGCTGTCCAGCTGCGCCAGCGTGGTGCCGTCGTAGACTTTGTCCAGCGCGCTCACGCCCACAACTTGCAGCGTGGCCTGAGTGATCGTGCCCGCCCCGGTCGCGCTGACGGGCAGCAGGTAGTTGGCCAGATCGGTGCCTGCCCCGGCCGTGAAATCGCCCGCGCCGAGGGCAGCCGTGACCACGCGCGAACCGACGTTCTTGCTGTCGTAAGTGCCCGAGGCCTGCGTCACTTGCGCGGATTCGCCGGAGACGAAGCCGCTCAATCCGTAGTTTGCCGGGGTCAGGAACGCGGCACTCGTGGCATCGTAGACCTTGGTGGGATTGCCCGTGATCACGGCGAAAAGCTGGGCCTGGGTGATCGTGCCCGGCCCGGAAATGCTGGTTGGCAGGACGTAGTTGGAAAGCAGCGTCCCGGCATTGGCTGCGAAGTCCGAGACCACCAGATTGGCGGTCACCGTGCGCGCGCCCACGTTCGGGCTGTCGTAAGCGGCCCCGGCGGACTGGCGGATCGTGCCGCCCTCGCCCGCGATGAAGCCGGACAATGCATAGTTGGCAGCGGTGAGCGAGACCTGGGTGGTGCCGTCGTATGTCTTGGTGGGATTGCCGAGGATGCTGCCGGTCAGGGCCAGCGGATTGATGTCCGCCGTCAGCCCGGAAGGCTGCGAAAGCGTATAATTGCCCGCCTGCGCCCCGGAAATGGCGAAGCCGCCGACATTGACGCGAAGGTCGGTGCCGACGTTGGACTGGAGGAAGCTGGCTGAGGACCCGCCCCCGTTCAGCGCCACGTCGTCTCCCGCCAGCACGCCCGAAAGCGTCGCCGAACCGGAAAGCGTGGCGGCCGTGGTGCCGTCATAGAACTTGTCCAGCGCGGTCAGGTTGGCGATCGTCAAACCGCGCGGGGTGATATTGGCCACCAGTCCGCTAGGCTGGAACAGCTGGTAATTGCCGACGTCCGCCCCGGTCACCGAATAGCCCGATGCCGTCACCGCGATGCCGTTTCCGACATTGGCGCTCGCAAATGTCCCGGTCGAGGCCGAGGGATCCAGCGTCACGTCGTCCCCGGTGACGAGGCCGTAGAGCGTGGCGGTGCCCGCCAGCTGCGCCAGCGTGGTCTGGTCATAGACCTTGTTCTGCGCGCTTACGCCAAGGACATTGAGGGGCGCGGGCGTGATCGTGCCCGGCCCGGCGGCCTCCACCGGAAGGACATAGTTGGTGAGCAGGGTGTTCGCCCCGGCGACGAATTCCGAGGCGGAAGGCAGCGCCACCACGATCGAGCGGCTGCCCGCGTTGCGGCTGTCGTAGTCGCCCACGCGGGAGACCACCGTCATGCTCTCGCCGCTGACAAGGCCCGATATCTCGAAATAGCTGGAATTGAGGCCCACGCGCGTCGTGCCGTTGTAGACCCGCGTGGGATTGCCCACGATGCTGGCGGTCAGGGGCGCGCGCAGGATCGTGCCGATGCCGGTGGCCTCGGTCGGCAGGGTATAATTGTCGAGATTGGTATTGGCGAAAGGATCGAAGTCGCCGGGCGCAAGCTGGACGGTCACGGCCTGCGGCCCCGCATTGGCGCTGCCGTATTCGCCCACGGTCTGGGTGATCGTGGCCCCCTCGCCGGTGATGAAGCCGCTCAGCGTGTAGTCCGAGGGGACCAGCGTGGCCACCGTGGTGCCATCGTAGACCTTGGTGGGATTGGCGGTGATGTCCACCACGATCACGCCGGGGCCGAGATTGCGCCTTATGATCGTGCCGAGGCCGGTGACCGGCGAGGGAATGATGTAGTTGGACAGCAGGGTGCCGGGATCGGCCGTGAAGTTGCCGGCGTCCAAATTGGCGGAAACCGTCCAGATCCCGGCATTGGCGGAAGCGTAAGTGCCTTGCGTCTGGGTGACGGTGGCGCCTTCGCCGCTCACCCAGCCATCCACCTGGAAGTTCGACGGGCCGAGCGAGGCGGAAGCATTGCCGTCGTAAGTCTTAGTGGGATTGCCGATGATGGTGATGCTCAGCGGCGCGGGGGTGATCTCGCCCTGGATCGTTCCGATGGTGGGCAGGGTGTAGTTGGACAGCAGCGTATTCGGCCCGGCCACGTAGTCCGAGGGGCTGAGCGAGACGTCGATGTCCCAGATGCCGACGTTCTTCGAGGCATAGTTGAGCGCCGAAGCCTGGGTCAGCAAGATCGATTCCCCGGCCACGATATTGCCAAGCGCCACCTGCCCGGACGTGACGATGGCCGAAGTTGTGCCGTCATAGACTTTGGTCGGCATGCCGCTGCCGGTCACCGTCAGCGGGCGCGGAGTGATCGCGGCGGTGAGGGTGGAGGAAAAGCTGAAGTCGTAATTGCCCGCATCCGGCCCGGCCAAAGAAAGGCCGCTGATCGTCACGGGAATGCCGTTCGCGACGTTCTTGGAAGCGAAGACGATCTGTGCGCCCGGCGCCGCAACGGGCACGATCAGATCGCCGGCGAAAAGCCCGCTCACCTGAATCCCGTCGGTATTGACGGTGCCGACGACGGTGCCGTCGTAGACCTTGTCGTTGGCGGTAATGCCGGTGACCACCAGGGGCGCACGGGTGATGTTGGCGGCCAGTCCGCTGGGCTGCCCCACCACATAATTGCCCGCGTCCGCACCGCTCAGGACCACGCCGGTGGCCGTCACGGCAATCGCGCTGCCCACGTTCTTGGTGGCGAACAGGCCGGTGGCGCCGGAAAAGTCCAGCGTCACATCGTCGCCGCCGACGATCCCGAAGATCGAAGCCCGGGAGGTGTCGAGCACGGCGGCGGTGGTGCTGTCGTAGACCTTGTCGTCGGCCACGAGGCCGCTGATGATCAGGGATGCCGGATCGATCTGCCCTGCGCCAAGGCCGGTGGTGGGCAGGATATAGTTGGCAAGGTCCGTCCCCGCCCCGGCCGTGAAGTTCGGTGCGGCGAAAGTGGCGTTTACGTCCTGCGCCCCCGCATCGGGCGCGGCATAGGCGGCAGTGGCGGCGCCACCGACCGTGATCGTCTCCCCGGCGGCGACGCCGGTAAGCTCGAAGTTGGCGGAGGTCAGCGATACCGCCGTCGTGCCGTTGTAGGTCTTGGTCGGCGTGCCGACGATCGCCGCCGTCAGCGCCATGCGGTTGATCGCGCCGACCGTATCGGTGACGCTGGGTGTCGTCACCGTATAGCCGAAGACCGGAATCCCGCCCTTGTTCGCGGTGAAGTTGCTGGCGGTCACGGCAATGCCGCTGCCTGCGTTCTTGTCGGCATAGGCGCCGTCGAGCGCCCAGTCGTCACCGTTGATCAGGCCGGTGACTGTGGTGTTGCTGTCGTCCAGCGTGGCCAGGGTTGTGCCGTCGTAGTCCTTCACCACCGGCCCCAGCGTGAAGCTCACGCTCGGCGCGACGCGGTAGTAGCGCCCGTTTCCGGCTGCCGGAGGCGCGGTGATATTGCCGTAATCGTAGGCGTAGTAATCCGGCGTGAGGCCGCCGTCGCTGTCGCCTGCCGGATCGTTCGAGGCGACGAACCAGTTGCCGCCGCTCGACGAAACCGCCCCCGCCCCTGCCGCATTGACGAAAATGCCGGTTTCCAGTCCAAGGGCGCCGCTGGCGCTTATCGACCCGCCCGCACCAATGGTCAGCGTGCCCGGCAGGACGGCGGAGAGCTGGCTGGCAGAGACCGCCGCCGTGACCGAAACGTCGCGCTGGGCATTGATCGTCAGCGCGCCGCCGCCCGAGATGGGCTGGCCGATGATGACGTCGCGCACGGCATCCAGCGTCAATCCGCCGCTGCCGGTCCAGATGATCGGCGCGGCCACGGTGATGTCACCGAAGCCGCCGGTTCCGCCTGCCGTCGTCTGTTGCAGCACGTCGGTCCCGGCATCGAGCGAGCCGGTGATCGTCGCGGCGGCGGCGGCATCGATCAGGATATCGTCGGGATCGACCAGCCACTGCCCGCCCGCGCCCGCCGCGATGGTAGCGGCGCCCAGATCGAAGCGGCGCCCGGACGTCTCGATGCGTCCCCCGCCTCCCGGCCCTCCGGCAAGGATCCGCACCCCGTCCGCGATCGTGGTTTCCTGCGCGATATCGGCGCCGCTGGCATAGCCGGACGTGCCGATCAGCACTTCGCCGCCCCCTGTACCGGTGGCGCGGATCTCCGCCCCCGTCGCCAAATGGACCTGCTGCCCATTGACGCCGACCAGCCCGCCGCTGCCGTCCGCCCGGCTTGCCGCCAGGGTTCCGCCCACTTCCACCGTGCCCGAGGGCGCCGTCAGCCACAGTTGCCCGTCGATCGTGGCGGTTCCGGTGGCCTGGATCAGACCGTCGCGATTGCCCGCCAACGCGAAGACATTGCCGTTCGCCGCCTTGAGCGCGGCCGCCGCCGCCTCGATCCGGCCGGTCTGGGTCACGTCTCCGCGACCGGATTCGCCATAGGAAACGTAGATGCCGTCCGCCTTTCCGTCAGTGGTCGCCAGCAATACCTCGTCCGCCGCCGCCAGCGTCACCCGCCCGCGCGGCGCGCTGATCAGGCCTCTATTGGTCACCGAGCGCGCGATCAGAACGACGCTGCCCTCGCCGCCCGCCTCACCTGCACTGATCGTACCGAGGTTCTCGATTCCCCCCACCGACCCGCCGCTGGCGCGCACCGCGCCGCCCGCCATGAAAGCGCCCGGATCGATCGCCCGCGTGGAGCCGACGAAACTGCCGCCGGTCAGAACCTTGCCGCCCGGCCCGACGATCATCCCCGCCGGGTTCATCAGATAAACCGACCCGCTGGCCGAAAGCGTACCGTCGATCCGCGAAAGCTGCCCGCCCAACACCCGATTGAGCGTCGCACCCACCGCATTGTCGATCTGGACCTTGCGATCCGCGCCGATGGAAAAGTCGCCCCAGTCGATCACCGCGCGGTTCGAACCCTGGGTGATCGTCATCGTCGTGCCAGACACCGCTATCGCGCCCGTGCCGCCTACGAAGGTGCCGCCTGTCGGCAGGGAGCCCACGGTTTGCGCCCCGGCCGGCATGGCCATGAGCAGAGCGGGAACCAGCAGCGCCAGGCCGGTGGAGCCGAGCATCTTCGAACGAACGTGTGCAGATCGGTGCATAATACCTCGCTGCCCACCACCCGCGCTCTAGGTACGTTCCCCCTGTCTCAGGGGACATCCGGGATTTCCCCCATTGACGGCCGTAAATGTCAGAATTCGCCTAATTCGTCTCACGCGCTCAGAACATCGCGCGTATCCCGAACACCGCCGAAACACCCGAAGCCCCCTCTCCCGAGGCCCGTGCCAGACGCGCGGTTTCGCCCAGCTTGCGCTCCCAGTTCACACCCAGATAGGGCGCCAGCGAGCGGTTGCGTTCGTACCGCAGCCGCGCGCCGAGTTCGATCCGCTCGAACCCGGCCCCGACGGCCAACTCCGGCACGTCCTGAAAGGCGAAGTCGACTTCGGCCTCGGGCTCCAGCACCAGGGACTGGGTGATGCGCTGCTGATATCCCGCCTTGCCCCGCGCATGGAGGTCTCCCTTGTCGGAAACCAGCAACTGCCCGCCGATCTCGAACCAGTAAGGCGCCAGTCCCTCGATGCCGACAAGCGCATAACTGCGCTGCGGATCGGGCCGGAAGTCCTGGCGAACGCCCAGTTGGAGGTTGAACCAGGGATCGAGCGCATGGCGCCAGTAGGCACTGAGTTCGATGCGCTCGGCCCTTTCACCGAAAGTGCCTTCGCCTTCGCTTGCTACCACGATCCGGTCGATATCGCCCCCATACCAGGCCTGCCCTTCCCAACCGAACCCGTCGCCGCCCTTCCCCGCGCGATATTCGAGCCGGTCGACCTGAAGCGCGAAAGTGTTGAAGTCCATTTCCTTCACCATCGCCGCCCGCGCAGCGGTCATGCGTTCAGCAGGGAAGAAACGCATGCCCGGAAAATCGGTTGGCACCGGCGGAGGCGGCGCATCGCCCGGCTCATCTCCGGAGCCGGGCGACATCGGGCTCTCCGGCATGACATGACCGGAATGGTCCATCTGCCCATGATCCATGCCCGCATGATCCTGACCGGCAAGCGGAGAGGCCACCAACATGAGCGCCGCCGGGATCGCGAAACGACGCACCATCAACCCTGCCCCTCGCGGCGAACAGTGACGACGCGCATCATCCCGGCATGCATGTGCAGCAGCATGTGGCAGTGGAAGGCCCAATCGCCCTCGGCATCGGCGGTAAGGTCGAACGAGACTTTGCCGCCCGGCAGGACGTTGACGGTGTGCTTGCGCGCCCGGTGCCCCGGCTCGCCGCTGACCAGTTCGAAGAAATGCCCGTGCAGATGGATCGGATGCGGCATCATCGTGTCATTGACGAGATTGACCCGCACCCGTTCGCCCAGACGGAAAGGGATCGGATCCGGGTTTTCCGACATCGCCTTACCGTCCATGGACCACATGTACCGCTCCATATTGGCGGTCAGATGCACATCGACCTGCCTGCTCGGCACGCGCGGATCGGGATTGGTTTTGCGTGCACGCAAATCCGCATAAGTCAGCACGCGGTGATCGACCGCTTCCAGCCCGGTCGGCCGATCGGCAAGCCGGTCCACCGGCATGGGCGAAAGCGTCGCGACGCCCGGCCCCATCTTCACCCCTGGCGCAACCGAGGGATCGCGCATCGACATCGAGTGACCGGACATCGAAGTCTCGGCGGGCTTGCTGAGATCGATTGCACCGTCCTCGCCCATCTCCATGCCGGACATGTCCATGCCCATGTCGCGCATGGTAAGGACGGGCCGCGCGCGCAGCCTGGGCGTCTCCGCAATCAGGCCAGGACGCTGTGCCAGGGTTGCGCGGACCTGACCTGAACGGTCGATGGCCTCGGCAATCACACCGTAGCTTTCTGCGGTGCCGGGCTCGACGATGAAGTCGTAAGTCTCGGCAATGGCAATCTGCACTTCGTCGGTTTCGACCGGCTGCACTGGATTGCCGTCCGCCGCCACCACGGTCAGCGGCAGGCCCGGCACGCGGAAGTTGAAATTGGTCATCGAGGAGGCGTTGATGACCCGCAGCCGCACTTTTTCGCCGGGCCTGAACAGGCCGGTCCAGTTCTCGGCCTGGCCATGGCCATTGATCAGGAAGCTGTAAGTCGACCCGGTCACGTCGGAGATGTCGGTGGCATCCATGCGCATCTGCGCCCAGGCAAGACGGTCCGCCAGCGACTGGTCCTTGCCCGCCAGCAGCCCCGAAAGCGTCTGGCGCTGCCGGTTGAAGTAGCCGCCCTGCATCTTCAGCCGCCGCATCTGCTCGTGCGGATGGATCGGGCTCCAGTCCGACAGCACCAGCACATGCTCGCGGTCGCAAGCGATCGGATCGGCATCGGCGGGATCGATCACGATCGGGCCGAACAGCCCCTCGGCCTCCTGCATGCCGGAGTGCGAGTGATACCAGAACGTGCCGGAGTGGGTGAGCGGGAACTCGTAGACGAACGTCTCGCCCGGATCGATACCTGGGAAACTGACACCTGGAACGCCGTCCATCTGGAACGGCACCAGCAGCCCGTGCCAATGGATGGAACTCTGGACTTTCAAATGGTTGGTCACGGCGATCCGCACCGTCTGGCCTTCACGAAGGCGCAGCAGCGGCGCGGGCAGCGTACCGTTGACGGTGACCGCGTGACCCGAGCGCCCGCCAGTCGCGAAATGGCTTTCACCGATCTGGAGCGCGATGGAATTTCCGCTGAGAACGCCCGATGCGTTGCTTGCATGACGGATACCGGAGGTTCCGCTGCGCGCCCAAACCGGAACCGCACCTGCCAGGCCGAGACTTCCGGCCAGCGCGCCGCCAAGGGCCAGGAAACGCCTGCGTTCCAGCAGGCTGCGATCGAACGTATCGTGCGGCGTCATGCCGGTGAATACGCCCTGGCCGCCGCTATCCCTCGGCCAGATGCGACAATTTTTGCCGGGCGCGGTAGATCCGCGTTTCCACTGCCTTGCGGCTGATGCCCAGGATCGCCGCCGCCTCTTCCTGCGACAGCCCTTCCAGCGCGCAGAGCAGCAGCGGCTCCTTCAGGGCATCGGGCAGCGCAGCGATAGTCGCATGAATGCGCGAAACTTCATGACGAGAGGCCAGCGCCTGTTCGGGATCGTGCCCGGCGTCGGCGACATGGGCGGCGTGCTCCAACGGCAGCGCGAAGGAGAAGAAGCGCCGCACTTTACGCCGCCGCGCCCAGTCATGGCACTTGTTGAGCGCAATGCGAAGGATCCAGGCGCGCAGCGGCCGCGCCGGATCGTAGCGGTGCAGCGCCAGAAAGGCGGCCACGAAGCTTTCCTGCGTCACGTCCAGCGCGTCCGCCTCATTGCCCAGATGCCCGCGCGCCATGCGGAACACGGCATCGCGGTGGGCATCCATCAATGCAGTGAAGCCCGCCTGCCGCCCGGCAAGCGCCGCCGCGACCGCCGCGGCCTCGTCAAGTTCCGGCCCGGCCATGCCGGGTCAGTCCTGCGGCTTGGTCAGGGCCTCGGCCACGGCCTTGTCGAAGCGGCCGGTCTGATCGGGACGCAGCACCGCGCGCATCGCGAAGACATGGCGAAGCGTCGCCTTCTGCAACTCGCCCATGGCGACATGGGAGCGGTCCACCGCCCGTTCGACATCGCTGCCATAGGCGTGTTCATGCTCGATGGCGCGCGCGAGATCGGCATTGGCAGCGCGCAGTTCGCTTTCGAGTTGCCCCCGGCGGGCAGCAAAACCGCGTTCCAGCGCCTCGATCCGCTGCTTCTGCGCGGGGTCGAGGCCAAGTTCGCGGTGCAGCACGGCATGGATGCGGCTTTCCTCCGGCTCCTCCGCGCGCAGTTTCTGGCCGAGCCAGACCGCGCCCAGAGCCACCAGAAAGGCCGCGAAAGCAACCAGAACGTAGCGAGAGGCCTGCCGCACCGATCAGATCGCCAGCAGGTGCGAAGGCGCCGAAGCCGGCGTTCCCGCAAGCGCGCCGAGCAGCGGCTCGCCGTGGCTGTGGGCGCGGTCTTGCGCATGTCCGCTGCCGGACAATGGCTGCGACAGGCCGCCCCAGAGCCCGACCACCGCGGCCACGCCGCAGGCAAGGGCCAGACCGCGCCGCGCCAGCACACGCTCGCGGCCCGCCGCCAAACCCGCCATGACCGCGCCGTCGATCGCGTCCAGTTTGCCGGGCAGCGGTTCTCCGCGCAGCAGCGCGAACATCTCGTCCACTTCGTTCATCGGCCCGTTCCCGTTCGCCTGTCCATTAGCCTGTCCACTGGCCTCTTCACGCACCTTACGCGCAGATGCGCCGAATCCCTCACGGTGGGGACAGAAATATTTTCCGGCCCGGCTCAAGGGATGCCCTGCCGCGCCTGCGTATGGATTCCTGCAAGTCCGGGCAAGCTGGTTCGCCCGGTCACTGAATTCGGAGCCTCTTCATGCGTTTCAGCGTTCCCGTCGTCCCCATCCTGGCCGCGGTTCTTGCAGCAGGTGCCCTGCCCTCGGCGGCACTCGCCCGCCCCGCGCTGGTGAAAGCCGTTCCCGCCGCCGATGCCGCCGTGACCCGGCCAACCACTTTGACCCTGACTTTTTCGGAGGAACTGGCTCCGGTTTCGGGCATCGACCTCGTCATGACCGCGATGCCGGGCATGGCCGATCACAAGCCGATGCCGATCAAGGGCTTCACGGCAAAGACCAGCGGCAAGGTCCTGACCGTCGCCCTGCCCCGCCCGCTGCCCGTCGGAACCTATCGCCTCTCGTGGCATGCTGTCGGGAACACCGCCGATCAGGATCGCGCCGAAGGCAGTTACAGCTTCAAGGTGCGCTGAGAGCGCCCTTTTTCTCCCGCCGATAGCGCTGGAACTTTGCTAAAAGAGGGTGCATAGTTAAATCGACTTAGCTTTCCTTCGATCTTACAGCACTGTATTTTCAGGGGTATTTCATGCCGCAAGCGCGATCGAGCCGGTATCGGGCCACCCCTGACACGCTCTGCGCATTGCTGCTCGGTCGTATCCAGGCGGGCATCGCAAGGGCCGCCGGGGCCTCCTTGAAGGTTCTGGCGGCACGTCTGATCCGCGAGAGCCTCGTGGCCGCGCTCCGGCAGGAAGGGCATGAATTCACCCCGGAGCGATTTTTCGTCTGGTACGCCGGGCTCGACACGCTTTCGGATCGGCCGCAGTCGACTCTACGCTCTCCCCGGGCGCTGTGCCAGACCCTATTGACCGAACTGCGCCACAGTCCCTGGGTCGTGCTGGCCGATACCGCAGAAACCCTCGAGAAAGCGTTCCTGGCCCCTTCCGACTTCAATCGAGGTGAGGACCATGAGGAAGCCAATCTGGCGGTCCAGGACGCGCGCGAGCTACTGGATTCGCTGGGACGCGAGGACGATGCGCTGCCGTTCGGCGCCATCGCAAGGCTGTTCGCAGCTGCCGCCCGATCGCCCCGCTTCGCCCGCCGTGAACGCGACCTCACGCTGCTGGGTGGCCGCGCAATCGAGAAACAGGCCGCCGAAAACGAGCGATGGGCCCTCGATGTGCTGGCCGGGGGCTATCTGGTGCATCACGGCCTGCCGGTAGCCCTGCCCCTGCCCGGTCTCGTGACATTGCCGCTGGCCCCGATCGACTACAGCGATGTCGAAGGCGCCGAGGAGGATGCCGCCATCGCTGCCCTTCACGAAACGCTTTGGCGGATCGACCAGTGGCTGGGTGAGGCCGAACGGGACTGTGTCGCAATCGCAGAGCGCCTGAAGGACCGACGCAGCAGCGGGCGGGCCGATGGGCTGGCGTCTCTCCTTGCCGGGTTCGGTCCACTGCGCGGAACCCAGATCGAACGCATGCTCGGCGTTTCGCGTCCGGGCGTGGCGGTGATCGTGACGGCGCTGGAGCAATCCGGTCTCACCACGTCGGAGGCGTCGCGCAATGCCGCACGCCTTCATGTCTACGCGCCCCATCAGACTGCGAGCAGCTACGATGAGGAGGACGTTCCCGATGCCCTGCCGTCAAGGACAGGTCCCTCGTCGGAAGCCCTGGCGGAGTACGAGGCGGCGATGGGCGCAATCGATGCTCTGCTGAAGCGCTCGTCGTCCGATCGGAACTGATCGGGGTCTTCGCCGGCCGCGTGATCCCCAAGGCATACCGCGCGGGTCGAACGGGCCGAAGCGGGCCAAAATGGGGCCGTTGGCCCGTCATTTCGGCTGAAACGGGCAAAATCGGCGGAAAATCGCGGTTTTCCAGTGTCCTGAAATCGGGCCTCGTAGAGCGCGAAAACTGGTAAGGGATAGGGTCCAGGCCCGGAACCGCCTCCGATGCGCTCTACGGGCTTCTGAGGGCAAATTCGGACGCCGAGAATCGGGTATGCCGTCATGTGAGCGCCGGGTTTGCACAATTACGCTGCCAGGCTGGCGGAAAATGATTCAAATCGCCGCTCTCTGTTCTTACGCAGCCGAGCTTGCCCGATCATGGGCGTGCAAGGCGCTCCATCGATGCAGGATCTGTCCCCCTCTCCCTTTTTCACAAGCGAAGCGAAACTTCGCGCGCAGCGGTTAGAATACACGTTAGAGAGATTCAGTTAGAAAAGTTAGCCGCGCGCCGTTCCGCCGCCAGGCCTGTGACTCCCACGATTTGCAAATTGGCGGCATTCCCGAAGTGTCGTTGCTACGTTCCCGAAGTGTCGTCGTGGCTGTTCCTGAAGGATCGAGGCTGTGTTCCCGAAGGGTCGATGGACTGTTCCTGAAGGGTCGAAACATGCGATCAGGGCGTTCCCGGTGTGTCGAAGGTCCGTTTTTCACCCGTTTATTTGAATCACTTTCCAGAGGGGCTCGGGCGGAAAGGTTCAATCAACAAGTTCAAGCCGCGAGCTTTGGCGTCGCTCGCTTTCGCTTCGCCGTCAGACGCGACACTTCGGGAACGGCTTCCGGCAAGGCCGATTTTCTCGGCGCGATCCTGCCACGTTGCGGGGCGCCCGTTAGCTGTGACGAAGGTTCGTAGGCCACGGCGGGTTTGCACAGGTCGCGGAGAACTCCCGGTGATCGGCGGCCCGGCAGTCGAGAACGAGGGAGCGGGTTACCGGACGACGGGCAGGTTCGGAATCCGATGGTGAAGGGGGGAGCGGTCACGGCGTCGTTTCGCTGTCCGGCCTTTCCCGGTGAGCGCAGCGGCCCCTGCCCGCCATAGCGAGACTTTCTGGGGGCGGTCTGTGCCTTGCTGGGCACTTCCTTGGGCGTGCGCAAAGAGAAGGCCCCGAAGCGGCGGTGCGCTTCGGGGCCTTTCTTTAACTGGTCTTTCCTGCTCGGTGCGGGAAGCCGGGCCGGTTCCGGGTATGCCTCAGCCGCGCAAGTTGCGGCCGTGCTTTTCATGGTGGCGTTTCACCCAACCGATGAAGGCGCGCTGCCAGTCGGCCGGGGTGCGTTCGGGCGAGGCCGAGACCCAGCGTTCGAACTCGGCATGAAGGGCGTGGAGATCCCAGCCTGGGCAAGTGCGGCGAAGATAGTCGATGGTCTCGTCGGTCATGAAGCCACGCGTGGCTGCTTCCGAAAGGCCGATCACGGTGCGGCGGATCAGCTGGCTGGCATCGACAACGGGTTCGTCGGTGCGGGTATTGGCATCGGCGCGGGCCGATCCGGCACTGGATTTCCTCTCGGGTTTCCCCAGGGAAACAGCGGTATTCGAGGCTTCGGGGGATGCAGGAACCTTGCGCGCGCGAGGCGTCGTGCTGCGGCGGGCAGGCTTTGCGGGAGCGGGTGTCTCGCTTGCAGGCAAAGGTGCGCGCGGCGAGGAGAAGGCCTGTTCCACCACATCCTCCATCTCATCCTCGTTGGCGGCAGGTCCGGCGGGCAGGCCTTTTTCGGCACCGCCCTTCCCGTCCACGCGGCGCATGCGGATCATCGGCTCGCCGTCCCGCGCGGTTTCCAGCGAGAGCGCATAGCCGGGGAGGTCGTCCTTCTCGACGAGCTTGAGCATCTCGAACTTGAAGCGGCGATATTGCCCCTCAGCACCGGATTTCTCGAAGAGCACGGGCATGGAGATGGCGAAGCCCCCCTCGCCCGCGCCGCCGGCATGCTTGCGCGCGACCTTGTAGAGCCAGCGCTCGCGGCCGCCGGTAATGTTGAAATAGGCGCGGTCGATGGAGAGCACGCCGCCTTTCATCATCACGCCTTCCCAGAACCAGTTCGACAGTTCGATGGTCATGCCGCGCGACCTTTCGGTACGTTCATCGACCAGCTGGTTCCAGCCATCGAGCCAGGAGAACGTGGCTTCGCGGCGGTTTTCGGCGCGGATATTGGTCTTGATGGTGGTGGCCACCAGACGATCGAGGGCCTGGCTGAGCAGTTCGTAGGCGCGCCCGGTGGTGGGGCGGCCGATTGCGCGCAGCAGGTCATAAGGCATGAGGTGAAGCTTGCGCGGCACGTCGTTAACGCCGCGCCGTGCCATGTCCGCCAGCATGCTGGCGCAGTAGATCAGGATGTCCGCGTCCCAGATTGTCGCCATGCCGTAGTCGGGGTTGGCGGAGACGTGTACCCAGAGCTTGCCGTCGGGACTGGTGTAGTCGATCGGCTTGGCGCGCTTGGACTTGGCGAGGCTGAAGAAAGGCCGCTCCATCATCTCGCGCTGGTCGCGCATCGGCAGGTCCGCAATATACGGAAGGAACAGGTCGAACTGTTCCGAGGCCGTCTCTTTTCTTGGGCGACTCATTTTCTCATTCCGTATTCAACGCGGGTGAACTGACAGGACCGGACACGGCGCTTCGCTGTTTCCCTGGGGAAACAAGAATCGACGGATTCGGGTGATTCTTGCCATCATGGCGGGCCGCCGAAGGCTGGGCAAATGGCGGATGCGCTTGGTTGTGCAGAACTTGTGCGTGGTTTTGACCCCGCCGCGCAGGTCATTCCGCGGTTGGAGGAGCGGGAAGGACGCTCTGCTGCTCTCCCGTGTTTCCCCGGGGAAACAATATCGCGGGGAAACCGGCATCGGGAAGGGCGCGGAAACGAAAAATGCAGGGGGATCACCCCCTGCATCTCGTGTGGTCCCTTGAGGGATCGTAACGGGAACCGGAGAAAGACGCTGCCACCGCTCAAGGGGCGGGCAGGCCTTTCTCCGAAGGTTCACGTCTGCAGGCCCCGGCCTTCGCCGTCGAGCTCGATCAGCAGATTGCGTACGGCGGTGAGCACTTCCTCCCGGCTCGCGCCGGAACCGGCATGGAGCCGCAAGGTTACGCCCTGGCGGTTGCTCGACTGCACCGAGGCCATGGGCCGGCCATGGCGCGATATCACGCTCATCGGTTCCGGTTTTGCGCGTTCGGCATCGGGCGCCGCCAGCAGGGCCTTGAGCACATCGGTTGCGGGGATCGACGGGCGCCCGTCGGCACGGCGATTGGCCTGCTCGCGCGTCAGGCGGGTCGCTTCCTTGCGCACCGCTGCCGACTTGTCGCGGTCATCGAGCAATTGCGCCAGCGGATAGGCGGGCTTGAGCTGGACGTCGGCCGGGGAAGCGAAAGCGGAAAGCACGGCATCCGGGATCGCGGCGACCTTGAGCATCTTCGACAGCCAGCCCTTGGAGAGCTTGAGCCGCTCGGCCATGCGGGTCATGTGGTTGCCGTAGTGATCGCGCAGCGCCTGGGCATAGTTGCGCGCGCGCTCCAGGTCCGACACGTCCTTGCGGGCGCGGTTCTCCAGATCGGCAAGGCGGAAGGCGGCCTCGTCGTCGAGCTGGGCGACTTGCGCCACGAACTGCATGTCCGGGTAGGAATGCGCGCGCAGCCAGGAGATCGACCAGTGACGGCGGGTACCGGCGATGACTTCGTAGTCATGGTCGGGATCGCCTTCCACCCGGCGCACGACCGCAGGCACTTTCTGGCCGCCCTCGGCAATGATCGAATCGATCAGTTCCTGGCAGGACTCTTCCGAGAGGTGCACATAGGAGCGCGCATTGCCGGGCCAGATCCGCACGCGACCCGGATCGAGCAGAAGCTGTGTGACCTGCCGAACTTCGCCCGAGGCGACGCGGGCGAGGGCGCTTTCACGGCCTAGCAGGGTGGTGCCGCGCGTGCGCTCCACGCGGGCCTTCGGCTCGGGCAGGGGGCTGGGCGGCACGCCTTCTTCGGCGGCGGTTTCAACCGGCGCTGCGGCATCGTCCTGCAGGGGGAGATCGTCGTCGGAGAGCAGGGCGGCGAGATAGTCTGATTGCTTGCGGGCCATGGCTTACCTCGAAGATGGATAGCGAGAATCGGACAGGAACATATGACGAACAAAATCCATGTAGGAAAATTGTTTTTCGTTTTTCGGGAACATGTTAGCCATTGACCAGCAAGTCCTCGTCCACGCGCTGCGAGCGGCCCCATCCGGTGCGCACCAGCTGTTCGATCTGGCCCATGGCCTCATCGAGATTGGCTTTGCAGCGCTTGTGCGTGCGCGGCGTGCCGATCGGTTTTTCCAGTTCGTATACCGTCATCATGCGCAAGGCGGCATGGCTGATCTCGGCGCTTTCCAGGATGGGAACCGGCAGGAGGGCCGGGCCGAAAGTCTGCTCCATGATGGTGCGGACCATTTCGTGGCTGGGGTCGTTGCCGTCGAACTTCGAACAGATCAGGCGCACGAAGGAATAGTCCACCGAGATCCCGGCGCCGACGAGCTGTTCGAGCACCTGGTCCATCATCGAGAGGAACTGCACGGTGGAGCAGAAGTCCGGCGTGGTCGCCGCCAGCGGCACGAGCAGGGCATTGGCCGCCTGCATCACGGCAAGGCTGATCGTGCCGAGCGCCGGCGGCGGATCGAGGATGACCACGTCGTAATCGCGCGCAAGGTCCATCAGACCCTGCTTGAGCTTGCGGAATCGCGCCGCGAGCACCGACTGGCCGTCGGCACCGGCGGCGGCCAGTTCATACTCGACGTCGAAGAGTTCGAGGTTCGAGGGGATCAGGTCCACGTTCGGCCAGGGCGTACGCTTGACCGCATAGAGCAGGTCGGCCTGGGTCGGGTCGATCGAAAGATAAGGATAGAGCGTTTCTTCCCGCGTGATGTTGAAGTGCGGGTTGAAGCCGAACAGGGTGGTGGTGGTGGCCTGGCTGTCGCAATCGACCACCAGCACGCGGTAACCCTGAACCGCGAAGTAGTGCGCAAGGTGCGTGGTGACCGTGGACTTGCCGACGCCGCCCTTGAAGTTCTGCACCGCGATCAGCGCGGGAACGTCCAGCGGCGCGCGGGCAGGCGAAGCGCCGAGCACTTCGCGCATGTGCAGCATTTCCTCGACCGTATAACCCAGGCGGCGGCCGTTGCCCGCAGCAGGAGGCGGGGGCAGGCGCCCGTCGTCCTCGGCCATGCGGATGCGATTCGTGGAACAGCCAAGCAGGGTGGCGGCCTCGGCAATGCCGAAGCGGACATTGAGGCCCTTGCGGCTTTCAGGCAGGAAGGCCTTGCGCCGCAGCCGTTCGATCATCTTCTCGCCCGCCTGGGCCATTTCCGAGATACGGTCGACTTGTGAATGCATGTCACGCCTGCAAAACTATTTTGAACGATTTTGCAGATATATGCGTGAATGGATATTCAGTCGAGGCCAAAGATGTGAACCTGGATCATGACCTGTGGGTTGTTCGGGGATTGCTTCTGGAGGCGCCCTTCCGAGGCTGAAGTACTTGGCCAGACGAATCGCCGGAAGAAATGATTCAACCGGGCCGCTACCAGTCCGTTCCGTTGACGACCTTCTGGCCGTTTTCCGTTCTCCCGCGCTTGGCGAGGTAGAGCCGGGCGTCGGCTTCGTCGAGCAGGACCGCCAGGTCCTGACGGCCGTTTCCGGTAACGACCGTGCCGATCGACGCCGTGATCGAGAGGGTCAGGTCGGCCAGGTGAAAAGGCTGGCCGATCGCGGCCACCAGTCGCTGTGCCAGAAATTCCGCCTCCTCGCTGCGATGCAGGCCGTACTGGAGCACGGCAAATTCGTCGCCGCCAAGCCGCGCGACGATGTCGCCGCTGCGAATCGCTCCGCGCAGCCGATCGGCCACCAGGGCCAGCAGCATGTCGCCGACGGTGTGGCCGTGGTCGTCGTTGACCGGCTTGAAGCCGTTGAGATCGAGATAATGCACCGCGATCAGCCCAGAAGAGGAGATCAGCCGCGCGTTTTCATCGAAGTATTCGCGCAGGGCCAGGCGGTTGGGCAGGGCGGTCAGGCTGTCGCTGCGGGCCAGCGAGACCGAGAGCAGGCGCTTGCCGATCTCGGCCTTCACGATCTCGAAGCGCATTTTCAGGGCCTGCATTCCGCCGACCAGATAGGCCGCCGTGATCAGCGCCAGCCCTGTATATAAAGGTGTGCCGCGCAGGGCGGCCATGACAATCACCGGTCCCGCCGCGCCCAGCAGCGAGAGGTTGGCAATGGCAGGCCGCCTTCCGACCCCGGTTACCACTCCCGCGCAGAAGCCCATGATCGTGCAGATCGTCAGCATGTGCGCTTCGGGATCGGGAAGGGCGAAGACGCGCGCGCCGAATGCGCCGAGCAGGACCGCGAAGCCGACGTAGGGCACGGCGAATGCCAGTTCCAGACGCCGCGCTTCGGGCTTGGCGATCACGCCCGTCAGCGCCCTTTGCCTAAAGCGGCGCGCCACTTCGATGCGGAAGATCCAGGTCAGCAGGGCTGCGGCGCCGATCAGCAGGATCGCGCGGTCCTGTTCGGCCTGGTAGATCAGCATGAAGCAGACGAGGAAGATCACCAACATGTAGAGCGCCTGCGCGATCGTCTCATAGAGACTGCGCACGAGTTCGACATAGGCCCTTTCGGCCAGGCTCTCTCCGGGTGACGATGTCACGACCTTCTCCCAACTCTCCCGCGACTTCACCGGCTTCGGCGGTGCGGACTTTCTTCTCTCCAGATAAAGTCGTTTAGGCGGCCTGGAGTTGCCAAATTGCCAATGACGACACGCATCGTGCCCCTGTTTAGCGTGCGCCGCGAGACTAATTTATAGCCGAACCGGCCTATATCCCTTTTTCTGGGAAATCGCGGACGCGTCCCGATCTATCCGGGCTTTCGCCACTTTCCTGCGCCGCTTTGCGTAGCTTTCCGAGAGCGGGAGGGGGGGGCGGTTCAATGCGTTGAGTGGTGATTAATTGCAGCAAAAACAGCGCGTTGATCGAATTTACATAACCCTGCGCACCATGATTTCGGTTACCTCGCGGGAAATCGTCAAGGTTACCGATTTCTTGCGCGGCACCCGCTTTTTCGTGCGGTGGAAGGGCCTTTGCGTGGTGCCGCGCGAAACAGGCGCTGGCTCTGTTCGGCTGCTACCCGGTGGTTTCCACCCGAAGCCGCCGCTCCGGCTCCAGTTCGGGATGCTGCCGGAGTCCATGTCCTTCATCCTGCGTGGAAAGCTTAATTGCACAACTTCCATCAGGTGATCGCGAACCATGAGGGCTTCGGTATTTCCTTTTCGGCTTTCCCGCGTTCCCCGTGAGGTCGGCGCCACGCGGCGGCTAGGTGCGTTGTTTGCCGCGCTGCTGCTTCAAGCCGTGCCTTTCGCGGCGAACGCGCAGATCGCCCCGCCTTCGCCGCTGGCGCCTATCATCGATCGGGACCGTATCGACCGGCAGGACCCCGATGTTCCGCGCGTACCGGCCCCGGCCCAAGTGCCACAGGCCCAAACGCCGACCGTGGCGCCGCCCGCTGCGCCGTCGGGCGGCGCAGGCGTGGCGCTCACCGCCTTGCGCTATGAGGGCGCAACGCTGCCTAAAGCGCTGCTTGACAAGGCGACCGCGCCGTTCATCGGTGCGCCGCTCAACCGGGACAATCTGCAGAAGATCGCCAATGCCGTCAGCGCCGCTTATGCGAGCAGCGATGTGGCCTTTTTTGCGGTCTCGATCCCGCAGCAAGTGCCGACCGGGGGCGTCCTGACGGTGCGCGTGCTCGAAGGGCGCATCGTCCGCTACACGCTGGAGGGCAAGACCCGCAGCACGCCGGCCCGCCTGATCGATGCGCAAGTGAAACGCCTGATGCGCGAAACGCCGACGCACAAATCGACCATCGAGCGCACGATCTCGTTGCTGCGCGACATCCCCGGGCAGACCGTGCAGGCCGGGCTGAAGCAGACGGAGAAACCCGGCGAACTGGCGCTGGAGCTCAAGGTGGAGCGCAAGCAGGTCGACATCACGATGAACGTCAACAACAACGGCATCGTCAATGTCACGACCGGCGTGCAGACCCAGTTGTCGGTCGCGGTCAACGGAGTACTGCGCGAAGGCGATACCACGCGCTTTTCCGGCAACCTGCCGTTCAACCCTGATCGTTATCAGTTCTACGCGCTCAGCCATGCGACCCCGATCGGCTCGAACGGTACGACTTTGGGCATGAGCGGCGCCTATGTGCGCACCAAGACCAGGGACCTCGGTATCATCGGTGAGGCGAAGCAGGCCGGGATCGCCGTGTCGCACCCGCTGATCCGGTCCTACCGCCGCAATCTCTCGCTCAGTCTTTCGCTCGACGGGACGAATAGCGACAACTACTTCCTCGATACTGCTTTCGGAGGCTTCAAGACCCGCGCCGTTCGTCTCGGAACGGTCTGGTCGTCGATCGACAAGACCGGCGGCTATGCCGTGTCCACCAGCCTCAGCCAAGGCTTGAATGCCTTGGGCGCGCAGCCGATCGAGGGCTATTCGCAGGCCTCCTTCCGCAAGGCCAATGTCCAGATCACCGCGATCAAGGAAGTGACCAAGGCGATTTCGGTGAAGGCCACCTTGCGCGGGCAATATAGCGCAGACAGGCTGCCGACCACCGAACGCTTCGCGCTGGGCGGGGAGGGGGCAGGCATGGCCTACCGCGTCGGGATCATCACCGCAGACAAGGCGGCAGCGGGCAGCGTGGAATTGTCCTGGCGTGTCGCGGGCAAGCCAGCAGGCGGTTCGCGCGGTTTGACGGTGTTCGCCTATACCGACGGAGCCCTGTCTCACAGTTACGAAAGACCCGCGTACCGACTGGGGGCTCAGGACTTTTCCCTGGCGACGGCGGGGGGCGGGGTCCGCGTGACGCCGGTAAAGGGCTGGACTGCGACGGCACAAGTTGCAGTACCTGTCAAGTCTCCATCTCAGTATTACAGCAAGAAAGCGCGGTTCTTCTTCAGTTTGAACAGAACGATCTGATTGCGCTTTTGCGTGTACGCAAAACGGCCCGCAAAGGGCTTCCAAATACGGGGCCAACGATGAAGAATGTTTGGGAAGTCTGGACGAGCGCATTCACCGACGCGGAGTGTGATGCCATCGTGAAACGTGCCGAAAGCTATAGCGAGCAGGACGCGACAATCGGGTTCTCGGGAAATCTGCGCAGCGATCTCGGCTATCGTACTTCCACCGTCCGCTGGCTGGACGCCGCGCGTGAGAAAGACATCGTCTCTCGCATCATGGATTTCGTGCGACCGTCCAATCGCACCAACTTCGGTGTCGAGATCGACGCGCCTTACGAACTCCAGTTCACCGAGTACCGGGCAACCAACAAGGGGCACTATGATTGGCATCAGGATGTCTGGCTGGAATCGCCAAGGCCTTATGCCCGCAAGCTCTCGGTCGTCGTCCAATTGTCTCAGGCGCAGGATTACAAGGGCGGGGAGTTCGAATTCTTTGGTCTCGCCAATCCCGGCGAAACATTTCTGCCGCGCGGCAGCTTGCTGATCTTTCCCTCGTTCCTTCAGCACCGCGTGCTGCCGGTGCTGGACGGAACACGCCGCAGCCTTGTCACTTGGGTCGAGGGGCCGAATTGGCGCTGATCTATCGGCAGTGCCGGGAGATAATCAGCAAACCGGATCAGAATGGCGCCATTAACCTGCCAGAACGAACATAGTTTAACGCGGCGCCTGCGCGAAGGATGGATATGGTGAGGCTTCAGGTTTCACATTGAGGAGAGCGAAATGGTCGGGTTTGTAAGGGACATTCTGACGACGCTGTCCTACGAACCCGGTCCTGCGGAGGCCGTCGGGGTGGATGGCGAAGCGCTGTCCCGGCTCGATCAGCGGCTTGCCGGTTTCGCACAGGGCGGCAGCCGGGGCCGAACCGCCATTTCCATCCGTCCGTCCGATTGCAGCGTGTGGGACGGCAATCCCAGGGACGTTCCGGGGCTGTCGGCGGAAAGTTGCCGGTCGCTCATCGAATCGATCGCGCAGGAAGACGGCAACCGTATTCCCGTTCTGGTCCGGCACAATCCGCCGGGCGCCGAGCAGCCTTATCAGCTGCTGGTCGGCAGTCGTCGGCGCTTCTCGGTCGATTGGCTGAACAACAACGGCCGCCCGGAGATCCGGTTGACCGCACTCGTCGTGGACCTTAGCGACGAGGAAGCCTTCCGCCTTGCCGATATCGAAAACCGCGAACGGGAAGACATTACCGAACTCGATCGCGCCCGCAGTTACCAGAACGCGGTCGATCGCTTCTATGGCGGCGTACAGTCTCGCATGGCGGAAGCGCTCAACTTGTCGAACAGTCAGTTGAGCCGCCTGCTGGCACTGGCGCAGATGCCGGACGAGGTTGTGAACGCCTTCGGCACGCGGGACGAACTGCGCGTGCGTCATTCCGAAGTGCTGACTCCCTTGCTCCGCCGTCCGGAACAGCGCGAGCGCCTGCTGGTAATGGCGCGACTGATCGGGGATGAGCAGCAGCGGCTCGCCGGTGCCGGGGAGCGCATGATACCGGCTGCCACCGTCCTTGCCCGATTGAAGGACTCGACGCGGGAAAGCGATATGCGGCGCGGGAACGACCGGCCGCTCGTGCTCGGCGATGCGCGTGTGGGAAGGATCCGCGCGGGGCGGGAGGGACTCGCGGTCGACCTGCTGGTCAGCGAAGAAACCGATATCGACGCCTTGCTCGGCGCGCTGCGGACGGCCTTGGTCGATAGCCGGCGTCAGGCCGCTGTCGAAGCGGATATCGCTGCCTGAACTTCCGTCAAAGCCACGGCGTAGACCTGTAAGCGTCACCGATTCTGCGTTTCAGGATCCGCTGAGGCCGGTTCCGGTCAAGGACCGGCTGGAGGAAGGCAAGGCCTGCCCGCAAGGCGGAACGATCGGGCAGACCTCTGCCGTTCAACAATACTCTGTCCGGTTCTAACGCGGCGCACCGTCTCCGCGGCTCCCTTGCGTGAAGATGGGACGTCTGCCGCGAGGTCGCGGCCGCTTTCCATTCGCTTTGCGCGGGCTTGCGCGTGAATATCGCTGTTTTTACGCGCCATGGCCTTGCTTTCCCGTGCTCGCGATCCGGGCTCGGCGGCTATGCATACCCGGCACTTTCGCGGCGGTTCCTTCTCGCCGCGAAGCGCCTCCAGACTGGGCCTAGGCTTCGACGCAGTGGGCATTATTCATGGAGGTCAACACGATGCCGCGTCATCTACCGCGCCGTTCCGCCAAGCACCTGCTGCTCTGTGCGACGGCTGTTCCGCTTCTTCTGCTGAGTGCCTGTGCCGACGGCGTCGGCTTCCGGGTAGGCGCGGGAGGCGGCGGCTCGCCGTCCGGTCCCAGCGGCCCGACCGGGCCGTCGGGACCGACTGGCCCGACAAGTCCTACCGGGCCGACCGGCCCCAGCGGGCCAAGTGGCCCTTCGGATCCAAGCGGCCCCACTGGGCCGACCGGACCTACTGGCCCCACTGGTCCCACAGGTCCTACCGACCCGAGTGGTCCGACCGGACCTACGGGCCCAGGTGGAACAGGACCTACGGGGCCTGCAGGGCCGACTGGGCCCACGGGTCCGACGGGTCCGACTGGGCCTACTGGTCCTGCCGGTCCCACGGAACCTGGCGGTCCGACTGGCCCCGCTGGCCCAACCGGACCTACGGGCCCCGCTGGCCCGACAGGCCCGACAGGCCCGACAGGCCCGACAGGCCCGACCGGTCCCACCGGCCCCACTGGCCCAACCGGTCCCTCAGGTCCCACCGGACCCACGGACCCGAGCGGCACCACCAGCTTCACCGGCCCCTTGGCAGGCGTCAACGTGGGCGGTGGAAGTCTGCTCGGCCCGAGCGGATCGAGCACGCTGATCGACGTCAATGTCGCCCCGGATACGGCGGCATCGAGCGGTAGCGGCATTGCCGTGGACTTGCTGACGGGTGACGGAAAGGCCGTTGCCGTCACCCTGCCGACCACCGCAGCGCAGACCCAGCTGGCCCTCGCGCCGGTCGGCGCGCTTACCGGCGTATTGCTGGGCGATCAGGCCGGGAGCACGGTGACGCAGCTGACCGACGGGCTTGCTCCCACGGTGGCGACGCTGACTTCCACCGTGGACGGCATCGCCTCGCCGCTGCTCGATACCGTGAACGGTGTCCTTTCGCCGGTCGTTGGCGAAAACGGCCTGCTGGCACCGGTAACCGGCCAGCTCGGCGGCCTCGTGGAGGGGCTTACGGGCAGCCTCGGGGGCGGTAGCGGCGATCCGGCGCGTTCGGTGACGGGGCCCTTGCTGGGCGTCGATCTCGGCAACAATGCCCTGACCGGCGCGAGCACGGGCGATACGGTGCTCGGTCTCAATGTCCTGTCGGACGGCACCGGACAAGTCGCGGGGCAACTTGCCACGGTCGGCGTCCTTTCTAACGGAAGCATCGTGGACCTTACCCTGCCGACCACGACCGAAGGGGTTGCAGCCGGGCTTGCGCCGGTCGGCAACCTTGCCGGGGCCTTGCTGGGCGAACAGGCGGGGGGTGCGGTCGATCAGTTGACCGGCGCACTCGCGCCCGTGGTCGCGCCGGTCACCGCCGTGGTCGATAGCGTGACATCGCCGCTGCTCGGCACCGTGAACGGCGCCCTGGGCGGGGTAGTCGGCGGTGTCGTCGGCGGCGTTACCGGTGGTCTGCCCGGAGGCGGCGAAAGCGGGGCGCTCGCACCCGTTACCGGCGCGGTGAACGCGCTGGTCGGCGGTCTCACTGGAGGTCTGACCGGAGGTGGGGCGGAAGGCGGCGTCCTGGCGCCGGTGACCGGGGCCGTCCAGGCCGTGGTCGGCGGGCTTACAGCAGGCGGAGCCGAAGGCGGCGTTCTGGCGCCTGTAACGGGACTGGTGGACGGACTGGTCGGCGGTCTTGCTGGTGGTTCCGGCGCGGGAACGGTCCTGGCGCCGGTGACGGGCGCGGTCGATACCCTGCTCAGCGGCACCAACCAGGGCGGCGCGCTGGCGCCGGTCACGGGTGTCGTTTCGGGCGTGGTCGGCGGTCTCACCGGCGCGACAGGCGATAGCGGTGCGGTGCTGGCACCCGTCACCGACGCAGTGAACGGTCTGGTGGGTGGCCTGACCGGCGCCGCGACCGGAGCTGGCACGGGCACCACCGGCACTACCGGCGGCACCGGATCGGGCGCGGCGAGCGGGGTCGGTTCGGCTCTCGCTCCCGTGACAGGCGCGGTCACCGGCTTGGTCGGCTCGCTGCTCGGCGGGCTGGGCGGCCGGACGAACTGATCGTCATGCCTGCCCGGCGCCCCACAACCCCATGGCCGGGCAGGCAAGCGGCCTCCGCCTTCTGATCGAAAGGCGGGCGGAGGAAGAGGAGGCAGTCCTGGTAACAGGGCTGCCTCTTCGATTCCGGCTCAGGAAAATGTCTCGGGACGCCTTGCGGCAACTACCGGAACGCAACGAAATTGAGCCGGAGTGAGTATTTAACCTTGGCATCGTTTTCCGCCCCGATTTCCGCGTGCATGCGCTGTGGCTGCCCCGAATACCTCGAATTTTCGCCCTTTCCCGGGCTTTTGCGTGTTTTGGGCAAGCCGATGCGGGCCTTTTCCCGCCCAGAAGTAAAGCCGGTTGCCGCGCTTGCACGGTCGCGTAACCCGAACAGGGCCGGGACGGCTGCTTCTCGGCGCGGCGCTGGGGCCGGCTCGACCTATCATTTCTCCAACAGGCCGATCCGGCTGACACCACGTTGGAGAAGATCCATGCCGACCCGTCATATTTCCAGTTTCAAGCGGCACTCCCTGTTGCTGGCACCGCTGCTGCTGACGCCCCTGTTGGTGACGACGGCCTGCACGAGCGGGATGGACTTCCAGGCTGGTACGCCTTCGGGTCCGAGCGGTCCCAGCAGTCCTTCCGGCCCCAGCAACCCGTCTGGCCCGACCGGGCCGACCAATCCTTCGGGTCCTACCGGGCCGACTGGACCGACCGGCCCTACCGGCCCCACGGGTCCTACCGGTCCCACCGATCCGGGCGGCGCCACCACCACCAGCTTCACCGGCCCGGCCGCCGGGATCTCGGTGGGGGGCAGCGACCTGCTGGGCCAGAGCGGTTCGGGGACGCTGGTGAACGTGAACGTCACGCCGGACAAGGTAACGACCGATGCGAGCGGGGTGACGGTGGATCTCCTGACCGGAGACGGCAAGGTCGTGCAGGTCACCCTGCCGACCACGGCAGACGAGACGAAGCAGGCGCTCGCCCCGGTGGGCGCGCTTACCGGCGCGCTGCTGGGCGAGCAGGTCGGGGGCACGGTAACGCAAGTGACCGACGGCCTTGCGCCCACGGTGGCCGCCGTCACCTCCACGGTGAGCGGAGTGACATCGCCGCTGCTTGATACGGTGAACGGCGTTCTGGCGCCGGTCGCCGGTGAGAACGGTGTGCTGGCGCCGGTCACCGGCCAGCTCGGCGGGCTCGTCGACGGCCTTACCGGCGCGCTGGCGGGGGTCGGCGGGGCCGAAAGTGGGGGCAGCTCGGGTCCGGCGCGCACTTACGAGGGGCCGCTGCTGGGCGTCGACCTCGGCAACAATGCCGTGACGGGGCCGAGCAACGGGGACACCCTGGTGGGGCTCAACGTCCTTTCCGAGAACCCGGGACTGACCACCGGGCAGCTGGCCACCGCCTCCGTCCTGTCGGACGGCAAAGTGCTCGACGTTGCCCTGCCGACCACCACCGAAGGCGTGGCGGCGGGGCTGGCGCCGGTCGGGAATCTGGCCGGGGCGCTGCTGGGCGAGCAGGTCGGCGGCCTGGTGGATCAGGTAACGGGCGGCGTTTCGCCGGTCGTCGCCCCGGTCACGGCCACGGTCGCCACGGTTGCCGCGCCGGTTCTCGATACCGTGAACGGTGCGCTTGGGAGCACGTTGGGACAAGTCACGGGTGGTCTGGCCGGGGGCGGCCTGGGAGGTGGCGACGCCGGGTCGGTGCTCGCGCCGGTCACAGGGCTGGTCGAAGGCGTGGTCGGCGCGCTGGCCTCGGGATCGGGTGGCACCGGCTCGGCCTTGGCGCCGGTCACCGGCCTTGTGGAAGGGGTCGTCGGCGGCGTGACTTCGGGCACGACGGGAAGCGGCAGCGCCGGTTCGGTGCTCGCTCCGGTAACCGGCGCGGTGTCCTCGCTTGTCGGCGGCCTCACAGGCGGACTTGCGGGAGGAACCGGAAGCGCGACGGGCGGCCTGCTCGGCGGCCTTACCGGCAAGACCGGCAACTGAGCCCGGCGGCGGACCGGTGCGGCCTTGTTCGCGCCGGTTCGCCTCCGTTCCTTTATCCCACCATCCCCGGACGCGACCGATGATCGACCTCGACAGGATCAGCCCGCCCAACCGCCGCAGCAATCACCTGCTGGTCGTCAGGCTGGACAATGCCCGCGCCATTGCCGCTGCCTATGGCGAAGAGGCGCTAGTCGCGGCGATGGCCCATTTGCGCGCCGGGATCGCGGGCCATTTCGATCCGGTCGATTTTCGTGAGGCGACCGGCGACGCGATCACCCTGCTGGCCCATGCGGCCATGCTCGAACCCGATTTCGTCTGCGCCAAGATCGAGGCGCTCTGCATCGATCTGTGCGGCAGGCCCATGGCGCATGGGGACTGCCAGATCCTGCTTTCGGTCTCGATCGGCCATAGCGATCCCGTGCCGGGCGGCCTGGGAGAAGATCTGGCGAAAGCCACGGAATCGGCTCGGGAACGGCTGCACCGAGTGGCGGCGCCTGCTGCGCGAGATGGCTTCACCGATGCTTCCGGCACCGATGTTTCCGGCAGGGCGCGCTACCGCGACGATATGGCGCGGGCCGCACGCCTGCTGGGCCAGGTCGAGCGGGGCGAGACCTTTTTCGCATGGCGCCCGGTCTTCGATCCCCGGCAGCCGGAGCGGATCCTCCAGCACGAGGCGCTGCTGCGCTATGCCGACGAGCAGGGCGAGCAGTTCGATTGCGTCGCGGCCTGTCAGGCGCTGGAGCGGCTCGGCCTTGTTCATCTGCTCGACCGCGCGCTGGTGCTGCGCATGCTGGACGAACTGGAGGCCGATCCGCGCGCGCGCCTGTCGATCGCGATCTCGCCGCAGAGCCTCTCCTTCGACCTCGGCGGGTACGATGCCGCCTGGACGGACTTCCTCGCGCGGCTGGAACGCCGTCCCGAACTGGCCGAGCGGCTGGTGCTCGAATTTCACGAATCCGCCGCCTGCCGGTTCTGGCCGGGTACGCTGACGTTTCTCAACACCTTGCGCGAACTGGGCGTGGGGCTGGGCCTGTTCGGGTTCGGCTCCGGCCATGCCTCGCTGCGGCAGCTTGCGGTGCTGCGGCCCGATCAGGTCAAGCTGGACAGCGCCTTCCTGCGCACGGCTTTCCTTTCGGAGCGCAACCGCGCACGGATCGGCCAGCTTGCCGAGCAGGCGCACACGCTTTGCGGCACCGTCATCCTGATCGGTGTCGAGACTCCGGCGCAGATCCGCCTGGCGGTGGAAGAAGGCGCGCCGTGGGTTGCGGGCGCCCGGCTTGGCCGCGTGAGCAGGCGGCGGGCCTGGTCCATTGCCGATCCGGTCTCCGATCCGGCCTGCAACCGCGAATTTGCCGCGCCGGTCGCCGTATCCGCCGCGCTCCGCGCCGCGCGAAGCCCCGTTTTCTGACTGATCCGAACCCTGGAAAGGAAGCTGCAATGATGAATGACAAAGTTCAGAACGCACGGGAGCTTCTGCGCATCGCGCTGGACATGCTGGACGAATGCGAGGCCCGCGTGAGCGGCGCGCTCGTCTCCAGCGCTCTCGACGCGCTGGGCGAGGACGCGGCAGGACTGGCGAATGGCGCAGGTCATCCCGGGGCGCTGCCCGTGGAGGTCATGGCCATGGCGATCGAGCGCGGTCGCCCGCTTCGTCCCGGTCTCCACAGCTGCGCGTGAGGTGGGCATGTTTGCAGATGAAAGCACGCCGATGAACTGGGGCAACCAGAGCCTGCCCGCCCGTTTCGAACGCGATGCGCGGTCCAGCCTGCCGCGATTCAGCCTCCTGCTGGACGCCCAGGCCATGGCCGACGGTCATGAGGCGGACGTGGTGATTCACAACCTTTCGCAAGGCGGATTGCTGGTCGAATGCGATGTCGACCTGAAGATCGACGATCCGATCGAGATCGCCCTTTCCACCGAGCACCGGGTGCTCGCCCGCGTCATGTGGCATAACGAGAACTTCTACGGATGCCGCTTCGAGACGCCGATCTCCGCCGCCGTGCTGGGCGCTGCGCGGCTGCGCTCGGCTCCCCGTGGTCATGAGGAGGACGAGCACGCGCCTTCGGACGAGGTGGGCGGCGATGCGCAGGAATCGCTGGCCCGGCGCCTGCGCCGCCTGCGCAAGCAGAACGGCTTCAGCCAGGGCGAACTGGCCGAGCGGATCGGTGTCAGCAAGCCCACGGTCTGGGCCTGGGAGCACGGCCGCGCCCGGCCGCAGGATGCCCGGCTGAAGGGCATTGCCGACGCGCTGGGCACCACGATCGAGGATCTCGACGGCCTGCCGCGAACCGACAATCTCGCCTTCGTCATGGCGGAATACCGCGACCAGATCGCCGCCCATTTCAACGTCGCGCCTGCAAAAGTGAAAATCGTGATCGAATTCTAGAAATCTCCGAATGAATTCGATTGCATCGATTTTTCGTTGACGCCTGAGCCACTTGCCCCGAACTTGTGGGCCGGTGGCGTTCATTTATTGATAATGTCGCGCCATTATAGGAGTAACAGTGTCCAGTGGCGGCTGGGGCGGTTCGTCACACGGAGGAACGGGATCGGATGCGGGACGATCAGGCCAGGGTACTTGTTCTCGATGATTTTTCGGCCATCGTCGAAGAGCTGCTGACCCTGATGTCGCTTCACGGCATTCCGGGAATAGGCGCCGCCAATCTCACCGAAGCCGTGGAGATGCTGGAAAGGCACCCCGCTGTCAGTGTCGTCGCCTGCGACTTGCGGCTGGACCGCGAATCCGGGCTCGATATCGTCGCGCGTGTCCGCCAGAATCCCGCGCTCAGCGCGCGCCGCTTCGAATATGTCTTCATCACCGGAGACCAGATGCGCCAGGATCTGGTGGAAGGCACTTCGCACTATACTTTCCTGACCAAGCCGGTGCAGCCCCAGGCGCTGATCGGCACGATCAGCCGCATGCTGGCCAACGGTGTCGGCGCGTGAGCGAAACCGGTCATGAGCAGGCCGCGCCGGGCGGCCTTGTAGACACGCTGCGCCGCCATGTCGGGCTGAAGGTCGTCAGCGATCTCAGGCTGGACGGGGCGGGCACCCGGATCCTGTTCCGCAGCGAAAATGCGCAGAAAAACGAGCAGCCGGAGATTCTGGCCGTCCATTCCGAGGATGTCCTGCGCCTTTCCGCCCTGGCGGGACGGTCGGAGGTCGTCACCGATTTGCGCATCGAAAGCCCGGACGAAGGCGGGCGCATGCGCACGGTCACGCTGATCCTGCGCGAGAACCTGGGCGGAACGCACTGGGGCAGTGCGGTGCTGATGGATGCCCCGGAACCGCGCCCGGCGCATCAGGCCCTGGCCGAGCGGGCGCGCATGGCCGACCTTGGCGAGCGCGCGCTGACCCTGGCGCACGAACTGCGCCAACCGCTGTTCACGATCTCGATGGCGAACGAGAGCCTGCGCCTCATGCTCGACCGC
The DNA here is from genome assembly GCF_002149965.1 of Novosphingobium panipatense. Taxonomy (GTDB): domain Bacteria; phylum Pseudomonadota; class Alphaproteobacteria; order Sphingomonadales; family Sphingomonadaceae; genus Novosphingobium; species Novosphingobium panipatense_A. Next base: position 22,435 of record NZ_MSQB01000029.1, on the reverse strand, counting down.
CCGGATACGACGCGCTCGCGCCTCCAGACAACTGCCTCGCGCATTGCCGAACAAGTGTTGCGCGCGCAGGCGATCATCAAGCGCACCCTCGGCCAGGCGGCGGAGGAAAAGATCGTGCCGCGCCATACCGACGTGATGGAGGCGGCGGCCAGCGCGGTGGAGTTTCTCGAAGCCCTGTTCCAGCGCGCCGACATCGCGGTGGAGCGCGATGCCGCGGGCCTTTCCGCCGGGGTGGCGCTGGGCCGGGTGGAAATGGAGCAGGTCTTCGTCAATGTCCTGCGCAATGCGGCGGACAGCATCCAGTCGCGCCGCGCGGGTGGCTGGGACGGAGAGGGGCGGATCACCATCCGGCTGGAGGGCAAGTCCGGGGATCAGGTCCGCTGCGTCGTGACCGATAACGGCGCCGGGCTTTCCGCCGATCTCGAACGGCTGGCCTTCGAGCCGTTCTTCACCACCAAGGCGCAGGAAGGCACCGGACTGGGCCTGCATATCTGCCGCCAGATCATGGAAAAGGCGCAAGGCGGCATCCGCCTGGCGGCCAATCCGGGGCACGGTGCGCGGGTGGAAATCTGCCTTCCGCCGATCTCCGGCAGGCTGGCGCCCTCAGATGTCGTCGCGGCCTAGGCGGATCACGAAGCGGGTCGGCTGAGCGGACCGCAGCATCGAACGGAAATCGCCGCCGGCCTCGATCGCCACCTGCTCGACCAGCCAGAGCGTGGCATGGTCCAGCTTGCGCGCGGGGGCAGGGGCCGCGTTCTCGTCTATGCAGCGCACCGTCACCACCACATGGGCGGGCGTCATCGCCGCGCGCAGCAGGACTTTGCCCTTCCGCTTCTCGTTATTGGGGCCGATGAAACCGCCGAAGGCGCTGAGGAGTGCGGCCACGGCCATCATTTCCAGCGCGCCGTGATGTTCGGGCAGCAGGTGCTCCAGGGCGTTGCCTTCCAGTTCCACCGAGACGCCGTGGTGGCGGACGTTGGATTTCGTGGCGGCGAGGGCCCGTTCCAGCGCGCTGCGCACATTGAGCGCGGAACGCTCTTTGTCTCCGTCGCGGCCGAACCAGCGAAACAGGCTGAGGATGAAGGCCGCCGCTTCGGTATGGGACGAGATGCGCGCCACGCGGTCCAGCAATTGCTTGCGGTTGTCCTCGCCGATGTCGAGCTGCTCGACGATATAGCGCATGTTGCCGTTGGCCATGGATATCACGTTGAGCGGCTGGGCCAGATCGTGCAGCATTCCCGCCGTCACCCGCCCGAGCAGCAGGTCGCAAGTGACCGGCACCAGACCGTCCTCTCCCCAGGCCAGCAGGCGCGCGTCGACCATGGCGAGGTGCCGGGCGAGGCCTGCGCCGAGGAAGGCGGCGCTGAGCGAGCCGACGAAGATCGCCGCCGTCGCCACCGGCGTCTGCAGCAGCAGGACGCAGCAGAAGCTGGCCATGGCGACCAGCAGCGAAACTACCCAGCACCAGCGTGGCGCCCGCAGCAGGATCGTGACGAGGCTGCGCGGAAAGAAGCCTGCCGCCGTTACGAGGCCCAGCGTGGTCCAGTAGGCGGGGGAGAAGCGGGCTTCGGGGATGAGATAGAAGCCCGCGCTCAGCACTGCCGCCACCAGCGCGGCCTTCAGGGTCTTGTGCAATACGAACAGGGCGCCTGCCGCGGCAGCGCCGATCAGCCCGGCGGCGGGGGCGTGGCTGGAAACCAGGCCGAGGCAGAGCGCGCAGAGGGCGATGGCGCCGGGATAGAAGCGCGTCCCATCCTCCCAGGCGCGCAGGCGCATCGCCAGCTGCGGCGCGAACGAACCGGCGCGGGCGGAACCGTGACCGTCTTCCGCAAATGCATCGTCGTTGGCGCCGGACCCCTCAACCGGGCCGGGCGGTGGAAAATTCACGACGTTGTCGTTCGGCACTATCATCCTGGTCAGGCCCCCGGCTTCGGACAGGCACCCCGCGCCTCTGAGTCCGAACGGCATGATGATTACGAAGCATGCGGGCTTCCGCAACCGCGAAATAAACCTGATAGAAGGTTTTATGCGCCCGTAAGTAAATAGACTAACAAAGCGCGTCTGAGGCCTGCCATCAATCCTGTTTCAGAATGTTAATCCGGTAATAATGCCCGAATTATCAGCTCGTCCCTGAAGAGGTCGGCAGGTTCCTCCTGCGCAATGCAGCATCGGAACAGGCGAAACGGCACTGCGTATGTATTCGTATATAGTCGTTTTCCGCCGTTGCGTTCACTAGGAAAGAACCGATCCGACGGTGATTATCGATCTATTCGATCCGCACTTCAGTACGCAAAGACAAGGTTTGGCGCCCGATTGAGAGGCAGTGAACAAAAGTATACTTTCCGCAGCTTTAACGCTTCGGAAAGCCTCGGTCTGATTGCCGTCGTATCGGCTATTTCTCCATCTCGGATAGAATTCGAGAAAGACTATCATTCATACGCAAGACGGCATTTTGCGCCGTCACAGGATGAAAAACTCCAATTCGGATCTTCGGGGCAGTCGATCCGATTTGCGTAGACGCAAGGGACCAGGGGGGAATGGGCATGCGGCTCGGATCCAAGGCGAAGCTGACAATCGGCGTCGGGCTGGTTGCGGCCTGCTGTTTCGCCTTTCTGGGAATGCGGGAACTGGCGCGGGCCGCGAAGCCAGTGGCCGATGCCGCCGCGCGCATGCCGATTGGCAAGCCAGAACCTTCCTTCACTGTTCTGGCGGCCACCACGCGCGACATCAGGGTGGGAGAAACCATCACGGCGGACATGATCCGCAACTCCCGGTCCGATCCGGCGCGGTTCCCCACGGCGGTCACGCCCGCCGAAGTGATCGGCAAAGTGGCCACGCGCGACATTCCCGCCAATTCGCTGATCCCGCGCCCGGCGCTCGGTCAGGAAACCAAGCTGGCGATCCGCGTGCCGATGGGCATGCGCGCGATCAGCATCGACACCACCGCCGAGATCGCCGTGGCCGGCCTAGTGCGGCCGGGAGACAGGGTGGACGTGCAAGTCGTCTATCCCGGCGAGGATGCGCTCAGCGGCGCGCGCGCCAGTGGCGCCAGTCGGGCGCGGACCCTGCTGCAGATGGTTCCGGTGCTGGCGGTGGGCGAAGTCGTCGTCGGCACCCAGCCCGCCGCCAGCGCGATGAGCGCGGTTGCGACCGGCATGGGCGCGCCGCCGTCCACTCCGGCCGAAGCGCCCATGCCGCCCGCCCGCACGGTCACTCTGGCGCTCACGCCCGCGCAGGTTTCCGAGCTTTCGCTGGCCAAGAGCACGGGCGCGCTCACGCTTTCCTTGCGCAATCCCGGAGACAGCGCGGAAGTGGCGGTGGCGCAAGTGGCCTCCGCGCCGCAGCCGCGCCCGGCTTCGGCCTTTATCCCTGCCGCGCCGGCTTACGCCCAGCCGCGCGCCTTCGTGGCCGCACATCCGCGTCCTGCCGAAAGGCGCGCGGAAAAGCCCACGGGCGGGCCGGGCCCAGCCTCCCTTGGCGCGCAGCCCATCGAACTCGTGGTCGGCGGCAACCGACAGGTCATCTATTCCGGGAGTGCATCGCAGTGAAACACCTGATCGCCGCCAGCCTCCTTCTCGCCGGAACCGCGCTTTCGGCTCCTCCCGCAATGGCTCAGACCAGCCCTCGCGCGGCCGAGCAGCAGGAACTGCTCCAGGTAGACGACATGCGCACCCTGTCCTTCCCCGGCGCCATCGGCCGGGTGGAAGTGAGCCGGGAAAACGTGATCGGCATTACCGCGCCGACCACCCAGTCCATCCGCATCAAGGCGCTGGCGGTGGGCGACGCGGTGCTCACCGTTTTCGCCAAAGACGGCACGGTCATGGCCGAACGCACGGTGCGGGTCGGCGGCTCGGGCTTCACCGGGCAGGCGGCTGCCTATCGTCCGGGCGAGAAAGTAGTGGCGGTGGACGTGCAGTTCGCGGCCGTGTCCAGCTCCACGCTCAAGGCGCTGGGCTTCAGCTTCGCCAAGCTGGCGGGCGACCTTCAGGGTGCCGTCATCTCGCCAAGCGGGGTCAACAGCTACAGCAACGGCCCCACCGGGCTCTCGATCGACGCTGCCGTGCCGATCCAGAGCGCCTTCAACCTCTTCCTCTCGGCCCGCAAGCAGGGGATCGGCGCGGTGCTGAGCGCGCTGTCGTCCAACGGACTGTCGCAGCTTCTGGCGCAGCCGACTCTCCTGGTCCGCTCGGGCGAGCAGGCGAGCTTCCTGGCGGGCGGCGAATTTCCGGTGCCGGTGCCGCAGAACACCGGCGGCAACGGCAATACGCTGTCCATCGAATACAAGGAGTTCGGCGTGCGCCTTTCGGTGACGCCCTATGTCCTCTCCTCGGACCACATCGTGCTCAAACTGGCGCCCGAGGTCAGCGAGCTGGACTACAACAATGGCGTCCAGCTTCAGGGCTATGTCGTGCCCGGCATCCGTCGGCGTTCTGCGGAAACCACCGTGGAACTGGGCAGCGGGCAGAGCTTCGTCATCGCCGGGCTCAACTATACCAACAGCGCTATCACCAAGGACAAGGTTCCGTTCCTGGGCGACATTCCGGTGCTGGGCGCCTTCTTCAAGCGTCAGCAGAACCAGAAGGAGCGGCAGGAGCTGATCATCGTGGCGACGCCGCGGCTGGTCGAGCCCGGCACTACCCCGGTCGCCCTGCCAAGCCCGCCCGGCAATCCCGATCCCAGTCTCGGCCAGATGATCGTCGGCAACGACGGGGTCGAGCAGTCCGTGAAAACCTTCGGCGTCGTGAGGCCCTGACATGCCCAAGATCCACCTCCTTTCGGTAGACCGCACCCTGGCCCAGCGCATTGCCGATGCCATGGGCGAACATGTCCCGGTCGACATGGTCCAGTCGCTGGAGCACAGCGACCTCGACGGGCCGGGCATCGTCGTGATCGACCATGCCTCCGTTCCGGCCGAACGTTCGCTGTCCTCCGCGATCGGCGAAGTGGCGCAGATGGCGCCGGGCCGCGCGGTGGTGGTGGCCACCGAGGACATGTACGCCGGGCAAGTGCTCCAGGCGATCCGTGCCGGTGCCGCCGATGTGCTGCCGCGCGGCGCCGGGGGGGCCGAAGCTTCCGAGATCCTGACGCGGGTGATGAACAGCGCGCTCACCACCCAGGGGCGGCTGGGGCGGCTGACCATCGTGCTCGGCAACGACCGCGAGGCCCTGCCTATGCTGGCGACCGACATGGCGCTGGCCTATAGCCAGGACCAGACGCCGACCCTGCTGGTGGACTTCACCCTGCCCACCAGCACGGCCGAGGCCTATCTCGATCTCAAGGTGGACTACGGCATCGCGTCGGCCGTCGCCGACCTCGACCGCATGGACACCAGCCTGCTGTCCGATGCGTTGTCGCGGCACGAGGCGAGCGGGCTTTCGCTGCTCACCTTCGACGGCGGCACCGGCGCGGAACCGGCCGGGGTCGGCCCCAACGACGTGGTCGGCCTGATCCAGTTGCTGCGCGCCAATTTCGCGCAAGTGGTGGTCTCGGCGGGCAGCCTGCGCCACGGCGGGCTGCTGCGCGAGCTGGCCTCGCAGGCGCAGGCGATCGAGATCGTGTGCAGTCAGTCTATCCGCGAGCTGGAAGCCTGCCGCCGCCTGCTGGACAAGATCGCGCTCGATACCGCCAGCGCCGGGCGCATGCGCCTGCTGGTCTGGGACTATGAACCGCGCATCCTGCTGGACGGTCGCCGCATGGCCGATGTGCTGGGCGTGGAGGCGGTCATGGGCGTGCCGACCGACCGGGTAAGGGCGGCCAATGCCCTGAACGCGGGCCGTCCGCTGATCTTCGACCGTGAAAGCGGCCCTTATGTCCAGGCGGTGCGCCGCGCCTGCAATATCGCCGCTCCGACACGGTCGGGCAGCGGGCTTGCCGGCAGTAGCCTTGACCGCATGCGCCGCGCCATCCTGCGTTCGGTGGAGCGCAGCGCATGAGCCTCCTGACCACCGAGGAAATGCAGGAGGGCTTCGCTGCAGGCCGCCGCAAGCCCGCGGTGGCCCAGCCTTCCGCCCAGCGCATGAGCGACAGCTATCAGGCGGTCAAAGCGATCACCTGCCAGCAGGTCATCGAACAGCTCGAGGCGCAGGGCGTGACGGCGGAATCGCTCGACCAGCGCACCTTGCGGCACGAGATCGAGCAGGTCATCAACAGCCGCAGCCGCCGGGGCCAGCTGGCGCTCAACAGTGCGGAGCGGCTCCTGCTGATCGAGGACGTGGAAGACGAAGTGGTGGGCCTCGGCCCGCTGGCGCCGCTGCTGCGGGACGGGTCTATCGACGATATCATCGTCAACGGCGCCCATACGATCTACGCCGAGCGCGCAGGCCTGCTGGAACGCGTGGAAACGCGGTTTCGCGACGATGCGCACCTGATGAACATCATCCAGCGCATCGTCGGCCCGATCGGCCGCCGCGTGGACGAGGCGACGCCGTTCTGCGACGCCCGCCTGGCGGACGGATCGCGCGTGAACATCGTCATCCCGCCGATCGCGCTGGACGGCCCGCTGGTCTCGATCCGCAAGTTCCGCCTCCAGGCCCTGACCCTCGACGACTGCGTGGCGGGCGGGGTGATGAGCCCGGCCATGGCGACCTACCTTGCCGCCGCCGTGCGCTCGCGCCTCAACGTCCTGATCTGCGGCGGCACCGGCGCTGGCAAGTCGACCCTGCTCAACGTGCTGTCCGGCTGCATCAGCAACCGCGAGCGCCTCGTCACCATCGAGGACGCGGCCGAGCTGCAACTCTGCCAGGACCATGTCGTGCGGCTGGAAACCCGCCCGCCCAGCGTGGACGGCAGCCGCGAGGTGAGCGCGCGCGATCTCCTCCGCAATGCCCTGCGCATGCGGCCCGACCGCATCATCCTGGGCGAAGTGCGCGGGGTGGAGGCAGTGGAGATGCTCCAGGCCATGTCCACCGGCCACGACGGCTCGATGGCGACGCTCCACGGCAATTCGCCGCGCGACGCGCTGGCCCGCCTCGAAATGCTGCTGGGCTTCGCGGGGCAGCAGAACGACGTGCGCGCGGTGCGGCGCTTCGTGGCCAACAGCATCCACGTCATCGTCAATATCCAGCGCCTTTCCAGCGGCGTGCGCCGCGTCACCTCGATCAGCGAAGTGACCGGCACCGAAGGCGAGGCCTTCACGCTGAACGAACTGTTCCGCTTCGACGAGCAGCCGCCGATGACGGGCGAAGGCACGTTCCAGACGCTGTCGCCGCGCCCCTATCACGCCGCCCGGCTCAAGGACTATCCGACGACCAGTACCCTTCGGGGAGGCTCGGTCGCATGGTGAAAGGCGCGGCCTATCTGATCCTGGCCCTGCTGATCCTGGGCGCGGTGGCCTTCGCGCTGCTGAGCGAGCGGGCGCGCGGCCTTGCCGCCGTGGACCGGCGGCTGGCCGGGCTGAACGCGCCGGGAACGGTACCTGCGCGGGCCTCCGCCGCGATCTCGGTGCCGGAACGCATCGCCCCGCTGCTGGCGCAGGCGCAGCTCGAAGTGACAGTGCAGACCGTGCGCACCCTTGCCGCCGCCGGGTTCGCGCTGGTCGTGGCGGTGCTGCTGGCGGCGGGACCGGCCTTCGCGCTGGCGGTGCTGCTCGGCCTGCCGATGGCGGCGCTCTCGTGGCTGCGCGGGCGCGCCCGCAAGCGGGTGGACGCCTTGACCGAGGCACTGCCCCTCTATCTCGATGGTGTGCGCCAGCTTCAGGCGGTGGGCAATTCGCTCTCCCAGGCGCTTTCCCGGGCCCTTGCGGACGCTTCGCCGGTGGTGCGCTCCTTCTTCGACACGGCCGCGCGGCGGCTGGAGATGGGCGCGCCCGTGGCGGAGACGATGCAGCAGCTCGCGGATCGCCTCCAGGTTCCCGAAGTGTCGATGATCGCCGCCGCCATCCGCACCAACTTGCGCTACGGCGGTTCGATCGGCGCGGTCTTCACCAACCTCGCCCAGATCCTGCGCGAGCGGCTCCGCATCCGCCGTGAACTGGTGGCCGCCACGTCGGAGGCCAGGGTCAGTTCGCGCGTGCTGATCGCCATGCCGCTCCTGGCGATGGTCGGTCTGGTGCTGATGAACCCGGCCTATCTCGATTTCTTCGTCAAGGATCCGCGCGGCCAGTCGCTGTCGATGATGGCGATCGGGCTGGAGGCGATCGGCATCCTGATCATCCGCCGCATGCTGAGGCTGGAGTTCTGATGCCCCCGCTGACCGCTCTCCTGCTTTTCGCGCTGGCCGCAGGCAGCCTCGTGCTCGTCGTGCTGGGCCTGCGCATGCTCGACGCCGATGCCCGGCTGCGCCAGCGGATCGACGGGCAGGCGGGGCGCAGCGTCACGTCCGCCGCCTTGCGCTTCCCGCTGCCGCGCATTTTCGTGGTGCGCGGGCGGGACCGCGAGGAAATCGAGCAGAAACTGCGCAAGGCCGGCTATTTCGAACCCGGCGCGCTGGAAGCCTTCGCCTGGCTGCGCCTGGCCGCGACCGGCGTCGTGGCGCTGGCCTCGATGCTGACCTGTCTTGTCGTGAACGGCAATCCGCTGAGCCCGCTGTTCCCGACGCTGGCCTTGTCGGGCCTGACCTATATCGGCGCCAAGTATGCGCTGCGCATGCGCGCTGCATCGCGCGAGCGCATCCTTACCGCCGAGTTCCCCTTCCTGCTCGACCTCATGCTGATGATGCTCGAAAGCGGCGTCTCGCTCGACCAGTGCTTTCGCGGCATCGCCCGCGAGGAGCGGGTGGCCGTGCCCAACCATGCCCGCCTCGTGGCCATGCTGGTGGAGGATCTCGACCGGGGGCAGGATTATCAGCTCGCTTTCGACCGCTGGGCCGCGCGCGTGGCCGTCACGGGTTCGCGCGAACTGGCCACCGTGTTCCGTCAGTCGCTGTTCCACGGCATGGAACTGGTTCCGGCCCTGCGCGAATTCGTGCGCGAATTCTCCCAGCGCCGCGTCGCCCGTGCCCGCGAGGCGATCGGCACGATCACCGTGCGCATGGTGATCCTGATGCTCGTATTCTTCATGCCGGCGCTGTTCATCGTGCTCGCGGGCCCGCCGGTCGCTGCCATTCTCGACACTTTGGGGAGTGTAAAGGGATGACCGATCGCCGTCTGTATTGTGCCGTTCTCGCTGCCCTGTCGCTGGGCGGCGGTTCTCTCGTGTCCCCCCCGCTGGCGGGCCGGGCCATGGCTGCCGAAGCTCTCGGAGCCGAGGCATCCGGCTCGACCCGCCAGCTCTATCTCGTGCTGATCCAGCAGGCCCGCAAGGATGGCCGCCAGCGGGCGGCGCTGGCCTTTCTCGACGACTTCGATCGGCAATATCCGGGTGACCGGGAATCGCGCATCCTGCGCATCAATTGCCTGCTCGATCTGGGCCAGACCGATCAGGCCGCCGCCGCCCTTGCGCAGATCCCCGCGTCGGACCGCAGCGCCGAGGCGCAGGCGGTACGCGGTCATGTCCTTGCCGCGCAGGAAAGCTGGCAGGCGGCGGCGGAGCAATACCGCGCCGCGTTGCGGACCAGCCCTGCCGATCCGCTGGCCAGCAATGCGCTCGGCTATGCGCTGCTGCGCGGCGGAGAAGCGGCGCAGGCCGTGGAAGCGCTGAAGGCTGCGCGCGACCTTGCGCCGGGCAACGAGGTGGTGCGCAACAATCTGGCACTGGCGCTGACGGTGGCCGGACGGCGCGGAGAGGCCGATGCGCTGCTGGCCACCCTGCGCGATGCCTCGGCCAGGGCCGCCCTGCACGCCCAGATCGACGAGCAGGCCGCGCTTTTTGCCGCGCCTCCGGCAACGGCACTGCGCGGGAACTGACCGTGGCGCGCCTCCGCACCCCCCTGAAACTCCGCCCGCTTCGCGATCTGGGCCACGACGAAAGCGGCGTGATCGGGCCGATGGTGGCGGTGCTGGGCGTGTCGCTGCTGGGCGCGGCGGGTCTGGCGCTGGATGTGGGCCTCTATTACCAGGGCGGCCGGGACCTCCGCGCCGCGACCGAGGCGGCCGCTCTTTCGGCGGCGATGAATCCCTACCAGGCCAAGGCGCGCGCCGAAGACTATCTGACGCGCAACGGCTACGATCCCTCGGTGCTGAAGACGGTCGAGATCGGCCGTTATTGCGCGGACATCGGCCAGACCGCCGGTCAGCGCTTCGACCCCACGATGACCCGCTGTCCCGGCAACGGCTATGCCAATGCCGTCCGCCTCGTCACCGGCAAGCCTGGCCGCCGCTTCCTGACCGGAATCCTGGGCGAATCGAGCCCGATCCCCGACCTTGGCGCCACGGCTTCGGCGGCGCGGATCGATGAGGCGGGCGTCAGCGTCACGTCGGACGTGCTGACCGAGGTCGTCTCGCCGCTGCTCGATCCCGTGACCACGCCGCTGGTCCAGGTGGTCAACGGGTTGCTGGGCGGCCTGCTCGGCATCCCCATCTCGCTTGGCCGCACCGATGTGCGCGGGCTGATGCAGGGCAATGTCGATGCCGGGCTGTTCTTCGATGCCCTTGCCGAGAAGGAGGGGTTCTCTGGCACTTACGGCGACCTGATGAACCGCTCGCACGGGCTGAAGGACATTGCCGAGGCGGCCGCCGATGCCGCCGCCACCCCCGAAACCGCAGCGGCCCTTCGCGTCTTCGCGCGGCAGGTCGGCAATGGCTACAAGGTGCCTTTCGGCGGACTGTTCGGGCTGGGCGTGTGGAAGAACATGCCGGTGGGCGAGGCCGATGAAAAGCCTGCGCTGCGGGCGGGCATGAATGCCTATGCGCTGATCACTTACGCCGTGCAGTCCGGGCCGACCGCCATCGACCTGTCCAAGGCGGTGAGCCTGCTGGTGCCGGTCAGCACGGTGAAGATCGGCCTTACCTCCAGCGGCGCGGGAGATCGCCCGCGCTTCGCCTTCGGCCCTGCCGGAGAAGCCCGGGCGGGCACGTCGGCCTTGCGCATCGGGGTGATGATAGACCTGCCCGTCAACCTGGCGATCGCCTCGGTCAGCGTCCATCTTCCCGTGATCGTCGATGTCGGCGCGGCCCAGGCCGAAGTCAGCGAAATCGATTGCTCCGGCTCCACCGAGCAGGCGCGCGACACCCTGGTCAAAGTCCGGGTCCGCTCGGGCGCGGTCAATGCCTATATCGGCGATACCGCGTTCGACGCGATGGACAAGTCGCTGCCGGTGCTCGCCGCAAGCGACATCAGGCAGGCCAATATCCTCAGCGTTCACCTGCTCGGCAACGAACTGCTCGGCAGCCTTGTTTCGGCGCAGGTGAAGGGTAGGGCGGTGGTGCAGCCGGTCACGGGCAGCGGGTCGAGCGATGCCATGCTGACTTTCGGCCCCGGTGCGGGAACCCCTGCGGCGCCGACGAGCGGCCAGACCGTCGGCAATTCCGTGCAGCTCGGCCAGACCGTGAGCAGCCTGACGACCAGCCTGCTCGGTTCAGGGGGGCTCGATGTTCAGGTGAAGATCGGCGGGAACTGCCTGATCGCCTGCAACCTGCTCGAAGCCAGCGGCCTGAATGCGGTGACGGAGACGGTTCTGCCCGCCGTGATCGGGCCGGTGACCAATCTGGTGGGCACCGTGGTCGATCCGCTGCTGACGAACGTGCTGGCGGCGCTCGGCGTGCAAGTCGGCAGCGCCACCGTCTGGACCACCGGCGCGCGCTGCGGAGTGCCTGTTTTGATTTAGTTTTTGTGAAGACCGCACCCGTGAACCTCCAAGCGGTTGCGGAAATTTAATCGGAGGATTTGGGGAGTATTGAGTCATGATCACCATTCGTAAGCTTTTCGGTCGTCTTCTTGGCGACGAACGCGGTCTTACGGCCGTGGAATACGCGGTGTTGGGAGCGATTGTTGTGGCGGCTATTGGCGGAGTAGGTAGCACATTCGGCACGAGCCTCAGAGATGCATTCAATAATCTGATCTGAAAACTGAAGGGACCATCATCGGAAATTGGCGATGGCAAGCGCGTTCAACATAAAGCAACTGCTGAAATGCGAACGCGGAATGGCGGCGCTGGAGTTTGTCTTCCTCGCTCCGGCGCTGCTGGCCCTTGTCTTTGGTATCATCATCTATTCGCTCTATTTCAGTGCCGTGATCGGTGTGCGGCAGGCCGCGGCGGAAGGCGCGCGGGCTGCCGTTGCCGGGCTTTCCACCAGCGAACGCATCGAACTGGCGCAAACACGCGCAAGACAGGTGTTGGACGGCTACGGACGTATTCTTGGTGGCAATACAACGCCTTTAATAACCGCTTCGTCCGATGGCGTGGGTGCGTTCAAAGTAAAAGTCAGCTATGACATGGGCGGCAGTCCAATAATGAAATATGGGAAGATCGTTCCCCTGCCGTCGTCGAACGTGGAAGCCAGCGTCGTCGTTACCAATGGGGGATACTGAATGGCTGGTCTGAGTTATTTCAATCTGGCCTTGCTGATTGTTTTGCTCCTGCCTGCGGTCATCATGCCGTGGGAGGGGCGCCGCCCGCCCGATCTGCTCTATTTCGTGATCGCGGCCGGTGGCCTGAGTTTCGCGGTGCTGGGCGGCGGCATCCCTGCGCTCGGCTGGTCCGCGCTGGCAGGCGCCGGATGCCTGCTGCTGGTAGCCGCCGGCGTAGCGGGCCTGCGCGCGGGCCTCGGTCTGCGGCTGCTTACCGGTAGTCAGATCAAGCTGCTGGCCGCCGGCGCCACCTGGCTCGGCCCGTTCGGCGCGCTGACCATGATCGCGATCACGGCCATGACCCTGCTGGTCGTGGCAACCGCACAGCAATTCCGCGCGGCCGCGCGTCGCCCCGATTCGGGTGCGATCGTCGCCGTCGCCATCTTCTGCGTGGGCCTGCAGCAGGTTCTGCCGTCAATCTGAAAGGGGAACCCGCGCTTCGGCGGGGTTGGATGTGCCGATGAACGTAATGAACCCAAGCTGGCGTTCGCGCCTCGGAGCCATGCTCAACGCATCGCAGTCGCAGGCCGGTGCGGACGAGGAGCCCTCGCCGGACGAATCGCTCCTGCCGGAACCCGTCCTGATCGTCGATGACGACGAGGATTTCGCCAGCGAATGTGCGTTCAGCCTGAAGCTGATGGGCTACGATCCGGTCGTTGCCACCAGCCCTGAAGAGGCCATGGCCCTGTTCGAGGCCAACGAAATCTCGATCGCCATCGTCGATTACAACATGCCAGAGCAGGACGGCATCGCCCTGATCCACGCCCTCGGCCGCAATGCCGAGGCGCGCGGCCTGCGGCTCCAGTTCATCATGGCCACCGGCTATGCCAGCAAGGATGTCGCCATCGACGCGATGCGGGCATCCGCGGTCGATTTCCTGGAAAAGCCGATCAACCAGAACGATCTGCGCCAGGCCCTCCAGCGCATCAAGGGCCTGCGCCAGACGCCCGACGCGCGCGAAACGCTGCTCGGCAAGATGTCCAGCCTGAGCACCGAACTGCAGCGGCTGGCCATGCTGATGGACGATCCGGCGGCGCAGCCCAAGTTCCGCGCGGGTGATCTCGAACCGGAACGCGAACCCGAACGTGGGGCGGACAGACCCGCGCCGCCTGCCGAAATCCCGGCAATCCCGGAAGCGGCCCAACTGACCGACTATATCCGCGAGCTTTTGCGCAAGGAGATGAAGCGGCGCGAAATCGGCGGGGGCGAACTCTTCGGTGATCCCGCCTGGGAAATGCTGCTCGACCTGTTGCTGGCAAAGATCGAAGGGCGCCGGGTTTCGGTATCCAGTGCCTGCATCGCCTCCGGCGCGCCGATGAGCACGGCCTTGCGGCTGGTCCGCCGCCTGGTGGGCGAAAGCGTCCTGTGCCGCCTGCCGGACGAGCACGACCGGCGCCGCCATTTCCTGGTGATCAACCCGAAGTTCGAAGGCCCGCTGCTGGAATATCTCAGCGAGCAATTGCGCCAGCGGGCGAAATCGGCCGCCAAATGAAAGGCTTGAGGGCCGGGCCGGAACAGGGCTCGGCGCCGTGTCGTCGGAGAGGTTGAACGGTTTGTTTACAAACGATCGTTAACCAAGCCGCTGTCCTATCCAGCGCGAATCTCCTCCATGATCATCGAACCCCGTACAATGCTGTTCATGACGAACGCCGTCGCCTTCGTGGCGTCGGCGTTCCTGCTTTTCGAATGGCACCTTCTGCGCGAGCGATCGCTGGCCTACTGGAGCGCGGGCTTTGCCGCGATCGTCGTAGGCTGCGCGATCACGCCCCTGCGCGAGGCGGGTTTCTTCATCGCCGGGGTCTGGCTGGCCAACGGCCTGCTGGTGCTGGCACACCTGGCTTTCCTGTTCGGCACGACGGCCTTTCTCAGCCGCCGGATCTCTCCGGCCTGGTGTCTGGTACTGCCCGCATGGGGGCTGATGCTGGCCATTCCCGACGGCGCTTCGCGCACCCAGATCCTTTCGTTGATGAACGCGCTGCTCGTGGCGGTGCTTTCGCTCAAGTCGGCGCAGATGCTGGGCGGGCTGCGGGGGCATCGCAACCCGGATTCCACCCTGCTGGCCTATGCCTTCCTCGGCCATGGCGGGTTCTATTTGTTCAAGACGCTCACGGCTTTCGTTCCCGGCGCTTTCATCAGCCTTTCGAACTATAGCGGGCTGATGATCTCGATCTCGCTGTTCGAGGGGATCATGATGGAAGTGGCGCTGGCGCTGTCGATCGTCGTGGCCCTGCGCCAGCGGCGCGAGCGCAGCATCGTGCGCTTGGCCGAGCACGATCCGCTGACCGGCCTGCTCAACCGCCGCGGTTTCGAGGCGCGCGCCCGCGCGGCCCTGGCGGAAGAAGCGGGACCGGATGCGCTGCTGCTGCTCGACATCGATCACTTCAAGCAGATCAACGACGGCTACGGTCACCCCGAGGGCGACCGCCTGCTGGTGGCGCTGGGCGTCTTTCTCAATTCCACGCTCCCCCGCCACGCCGTGTGGGGGCGACTGGGCGGAGACGAGTTCGCGGTCCTCCTGCCGAAAACGGATACGTTTGCGGCCCTGACTCTGGCTAAGGCACTCTGCAGCGGTTTCGCGCGCGTGGGTGGGCGCGGCGACGGCGGCACCCTGAGCGTCGGCTGCGCGACGCACGCCGGGGGCGCCGTCGAACTGGAGGCTCTGTCCGCAGTTGCCGACCGTGCGCTCTATGACGCCAAGCGCCAGGGCCGCAACCGTGCGAGCCACCGCGAAGTCGCTGCCGAATCGCAGGCCTGGGACCGCGCCTTGCCGGAAGCCGCGCCGCGCGTGAAAACCCCCATCGACCTCGCAAAAGCGCGCGAAGCCCTGCCACTTCGATAAGGAAAATCGATTTCTTTTCTGTACAATCGAATGCAATGTTCGGTTGATCGCGAATACGCAAAGCTGACTTGAGAAAGATTTACTAAAACAATACCTGAAGAGCATAACGCTATCGCTTTGGTCCGGGGGGACAAGCTTGCGATTGAAAAACCGTGAAGTGCGAAGTCAGGATGTCCATGACGCGGCGCAGCCGTCCGGCGGGAGAGCAGAGGCCTTCCGTGCGCGCGATCTTGTGCCGGCCGCCTGCCTGCTTGCGGCTGGGCTGCTCGCGCTGCTTCTCTCGTCGATCTGGAGCAATGCCACGGACGACAAGTTCGTGGTGGTGACGCCGCCGGGCTGGACGCAGGGTCGCACGATCGCCCTCGTTCGTTCGGTGAACGGCACGCTCGTGCGCGGGGGCAATTTCGGCAACGTGGTCTTCGCCTCCTCCACGGATGCCGCTTTCCCGGCGCGGCTTCGCGCCGCCGGGGCCTGGCTGGTCGAGCCCGCGCCGCTGGCGCCGGGCTGCTCCGAAACGGTCGAGGCCCTGTCATGAACGCCGCGCTGGACCGGTTGCGGGCCCGTTTCGGCCATTTCCTCGTGCCCCTGCTCTGGGGTCATGTCCTGCTTCAGGCGGCCGTGGCGCAGGCGATGGGTCTTTCGGCACTACACGCCGGACTGGCGGCGGCCGTCGTCGCCGGAGCCTATCACCTCACCTGGCGGCGCTTCGGCAGCGCGCCCGCCACGCGCTATCTTTCGGCCGTGGCGCTCATGGCGGAGCCGGCCATGCTTCTGTTCCTTCTGCGCGGGCATCCGTGGCAGATGGACATGCACATGTACTTCTTCGCGATGCTGGCGCTGACGATCGCCTGGCTCGACCGGGCCGCGATCCTCGTCGCCGCCGCCGCCATCGCCGCGCACCATCTCCTGCTGCTCTATCTGCTGCCCTATGCGGTGTTTCCCGGCGCGGGCAATCTGGAGCGGGTCCTGCTCCATGCCACGATCGTCGCCTTCCAGACCGGCGTGCTGATCTGGCTGAACAACATGCTGCTCGCCAGTTTCGCGCAGAGCGCGCGGATGAGCGAGGAGATCGTCGCCAAGAACGCCGCGCTGGAGGAACGCACGCGCGAGGCGGAAGACGCGACGCGGGCGAAAAGCATGTTCCTGGCCAATATGAGCCATGAGATTCGCACGCCGATGAACGCGATCCTCGGCTTTTGCCACCTCATGTCGCGTACCCGGCTGGACGAGCGGCAGCGCGGCTATGTCGAGCGGATCGGCAGCGCGGGCGGCTCCCTGCTGCGGCTGATCAACGATATTCTCGACTATTCGAAGAACGAGGCGGGCAAGCTCACACTCGAAGCGCGGCCTTTCGATCTTCGCGCGGCGATCGCCGGGCAGATCCAGCTGCTTTCGGTGGAAGCGGCGGGCAAGGGCGTGCAGATTGTCCTGCAGAACGATCACCGGCTTCCGGTCAGCGTGGTGGGCGACGAACTGCGTTTCTCGCAAGTCGTGCTCAACCTGCTCAGCAATGCCGTGAAGTTTTCCGATCGCGGCGCGGTGACGATCACGGCAGACTTGCTCTCGTCCGGTGATGAAATGGTGGAAGTGGCGCTGGCCGTGCGGGATCATGGCATCGGCATGAGCGCCGAGCAGCAGGCGGGCCTGTTCCGGTCCTTCTCCCAGGGCGACAATTCCACCACGCGGCGCTTCGGCGGCACCGGGCTGGGGCTGGCGATCTGCCGGCAGATCGTGGAGCAGATGGACGGGGACATCCGGGTCGATAGCGCGCCGGGTCTGGGCAGTACGTTCACCTGTCGCATGCGCTTCGCCACCGGCAGGGCATCGGGCGAGGGCAACGTACCGGCCGCCCATATCCGCGCGCTGCGCGTGCTGGCGGCGGACGACAATGCCGCCGCCCGCCAGTTGGTGGAGGAGATCTTCGAAGGCTGGGATATGGGAGTGGACCTCGTGGCCTCGGGCGAGGAAGCCGTGGCGGCATTCGGCAGCGCGGCACAGGATCAGGCGCCCTACGATCTCGTCCTGCTCGACTGGAAGATGCCGGGAATGGACGGCATGGAGGCGGTGCGCCGCCTTCGCCACATGCAGCACGGCGCGCCTTCGCCCGTCACGCTGATCGTCACCGCCTATTCGGTGGACGAAATGGCGGCCGAGGCAGGCGAGGCGGGCGTTTCCGCCTTTCTCACCAAGCCGATCGAGCCGCACGCCCTGTTGGAGACGATCACCTCGCTCTTTGCCGAAGCGCGTCAGCAGTCGGAGGCCGTGGTGCTTCCCTCCGTCGCTCTGCCCGATAATGTCGCAGAGGAGTCTGTCGCCTTGCCGAGGTCGCCGGAATCCGAGATGGCGACGGCGGAAGGCCTGGTCGATCCGCCGCTGCGCGGCCTGCGCGTGCTGCTGGTCGAGGATAACGAGATCAACCGCGAGATCGCGACCGAACTGCTCACCCATGCCGGGCTGGTGGTCGACAGCGCCGAGAACGGCCGTATCGCCTGCGAGAAAGTGGAGCAGAACGGCCGGGCCTATGCCGGTGTGCTGATGGACGTGCAGATGCCCGAGATGGACGGGATCGAGGCGACGACGATCATCCGCCGGACTTGGCCGATCGAGGAACTGCCTGTCATCGCCATCACCGCCCACGCCTTCGAGGCGGAGCGCCAGCGCTGCCTCGATGTCGGGATGAACGATCATGTCGCCAAGCCGGTCGATCCCCGGCAGCTGATCCTGACGCTCAATCGCTGGCTGAAGCCCGCGCGCGAAGGCTGCTTGCCGGAGGTTCAGGCTTCGCCGCAGCCTGCGGTCGTCCTTGAGCGCGTGTCCGGGGCCGGTGAACTGCCAGAACGGCTGGGGCCGTTCGATGTGGCCGAAGCCCTGAAGCGGGTGAACGGCAAGGCCAGCCTCCTGCGCAAGCTGATCCTCAGTTTCGCGGTGACCTATGGCGCGGCGGGGCAGGACATCCGGGACCGGATCGCGGCGGGCGAGGTCGCCGATGCGCGCCGCCTGGCGCACAGCCTCAAGGGCGTGGCGGGCTCGCTGGAACTGCGCGCGCTTCAGGCCCGTGCGGCGGACGTGGAACAGCTGCTGGCGAAGGAAGATTCCGCTTCGGCCGAAGCGGCTATCGCGGTGCTCGAACCGGAACTGGAACGGGCCGTGGCTGCGGCGCGGTGTCTGGCCGAAGTGGAACCGGAAGTGCCGACGGCCGATGTCTCGCCGGTTCCTGCTGACAGTGCCTTCGCCGCGACGCGCTTCGAGGAAGAGCGGGAGAACCTGCGGGCGCTGCTGCTGCGCAGGAGCCTGGGTGCGCGCACCGAATTCGACCGGCTGGCGAAAGCCATGGGTCTGGACCCTGCCGAACGCGCCGCCCACCCTCTGCATCAGGCCTTGCAGCGGCTGGACTACGTTAGCGCCCTGGCCCTGCTGGCTGATATGACTGTGCATGACATGACTGGAGCCCCGGAAGCCCCCGTCTCTCAAGGAATTCCTTCGTGACCAAAGCGACCATTCTCGTCGTCGATGACGATGTGGCCAATATCGAAATCATGAATGCCGTGCTGGAGGACGATTACGACGTCTGCTTTGCCACGTCGGGCGAGGAGGCGATCGATACGGCGCGTTCGGTCGATCCCGACCTGATCCTGCTCGATATCATGCTGCCCGGCCTCGACGGGTTCGAGGTATGCCGCCAGCTGAAGGTCGATCCCGTGCTGGCCGATGTGCCGGTGATCTTCATGACCGGCCTGGGCGACAGCGAGGACGAGATGCGCGGGCTTTCGCTCGGCGCGATCGACTATGTGGCCAAGCCGATCCAGCCCGCCATCCTGCGCGCGCGGGTGGGCAACCATGTCGAGCTGAAGCGCCTGCGCGACAAGCTGGCGGAACTGGCCGTGACCGATGCGCTCACCGGCCTCAGCAACCGCCGTCAGCTGGAGCGGACGCTGGAAGGCGAATGGGTGCGCCTGTGCCGGACCGGAGACTGGCTCTCGGTGATCATGCTCGACATCGATTTCTTCAAGCAGTTCAACGACACTTACGGCCATGTCGCGGGGGATCGCTGCATCGTGATGATCGCGGCCTCGCTCAACAGGGCGCTGCGGCGGATGACGGCGGTAACCGCGCGCTATGGCGGAGAGGAATTCGTCTGCATCCTGCCCGGCGCCGATCCGGCCACGGCACGGCAAGTGGCGGAAGAGATCCGGCGCCAGGTGAATGCGCTGCAGATCCCGCACGAATCCTCGAAAGTCAGCCCCTGTGTCACGGTCAGCGTCGGCGTCGCTTCGGCGCGGTGCTCGGGAGAAACCAACCCGGAGCGCTGGATCGCCGAAGCGGACAAGCAGCTCTATCTCAGCAAGGTCAGCGGGCGCGACCGGATCGTGGCGACGGAATTCGAAGTTCCCTGCGTGGGGTAGGGGCATGAATCGAAAGCGCCGCCCCGGATGATGTCCGGGACGGCGCTTTCGGGGATTCTGGGCGATCAGGCCGGTTCGGCCACGCGCTCCTGCATCAGACGCTCGGCGGTACGATCCGCCACGATCGAAGGGGCAAGGCCGTCGCGCGCGGCTTCCTCAAGCACGGCCGCGACGCGCGGGCCGATCCGCACCACGCGCTGGCGTACTTCGTCGGCGCTTTCTTGCAGGTATTCCGCAGCGACATTGATGATCCCGCCCGCATTGGCGACATAGTCGGGAACGTAAGTCACGCCGCGTTCAAGCAGCAGGCCGGCGATTTCCTCTCCGGCAAGCTGGTTGTTCGCCGCGCCGCAGACGAGCTTTGCACGAAGCGCGCCGACCGTGGCGACATCGAGCGCGCCGCCCAGTGCGCAAGGCGCGAAGATATCGGCGGCGACACCGGCGATCTCGTCGATCGCGACCACGCGGGCGCCGTGGACTTCGGCCATGCGGGCGCAGCGGGCCGGGTCGATGTCGGCGACGACCAGCTGCGCACCGGCTTCGGCCAGAAGGTCGCACAAGTGCGCGCCGACATTGCCGACGCCCAGCACTGCGACGGTCATGCTGGAAAGCGTGCTGCCGGACTGGAACGCGGCAGCCGCGCGCATGGCTTCGAACACGCCGAGCGCAGTCCAGGGCGAAGGATCGCCGCCGGCGCGGCCGGCAAGGGCGGTGCGACCGGCAACATGGCTGGTATGACGGGCCACCAGTTCCATGTCGGCCACGCTGGTGCCGACGTCCTCGGCCGTGACGTAGCGACCTTCGAGACGCTCCACCGCCTGGCCGAAGGCTTCGAACAGCGCGGCGCGGTCGAACGCTCCGGCCGGGCGGCGCAGCACGGCCTTGCCGCCGCCGAAGGGCAGTTCGGCCATGGCGTTCTTGTAGCTCATGCCTTCGGCAAGGCGCACGGCATCGGCCATGGCGGCGCTCTCGTCGGGGTAGGTCCAGAACCGGCAGCCACCGGCAGCGGGCCCGCGCGCGGTCGAGTGAATCGCGATCACCCCGTCTAGACCGGCTGCTTCGTCGTAGAGACGGACATATTCCATCGGCGGCGTCATGCGGCTGGCGCGGGCGACCATTTTCGAACTCCAGTCAGGATGGCGTGATTGCCGAGGCGATTATTGCAGGTGAGGCGGGGGCATTCTCACCTCATTTCGAGCCCGAAGGCGAATTTGCGAGCAAGACTGACCGTGAAAATCATGATATTAGAAAAAAATGACCGATCTCGACCCTTATGAGCTGAAGATTCTCCGCGAATTGCAGCGCGACGCGAGCCAGACCACGGCGCAGATCGCCGAGCGGGTGGGGCTGTCTTCCTCGCCCTGCTGGCGCCGGATCGACCGACTGGAGCGCGAAGGCTACATCAAGCGCCGGGTCGCGCTGGTGGACCGCAAGAAAGTGGGTCTCGATGCGCATGTCTTTGCCCAGGTGAAACTCAACGCCCACGGCCGCGCCAATCTCGACGAGTTCTCCGCCAAGATCCGGGAATTTCCCGAGGTGCTGGACTGCTATGTGCTGATGGGCTCGATCGACTTCCTGATCCGCGTCGTCGCCGCCGATATCGAGGCCTACGAGAAGTTCTTCTTCGAAAAGCTCTCCCAGCTTCCCGGGGTGCAGGAACTCAACTCGATCGTCGCCCTGTCCGAAATCAAGGCGACGACGGAGCTGCCGATATGAAGGCTGGGTAATCCGCAGCCGTCTCTGTCAGCCTTCCAGCTTGCGAATGCGGTTATAGAGCATGCTGCATTCCTCGCCCGGTTCGATCGCCCAGCTTCGCTTGGCGCATTGCCGCGCCCGGTCGAGAAATTCGGGATCGTGCTCCAGTTCGTAGCGGTCAAGCCAGAGCGCGCCACGCTGGGTGAGGAGGATGCAGGTTTCCTTGCGGTCGAGGCCGTTGGCCTTGCGCGTTACCAGGTCGGTTCGGGCGAGCGCCTCGATCGGATGCCCAGTTTCGCGCAGTGCCGAAACCAGCGCGATGACCATATCGCCGGGCGGAGGATCGTCAGCCCCTTCAAGCCACGCGGTGAGCAGTTTCGCCTCCTCCCGCGCAGAGCCGTACTTGCGGACCAGACGCAGGCCTTCGAAGCGTTCCTCCCGCCAAGGCAGCCGATAGGCATGGGCAGCCTCGACCGCAGCCAGCAGGCCGGGCAGTTCATCGTCCTCGATTTTCGAGCGGAAGCCGAATGCGGCGATCTTGCGCCGCATCCTGTCACGCTCCTCGTCGGCAGGCGTGCGCAGGAAGGCTATCGCCGAGACAAGGGCGGGGGTTAGCAGGACATAGCCGGACGCGAAGGGAAGGTTTCGCGATTGGCCGCCTGGCGTTTCGACCCGCACGGCCCGGCTGCGGGGATCGAATGCGATGATCGTCGCTATCGTCTCGGGATCGTCCATATAGAAGCCCGCGCCGATCAGGCTGTCGGCCAGGCGCTGCCCGTCGGGCCTGTGAAGCAGGGGCAGGATATCCTCGCCGCTGATATCTTCGCCTTCGATGTCCAAGGTCCGGCCCTCCTGTCCCGAAAGGCTTATCGTGATTGGGCGATGCGTGACCAGCCTCCCGATGGATCGGCGATGGCGGAATCCGGGAGATCGGACGTCCACAGGAGAGCGAACCCCGCAGGAAACTGTGATTTTTGGAAAAGAAGTCATTTTTTTGAAATTAGCGTGTTGACCGAATCATGGGGTGGTCTTAGAGGGCCTCTCACCGCAGCGGACCACCTGGTTGCTACGGTCGCCAACAGAGACGGACAGCTTGTTCCCCCATCGCAAGAAAG
>NZ_MSQB01000028.1 GCF_002149965.1 Novosphingobium panipatense | reverse complement strand
CCGGCCCGCGCCCCCACCCTACCACCCAACGGTAGTATCCTGCGGGTGGTAGGGTGGGGGCGCGGGCCGGTGCCGCAAAAAAATGCCCTTTTGGGCATTTTTCAAACGGGCTCTTACTCGCCGCGATAGCGCAGGGCGTCCACCAGCAGGCGGAACGCCGCCGAAGGCTGGCGGCGGCTGGGGTAGTAGAGGTGATAGCCCGAGAACGGCTGGCACCATTCGTCCAGCAGCGGGACAAGCGCGCCGGATTCGATGTGCGGCCGGGCGTAAGTGTCCATCATCATGGCGATACCGGCCCCGTCCAGCGCAGCTTGCAGGATCAGGGCCATGCTGTCGAACGTCAGCTGGCCGTCGACCCGCACGTTGAGCTCGCGGCCGTCCTTCTCGAATTCCCAGGCGAAGATGCTGCCGCGCGTGCGGAAGCGCAAGTTGATGCACTGGTGCGCGGCCAGGTCATGCGGGGTTTCGGGGATGCCGTGGCGGGCCACGTAGTCGGGCGAGGCCACCGGCACCAGGCGGGCGAGAGGGCCGATGCGCACGGCGATCATGTCCCGCGCGATGGATTCGCCGAGACGGACCCCCGCGTCATAACGCTCGGCGACGATGTCCACGAAGCCGGAATCGATGTTCAGCTCTACATTGATGTCGGGATAGAGCGGCAGGAAGCCGCGCAGGGCAGGCCAGATCACCGAATTGGCGGCATGTTCCGAGGCGGTCAGGCGGATCGTGCCGGCGGGCTTGTCGCGCAGTTCGCTGACGGTGGCGATGCCCATCGCGATCTCGTCCATGGCCGGGCGCAGGGTGGTGAGCAGGCGCTCGCCCGCCTCGGTGGGAGAGACCGCGCGGGTGGTGCGCGAAAGCAGGCGCACGCCCAGCCGCGATTCCAGGCGCCGGATCGTATGGCTCAGCGCCGATTGCGAGGAATCCAGCTTGGCGGCGGCGCGGGTGAAACTGCCCTCGTCGGCTACGGCGATGAAGGCGGCCAGATCGGCAAGGTGTTCGCGTTGCATTGATGAGGTCATATCATGAATGAACGGGCTTTGCGCGCTCATACGCAAGGTCTTGTACAAAAGAATCGGGAACATCATTCCCCGCCAAGACTTTGTAATTGCCGCAGGTTCTTCTTGACCTTTGTCTGCAAACCGGATCATCTTCGCCGCTGTCGAGGGATCACCTGGAGCCCGATGATTTTGCGAGCTGGATTCGATCGCTTCCTATTGGTCCCGCTCGCGGCAGGCTTGCTGGCCTCCTGCGCGGTAGGCCCCGATTACAAGCCCCGCAGCGCCCCCGAACTCGGCGTACCCGATCAGTGGTCGGTCACCGCCGCGCCGCAGGTCGAAGACCTGACGCGCTGGTGGCGGAATTTCGACGATCCGGTGCTGACCGGGCTGGTGGAGCAGGCGGCTTCGGCCAATCTCGATCTGGAACAGGCGGCAGCGCGGCTGCGGCAGGCGCGCGAGTCCCTGATCATCAGCCGGGCCGCGCTGTTTCCCTCCGTCAGCGGCTCCGGCAGCGCCGGGCGCAGCGAGGCGCTGAAGGGCGGCGGCACCGTCATCACCCTGCCGGACGGCACCGTGACCCAGACCGGCGGCGGCGGCAATTCCAGCTTCGCGCTGGGTCTGGATGCCAGCTATCAGCTCGACCTGTTCGGCGGCAATCGCCGCGCGGCGGAGGCGAGCAGGGCGCAGTTCGAGGCCTCGGGCTTCGATTATGCCACCACCTTGCTGACGGTGCAGAGCGAAGTTGCGCGCAATTATGTGCTGGCACGCGCCTATCAGGCCCAGCTGGACAATGCCCGCGCCAGCCTGTCCATCCAGGACGAGAATCTCCAGATTGCCGAGTGGCGGGTCATGGCCGGGCTGGTGTCCTCGGTCGATCAGGAGCAGGCCCGCGCCAGCCGGGCGCAGACCGCGGCGGGCATTCCGCAGATCGAACAGCAATACAACGCCGCCGTCTCGCGCATTGCGGTGCTGACCGGGCAGGCGCCGGGCGGGGTGAAGCCGCTGCTCGAAGCGGTCCGTCCGATCCCCAAAGGGCCGGAGCAGGTGGGCGCGGGCATTCCCGCCAACGTCCTGCGCCAGCGACCGGACGTCCGCTCGGCAGAGCGCCAGCTTGCCGCCACCACGGCGCAGATCGGCGTCGCCAAGGCGCAGCTGCTGCCCCAGCTCACCATCAGCGGCAGTCTCGATACCAACGCGTCGAGCTTCGGCAGCCTGTTCGACACGATCACCGGCAGCCTGTTCGGCGGGATCAGCCAGGCGATCTTCAATGCCGGGCGGCTTTCCGCGCAAGTCCGTTCCAGCCGCGCCGCCGCCGACGGTGCCTTCGCGGCCTACAAGTCCTCGGTGCTGACGGCGCTGGAGGATATCGAGAATGCCGTGGTGGCCCTGCGGTCCGCCGAGGAGCGCGAGCGCCAGTTCGCGGTCGCGCTCGACGCGTCGAACAATTCCGCATTGCTGGCCCGCGCGCAGTACCGCAGCGGCC
Organism: Novosphingobium panipatense; assembly: GCF_002149965.1. Lineage (GTDB taxonomy): Bacteria > Pseudomonadota > Alphaproteobacteria > Sphingomonadales > Sphingomonadaceae > Novosphingobium > Novosphingobium panipatense_A. Next base: position 81,861 of record NZ_MSQB01000028.1, on the reverse strand, counting down.
TGACCGACTTCACGACGCTCAACACGCAGGAAAGCGCGCTGATCTCCGCCCGCAACGGGCTGGTCCAGGCGCATTCCGACCGCGCCACCGCGCTGATCGCGCTTTACGACGCGCTCGGCGGCGGTTGGGACGCGACTTCCGATTATACTGTGCTGGCTACAGAGCCCCGCAACCAACAGGCCCAGAACCAACTAGGCGGAACCAACTAGATGGCCGACGAAAAACTCGACGAATTTCTGGGCGCGGACAAGAGGCCGGTCTGGCAGCGCAAATGGGTGTTCTGGACCGGGCTGATCGTTCTAGCGCTGCTCTGCCTGTTGCTGTTCCGTTGCCTGGGCACGACCGAAAAGCAGAACTTCGCGACTACCAAGGCGGAAAAGGGCAGGCTCGTCACCAGTGTTTCGGCCACCGGCAAGCTGGCGCCGACCAATCAGGTCACCGTGGGCTCGCAGCTTTCCGGTCTCGTCGTGAAAGTGCTGGTCGACGTGAACGACCAGGTGAAGGCAGGGCAGGTGCTGGCGGAAATCGATCCCGAGCAGATCGAGGACCAGATCCGGCAAGGGCAGGCCCAGCTTGCCGCCAATCGCGCGCAAGTGGAGCAGGCCCGCGCGACCCTGTCCGAATCCCAGGCGCAGCTGGCGCGGCTGGAGGACGTCGCGCGTCTTTCCGGCGGCAAGGTTCCTTCCAAGACCGAGCTTCAGGCAGGCCGCGCGGACATGCAGCGCGCTGCCGCCGCGCTCAAGACCGCGCAGGCCAATGTCCTCGCCGCCGAAGCGTCGCTGGCGCAGAACCAGACCCAGCGGGCGCGGGCGCGGATCATCTCGCCGGTTTCGGGCGTGGTGCTGGCGCGGCAGGTCGATCCCGGCCAGACCGTGGCTTCCTCGTTCAACACCCCGACCCTGTTCGTGATCGCCGAGGATCTCAGCGAAATGAAGCTGGAAGTGGCGATCGACGAGGCCGACGTGGGCACGGTCAAGGAAGGCCAGAGCGCCAATTTCACCGTCGATGCCTTTCCCGGCCAGACTTTCCCGGCAAAGATCACGCGGGTGGAGATCGCGTCCAACCTGACGGCCTCCTCGGCCAGTTCCTCCAGCTCCTCCACGACGTCTACCAGCACCAGCGGGCAGGTGGTTTCCTATGCCGCTGACCTGTCGGTCGCCAATGCGGACCTGAAGCTGCGGCCCGGGATGACCGCCACGGCCGATATCGTCACTTCGGACAAGGATCAGGTGCTGCTGATTCCCAATGCGGCGCTTTCCTATTCGCCGCAGGCCTCAGGCAATGCCAAGAAGAAGAGCGGCGGCGTGACCGATGCCATCGGCTTCCGCCCGCCGCGCCGCGGACAACGCGCGGCCAAGAGCGCCACGCTCGATCGTGGCACCCGCCAGACGGTCTATGTGCTGGGCGCCGACAACAAGCCGCAGGCGGTGGAGATCGTGACGGGCAGCACCAACGGCCAGCAGACCGAGGTGGTTTCCGGCGATCTGAGGCCCGGCATGCAGGTGATCACCGGCGAACTGGCCGGAACGGGAAGCTGAGGGCGCCGCGCGTGACCGGCACCGAACCCGAGCGTTCGCCGATCATCTCGCTGCGCGGGATCACCAAGGTGTTCGGCACAGGCGCCACCGCGTTTCGCGCGCTCAAGGGCGTCGATCTCGATATTGCGGCGGGTGATTTCGTGGCGGTCATGGGGCCGTCCGGTTCGGGCAAGTCCACGATGATGAACATCCTGGGCTGCCTGGACGTGTCGACTTCCGGCGAATTCCTGTTCCATGGCCATCATGTCGAAAGTCTCGACCGCGATCAGCGCGCGTTGCTGAGGCGGCGCTATCTCGGCTTCGTGTTCCAGGGCTTCAACCTGCTGGCGCGCACCTCCGCGCTGGAAAACGTGGAACTGCCCTTGCTCTACCGCGGCGATCCCAAGCAGGATCGCCGCAAGGAGGCCATGGCCGCGCTCGACAAGGTGGGGCTGGCCGACTGGGCAGGGCATACGCCGGGCGAGCTTTCCGGCGGTCAGCAACAGCGCGTGGCGATTGCCCGCGCCATCGTCACCAATCCCGAAGTCCTGCTGGCCGACGAGCCCACCGGCAACCTCGACAGCCAGCGCTCGGTAGAGATCATGGAGTTCCTCTCGGCGCTCAACCGCGATTCCGGGATCACCGTGCTGATGGTGACGCATGAGCCGGACATGGCCGAATATGCCCGGCGCATCGTCCACTTCAAGGACGGCCTGATCGACCGCATCGAACAGGGCAACGGTGCTCATACTGGCGCCCATACTGGTGCGGGAGTGACGGGCTGATGCTGGGCACGATCTTCCTTCTCGCGCTGCGTTCCATCCGGCGGCACATGTTGCGCTCGCTGCTGACGATGCTGGGCATCGTCATCGGCGTGGGCGCGGTCGTCTCGATGGTGACGCTGGGCAAGGCGACGACGGCGGCGGTGACGCAGCAGATCGCCGCGCTGGGCACCAATATCCTCCAGGTCCGCCCCGGACAGGGCTTCGGGCGCGGTGGTGGCGGGCCGTCTCCCCGCGATTTCGACCCGTCCGACATTGTCGCCATCCGCCAGCAGGTGGGCGGGGTCATGGCGGTGGCGCCGCAGGCTTCCTCCAGCGGCACGGCGATCTACGAGGGCGCCAATTGGTCCACCACGATCAACGGCACCACCTCGGACTATTTCAAGATCCAGCCCTGGCCGTTGCAGGAAGGGCGGCTGTTCAACGAGGATGAGGAATCGGCGGGCAAGTCCGTCTGCATCATCGGATCGACGGTGAGCACCAACCTGTTCCGCAACGCCGATCCGATCGGCAAGCGCTTCCGCATCGGCGATGTCTCCTGCGACGTGATTGGCCTCCTGACCACCAAGGGGCAGGCCGGGTTCGGCGGGGACCAGGACGATATCGTCATCATGCCGATCAAGACGGTGCAGCGCCGCTTCCTGGGTTCCACCTCGATCCGCACGATCCTGGTGGGCGTGGACGACGACTATTCCAGCGAGCAGGTCCAGCAGACGCTCACCCGCCTGCTGCGCGAGCGCCGCCATGTTACCGAGGGCAAGGACGACGACTTCAATATCTTCGATACCAAGCAGATTTCCGACACGCTGACCCAGACGACGACGATGCTCACCCAGATCGTGGCCGCCGTGGCCGCGATCAGTCTGGTAGTGGGCGGTATCGGCATCATGAACATCATGCTCGTCTCGGTGACGGAGCGTACGCGCGAGATCGGCATTCGTCTGGCGATCGGCGCCGTCGCCAACGAAGTGCTGCTGCAGTTCCTGGTGGAGGCCGTCGTGCTCTCCTGCCTCGGCGGCGTGATCGGCCTGCTGCTTGCCCAGGTCGTGGTCGGCATCGCCACACCGCTGATGGACCTGCCGTGGATATTCGATCCCGCCGTGAACCTCGGCGCTTTTGCCGTCTCGGCGGCGATCGGCGTGATCTTCGGCTATTTCCCGGCCCAGCGCGCCGCCAGCCTCAACCCGATCGACGCGCTTCGTCATGAATAAAGGCCGTCACGAATGAGGAGAGCGGCACATGCCCGAGCGAACTGATGCCGATGCGCCCTTGCGCGGACTGATCGTGGGCATGGCGAACGACCAGTCGCTCGCCTGGGGCTGTGCCGAGGCATTGCGCGCGGAAGGCGCGGAGCTGGCGATCACGTTTCAGGGCGAGAAAGCCCGCCCCCATGTCGAGCCACTGGCACGGGCGCTGGAGGCCCCGCTGTTCCTGCCGCTGGATGTGACCGATCCACAGCAGATGGAGGCTGTTTTCGCGGAGATCGCAGCCCGCTGGGGCAGGCTGGATTTCGTGCTTCACTCGGTGGCCTTCGCGCCCAAGCAGGATCTTCACGGGCGCGTGGTGGATAGCTCGGTGGAAGGCTTCACCAAGGCGATGGACGTCTCCTGCCATTCGCTGATCCGGCTGGCCCGCCTTGCCGAGCCGCTGATGACAGGCGGCGGCTCGATCCTGACGATGAGCTTCTACGGCTCGGAAAAGGTCGTGCCGGGCTACGGGTTGATGGGTCCGGTCAAGGCGGCATTGGAAAGCAGCGTGCGCTACCTGGCCGACGAACTCGGCCCTGCCGCCATTCGCGTCAATGCACTTTCCACCGGCCCGGTGCGCACGCGTGCCGCTTCGGGTCTGTCCCATCTCGACGAACTGATCCGGCTGGCGGCCGAAAAGGCGCCGCTGCACCGGCTGGTGACGATCGAGCAGATCGGCCATATGGCGGCTTTCCTGCTCGGGCCGAAAGCGCGCTTCGTCACCGGGCAGACGGTCTACGTCGACAGCGGCTACAACACCATCGGGTAAGGAGTTTGTTTGAAAAATGCCCATTCGGGCATTTTTAGCGGCACCGGCCCACCCCCCCACCCGACCTCCCATCAGGATACACTTGTGGGAGGTCGGGTGGGGGCGTGGGCCGGTGCCGCAAGCCTTCGACGGATGTCGAAGGCGCACCAAACAAAGACTCCTTTAATTCAGCTCCTCGAACCAGCCGAGCTTGCGCATCACGATCTTCTCCGCCTCCAGCAGGAGGAACAGCGCGGTGCCGATCACCAGCAGGATCAGGCCGTCGCGCAGGGAGATCGGGCGGGATTCGAAAATCTCCTGCAAGGGTGGCAGATATGTGAAGGCAAGCTGGGCCACGATCACGCAGGCGATGGCGATCAGCACCGGCCGCGTTCCTTTCGTGCCTTCGAACGTCAGCGAGCGCATGTGCAGGTAGCGCACGTTGAAGAGGTAGAATATCTCGGCGATGATCAGCATGTTGACGACCAGCGTGCGGGCTTCCTCCACGCTGTCGCCCATGCGCTGGGCGCCGAAGAATACGGCCAGCACGACGGCCGCGAACAGCACCGATACCAGCACGACCCGCCAGAGCAGGAAGCTCGACAGCAGCGGCGCGTCGCGCTTGCGGGGCGGGCGCTGCATGATGCCGGGCTCGGGCGGTTCGAAGGCGAGCACGAGGCCCAGCGTGACGGTCATGACCAGATTGATCCAGAGGATCTGCGTCGCCGTCATCGGCAGCGCAAAGCCGACGAGAATGGCGAGCACGACGGCGATCGCCTCGCCGCCATTGGTCGGCAGGGTCCAGGCGATGACCTTGCGGATATTGTCGTAGACGGTGCGGCCTTCGCGCACGGCGGCGACGATCGAGGCGAAATTGTCGTCCAGCAGCACCATTTCCGAAGCCTGACGGGCCGCTTCGGTGCCGCTGATGCCCATGGCAGTGCCGACGTCCGCCTGCTTAAGCGAGGGCGCGTCGTTCACCCCGTCTCCGGTCATGGCGACGATCGCGCCGCGCGACTGCTGTGCGCGCACGATGCGCAGCTTGTGCTCAGGGCTGGCGCGGGCGAAGACGGCGGTTGCGGGAACCGTTTCTGCCAGTTCCTCGTCGCTCATCGCCTCGATCTGCGCGCCGGTTAGCGCCTTGGGATCGTCCGCGAGGTCGAGCTGGCGGGCGATGGCGAGGGCAGTGGCGGCATGGTCGCCGGTGATCATCTTCACCGCGATCCCGGCAGAGCGGCACTCGGCGATGGCCAGCCGCGCTTCCTCGCGCGGGGGATCTATGAAGCCCATGACGCCCAGCATCGTCGCGCCTTGCAGCAGCGCGAAGTCGAGCCGCTGCGTATCGCCGGGAACCTCGCGCATGGCGAAGCCCAGCACGCGTTCGCCTTCGCTTGCGGCACGGTCGATCGCGGCATTCCAGGACGAGGCCTGTGTGTAGGTGGCACCGAGCGCGAGAACGGCTTCCGGCGCGCCCTTGACGAAGGCCAGGCAGCGTCCCTCGTCCGTGCGGCACAGCGTGGCCATCAGGCGATAGGTGGCGTCGAAGGGGATCTCGTCGATCCGCCGCCATTCCTGCCTGAGCCGCTCGTCGTCGATGCCCGCCTTGCGGGCCAGCGCGAGCAGGGCGCCTTCCATGGGGTCGCCGGTGACCGTCCAGATCCCGCCCACGAGTTTCAGATGCGCGTCGTTGCAGAGCGCGCCGCAGCGAACGATGTCCGGCGGAACCGCATCGCCGCTGCCTGTGGCGGCGACGATCACGCCGTCCGGGGCATAGCCGATGCCCGAGACCGCGAACTCGTCTTCCCCGGCCACCACGCGCGTCACCATCATCTCGTTGCGGGTGAGAGTGCCGGTCTTGTCGGTGCAGATCACCGAAGTGGCGCCCAGCGTCTCGACGGCCGGGAGCTTGCGGATCACCGCCTTGCGTGCCGCCATCCTCTGCACGCCGATGGCGAGCGTGATGGTGATGACCGCGGGCAGACCTTCCGGCACTGCGCCCACCGCCAACGCGACCACGGAAATCAGCGCGTCCACCCGGTCGAAATCGCGCAAGGTAATGGCGAACAGGTAAAGCGCGACGCCCGCCGCGAAGATGGCCAGCGTCAGCCGGTTGGCGAAAGCGTCGATCTGGCGCAGCAGCGGCGTGGTGATGCTGGGAACGGCGTGAAGCAGCTTGGTGATGCGCCCGATCTCGGTGGCGCTGCCGGTGGCGACCACCACGCCGGTGGCCTGGCCGCGCGCGACGAGCGTGCCCGAATAGGCCATCGAAGCTCGGTCGGCGAGCGATGCGGCGGCCTCTGCCGGTTCCTCGTGCTTTTCCGAGGCGACGGATTCGCCGGTCAGCGCCGCTTCCTCGATGGCGACGCCGCGCACGCGCAGCAGCCGCAGATCTGCCGGAACACGGTCTCCGGCGTCGAGCGTGACCACGTCGCCCGGCACCAGTGCTGCGGCATCCACGCTGTCGCGAATGCCGCCGCGCAGGACATGGGCCTTGTCGGTAAGCAGGCTTTCCATGCCGCTGAGGGCTTTCTCGGCCCGGCCTTCCTGGACGAAGCCGACCACGGCATTGACCACGACGACCAGCACGATCACCGCTGCGTCCACCGCATGGTCCAGCAGCAGCGCCGCCAGCGCGGCGGCCAGCAGGAAATAGATCAGCGCATTGTTGAACTGTGCCAGGAAGCGCAGGATCGGCGGCGTCCCCTTGGGGCTGGGCAGGGTATTGGGGCCATATTGCTCCAGCCGCAGCGCGGCTTCGCCTGTCGAAAGGCCTTCCGGTGCAGTATCAAGAGCGGCAAGGGCGGCGTCCTTGCTCATGGCGTGCCAGTCGCGCGCGGCTTCGGATAGCATCAGGGTCCCCGTTTTCGTGCGTTCGTCGTACAGGGTGACAGTCACGCGACGGTCACCGCGCGGCGTCCGCTCCGAATCTGCGGGCGGATATCTGAATTCGGGCGGCGGCATTCGCCATTTCCAAGTAAGCGTGGAAACGAATCCCGCAGCCTATGGGCTTAATCCTGTGAAAAGATTTGGCATTTGACTTTGCCCAAGGCAAGCGCAACCTTGTGTTTCGTTTTATGGAATGCCGGTTCCGCCATTTTTCGAACCGTCTTTCCGACCGGAACGGACGTGAATGTAAAGGTTGACCTTTCGCAGTGACGGGCGCAGCTTTCTTCGCGCACAAGGCAAATGATCGATGAGTTGCCGGTTCCAGAGACTTTCTGGAAATCGGAATACGAAGCCGGAATTTTCACAGTCATTTCTGAGCAGTCATTCTTACAGGGCAGTTTTCCCGTAATCTGCGGGAATAGGTCGGGAGAACGTCATGGGCTGGATTATTGCATTGATCGTTGGCGGTATTGCCGGGTGGCTCGCCAGTCTGGTCATGAACCGCGATGCCTCGATGGGCATACTCTGGAACATCGTGGTGGGCTGCGTGGGTTCGGTGATCGGCAATCTGATCGCCAACCAGTTCGGGATCGCCGGTTCGGTGAAGGAATTCTCGATCGTGGGTCTGCTGGTGGCGTTTCTGGGCGCCGTGGTGCTCCTGGCGATCGTCAATCTGGTCCAGCGGGGCCGCGTACGCTGAAGGCATTGGCCGAAGTTTGCTGAACCAAGCTCTACGGGACTTTTGATGAGCCTATTCAAACGGGCGGCGCTCGGTGCGTCGTGCTTAGGGTCTTGCCTGCTTCTCGGCGCCTTTCCGACATCTCCCGCGGTTGCGCAGGGCGCCCGGGCGACCTCGCCGCCGGAATTCGCGCGGCGCATGGAGCATCTGAAGCCCGGCGAATGGGTCTGGGCGCCGGACGTCTCTCCTTCCGGGCCGGTCATGGTTTATGTGGACCTGTCGCGGCAGATCGGCGTGGTCTACCGCAACGGCGTGAGGATCGCCGCGACCACGGTGTCCAGCGGGAAGGCGGGCCACGCCACGCCGACCGGGGTGTTCACCATCCTGCAGAAGGACGCGAAGCACCGGTCGAGCAAGTACAACAATGCGCCGATGCCCTATCAGCAGCGCCTGACCTGGGACGGCGTCGCTCTCCATGCGGGCGGGCTGCCGGGCTACCCCGAGAGCCACGGCTGCGTCCACCTGCCATACGGTTTCGCGAAGGAACTGTTCGCCATCACCAAGCTGGGCGTTACCGTGGTGGTGGAAGGCGATGCCGAAACCCATGTCCGTTCCAGCGACAACAGCCTGCTCGTGCCCTTCGATGCGCAGGGCAAGCCCGTCGATCGCACCCCGCTGAGCGGCGGCGAGCAATATCGCTGGAACCCGCAGCTTTCGCCCTCCGGCCCGATCTCGATCATCGTCTCCAAGCTCGACCAGCGCATCGTCGTGCTGCGCGGCGGGGTGGAGATCGGCCGCAGCGTGGCGCAAGTAAACGACAGCGATCCCGGATCGCATGTCATCACCCTGGCGACGCGCGACGGCAAGCCGCGCTGGATCTACGTCGGCCTGCCGGGGCACGGCGATGACGAGGGGCGGGAAGTGGACGAATCCGTGATCAACCGCCTGCGCCTGCCGCGCCCGTTCTACGAGAAGGTGAAGGCGCAGCTGGTGCCCGGTACGACCATCCTCGTCACCAACTCGCGGGTGTCCGAGGGACCCTTGCAGCACCTGACGGTGATCGACGCCATCATGCCTACCCCCTGAACATTACCTGCGGGACAGATCGTGCAAGCGCCGGGGTGACCGGAGCAGGCATGGCTTTCTATTCGAACGGTGGCTGTTGTGCTGCCGAAATGCAGTGATACTCTGAAATTGTCCTGAGATCAGGAGTGCTTCCTTGAAAGTTGCCGTCTTCAGCACCCGCCCATACGACCGTGAATTCCTGGACAGTGCGAACGATGAAGCCAAGGCGGGACATGCCTTGTTCTATCTGGAGTCCCGGCTCAATTCGCAAACCGCGCACCTTGCCAGGGATCACGACTGTGTTTGCGCTTTCGTGAACGACCAGCTCGGGCGCGCGGAACTGGAAATTCTCGCAGCGGGCGGCACCCGGCTGATCGCCTTGCGCAGCGCAGGCTTCAACAATGTCGATCTTGGCGCGGCCGAGAACTTGGGGCTGCGGATCGGCCGCGTGCCGGCCTATTCGCCCGACGCCATTGCCGAGCATGCGGCGGCGCTGATCCTCACGCTCAACCGCAAGATCCACAAGGCCTATGCCCGCGTCCGCGAAGGCAATTTTGCCCTGGAAGGCCTGCTGGGCTTCGATCTCAAGGGCAAGGTCGCGGGCGTGATCGGCACGGGCAAGATCGGCATCAACCTCGCCCGCATCCTCAAGGGCTTCGGCTGCGAAGTGCTGGCGAGCGATCCCTTCGAAACGCCGGAACTTGCCGCGATCGGCGGGCGCTACGTGCCGCTGGACGAATTGCTGGCGCGCTGCGACGTGATCAGCCTCCATTGCCCGCTGACGCCTGAGACCCACCACATGATCGGCCGCGAGGCGATCGCGAAGATGAAGCGCGGCGTCATGCTCATCAACACCAGCCGCGGCGCGGTGATGGATGCCCGCGCGATCATCGCCGGACTGAAGAGCGGCAAGGTCGGCTACGTCGGGTTGGACGTCTACGAGGAAGAGGAAGACCTCTTCTTCGAGAACCTGTCGGACCAGGTCATTCGCGATGACGTCTTCGTGCGGCTGATGACCTTTCCCAATGTGCTCATCACCGGGCATCAGGGCTTCTTCACGCGCGAGGCGATGACTGCGATCGCCGGAACCACGATCGACAATATCAGCGCGTTCGAGCGGAGCGGTGCGCCGCTTCATCCCGTGCCGTCAGAGCGCCGGGGATAGGCTGCCCCGGTGGCGGCAACGGTTCCCGTTCTCGCGCTCGTGCCGATCCTGGCCCTCGTCGGGCTGATGACGGGGCTGCGCTGGTCGGCGGCGGCGGCGGGCACGGCTTCGGCGGTCATTGCGGCGATCGTGGCGGTCGGCGCTTTCCAGTTCGGGGATACGCCCGCCGACCTTGCCGGACCGCTGCTGGAAGCGGTGTTCACGGCGGCGACCATCCTGTGGATCGTGTTCCCGGCGCTGTCCATTCACGAATATCAGGTCCGTACCGGGGCGACCGGGGTGATCGGTGACTGGCTGTCCTCGATCTCGTCCGATCCGGCGTCCACCGCCCTGCTGGTCGGCTATTTCTTCGCAATGTTTCTGGAGGGTGCCTCGGGCTTCGGGACGCCGGTGGCGATCGTGGCGCCAATGCTGGTGGCGCTGGGCGTACCGGCCGAGCGCGCGCTGCTGGTGGCCCTGATCGGCCATGTCGTGGGCGTCTCGTTCGGCGCGGTGGGCGCGCCGATGGTCCCGCTGACAGACGCCGCGCCGGTGGACGAGCGGCGGCTGTCGCTGGCGATCCTGCTGCTGCACGCCTGCATCGGCTGGACGCTGGCGCTGATCGTGGTGAAGCTGGGCACGGTGCGGTCCGACCGGACGGTTTCTTCCGGCAGTTCCAGAGCTTCGTGGCAGGTGGCGATCATGGCGGCGGCCTGCTTCTTTCCTGCCGCCGCACTGATCGCCGGGCTGGCCGGGCCGGAACTGCCGACGCTGGGCGGCGCCTTGCTGGGTGGGGCATTGTTCGTCGTCTGGCTGCGGCGCGGCTCTCCGCCTGCGCGCGGTGACGATGCGCCGGACACCGGAGCACTGATGCGGGCCGGACTGCCCTATATGGTGCTGGTCGTGCTGATCCTGGCCAGCCGCCTGATCGATCCGCTGCGTCTTTCCCTGCGCTCGCACCACATCGAATGGACTTACCGCCAGGCCTTCGGAGACCAGATGCTGCCGCTCTACCATCCCGGCACCATGCTGTTCCTGGCCTTCGTCCTGACGGCCTTGGGCAATCGGTCGCGGCCGCGCCTTGTCGCCGCGTCGATGGGGGCGGCGCTGCGCCGTCTGCCGCAAGTGGCGATCGCGCTCGTTTCGGTCCTGACGCTGGCGCGCTTCATGGTGCATGGCGGGTTGATCGACGCCCTTGCGGTCGGTGCCACCGGGCTGTTCGGACAGGCCTGGCCGCTTGCGGTGCCGCTGGTGGGGGCGCTCGGCTCGTTCGTCACCGGGTCGGGCACGGCTTCCAACATCATCTTCGCCAACTTCCAGGTGGCCGCCGCCGATGCGGTGACTTTGCCCCACTGGCTGGCATTGGCCGGACAGAGCCTGGGATCGGCGATCGGCAATATCATGGCGCCGCACAATATCGTGGCGGGCACGGCCACGGTGGGGCTGGTGGGGCACGAGGGCAAGGCCCTGTCGCGCACGGCGCCGATCTGTCTGGCCTACGCGCTGGCGGGCGGGGGAATCGTGCTGACCGTCTACTGGGCGCTCGGTACTTTGCGGCCATCCTGAATTATTGTGCCGCATTCTGCGGGCAATTATTGCGCGATTTCAGCCGTGTTGCAGTGCTTGTGTGCAATGCTGCAATTGTTCGCGTCATAATAGCGCGGTTAATTAGTGCGCATTAATATGAAATGATGTTGAGTATTGTGTCTTGCCTGTGTAATAAATTCGGGTGATAGCGGTTCCGGCATGATCACGGCGCACCTGCGCCGGGCGATCGAACGGCGAATTCGGCAAGGCGCAAGCCTTCCCCCATGGCGTGCAATGGAAGGTTCCGATCTTCCATCCCACTTCCGCCTCCTGTCCAGCAGCCCACCGAGAGTGACAGGAGGCGGAAAAACCACCGCTTTTTCTCATCACTTTCGCCGCGATTGATGATCGGAATTTTGCGCCGCCCCGAAGGCGCGGTTGCGCTTGATCGTTGCAGCATATCGCGCGAGACTCCGCCCCGTGGAGATGCTGCCGACATGACAATAACCGCCCGCAGAACAGGGCGGACCCGACCGGAAGGAGAATGACATGGACGCGAAGACCTCTAGCGGGAACATGGGCGGCTGCCCGATGCACGGCGATCCGGTACGATCGCTCCTGGGCCGCACCAACCGCGACTGGTGGCCCAACCAGCTTTCCCTCGACATCCTGCCCCAGGGCGGCGCGAACCCGCTGGGTGACCACTTCGACTATGCGGAGGCCTTCAAGTCGCTCGACTATGCTGCGCTCAAGGCCGATCTCACCGCATTGATGACCGACAGCCAGCCCTGGTGGCCCGCCGACTACGGCCACTACGGCCCGTTCTTCATCCGCATGGCCTGGCACAGCGCGGGCACCTATCGCACCGGCGACGGGCGCGGCGGTGCCTCTTCCGGCAATCAGCGTTTCGCCCCGCTCAATTCCTGGCCGGACAATGCCAATCTCGACAAGGCGCGCCGCCTGCTCTGGCCGATCAAGCAGAAGTACGGCGCGAAGCTCTCCTGGGCGGACCTCTTGATCCTGACCGGCAATGTCGCCATCGAGTCCATGGGCGGGCCGACTTTCGGCTTCGGCGGCGGGCGCGAGGACATCTTCGAGCCCGAGAAGGACGTCTACTGGGGCACCGAGGAGCAATGGGTGGGGCAGGGTGCCGAAACCCGCATCCAGCCGGAGCGGGAGATGGCGCTCGAAAACCCGCTGGCGGCGATCCAGATGGGCCTCATCTACGTCAATCCCGAAGGTCCGGGCGGCGAGCCCGACCCCATCGGCTCGGCCCGCGACATTCGCGAGACGTTCGCGCGCATGGGCATGAACGACGAGGAAACCGCCGCGCTCACGGCGGGCGGCCACACTTTCGGCAAGTGTCACGGCGCGGGCGACGCCGCCAAGGTGGGCGCGGAGCCCGAAGGCGCGGACATCGCCCAGCAGGGACTTGGCTGGCAGAGCGGCCATGAGAGCGGCTTCGGCGATCACACGATCACCTCGGGCCTCGAAGGCGCCTGGACGCCGACGCTGACGAAGTGGGACATGAGCTATCTGCACATGCTGCTCGACTACGAATACGAACTGGTCCGCAGCCCGGCAGGGGCGCAGCAGTGGCAGCCGGTGGGCCAGAGGCCGGAAGACCTCGCCCCTGGCGCCCACAGCCCCGAGCGCCGCCTGCCGACGATGATGACCACCGCCGACATGGCCTTCAAGGTCGATCCCGATTATCGCCAGATCCTGGAGCGTTTCCGCGCCAGTCCCGACTATTTCGGCGATGCCTTCGCGCGGGCCTGGTTCAAGCTCTGCCACCGCGACATGGGGCCGAAGGCGCGCTATCTCGGCCCGGAAGTCCCGGCGGAGGACCTGCTCTGGCAGGACCCGATACCGGCGGCGGATGGCCCTGTCATTACCGGCGAGGACGTGGCTACGCTCAAGGGCAGGATCCGCGATTCCGGCTTGAGCGTCGCGCAGCTCGTCTCCACCGCCTGGGCTTCGGCTTCGACCTACCGCGGGTCGGACCATCGCGGCGGCGCGAACGGCGGCCGCCTGCGTCTGGCGCCGCAGAAGGACTGGGACGTCAATGAGCCGGAAAAGCTGGCGAAAGTCCTGGAAGTCTATGACCGCATCAAGGCCGATTTCGATAGCGGCGCTTCGGGCCGAAAGGTCTCGGTTGCGGATCTGATCGTGCTGGGCGGCAGTGTGGGCATCGAGAAGGCGGCGGCGGACGCGGGAACCCCGCTCGACGTCGCTTTCGTGCCCGGTCGCACCGATGCCGCGCAGGAGCAGACCGACGTCGACGGTTTCGCCGTGCTCGAACCGCGCGTGGACGGCTTCCGCAACTACCTCCAGGTTTCCTTCACGGTGCCCACGGAGGAGCTGCTGATCGACCGTGCCCAGCTGCTCGGCCTGAGCGCGCCGGAAATGACGGTTCTGGTCGGCGGGCTGCGTGTGCTGGGCGCCAACCACGGCGGCCGGACGGACGGCGTCCTTACCGACCGGCCGGGCCAACTCACCAACGACTTCTTCGTCAATCTGCTCGACATGGGCACGGCGTGGAAGCAGGTGGACGACGAGGCGGACGAGACCTTCATCGGCACCGACCGTGCATCCAACCAGCCGAAGTGGACGGCGACGCGGACGGACCTGGTGTTCGGCTCCAACGCGCAGCTTCGCGCGCTCAGCGAGGTCTATGCCGCATCGGATGCCGGGCCGCGATTCCTCAAGGACTTCGTGACCGCCTGGTGCAAGGTGATGAACGCGGACCGCTTCGATCTGGCATGAGCGGGCGTGCTTCACCGCAACTTTCGCGAAGCATATAAAGATATCTTTATATTTGCTTCGCGAAAGCTGACGGGGTAGGGACGATGCATTCGAGGCGCCGGGCTCAGTCCGGCGTCTCGCGTAACGTCCAACGTACCAGGAGCTTCCCGTGGCCACTGCCCAGATCGCCCACGACTACGCCATTACCGATATCTCGCTCGCCGATTTCGGCCGTACCGAGATCAACATCGCCGAGACCGAAATGCCGGGCCTGATGGCGCTGCGCGAGGAATTCGGCGCGTCGCAGCCGCTCAAGGGCGCCCGCATCACCGGTTCGCTCCACATGACGATCCAGACCGCGGTGCTGATCGAGACGCTGGTCGCGCTCGGCGCCGACGTGCGCTGGGCCACCTGCAACATCTTCTCGACCCAGGACCACGCCGCCGCCGCCATCGCCGCCGCCGGCATCCCGGTCTACGCGATCAAGGGTGAATCGCTGGCCGACTACTGGGACTACGTCGGCAAGATCTTCGACTGGTCGACCGACGAAGATCCCAACCTCACCGCCAACCTGATCCTCGACGACGGCGGTGACGCCACCATGTTCGCGCTCTGGGGCGCGCGTGTCGAAGCCGGTGAGCCGCTGTTCGAGCCCACCAATGCCGAGGAAATCGAGTTCGTCCGCGCGCTCAATGCCTTCCTCAAGGCCAAGCCGGGCTACCTCTCGCGCTCGGTCAACGCCATCAAGGGCGTTTCTGAAGAGACCACCACCGGCGTTCACCGTCTCTACCACCTCGCCAAGGACGGCAAGCTGCCGTTCCCCGCGATCAACGTGAACGATTCAGTCACCAAGTCGAAGTTCGACAACCTCTACGGCTGCAAGGAATCGCTGGTCGACGCGATCCGCCGCGCCACCGACGTGATGCTGGCCGGCAAGGTTGCCTGCGTTGCCGGTTTCGGTGACGTCGGCAAGGGTTCGGCCGCGTCGCTCCGCAACGGCGGCGCCCGCGTGATGGTCACCGAAATCGACCCGATCTGCGCCCTTCAGGCCGCCATGGAAGGCTATGAAGTCGTCACCATGGAAGACGCCGTGAAGCGCTGCGACATCTTCGTCACCGCCACCGGCAACGAAGCCGTCATCACCGGCGAGCACATGGAAGCCATGCGCGACAAGGCGATCGTCTGCAACATCGGCCACTTCGACAGCGAGATCCAGATCTCGGCGCTCGACAACTACGACTGGAAGGAAGTCAAGCCGGGCACCGACCTGGTCACTTTCCCGGACGGCAAGCAGATCATCGTCCTCGCCAAGGGCCGCCTGGTGAACCTGGGCTGCGCCACCGGCCACCCGAGCTTCGTGATGTCGTCGAGCTTCACCAACCAGACGCTCGCCCAGATCGAACTCTTCACCAAGAACGACGACTACGAGAACCGCGTCTACGTGCTGCCCAAGCACCTCGACGAGAAGGTCGCCGCGCTGCACCTCGAAAAGCTGGGCGTGAAGCTCACTAAGCTTTCGAAGAAGCAGGCCGACTACATCGGCGTGCCGGAAGCCGGCCCGTTCAAGCCGGACCACTACCGTTATTAATCGGTAAGGCCCTGATGGGTTAACGATGGGGAGAGTGCCGCAATCGTGGCGCTCTCCCCATTGTCTTTACGGCTTGCGCACCTCATAGCCGTGGGTGAATGGACCAGGATCGCCTCGTACCCCTCCTGATCGGTCTTCTGCTCGCTGCCTGGATGCTGGCGGCGGCCTGGGCCGTGCTCACCGCGCGCAGCCGCCAGAAGCGGGCGGAAAGCCAGCTTCGCTCGGCGCGCAGGCTCGGGCGCATGGTCGAGGAATCGCCCGCCCTGCCGCTGCTCGTCCGCTCCGACGGGCGAATCGAGGCCAGTCCGCGCCTTGCCCAGTGGCTGGGGCTGGACGGCGTGCCGCAGTTCCTTTCCGAACTCGATCCCGGCGAACGCGGCGGCGAACGCGGGCTTCCCACGGAGAAGCTGGAAGAATTGACCGAGGCGGTGCGCCGCACCCAGAAGACCGCCACGCCGTTTCGCATGGTGCTGACGCCGCGCGGCTCGACCCGCTCGCTGGCGCTGCGCGGCCATCTGGCCGACCCGCAAGTCTCGCCCGGCGGCGCGGCGCTGGTCTGGGTCTTCGATTTTTCCGACAGCGAGACCGAACTCACCCGCCTGCGCGACGAAGCCTCGCGGGCGCGGGGGGACTTCACCGCGCTCGTCTCGCTGATCGAGGCGGCGCCGATGCCGATGTGGTTCCGCCGCCCGGACGGCGAGTTGCAACTGGTGAACTCGGCCTATGTCGCCGCCGTCGGCGGGGACAGCGCCCAGGGCGTGGTCGCCAGCGGCACCGAACTGGTCGAGAACGTCGACGGCCTTACCCCGGCGCAAGTGGCGCGGGTGGCGGCGGACAAGGGCGCGCCGATCCAGCGCATCGTCTCCACCACGATCAACGGCCAGCGCCGCGCCATGCGCGTCAGCGACCTGCCGCTGGGCGAGGACGGGGTGGCGGGCTATGCCGTCGATATCGAGGATCTTGAGGAAATGTCGCGCTCGTTCCGCGCTTTCCGCGAGACCCAGCGCGCGCTTCAGGACCAGCTTTCGGCAGGCGTGGCCCAGTTCGACGCCAAGAAGCGCCTCACGTTCGCCAACCAGCCGTTCCAGCGCCTGTTCAAGCTCTCCGCCCAGGCCCTGCAGGATCTGCCGGCGTTCGAGCGCCTGCTCGACGCTGCCCGCGATGCCGGGCGCGTGCCGGAAGCGCGGGACTTTCCTGCCTGGCGGCGCGAGAAGGCGGCCTGGTTCGCGGCAGGCACCGCCAGCGAGGAGGCCTGGACGCTCGCGGACGGCACGCACTTGCGCATCGTCGCCCAGCCGGTGCCGGACGGGGGCCTCATGCTCATCGCCGAGGATCGCACCGAACAGCTGCGCCTTTCCGCCGTGCGCGACACCCTGCTGCGCACGCGAACGGCGACGTTCGACAGCTTGTTCGAATCGATTGCGGTCTTCGCGCCCGACGGCCGCATGCAGATATGGAACCGTCGCTTTGCCGCCGATTGGGGGCTCGACAGCGACTTTCTCGACACCCATCCGCATATCCAGGACCTGCTCAAGAAGATCGCGCCGCGCCTCAAGCGCCCGGCCGAGGCGGAAACGGTGGGCGGCGTGGTGCGCACGGCCACGCTCGACCGGGGGCAGAAAGGCGGGCGCATCGCGCTGGCCGACGGGCGCATGCTGGAATTCGCGGGCGTTCCGTTGCCGGACGGGAACGGGCTGCTCGCCGTGCTCGACATCACCGATTCCCAGAAGGCCGAGGCGGCGCTGCGGGAAAGCAATGCGGCCCTGATCGAGGCCGATACGATCAAGACGCGCTTCCTTGCCAAGATGAGCTACGAACTGCGCACGCCGCTCACGTCGATCGGCGGCTTCGCGGAACTGCTGGAAGCGGGCATCGGCGGCGACCTGTCCGAGAGCGGGCGCGAATATGTCGGCGCGATCCTGACTTCCGTGGAGGCGCTGGGCGATCATATCGACAGCCTGCTGGACCTTTCGCAGAGCGAGGCGGGGCTGCTGCCGCTCAAGCGCGAGGAAATCGATCCGATGCCTTTCGTCCGTGCCGTGGTGGAGGAACGCGCCGCGCATCTCCAGAAGGCGGGGTTGGTGCTCGATCTCCAGGCCAATGGGCTGCTGCGTCCGATCTCGGGTGACCGCAAGCGGCTGGCGCGCGCGCTGGGCCATCTCGTCGACAATGCCATCGAGGCCTCGCGGCAGGGGCAGCACATTCTCGTCCAGCTCGGACGTCGCAAGTCGGGCGAGGCGGAATGGCTCCAGATCCTCGTCCAGGACCAGGGCGCGGGGATGGACAGCCGCAGCATCGCGCTCGCGCTCGACGGCATGAAGGCCAGTGCCGACGGCAAGTCGGTGGAACGCAGCCAGGGCCTTGGCCTGCCGCTCGCCCGCCAGCTTGTCGAGGCCCATGGCGGTGCGCTGCGCCTCGTTTCCGAGCCCGGCAAGGGCACCAGCGCTCTGGTGGAGCTTCCGTGAACATTGCATTGCCCGACCTCGCCGCGATGGAGCGCTTCGGCCGCGCCATTGCCGACCAATTGCGCCCCGACGACGTGATCGCGCTGACCGGCGGTCTCGGCGCGGGGAAGACCACGCTCGCCCGCGCGATCATCGCCGCCTTGGGGCATGAGGGCGAAGTGCCGTCGCCCAGCTTCGCGATCATCGAAGTCTACGATCCCCCGGCCTCGGGCGGACCGGGCGTGCGCCTGCCGCTCGTCCATGCGGATTTCTACCGGTTGAAGGATCCGTCCGAAGCCGACGAGATCGGCCTCGACGACTATCGCCAGGGCGCGGCCCTGATCGCGGAGTGGCCCGATCACGCCGGAGGGTTCGCCCATGAGCCGGGCTGCCTCTCAATCGCGCTGGAAGTTGCGGATGAGGGGCGGATCGCCATTGTCGAGCCCGGCTCTGATTGGCGGGATCGCGTTTCGTTCTGATTTTATCAGAACAGCGATCCCTGTTGTTTGTTGGTCGCATTTTCCCAGTCGTCAGGTGTTTCCACCTGACTTGAAAATGCTCTAGGGCGGGAGCCGAAATGAGCACGAATCTTCCCGCCGATCTCGAACCCTTCCTTGCCGAAGCCGGCTGGGCGGGCGCCCATGTCGAACCGCTGGCCGGGGACGCCTCGTTCCGCCGCTATTTCCGCGTGACGCGCGGCAATGGCGAAACGGCCATGCTGATGGACGCGCCGCCGCCCACCGAGGATCCCACACCCTTCCTGCGCGCGGCGCACTGGCTGGATCTCAATGGCCTCCGCGCCCCGCGCATCCTGGCGGAACGGGCCGAGCGCGGCCTGGTTCTGATGGAAGACTTCGGCCATGCGCGCATGCGCGACTATCTGGACCAGTGGCCGGACGACGAGGCCGCCGTCTATCGCGGCGCCGTGGACGTGCTGGCACTGCTGCGCGAATTGCCGCCCGGTCCCTTCCTCGACTATTCGATGAGCGAGTACCAGCGCGAGGTGCGGCTGTTCGTGGACTGGTACTGTTCGGCACAGGACCTGCGCGTGGATACCGCCGGTTTCGTGACGGCCTGGGAATCGGTGATGGGCGCGCTGCTGCCCCGCCAGCGCCCCGGCGTCACCGTGCTGCGCGACTATCATGCCGAGAACATCATGCTGCTCGGCGCGCTGGAAAAGCAGGGCCTGCTGGACTTTCAGGACGCCCTGATCGGCCACCCCGCCTATGATCTCGTGTCCCTGCTTCAGGATGCCCGCCGCGAGGTTTCGCCGGAACTGGAAGCGGAAATGTTCGACCATTACCTGCAGGCGACCGGCGCCGATCCCGAGACATTCCTGGCCGACTACGCTCGCCTCGGCGCGCAGCGGAACACCAAGATCATCGGCATTTTCGTGCGCCTCTGGCGGCGTGACGGCAAGGCGCGCTATCTCGATCTGATCCCGCGCGTCTGGGCGCTGCTCGAACGCGACCTCGCCCACCCGGCGCTGGAGCCGGTGGCGCGCTGGTTCGACGCGAATATCCCCGCCCATCTGCGCGAAGCCAACGGCGGGAGCTACGCCGTATGAATGGGGGCAAGCTGGCCAGCGACACGGCCATGGTGCTGGCGGCCGGTCTCGGCAAGCGCATGCGTCCGCTCACCGCTACCCAGCCCAAGCCGCTGGTGCGCGTGGCGGGCAAGTCGCTGATCGACCATGCGCTGGACAAGCTGGACGCTGCCGGCGTGGAGAAGGCGGTGGTCAACGTCCACTACCTGGCCGATGCGCTGGAAGGCCATTTCAAGGTGCGCCGCAAGGGGCCTGAGGTCACCGTGTCGGACGAGCGCGCGCAGCTGCTCGAAACCGGCGGCGGCATGGTCAAGGCCGCGCCGCTGCTGCCCGATACCTTCTTCTGCCTCAACAGCGACAATATCTGGCTCGACGGGCCGGAGGACGTGTTCCACGAACTCTCGCGCGCCTGGGATCCAGAGGCGATGGACGCGCTGCTGCTGCTGGTCTCGCACCCGCGCGCGATGAACTATCGCGGCGAGGGCGATTTCCACCTCGACGCGCTGGGCCGCGTCTCGCGTCGCAAGCCGGGGCGGGTTGCGCCTTTCATCTTTTCGGGCATCCAGATCGTCTCGAAGCGCCTGCTGCGTGACGCGCCGGAAGGCCCGTTCTCCACCAACATCCTGTGGAACCGCGCCATCGAGGAAGGCCGTGTCTTCGGCATTTCCCATACCGGCCTGTGGTTCGAAGTGGGCGAACCGACCGCCATCAGACCCACCGAGGAATGGCTGACCCGTGCCTGAAGGGGGCGGGCCGCGCGTTTATTCCATTGCTGCGCACCGTGGTTTCGCCGATGCCCTCGTGGCGGGGCTGGTGCCGCGCTATTCCGAAGGTGAGCTGGGCCTCGCCCGGCTGACCCTGCTGCTGCCCAGCCGCCGCACGGTCCGCACCGTTACCGAGGCTTTTGTGCGCCATTCGGGCACGACCGACAGGCCCGGCATGCTGCTGCCGCGTATGGTGGTGGTTGGTGATCTCGATCTCGACGAGACGCTCGGGCCGCTGCTCGATCCGCTCGGGGCCGCCGATATTCCGCCCGCCGCCGATCCGACCCGGCGCTGGCTGCGGCTTGCCCATTACTTGCGTGAAGTGGAGGGCGCGGAGGCAGGGAAAGGTGCGGCTTTGCTGCGCCGCGCCTGGGAGCTCGGCCGCACCATGGACCGCCTGCTGGTGGAAGGCATCGCCCCGCTCGACCTGATGAGCGAGCGGGTGATCGGCATCGTCGGCGACCTGGCCGGGCACTGGACCGACAATACCCGCACCTTCCTGATGGTGCAGCAATACTGGATCGCGGAACTGGCGAGCCGCGGCGAGATCGACGCGCCGGAGCGCCGCAACCGGCTATTCGAACATGCCGCCGCGGAATGGCGCGCGGTGCCGCCGCAATATCCCGTGGTCGCGGCGGGCGTGACCAGTGCTTCGCCCGCGCTGGCCAGATTGCTGCGCGTGGTCAGCGAACTTCCGGGCGGTTCCGTAGTCCTGCCGGACTTCGATCTGGCGCTTCCCGGCGAGGTCTGGGACGAACTCGGCATTGCCGGAAAGCCCGAGAACCCGGAAGAGCCGCCGTTCGGCCGAAGCGATGCGGTCACTCACCCGCAGTACCACCTCAAGCTCCTGCTCAACCGCATGGGCATCGCCCGCGAGGAAGTTTCCGCGTGGCACCGCTCCGGCTACGGCGCCTCGCCCGCCGAGCGCAGCACGGTGATCTCCAACTTGTTCCTGCCGCCCCGCGCTTCGGCGGCCTGGGTCGAATTGCCAGCCGAGAAACGCCGCCTTTCCGGTGTGCGGCTGATGGAAAGCACGCACCCGGAACAGGAAGCGCAGGCGATCGCCGTGCTGATCCGCGAGGCGCTGGAAGTGCCGGAGCGCCGCGTTGCGCTCATCACCCCCGATCGCGGGCTGGCGGGCCGCGTGGTCGCGCACCTCACGCGTTGGGGGATCGAGGCGGACGATACCGCAGGGCGCCCCCTCGCGCAGACGGCGGCAGGGCGGCTCATGCTGCTGCTGGCCGAAGTGTTGGCCGAACAGGCCGCGCCGGTCCCGCTGATCGCGCTGCTGGTCCACCCGCTCGCAGGTGGCGGTGAGGGCCGCGCGCGCTGGCTGGAATCCGCACGCAAGCTCGATCTTGCCTTGCGCGGTCCGCGCCCCGGTGCGGGTCTGGCGGCGCTGGCCGATCTCGCCGAGCAGGAGAAGCTGGGCGAATGGTGGAGTGCGGTGGAGGCCGTGCTGGCGCCGCTCTTCGCGCTCACCGAAGGTCAGCCGCTGGAAGCGATGCTCGCGGCGCTGGTGGATGCCGCCGAAGCGCTCTGCGGCGAGGCGATCTGGGCGCAGGCCGACGGCCGCAGCCTCAGCGCCATGGTCGAGGAACTGCGCGGCGCGGCAGGCTCGGCGGGGACGCTGTTCGACCCGCGCGAGCTTCACGCCATGCTGCGCGACGCCATGGACCGGGTCTCGGTGCGCCCACCCTGGGGCGGCCATCCGCGCGTATCGATCTACGGCCTGCTGGAAGCGCGGATGAGCCGCGCGGATCTCGTCATCTGCGGCGGTCTCGTCGAGGGCGTCTGGCCTGCCTCGCCCTCGCAGGACGCGCTGCTGCCGCCTGCCGTGCTGCGCGCGTTGGGGGTACCGGGCGCGGATTTCCGCATCGGCCTTGCCGCGCACGACCTTGCCGCCGCGCTCGGCGCGCCCGAAGTCGTGTTGAGCTGGGCCTTGCGCGATGCGGGCAGGCCGGTGATCCCCTCGCGCTTCGTGCTGCGCGTCAAGGCGCTGCTGGGTGAACAGGCGGAGCGCCATGTCGAAAGCGATGTGCTGCGTCTGGCGCGCATGCTCGACGATGCGCCCCCGGTGGCCGGCCATCCGCGCCCGCAGCCCATGCCTTCGCCCGACCAGCGCCGCGTCGATCTGGCGGTGACCGGGCTGGACCGCCTGCGCGGCGATCCTTACGAATTCTACGCCAATGCCATTCTCCGCCTGCGCAAGCTCGACGCGCTCGATGCCGAGCCGAGCGCGGCGTGGAAAGGCGAAGTTGCGCACAAGATCCTGGAGGACTGGCACAAGGCAGGTGAGCCGGTGGACGGGCTCCACGCGATCGCGCAGGCCGTGCTGACCGAGAAGAACGCGCATCCGCTGATGCGCGCGCTCTGGTGGCCGCGCCTTTCCGCCGCGCTCGATACGTTCCGCGAACTCGTGCTGGCGCACAAAACGGCGGGCCGCCGGGTCGTGGCCAGCGAGGCCTGGGGCGACATGCGCTACCGCGACATCCGCATCCACGGCCGCGCCGACCGCATTGATCTGCTGCCCGACGGTTCGCTGGCGGTGGTCGATTACAAGACCGGCTCGCCGCCGACCCCGCGCCGCGTGGAGGAAGGCTTCGCGCTGCAACTCGGCCTGATCGCGCTGATCGCGCAGGCGGGCGGTTTCAAGGACATGCAGGGCCGGGAGATCGCGGGCGAGGCGGGCGAATTCGAATACTGGTCGATGGCCAAGGACAAAAACCGGTTCGGCTATGCCACCACGCCGCTCAAGGTCGGCAAGCGGCGCTCCGGGATCGAGCCGGACGACTTCCTGCCCGAAACCGAGCGCTATCTGAACGACGCCCTCGACCGCTGGATTCTCGGCACCGAGCCGTTCACCGCGCGGCTCAATCCCGAACTCGGTTCTTATGCGGACTACGACCAGCTGATGCGCCTTGACGAATGGATCACCTCGCTCGGCAGCAGACCAGACGCGGGCGGGGAACGTGCGGGCGCGGAGGATGAGGTATGAGTGGCGGCGCCGCTGTCCATCCGCTGCACGGCAACCAGATGCTGGCGGTGAACCCGCGCGACACCGTGTGGCTCTCGGCCTCGGCGGGGACCGGCAAGACGCAGGTGCTCTCCTCGCGCGTGCTGCGGTTGCTGTTGCAGGAGGGCGTCGATCCTTCGCAGGTATTGTGCCTTACTTTCACCAAGGCGGGCGCGACGGAAATGGCCGCGCGCATCAACGGCACGCTGGCCGAGTGGGTGCGGCTGGAAGACACCCTGTTGTTCCAGCGCCTCGATGCGATCGGTGCGCCCACCGACCCCGAGACCCGCGCCCGCGCCCGCACGCTTTTCGCCGCCGTGCTCGACAGTCCGGGCGGCGGCCTCAGGATCGACACGATCCACGCTTTCTCGCAGTGGCTGCTGGCGACGTTTCCGCTGGAAGCGCAGCTCGTGCCCGGCACCCGGCCAATGGAGGACCGCGAGCGCGCGCTGCTGGCGCGGCAGGTTCTGGCTGACCTGCTTGTGGCGGCCGAGACGGATGCCTTCGACGGCCCGCAATTGCTCGGCGCGATTGCCCAGCTTTCGCTGCGGCACGGTCCGGATTCGGTAGTGGATTTCCTGCTACGCTGCGCGGGTGCGCGGGAGGCGTGGTTCGGCCCCGGCTCGTGGCAGGCGGGTGATATCCGCAGCCATGTGCTGCGCCTGCTCGGGCTGCCGGACGAGGCGGGCGACGATCTGCTCGCGGACATGTGCGGCGATGAAGCCTTCGACGTGCGTTCGCTGCGCAAATGCTGCGAAGTGCTGGCCGAGTGGAACACCGCCACCGCGCACAAGGCCACCGACGTGCTGGTGCCGTGGCTCACCTGGAGTGCGGCGAAGCGGGCCGAGGGGATCGACGATCTCCACGCCGCGCTCTTCACCAAGGACGATAGCGTCCGCAGCCTCAACCACCTTTCCAAGCGCGATCCCGACTACGAAGGCTACGCCCTGCGCGTAGGCGAGAGCCTTGCGGAGATCCGTGAGACCAAGGCGCTGCTGGGGTTGGCGGAGAGGCTGGTTCCCGCGCTGCGCCTCGGCCGTGCCTTTGCACTCGCCTGGGACGAGGCGAAGCAGCGCGAGGGGTTGATCGACTTCGACGACCAGATCCGCCGCGCCGCCGATCTGCTGCGCGGGCAGGCCTCGGCCGACTGGATCCGCTACAAGCTCGACCGCCGCTTCGATCACATTCTTGTGGACGAGGCGCAGGATACCAATGCCGCGCAGTGGGACATCGTCTTCGCCATGGCGGAGGAATTCTGGGCGGGCGAGGGGCAGCGCGAAGGCCACCCCCAAAGCCTGCTGCGCACGCTCTTCGTGGTGGGCGACTACAAGCAGGCGATCTTCCGCTTTCAGGGGACCAGCCCCGAAAACTTCCGCCGCGCCGCCGACCGCGTGCGCGGGCGGATGCGCGATGCCGCCGACAATGCCGACATGCTGCGCAGCGGAATCGCCGCGCGCCCGCTGCTGGAACTCGGGCTGGACCGCAGTTTCCGCACCGCGCAGCCGGTGCTCGATTTCGTGGACGAGGCGATTGCCGGGATCGGCCATGCCCGCTTCGGCCTCGACCGTCCTGCCGAGCGCCACGTTGGGCAGGAGCGCCCCGGCTATGTCGCCTTGTGGAAGCCGGTATCCGAGCAGATCGGCGAGGATGACGACGAGCCGCTAGAAGATGAAGACAATGACGGCCAGCAGCCCAACTGGCTCTCGCGGTCCGACCGCCAGATGGCTGAGCGCATCGCCCAGCAGGTGCGCGAATGGCTCGATCCCTCGGGGCCGGGCTTCACGCTCAACAAGGGCGGACAGCGCCGGGCGGGCGCGGGCGATGTCATGGTGCTGGTGCGCCAGCGCAAGGAACTGGCCGGACTGATCGTCGCGCGGCTTCATGCGGCGGGCGTGCCGGTGGCGGGCGTCGACCGCCTGCGCCTGGGCGCGCCGCTGGCGGTGAAGGACCTGATCGCGGCGCTGCGCTTTGCGGTGCAGCCGCTCGACGATCTCAACCTGGCCGCGCTGCTGGTCTCGCCGCTGGTGGGCTGGAGCCAGGAGCAATTGCTGCGCTTCGGCTACCGCGACAGGCATCGGCGCCTCTGGGAGCATCTGCGCACCCAGTCCGGCCCGGAGATCGGCGCGGCGCTCGAACAGCTCGGCGACCTGCTGGGACGCGCGGATTTCACGCCGCCGCAGGACATGCTGCACTGGCTGCTGGTCGGTCCGTGGCAGGGACGGCGCAAGCTGGTGGCGCGGCTCGGCAGCGAGGCGAACGACCCGATCGACGAACTGGTCAATGCCGCGCAGGCCTATGTCGCGACCGATACGCCGAGCCTCGCGGGCTTCCTCGCGTGGTTCGATGCGGGAGACGGCGAGCTGAAGCGCGAGGCGGATGCCGCGTCGGGCTTGGTCCGGGTGATGACGGTCCATGGCTCGAAGGGCCTTCAGGCGCCGATCGTCATTCTGGCCGATGCCACCGGCAACCCGGAGGCGGCGCGCGATCGGGGCTTCGATCTGGCCGACCCGCGCGAGGAACGCCGCAAAGTGCCGCTGCCGCCGCTGTCGAAGGAAGAGAAGGTCGGCCGCATCGCCGCGCAGATCGCCGCCAACCGCGAGGGCGACGAGCAGGAGCACTGGCGCCTGCTCTATGTCGCCATGACCCGCGCGGAGGAAGCGTTGTTCGTCGGCGGTGCGCTGGGGCGGCGGGACAAGGACGGTCCGGCGGAGAAAAGCTGGTACGCCAGCCTGCGCGCCCTGTTCCCGGCCGAAGCGGAGGTCGAGGACTCGATCTGGGGCACGCGCTGCGAGAACGGCCCCGTGCCTGCGCCGCTGCCTGCGGAAGTGCGCTCGGTCGAACTGCCCTTCCGCGAACCTTTGCCGCGCTGGCTGGAGCGTGCGCCGCCCGCCGAGCCGCGTCCGCCGCGTCCGCTGGCGCCTTCCGCGCTGGGCGAGGATGATGCGCCCGATCCGCCGTTCCCGCCCGGCGCCGGGCGCGATGCCCTGCGGCGCGGTACGCTGGTCCACAAGCTGCTCGAACGCCTGCCGCAAGTCGCGGCGGATGAACGCGAGGAAGCGGGCTGGCAATGGCTTGCCCGCAATGCTGCCGATCTGCCTGAGGACGCGCGCGAGGCCATGCTGGAAAGCGCTATGGCTGTGCTCGCCCATCCCGAATGGACCGAACTGTTCGGCGCTGCCAGCCTGGCCGAAGTGCCGGTGGCGGCGGTGGTCGGCGGGCAGGTGGTGGCGGGCACGATCGACCGTCTGGTGGTGGAGCCGGAGCGCGTGCGCCTGGTCGACTACAAGACCGCGCGCCGTCCGCCCGAGCGGCTGGAGCAAGTGCCGCGCGGGGTGCTGCGCCAGATGGCGGCCTATGCCGCCGCGCTGGAAGTGGCCTTTCCCGGGCGCACGGTGGAAGTGGCCTTGCTCTACACCGCCGTGCCCCGCCTGATCGCCGTTCCCGCCGCCGTGCTGGTCGCTCACAAGCCGGACTTTTCCCCGGCCCAGTAAAGCTATGGCCGGGCAGGCGTTGCCTCAGGGCAATTCGTCCCTAGATTGCGTTCAACCGAGATACCCCGAGGAGTTTCAATTCATGGCGACTATCGCTGTTACCGACGCCAGCTTCGAAGCGGACGTTCTGAAGTCCGACAAGCCGGTGCTCGTCGATTTCTGGGCCGACTGGTGCGGCCCGTGCAAGATGATCGGCCCGGCCCTGGAAGAGATCAGCGAAGAGCTGTCCGAACAGGTGACCATCGCCAAGATGGACATCATGGCCAACACCGGCATTCCGGCCGAGATCGGCGTGAAGTCGATCCCGCTGATGGTCCTGTTCAAGGACGGCAAGCCGGTTGCCCAGAAGCTCGGCGCCGCGCCCAAGAGCGCGCTCAAGGGCTGGATCGAAGGCGAACTCTGAGGGTTCGCTTACGGTTTTAGAGCCGGAATTCAAAAGCCCCTTCCGCCGTGAGGCGGGAGGGGTTTTTCGTTGCGCGGCGCTTTTGCCGCGCCGCGCGTGAGAGCGTTGCAATTGTCGGCAATTCCCGCATATTTCCAAAACGTTCGTAGGCAGCGGCAGGGAGGACCGCCCATGCAGTGGTACCGTGCGGTTCCGGTTTTCCTCATGGCCGCTTCGGTCTGGTTGACTCAGGAAGTTGGCGCCGAAACGAAGGATGGCGGCGCCCCGAAGGATATCGTCGTCGAAGGCCTTCGCGCGCAAAGGACGATGCAGGGCGGGGACTGGCTCGTCACGATTTCGCGCTCCTATCGGGCCGGCAAGAGTATCGACCTGGGCGACACCGCGGTCGCATTGGGCAAGGATCGCGCCTGGCACTTCTGCCTTGCCGATACGCAAGTCGAGGATTTCGTTCGCCTGCTGGTCGGCGACGGGCGTTCTCAGGCTGCGGGAACGACCCTGTGCCGCCCGCTGAAGATCCGCTTTGGCGACGGGCAATTGCGGGCGACGCAGACCTGTCAGGGCGGCTATGCGAATTCCAGGGATGAGGCGACGGGCAGGGTGAGCAGTTTCCAGACGCGGCTTGAGATGCAGGTTACCGGAAGTTACGGCGCCTCGGCACTGAAGCTCGATTTCGAGAATCGCAGGGAGCCGCTGGTACGCATGCCTGTTCCGACGTCGAACGGTCGGGCAACGGCGGCGCCGGATATCATGCGGTGGTCGGTCAAGGGCGAGCGGACGGGCGCTTGTGCGCCGGACAAGGCGCCCTAAGTCCGCGAGACGCGATCCCGGCTTTTTCTCCGCCGAGATACAGATTTTTCGGGGTAGCAAAGGCGCCGAGCCGAACCTAGCCCAGCGGATATGAACATGCCGGTGAACGAACTTCTCTGGGGGCTTACCGAGAAGGAGAAGCAGACCCTTCGCCTGATCGTGCGCGGTCATGATGCGAAGTCTGCGGCGCGCAGTCTGGGCCTTTCCGTTCATACGATCAACGAACGCCTGCGCGAGGCGCGGCGCAAGATGGCGGTGTCGAGCAGCCGAGAAGCAGCCCGTATTCTGCTGGATGCGGAAGGCGAAGGCGTTCCGGTCCATCCCCCTATTTTCATGGAGGACATGGGAATCGGGGAAGACGCTGCCTGTTTGGAGGTCGATCAGGCAAGGGCGCTGCCCGGCGGCGCGGGGCGAGCCCATCGCCGCCCCTGGATCATCACCGGAGTATTGCTTATGACGATCGCTCTTGGCCTTCTGGCGCTGGCCACCCTGTCTCAGGTCTCTACCACCTCACCGCCCGCGGCGACTTCCGCTTCGGCTGCTGCGGAAAGTTCGGAAGCGGCGCAGACGGCGCGTGAATGGCTGACCCTCATCGATCAGGGGCGCTGGGAGGAGAGCTACAGGGGCACCGGCTCGGCCTTCCAGAAGCTGAACAGCCTGCAGGTATGGGCTGCGACCAATGAGAAAGTGCGCGTGCCGTTGGGGCCGGTTATCTCGCGGACGTTTCTGCGTCAGGAAAACCTGCCTGCGCCCCCTTACGGCTATGAGGTGGTGAAGTTTCGCACCAGTTTCGCCAACAAGGCAGATGCGGTCGAGACGGTTTCTCTTTCGCGGCAGGACGGCAGGTGGCGTGTTGCGGGTGTTACGATCGAATGATTTCCGTCGTCCCGGACTTGATCCGGGACCGCTGGCCGTGAACAACCCACCGCTCGGCAAGGCGCCCTGACGCGCTCTCGCGCCTAAAGCCCTGCCAGCGGTCCCGGATCAAGTCCGGGACGACGACTGTGCCTAATCCTCCAGCGCGGACAGGCGCGTCGCCAGGTCTTCGAACAGCGCCGGAGAAGCAGCGCCGATCAGCCCGGTGCGGCCGATCTCGTCCACCCGGTAGGCGCTGCCGTCGGGGCGGGCGCACTTGCCGCCCGCTTCGTTGAGGAACAGCGCGCCCGCCGCGTGGTCCCAGGGGAGGGTGCGTTCGAACACCGCCACGTCGTTCTGGCCGAGGGCGAGGCGGGGGTATTGTTCGGCGGCGCAGCGGGGGATGTCGACCATGCGGTAATGCGGGGCGACTTCGGCGCGCAGGCGCTCGCGGCGCGATTCCTCGGTGAAGATCAGCGAGATCGCGGCGACGGGGGGCTGCTCTCCGGTGGCGCGGGCGGTGAGGCGTTCCTCGTTCACCCAGGCCCCGCCGTTCACCGAGGCGCGGCAGAAGCGGCCGGTGAGGCAGTCGAGGATCCAGCCGCCCAGCGTTTCGCCCTTGTCGGCCAGCGCGATGAGCATGCCGAAGGGGGCCTTGCCCGAGGCGAAGTTGTTGGTGCCGTCGAGCGGGTCGACGATCCAGCAGAGCTGGTCCTTGAGCTTCAGCAGTTCGTCTTCGTTAGCGAAAGTGGCTTCCTCGCCCACGACCGAGGCGTCGGGCAGCAGGGCGGTGAGGCGTTCGGTGAGGATCGCCTCGCTCTCCTGGTCGGCCACGGTGACGACGTCGTTCACCGCCTTGCTGACGATCTGCTCGCTCGACAGCGACTGGTAGTGCGGCAGGATCACATCGCGAGAGACCTCGCGCATGATCGTTTCGACTGCGGTGTTGAGCGAAGGGGTGATCATGCGGGAGGCCTTTTAAGAAGGATCAGGTGAGCGGGATCATGACCTGCTGGGCATAGCCCTTGCGCTCACGGATGCGAGCGTACCATTCGGTGAGCGCGGGGAACTCCGGTCGCTCCAGCCCGAACTGATCGAGCGGTAGGCTGAACCACGTATAGGCATAGACGCCCATGGGAATGTCACCGATGCCGAACTGTCCGCCGGAGAGCCAGGGCTTCTCGGAAAGGTAGCGCTCCAGCACGGCGAGGTGGGCGGCGCAAGTCTTCACGTCGCGTTCGATAGCTGCCGTGTCCCACTGCTCGCGCGGGGTGCGGGCCATCGAGAGGAAGGGCAGGCGCTGGGCGTCGGCATAAGTGATCTGCCAGTCCATCCAGCGGTCGGCCAGCGCCCGGTCGATGGGGTCGTGCTGGAACCAGCGCTCGCCGCCGTATTCGGCGGCCATGTAGCGCAGGATCGCGTTCGATTCCCAGAGGACGAGCTTGCCGTCCTCGATCATCGGCACCAGCCGGTTCGGGTTCTTCGCGAGGTACTCGTCGGTATAGCCGAACTGGCCGCCGATATCGTGGCGGACGTAGTTGAGGCCCAGTTCCTCGGCGAACCAGGCGACTTTCTTTACGTTGTGGGAGTTGAGGCGACCCCAGATGGTGAATTGCGGACCGGCCACCCTCAGCTCCTGTAATCGGCGTTGATCGAGATGTAGCCGTGGGTCAGGTCGCAGGTCCATACGGTGGCGGCGCCTTCGCCAAGGCCGAGATCGACCTCGATGGTCACGTCCTGCCCCTTGAGGTGGGCGGCGACGGGGGCTTCGTCATAGTCGGCCAGCGGCAGGCCTTCGCGCGCGGCCCAGGTGCCGCCGAAACCGATGGAGAGCTTGTCGCGGTCCGCCGGTTCGCCTGCCTTGCCCACGGCCATGACGACGCGCCCCCAGTTGGCGTCCTCGCCCGCGATGGCGGTTTTTACCAGCGGCGAGTTGGCGATGGCCATGCCGACCTTGCGGGCACTTTCGTCCGAGACGGCGCCGGAGACGGCCACTTCGATGAACTTCTGCGCGCCTTCGCCGTCGCGCACGACGAGATGGGCAAGCTGGCGGCAGACGTCATGGATCGCGGCGGCAAAGGCATGGGCACCGGGCGAGGCGATCGACGAGAGCGGCGCGTTGCCAGCCTTGCCGCTGGCGAAGGCCAGCACGGTGTCGCTGGTGGAGGTGTCCGAATCGACGGTGATGCACGAGAAGGTGCGGAAGTTCGCGGCGGAGAGGCACTCCTGCAGGAAAGCAGGCTCCACGGCGGCGTCGGTGAAGATGTAGCCGAGCATCGTCGCCATGTCCGGCGCGATCATGCCCGAGCCCTTGATGACGGCGGCGAGCGTGACCTTCGTGTCGCCGATCATCGCCGTGGCCGTCGCGCCCTTGGCGAAAGTGTCGGTGGTGGCGATGGTATTGGCCACCTCTTCCCACGAGCAGGGCTGTGCGGTGAGGGCTTTCTCCACGCCCTCGCGCGCCTTGTCCTTGGGCAGCGGCACGCCGATCACGCCGGTGGAGGAGACGAAGACCTGTTCGCGCGGGCAGCCGATGTGGGCGGCGACTTGATCCATGATCTGCTCCACAGCCTCGCGGCCGCGATAGCCGGTGAAGGCATTGGAATTGCCGGCGTTGACCACAAGCGCGCGGGCATGGCCCTGCTTCACGTTGTCACGGCCGAGTTCGACTTCGCTGGAGCAGCACAGGTTCCTGGTGAACACGCCTGCGACGGCGGTGCCTTCGTCCAGCTCCACATACGTCAGGTCGCATCGGCCCCAGTCCTTGTACCCGGCGCGCACGACGCGCGGGGTGACGCCGGCGATCGGCGGCATGGCGGGGAAGGGCGAGGCGAGCGGGGAAGTGGTATAGGCCATGGCGGGTGGGTAGCGCGTGGGTGCGGCAGGTCAAGCACCCGCGTAA
This sequence comes from Novosphingobium panipatense, assembly GCF_002149965.1. GTDB lineage: Bacteria > Pseudomonadota > Alphaproteobacteria > Sphingomonadales > Sphingomonadaceae > Novosphingobium > Novosphingobium panipatense_A. The sequence continues at coordinate 49,705 of NZ_MSQB01000028.1, read as the reverse complement.
TGCTCACGAAGCGAGATGGCCGTTGCTTATAAGGCCCTTGCTTATATGGGTTGTGGACTATTCATCCTTGGCCCCTTATCTGATCCGCCATGGCAAACCGCCTGCTACTCACCCTGCTGGCCCTCCTGACGGGTCTTGCCGCGCAGATCGGCCCTGCCGACGCGCGCGCATCGCAGGTGTCCAGCTTGCAAGTGGTGCTGACCGAAGCCGCCGTCGCCGCCAAGGCGCCGCGTGCCCCGGTGGCCCTTGCCCAGCTTCCCGAACCCGGATTGCGCAATACCCGCCGTCATGCGCCGCCTCTGGCAGCAGCGCCGGTTTCGCGCGTGTTTCCCGCGGTTCTCACCGGGATAGACCGCGCGCGCGAATAAGCGCGCTGCGTCATTCGCACGTTCGCGAAACCTTTCCCGTGCCTGCGCGTATCGCAGGCGCGCTCATCCGATATACGCATTCACGAAAAACAGGGATCTCCGCCATGTTCGGCGCCATCGCCAAGTCCATTTTCGGCTCGTCCAACGAGCGTTACGTCAAGTCGCTCGACAAGATCGTCGCCCAGATCAACGCCTTCGAGCCCGCTTTCGAGGCCATGAGCGACGAGGAACTGGCCGGGCAGACCGCCAAGTTCCGCGACATGCTGGCGAACGGCAGCACGCTCGACCAGATCATGCCAGAGGCGTTCGCCACCGTGCGCGAGGCTTCGAAGCGCGTGTTCGGCATGCGCCATTTCGACGTGCAGATGATCGGCGGCATGGTGCTCCACCGCGGCGAAATCGCCGAAATGCGCACGGGTGAAGGCAAGACCCTGGTGGCGACCACCGCCACCTACCTCAACGCGCTTGAGGGCAAGGGCGTCCACATCGTCACCGTCAACGACTACCTGGCCCGCCGCGACGCGGAGCAGATGGGCAAGCTGCACAACTTCCTCGGCCTGACCATCGGTGTGATCGTGCCGAACCTCAACGAGTACGAACGCCGCGAGGCCTATGGCGCCGACATAACTTACGGCACCAACAACGAGTTCGGCTTCGACTACCTGCGCGACAATATGAAGCACGAGCGCAGCCAGATGGTGCAGCGCCCCTTCAATTTCGCCATCGTCGACGAAGTCGATTCGATCCTGATCGACGAAGCGCGTACGCCGCTGATCATCTCGGGTCCGACTGACGACAAGTCGGAACTCTACATGCAGGTCGACGCGATCGTTAAGCAGTTCCTCCCCGAGGACTACGAGACCGACGAGAAGACCAAGAACATCAGCCTGACAGAGGACGGCGTAGAGAAGGCCGAGCGCATGCTCGAAGCCGCCGGGCTGCTGGTGGGTTCGAACCTCTACGACGTCGAGAACACGCAGGTGGTCCACCACCTCGACCAGAGCCTCAAGGGCGTGTTCATGTTCAAGCGGGACATCGACTACATCGTCAAGGACGGCAAGGTCGTCATCATCGACGAGTTTACGGGCCGCATGATGGACGGTCGCCGCTGGTCGAACGGCCTGCACCAGGCGGTCGAGGCCAAGGAAGGCGTCCGCATCGAGCCCGAGAACCAGACGCTCGCCTCGATCACCTTCCAGAACTACTTCCGCATGTATCCGAAGCTTTCGGGCATGACCGGCACCGCCGCCACCGAGGCCCCGGAATTCTACGACATCTACAAGATGAACGTCGTCACCATTCCGACCAACGTGCCGGTGCAACGCATCGACGAGGAAGACGAGTTCTACAAGAACACGCATGACAAGTTCGGCGCCATCGCCAAGCTGATCCGCGAACGCTACGAAACCGGCCAGCCGGTCCTCGTTGGCACCGTTTCGATCGAGAAGTCGGAACTGCTCTCGGACTTCCTCAACAAGGAAGGCGTCAAGCACTCGGTGCTCAACGCCCGTTTCCACGAGATGGAAGCCCACATCGTCGCGCAGGCGGGTTCGCTGGGTGCCGTGACGATCGCCACCAACATGGCCGGTCGCGGCACCGACATCCAGCTCGGCGGCAACGTCGAGTTCCGCGTCGAGGACGAACTGCGCGACATGCCCGAGGGGCCGGAGCGTGAAGAGGCGATCGCGCGCATCAAGCTGGAAGTGGCCGAGCAGAAGCGCCTCGTGCTGGCCGCCGGCGGCCTCTGCGTGATCGGCACCGAGCGCCACGAAAGCCGCCGCATCGACAACCAGCTGCGCGGCCGTTCGGGCCGCCAGGGCGACCCCGGCCTGTCGAAGTTCTACCTCTGCCTGGAGGACGACCTCCTGCGCATCTTCGGCCCGGACACGCTGTTCGCCAAGATGATGAACAGCAATCTGGCCGATGGCGAGGCGATCGGTTCGAAGTGGCTGTCCAAGGCCATCGAGACCGCGCAGAAGAAGGTCGAGGCGCGAAACTACGAAGTGCGCAAGCAGGTCGTCGAATACGATGACGTGATGAACGACCAGCGCAAGGTCATCTACGAGCAGCGCGCCGACATCATGGATTCGGAAACGGTCGACGAAGTCGTCGTCGACATGCGCAACGACACGGTCAACGCGCTGGTAGCCGATGCCTGCCCGGCCGGTTCCTATCCCGAACACTGGGATGTCGACGGGCTCAAGGCCAAGGCGCAGGATATCCTCGGGATCGACGTGCCGCTGGAGGCCTGGATCGAGGAAAATGGGGTCGATCCCGAACTCGTCGAGGAACGCATCGCCGCCATGGCCACCGAGCACATGAACGCGAAGATGGCGCAGGACGATCCGGCGATCTGGCGCCAAGTGGAGAAGTCGATCCTGCTCGATCGCCTCGACCATTACTGGAAGGAGCACCTCTCCACGCTCGACGCCCTGCGTCAGGTGGTGTTCCTGCGCGCCTATGCCCAGAAGACGCCGATCAACGAGTACAAGACCGAGGCCTTCAGCCTGTTCGAACGCCTGCTCGATTCGATCCGCGAGGACGTGACGCGGATCCTCTCGGTCAGCGAACTGCGCATGCCGGAGCCTGCCGGTCTCCCGGAACTGCCGGACTTCCTGACCGGGCATATCGATCCGCTGACCGGCCTCGACAATTCGAACGACGGCGACGGTTCGGCCTTCATGCCGGAACTGTTCGGCACGCTGGCAGGCAGTCCGCAGGCCACCGTCGGTGCAGGCGCCGCGGGCGAGAATCCCTACGCGGACCTGCCGATCAGCCGCAACGCACCTTGCCCTTGCGGTTCGGGCCAGAAGTACAAGCACTGCCACGGCGCTCTCGCGTAAGGGCACGTGACACAGGCCGTCGTCCCGGACTTGATCCGGGACGACGGCCGAGAAACGCGCGCTTTCGGGAATACCGGAGGCGCGCGTTTTGCTTTTTACAGTAGTGCCTGGCGCTAGAGGTTGCGCCTGAAGAACTGCCAGCGGTCCCGGATCAAGTCCGGGACGACGTCATGCGCTCTTCTCGCCGCCGACCCGCGCCAGCTTGGCGAACATCGCCACCGACATCGGCTGCGCGCGCAGGAAGCCCTGATAATAGGTGCAGCCCTCGCGCGCGGCGACTTCGCGCTGCTCCTCTTCCTCTATGCCCTCGGCAATGACCTGAAGGTCGAGCGCGCGCGCCATGGCCACGATCGCGCGCAGCACGGCCACGTCGCGGCGGTCGGTGCCGACGCCTTCGATCATGGTCCGGTCCAGCTTGAGATAGTGGATCGGCAGGACCTTGAGATAACGGAAGTTGCAGAACCCCGCGCCGAAGTCGTCGAGGGCGATGCGAATGCCCTGCGAGGAGAATTCCGCCATCATCTGCGCGGTCTGGCTGATGTCGCTGATCAGCGATTGCTCGGTGATCTCCAGCGTCAGGCGGCGTGGCGGAAAGCCGCTCTCGCGCACGAGGTCGAGCATCTGGCGCACGTAAGTGCCGAAGGCGAGGTCGGCCGGGGTGACGTTGATGGAAAGGCGAAGCTCGCCCGGCCATTGGCCCGCCGCCGCCATGGCCTTCGCGGCAATATGGCGTGAAAGCGGACCGATGTGATCGGCGCGCTCGGCAATGGCGAAGAGGGCGCCCGCGCCGATGCGGCCGAGCACCGGGTGGTTCCAGCGGGCAAGGGCTTCCGCCCCGGTCAGCGCGTCGTCGGAGAGGCTGAACTGGGGCTGGAACAGGATCTCGATCTCGTCCCGGTCGATGGCGCCGAGGAGGTCGGCCTCGAGCTGCGCAGCGGAGCGGCCCGGCACGGTGACTTCGCCGTCCGCCCAGCCCAGGCGCGTGGCGGACTGCTCCTGCAAGTCCGCCAGGGCATGGCCGAGGCGGTCCAGCATCGAATCGACGCTCTCGTCGGTGAGGGCGCGGATCAGGGCGATTCGGGGCGAGAGCCGCAGGACGCCGGTGGGCAGGGCGATCGGGCGGGAAATGGCGTCGGCCAGCTGGTCCGCCACGAGATGCCAGCGTTCCCGGCTGCAAGCCTCGTTGGCGACGAGCACGAAGGAACCGCCGCCGGCGCGGGCGACCAGCCAGGGGCCGTCGAGTTCCTCTCCGGCAAAATGGGCAATCCGCCCCGCAACTTCCTCCAGCGCGCCGTCCCCGGCTTCGGCGCCGTAGGCCATGTTGATCGTGTCCAGGCGGCGCAGGGCCAGCAGCATGGCGTGGACATGGGCCTGCTGCGGCGCGCTTTCGGCATCGCTCCGCCAACCGGCGATGCGTTCGCGCACGGCGTCGAGCCCGGGAATGCCGGTCAGTCTGTCTTCCAGTCGCCGGGCATGGCCGCGCGGCAGGCTCTTGCGTCTTTCGCCCATCGGCCCTGCTATAGCCAAAGGCCTTGCCAAACGATGCAAAATTCGAAAGGTCCGGGGCATGAAAAGGGCTTCAAAATGAGACGGCAACCGGAGATTTCCTTCCGTCCCGTTCGCCACCGGGCGCTGGCGCCGCTTCTTGCCGGGGATTGCAATGACTAAAGAGCCCAAGCCTGACGAGCCGAGGTTGGGCCTCCCGAGGTTGGGCCTCATCGTATCCGACAGCGCCAAGGCGCAGTGCGGCGCGGCCGAACTGCGCGCCGCCCATGACTGGGTCGATCCCGAACTAGCCGACGTGATCGTGGTGGTCGGCGGTGACGGGTTCCTGCTGCATGTCCTGCACGAGATGCTGGACCGCGATCGGATCAAGCCGGTCTACGGCATGAACCTGGGCACCGTGGGCTTCCTGATGAACGGGCCGCATGACGGGGTGCCGATCGCCGAGCGCATCGCCGAGGCCCATCCGGTGCCGGTGCGCCCGCTCCAGATGCACGCTACCAGTCATGACGGGCGCAGCTTCGTCTACTACGCCATCAATGAAGTCTCGCTGCTGCGCGAAACGCGCCAGACCGCCAAGCTGGAAGTGACGATCAACGGCAAAGTGCGGATGGAGGAACTGGTGGGAGACGGCGTGCTGGTCGCCACGCCGGTCGGCTCCACGGCCTATAACCTCTCGGCCAATGGTCCGATCCTGCCACTCGGGTCGCGCATGCTGGCGCTGACCCCGCTCAGCCCGTTCCGGCCGCGCCGCTGGAAGGGGGCTATCCTGCCCGAAAGCGCGGAGGTCGAATTCCGCATCCGGGAGCCCGGCAAGCGCCCGGTCGCCGCCGTGGCCGACCAGAAGGAAGTTCGTGACGTGAAGACCGTGCGCATCATCGCCAATGCCGAGAAGGAGCTGACGCTGCTGTTCGATCCGGGCTTCACCCTGGAAGAGCGCATCTTCGCGGAGCAGTTCCAGGTTTGAGAAAAAGCGCCGGGCAAGGGCTCCACCCTGTGGAAAAGTTTTTGCATCATTTTCATGACAGAGTGCTTGCCAACCCTGAGGACCCCTTTTATAGGCGCACTCCTGCCCGGCGGTGGAAACACTGACAGGCTGCTCCCCGATAGCTCAGCGGTAGAGCATTCGACTGTTAATCGAATGGCCGTAGGTTCGAATCCTACTCGGGGAGCCACTTTCTTCCTTCCAAAACGGAAGGGGAAAGTAGCTCCGCATTAGATGCGAGAGCCCTGACACACTCCGCAAGTGTCAAAATGTTTCCCGATCAGACAGCGCATTGACGAACGCCTCATCCGGTGAGAGCGCTCATTCAGGACGCCCCGGCATATCGCACAGAACAATCGGGCATCCGGCGAGAGGAAACGTGGCCCGAATCAGCATCCCGCGTCTGGCAGTTCTGGCTGCCGTCGTCTTTCTCGCACTTTGCGTGGCGCAGCTGATCGGCAGCCTGCTTTTCTACCAGTCGATCGACCGGCAGACGATTCGCGCCGACCATGCGCGGCGAATCGCGGAACTGATCGTCGTCAGCGATCGGATCCACGCGCTCCAGCCCAATCTGGCCGCGCCGATCATGACGACGGGCCATCTCAAGGCGGAATTCTCGCCGGAACCGGCCGTGCGCGGCATGATGGATTCCGAATCGCTGCGCCGCATCGCGGGGCAGGTGATCGAGTGGGAGCCTTCGCTCGCCACGCGCCCGCTCAACCTTGCCACCAGGGATGCCTCGGGCGGCAAGAGCGATCTCGTCGGTTCGGTGCGACTGGCCGACGGCAAGTGGCTGAATTTCCGTTCGCGCGACATAACCTCGATGTGGCCGATCGCCTTGCGCGCCAGCGTCCTCATGCTTTGTACGGCGCTGGCCTGCATCGCCATCGGGCTGGTCCTGCTGCGCCTGCTCACCAATCCCCTCAGGCGCCTGACACAGGCCGCCGACGCCATCGGCCATGGCCAGCAGGTCGAGATCCGCGAGAGCGGGCCGGAGGATCTGCGCAACCTCGCCCATTCGATGAACGTCATGCAGGAGCGCATTGCCCGGCTGCTGGAGGATCAGGCGCGATCGTTCGAGGCGATCAGCCACGATCTGCGTACGCCGCTGTCGCGCCAGCAGATCGCCACGGACCTGATCGACGATCCCGAGATATCGGAGATCATGCAATCCAGCATCGACGAAATGGAAGGGCTGCTCGCGTCGCTGCAGGGCTATCTGCGCGCCCAGCACCTTTCCTCCGAAGCCGAGAAGGTGGATCTCGGTGAACTCGTAGCCGGTGTCATCGCCCCCTATGAGGATCGTGCGCGACTGACGGGGGCCGGAAAGGCCGTGGTCGAGAGCTTTCCTGAGCCGCTGGCCCTGGCGACCGGCGCACTGGTCGAGAACGCCATCCGCTTCGGCGGCCGCGCCGAAGTCGCCGTCCGGCGGGAAGGGGCGGACTGGTTCATCGACGTCGAGGATACCGGGCCGGGCATCCCGCCCAGCCATTTCGAGGACGTGCTGACGCCGTTCTTCCGCCTGGATGAGGCGCGCACCCGCGATACGCCCGGCTTTGGCCTTGGCATTCCCACCGCGCACCGGCTGATGATGCGCTTCGGGGGACAGCTTTCCTTTGCGACTTCGCCCTGCGGCGGGCTGATCGCGCGGATCAGGGTGCCGTTGATGTAGGGCGGGGAAGGGTCCCAATCGCGCTCGTCATCCTGAACTCGTTTCATGATCCATCTCGTCGATCAAGCGGCCGTTGATGGTCAGAAATGGATCCTGAAACAAGTTCAGGATGACGGTGCAGATTGGCGCAATGTCAGCCCTTGCGTGCCACCGCAGCAAGACCCTTGGTCAATTGCAGCAACCCATTGAGGCGGCTCTTGGGATCGCCCCAGGCGCGTTGCAGGACCAGCTTGTTGTCCGGGCGCAGCTTGACGGTGCCTTGGAGGCGTTCGGCATAGGCGATGAGGCCTGCCGGGTTCGGGAAGCTGTCGTTGTGGAAGCTGACCAGCGTGCCGCGCGGGCCGACGTCGATCTTGGCGATATGTGCCTCGATCGCCTGCCGCTTGATCTGGATGAGCTGGACGAGGTTCGACGTGGCTGACGGCAGCGGGCCGAAGCGGTCGATCATTTCGGCCGAGAGCGATTCGATCTCGTCCTTGCTGTCCGCGTCGTTCAGGCGGCGATAGAGTGCCATGCGCACGGCCAGATCGGGAACATAGTCCTCCGGGATCATGATTGGCGCTTCCACCGTGATCTGCGGAGACAGGCCCGAGGTATCCTTCTCCAGCCCGACGCCGCCCGCGCGGGCTTCGAGGATCGCGTCCTCCAGCATTGACTGGTAGAGTTCGAAGCCCACCTCGCGGATATGGCCGGACTGTTCGTCGCCCAAAAGGTTGCCCGCGCCGCGAATGTCGAGGTCGTGGCTGGCCAGCTGGAAGCCTGCGCCCAGCGAATCGAGATCGCTAAGGACCTTGAGGCGCTTTTCGGCCACTTCCGAAAGGGCCCGCCCGGCAGGCGTCGTCAGGTAGGCATAGGCCCGCAGTTTCGAGCGGCCAACGCGTCCACGCAGCTGATAGAGCTGGGCCAGGCCGAAGCGGTCGGCGCGGTGAATGATGATGGTGTTGGCGCGCGGAATGTCGATGCCGCTTTCGACGATAGTGGTCGACAGCAGGACTTCGTACTTGCCCTCGTAGAAGGCGCTCATGCGCTCTTCCACTTCGCCCGCGCTCATCTGGCCGTGGGCGGAGATGACCTTAACTTCCGGCACATGCTTGGCCAGCCATTCCTCGACTTCGGCCATGTCCGAGATACGCGGCACGACGATGAAGCTCTGGCCGCCGCGATGATGTTCGCGCAGCAGGGCCTCGCGCATCACCATCTCGTCCCATTCCATCACGTAAGTGCGCACCGCAAGGCGGTCCACCGGCGGAGTCTGGATGGTCGAGAGTTCGCGCAGGCCCGACATTGCCATTTGCAGTGTGCGCGGGATCGGCGTGGCGGTGAGTGTCAGCACATGGACGTCGGTGCGCAGCTGCTTCAGGCGCTCCTTGTGATTGACGCCGAAGCGCTGTTCCTCGTCGACGATGACGAGGCCGAGGCGCTTGAAATTGACCGATTTCGAGAGGATCGCGTGGGTGCCGCAGACCACGTCCATGGTGCCTGCGGTCAAGCCCTCGCGCGTGGCCTTGGCTTCCTTTTCGGGCACGAGGCGCGACAGGCGGCCCACTTCCAGCGGGAAGCCGTTGAAGCGTTCGGCAAAGCTCGAATAGTGCTGGCGCGCGAGCAGGGTGGTCGGCGCGACGACGGCGACCTGCTGGCCGGCCATGGCGGCGACGAAAGCGGCGCGCAGGGCGACTTCGGTCTTGCCGAAACCGACGTCGCCGCAGACCAGGCGGTCCATCGGCTTGCCCTCGGCCAGATCGCCGAGCACGTCGTCGATGGCGTGTTCTTGATCCTCGGTTTCCTGCCAGGGGAAACGGTCCACGAACTGGTCGTAGCTCGATTTTTCGGGCAGCAGCGCCGGTGCGACGCGCAGGGCGCGCGCGGCGGCAGTCTTCATCAGTTCGCCCGCGATCTCGCGGATGCGTTCCTTCAGCTTCGCGCGGCGCTTCTGCCAGGCCTCGCCGCCGAGCTTGTCGAGCGCGACGCCTTCCGCCTCGCTGCCGTAGCGGGAGAGCACGTCGAGGTTTTCGACCGGGATGTAGAGCTTGTCGCCGCCCGCATAGGTCAGCATCACGCAGTCGTGGGGCGACTGGCCGACCGGGATCGACTGGAGACCTTCGTAGCGACCGATGCCGTGGTCCATGTGGACGATCAGGTCGCCCGGCGTCAGCGCCGCCAGTTCGGCGAGGAAGGCGTCGGAATCCTTCTTCTTTTTCTTCCGGCGGACAAGGCGGTCGCCCAGAATGTCCTGCTCGGTGACGACTTCGACGGAGTCGTTGGAGAAGCCGGTCTCCAGCGGCAGCACCAGCGCGGCGGAGCGGCCCTGGACGGCAAGGCCGAGCGCTTCCTGCCAGGTTTCGGCCAGCTTGGGTTCCGGGCCCTGTGCCTCGCCCAGAATCGAGACGAGGCGGGCGCGGCTGCCAGTCGAATAAGCGGCGAGGATCGCCTTGCGGCCGGTCTTGGCGACGGCGTGGAGATGCTTGGCGGCGGCCTCATAGGCATTGTCGCCGCGCGCGCGCTCGGGCGTGAAATCGCGGGCATTGCCGAAGCCGAAGTCGATGACCTTGGTGCTTTCCGGCTGCGCGAAGGGATCGGCGCGGTGGACCGGGAAGGCGGCAACGGCCTGCTCGAACTCCTCGCGCCCCAGATAGAGCGCGTCGGTGGCGAGCGGGCGGTAGGATCCCGCCTTCTGGCCGGAAGTTTCGAGGCGGGCCTTGTGATAGTCCGCAATGTCGGTGAAGCGCTCGTCCGCGGCGCCCAGCGCGGGGCTGTCGATCACCAGCAGGTCGTCGTCCGACAGGTGATCGAACAGCGTGACCAGACGGTCTTCGAACAGCGGCAGCCAATGTTCCATGCCGGCAAGGCGGCGGCCGTCGCTGACCGCCTGATAGAGCGGGTCCGCAGTGGCATTGGCGCCGAACATCTCGCGATAGCGGCTGCGAAAGCGCTTGACGCTGTCCTCGTCCACCAGCGCTTCGCTGGCGGGGAGAAGCAGGTGCTCCGCCACCATGCCGGTGGAGCGCTGGGTGCCGGTATCGAACAGGCGCAGCGTTTCCAGTTCGTCGCCGAAGAAGTCGAGGCGCAACCCGCCTTCCAGACCCGAGGGCACGATATCGAACAGCGAGCCGCGCACCGCGAACTCGCCCGCGTCAATCGCGGTGTCGCTGCGTTGGTAGCCCTGACGGCGCAGCAGCGCGATCAGGCTTTCATGGCCGATTTCCGCGCCGGGCTTGAGCAGGCGCACCGATTCGCGAATGCGGAACGGCGTCAGCACGCGCTGGAGCACGGCATTGGCGGTGGTGACCAGCAGCTGTGGACCGGTACGCTTCAGCTGGAGCCGGTGCAGCGCGGCCAGACGGCGGGCGCTGACCGAAAGGGCGGGGCTGGCGCGGTCGTAGGGAAGACAGTCCCAGGCGGGGAATTCGACGACATCCAGTTCCGGGGCGAAGAACTGCGCGGCCTCGGCCACGGCGCGCATGGCGCTTTCGTTGTCGGCAATGAAGACCGCCCGGCCTTTCGTAGCACGGGCGAGGTCCGCCATGACCAGCGGCTGGGCGCCGCGCGTTACCGAGGCGAGGGTAAGCGGCGAGGTTGCCGAGAGAATGCGGTTGAAGTCGGTCATGCGTGCCTTGCGGGGCCTTCGACAAGCTCAGGCTGAGCGGGTTTGAAAGATCGGGTCATCCACCGCGCCTACCGGATTTCCGGCTTGTCGAAAGGTCGACGCATCAGCGCGGGATATCGACGTAATCGAGCTTCATCATGCGGTCCAGAAGGGGGCCGCGATAGGTCTCGGGGATGCTCTGGGTGCCGAGCGCCCAGGCCATGATATCGACATCCTCTTCCTCGATCATCGTCTCGAAAAGGTCGATTTCGGCTTCGGACCACTGGGCGTGGAACTTGTCGAAGAAGCAGCCGATCATGTAGTCGGCCTCACGCGTGCCGCGATGCCAGGCGCGGAACTTCAGGCGGGCGAGCCGCGCCTGCCTCTGTTGAGTGAGTTCGGTCATGACCGCGCCGTTACAGCGCGGCGCGGTCATGAGCAAGTTTTGGCGTTTTTGGGCTGAGGCCGTTTGAAAAATGCCCGGAGGGGCATTTTTGTGCGGCACCGGCCCTCTCCCCCACCCTACCACCCAACGGTAGTATCCTGCGGGTGGTAGGGTGGGGGAGAGGGCCGGTGCCGCAAAATTCGCATTTCGCGAATTTTCAAACAGACTCTTACCTCTGGAACACCTTGATGATCTCCTCGCTGCGGCGCCCGGTCATCGTCTTGGGCACTTCGGTCAGCAGGGCGCTCTTCAGTTCCTTGTGATAGTGACGGCGCATCTCGCCCAGGGAGCGGGGATCGGCGACGATGACCAGCTGATCGATCTCCCGGTCGAGCACCTGCTGATTCAACCAGCCCGCGACGGCGGCGGCATGGGCGCTTTCGTCCAGCGAATCGTTGCTGCCGTCGCCGGTACGGGCCTGATGGCGGGAAACCGCATCGTCGCGGCGGCGGAAGCCTGCGCTGAAGTTGGTCGCCTCAAGATCGGGCGTGTCCAGCGCGGTGAGCTTGGGGGCGGCTTCGCGACCCGCGTTGCGATAGAGTTCGAAGTTTTCACCGTCGACGATCGCGAACACGGTTCCGTGCGGAAGAAGCATGCATTTCTCCTGTGCTGGGGTGGGGAACACTGAAGCCAACGTGGCTGTCCGCAAATCCGTTCCCGGCAAGTCTGGTGAAATGAGTGTCACTCACGCTAAGAGGCTGACTATGCGGCCTGAAGCACTGAATTGCCTGTTCACCGAGACCGATTCCCTCGAAGGCGTGGGACCGAAGCTCAAGCGGCCGCTGGAAAAGCTCGGCCTCACCCGCATCCGCGACTTGCTCTACCACTTGCCCGACCGCTTCGTGGAGCGGCGCGCCGTCACCGATCTCGACGATGCCAGCGTGGGCGAGAACGTGATCGTCAAGCTCACCGTGCGCGAACACCGCTCTCGCTCGGGGCGGGGGCCGTTTCGCGTGATCGCCGAGGACGACGCGGGCAATATCCTGACGGTCACTTACTTCGGCCGCGCGTCCTATACGGCGAAGAAACAGCTTCCCGTGGGCGAGACGCGATGGGTTGCGGGGCGGCTGGACCAGTACGGCCAGATGCTCCAGATGGTGCATCCCGAACATGTCTCGGAAAGCAGCGCCGCCCCGGTCGGTCAGCTCTGCGAGGCTGTCTATCCCCTCTCGGAGGGGCTCACACAGGGGCGCGTGGCGGGCCTTGTCCAGCAGGCGCTGAAAGCCTTGCCGGAGCTGCCCGAGTGGATCGAGACCGGTCTCTACGACAAGATGAAATGGCCGGCCTGGAACGAGGCGGTGCGCGAGGTCCATCGCGGCGTCCACGCCCAGGCACGCGACCGGCTGGCCTACGACGAACTTTTCGCCAATGCCCTGGCGCTGATGCTGGTGCGCGAAAGCAACCGCAAGCAGTCCGGCACGCCGCTGCAAGGCGATGGATCGCTGCGGGCGAAGCTGAAGCTGCCTTTCGCCCTGACCGGCGCCCAGGCGCGCTCGATCCGCGAGATCGAGGGCGACGTGGCGCAGCAGGCACCGATGCTGCGGCTGCTTCAGGGCGATGTCGGCGCGGGCAAGACCGTTGTGGCGCTCAACGCCATGCTGATCGCGGTGGAGGCCGGAGCGCAGGCCGCCATGCTGGCGCCGACGGAAATTCTCGCGCGCCAGCATCATGAAACTCTGGCGCGGATGCTGGCGGGCACCGGCGTGGAGATCGCGCTGCTGACCGGGCGCGACAAGGGCAAGGCGCGCGAGGCGATCCTGATGGGGCTGGTGGACGGCTCCATAGATATCGTCGTCGGCACCCATGCGATCTTTCAGGACTCAGTATCCTATCGCAATCTCGCGCTCGTGGTGATCGACGAGCAGCACCGCTTCGGCGTCGGGCAGCGGCTTATGCTGGCCCGCAAGGGACGGCGCACCCCGCACACCCTGGCGATGACGGCAACGCCGATCCCGCGCACCCTGACTCTGGCCCAGTACGGCGAGATGGAAGTCTCCAAGCTGGACGAACTGCCGCCGGGAAGACAGGCGATCGACACCCGCGTCGTCTCGGTGGAGCGGATGGGCGACGTGGTCGGCGCCATCGCCCGGCATATCGAGACGGGGCAGCAGGCCTACTGGGTCTGCCCGATGGTCAGCGAAAGCGAAAACGACGACCTGGCCGCAGCCGAGGCGCGCTATGCTACGCTGAAGGAGCGGTTCGGCGATACCGTCGTGCTGGTCCACGGCCAGTTGAAGCCCGATGCCAAGGATGCCGGGATGGAGCGCTTCGCCAGTGGCGAGGCCTCGGTGCTAGTGGCGACCACGGTGATCGAGGTCGGGGTGGACGTTCCCAATGCCACGCTGATGGTGATCGAACAGGCCGAGCGCTTCGGCCTCGCCCAGCTTCACCAGCTGCGCGGGCGCGTGGGGCGTGGCAGCGAGAAATCCACCTGCCTCCTGCTGCGGGGCCAGCAACTCAGCGAAACCGCCCGCCAGCGCCTTGCCCTCATGCGGGAAACGCAGGATGGCTTCCGTCTGGCGGAAGAGGATCTGCAACTGCGCGGCGGGGGCGAACTGCTCGGCACCCGGCAATCGGGCGACACGCCGTTCCGTATCGCCAGCCTGGAGCAGATCACCAAGCTGCTGCCGCTCGCCCATGACGATGCCCGCCTGCTGATCGAACGCGACGGCGGGCTGGCCGGACCGCGCGGAGATGCCGCGCGGCTGCTGCTCTATCTGTTCGAGCGCGACTGGGGCGTGCAATTGCTGCGCGGCGGGTAAGTCCTGCGTCGTCCCGGACTTGATCCGGGACCGCTGGCGTGGCCCACCTTGCCCGCGAGCTTGCGCCTAAAGAACTGACAGCGGTCCCGAAGCAAGTCCGGGACGAGGGTAGCCACGCTCCTCAGCACCCCGTTGGCGTAACTCTCCCGGCATAGAGCGGCGACAGCGGAAAATTCAGTTCCGCCAGCAGCGCCGCATCCGCATGGCAATACTTCGCCGCAGCGACGAACGCGCGCACCGGCGCGAAGGCAAAGGCATCGCCGCCGCCACTGCCACGGGGCACCAGCGCGAAAGTCTGGATGTGCGTGACTGCCGCGTCATAGGGAGAGGGGCCGATGTCGCGACTGGCGATCAGCATATAGAGAGTCGCGCGGCCGGCATGGTTCCCGCGCGCGAAGCGGACGGAGCGAATCATGTCATCGCCCACGTCGGGCGCGTCGATGATCTGATCCCGGCCTTCCAGCGTCGCGGCCGTATCGCCCACCTTGACCAGAAAGACATGCTGGCCGCGCACCTTGTTGTTCTGCCGCCAGAGCTGCGCGATCGAGCCGTCCTGCCCCGTGCCGGCGATGTCGGAGATCGGGTTCATGCCTGCGGAAAGCGTGATCGGGACCAGAGCCGTTTCTTCCCGCTCTCCCGGCGACGGGCGCGAAGCCGCCGCATTCGTGCCGTGGGCTGCGAGGAACAGGGCCGCGCTTGAGGCGGCAAGCGGCACGAAGAAACGGCGAAGGAGATCAAGGCGCATCGACTTTCCCTGCGGCTGTGCGTCCCTCGCGGATCTTGTGCCGGAGCGGTGAGGGACGGGCAAGGGTGGTCGCCGAAAGGGGTAGTGGGGGGATTCGCCCAAGCCGATTCGACGCTATTCGCGGAATTTTCCGGCAGGACGCGGGGCATCGGACATGCTCGATCCGTCCCGGTCGCAAACGAAGGCGACCTGTGGAAAACTTTGCTTTTTCAGGAAATTATGAGGAATTACGGTGCTCTTCGCGCCATTTCGCTCCCCGTCATAAGCGCGGAGACAACAAAAATCGGATTGGGCCCTTGCGCCCCCCGGAGTCGCCCTATATAGGCGCGCTCCTGCCCAGGGCGGTCTTCGGAACGCCCACCCGGTCGGGGAATAGCTCAGCCTGGTAGAGCACTGTCTTCGGGAGGCAGGGGCCGGAGGTTCGAATCCTCTTTCCCCGACCATTTTCACCTTCGGGTGAGGCATAAAAACCCAGCGGAAACGCTGGGTTTTTTGCTGTCCGGCTTTTGCGATTTGCCTTGCGGCTTTCTTGCCGACAGCCTTTTGCTTGGGCCGCGCGATAGGCTAGGTTTCGGACATGACCGAAATCCTGACTGCCGATTCCACCGCCTCGATCACCGCTCCGCACTGGGAGTGGCAATACCTCGATCTCATGCGCCGCATCTGGGAAGAAGGCGATGAACGCGTGGACCGCACCGGTATCGGCACGCGCTCTGTTTTCGGGGCGACGATCCGCTTCGACTTGTTCGGCGGGGCCATGCCCTTGCTCACTACCAAGCGTGTCTACTGGAAGACGGCCACACGCGAACTGCTCTGGTTCCTGACCGGCGAGACCAACATCCGCCCGCTCTGCGCGCAGGGCGTGGAAATCTGGACCGACTGGCCGCTTGACCGCTATCGCCGGGAAACGGGCGAGGCGATCGCGCGCGCCGATTTCTCGCGCCGGATCGTCGAGGATGCCGCCTTTGCCGAAAAGTGGGGTGATCTCGGCCCGGTCTACGGCAAGCAATGGGTGGACTGGCCGGTCTACGAAGACGCGGGCGAGGGCCTCTACCGCAAGCGGGCCGAAGGGGTGAACCAGGTCGCCCAGGTGATCGAGAGCCTGAAGAACAATCCCGGCAGTCGGCGTCACATCATCGAGGGCTGGAACGTGGCCGAACTCGATTCGATGGCGCTGCCGCCCTGCCACAAGAGCTACCAGTTTCACGTCGCCGATGGCCGTCTGTCCTGCGCGCTCTATCAGCGCAGCTGCGACCTGGGCCTTGGGTTCGCGTTCAACATGTGGTCCCTTGCGCTGCTCACCCGCATGTTCGCGCAGCAATGCAACCTTGAGCCGGGTGAGGCCGTTTGGATGGGCGGCGATGTCCATCTCTACCTGAACCACGCGGCGCTGGTCGAAGAGCAGCTCTCGCGCAGGCCCGAAGGTACGGCCCATCTGGAAATCGCCCGCAGGCCCGATTCGATCTTCGACTACAGGATCGAGGATTTCGTGGTTTCGGACTACGCGCCCCAGGCGCATATCGCCGCTCCGGTGGCCGTCTGAGGAAGTTTCAAAGCTTCTTCACGCTGGATTGACATTACCGGAGTTTGAAATAATATGACTTCACCGTGGAATTTTGAAACGCTCTAGGTTTGTCCCTTTTTCCTAGCGCGTATCGATCTCTCACGGCCCGGAAAGGCGGGAGAGGATAACCAGAATGGCCGAAGGCCCGGTTCGTACAGGTAAGCCGCGCGGCAATTTGCCGCCACTCGATCTCTATGTCCCCGAACCGAGATATCGGCCCGGAGACACGGTAGACTACTCTCACCTGCAAATCCCCGAACCGGGCCTTCTGGCCCGGCCGGACGAGGCTTGCGAAGCCAGCGAAACTTGGCCGCTGACGCTCGACATGGTCCGCGTGCTGGGCGACGACGACCGCGCCGTGGGGCCGTGGAACCCCCATCTCGACCCGGAAACCCTGCGGCGGATGCTGGCCACGATGGCGCTGACGCGCGCGTTCGACGACCGGATGTATCGCGGGCAGCGGCAGGGCAAGACCAGCTTCTACATGAAGTCCACCGGCGAGGAGGCGATCTCCATCGCCTGTGCCCATGCCCTTGCGGCGGATGACATGGTGTTCCCCAGCTATCGCCAGCAGGGCATCCTGATCGCCCGCGGCTATCCGCTGGAGGAGATGATCAACCAGATCTACTCCAACCGGGCGGACCGCCTGAAGGGCCGTCAGTTGCCGATCATGTATTCGGCGAAGGACTATGGCTTCTTCACGATCTCCGGCAATCTCGCGACCCAGTTCCCGCAGGCGGTGGGCTGGGCCATGGCGAGCGCGATCAAGGGCGATACCCGCATCGCCACCAGCTTCGTGGGCGAAGGCTCCAGCGCCGAGGGCGATTTCCACGCGGCGATGACTTTCGCGGCGGTCTATAACGCGCCGGTCGTGCTCAACGTGGTCAACAACCAGTGGGCGATCTCCAGCTTCTCGGGCTTTGCCGGGGCGGAGCGCACGACTTTCGCGGCGCGCGCGGCGGGCTACGGCATCGCCGGCCTGCGGGTGGACGGCAACGACATCCTGGCCGTCTACGCGGCGATGGAATGGGCCGCCAACCGTGCGCGTGCCAACAAGGGCCCGACCCTGATCGAGCACTTCACCTACCGCGCCGAAGGGCATTCCACTTCGGACGATCCCAGCGCCTATCGCTCCGCGCGCGAGGCCGAGGACTGGCCGCTGGGCGATCCGATCATGCGCCTCAAGAAGCATCTGATCGCGCTTGGCGAATGGTCTGAAGAGCAGCACGAGGCGATGGACCGGGAACTGGCCGAGCAGGTCAAGGCCGCCACCAAGGAAGCCGAGAAGAACGGCATCCTCGGCCACGGCCTCCATCACCCGTTCCACACCATGTTCGAGGACGTCTTCGAGGAACTGCCCTGGCATCTCCAGGAACAGGCCGAGCAGGCGATCCGCGAGCGACAGACCAAATGGCCGGAGTGGAAGGAGTGAGGACCATGATCGAGGAAAACCCCGTCAGCCTTCACGACGCACCGAGCCGCTCGATGAACATGATCGAGGCGATCAACGACGCGCTCGACATCATGATGGCGCGCGATCCCGACGTCGTGATCATGGGCGAGGATGTCGGCTATTTCGGCGGCGTGTTCCGCGCGACGGCGGGCCTGCAGAAGAAGTTCGGCAAGAACCGCGTGTTCGATACGCCGATCAACGAATGCGGCATCATCGGCGCTGCGGTGGGCATGGCCGCCTATGGCCTGCGCCCGGTACCGGAAATCCAGTTCGCGGACTACATCTATCCCGGCCTCGACCAGCTCGTGTCGGAAGCGGCGCGCCTGCGTTATCGCTCGGCGGGCGAGTTCGTGGCGCAGATCACGGTGCGTTCGCCCTTCGGCGGCGGCATCTTCGGCGGCCAGACCCACAGCCAGAGCCCCGAGGCGTTGTTCACCCATGTCGCCGGGCTCAAGACGGTGATCCCGGCGACTCCCTATGACGCCAAGGGCCTGCTGATCGCGGCGATCGAGGACAACGATCCGGTCATCTTCTTCGAACCCAAGCGCATCTACAACGGCCCGTTCGACGGCTATTACGACCGTCCCTCGCGGCCCTGGAAGGGGTTGCCGGGCAGCCAGGTTCCCGAGGGCTATTACAAGGTCCCGCTCGGCAAGGCCCGCGTCGTGCGCGAAGGCGCGGCGCTGACGGTCGTGACGTACGGCACCATGGTCCACGTGGCCGAAGCGGTGCTGGCCGAGAAGGGCGTCGACGCCGAGATCATCGATCTGCGCAGCCTTGTGCCGCTCGACATCGACACTGTGGAAAAGTCGGTGGAGAAGACCGGGAAATGCCTGGTGATACACGAGGCTACCCGCACCTCCGGCTTCGGCGCCGAACTCGTCACGCTCGTCCAGGAGCGCTGCTTCTATCATCTCGAAGCCCCCGTGGAGCGCGTAACCGGTTTCGACACGCCTTATCCGCACAGCCTCGAGTGGGCCTATTTCCCCGGTCCCGTCCGCATTGGCGAGGCGGTCGATCGGCTCATGAAGGATTGATCCGATGGGTCGTTTCACATTCCGCCTGCCGGACATCGGCGAAGGCATCGCCGAGGCCGAGATCGTCGCCTGGCACGTCAAGATCGGGGACACGGTCGAGGAAGACGGGCGCCTTGCCGACATGATGACCGACAAGGCGACGGTCGAGATGGAAAGCCCGGTCTCGGGGGTGATCGTCGAAGTGGCGGGCGCCGAAGGGGATGTCATCCCCATCGGCTCGCCCTTGGTGGTGATCGAGGTCGAAGGAACGGGGAACGAAGTCGACCGCGCGCCTGCGCCCAGGGCGGAAGTGGTGGAGCAGCGGATCGAGGCGGAAACGCCGGATGCGGGCGATGTCTCGCGTGTCGAGGGGGCAGCGGCCAGTGCTTCGACAGGCTCAGCACGAGCGGACGTCGAGAAAGCCGCCGCCCCCGCAGCACCTGTGGTCTCCCCCACACCCGCTCAGGCTGAGCCTGTCGAAGCCCGCACGCCCACGCCCGCGGCCAAATCCTCAAGCACCCAGGCCAAAGTCATGGCCAGCCCGGCGGTACGCAAGCGCGCCGCCGATCTCGGCATCGACCTTGGCGAAGTGCGCCCCGCCGAGGACGGTCGCCTGCGGCACTCCGATCTCGATGCCTTCCTGTCCTACAATGCCTCGGGCGGCTTCCAGCCTGCCGGGCGCAAGGGACAGGACGAACAGGTCCGCGTGATCGGCCTGCGTCGCCGCATTGCGGAGAACATGGCTGCGTCCAAGCGCCAGATCCCGCATTTCGCCTATGTCGAGGAATTCGACGTGACCGCGCTGGAGGAAGCCCGCGCGCAGCTCAATGCGGGGCGGGCCGCCAATGTGGATGGGCGTCCCAAGCTGACGATGCTGCCGTTCCTGATCACCGCGATTTGCAAGCTGCTGCCCAAGTATCCGATGCTCAATGCGCATTACGATGACGAGGCGGGCGTGGTGACGCGCTATGGTTCGGTCCATCTCGGCATGGCGGCGCAGACTCCCGCAGGCCTGATGGTCCCGGTCATCCGCGACGCGCAGGACCGTAACCTCTGGCAGCTCGCCGCCGAGATAGGCCGCCTTGCCAATGCAGCCCGCGACGGTTCGGCCAAATCGTCTGAGCTTTCCGGCTCGACGATCACCGTGACCTCGCTCGGGCCGATGGGCGGGGTGGCGACCACGCCGGTCATCAATCGCCCCGAAGTGGCGATCGTCGGTCCGAACCGGATCGTCGAACGGCCGATGTTCGTGAAGGGCGCCGACGGCGCGGAACGCATCGAGAAGCGCAAGATCATGAATATCTCGATGTCTTGCGACCACCGCGTGGTAGACGGCTGGGATGCCGCCAGCTTTGCGCAGGACCTCAAGAAACTGATCGAGGCGCCGGCGCTTATTCTGGCGGGTTAGGCTGACGGGTTAGGGCGGCGCAGTGGAGCAGCGGATATGGCCAGGGATTCTCGTGTCGATGACTATATCGCCCAATCCGCCGAGCCGCTGCGTCCCTTGCTCGAACAGCTCCGTGACATGGCGCATAGGGCGCTTCCAGAGGCCGAGGAGGCCATCAAGTGGAGCGTCCCCCACTTTACAGTTCGGGGCAAGAACGTCGCCGGGATGAGTGCGTTCAAGGCGCATTGCGCTTTCGGTATCCACGGGGATGGCATGTCGCGCCGCTTCATCCGCGTGACATCCGAGGCGGACATGCCGCGCGAGGCCGAATTGACGGCACTCCTGCGCGAAGCGGCGGATCGTATCCTGGGCGGCCGTCCCCCTGTCACGGCACGGGCTGAGCGAAAGCCTCGGCCGGAAATTCCGATGCCTGCAGAATTCGCCGCCATGCTTGCGGCTGTGCCGGGCGCGCAAGCGACCTTCGAGCGATTCGCGCCCTCGCACAGACGCGATTATCTGGAATGGATCACTGACGCGAAGACTGCCGCGACACGGGAAAAGCGCATGGCACAGGCTGCCGAGTGGATCGCCGAGGGCAAGACACGCAACTGGAAGTACGAGAAGCCGCGCAAGTCTTCCTGACTTTCTGTTCGTGGCGCCCCGATCAATTTTCGATCGGTTTCCCTCATAGGGGGCGGATAGGGGACGGTTTATGCGTACGCTTCGCAGCGGATTCGTCTCTGCCGAAATTTTTTTCCCCTTTTTCGAGCCACCCGAATGACGGTCTCGAAGGCGAAAATCGCAAAATCGGCGATAAAATCGGTGCTCCGGCCAAACTGTCCACAGGCTAGTCGCGGTTCGGTCGTAAAAAACTTCATGGGGCTGGAATATCGCGTTGACAGCCACCCGGTGCTGACATAGAGGGCGGCCTCCCAAGCGGACGCAACCGCAAGAACGCGGGTGTAGCTCAGTTGGTTAGAGTGCCGGCCTGTCACGCCGGAGGTCGCGGGTTCGAGCCCCGTCACTCGCGCCACTTGGGTTTTCCTGTCTGTGGCAGGCAGGGGAAAATGCTGGTAATCCAGCGACTTGAGGTAGTCTAAAAACCTCACATACATTGCTGCGCGGGTGTAGCTCAGTTGGTTAGAGTGCCGGCCTGTCACGCCGGAGGTCGCGGGTTCGAGCCCCGTCACTCGCGCCACTTCCTTAAGGGAAGTGGAAAGGCAATGAAACGAAAAAGGCCGGGTTCACGCCCGGCCTTTTCTTTTGTCCGCTGGCCGCCGGCGGATAGCCGCAAAAAAGAAGCGCCGGGGAATCATCCCCAGCGCCCGGTCTCCATCCAGATCAGGAAGCGCTTCAGCGGCAATATCCAGATCACCCCCAGCGCGAGATAGATCGGCGTTTGGAGCAGCGCATGCCAGCTTCCGATTACCGGCGGCAGGTATCGCGCGATCAGCAGTCCGTAGACGCAAAGGGCGATGAGCAGGCCGAGGACCCCGATGGGGATTCGCCAGGTCGGGGTCTCGCGCAAGTCAGATCTCTCCCTCGTATATTCTGGTCGGCGTCACCACCGCATCGAGAATGCGGTCGTGCGGCTCGATCGGGAGACTTTCGGCCAACTGGCAATCCCAGGCAAGGCCGATCGCCGGAACATCGGGATTGGCTTCCAGCCAGCGGTCGTAATGGCCGCCGCCCTGGCCGAGCCGGTGCCCCTGGGCAGTGAAGGCGATGAGCGGCACGACGACGATCGCGGGAACCACCGGCTTCGCATCGGCAAGCGGCTGAAGCGCGCCCCAGGGGCCGATGGTCAGCTGCTCTTCGTCGAAGGGGTTGGCCCATTCGCGAAATTCCATGGCGCTGTCACGCGCGGCGAACCAGGGCAGGGCGATGCGACGATCGTGCTCGGAAAGCCAGCGCGCCCACCCGAAGGCCGGCGCCTCGTCGCCCATCGGCGCGTAGAGGCCGATGGTGAGGCCCTCGGGCATCATTTCCGCGACGGGGGCGGGCGGGCGGTTGAGAACGAGCGCCCGCATGCCGTGCGGCAGCGCGGCGACATGTTCGGCGCGCGCGGCCCGGTGCATCTTGCGCAGGGCGCTTTTTTCGATCGTAGGGGAGAAAGGAGGCGACGAATCCACCGTGGGTCCCATTCCTGCAAGGTCGGTCAGGGCCGCGACGATACCACCGAAGGTCCTTCGCGGCATGTCGGAATTACGGCATTGCGGATGCCGAAAAGGATGAGGCCGGAAGGGCTCTTCCGGGCCGGGAAGTGGGTGACGGGTCCACCATGGGTCGGTTGCCTAGAAATCCTCTGACGCCTCGACGTCAGGTGGGGACCATGTGCGTCGGACCAGGGTCCGGGCAGGGACAGCCCCCATTGGATTGCTTATAGCCTCAGGGATGTTCGAACGGCTCGTGCCGGGCAGATCCCGTCACGCCTTATTTAGGCGTTCGGCGCGCGCTGCTCAAGGAGGTCGGCAAGATTTTCGACATGATCGGCAATTCGCACGAGTTCGTCGACCAGAACGGTCGGGATCACCGGTTCGCCAGGAGTTGCGGCCGGCGCTGGAACGGGCTCGGGGGCCGGTTCGGGAAGGGCGACGCGCTGGCGCAGCTCGTGCAGTTCGTCCGCCAGCATCAGCGATGCGAAAAGCAGCATGCGCGGTTCGGTCTGCCCGACGACGCCGGCCTGGGCCAGTTTCTCGTCGATCATCCCGGCGAGCCCGGTGAGGTGGGCTTCCTCGCCGTTCGCACAGGCGAGCATGAATTCGCGCCCGCCGATCGTAAGGGTGATGTTCGCCATCGCCTCAGGGCTTCTGCCGGGAGGAGAGGTTCTGGGCGAGGAGGGCGTCGATCTCGCCCAGCGTTTCCTCAACCGATCCGCGCAGGCGGACATGACGCTCCTGCAAGTCGCGGCTTTGCGAAACCGCCCGTTCGAGCCGCGCCAGTGCGGCCCGAATTCTGTCGACTGCCTGCTCTGTCGCGGCCTCGTTCGTCACCTTTTCCATTCCCGCCTGCGCTACCGTGAAACCGCCAAAAGGCAATCAACCTCTTGGCCTTGTTCACAGGGCTTTCGATCAGTCGAGGCTCAAGTGCCGTCATGTGATTGGCACATATATGTACAAGTCCCCATATACGGGGCAGGCCAATCCTCCTTAGGTGAACTTGACGGGAGGCGGCCTCGCCCTAAAGGGGGTCGGCAAGTTCGAATCGTCCCATTCTTTTCCGTTTTCGGAGCCTTCACGATGACCCTTGCTGCTGACCGTCTCGCGCCGATGGCCAATGCCATTCGGGCGCTCTCGATGGACGCTGTCCAGGCGGCCAACAGCGGCCACCCCGGCATGCCCATGGGCATGGCCGACGTCGCCACCGTCCTGTTCTCGAAGTTCCTCAAGTTCGACCCCGCCCAGCCCAAGTGGGCGGACCGCGACCGCTTCGTGCTTTCGGCGGGTCACGGGTCGATGCTGATCTACTCGCTGCTGCACCTGACCGGCTATGCCAGCCCGACGATGGAAGACATCCGCAATTTCCGCCAGCTCGGCTCGGTCTGCGCGGGGCACCCGGAAAACTTCCTGATCGAAGGCGTGGAATGCACCACCGGCCCGCTGGGCCAGGGGCTGGCCATGGCAGTCGGCATGGCCATGGCCGAGCGCCAGCTCAACGCCACGTTCGGAGACGAGCTGGTCGATCACCGTACCTGGGTGATCGCCGGTGACGGCTGCATCATGGAAGGCATCAACCACGAAGCCATCGGCCTGGCCGGTACGCTCAAGCTGGGCCGCCTCAAGGTCCTATGGGACGACAACAAGATCACCATCGACGGCGACACGTCGCTTTCGACCAGCGAAGACATCCCGGCGCGCTACCGCGCTTCGGGCTGGGACGTGTTCGAGTGCGACGGCCATGACTATGCCGACATCGAACGCGCGCTGGGCCAGGCTGCCGCTTCGGACAAGCCCACGCTGGTCGCCTGCAAGACCGTTATCGGCAAGGGTGCCCCCAACAAGCAGGGCGGCCACGATGTTCACGGCGCCGCGCTGGGCGATGCCGAAGTGGCCGCTGCCCGCGAATACTTCGGCTGGACTTCGGCGCCTTTCGAAATCCCCGCCGAAATCCTGGCCGACTGGCGCGCGCTCGGCGAAAGGGGCGCTGCTGCCAATGCCGAGTGGTTTGCCCGCCTTGCCGCTTCGGACAAGGCCGACGAGTTCAGCCGCCGCATGGCCGGCGAACTGCCCGAAACCGACGCGATCCGTGCGAAGCTGGCCGAGTGGCTGGAAGGCGACGCCACCGTCGCCACCCGCAAGGCCTCGGAAAACTGGCTGAACGTGCTGGCGCCTGCGGTGCCCGAGATGGTCGGCGGTTCGGCCGACCTTACCGGCTCGAACAACACCAAGGCCAAGTGCCAGGAACCGTTCACGCCTGACAACTACGGCGGCCGCTACGTCTATTACGGCATCCGTGAATTCGGCATGGCCGCGGCGCTCAACGGCATGGCGCTGCACGGCGGCGTGATCCCCTACGGCGGCACGTTCCTGATCTTCTCGGACTACTGCCGCAATGCGATCCGTCTCTCGGCCCTGCAGCAGACCCGCGCGATCTACGTGCTGACCCACGATTCGATCGGCCTCGGCGAAGACGGCCCGACCCACCAGCCGGTCGAGCATGTCATGTCGATGCGCCTTATTCCCAACCTCTACGTGTTCCGTCCCGCCGACGTGATCGAGACGGCGGAGTGCTGGAACATTGCACTCGAGTCGCAGGACACGCCTTCGGTGCTGGCGCTTACCCGCCAGAACCTGCCGCAGCTGCGCAAGACCGGCGACATGCTTTCGGCGCGCGGTGCCTACACGCTTCGCCATGCCCAGGCCGACCGCAAGGTCATCCTGATCGCTACCGGCTCGGAAGTGGAGCTGGCGGTCAAGGTGAAGGACGAGCTGGAATCGCAGGGCATCGGCGCGGACGTCGTCTCGATGCCGTGCATGGAACTGTTCGCCGCGCAGGACGAAGCCTACCAGCACGAGATCCTGCCCAATGACGCGTCGATCCTGAAGGTCTCGATCGAGGCCGGCACGACCATGGGCTGGGAGCGTTACACCGCACAGAGCCGCAACGGCGGCCTGAACATCGGTCTCGACCGCTTCGGCGCCTCGGCTCCGGCCAAGGATCTGTTCGCGCGCTTCGGCTTCTCTGTCGAAGCGATCGTCCCGAAGATTCTCAACAAGCTCAGCGTTTAAAGAGGAGAACATACCAATGGCGACCAAGGTTGCGATCAACGGTTTCGGACGTATCGGGCGCAATGTTGCCCGCGCAATTCTCGAACGCACGGACCATGACCTCGAGCTGGTTTCGATCAACGATCTGGCCGACGCCCAGGCCAATGCCCTCCTGTTCAAGCGCGACAGCGTCCACGGTACTTTCGAAGGCACCGTGGAAGTCGACGGCACCGACCTCGTCGTCAACGGCAAGCGCATCCATGTGACGGCCGAGCGTGACCCCGCGAACCTGCCGCACGCCGCGCAGGGCGTGGACATCGTGCTCGAATGCACCGGCTTCTTCACCGACAAGGCAAGCGCCGGCAAGCACATCGACGCGGGCGCCAAGCGCGTGCTCGTCTCGGCTCCGGCCAAGGGCGTGGACCTCACCGTCGTTTACGGCGTGAACCACAAGGAGCTGACCGCCGAGCACGTCGTCGTGTCGAACGCTTCCTGCACCACCAACTGCCTGGCGCCCTTCGCCAAGGTGCTGAACGAGAAGATCGGTATCGAGCGCGGTCTGATGACCACGATCCACTCGTACACCAACGACCAGAAGATCCTCGACCAGATCCACAAGGATCCGCGCCGCGCCCGCGCCGCCGCGATGAACATGATCCCCACCAGCACCGGCGCCGCCGTGGCCGTGGGCCTCGTTCTTCCCGACCTGAAGGGCAAGCTCGACGGTTCGTCGATCCGCGTGCCGACCCCGAACGTCTCGGTCGTCGACCTGACTTTCGTGCCGAAGCGCGATACCACCGCCGAGGAAGTCAACGCGCTGCTCAAGGAAGCGGCCGAGGGTGAACTGAAGGGCGTGCTCGGTTACACCGAGGAACCGCTGGTCTCGATCGACTTCAACCACGATGCGCATTCGTCGACCATCGACAGCCTCGAGACCGCCGTGCTCGAAGGCAAGCTGGTCCGCGTCCTGTCGTGGTACGACAACGAGTGGGGCTTCTCCAATCGCATGATCGACACGGCCGGCGTGATGGCCAAGTTCCTCTGATGCGTCTGCTCTGAGGACCTGATGGAGGCGGGCCGCCTGATCGGCATCGCGCGGCGGAAAAGGCCGCGCGCACCGATGGAGGAATTGCGGTCCGCCGCCGTGACTGTCGCCGCGGGAGTCCAGGGGGACTTTCGCGGCGCGGTGCGTCCGGGAAGAGTGCCGCGCAGGCAGGTATCGCTGCTCGCCGCCGAGGATTGGCTGGCAGCCCTGCGCGACTTGCGCCTGGCGGAAGGCGACTATCCGCCATGGCATGCCCGGCGCGCCAATCTGCTGGTGGAGGGGCTCCGTTTCCCGCATGAGGCGGGTTACGTGATCGCCATCGGGCAAAGCCTGCGCATCGCAGTGACCATGGAATGCGACCCATGCAGCCGCATGGAAGAAGTGGCGCCGGGGCTCAAGGCCGCGCTCCTGCCGGACTGGCGGGGCGGCGTGCTGGGCACGGTGCTGACGGACGGCGCGATTGCCGTCGGCGACGAGATAAGGATCGAGCGATGAGTGCTTTCAAGACCCTTGATGACCTTGGTGACGTGACGGGGAAGGTCGCGCTGGTGCGCGTGGACCTCAACCTGCCGATGCAGGACGCCGTCGTTACCGACGATACCCGTATCCGCGCCGCCGCGCCTACCGTGCTGGAGCTTTCCGAACGCGGCGCCAAGGTGCTCCTGCTTGCACACTTCGGGCGCCCCAAGGGCGAGCGCGTTTCCACCCAGTCGCTGTCGATGGTGGTCGGCGCAGTGGAGAAGGTGCTCGGCAAGGAAGTGATGTTCGTGCCCGAGATCGCCGGTGACGTGGTCAAGCAGGCCGTCGGCATCCTGCGCGCCGGAGACATCGCCATCCTCGAGAACACCCGCTTCTGGAAGGGCGAGGAAAAGAACGACCCCGAACTCGTCAAGGCGATCGCCGCCAATGCCGACTTCTACGTCAACGACGCCTTCTCGGCCGCCCACCGCGCCCACGCGACGACCGAAGGCCTGGCCCATGTGCTCCCGGCCTATGCGGGTCGCTCGATGCAGGCCGAACTCGAAGCGCTCGACAAGGCGCTGGGCACCCCGGAAAAGCCGGTCGCGGCGGTCGTCGGCGGCGCCAAGGTTTCGTCCAAGCTGGACGTGCTCAAGCACCTCGTCACCCAGGTCGATCACCTGATCATCGGCGGCGGCATGGCCAACACTTTCCTCGCCGCCAAAGGCGTGGACGTGGGCAAGTCGCTCTGCGAACACGACCTCACCGGCACGGCGAACGAGATTCTCGAAACCGCGGACCAGTCGGGCTGCACCGTTCACCTTCCCTACGAAGTCGTGGTGTCGAAGGAATTCGCCGCCAATCCGCCCAGCCTGCGGACCTGCAATGTCCATGAAGTCGCCGCCGACGAGATGATCCTCGATGTCGGTCCGCTGGCGGTGGAAGCCCTGAGCGACGTGCTCAAGACCTGCCGTACGCTCGTGTGGAACGGCCCGCTCGGCGCCTTCGAGACGGTGCCCTTTGACGCGGCTACCGTCGCGCTTGCGAAGACGGCAGCGGCGCTGACCCGCGAGGGTTCGCTCGTTTCGGTGGCGGGGGGCGGCGATACGGTTGCCGCTCTCAACCATGCGGGCGTGGCCGGTGACTTCTCGTACATCTCGACGGCAGGCGGCGCCTTCCTCGAATGGATGGAAGGCAAGGAGCTTCCCGGAGTCGCCGCACTTTCGGCGTAAAAAACGTCGTCCCGGACTTGATCCGGGACCGGTGGATGTCTTTAGGAGCGCCCTTGCGGCAGGGCGCTCCCCATCGTGTGGGGGTATCGCCGCCAGATGGGCTGTTCACGGCCAGCGGTCCCGGATCGGTCCGGGACGACGAGAGGAAGATGTCCACCAAGACCGCCCGCCCGCCCTGGCACGATCGCTACGTAACGCTCGACGGCATGCGCGGGATCGCCGCGCTTGCCGTGGCGCTGTTTCATTTCAACATCTCCCAGGCACCGCACGGCTACGTCGCGGTGGACTTCTTCTTCGCGCTGTCGGGCTTCGTGCTCTGCGCCAGCTACCTGCCGCGCTGGCAGGAAGGCATGGGCACCGGCCAATTCATGATGAAGCGCCTGGTGCGGCTCTATCCGCTGTTCCTCGTCGGCGTGCTGCTGACGACCACGGTGGGCCTTGTTCGTCTCCATACCGGCGGCGACACCTCGTTGCCGCTCAGGACCATCCTGATCAGCACGGGCATCAATGCCGCGATGTTGCCTTCTCCGCTGACGGGCACGCTGTTCCCGCTCAATGTCCCGGCCTGGTCGCTGTTCTACGAGCTGGTCGCCAATCTGGCGATGGTCGTGCTGCTGTTCCGCCTGCCGCGCGTGGCGCTGGTGGCGGTCTGCCTGGCCAGCGCATGGCTGTTCGCGCCGGCGGTGCTGGAGAACGGATCGGGCAATATCGGCGCGGTCTGGGGGGAGTGGCCGCTGGCGCTTGCCCGCACGCTCTATTCCTTCTGTGCCGGAATGCTGATCGCGCGGCTACGCCAGCCCGCGCACCGCCCGGCGACCTTGGCCGGTCTGCTGTGCCTTGTCGCCATCGCCGTCATGTTGCTGGCCGATCCCAAATGGCTGGCAGCGGCGCATTACGACCTTGCCTGCACGCTGGTGATCTCGCCCCTGCTGGTCTGGCTGGGATCGCGCGTGGAGCCGTCTCGCAGGCTGGCTCCGGCGGCCTGGTTCGTGGGCGAGGTGTCCTTCGCGCTCTATGCCGTCCACTGGGCGCTGATCGAACCGATGCGCTATTTCAAGGACGACCTGCAATACGACGAAGTGCTGATGGCCTTCGTCTTTCTGGGAACCTGCCTTGCCGTCGCATGGTTCTGCGTGCGCTGGATAGACGTTCCCGCGCGCACCCTGCTTTCCGACATGCTGCGCCGCCGCAAGCAGGCGCGTGTCGTCGGAACGGATCACCCAACCGACGGATAGCCTTTTGCCGCAGTTGCGAAACGGAGCCTCGCAGAATAAGCCCGTTTCAGGTTGCTGACACAACTTAGGAGGAGAAAAACCATGGAATTTTCAGAGATGACGGCCAAAATGGCCGACGGGAACGGTTTCATCGCCGCGCTCGACCAGAGCGGCGGTTCGACCCCGAAGGCGCTCAAGGGCTACGGCATCGAGGAAGGCGCCTGGTCGACCGAAGAGGAAATGTTCGGCCTGATCCACCAGATGCGCGCCCGCATCATCGCATCGC
Organism: Novosphingobium panipatense; assembly: GCF_002149965.1. Classification (GTDB taxonomy): domain Bacteria; phylum Pseudomonadota; class Alphaproteobacteria; order Sphingomonadales; family Sphingomonadaceae; genus Novosphingobium; species Novosphingobium panipatense_A. The sequence goes on along the minus strand of NZ_MSQB01000028.1, from coordinate 19,936 downwards.
CTGCATTCACCGGGGACAAGGTGATCGGCGCGATCCTGTTCGAGCGCACGATGGACGGGCAGGTGAACGGCGTGCCCACCCCGCAGGCCCTGATCGCCAAGGGCGTGGTGCCCTTCATCAAGATCGACAAGGGCCTTGAGGACGAAGCCAACGGCGTTCAGATGATGAAGCCGATGCCGACGCTCGATGCCCTGCTCGAACGGTCGAAGGCCCTGGGCGTCTACGGCACCAAGGAGCGTTCGGTGATCAACTCGGCCAATGCCGAAGGTATCGCTGCCGTCGTCTCGCAGCAGTTCGAGATCGGCCGCCAGGTGCTCTCGCACGGCATGATGCCGATCATCGAGCCCGAGGTAAACATCAAGAGCGAGACGCGCGCCGAGTGCGACAAGCTGCTCCTGGCCGAGATCCTCAAGAACCTCGATGCCCTGCCGGAAGGCACGCGCGTCATGCTCAAGCTCTCGCTGCCGATCGTGCCGGGCACGTTCGACCCGCTCGTCTCGCACCCCAAGGTGCTGCGCGTGGTGGCGCTCTCGGGCGGTTACGAGCGTCCCGAAGCCTGCGTGGAACTGGCCCGCAACAAGGGCATCATTGCCAGCTTCAGCCGCGCGCTGCTGCAGGACCTGCGTTCGCAGATGAGCGATGCCGAGTTCGACGCCGCCCTCGGTGATGCGATCGACGAGATCTACAAGGGTTCGACCCAGAAGGTGGATGCAGCCGCAGCCGCCTGATCCCTGCCGGGTTTCGCTTGATGGAAGGGCGGTGCCGCAAGGCGCCGCCCTTTCTCGTTGCTCAGAGGCCGCCCATGAAGCGGAAGCCGAACTGATAGGCGAAAGGTGCCGGTTTGCTGCCCGCCGCCGGCCGGGGCAGGGCGTCCAGCAGATCGAGCTGACCGTCGGCGACCTGGACCGGCTGGCCAAGTGTCATTTCCATTTCGCGCGGACCTGAGCCGAGGTCCACGCGCACCCGGACGCGCAGCCGTCCGGCCCAGACGCACTGGGTGCCCTCGGCGCAGCGGCTGTCTTCCAGCAGGGCGAGCGGCGTCACGCGCGGGCCGTCGACATAGATGGTCTCGCCGATCCGGGTATAGGCCAGAGGCGGGCCGCTGTAGGGCCCGGCGGGGGCAGGTGCCTGGGCTGATGCCTGCGGCGTGTAGAAATCAGTGGGCGGCTGCGTACCTGTCGGCGGTGCAGGTTGGTCAGGCAGCGTCTGGGGATCAGGGCCAGGCATGTCCGGTGGCGATGCCGGTGCTGTTGCCGGGGGACTCGTCTGGTCAGGCGCGGGCAGTGGCGCTGCGGGGCCTTGCGGCGATTCCGGGATGATGCGGCAGGCCGAAAGCGCGACGAGAGCGGTTACGAGCGATAGGGCGGTCGATAAGGCGCGTCGTCTCATGATCCTCACACAGTTTCCGGCCGGGACTATCCGATGGCGGCAACAGACCGCATCGCGGCTGAACCTTCCCCTAACTACCCGGTTTGCCCCTAACTACCCGATTTGGCAGAATGACGAAGCCCTTTCCCGGGCATCGATTTATCTTCGTTTGCCCCATTTTCATGGCTGTCAGGAGATTTCGCCCGGCCGGAAAATGCTCTAGGGCCGCTGGCATGGAAGAAATCGAACGCGAACCGACGCAGCTCTACCTGATCTCGCCGCTCGAAGTGGGAGGCGAATTTCCCGAACGTCTGGCGCGCGCGCTGGAAGCAGCCCCGGTCGCTGCGTTCCAGTTCCGGGTCAAGGATCTCGACCAGCATGAAGCGGCGCGGTTGGCGGAACCGCTCCAGAAGATCTGCGCCGATCGCGGCACGGCCTTCATCGTCAACGATTCAATCAGTCTCGCCAAGCGCCTCGGTGCCGACGGCGTCCACATCGGCCAGGAAGACGGCACCGTGGAGGAAGCCCGCAACGCGCTCGGCCGCGATGCCCAGATCGGCGTGACCTGCCATGACAGCCGCCACCTGGCGATGGACGCGGGCGAGGCCGGTGCCGACTACGTGGCCTTCGGCGCCTTCTTCCCGACCACCACCAAGCAGGTGAAGCACATGGCCGGGCTGGACCTGCTCGAATGGTGGCAGGCGATCTTCGAGATTCCCTGCGTGGCCATCGGCGGGATCACGCCGGAGAACTGCGGCGCGCTGGTCAAGGCAGGCGCGGACTTCCTGGCGGTTTCCGGTGCGGTCTGGAACGGAGACGAAGTCGCGGCGGTGAAGGCATTCCACGAGGCGATGACCGCGGCGCAAGGCTGATCCCCAAGCGGTCGTCCACAGTCTTTCCACGCCTGGCCCACAGTCGCTCCACAGGCGGCCCCCAGGTTCTGAACAGGTTATCCACAGCCTTGCCCGCAGGGGCAGGCCCGGCAGAGAGGCTCCCATGGATCTCGATCGCTATCTCTCTCGCATCGGTCTGACGGGCCATCCGGCACTTTCGCCCGAGGGGCTGGCGACGCTCCAGATGGGCCATCGCCGCGCGATCGGCTTCGAGAATCTGGCGATCCTGCTGGGCGAGGGCATTCGCATCGACAGCGCGAGCGTCTTCGACAAGCTGGTGACGCGCGGGCGTGGGGGCTATTGCTTCGAGCAGAACCGTCTGTTTTCCGATGCGCTAGGTGCGCTCGGACTGGTCAATCGGCCCTTGCTGGCGCGGGTCCTGCTGGGGCTGGGCGAAGGCGTGGTGCCACCGCGAACCCATACGCTGCTGCTGGTTAATCTCGGCGGCGAGGCCTGGATTGCGGATGCCGGGTTCGGGGGTAGCTACGTCCCGCCCCTGCCGCTGGAAGACGGCGCGCAAGTCCAGACCTCGGACGGGGCATGGCATCGTCTTCTGCGCAGCGGAGAGCGGGGATCGCTGGGCGGAGAATGGCGTCTGGAGCGGGCAGGGCCGGCCAGCGCCACCGATGGCCGCGCGGCACCGCATGGCGACTGGCAGCCGCAATATGTCTTCGATCTGACCGACGTGGCGCAGGACGATCTGGAGATGTCCAGCCACTGGACTTCGACTCGTCCGGCCACGCGCTTCACCTCCGTCTGCGTTGCCAGCGTGGTGCTTGAGGGCGGGTTCGCCTCGCTCAGCGATCGCCAGTTCACATGCAGCCGTGACGGCGTGAGCGAGGTTCGGCAGATCGAAACCGCAGCGGACTATGCCGCGTTGCTGCGCGGCACTTTCGGCATCGCGCTCAGCGATGACGAGGCCGCTAAGTTGCCGATTTTCCGCTGATTGGCTTTCCAACCCTGACGAAAGGCGGGTAGTGGCGGACCGGGTAAGCGGCTTGGCAAGCGTGTGGATGCCAGGGCAGCCCAGCGCCGCGCCTACTTCTCCCTGAGCCTCGGCATCAGTTCCACGAAGTTGCAGGGCCGGTTCCGGCTGTCGAGCTGTTCGGCAAGGATGCCGTCCCAGCCATCCTTCACCGCGCCGTTCGAGCCGGGTAGGGCGAAGATATAGGTCCCGCGCGAGACGGCGGCACAGGCGCGCGACTGGACCGTGGAGGTACCGATGGTCTTGTAGGAGAGCCAGCGGAACAGCTCGCCAAATCCCGGAATGTCGCGCTCCTTCACCCGGTCGATGGCTTCGGGCGTGACGTCGCGGCCGGTAAGGCCGGTGCCGCCGGTGGAGACAATGGCGTCCACTTTCGGGTCGTCGATCCAGGCGTTCAACCTTGCCGCGATCACTTCGGCATCGTCCCGCTCGATGGCGCGATCCGCCAGGACATGCCCGGCGTCGCGGATGCGCTGGACCAGGATGTCGCCCGAAGTGTCCGTTTCGGGCACGCGGGTGTCCGAAACGGTCAGTACGGCGATATTGATCGGCTTGAAGACGCGCTCGGGATCAATGGCCACGCAGGATGGTTCCGTTCGAAGCCATTCGCACCGCCTGCGAGCCGCCAAGGCCGGGGAAAGTCGGCCACATATCCTGCGCCAGCGCCATCCGGCTTTCCGACTGGCCGCCGGCCTGACGCTCGTACATCCAGTAGTTGCGCAGGACGATGTTCACGTAGCCGCGCGTTTCCCAGTAAGGTAGCGATTCGATCCAGAGCAGTGGATCGCCCTGGCAGTTCACTTCCGAATTCCAGCGGCGCACCGGCAGCGGGCCGGCATTGTAGGCGGCCATGACCTTGGGCAGCAGGCCCTGCGTGCCCGAATCATTCTTCAGCATCTCCAGGTGACGCTGGCCGAAGGCGAGGTTCACTTCGGGCTTGTTGAGGTCCCCGGCATTGCCGACGACGCCCAGCGAAGAGGCATGGTCGCGCGCGGCGGCGGGCATGATCTGCATCAGGCCGCGCGCCCCGGCAGGGCTGACCACGCTGGTCTGGAAGATCGATTCCTGAAGGGCATGGGCGTAGACGAGGGCCGGATCGACCTTCCATCCGCCCACGGGCGTCCACTTCGGGGTCGGGAAGCGGCTTGCCGGTTCGGGCTTGCCGCCGAAGGGGGCGTTATACGCCATCCACAGCTGGGTGGAGGGTAGGCCGAGATCGCGCGCGAGGCGGCTGATCGAGGCATATTGGCCGGGCGTTCCGATCCGCGCCTGATGGCGCAGCACTTCGTCGGCAAGGCTGTCCTTGCCGATTTCGGTCAGTTCCACGGCGGTGCGGATATTGCTGTTGGTGCGCAGCAGCTGCCAGTCGTTCTGCGTGAAGTCGGCGGCGGCATGCTGTTCGGGCAGCTTCATGCCGAGCTGCTCGGCGGCAAGCATGCCGTAGAGCGTCTCGTCCCGCGCGGCGGCAAGGCGCAGCGCGGCGGAGGCCTGCTCGGGCTTGCGGCAGCGCACCAGCGCGCGGCTGCGCCAGTAATGGGCGGCGCTGGTCAGCTCGGAATTTTCCGAGGACTTGGCGGTCTTGTCGAAGGCATCGGCGGCGCCGTCGCAGTCGCCCAGGCGCCAGGCGGCGAGGCCTGCGGTCCACCATGCCTCTCCGACCCAGGGGCCGGTGCCCATCGCCGCAAGCTGCGCAAGCTGGTAGGCCTGCGCATCCTGGTTTTCGATGTAGAAGCTCCAGGCCACCTTCTGCCGCCATTCGGCGCGGGCGGAAGGGCTGAGGCCGGCATCGATGCCGTCCAGCAGGAGGCGCGCGCCGGAGGGATCGTCGGCCTTGATGCGGTCGTTGATGCCGCTGGCGATCATCGCCGGCATCGATCCGTCGTCGATCGAGGAGGGGCGCACGCGCTTGGCCATGGTCGGCAGGCGGGCGAACTGCTGCTCCGAGGGAAGCGAGGGAACGCTGAGCGCGCCGCGCTTCAGGGCAAGACGGCTGATCTGGTCGGCGCCGGGCAGCTCGGTGCCCTGGGCCAGCCAGGACTGCAGGGCCGGAAGCTCGATCTTCGGCGATCCCGAGGCCAGGTAGTAGGCGGCGCGAAGCTGCTGGTGCAGCGGGCCGTCCGGGCGATCGGTCAGCATGCGCTGCACGGATGCCCAGTCCTTGGAATCGACGGCGTCGAAAGCCTGCTTGTAGAAGGCGCGGTCGTCCTGGCTGAGCAGCGAGGGTACCGCGGTATTGTCCGCGCGCGTGCGGAAATATTCCACGGCGGCGCTGTTGGCCGATGCCGGGCTTGCGCCAGCGGCGGACATGACGGCGAGAACGGCAAGTGCTGCGCTGGTGCGCCATGCTCCCTTGCGGTTTCTCTCCATGCCAGATCGTTTCAAGTTCGTTCCCCGCATCGTGCGACCCGCTCACCGGGGGCACGGTCCATTAGGACTCTGAACCTTCCGGCACGGTTAATTCGATTTATCCGTTTTCGACTTTCGTCCACTCAAGCCAGGCGTTCCAGAAGCTCGCCTTCGCGCGCGGTTGTTGCATCAGCGCGGCGAGTCCCCACCCGGCCAGAAGCGGTATATCCCGTCCTTCATGATGAAATTGTCTTAAAACGGCAGCGCGTTGCGGTGATTCGTGGCCGATGAGCGACAGGACGTTGCCGCCAAGCACGACGAGTCGCTGCGGAGAGACAAGGTTAACGTGCCGGGCCAGCGCATCACCCACCCCGCGCTCCGCGGCTAGGCGCCAGTCCGGCACCGGATCGTGGCGTGGCAGGGCGCTGGCGAGGTAGACCTGCTCGCGCTCGGTTCCGAAGGTGGCCAGCATGGCGTCCAGCAGCTTGCCCTGCGGCCCGGTCAGCAGTTCGTCGCTGTCCTGCGCTTCGGGGGTCTCGACCACGATCATGAGCTTGGCGCCCGCTTCGCCGCGCGGGGCGATACGGCCGCTGGGGCCGCTGTCGTCCAGCAGCGATTCGCGCATCCACCATTCGCGAAATGCCGAAAGGTCCGCAGGCAGAAGCGCGGGATCGATTCGCGTGGGCATGGGCGGAGGCGCGTTTTCCTCCACCGCCGGGCGGCGGCGCGGGGGCAGACGCTCGCCGTTTTCGTCCTGCTCATCCTCGGGCACGATCCATTGGCGGGGCGCGTCCAGGAAGTCGAAATCGACCCCCGCTTCGCGCCACCAGCCAAGCGCACCCATGATATCGTCCAGAAATTGCCGATTTGGAGCCTGATCCATCGCGTGGGTCTTGACCTCTCGGCTTCCACCAATCAAGGCAATTCGAGAAAATTAATCGAGCGACTAAAGCCAGGGGCCTGACGGGTGGACATGATTGAACGCGAAGAGATGCCGTATGACGTCGTCATCGTGGGCGGTGGGCCCGCGGGTCTGGCGACGGCGATCCGATTGAAGCAGCTCGATTCCGAGCTTGCGGTCTGCGTGCTGGAGAAGGGCTCGGAGATCGGGGCGCACATTCTTTCGGGCGCGACGATCGATCCCAAGGCGCTGGACGAACTGCTGCCCAGCTGGCGCGAGGACGGCTGCCCGCTGGCCGAGACCCCGGTGACGGACAACTGGCACTGGCACCTCACGAAGAAGAAGAAGTTCTCCCTGCCGCATCTGGTGATGCCGCCGTTCATGTCGAACGACGGCAACTACACCGGCTCGCTGGGCAACCTCTGCCGCTGGCTGGCCGAGCAGGCCGAGGCGCTGGAGATCGAGATCTTCCCCGGCTTCCCGGCTGCCGAGATCCTCTACGACGACAAGGGCGCCGTGATCGGCGTGCAGACCGGCGACATGGGCGTCGACCGGGAAGGCAATCCCAAGGGCGATTTCCAGCCCGGCATGAACCTGCTGGGCAAGTACACCGTATTCTGCGAAGGCGCGCGCGGCCATCTGACCAAGCGTCTGAAGGCGCAGTACAACCTGGAAGCGGATTGCCAGCCGCAGATCTATGGCCTCGGCATCAAGGAACTCTGGGACATCGATCCCGCCAAGCACGTCCCCGGCCGGGTGATCCACACCCAGGGCTGGCCGATGAGCGAGACCGACAGCTGGGGTGGCGGCTTCCTCTACCACCAGGCCAACAATCAGGTGGCGCTCGGCTTCGTGACAGCGCTCGATTACAAGAATCCCTACGTCTATCCTTTCGAGGAATTCCAGCGCTGGAAGCAGCACCCGGAGATCCGCGCGATCCTGGAAGGCGGCAAGCGCGTGGCTTACGGCGCGCGTGCGATCAACGAGGGCGGCTGGCAGTCGGTGCCGATGCTGGCCTTCCCCGGCGGCGTGCTGGCGGGCTGCTCGGCGGGCTTCGTCAACGTGCCGCGCATCAAGGGCACCCATACCGCGATGAAGAGCGGCATGCTGGCGGCGGAGGCGATTGCCACGGCGATCAAGGCGGGCCGCGAGCAGGATACGCTGGGCGAGTACGATACTGCCGTGCGCGAAAGCTGGATCGCCAAGGAACTGAAGCTCGTCCAGAATGCCGAGCCGATGGTCGCCAAGTGGGGCGGCGAGATCGGCACGGTGCTGGCGGGCGCCGACATGTGGCTGCGCACGCTGTTCGGTTTCGGCCTCGCCAAGCCGATGAAGCATCACACCGATGCCTCGACGCTCCAGCGCGCCGATCTCTACCCGCCGATCGCCTATCCCAAGCCCGATGGCGTGATCAGCTTCGACCGCCTGACCAGCGTGTCCTACTCGTTCACCAACCACGAGGAAGACCAGCCGGTCCATCTGAAGCTCAAGGATCCCACGGTTCCGACCGCGATCAACCTGCCGCTCTATGCGGGACCCGAGGCGCGGTATTGCCCGGCGGGGGTCTACGAATTCGTCGACCCGGACGGTTCGGGCATGAAGCTCCAGATCAACGCGCAGAACTGCGTCCACTGCAAGACCTGCGACATCAAGGACCCCACCCAGAACATCGAATGGGTCACGCCGGAAGGCGGCGGCGGGCCGAATTATCCCAATATGTGAACGCTCAGGGGGAGGCAGATGCTTCCCCCTTTATGGATGGCCCGCCCCTTAACCGAACCGTTGTTGCTTAACCGACATCGGATCGTTTGAGGAAGGAGAAGGTCATGGANTCCCCCTTTATGGATGGCCCGCCCCTTAACCGAACCGTTGTTGCTTAACCGACATCGGATCGTTTGAGGAAGGAGAAGGTCATGGAAGTTTCAGTTCTGGGGATCGACCTCGGCAAGAACAGCTGCAGCGTGGTGGGGCTGGACGGCACCGGTAGGGTTGTCGTTCGCAGGCGTATGCGACGTGAGACGGTCATCACCTTTGCAGGGTCACTCGCGCCATGCGTTGTGGCGATGGAGGCCTGTTGCGGTGCCCACCATATGGGCCGTGCGCTGGTAGCGCATGGACATACCGTCCGGTTGATGTCGCCGGAATATGTCCGTCCATACGTGAAGGCCCAGAAGAACGACGATCGCGATGCAGAAGCTATCGCAGAGGCGGCGACACGGCCGACCATGCGGTTCGTGGAGCTGAAGAGCCAGGAGCAGTTGGACATGCAGACACTGCACCGGATTCGCGACCAGCTCGTCGGCGAGCGGACCTCACTGATGAACCAGATCAGGAGTCTGCTCCTCGAGCGCGGGCATATCGTCCCGCAAGGGCGTGCGAAGCTCGCGGTTCGGCTCGGCGAGATGCTCGAAGCCGAAGAACCCGTTCTGGGGTTTCGCATTCATCGGCTCGTCGCGGACATGCGCGCCCGCTGGATAGCGCTTGACGAGAGGATTGCGGACCTCGACGCCGAGTTCGCGCAAGCAGCGCTGACCGACGAGCGAACGCAGCGCCTGCTGACCATTCCCGGCATTGGCGCCCTCAACGCGACTGCACTGGTCGCTGCCGTCGGCGATGCCCGGACCTTTGCGCGTGGTCGCGATCTTGCTGCATGGTTGGGCCTGGTCCCGCGTCAGGCCACCACCGGCGGCAAACCTCGGTTGCTCGGCATTACCAAACGCGGCAGCCGATACCTGCGTAAGATCCTTATCCAGGGTGCACGTTCGTCGCTGCCGACGATGAGCAAGAGCGATACACGTCTGGGCGCATGGGTGCGCGGCCTGCTCTCGCGAGCGCATCAAAACACCGTCGTCGTCGCTCTTGCGGCCAAAATGGCGCGGATCGTCTGGGCACTTCTGCGCCACGGACGGACCTACGAACCCACATTGCTGGCGGCGTGAACGAGATCGGCCGATGCCCTTGGCATCCGCTGAATGATGTCTGCGGGAGGTGAGAAGAAGATGGCCTGACAGTCGACCGGTGTCTTGGAACCCTATGGCGCAAAATGGCACTTCGATGCCGGCCCCTTTATGAGGACCAGGACGCGCGGATCTCCATCTTGGCCAACGGCATCATGCCGAAAGGCCGGATACGTTTTCGCAGACTGCTCAGATCGTCAGAAACAAACCGCTTGCCGACGGGGCGGGCCATACGTTTNATCATGCCGAAAGGCCGGATACGTTTTCGCAGACTGCTCAGATCGTCAGAAACAAACCGCTTGCCGACGGGGCGGGCCATACGTTTTGCCGTCGCGGCCTGCTGGTGGGCCCGAACAGAGGTGCTGTCGATCATCTGGATGTCGCCGTCGTGCGCAGCGGTGATGGCATCCATCATCCGGTCCCAGACGCCAGCCTTTCGCCATCGCACGAAGCGGTTATAGCAGATGGTGCGCCGCCCATAGCGCTCGGGAAGATCGCGCCACGGAGCACCGGATCGCAGCACCCAGAAAATGCCGTTCAGGACGCGTCGGTCGTCAACACGCGGAACGCCTCTGGGCTTGTTGGGCAGCAGCGGCTCGATCACGCGCCACTCAAAATCGGTTAGGTCATATCGGCTCATGCCGCCGCTGAATCACAAGTCGAAGCGAGACAAAACCCATTATGTGCTATCCGGCGTGTATCCAGGTCAAAGGCAGTGTTGAAATGAGCGAGTGGCGAGATGTTCACGTTGGCTTTGAGGGCGACGGTGTGAAAATCAGCGGCATTGCAGTCTGGCAGCAAAATTGGCGACGCACTGGGGAAGAAGCCATTCAACTCCCTCATCCAAGCTACCAGCATCAGCGCCATCGGTTCGATATTTACGAGGTCGGGCCTACAGATAGCCTAATCCGCTTCGCGGCTGGCGAACTCTCCAACGGTGTATGGGGCTTCTACATCCCAGCCTGAATCGCGTTTATGGGTTCACGACCTAACACACACTCTGCGCTGCTCATCAATGGAAGCGGCGGCACGGTAGGGCATTCCTCGATGTGATTCTGTGGCCGGTCAAAACCGACGCCCGACTTGAGACAGAGGCAGGCCCGAGACGAATACGCGGTCTTGCGGTATCCAACCCGCGCATCACAGTCTGATCAACCGTCGTCCAACGCCGCCGCTTCCTACCATGCGCAGCGCTACAAACCCTCGCCGCCATTGCGAGCGGAAATCGTGTCCCGAGGGGTTCTCTAATCGCCAAGGTCAAGTGTTGATTTCTCAGCGATCCATCCTGCGTGCCGGGCTCTTGGGTTCTCTCCGCGGTCACCGCGTCGGGTGCCGCATGTTTGCGTTCCAGTTCGGGGGATCGAAGTGGTGTGCGCGGTCATTGCCGCTAACCCGGGAGCGATCTCACCCTCGCCGCGCGTCCCGGCTGGACGCATTCCGTTGTGCTGATGATCAGTGTCGTTTCGGTTGCGATCTATGCCATCGCTGGCTCCCGGAAGGGCGTGTTAGTGCGCCACATCGCATGCAATGTTACAGCAAGTTTCCGCGCCAGAGCCACCTTGGCTTTTCGGGTTCCTGTCCTTTCGGCGATAGCTTTGGACCAGTTGCGTAAGCGTGGGCCACCAAGGTCCCGACAGACGATCGCGTTCGCCGCCTCAAATAGGCATTTCCGCGTGAACCTATCTCCGCGTTTCGAGATGCGACCGTTCCGGCTACACCCACCGTGTCGCTATCGCGAACAGCCGTCTCGTCAGCATGGTCGATGCTACCGTCACCTTCCGTTGGCGCGACTATCGGCATGGCAATGCCCAAAAGCATATGGCTTTGACCGCAGACGAGTTTATCCGCCGGTTCCTGCTCCACACTCTGCCCGACCGCTTCCATCGCATCCGTCATTACGGTTTTCTTGCCAACGGATGTCGTCGTACCCTATAGCGCGACGATCTGGATGAGAGGCCTCTCATCCTGTTTGTCGCGCGGCAACTGCCGCCAAGGCCTTCTCGGCGGTGCGGCGTGGCTCCAGGAGGCTTGGGAAGTAACTGCCTTTTCGAAGCTTCGGGATCGCCAGATCAATCCGGCCAGCTCGCGTATCCCAACCGCGCTCGCGGTAGCCGTTGCGGTGGTTCAGCCGTTCCGGGCTGCGTGATCCGCAAGGCACGCCCGTCTTAGCCTCGATCTCCAGATCCATCATGCGCTCTGCGGCGAATGCCAGCATCTCACCCACCAAATCGCTATCAGCCCCTTGCTCAATCAGCTCGACAAGGGCCATTCTGTCATCGGTCATCGTCTTCTCCAGGTTCGAGTTCGCATCCGAACCCTACCAGAAGATCGACGGTGGCCACCCTCTCAGGGAAACCTTCCTACACCACTTAACGTAATCGCCACACTCGACCTCCGCTTCGTTGCGGTAGGAGGACATTGCCGCTTCGGCGCTCGGCCGGAGTCGAACGTGGAGGACATTGCCGCTCTCGATGGCAAAATTCAGGCCGTAGCCAAACAGCATGGTACGGTACGTCTTTTGATGACAGCACCGGGAGTCGGACCGATCACCGCGATGGCGGTAACTGCAGCGTTCGACGACGCCGAACGCTTCAACCGATCTTCCAGCGCGGGCGCTTATCTCGGTCTGACGCCAAGGCGCTACGAATCTGGCGAAATCAGCCGGAACGGGCGCATCTCGAAAAGCGGTGACAGGTTCGCTCGGAAATGCCTGTACGAAGCGGCGAATGCGATCTTGTCTCGAAAGCTTGGCGGCCCTCGCCTGCGTGAGTGGGCACAGGCGATCGCCGGCCGAACCGGGCCTCGCAAAGCGAAAGTCGCGCTGGCCAGGAAGCTGGCGGTAACATTGCACGCAATGTGGTGTACCAATACGGCCTTCCGGGAGGCCGCTATGGCCTGACCTAAATCCGAAACAATACGCTGAACTCAAGCGCGACAGAACGCGTCCTCCTGGGACGCTTAGCGAGGGTGAAATCGTTCCCGCGAGTGCGGCACGGACCGCGCACACCACTTAGATTCACCCTACTTTGAACGCTAACATGCGGCGTCCAGCGCGACGACCGCGGAGAGAACCCTGGAGCCCACCACGCGCGTGACGAACCGCATAAGAGATCAGCTGTTGACAGTGGCGATTAGGGAACCTCGCGGGACACGACCCACCCTAATCAACGAATAACCACATGATTATGAGTAATGGATACTGGGACGGTTGCGCCTGAGCGAACGTTTTGATAAATCATCAGGGCTTCATGACATCTGCGAAGGTTTCCCGTTGGGAGATTTATCGCGTGCCCAAGGTTAACTTTCGCCTCGACGAGTCGCTGCACTCAACATTGATGCGACGCGCGCGTGGCGCGAACCTCTCTCTGTCAGGATTTATCCGTCAGGCGCTGGAACAGGCGGTCGACGAGCGCAAGCGCTACGTCTTCTCCTCGCAAGATGAAATCCTCGCCACCTCCATCCAGATACTCTCGATCCTGGCGACCTCCGTGGGCCAGCAGTCGCCGAAGGCCCTCGAACAAGGCATGGCCCAGGCGCGATCCATACTTCTGGAGCGCGGCCTCCTCGGGGAGGCGGATCGCCCATGAGCATTTTCCGGAACGATACGCTGGGATCGTGGACGCGGGGCGGGCAAGCGATCGTCCACAATGTCCGCATGACCACTCAGGTCTTCTACCAGACCATGCTGGCCGGGTTGATCATCTGGATCATCGGCACGCTTTGGTATGCCTTCGAAAAATCGACGGAATATGAGCGCTTCGTGCTGGTCAAGCTCGCGGAGGCGATGATCAAGGTCGACGCAGCGGGCGGCCCCAACGATCCGGTCCAGTTTCGCACGCCGACAGGCCAATCCTACTGGACGTCCGCGGACTGGTTGGCCGCTTCGACCCTGGCAAAGAAGACGCTGCACCAGTTCGAGATCTATCTTCTGCACGGCGCTCTTCTATCCGGGCTCTTCACCCTCGCCATGCTCGGATGGGCCTGGTTCTACTTCACGCGGACGGGCAGGGGCCTTGGCTCCAACGAATATCTGCGCGGCGCCCGCTTCGGTACCATCAGGCAAGTGAAGCGCGCACTCTGGCGGCAAGGCAAGGGACCGTTGATCGTAGGCAATGTCCCGGTCCCGGAAGCCTTCGAACCCGAACATATCCTTCTGTGCGGGGCGCCGGGGACAGGCAAGACCAACCTCATCAACGGCATGCTCGATGGCATTCGCAAGTCGGGAAGGCGAGCGATCGTCTATGACACGGCGGGTACTTTCGTCGAGAAATTCTATCGCCAAGGCACGGACATGCTGCTCAATCCGCTCGACCAGCGCACGGCGCGCTGGTCGCCCTGGGTCGATGTGCCGCGCGACTATCATTATGATCAGATCGCCGAGTCGACGATCCCCGACAAGCATGGCGATCCATTCTGGGCCAAGGCCGCGCGAGGCACCCTAGTCGCGGTCATGCGCAAGGTCGCGCGGCAGAAGCACACCTATGTCTCGGTGCTGCTCGACCGGCTGCTACGCTCCAAACTCAAGGATCTCGCCGCTTTCGTGTCCGGGACGGATGCAGCAGCCTTTATCAGCACCGAAGGTGAAAGGACGTCGGCAGGCATTCAAGCGGAACTCGCGTCGGTCATGCGCAGCTTCGGGTATCTCGACGATACCGAAGATGGCTTTTCGATCCGCGACTGGGTGGAGAAGGGGCAGGAAGGGAGCTGGCTCTTCATCACCGTCAAGGCAGATCAGTTGCCGTCGTTGCGGCCCCTGATCACCGTCTGGCTCGATATCGCGATCAGCGCGATCATGAGCCTCACGCCCGACCGCGATCGCCGCCTCTATTGCGTGATCGACGAGCTGCCGACGCTCCAGAAGCTGCCGTCACTGTCCGACTTCCTTGCCCGGGCCCGCAAATATGGCGGCTGCGGCATATTGGGGTTCCAGTCCTATCCCCAGCTTGAAGCCACTTACGGCATTCAGGATGCCGCTGCCATCACCGGCTACTGTTCCACATGGGTAGCGTTACGGGCCAACGATACCGCGACGGCCAAACATGTGTCGGAGAATCTGGGTCAGGTCGAGCAGGTCGAGGCCAATGAGGGCATGTCCTATGGCGTCAACGACATGCGTGATGGCGTCAACCTCTCGCGGATGCAGGTGACGCGGCCGCTGGTGATGCCGACCGAAGTCACCAACCTGCCCAACCTGGTCGGATTTCTGCGCTTCGGCCGCAATCTGCCGGTTGTCCGCTTCGACAGCCGTTTCAACGAAATTCCTTCACTCGGCCCCGCCTTTCTCGAGCGTACGGAGTCCCCCATTCAGATCGATAAGGCGAAGAAGCTCGTCCGGATCGCTCACGCCGAAGCGCGCGTCCGAGAGGTGATCGAGCGGGAAGCGGCGCAAACACCGCCGCCGCCCGCGAAACCGCCGGCCAGTTCCCCAGACGAGCCGCCGAGCGGTGAACAACCGCCGCAATCTCCGCCGCAGCAACGGGACCTGTTCCAGCCGCCTGAGCCGCACGTCGATGCGCAGCGGGTTGAAGACATCCTGTTGAACGAGGAGGACGCTGACCTTCCGGTTCCGCCCCGGCTCGCCTGGACGATCCTGGCGGGCAAGCAGGGCGAAATCCGCTCCGACCTGGTGCAACATGAGCGGGACGATGGTCCGCGCGAACCGTCGCGACCGGCATGATCCAGCCGCAACGTCTCCACGGCAAGCCCGCCAATATCGCCCGATATTATACGGTTGGCGACTATTATACCAAGGGCGGCAACGAGCCGTCCGAATGGGGTGGCAAACTTGCTGCCGACCTCGGCCTTTCCGGTCCCGTCGACGCCAGGCAGTTTCGTGACCTGCTTGCCGGCAAAGTCGGCGATCAGCAACTGGGGCGACACCGCACTGACGGGCAAATTCAGCATCATCCCGGCTGGGACTTTGCCGTCAATGCCCCGAAATCCGTATCCATCATGGCGCTGGTGGCAGGGGATGAGCGAGTGCTCGCCGCGCATGAACATGCTGTCACAGCTGCCATCACCTATCTGGAGGAACAGGCACAACTTCGCCGCCGCGAGGAAGGCAAGATCGTTCATGAGACCACGGGGCGCATTCTCGTCACGCGCTTCACCGAGCATGGCAGCCGGGAACTCGACCCGCACCTCCATACCCATCTGGTCGTTCTCAACATGACCAATCGCCAGGATGGCGACCCGATGGCGAGCCTGGAAAGTCGCGTCATGTATGGTGAGCAGCGCGTCGCCGGGCAGATCTATCGCAATGCGCTCGCCTTCAGCCTCCGCGAGGCTGGTTATGAGGTCGAGTTCGATCCTCGCACTGGCTTATTCGAGATACGGGGCGTGCCCAAGGAGCTCATCGAGCGCTTCTCGCAGCGCGCAGAGGCGATCGAGGAGCATGCCCGGGAACATGGCCTGGTCGGCCAAAAGGCCCAGCGCGCCTCCTTCTATGCCACCCGCAAGGCCAAGGTGAAGATCGGCGCGCAAGAACTTACTGTACAATGGCATGAACGGACTGGCGACCAACTCGACACGCTTGATAAAATCGCTGCCGTTGCACGCGAACGGGAGGGGCAACATTCTCCCCCTACCGAACGCACGGCTTCACGCGCTGCCCTTTTCGGCCTGCGGCAACTCGAAACCGCCGAAGCCGTCAACAATCTCGGCGATATCCTGCGCACGGGGCTCGCAGCCCATGTCGGGGAAATGCGGCTGGAGGATCTGCGTCCTCGGGTCGCGATGCATGAACTCATGCGAAAACTGCTGCCGACCCACGAGCAAACGGGCGACAGGGTACTCACGCATGGACGCACCACCCGCAAGTCATGGCGGCTGGAACTGGCGCTTACCCAACATATTGCACTTGGCCTCGACGACGCCCGGCCGATCGCGTCGGGCGACCGGCTCTTGGCCGTGCTGGAAAAGACGACACTCAATGCGGAGCAGCAGCGGGCCCTGGTCGAGACCGCTATGTCACGGGATCGCGTCACCGGAATCCACGGCGTTGCCGGTTCGGGCAAATCGACACTGGTGCGGGTATTGGGCGAAGCGGCGGAACCAGGAACGACGCTGATAGCATTGGCGCCCACATCATCGGCGGCTGCGGAACTGGGGCAAAAGGCCAGTATCGAGGCGCACACGGTCGCCAGCTTTGTAGCGCGTGGCGGCCATGGCATAACGGATCGCCATGTGCTCGTGCTCGACGAGGCCGGTCAGCTTGGCAACCGTCAGGCTAGAAGGCTGCTCGAGATCAGCCGGATAACCGGAGCAAGGCTCCTGTTCCTTGGTGACGAGAAGCAGACCGGCGCCATCGAACAAGGCAAGCCCTTCTGGCTGATGCGCCGGCTGGGATTGCCGGTGGTGGAACTGACCGAGGCGGTTCGCCAGGAAACCCGTACGATCAAAGAAGCGGTCGCTCAGGCGAGGGCCGGCAATTTCGAGCAGTCGCTCAAGAATCTCGACAGCGTGACGACCGTCACCGACAATGAGGCCATGGCCGCGATGGTGGTCAACGCCTGGGTGAGGCTCAAGCCCGACTCCCGTGCGGGCACCAACATCCTCGTGCTCGACAACGCCACGCGCCTCATCGTCAACAGCAAGATCCGCGAAGCGCTCAGGAACGAGAATGGGTTGGCAGCCGAAGACAGCAGGCTCTCGATCCTTGCCCCGGCAGGCTTCACCGATATCGAAAAACATATGGGCCGCTTCTACGGAGCAGGGCAGGTGGTGCGCTTCGACCGCGACATCGCTGGTCTCGGCGTTGCCCGGCACACGGACTATCGCGTCGTAGGGCTCGGACGGGAGCCCAACGGCCGGCAGGTCGTGCGCCTTGTCGATGAACAGGGTCGCATCATCCGCTGGGATCCGCAGACGACACGGGCCCGGCACATCAATGTCTTCAACCCCGAAGAGCGTGATCTGGCCGAGGGGGATCGTATCCAGTGGCGACTGGTCAATCGCGATCTCGATCTGCGCAACGCCGAGCGCGGCACGGTCGAAAAGCTGGACGGCGACCTCGCCACCATACGATGGGACCGGGACGGCCGTGTACAGCAGGTCAACCTGACAGAGCACAAGACCTGGGACCATGGCTATGCCGAGACGGTATATTCCTCCCAGTCGAAGACCTATCCGCGGGTCTTCCTGCTGGCGCCCGTGGACTCGCCGCTGGTTAGTGCCCAGAACTTCTACACTGCCATTACGCGCGCCAAGTACGGCGTCAGGCTCTGGACGAACAACGTCAAGGAACTTGTCGCCAAGCTGGAGCGACAGTCGGGTGAGAAGACCTCCTCCACCGAGGGCCTTGGACGCATGGACCAGGACCGCGTCGGCCCGTTCACGAACCGGCAGCGCGCGCGCCTGGCAACGCTGAAGGCCGAACAGGAAAAGGACCGGGCGTCGCGTGGAGATCGCGCCCTTGAAAGGCAATTGTCTCGCCGGGATCGCGGACCGCAAGGGACAGCAGAGTATATCGCGGAAGGCGCCCGAAGCGTCGCGCAGGTCCTCTACCGGTTTCTCGAGGGTATTCTCGATCGTGCTCGCACCCGGATCGAGCCCCCGGCGACGCATGCTGAACGGCAGTCGCCATCCCCCGCACCTCAACCCGAACCCTCCCACGGTCCCGAACGATAGAGGCTCGTCCCATGCTCCTCATCCTGCTCGCTGTCGCGTTGATGCTCCTGGCCCTTGTCCTGCACCGCTTTCACGTGCCCTTGCGGCATCGCTGGCGTCGCAGGCAGGCAAGGTTCATGGTGCAGCAACTGCGCCGCCGTGATCGCCTGCAACCGCCCCAGCTCCTCTACGCCCGGCTAAGAAGCATGGATCCGCTCGCCTTTGAGGAATTGCTGCTCGAAAGTTTGGAGCGTCGTGGTTTCAGGGTCATCAGAAACCATCGCTACACTGGCGATGGCGGCATTGATGGAAAGGTGATGATCGACGGCGCTCTGTGGCTCATCCAGGCCAAGCGCTATGCAACGGCCATCCGGCCCGAACATGTCAGCGCCTTCAATGCGCTGTGCCGGGCCAGCAACTGTCGCGGCCTTTTCATCCATACCGGCCGAACAGGGCCGCAGAGCCGAGAATCCATCGGTAACAGCAGCCACGTCGAGATCCTATCCGGGCGGAGGCTGCTTGCCCTGGTGACAGGCGGCCCGATAGCAGTGGCTGAAGTACCAGGCCGTGCCGTGCTTCCCGCGAAATCTCATCGAGCCACGCCGTGGCGGGCACGGTGATGTGGCGCCTTCTCTCGAGCACGACATGGGCAGTCACTGCCTTGCTGGCAGCATCGCCGGAACGGGCCATGGCCGCGCCCGAAAAAGTGCAGGAGGAACAGCGTATAGCTACCTGCATCCGTCACGCGTCGATGGGTCATGCGTGGCTGGAGAAGACGCTTTGGGGCCTGCGAGACCAGGAAGCAGGCTGGATCGGAGCTGAAGTCCGCAATAGCAATGGCTCGCATGATCTTGGCCCCTTGCAGATCAACAGCTGGTGGGTGCCGCGCATCGCCGCGCAAGTCGGGCACTCCGAATTGCAGGTACGACATTGGCTGCGCTTCGATCCCTGCTTCAACGCCGAAGCTGCGCGATGGATCTTTCTCTCCGGCCTACGAGCGGCGAAAGATTACTGGGCGGCAATTGGCCTTTATCACAGTCCGACTACTTGGCGGCAGCGCAGATATTCAGGTTCGGTCGCACGTCGGATGAAAATTCGCTTTGGCGAGAGCGTCTTTCACGAGCCGATGCGGACACATAATTAACGCTGGAAACATTGGCCAGCTACATCGCTGCGAGCGTGAAGGAATAGCTATAGTAGTGGGCTGCGGCGCCCGAGGGTGCCATGTCGCGGTGGCGCACGAGCAGAAGATAGCGACCGGCATCCGGCGAGGTAACGGTGAACTTGCCCGACGCATTGGTGTGGAGGTCGGCCGCCACTTTCTTTCCATCATAGAACCCGGCTTCCTGGAACAACCTCACGTCGGCGTTGGCCAGCCCCTTGCCGCTGTACAGGACCTTAATCGTGAAGGGCTGCGCTGTAGTGATCGATGTCGCGTTGCAAAGCGGATCGAATTTTGAACGCTGTGCCCCGCATATTTTAAGGCAGCAGCGCCGGCATCCTCCAGCCGTTCACCCTAGCGCCATGGCCCACTCCGGTTGCGAGGCACAAACAAGGACGGTTAAGCGGACTTCTACAATTTATTCAGATTGCGACTTCTAGAGAATGGCGACGTCGGCAGTTGTAGTTCCCCGCAAACACCGCTGCCGACATTGGAGACGAACTCGAGTATCGGTCCCGGTTTAATCCCTCCCCCGCAACCATAGCAAATTGCAACGCCTCCAAAGCCATAGCTTCGGGGGCGTTTTTGATTCCATCACAGGTACATAGCTCGGGCATCGACGCAAACGCGCCGCCGAGGCCTCCTTGCGCGGTTGCGGGATGAAGGGCTGATTGCCACTCGGATAGGAGCGGCGATGGATTACGAGATCGAAGGTGG
>NZ_MSQB01000027.1 GCF_002149965.1 Novosphingobium panipatense | reverse complement strand
TCCCACTACTGAAATCTCAGGAGAAATCGCCATGGATGAGCACGACGACCCCGAGGACCAGGGCACGCATCACGTAAGCGGCACCACTTTCCTTACATTTCAGATCTTCAGCAATCCGCCTCGGCGAAGCGTATCGGATCGTCTCCGGGTTGCCACGGCGGCAGGCGGCGCATTGTCTTTGTGAAAAGGGGCGATGCCAGATGGGCGTCCAGCCAGCGTTGCAGGCGCGGGATGGGTTGGGCGGCGAACCAGTCGGGGTCGGTGGCGGCGAACTGGCGGATGAAGGGCATGATCGCCATATCGGTCAGGCCGCGCGTGGGGCCGCAGAGCTGATCGTTATCGTTCAGGCGTTCCTCCAGTTGGCGCAGGAAAACCAAGCCGTTGCTGCGATGAACCGCGGCGTCGGTGCCGTGGCGTTCGGGGTATTTGTAGCGATCGAGGTCGTGCTTGAACGGGCCGTCGTTGGCCGCGATGAGCGCCGTGTCTTCGCGGGCGAGCCAGTTTTCGGGATCTCTGCGCTCCAAGGCCCAGCGCATGATGTCGAGGCTCTGGTCGATCACCGTGCAGTCCGGCAGTACCAGAACCGGCACCGTGCCCTTGGGCGAGGCTTCCAGCATGTCTGCGGGTTTGGCGGAGAGCTTCACCTCGCGCAGTGCGCATGTCGTGCCGCTCACCAGCAGGGCCAGCCTTGCCCGCATCGCGTAGGGGCAGCGGCGGAAGCTGTAGAGGATCGGATCAGTCGTCATCGGTCGCGGCGAGGTTCTCCGGCTTGCGCACGGCGCCGACGTGAAGTTCGCCGCGCTCGGCCGCGAGCCCTTCCTGGCGGTGACGTTCGCGGTAGGAGGCGCGCTGCTCGTCGCTGCGTTCGTGATGGCAGGCCGGGCAGCTGACACCTTCCTCGTAGAGGGGCGAGGCCTGGTCTTCGGCGTTTACCGGGCGGCGGCAGGCGTGGCACAGCGCATGGCTGCCCTGAACCAGCCCATGACCGATGGTGACGCGCTGGTCGAACACGAAGCATTCGCCCTCCCACAGGCTCTCTGCCTCGGGCACCGTCTCCAGATACTTGAGGATGCCGCCCTTGAGGTGGAAGACGTCCTCCACGCCTTCCTGCTTGAGGAAGGCGGTGGACTTCTCGCAGCGAATCCCGCCGGTGCAGAACATCGCGACTTTCGGCGCCTTGCCGCCCTCGCCCCGTGCCGCCAGCAGTTTCTCGCGCTCGGTGCGGAACCACTCGGGAAAGTCGCGGAAAGTCGCGGTGCGCGGGTCGATCGCGCCCGCGAACGTACCGACTGCCACTTCGTAATCGTTGCGGGTATCGATCACGATCGTATCGGGATCGGAGATCAGCGCGTTCCAGTCCTGCGGCTCGACATATGTGCCGACCACCAGGAGCGGGTCGACGTCGGGCTGGCCCATCGTCACGATCTCGCGCTTGAGGCGGACTTTCATGCGGTGGAACGGCATGTCTTCCGCGCCGGAGAGCTTCACGTCCACATCGGCGCAGCCCGGCAGGGCCCGCACATGGGCGAGCACGCGTCCGATGCCTTCATGGCTGCCGGCGATCGTGCCGTTGATGCCTTCCGCCGCGAGCAGCAGGGTGCCCTTGATACCCTCTTCCTCGCAGAGCGCCAGGAGCGGCGCGCGCAGCGCGGCGAAATCCGCGAAGCGGGTGAACTGATAGAGCGCCGCCACGCATATATTCGCGCGGCCGGCGCTATCGCCGGAGGGGGTCAGGGAAGCACAGCCATTCTGCATGGCGCGGCCCTTAGCGCGGAATGACGCAAAAATGAATGGCGCACGGGCAAGAAGAAACCCCGGCGAGACGAGCCCGCCGGGGTTTTCCTGAAATCGTCAATTTATTGGCAGGCAAGGCACTCGTCGTAGTCGGTCGTCTCGCCGATCTCGAACTTGGGCGCTTCGGGCGTATTGTCCGCCTCCACGCCGCCGCCGCCCACGAAGCCCGCGCGCTGCACCGACTTCGAGCGCAAGTAGTAGAGCGACTTGATGCCCTTCTCCCAGGCCTGGAAGTGCAGCATCATCAGGTCCCACTTGTCGACGTCGGCCGGGATGAACAGGTTCAGCGACTGTGCCTGGTCGATATAGGGGGTACGGTCCGCCGCGAATTCGAGCAGCCAGCGCTGGTCGATCTCGAAGCTGGTCTTGTAGACCGCCTTCTCGTCCGGCGTCAGGAAGTCGAGATGCTGGACCGAGCCGCCGTGCTCCAGGATCGAATTCCACACATTGTTGGAATCCTTGCTCTTCGAGGCGAGCAGCTTCTGCAGGTACGGGTTCTTCACCACGAAGGAGCCGGAGAGCGTCTTGTGGGTGTAGATATTGGCCGGGATCGGCTCGATGCAGGCCGACGTACCGCCGCAGATGATCGAGATCGACGCGGTGGGCGCGATCGCCATCTTGCAGCTGAAGCGCTGCATCACGCCCATTTCGGCAGCGTCCGGGCACGGGCCGCGCTCGTTGGCGAGCAGCAGCGAGGCCTCGTCCGCCTTGGCGGCGATATGCTGGAACATCTGCATGTTCAGCGCCTTGGCCATCGCGCTCTCGAAGGCGATGCCGCGCTTCTGGAGGTAGGAGTGATAGCCCATGACGCCCATGCCGACCGAACGCTCGCGCGCGGCCGAATAGCGGGCGCGGGCCATCTCGTCCGGCGCACGGTCGATATAGTCCTGCAGGACGTTGTCGAGGAAGCGCAGCACGTCTTCCACGAAGCGCTTCTCGCCCTTCCACTCTTCCCAGGTTTCCAGATTGAGCGAGGAGAGGCAGCACACGGCCGTGCGGTCGTTGCCGAGGTGGTCGCGGCCGGTGGGCAGCGTGATTTCCGAGCAGAGGTTCGAGGTCGAAACCTTGAGGCCGAGATCGCGGTGATGCTTGGGCATCATGCGGTTCACGGTGTCGGAGAACACCAAGTAAGGCTCGCCGGTGGCAAGGCGGACCTCGACCAGCTTCTGGAACAGCGAACGGGCGTGGACGGTGCCGCGCACCGAACCGTCCTTGGGGCTCTTGAGATCGAAGTCACGGCCGTCGCGCACGGCTTCCATGAATTCGTCGGTCAGCAGCACGCCGTGGTGCAGGTTGAGCGCCTTGCGGTTGAAGTCTCCGCTGGTCTTGCGAATTTCGAGGAACTCCTCGATTTCCGGGTGCGAGACGTCGAGATAGCAGGCCGCCGAACCGCGACGCAGCGACCCCTGCGAGATCGCGAGGGTCAGCGAATCCATCACGCGCACGAAAGGAATGATGCCGCTGGTCTTGCCGTTGAGGCCCACCGGCTCGCCGATACCGCGCACGTTGCCCCAGTAGGTGCCGATGCCGCCGCCGCGAGAGGCGAGCCAGACGTTCTCGTTCCAGGTGGAAACGATGCCTTCGAGGCTGTCGTCCACCGAGTTGAGGTAGCACGAGATCGGCAGGCCGCGGCCGGTGCCGCCGTTCGAAAGAACGGGGGTGGCGGGCATGAACCACAGCTTCGAGATATAGTCGTAGAGGCGCTGGGCGTGTTCCTGGTCGTCCGCATAGGCATCGGCCACGCGGGCGAAGAGGTCCTGATACTTCTCGCCGGGCAGAAGGTAACGGTCGTCGAGCGTTTCCTTGCCGAAGTCGGTCAGCAGCGCATCACGCGAATCGTCGGTAACGACGGTGAAGCGCCGCGCGTTGATCGTCTTCGAATCGGGGCGTGCCTTCGCGGCGGCCGCCTCGGGAGCGGCGGCAACGGCCGCCAGCATGGCGTCGGCCACAAGAGCGGCCGTAGCGGTATCGGTCTTGTCCATCGCGATTGCCGGGCTCTCGCCCGCCTCCTTTTCCTTTTTCGCCGTCTTTCTCACAGGCCTAGCCCGTTCGGCCACCCGCTCGGCCACGCGTTCAGGCTGAGTTTCCTCGGCCGGGACCACGAGATCCTGTTCAAAGACCGGAGCCGCTGTGGGAGCCGCCGGAGGAGCCGCCGGAGTCCGGGGCGAAAGCTCGAAACCGGGCATCTCAACCTGCCCGTCATCCTGAATCATATCTGCCTGCATACTGTCGGAGCTGTTCACGTCAGCGTCGCTTCCGTTCCTGAAATCCAATTGTCGCCCCCGTTTTGCTCAAACCGGCCCATTTCGGAGCCGAATTCCGGCCACCGGCCGGTCGTCATCGAAGCGCCAAGAAGCGCGTTCAGCATTGCGCCGAAGCCGCCCGAGACCCGATGCGATTCGCTGGAAGCGAAAGCTGTCCAACATACCACAAACAGGCACAAATAGAGAACGAACTTCTCTTGCGAACCCCGGCGCGCGCTTCTCGCAGAAGGTCCCGAACACCGGAAAACCGCCTTTCGGGACACCTGACTGCCCAAGGACGATTTCTCTAGGTCTAGATGCCCCGCGATCGACGCGCCACAACCCATAGTGCCTGTTCTGAAATCTGGCGCAAGGGGGGCAGGTCCGCCGAAAGGCCCGGCAAGTCTTGCCCCTTTACACGCAAGGGGGTCTCGCGACGCGTGGGAACTCCTTCACCGGCCCCTGATGCAAGTGCCTATTTCGAGGCTGCCGCTAAAAATTTTTCCACATAAAACGGCGGCGAAACGAATCGCGCTTGCGACGAAGCGAGTCCCCGTTTTTCGGACATTTCCCCGCTGTCGAGATACTTGCCCCGCATTTCCCCATCTCTTTGGGTCGAATCCGCTGCGCTTCGATTGCAACCGTTTCGCCATTCGGAGCTTCTACCTTGAAAATCCGCCGCAGGCGGATTTTGCGGCACCGGCCCACGCCCCCACCCGACCTCCCACGAGTGTATCCTGATGGGAGGTCGGGTGGGGGCGTGGGCCGGTGCCGCTCAAAAATGCCCTTCAGGCATTTTTCAAAGGATCCACTACGACCATGATCAATATCATCAGCGCCATCATCAGCGGCCTCATCATCGGCGTTCTGGCGCGCTTCTTCTATCCCGGAGCCGTCGACATGGGCTGGATCGCGACGATCCTGCTCGGCATCGGTGGCTCGCTTATCGCCGGTCTCGTCACCACGCGCGGACAGGCGGACTTCCAGCGCGCCGGTTGCCTCGCCTCGGTGATCGGAGCGATCGTGCTGATCTTCATTGGCAGGCTGCTGAACATCTCGTTCTGAGAGTCTGTTTGAAAAATGCCCCACGGGCATCTTTCAAACCAACCAATAAGATTGCACGCCCTTCCAACGCGCAGGTTGCCGCTGTAGAAGACGGCTATGGCCGAAATCATCAATCTGCGCATGGCTCGCAAGGCCAAGGCCCGCGATACTGCAAAGCGGCAGGCGGAGGCCAGCCGCGCCCGTCACGGACAGACCCGCGCCGAGCGTGGCGCGGCCGAAGCCGAGCAGCTGCGGTTGGACCGCATCGTGGACGGCGCGAAACGCGAGCAGGCGGAAGACTGATGCGCACGACTTATCTCGAAGCCAGCGTGCGCCTCTATCATCTCGACGCGGCCTCCGAGGGCGGCGGCGCGAATACGCTGTTCTATGGAACCCTGTCGGAAGCCATGGACGTGGCCGCCCGGCAGAGCGAAGAGGTGCAGGACGGTCTTTTCATCGCCACCGACAACGATGTGGTGGCCTATCTGGACCTTCTGGAAAGCTGGTGAATTGCAGGGCCGCCCCGGACGCCTGAAGGAGCCCGGAGCCTGCACTATCCCTCTGAAACTCAGAAACGCGCCTGGAGGCCCGCCGCCAGATAGTGGTCGCCGAAGTTGCCCTTCACATCGATGCGCGGAAGGAGCGGCATCGACACGGTGCCATAGGCCCTGACATCGTCACCGATCAGGCGCGCGCCAACCCCGAAGCCCAGCGAGGTCGGCAGGCGGTACATGGCCTCCACCTTGCCGAAGATCTTGGTGCCCGAGTTGTCGCACTTGCCGTCGGAAACGCGGTCGCCGCTGGACTTGCTGAAGCACTGCGAATCCTCGTTGAAATAGCCGGGATGGTCGCGGTGGTGGAAGAATACGCCCGCGGCAGGGGTGATGCTGAAGCCGCCGTCCGAGATCACCGGCACGCCCAGCGCCAGTTCGCCGCCCCAGTCCCCTTCGGCGCGGGCGACATTGGCTTCGGCCGTCACTTGCGCCGCGGCAGGCGCGGCGGCGAAAACGGCACCGGCAGCGAGAGTCGCAAAGGCGCTTGCGAGGGCGGCGGGGCGGAATTTCATGATAGATCCTTGATTTTAGACAGCTGTGTTGAGCCTGAAAGGCCTAGGATTCGGGGCGGGTGGTAAGCAAGTCGGGCGGATTCGGTCTGTCCCGGCCCAGCCTCCATCCATCCCGCGATGCCTGACGCCGCGTTAACCAGGGATGCTCACGGGTTTTCCAAAACCGGGCTCAGCTCCCTGCTCAGGCCCCCATTCAGGCCATTGTGCCCAAAGCCTGCTTGCCATACCGGCTGACACGATGAGCAGGCTCGATTCCTTCTTCACGGCGGCGCTCGATCGGATCGACCGCGCCGGACAACGCCGGACCTTGCGCCCTGCCGCGCTGGAAGGCGGCGGACGGATCCATCGCGGCGGGCGCGTGATGGTGGATTTTTCCAGCAACGACTACCTCGGCCTGGCCCGCCATCCGCTGCTGATCGCGCGCGCGCGCGACTGGACAGAGGCCCATGGCACAGGCTCCGGGGCTTCGCGGCTGGTAACGGGAACCAGCGAGGACCATCTCGCGCTCGAAACGCGCATCGCCCGCTTCAAACATGCCGAGGCGGCACTGATCTTCGCCAGCGGCTGGCAGGCCAATGCCGCGGTCATCCCCGCGCTGCTTGCCGCCGTGCCCGGCGCGGCGGTCTTCACCGACCGGCTGATCCACGCCTCCATGCACGCCGGCCTTGCCATTTCCGGCACGCGTCAGCACCGCTTCCGCCACAACGACCTCGACCATCTGGAGGAATTGCTCGCCGGCAAGGGCGCGCAGGCCCCGGCCCGGCTGATCCTTACCGAGAGCGTATTCTCGATGGACGGCGACCGTGCCGACATCGCTCGCCTCGCCGCCATCGCCGAGCGCCACCAGGCTTTCCTCTTCGTGGACGAGGCCCATGCGACCGGCGTGCTCGGCCCCTCCGGCGCGGGCCTCTCTGCACTGGTCCCCGGCGGGATCGACCTGATCATGGGCACGTTCAGCAAGGCGCTGGGCGGCTTCGGCGCCTATGTCGCCGGTTCGCGGGTCATGATCGACTATCTGATCAATGCCGCCAGCGGCTTCATCTTCACTACCGCGCCCCCGCCCGCCGTGCTCGGCGCGATCGACGCCGCGATCGACCTCGTCCCGGGCATGGACGCGGAGCGCGCCCATCTCGCCGCGCTGGGCGAACACCTGCGCGGCGGCCTTGCCACGCTCGGCATAGACCACGGCGCATCGAGCACGCAGATCGTCCCGGCCGTGATCGGCCCGGAAGCCGCGGCGCTCGATTTGTCCCGCAAGCTGGAGGAACACGGCCTGCTCGCTTCCGCGATACGCCCGCCGACGGTCCCCCCCGGCACCAGCCGCCTGCGCCTGGCGCTGCGGGCCACCCATTCGCAAGCCGACGTGGACAGCCTGCTGAATACGATCGAGGCCTGCCGGTGAGACTGCTCTTCGTGCATGGCTGGGGCTTCGATGCCGCGTTCTGGGCACCGCTATCGCGTCTGCTGGCGGACCTGCCACAAGTCATCGACGATCGCGGCTACTTCGGAGAGCCCCGCCCTGCCCTGGTGGACGGTCCCTGCCTTGCCGTCACGCATTCCTTCGGGACGATGCGGGTTCTGGCAGATCCTCCAGCGGACCTTTTCGGACTGGTCGCGATCAACGGTTTCGAGCGCTTTTCCGCCGCTCCGGGCCATGCGGGCGTGCCGGTGCGCGTGCTGGACCGCATGCTGCGCCGCTTCGGGGAGGATCCCCGAACCGTCCTGGCCGACTTCCGCCGCCTGTGCGGCGCGAATGCGGAATTCGGCACGATCGATACCGACGTGCTGCACGGCGACCTCATCCGCCTGCGCGACGAGTACGCGCCCGTGCCCTCCATTCCCGTCGTCTCGCTTCAGGGCACGCGGGATCCGCTCCTGCCCGAAGCGATGCGCGCGCAGGCGCTTGCCGCCGCTTCACCGCTTTCGATCCCTTGCGAGGGCGGTCATCTCCTGCCGATCGAAGCTCCCGAATTCTGTGCCCGGGTGGTGCGCGAGGCAATCGGAAGAATGGCATGAACGTCCCGCGCGAACGCGTCGGCCGCGCCTTTGCCGCCGCCCCGGACTATGACGGCAACGCCCGCGTCCAGCGCGAGGTGGCCCTGGCCCTGGCCGCCCGCATCGCCGCGCTCGATCTGCCGGAGAACCCGCGCGTGCTGGAGATCGGCTGCGGCACCGGCTTCCTGACGCAGGCGCTGGCCGGGCTTGGCGGCGACTGGCTCGTCACCGATCTGTCGCCCGCGATGCTGGAGCGGTGCCGCGCACGCATCGGCGAAAGCGCAGGCTATCGCTATGCCGAGTTGGACGGCGAATACGGGCACCCGCAAGAAGGCCCCTTCGACCTCATCTGTTCCAGCCTTGCCGTCCAGTGGTTCGACCACGCTCCCGCCGCGCTGCGCCGTTTTGCGGGCTGGCTGGCGCCGGGCGGGCATCTGATGATGACCACGCTCGGCCCCGGCAGCTTCGCGGAATGGCGCGCGGCGCACGAGGCGGAAGGGCTGGCCCCCGGCACGCCGCGCTTCGCGTCCGTGGCAGACTTCGGCGATCTGCTGCATGGGGTGGAGAACCACGTCGAGCATCACCCCAGCCCGCTGGCCTTCCTCCATGCCCTGAAAGCCATCGGCGCCCAGACCGCCGAAGCGGACCATCGCCCGCTTTCGCCGGGCCGCCTTCGCCGCGTCATGGCGCGTTTCGCCCAAAGCGGATGCAACGTGACTTACGAAGTCGTGACCTGCCATCTACACCGAACGAATTGAGCACCGCATGAACCCTATCGTCATCACCGGAACCGATACCGAAATCGGCAAGACCGTCTTCGCCGCCGCGCTGGCTGGCGCTCTTGGCGCGCATTACTGGAAGCCGGTTCAGGCAGGGCTGGAAGAAGACGGCGGCGATGGAGACCGCGTGGCGCGGCTTTCCGGCCTGCCCGCCGATCATATCCTGCCCGAAGCCTATCGCCTCGCCACCCCCTGCTCTCCGCACCTCGCGGCCGAGATCGACGGCGTGGAAATCGATCCCACGCGCCTCGCCCTGCCGCAAGTGGCGGGACCGCTGGTGGTCGAAGGCGCCGGCGGGGTGATGGTCCCGCTCAGCCGCACGATGACTTATGCCGACCAGTTCGCACGGTGGAATGCCCCTGTCGTGCTGGTGGCGCGCACCGTGCTCGGCACGATCAACCATTCGCTGCTCTCGATCGAGGCGCTGCGCGCACGCGGCGTCACCGTGCTGGGCGTGGCCTTCGTCGGCGATTCCGTGGAAGACAGCGAGGCCACGATCTGCGCCATGGCCGGCGTCCGCCGCCTCGGCCGCCTGCCGCGTCTCGATACGCTGACGCCCGAGACGCTGGCGCGCGCTTTCGCGGAAAACTTCAACATCGGGGACTTCAGGGCATGACATCATCGGTCTGGCATCCCTTCACCCAGCACGGCCTGCAAGAGCCGGTCCCCCTCGTCACCCATGCCGAAGGCGCGCTGCTCCACACGGCGGACGGACGGGCGGTGGTGGACGCGGTCTCGTCATGGTGGGTGACCACCCACGGCCATTCGCACCCGCGTATCAGGGCCGCCATCGCGGAACAGGCGCAGAAGCTGGACCAGATCATCTTCGCCGGATGGACGCACGAACCGGCCGAACAGGTCGCGGCGGGCCTGCGCGCGATCATGCCCGAAAGCCTGACGCGGGTATTCTTCTCCGATTCGGGTTCGACCAGCGTGGAAGTCGCGCTGAAGATGGCGCTCGGCTACTGGCACTGGCGCGGCGAAAACCGGCACCGCATCGTGGTGATGGAAAATTCCTATCACGGCGACACCATCGGCGCGATGTCGGTGGGCGAGCGCGGCGTGTTCAACCAGCCTTACGAGCCGCTGCTGTTCGACGTGGGGCGCATCCCCTTCCCCTCGGCAGGCGCCGAACAGGCCACGCTGGACGCGCTGGAGGTACTGTGCCGCCAGCCGGATACGGCCGCGCTGATCGTGGAGCCGCTCATTCTCGGCGCGGGCGGCATGCTGGTCTATGGACCGGAAACGCTGGCCGCCATGCAGGCGATCTGCGCCCGCCACGGCGTGCTGTTCATTGCCGATGAAGTGATGACCGCATGGGGCCGCACCGGCACCCTGCTCGCCTGCGAGCAGGCAGGCGTGGTGCCGGACATCCTCTGCCTTTCCAAGGGCCTGACCGGCGGCGCGGTTCCCCTTGCCGTCACCATGGCCAGCGAGGCGATCTTCGAGGCGCACTATTCCACCGACCGCGCGCGGATGTTCTTCCACTCCTCCAGCTATACGGCCAACCCGATCGCCTGCGCCGCCGCCGCCGCCAACCTCGCGATCTGGCGCGAGGAGCCGGTGCTGGACCGCATCGCCACACTCGCGGGCAAGCAGGCCGCCTGGATCGAGAAGCTCGGCCAGTTCTGCCACTTCGACAATCCCCGCACGATCGGCACGGTCGCCGCGCTGGACCTCAAGACCTCCGGCACCAGCGGCTACATGAGCGACCTCGCCCCGCGCCTCATGGCCTTCTTCCGCGAGCGGGACGTGCTGCTGAGGCCGCTGGGGAACACCGTTTACGTCATGCCGCCCTACTGCATCACCGACGATCAACTCGGGCAGGTATGGGAAGCCATCGGAGAAGCGGTGATTTCGTTTTGAGAAGAACGTCGTCCCGGACTTGATCCGGGACCGCTGGCAGTTCTTTAGGCGAACCCTTGTGTTAAGCTGCCCTGCCTAGAGGTGGGCCGGTCACGGCCAGCGGTCCCGGATCAAGTCCGGGACGACACCCCACCTCAGAACCCCGCCTAAGCAACCTCGAAATGATCCGGCGAAAGCCCCGCCAACCGCCGCCGGTGCATCTGCTCGAACGCCGCCTCCACCCCGCGAGTATAATCAGCGGTACGAAACAGCGGCGAAGTCAGCCGATGGGCGGCGAGACGCTCGCGGAGATCCCTGAGGCCTCTCGGATCATGCGCCAGGGCGAGCGCCGTTGCCTCGTAGCTGTTGCGGTCCGGCACCGCCAGTTCCGGCAAACCCACCGCATGGACAAGGCTCGTCGCCACCCGCGCGGCAAACTGGTGCCCCGTCATCGTCAACACCGGCAAACCGCTCCAGAGTGCGTCGCTGGCGGTCGTATGGGCACCCACGGCGAACGTATCCAGGAACAGGTCGGCCAGCGCCAGGCGTCCCAGGTGCTCGCCGTGCGGAACCCCGGCGGAAAACACCAGCCGCGCAGGATCGATGCCCCGCGCCATGGCTTCGCGCCGCAGGTTATCCTCCGCCCAGCGATTGGACCGCAGGAGCCAGAGCACGCTCCCGTCGACCTGGCCGAGCAGCCGCATCCAGATATCGAACGCATCCGGGCAGATCTTGTAGGTGTGATTGAAGCAGCAGAACACGAAGCCGCGCTCCGGCAGGCCCCAGCCCTCGCGCCCGCGCCGGTCGGGAGCGATGATGCGCCGGTCGTCGTTGGCCTGATAGCAATGCGGTAGCCGAACGATCTTCTCGGTGAACCAGGCCTCGCCGCCTGGCGGCAGGGAAACGGCGTCGCCGATGAAATAGTCCATGCAGGGATGACCGATCGTACCGGGGTAGCCCATGTAGCTGACCTGCACGGGTGCGAGCCGCTGGCCGAACAGCGCGGTGCGGGTGCCGCGCGTATAGCCCTTGAGGTCGACGGCGATATCAAGCCCGTCGGCCCTGGCACGATCGACCACCTCGGCGTCCGTCAGGTGCCCGATCTCGGTAAAGGCATCTGCATGACCACGCAGTGCCCGGCGCGAGGGATCGCCATCGCAACGCGGCCCATAACTGTAGAAGCGGATGTCGAAGCGGCTGCGGTCATGTTCGCGAAACAGGCCGCTCATCAGGTACATCGTCGCGTGGTCGTGGAAATCAGCCGAGAAGTAGCCGATTCGGATGCGTCCATCGGCAGATAGCGTGGGAATGGGCAGGCTTTGCGGCGGCGGTCCGAACTTCATGCCCGCGCAGGCGAGCGAGCGGCGATACTGGTGCGCCGGATCGTCGACGAAGGGCAGCGCGGCGAAGGGCTGGACGGCGGCGGCGGAAGGTCCGTGCGTCAGCGCGAACTGGGCGCGGTCCTTCCAGTCGCAGATGTGCGCCTCTTCGAACAGGGCCTGGAGCAGCGCGGATCGGTCGGCCGGGTCGAGCGCCCAGGCCTGCCGGAAAGCGGCGATGGCTTCGGGAAGATCGCCCTTGAGCACCAGCGCCTTGCCGCGATTGACCATGGCCTGCGTATAGGCGGGGTCCGCCTCCAGCGCCCGTGCATAGGCGGCGAGCGCCTCGTCCAGCCGATCGCGTTGCAGCAGTTCGCCGCCCATGTTGTTCCAGGCCAGCGCATGGTCGGGCCGCAGCACGACCGCGCGCCTGTAGGCCGCTATCGCCTCCGCTCGTGCGCCGCGCTTCGCCAGCAGGTTGCCCAGGTTGTAATGCGCCTCGGTGTAATCGGGATCGAGAGCGACCGTCTGCGCAAATCCCGCTTCGGCTTCGGCCCGGCGCTCCTGCGCATCGAGCAGGTTGGCCAGATTGAAATGGGCATCGGCATAGCCGGGAAGGCGGGCGATCACTTCGCGGTAGATCGCTTCGGCTTCGGCGAAGCGGCTCTGGCGACGCAGGGTGATGGCCAGGTTGTTGCGACATGCCCCCGCCTCGGGATCGGCCTCGATGGCCTTGCGGAAGGCCTGCTCCGCCGCCGGAAGCCTGTCCAGCGCCAGAAGCGCCGCGCCGTGCAGGTTGCGAACGGCAAAGCTGTGCGGAAAGCGTTCGGCAAGCCGCGCCCCTTCCCGCGCCGCCTCGTCCATGCGCCCGGCGCGGTAGGCGGCTATCATCGCATCGAGTTCGGCCAGGGCCGGGCCATCCGGTGCATCGAGAGCATCAAGCGCCGCCCTGACCCGGCCATTGTGAGGAAACCGGCCCAGCGCCTCATGATAGAGCGCACGCGCCTTGTCCGTCTCACCCCGCCTTGCCGCGCCCTTTGCCTTGATCAGCAGCGCTTCCAGTCCGCTCACATTCCCTCCGCGAAATGCCGGGAGAGATTCTGCACGAACAAGCTTCACCGCGAATGATCGCGGGAATCAGGAAAACCACCTGCATGCGGTGGCGATATTCTGGAATGTGTGGATTTCCACCGAAGGAAACTGGAGCGGGCGAAGGGATTCGAACCCTCGACCCCAACCTTGGCAAGGTTGTGCTCTACCCCTGAGCTACGCCCGCTCGGCGTTTCGGAAATCTTCCGGCGAACCGGAAAATCCCTGTATGAACTGGAGCGGGCGAAGGGATTCGAACCCTCGACCCCAACCTTGGCAAGGTTGTGCTCTACCCCTGAGCTACGCCCGCTCTGACGTTCAAGACCTGCTGGAGTTTCCGGCAGGTCCGGGGTGGAGGCGCGCCACTAGCAGTGCCTTTCGGGGTCGGCAAGAGGAAAATCGAAAGAATTTTCAAAAGGGCCGAATAAGAGGATCTTTGTCCGGGCTATCGCCCGGAAGCGGCACCGGCCGCTTTAACGCAACCTCACATGAACCCTTCACAAAACCGTCCCGAAGGCCGATCTAGGGGGCCATTCGATTTTCACGGGAGCAAGTATCTTGGCCAGCATGGGTCTCAACCTCGACGAACAGAAGGCGGTCGACCGGTTCCGCAAGACGGTGGCCGAACCGTCGATGACGAAGCTGGTGATCCTCGATTTCTGGGCCGAATGGTGCGGCCCCTGCAAGGCGCTGACGCCAGTGCTGGAAAAGGTGGCCGAAGACTATGCCGACAAGGGCGTGG
Organism: Novosphingobium panipatense; assembly: GCF_002149965.1. GTDB lineage: Bacteria > Pseudomonadota > Alphaproteobacteria > Sphingomonadales > Sphingomonadaceae > Novosphingobium > Novosphingobium panipatense_A. The sequence continues at coordinate 62,341 of NZ_MSQB01000027.1, read as the reverse complement.
TCCTGGCCAAGGTGAATGTCGATGAAGAGCAGTTCATCGCATCGCAGTTCCAGGTGCGCTCGATCCCCACGGTCTACGCGATCTTCCAGGGCCAGCCGGTGGCGGACCTTACCAATGCCCGCACCGAATCGCAGCTCAAGCAGACGCTGGACCAGTTGCTCACGCAGCTTCCCGTCCAGGCGGACGGCGCCGAACCGCAGCAGGACCTCACCCCGCTGATCGCCATGGGCGAGGAAGCGCTGGCCGGAGGCGACGGTGAGCGGGCGGCCTCGATCTTCATGCAGATCCTCGAACTCGCGCCCGACAATGCCGAAGTGATCGCCGGATTAGTGCGCGCGCTCGTTCTTGCGGGCCGCCTCGACGAGGCGGAGCAGGTGCTTGGCAGCCTTGAAGGCGCAGTGGCCGCCGATCCGCTGCTGGAACGCGCCCGCACCGCGCTGGCGCTCGCCAAGGATAAGCCCGAGGACAGCGAACTGGCCGCGCTGCGCGCCGCCGCCGCCGAGCGTCCGGCCGACATGGAGGCGCAGCTCGCCTTCGCCAATGCCGCCTTCGCCGCCGGAGAGCGCGATGCCGCTGCGGAAACGCTGCTGCGCATGGTCGCCGCCGACCGCGAATGGAACGAAGGCGCCGCGCGCGCCAAGCTGCTCCAGATCTTCGAGGCGACCGGCCTGGAAGATCCCTGGGTTGCCGCCACGCGGCGCAAGCTCTCCACCGTCCTGTTCGGCTGACGGTGGCGCGAATCACCATCTTCCCGCTGCCCGGCGCGGTGCTCTATCCGGGGCTGCAATTGCCGCTCCATATCTTCGAGCCCCGCTACCGGGCGATGGTCAGTGACGCCCTGGCGCGCGACCGGCGCATCGGCATGATCCAGCCGCAGCGCCCGGCGGAGGGCGCGCCGCTGTTCTCGATCGGCTGCCTGGGCCGGATCGGCGATGTCGAGGCACTGGAAGACGGGTGCTTCAACATCGTGCTCACCGGCGAGACGCGCTTCCGTATGCTGCGCGAACTCGACGTGACTACGCCGTTCCGGCAGATCGAGGCCGAGCTTCTGCCCGAGCGCGACGACGAAGTGCTGGCCCCGATCGAGCGGGCCAGCTTCGAGCGCGAAGCCAAGCGGTTCGCCGATGCCCAGGGCTACGCCGTGGACTGGGATCAGGTCGGGCGCCTCGACGACCAGTCGCTGATCAACGGCGTATCCCAGATCGCGCCCTTCGATGCCGCTGCCAAGCAGGCCCTGCTCGAAGCCGAAACCCTACCCGCGCGCTGCGAACTGCTGGTGCAGCTCATGCAGTTCTTCGGCCGCCATTCCGACGACGACGATGAAGGCGTGACGTTGCAGTAGGTTTGTCTGGAAATTCGCCTTTGGCGAATTTCGCGGCACCGGCCCACGCCCCCACCCACCACCCGCAGGATACTACCGTTGGGTGGTGGGTGGGGGCGTGGGCCGGTGCCGCAAGCCTTCGACGGATGCCGAAGGCGCACTCAACAAGGACTCGGGCCGGTGCCGCGAAAATCTCAGCGCTTGCCCTTGCTCGCACCGGGCAGCCTGGCCTGGCTCTCCAGTACGCGGGAGCGCATGTAGAGTTCGTCCGCCTCCTGCGGCGACAGGCCGTCGCTGCCGTAGCGCTGCGCCAGACTGTCTATCTGCGTCCGTTCCTTGCGCAGTCCCTTGGCATCGGCTTTCGAGAGTCGCCCGGAATCGCGCCCTTCGCGAATCGCCTTGCCAACGCGTCTGTCGGCCTGCCCAAGATCGATGCGGTAGGTCGCCTCGTCCGCCCTTTGCCGGGCCGCATCGAAAGGCGCGTTGCCGGGGCGCGGGGCAGGAGGGCCGACAGTGTGGGCCTGCGCCCCGGCTCCAGCCAGAAACAGCGCTCCTGCACAGCAGACAGACAGCAGGCGGATCATCGCACCCTCCTTTGCAGAAGAAGGGCCAAGACTGGTCCAAGCCGCTGAACGGGCGATGAATTCGCCCTATTGCAGCAGGACCGTCTTCACCCCGTCGATCACGTACTGCGCCGCCAGGGCCGCCAGCAGCACGCCGAGCAGGCGGGTGATCACCGCCTCCACCTTGTCGCCCAGGATGCGCATCAGCGGGCCCGCCGCCGCCAGCGCCGCGAAGCTGAGCGCCATGACCGCGACCATCGCCGCCAGGATCGCCAGCGTCTGCTCCATACCGTGGGCGCGAGAGGTCAGCAGCATGATCGTGGCGATCGAGCCCGGCCCCGCCAGCATCGGCATGGCCATGGGGAAGACCGAAACGTCATCGACTTCGGGCGTTTCCGCATTGTGGGCGATGATCTTCTCGGCCCGCTCCTCGCGCCGCTGGGTGCGCTTCTCGAACACCATGTCGATGGCGATCATGAACAGCATGATGCCGCCCGCGATGCGGAAGGCGTTGAGTTCGATATGCAGCGCGCCCAGCAGCCGCGCGCCGAACAGGGCGAAGACCACCAGGATGGCGCTGGCGATCATGCAGGCGCGCGCGGCCATGGAGATCGCCTGCGCGCGGCTCGCGTCGGCCGAAAGCCCCGCATAGATCGGCGCGCAGCCGGGCGGGTCGATCACCACGAAGAGCGTCACGAAGGCACTCAGGAAAACTTCATACATGCCGGTCGCAGCCCCTAATTCCGCTCTTTCGGCGCAGCCACTTCGCTGCGCATCACTTCCGTCATCGCCCCGTTCTTCAGCAGCGACACGGCCAGCCAACGCGAATGATCGGCTTCGACGTGGTAGCGCCACGCGAGAGTGCCGTCCTTCGAGCGTCCCCGGCCGTCCATGCCCGGCGCAATGTCTTCCCGGTCGCGTTCGACCAGAAGCTCGTCCCCGCGCGGTCCACGGGCGCAATCGGCGACGGAGGCCGACAGCATTTCCGGCTCCTTGAGCGGCTGCGCCAGCGTGTCGCCCTGATCGAGAACCCAGCGATAGTCGCCCTTCTTGCGCTGCTGCCAGATCGTCGTGAAATAGCCCACCGAACCGTCGGGGCGCTGCCAGGCACCCTTGGTCACGCCCAGCGAACCATCGCAGCTCATCCAGACCTGATGGGCCTGCCACTGTACCGGTGCCGCCGGTTCCGCGCGTCCGCTCAGCCATTGCCGGGCGCGAACCGGCTCCGGCACGAACATCACCGCATTTTCATCGGAATATTCGGCAAAGGCCTTCCACTGCCCCTTCTCGCGCGCCATCCGCGCAAAGGCGATTTCGGCAGCAACGAGAGCGCTGGGATTGGCCGTGCCCGCGCCGGGTGCATATTCCGGCCGGCGCCGGGCGTCGGCCGGACCGGCCATGACCGCAAGCAATGCGGCCCCGCCGATCGCGGCCGCCAGTGCCCGGCCCGGCCGCCGCGTCAAAGCGCGCTCTCGTCCAGAACGAGACCGGCATTGCGGTGCGCCGCGACCACGGTGTTGCGCAGCAGGACGGCAATGGTCATCGGCCCGACCCCGCCCGGAACCGGCGTGATCGCCCCCGCCACTTCGGCAGCCGAAGCGAAATCGACATCGCCCACGAGACGGCTCTTGCCTTCCTCGGCGCCGGGCACGCGGTTGATGCCCACGTCGATCACCGTCGCCCCCGGCTTCAGCCAGTCGCCCTTGACCATTTCCGGGCGGCCCACCGCAGCCACCACGATGTCGGCACGGCGCACGACCTCGGGCAGGTCCTTGGTGCGGCTGTGGGCGACGGTGACTGTGCAGCTTTCCGCGATCAGCAATTGCGCCATCGGCTTGCCGACAATGTTGGAGCGGCCGATCACCACGGCGTCGAGGCCGGAAAGCGAACCGAGCCGGTCCTTGAGCAGCATCACGCAGCCCAGCGGCGTGCAGGGAACGAAGCCCGGCAGGCCGGTGGCCAGTCGCCCGACGTTCACGACATGGAACCCGTCCACGTCCTTGTCGGGGTTGATCGTGGCGATCACCTTTTGCTCGTTCATGTGCGCGGGCAGCGGCAATTGCACGAGGATGCCGTCCACCGCCGGATCGGCGTTCAGCCGTTCGACCACGGCCAGCAGGTCGGCCTCGGAGGTATCGGCGGGCAGCTTGTGCTCAAAGCTTTCCATGCCCGCCGCCACGGTCTGCTTGCCCTTGTTGCGGACGTAGACCTGGCTTGCCGGATCCTCTCCCACGAGCACGACGGCAAGGCCCGCCTTGCGACCGGCCTTCGCCTCGAAATCGGCGGCGACCACGGCGATGCGGGTGCGCAGGCCCTCGGCGAAGGCCTTTCCATCGATGATCTTGCTGTCAGTGCTCATGTCAGGCGTAGGCCATCGGCTGGAGGATCATGATGAGCACGTTGAGGCCGATGATCAGCACCATCGGCGAGAAATCGATGCCGCCGGTATTGGGCATGATCTTGCGGATCGGGCTCAGGATGGGGTCGAGCAGCGCATTGAGCGCGCGCCAGATCGCCTCGACGAAACGGTTGTGCAGATTCACCACGTTGAAGGCGATCAGCAGGCCCAGCACGAACTGGACGAGCACGAGCGTCGTCAGGATCTGGACGAGGTAGATAAGGGCGTTGATCACACCGCCGAGCATGGGCGTGGGGCCTTTCTGAGGAATGAAGTGCCCGCCTGATAGCCGAGGCAGGCGCCGGGGAGCAAGTCAGAGGAGAGCGGGCAACGCTCGGTAACAGTGCGCGCCGAATACGGCCTATTCTACCGGGTGACGGTGGACATCCTCTCGATACGCCAGTTCAGCTGCTGCTCGCTGGCGCCGGGAACGTCGTTGACGCGGCGGAGCACGATGCTGCCACGGCGCGAGGGACGACCATCGGAGAAATCGAGCACAAGGGGCGCCTCGTAGAACAGGGTGCCTGCCGCATTGCTGCTGTCTCCCCGGCCCACGGCGATCCTGGGCCCGGCATCGCCGCCGAATTCCTCGGCCAGCCGGTTCGGCGTCATCTGTGCGTCGAGGGTCCAGGCCTTGGCGGCATCGTCCCAGTCGCCGATGCGCAGGGCATTGATATAGTAGCGCAGCAGGCGTTCGGGATCGCGGCGTTCGCCGAGCGCGGTCTGGTCGAGCTGCGCTGCAAGGCCGCTGTTCGCCGCTTCGGTGGCATCGCCGTCCGGTCCTTCGGAGGCGACCACGGCCTCGCTTGCCGCGACCGAGGCCTCGGCGGTTGCCTCGGCTTCCGGCTCCCGGTCGCAACCGGCCAGCAGGAGAGTGGCGGCCGAGAGGGCACCGGCGATGACGAAAGTATTGCGCATTAGCCTCGAAGTGCCTTTCAGCCGAACAGTTCCTTCAGCAGTCTGGGCCAGCCTGTCCGGTTCAGCCTGCCCGGATCAGCGTACCGGCGCCTTCCTGCGTGAATATTTCCAGCAACATGGCATGGGAAACCCGCCCGTCAAGCACGACCGCCGCCTCGCAGCCCGCCTCGACGGCGTGGATGCAGGTCTCGAGCTTGGGGATCATGCCGCCCGAGATCGTGCCGTCGCGCTGCAGGTGAACGATGTCGGACGGCCTCAGGTCGGTCAGGAGTTCGCCCTCCTTGTCGAGCACGCCGCGCACGTCGGTAAGCAGGAACAGGCGCGAGGCGCCGAGCGCCGCCGCGACCGCGCCGGCCATCGTGTCGGCATTGATATTGTAGGTCTGCCCGTCCTCGCCCGGCGCGATCGGCGCGATCACCGGGATCATGCCCGCGGCCGAGATCGTCTCGATCACGCTGGTGTCGATATGGCCGGGTTCGCCCACGAAGCCGAGATCGACGACGCGTTCGATGTTGCTGTCCGGGTCCTTCGCGGTGCGCTGCACCTTCCGGGCCGTGACGAGACCGCCGTCCTTGCCGGAAATGCCCATGGCCTTGCCACCGGCCTCGGCGATCCAGCCAACGATTTCCTTGTTGATGACGCCCGAGAGCACCATCTCGGCCACTTTCGCGGTTTCCTTGTCGGTCACGCGCAGACCATCGACGAAGCGCGATTCGACGCCCATGGTCTTGAGCATGGCGCCGATCTGCGGGCCGCCGCCGTGGACGACCACGGGATTGATGCCCACCGCCTTGAGCAGGACCACGTCTTCCGCGAAATCGCGTGCCAGTTCGGGGTCGCCCATGGCATGGCCGCCGTACTTCACGACGAACGTGCGACCGGCATAACGCTGCAGGTAGGGCAGCGCATCGACGAGCGTCTCGGCTTTCGAGAGCATGGCGGGATCGTGCGGAATCGGCATGGGGCGCTATTAGACCCCTTGGTCAGGATTTGAACCCCAATTTCTGGGAAATACGACCGATTATTTCGCCGCCTGATCCCACGGGCCGCCCCCGCGAGCCGGTCACTCCCCGTCCAGCTTGCGCCCGAGCTTCACGAAGAGCCAGATGAACGGCGGCACCATGATCGTTGAAAGCACCAGCTTGGCGATGATCTGGCCGCCCATGATGTCCCAGATCGGCAGCACGCCCGCGAAGGAGATCGTGATGAAGATCAGCGTGTCCACCACTTGCGACAGCAGGCTGGCGATCCAGGCCCGCAGCATCAGCATCCGGCCCTCGCGCCCCGCGGAAAGCCGGGAGAAGACAGTGACGTTGAGCGTCTGCGACACGCCGTAAGACACCAGCCCGGCGAACTGCATGCGCGCACCCTGGCCCAGCAAGCGGGCATAAGCCTCCTGGTCGTCCCAGAACGGGGCAGGCGGAACCACGTGGATCACCAGGGTCAGCAAGGTCATCGACACGATCAGCGGGATGAAGCCGAACCGCACGAGGCGATTGGCGACCGCGGTGCCATGCAGCTCGGCCACGGCGCTCGACAGCACGACAAGCAGCAGAAACGCGAAGATTCCCGATTCGACCGCAAGGTCGCCCAGCACCGGCCACTGGCCAAGATAGGCGATCTTGATGCCCAGCACGCCCGCCAGAACGACCAGCCCGCCGTAGAGCGTTGAGAAGACGAACATAGAGCGGGGAATGAGAATCGCGCGTGACTGCGCGCTTGCCGGGGCTTGCGGTTCCATGGCGATGCTCTAACGGGCTTGGAACAATTGCACTAGCCGTCACGAATGCGCCCCTTTAGGTTTGCGCACAGATTCAGCACGTATTTTCGGAGAATTGGGGACGATGCACGTCGCCTACAGTCTGCTCGGCATCGTTCTCATCATGGTCGCCGCCTTCCTGCTCTCCACCGATCGCCGGGCCATCCGCCTGCGCGTGGTGGGTGCCGCCTTCGCCCTTCAGGCGGGTCTTGCTGCCCTGGTGCTCTACGTACCTCTGGGCAAGGACCTGCTCGGCGGCGCGGCCTCCGGCGTGGAAAGCCTGCTCGGCTATGCCCATGCGGGCGTGGACTTCCTGTTCGGCCCGCTCGCCAGCCCCGAGATCGGCGGACACAGCTTCGCCATCTCCGCCCTGCCGGTGATTATCTTCTTCGCCTCGCTGATCTCGATTCTCTATTACCTCAGGATCATGCCGCTGGTGGTCCGCTGGATCGGCGGCGGGCTGGAGAAGCTGACCGGCATCAGCAAGGTCGAAAGCCTCTGCGCCGCCTCGAACATCTTCGTCGGCCAGAGCGAGGCCCCGCTGGTAATCCGGCCCTACCTCGCCAACCTCAATCCTTCACAGCTGTTCTGCGTGATGAGCGTGGGCCTTGCGGGCGTGGCAGGCACGATCCTGGCCGCCTATGCCTCGATGGGCATACGCATCGACTATCTGGTCGCCGCCGCGTTCATGTCGGCGCCGGGCGGCATCTTCATGGCGAAGATGATCATGCCTGACCCGCGCCCGGTTGCGGGTGACGAGCCCGACGTCCATGAAAGCACCCTGCCCCCCGCAGGCGCCGCCGCCGCCGCGCTCAACCGCGCCGACGTGACCCACCTGCCCGGTGTCCACATCGACGAGCCGGAAGCGGTGGAGCACGAGGAAGAAAAGCCCGCCAACATCATCATGGCCGCCTCGCAAGGCGCACAGACCGGCGTGAAGCTGGCCGTCGCGGTCGGCGCCATGGTGCTGGCCTTCGTCGCCCTGATCGCGCTGGCCAACGGCCTCGTCGGCTGGGTCGGCAGCCTGTTCGGCTTCAGCGGCGTGACCTTCCAGGGCCTGCTCGGCTACATCTTCGCCCCGGTCTTCTACCTGCTGGCCACGCCGGACTGGCACGAGGCGATGCAGGCGGGGAGCCTGTTCGGCAGCAAGATCGTCCTCAACGAGTTCGTCGCCTTCATCGACCTCGGCCAAATGACCGCGCTGTCCCCGCGCACCGTCGCCGTCGTCACCTTTGCGCTCTGCGGCTTCGCCAACTTCTCCTCGATCGCCATCCAGATGGCCGTGACCGGCAGCCTCGCCCCGAACCAGCGCCCGATCATCGCCCGCCTCGGCGTCCGCGCGCTCTGCGCAGGCAGCCTGTCGAACCTGATGAGCGCCGCGCTCGCAGGCCTGTTCCTCGGGCTGGCCTGAGTTTTTTGTCCGGGCTCACGCCCGGAAGCAGCACCGGCGGAGTCTTCGTTTGGTACGCCTTCGACATCCGTCGAAGGCTTGCGGCACCGGCCCACGCCCCCACCCGACCTCCCATCTAGGATACACTGAATGGGAGGTCGGGTGGGGGCGTGGGCCGGTGCCGCTTACGGGCGTGAGCCCGGATAAAAATTGCCTCTCGCCCCGCGCGGCCTATATCGGGGGGCATGACCATCACCGATCCGCGCTCGCTCCTCTACCGCCAGCTTTCGCCCGAGGACGCCCAGGCGCTCGCCGCCGAGACCTTGCGCAATTGCGAGGACGGCGAACTCTACATGCAGTTCATGGCTACCGAGGCCTTCGGCTTCGATGACGGCCGCCTGAAGACCGCCGACTATTCGCGCGATGCCGGTTTCGGCCTGCGCGGCGTCACCGGCGAGATGACCGGCTTCGCCCATGCCAACGAGATTTCCCCCGCCGCCATCCGCCGCGCGGGCGAGACGCTGCAACTGCTCGACCCGGCAGGCCCGATGCGCGCCGCTGCGCCGCAGAAGAGCAACCGTCACCTCTATACCCACGCCTCCCCGCTCGACCTCGTGCCCTTCGAGGAAAAGGTGAAGCTGCTGGAAACGATCGACGCCGCCGCCCGCGCCCGCGACCCGCGCGTCTCGCAAGTCAGCGCCAGCCTGACCGGCCAATGGTCGGTGATCGAGATCGTCCGCCCCGACGGCTTCATCGCCACCGACGTGCGCCCGCTGGTGCGCCTCAGCGTCTCGATCGTCGCGGAAAGCAACGGCCGCCGCGAAACCGGCTCGTTCGGCATGGGGGGGCGCCATCTCTACGATTCGCTGTTCGACCCCGCCAACTGGAACCGCGCGATCGATACCGCGCTGAACCAGGCGCTCGTCAACCTGGAGAGCGTGGACGCACCCGCAGGCGAAATGACCGTCCTGCTCGCCCCCGGCTGGCCCGGCGTGATCCTGCACGAGGCCGTCGGCCACGGCCTTGAAGGCGATTTCAACCGCAAGGGCACGTCCGCTTTCGCGGGCCGCATCGGCGAGCGCGTCGCCGCCCCCGGCGTCACCATCGTCGACGACGGCTCGATCGCCGATCGCCGCGGATCGCTTTCGATCGACGACGAGGGTACGCCCACGCAGGAAACCGTGCTGATCGAGGACGGCATCCTCAAGGGCTATATGCAGGACCGCATGAACGCCCGCCTGATGGGCGTCGATCCCACCGGCAACGGCCGCCGCGAGAACTATGCCCACGCCCCGCAGGTCCGCATGACCAACACGTTCATGAAGGCCGGGAACGACGATCCCGCCGAACTGCTCTCGCGCATGAAGAACGGCATCTTCGTGAAATCGATGGGCGGCGGCCAGGTGGACATCGTCTCGGGCAAGTTCGTGTTCTCGTGCAACGAGGCCTACAAGGTCGAGAACGGCAAGCTCGGCGCCCCGATCAAGGGCGCAACGCTGATCGGCGACGGCCCCTCGGTGCTGACACGCGTGACGGGGATCGGCAATGACCTCGAACTCGACCGCGGCGTCGGCGTCTGCGGCAAGGGCGGCCAGAGCGTACCTGCGGGAGTCGGCCAGCCGACCCTGCTGATTGAAGGCATCACCGTCGGCGGCACGGCCTGATTTGGCGGTTTTTTGTTGGGTGCGCCTTCGACATCCGTCGAAGGCTAGAGGCACCGCTTCAGGCGCAAGCCTGACAAAAAACCAAAATTAATTTCAGCCCATGTTCAGACGAAACGTGGCATAGAAGCGATCTAGGGTTGGGAAAGTGAGGTAAAGACCATGTCACTGAAGCATGTCGTCGGCGCCACGCTGATCGCGGCCAGCCTGCTCGCCGCGCCCACCGTGTCCGCCAAGCAGAAGCTGACCGGCGAACAGCAACTCGCCAAGATCCTCGATGGCCGCGTGGCCGGCAAACCGGTGAGCTCCATTCCTCTCAACCAGTCGCAGAACACGCAGATCATCGACAAGACGGCGATCGTCTACCGTGTGGGCGGCACTTACTATGTGAACCGCCCGAACAACGCGGAAGATCTCGATTCTGACAATATCCTGGTGACGAAGCTCTATTCGAGCCAGCTCTGCCGCCTCGATACGATCCAGCTGCGCGACCGGACGATGCCCAGCATGTGGAACGGGTTCGTCTCGCTGCAGGACTTCGTTCCCTACACCAAGCCCAAGACCGCAAAGTAACGATCCGCGAAGTAACGGTCGCGAAAAAACGGGCGAAAAATGGCCGGACCGCGAGGTTCGGCCATTTCTTCGCCGCTCGCTCAGGGCGCTTGCAGGCGCCGCCCCAAGGTGACAACGTCCTGCTTCTCGTAGCCCAGCGCCGCATAGAACCCGATCGCAGCTTCGTTCTCCAGACGCACCATCAGTTGGGCCTTGGGACATCCACGCGCAGTGAGCCATTCCTCGCAGGCGCGCATCAGCTTTCGCGCGATGCCGGTTCGCCTGTACGGCTCATCCACGGCCAGATAATAGATCCAGCCGCGATGCCCGTCGAAACCGACCATGGCCGTGCCGACGGCGAGGTCTCCCTCACGGGCGACCAGCACGCTGCTGCCCTCATGACCGAGCGCCAGGTCGAAATCCGCGTCAGGGTCGTTCCAGGGCCGCGTCAGCCCGGCCCGCCGCCACAAGGCGATCACCACGTCCCGGTCGGGCGCCTGCGCTTCGACGATGTGCAATGCCTCGTGCTCCTGCAAAGGGCGCTACACGCTTCCCCCCTGTACCTGCCCCCCAGTACCTGCAATAGCCGCGCCGTCGCAAGCAAAGGACACCGCACATGGCCCTGGCCCGCAGCACGCTGCCCTCACCGGTGGGAGAACTGACGCTGATCGCCAGCGACACGGGCCTCGTCGCCGTACTCTGGGAAAACGACGACCCCGCCCGCGTCAGAACCCACGTCAGGCTCGAGGGAACCCGCGACGACCCGGACCACCCGATTCTCGCCATGGCCGGGATTCAGCTTGATGAGTACTTCGCCGGAACACGCCGGATCTTCGACCTTCCCCTCGATTTCAGAGGCACCGATTTCCAGAAAAGCGTGTGGTCGCAGCTCCTGACGATCCCCTTCGGCGAGACCCGCACCTATCGTGACATCGCCCTCGCCCTCGGCCATCCCACCGCCAGCCGCGCAGTCGGCGCCGCGAACGGCCGCAACCCCATCTCGATCATCGCGCCCTGCCACCGCGTCGTCGGCAGCAGCGGCGCGCTCACCGGCTTTGCCGGAGGGCTGGAAACCAAGGCCTTCCTGCTGAGGCTCGAAGGACCCGACCTCCTGCTGTAATCCCGCCTCCCGAACGCAAAAAGGGCCGACTTCGCAAAGGAAGCCGGCCCTTTCTCTATTCATGTCCGCGAACGGATCATTCCCACTCGATCGTGCCGGGCGGCTTCGAGGTGTAGTCGTAGACCACGCGGTTGATGCCCTTGACCTCGTTGATGATGCGGGTTGCGACGCGACTGAGGAAAGCGGCGTCGAAGGGGTAGATGTCGGCGGTCATGCCGTCGGTCGAGGTTACGGCGCGCAGCGCGCAGACGCTGTCGTAGGTGCGGCCATCGCCCATCACGCCCACGGTCTTGACCGGCAGCAGCACCGCAAAGGCCTGCCAGATCGCGTCGTAGAGACCCGCGTTGCGGATTTCCTCGAGGTAGATTGCATCGGCCTTGCGCAGGATGTCGCAGCGTTCGCGCGTCACTTCGCCGGGGATGCGGATGGCCAGGCCCGGTCCGGGGAACGGGTGGCGACCGACGAAGACCTCGGGCAGGCCGAGTTCGCGGCCGAGCACGCGGACTTCGTCCTTGAACAGTTCGCGCAGCGGCTCGACGAGCTTCATGTTCATGCGCTCGGGCAGGCCGCCGACGTTGTGGTGGCTCTTGATCGTCACCGAGGGGCCGCCGGTGAACGAAACCGATTCGATCACGTCGGGATAGAGCGTGCCCTGGGCCAGGAACTCGGCGCCGCCGATCTTCTTCGCCTCGTCTTCGAAGACGTCGATGAAGGTCTTGCCAATGAACTTGCGCTTGGCTTCGGGGTCGGTGACGCCTTCAAGACCCTTGAGGAACAGCGTCGAGGCATCGACGTGGACCAGCGGGATATTGTAATGGCCGCGGAACAGGCTAACGACCTGCTCGGCCTCGCCCATGCGCAGGATGCCGCCGTCGACGAAGACGCAGGTGAGCTGGTCGCCGATCGCCTCGTGGATGAGCAGTGCCGCCACCGCCGAATCGACGCCGCCAGAAAGGCCGCAGATCACGCGCTTGTTGCCGACCTGCGCGCGGATCTCGTCGATCTTGGTCTTGCGGAACTCGGCCATGGTCCAGTCGCCGGCAAGGCCGCAGACGTGGCGGACGAAGTTCTTCAGCAGCTTGCCGCCGTCGGGCGTATGTACGACTTCGGGGTGGAACTGCATCGCGTAGATGCGCTTCTCGTCATTGGCGATCACGGCGAAAGGCGCGCCTTCGCTGGATGCGACCGGGCGGAAGCCGGGAGCAAGGCTGGTCACCTTGTCGCCGTGGCTCATCCAGACCTGGTGCTTTTCGCCCTTGGCCCAGAGGCCGTCGAACAGTGCGCAATCGTCGCCGATTTCGATGAAGGCGCGGCCGAATTCACCCGAATCGCCCGAGAGCACTTCGCCGCCCAGCTGATGCATCAGCGACTGCTGGCCATAGCAGATGCCGAGCATCGGCAAGCCGCTCTCCAGGATTTCCGCGGGGATGCGCGGGCCGTTTTCGTCCAGCACCGATGCGGGCGAACCCGAAAGGATCACGCCGGCCGGTTTCATGCGGGCGAAGGCTTCCTTCGCGACGTTGAACGGGGCGATTTCGGAATAGACGCCGGCTTCGCGCACACGGCGGGCGATGAGCTGCGTCACCTGACTGCCGAAGTCGACGATCAGGATGGAATCGGACGGCTGCGTAGTCTGGCCAGGAGTCTGATTAGTCATGGGCGGCCACTATAGCGGGACAAGGCAGGTGTCCAGTATCCGCAACCGCGACCGGCCCATTTCCCGAGCTTCTCCAAAAAGCCGCAAAGCAGTTGTAAAACTTGCATGAAATATTGTTGCTTTTGACGTTGCGAAAATTCCAAAGCATCCTATCTCGCACTTGCAGCATGAGCGACGAGAAGAGCCATGCATGCGATAAAACAAAACAAGAATGTTTGCAGGAGCATTTCAATGACCATCGTCGAAAAGACGTTCGGTTTTGCCGCAGCGCTGGGTGTGAGCGCTCTGGCATTTGCCGTGACGCTCATCTGAGCCACGGCATTCCGACTAGACAGAAGGGCGGCCCCAGTGGCCGCCTTTTTTGTTGGTGCGCCTTGAGGTTCACCATGCGCCACACGCAACTGGACGCGCCCAGACGGCGGAGCGGCGCAAGAGGCTCCGTCTCTTGTGGAAAAGCACCGCAGCGGGGCCGCTTTTGCTTGGGTTTGCGGCCGTCAAACCCTATATGCTCGCCATGGCAAGCACCGAAGACAGCACCGTCGGCAACGGCTCCTCCGACAACGGCAAGAACCAGAACAGCTACGGCGCGGATTCGATCAAGGTCCTCAAGGGCCTCGATGCGGTCCGCAAGCGCCCCGGCATGTACATCGGCGATACCGATGACGGTTCGGGCCTGCACCACATGGTCTTCGAAGTCTCCGACAATGCCATCGACGAGGCACTGGCAGGTCACTGCGACCTCGTGCTGATCGAACTCAACGCCGACGGCTCCGTCTCGGTGGAAGACAACGGCCGCGGCATTCCCACCGGCATCCATGCCGAGGAAGGCGTTTCCGCCGCCGAAGTGATCATGACCCAACTCCACGCGGGCGGAAAGTTCGAGAACACCTCGGACGACAATGCCTACAAGGTCTCGGGCGGCCTGCACGGCGTGGGCGTCTCCGTGGTCAACGCCCTGTCCGAATGGCTGGAACTCACGATCTGGCGCGAGGGCAAGGAACACTGGATGAAGTTCGCCCATGGCGATGCCGTGGCCCCGCTGGAAGTGCGCGGCCCCGCCCCCAAGGCGAGCGAGAACCCGGACGACAACGGCTTCAAGAAGGGCACCCGCGTGACCTTCCTGGCCTCCACCGATACCTTCAAGAACGTCACCGAGTTCGATTTCGACAAGCTGGAACACCGCTACCGCGAACTCGCCTTCCTCAATTCGGGCGTGCGCATCAAGCTGCGCGACAATCGCCACGAGGAACCCGTCGAGCACGACCTCTATTACGAGGGCGGCATCGGCGCTTTCGTGAAGTATCTCGACCGCAACAAGCAGGCGCTCATGCCCGAACCGATCGCGATCGGCGCGGACAAGGACGGCATCGGCATGGAAGTCGCTCTGGAATGGAACGATTCCTATTACGAGAACGTGCTCTGCTTCACCAACAACATCCCGCAGCGTGACGGCGGCACCCACCTCGCCGCCTTCCGCGCCGCGCTGACCCGTACGCTCAATGGCTATGCCGAGCGTTCGGGCCTGCTCAAGAAGGAAAAGGTCTCGCTTTCGGGCGAGGACATGCGCGAAGGCCTGACCGCGATCGTCTCGGTCAAGCTGCCCGATCCCAAGTTCTCGTCGCAGACCAAGGACAAGCTGGTCTCCTCGGAAGTGCGCCAGCCGCTCGAATCGCTGATGGCCGACAAGATGAGCGAATGGCTGGAGGAAAACCCCGGCCACGCCAAGACCATCATCCAGAAGGTGGTCGATGCCGCCGCGGCGCGCGAAGCCGCCAAGCGCGCCCGCGAACTCACCCGCCGCAAGGGCGCGATGGACATCGCCTCGCTGCCGGGCAAGCTGGCCGACTGCCAGGAACGCGATCCCAGCAAGTGCGAACTGTTCCTGGTCGAGGGCGATTCGGCAGGCGGCTCCGCGAAGCAGGGCCGCGACCGCAAGACCCAGGCGATCCTACCGCTCAAGGGCAAGATCCTCAATGTCGAGCGCGCGCGGTTCGACCGCATCATTTCCTCGAAGGAAGTCGGCACGCTGATCCAGGCCATGGGCACGGGCATCCGCGATGATTTCAACCTGGAAAAGCTGCGCTACCACAAGATCGTCATCATGACCGACGCCGACGTCGACGGCGCCCATATCCGCACCCTGCTGCTGACGTTCTTCCATCGCCAGATGCCGGACATCATCCGCGCCGGGCACCTCTTCATCGCGCAGCCGCCGCTCTACAAGGTCGCCAAGGGCCGTAGCGAAGTCTACCTCAAGGACAATGCCGCGCTCGACCGCTATCTGGTCGAGGCCGGGCTTTCCGGCCGCGTGCTCGAAACCTCCGGCGGGGCGCGCACGGGCGCGGACCTCGAAGGCCTGGTCGAACATGCCATCCGCCTGCGCAACCTGATGGCCTTCGTGCCGCGCCGCTTCGATCCCACCATCATCGAGGCCCTCGCGCTCTCCGGTGCGCTGACCCCGGATCAGTCGCCCGCCGAGCGCATGGCCTCGCTGGAGCGGACCGCCGCCTGGCTCGACCTTGGCGATCCCGAAGCCAAGTGGACTGCCCGGGTCACCGAGGAAGGCAATCTCGAGATCGAGCGCCTCTGGCGCGGCGTGACCGATCACCACAAGATCGAGGCCGGTTTCCTCGCCAGTGCTGAAGCCCGCAAGCTCGCCCGTCTGGCGGCGGAGAATGCCGAAGTCTACGCCGGAGCCGCCCGCCTCGTGCGTGCCGGCACCGAAGTGATCACCGAAACCGTTGAAGTCGAGGACGAGAGCGAGACTCCCGCCACCCGTCCGGTCGTCGGCGCCGATGCCATCAGCCGCCCCTCGCAACTGCTCGACGCCGTGCTGGCGGCAGGCCGCAAGGGCCTCTCGATCCAGCGCTACAAGGGCCTGGGCGAGATGAACGCGGACCAGCTCTGGGAAACCACGCTCGACCCCGAGAACCGCGCCCTGCTCCAGGTGAAGGTCGAGGACGCCGACGTCACCGACGAAATCTTCACCCGCCTGATGGGCGACGTGGTCGAACCGCGCCGCGACTTCATCCAGGAAAACGCGCTGAACGTCGCCAATCTCGACGTCTGATCCGGTTCTGGAAAACACCAATTAAGGGTTTTTGACACCAATTGCGGGGACGTTGACACCATAAACGTGTTTCGTCCCCCACCCCCTTCACGGCAATATGAGTCCATGAACGATGGTGGATAAGGCCATTGTGGAATTGCGAGATCTAGTAGCCGCTCGACGTGAGCGCCTGCTTAGAGAGCTGTATGAGCTCGAGGTGTTTCTCCGTGTCTGCGATTCGGTGCAAGACGAACAATCAACTGCATCTTCGGAGGCCCTCTGGAAGGCGTTGCAAGCAATCCACGGTCCTTCGGCGGCATCCCCAACACCCAAGGCGGTCGTTGAGGCTGCCTCGGCGATACTTCGTGAAGTTGGACGACCGTTGGCCCGCAAAGATTTGCTTCGACGGCTGATTGCGGCCGGCGTCGCCATCCCTGGGAAGGCTGCAGAGAAAAACCTCGGAACGATTCTCTGGAGGTCTGGGGTCATCGAGACGGTTGACCGTACCTACTGGTTCGTGGGCGAAGAGAAGCCAGAACCAGACAGCGAAGCTTGACCCATGCCTTCATGAAGAGTCAGTGCGGCCGAAATCTTTTCTCGTGGTCGGGCCTTACATTTTTGCCAGAATAACAGCTTGGGGCTGATACCAGAGCGGCGTAGCGCGTACTGGTTTACTGACGCTCGGCTAATCGTTTCAGGTTACCCTTTATGCCGGACGCAAGTTCTTTGCGGGGAATCCTGCTAATCACTTCCAGATCGGCAAGGCAATCATAGGCTTGCCAAGGCATCAACGGCTTATCCCCATCACGAGCAAAAGGCGCGTCGGTCTCCGTAAGCAGTCGGTCGAACGGCATCGCCGCCGCCAATTCACGTCCCTTCCGCGAACGCAACATCGCAGGTCCAATTGAGAACCAGCAACCCAACTCAATCGCCCGTTCCAGTTCCTTCACTGTTCCACTGAACCAGTGAAGGATTGGAGTTCCGGCGTCAGGGTGACGTTCGAGCGCATCGAGTACCGCGGTGGCGGCGCCGCGAGAATGGATCGTCATGATGCGCCCGCCTAGGTTCGCGCATTCGGCAACGATGCGATCAAAAACTGTCTTCTGTAGATCGAGCGAATCGCGATGAGGCGGACTTCCATCAATGCCGATTTCCCCGACATATCGAGCCTCTGGTAGGAGGCCGCAAAGAAGCGGCACTTCCTGATGGCGCTGCGAAACGATCTCCGGGTGCAGGCCGAGCGCAACCCTAACCCGTTTGCGATCCCCCACCAGCTTCTTCGTTCCGCGCCAGGCCTTGGGTGTCGTCGTGACCGCCAAGACATAAGTTCCCCGTGCATCGACTTCAGCGAGCACGGCTTCAGGATCGGAATAGAGGTCGATATGGCAGTGGAAGTCGATCAAGTGACACCAAGATGGGCGTGGAGCGCAGACAATTCTGCGATGCCACGCCGAACGACCTCACGATAGGGGGCAACGTCGCCAAGCATACGTGCGTTCATCGCACCACCAATCAGCTCGTCGATGCCGTGTCGGTTAACTGTCTCGATTGCCATTGCAACCGATCTAACGTCATCGAACCGAGCATGACGCAAATCGTTCTGTCCCAACGGATCGTACTTGTATCCGTTCGTCGTGTCGTCTCCCTGCCCCCACGCTAGGTAAGCGCCGCGTCGCACCTGACAGGGTACGCAGCGACCGCAATGCCGGAAGCCCGTACGAGAATATCGCCCGCAACTGGTTGAATCGCCGACAAGCTGCGCAAGGGTGGGCTGATCAGTACATCCCAAGAGCATCTCTCCCTTGGTACTATGCTCATAGGGGTTATTGAGCCGGACACGCAGACCTGCTGCGTCGAGTGTTTCCTGGATCAGGCGCAGGAAATAGGGGTGAGTCGTACGTGTGCTGAGACTGCCTGTACGCAGCGGAGTAAGCGGCACATTCTGACTAATGAAGCCGTTTTCCGGGATGCGCAGTTCCACCTCCTCGCCATCATGATGCCGACGCAGGCACGACGCTGCCAACACACCGAATCCGAGAAAGGCGATCGACCGGGCGCGTTGCGATCGTTCAGATGCTCCAGGCGGTCGGGCATGGTGATTAAGCTGAAGATGAAGGCTTTTGGGCGCGATCGTCTCTGCAAACATTTTCTGGTCCGCAGTGTCGCCCTTGGCCATCTGGCTGACGAAAAGCGGCCTGCGACCTTCGCCAACGACATCTATCGCGCCAATCAGACTGTCCATGCCGCCTGAGAGCAAGCAAACCATGTCTTCGTTCCGCAACCGCGCCGGATCGCTGGTTGTGGGAGAAGCGCCATCACCGATGAATTCCAGCTCCCAGATATCGCCAGACAAGAAGCGCAGCGCCTGAGTGAGGCGGCCGCGCTGCGTGTTCCAGAAGTCAGGGGAGGACACGGCTACCGTCAGTCCTATTTCGCGTGTCCATCCATCTGGGCTACGCTCGCGTGATACTGCTTCGTCGGCAGCGACAACGGCCATCGCAAACGATGTGAAATCCCAAGCATCGATCGAAGGTCGCAGGCCAAGTCGACGAATACGCCCAGGAACGAGGTTGCCAACACGGCCGCGCTCCGCGAGACGAGACCGCGAGTATATGTCGAAGCGCAGATCGGTACCGGCGCGATCCGGAAGATCTTCGGGAAGGCATGCGATCCTGATCACAGCTCGCCATCCTCTTCGAACACTTCGAAAGCTTGTTGGATCGCATTGCGTGAAATCCGCTCAACCGCTGCCTGGCCGACCGTGCCGACACTGGCGCGTTCCGACGCATATTCGGCAGCGACGACTTCGCGAACATAGTCCTTCATTTCTTGGAGGCGCTCCAGTCCTTCGCCCTTCGTAGGGGCCTTCGCGATGATCGCTTTACCGACGTCTAGCTCAATTCGCAGTGCGACATCGTACCCCAGGGTCGATGCTGTGACCTGATCGACTTGCTGCGGTGTCAGGCTGGTGATGTCGCCATTCTGGTCCAGCATTTCCGACAGCGCTCGAGCAACCGAATCACGGGTTGCCTCGGCATCCTGTGTCCCATCGAGCGGGCGGATGGCATCGACAAGGGCATCAGCAAAGTCGGCCGGAGACAATCCGGCCAGCGCCTGTGGGTCGATCCCCAGTTCCTGAGGAAGTGGTTCTCCATTCGCCAGCGCAGTAAGAGCGGTGTGGAGGGTACTAGCGGCCTTGGCCGAACCGCTCATTCGGCGGGCCGCGTTGCCGCTGCCTCCCATTCCGCTTCGCGAATAATGTCCGAGACCGCGGCGTAAGTGCCTGCCACGATCCTCGCCGCCGCCGCCAAATTTCCCAAGCGACGTCCTTACCCCACGCCATCGGCCAGGTGCCGAGAGGTCGGACGGATCCTGCGGCTGCGGTTGGGGTTGCGGTTGACCGTCTGGCTGAGGGGCAACCTGAGGATTTGGTGAAGGAGGTGTCTGCGGTGATGGCGACGTCGGCGGCTGCGCTGGGGCAGGTATTGGTGTAGGTGGCTGCGGCACGGGCTGAGCGGGCGGTGGATTATCGACCCAAGGCGGCACGATAGGGATATCGGGGCCGGAGCCAGGTCCACGGCTTGAGGCAGACGTACCCATCAGTTCTCCCCCTTCAATGCACTGGTGACGGCGTTCTGAGCGGGCTTTGCGAGGTCGCCTCGCTTTTGGAATGCGATCAACACTTCTTGTCCCCAAGGGAGTGTGCGCAACCGCGGAACGATTGCTGGCTTGATTTGACTGGAAGGCACCTCGCTGAAAAAGGCGACAACGGCGCGAGCTGAATTGGGAGATGCTGCAGCAAGTGCCTGCAGAGCGTTGAGGATCGGAGGAGTGCCCCAGGCGGTCTCGTTCTTCGCCCTCACGATGAGCTTGTCCGTGATCCGGCCGATTTCGGGGTTCGACAGCTTCGCGATTTCGGCGCTCACGGTTGGGCTCGCCGAATTCAGTTTTAGGAGCATGTCGAGCACCTCCATTGCCTCGGATGATAATTCGTCAGCGCGGAAGATGATCGGATGGCTTTCCCTGCCGACGTACAACGCACCTCGCAGATCCTTGTTGGCGAGTGGCGGATCCATGGCGAGCCAGTTCATATGGAACGTCTCGTTCCATGGTTTCTCCAGTTCCGGCGCTGTTTCGTCGCCGCGGGCGCGTCGCTCCATGTCTCCAAGCAACGTCGCATATCCGTCTTCGGATTCGTTCACTGCTCGCAGCAGGTCCGCGTAGGCGTCCTTATCGCCACAACGTTCAAAAAGCAGCAGCTTGACCAGCACCTCATCGTCCACCGTCACGGACTGAATCCGCGCCATGGAGCTTCGCATCGAGAGCGTGTTGAGGAAGCGCTTGATGAGTCGCGGATTACCGCGGATCTTCGGCGACGTGGTCAGGATTGGTGCAATTCGTTCAGCAAGTGCCAAGCGGTTCAGCAAGCCCGACGGACATTCCTTGTTCGGCGGGCTATCCTTGATCGTGTCACATACGAAGGCCTTATCGACTCGAACGCCGGTCCAGGACTGAGCCAACCGCTTGCACACTGCTTCACGGACGACGTCTTTGACCGAGGTGTCGAGATCCGTGTCCGCATCTACGAATAGCATCATGAGGTATGCGCGGACTTCCTGCGTGCCGAGCGCGGGAACCCGAATGGGAAGCTGGATCAGCTTGTCGAAATAATTGGTGACGAGGTCATCATCTAGGGCGGTGTTATCGAAATGTGATCGGACCGCTTGCCGGATCATGCCCTCATCGGCCGCGATCACGAAGGCGGTCTGCTTGAGGAAGAGAAACAGACGCATCGATTCCAAGGTCGCGATAGCGGTCTTTGGCAGACAGCGATCCAAATCATCGATGAGTACCACAAGGGTAATGCCAAGTTCCGTCAGGGTAGCTTCAAGGTCGTCACGGAAGGCCTGGATGGCCTTACGCGGACTGTCGACCTCCTCTGGCTCGGCTTCCTCAGGCTTCTTATCGCTGATCAGCTTCTTTCCGCCCTCATAGGCGTCCGTCGCCACCTTTTGGACACTCTTGACGTCTGCGCCGGATACTTCGCCATCCATCAAGCCAGATGCAGCACTCATCCCAGCAGCAAGGAACGGCGTGAGATGCCCGCCTGAATAGATATCGATCGCCGTCGATCCGATAAGGCCGAGAACCCTCAGCTTCTTCACACGTCCGAACAGACTTCGCGCATGCTTCCAAGCGGTCTCCGATAGCGTGTCCTTCTTTGCGACAGCCTGCTCGAAGACGGCGGCTGCGATCGCCTCCATTAGGGCGGCACGTGCATCGTCGTAATTCTGATAGAGCCAGGCGTTGAACTCGACAAAACGGAACTCTACGTCCGTGTGCTGACCAAGCGAGGTGCGCAGAAGCTTCATCATCGATGACTTACCGACGCCCCAGTCGCCGGAGATACCGACGGACAACGGCTCGCCTTTCGCCCCGACTATTCTCTCTGCAGCGATATCTGCGACGTGCGAGAAATTGACCAAATCACGGATAGTCTCATTATCTGACCACATTTAGGGATTCACCTCACGTGTTCCCTTATCGTTCCTGTCATTTGTGGCGGCGTCAAGTACGATAGATAGAATAAGTACATGAAGTAAGCCGCTTTATCCCATGCTTTTCAGAGGTCCGGGCGCGCAAAGCGATTTTGAATGCCGCGAGCAGCGTCATGCTGCCCGTTTATGACAATCCAATGCACCGAAAATTTTCAGGTAAGGTGATCGGGCACAACGTCCCGATTGCAAAGTGTTGGATGGGGTTCATGGGAATGCAAGGTTGTGGTTGGGTGAGCGAACGATGGTCAGGCTGGCACCGTCGCTTGATTCGGACTAACCTCGCCTGCGAGTGAACAACGACCCGGTGACTGCGCTTTTACTCAGCGACCGGCCTCGATAAGGGTGAGAAGCGCTCATGATCGTGCCTCTTTCTGACTTCTTGGCCGGCATCCGTGAGCGCAAAGCCGAACTCGGCATCATCGACACGCCTGAGCGCACTGAAGCAATGCGCAATACCGGCGCCCGGCGTACTCCACAGAAGCGCGCGATGCTCAAACGCATGGATGAGCGTGCCGGTGACGCTGGGGTCGTCCCGCCGAAAGCCAACTTCTAATCGCAAGTTGGCGAGCCCAGCATTGTCGGCGCGGCGCACTTTGTTGGCGTGCCGCCTCGCATCCTTGAGACCCTGGTAGACTGAGCAGGATCAGTTGCCCCCTGCAGAAGGCAGGCTTCTGCAAAGCGCCCATCCAAGTCGCTCAATTGGAAAAGACTCGCGCTTACGAGCGGTCAGTCCGGTTATGGCCGAGGCTGGGACTTTTCTGCCTTTCCTATGCCGTAGGATGAAGGTCGGCTCCTGCCAGAAGCCGACATTTGACCTCGGGCCACGCAGGGCGGTATGACTGCGACTAGCATGAATACGGGTCTGCAAGCTCAATCACCCGGCTCTGCTACTCCCACGAGATCACGCCGTCCGCCAAACGCCAGCTCGCTGGCCGGATCACTTT
The DNA here is from genome assembly GCF_002149965.1 of Novosphingobium panipatense. Classification (GTDB taxonomy): domain Bacteria; phylum Pseudomonadota; class Alphaproteobacteria; order Sphingomonadales; family Sphingomonadaceae; genus Novosphingobium; species Novosphingobium panipatense_A. The sequence continues at coordinate 39,451 of NZ_MSQB01000027.1, read as the reverse complement.
CTCATGGGCGATTCGGACTGACCTGATCTCCGCTTCGATCTCGCGCCGCCAATGCGCGAGGAAGTCGAACAGTACCGGAAAATCCGGTGCTGCGTCGTATTCCTGCCAGGCATAGACCTGCAAGAGCGAGGGGTGATCCGGCATGAAATAGCAGATTTCTGCCGTGGTAAGCCCATATCCGTCCAGCTGAACCAGAAAAGCGCGATCGGTCATTGCAGCGTGGGCTGGCTGTCCGGGCCATCGAGCGAGCGCAGCGCCGCGAATACGTCGTCAACGCAAACCGGACCTTTGAGTTCGGGGGGCTGGCGCATCGCAGGTTGGTTTTCGACGGCATGCCGATCAGATGCCCAGGAAGCCAGGATGGCTCGCTTCACTTCGGGCTCAAGCGCGGGATGATGCGCTACATCGAAGGGATGCAGGTAGCGTGCGAATGGTTGCGACATGGGAACATCCTCCTTTCTGCCTTGCCGCTTATCACTCACCGCGGATTGCTCCGCTCGGGATATTTTGTGAGTCGATTTCAGACCGTCAAGACCCTGATAAGGCCTCCGGAAAGCGCCCATTGGCAGTCGCAATCGGCGAGTGCCAAAAAATTTGATTTGGACCTCTTGAAGCCGTTTCCAGCAAAACTAGATCGCGAAATGCCTCCTGCCGATCATCCGGGGGAGGCGCTGTAAGTCATTTCGCTTTGTAATGGAGGTTATGCATGCATTTCCGACCTTTGCACGATCGCGTGCTGGTTCGCCGTATCGAGGCCGAAGAAAAGACGGCCGGCGGCATTATCATCCCTGACACCGCCAAGGAAAAGCCGATGGAAGGCGAAGTCGTCGCCGTTGGCCCGGGGGCGCGTGACGATGCCGGGAAGCTGGTGGAACTCGCCGTCAAGGCGGGCGACCGCATCCTGTTCGGCAAGTGGTCTGGCACCGAAGTGCGGATCGACGGCGAGGACCTGCTCATCATGAAGGAGAGCGACATCCTCGGCATCATCGAAACTGCCGCCGAGCTCAAAAAGGCGGCGTAAGCAACCAACCCGATCTTCGGTTCAATCGAAAGAAGATAAAGGAGCAGGCCAAAATGGCTGCGAAAGAAGTAAAGTTTGCGTCGGATGCGCGTGATCGCATGCTCCGCGGCGTGGATACGCTTGCAAATGCGGTTAAGGTAACTCTCGGCCCCAAGGGCCGCAACGTGGTGATCGAGAAGAGCTTCGGTGCCCCTCGTATCACCAAGGATGGCGTCACTGTCGCCAAGGAAATCGAACTCAAGGACAAGTTCGAAAACATGGGCGCACAGATGCTGCGCGAAGTCGCCAGCAAGCAGAACGACAAGGCGGGTGACGGCACGACCACCGCCACCGTTCTGGCCCAAGCCATAGTGCGCGAAGGTGCCAAGGCGGTTGCCGCCGGCATGAACCCGATGGACCTGAAGCGCGGTATCGACCTCGCCGTCGGCACCGTGGTCAACGACCTCGAAAGCCATGCCAAGAAGGTGTCCGCCAACAGTGAAATCGCACAGGTCGCGACCATTTCCGCCAATGGCGACGAAACCGTCGGTCGCATCCTTGCCGAAGCCATGGACAAAGTCGGCAACGAAGGCGTGATCACGGTCGAGGAAGCCAAGAGCCTCGAAACCGAGCTCGAAACGGTCGAGGGTATGCAGTTCGATCGCGGCTATCTCTCGCCCTACTTCGTGACCAACGCCGAAAAGCTGAAGGTGGAACTCGAGGATCCCTACATCCTCATCCATGAGAAGAAGCTGTCGAACCTGCAGGCGCTGATCCCGCTGCTCGAACAGGTCGTGCAGTCGGGCAAGCCGTTGCTGATCATCGCGGAGGATGTCGAAGGCGAAGCCCTGGCTACCCTGGTGGTCAACAAGCTGCGCGGCGGCCTCAAGGTCGCGGCGGTCAAGGCACCCGGCTTCGGCGATCGCCGCAAGGCCATGCTGGAGGATATTGCCATCCTCACCGCCGGCAATGTGGTCAGCGAGGAACTCGGCACCAAGCTGGAAAATGTCACGATCGGCATGCTCGGCCGGGCCAAGAAGGTCATCATCGACAAGGACAACACCACCATCGTCGATGGTGCCGGTAACAAGGCCGACATCGACGCCCGTGTCAGCCAGATCCGTGCCCAGATCGAGACCACGACCAGCGACTACGACCGTGAAAAGCTTCAAGAACGCGTGGCCAAGCTGGCTGGCGGCGTCGCCGTCATCCGCGTCGGCGGTGCGACCGAAGTCGAGGTCAAGGAGCGTAAGGACCGCGTCGACGACGCGCTGCATGCAACGCGCGCTGCCGTTGAAGAAGGCATTCTGCCGGGCGGCGGTATCGCTCTGCTCCGGGCGCTTAAGTCGCTCGAAGGGCTCAAGGCCGCCAATGACGACCAGCAGTCGGGTATCGACATCGTGCGCCGCGCGCTGCGAGCACCGGCTCGCCAGATCGCCGAGAACGCAGGCGAGGACGGTGCCTATATCGTCGGCAAGCTGCTCGAAGGCGACGATTACAACCACGGCTTCAACGCCGCGACCGGCGAATACGAAGACCTTGTGAAGTCAGGCGTCATCGATCCGGCAAAGGTCGTACGCACGGCGTTGCAGGATGCGGCTTCGGTTGCCTCGCTGCTGATCACCACCGAGGCTCTGGTGGCTGAGCTGCCGAAGGAAGACACGCCAGCACCGATGCCGGCGATGGACTTTTAATCGCGAGAGGAGAGCGGGGTATCGCACCGCGCTCTCCAATCCGCGAACACCAGGCAGTTAGCAATGCCAGTTCGGCACCTGCTCACGCGGCCTGACACCGGGCAGGTTCTGAACGGGGCTTAACGGATCAATCGGTCGAATGAGAGAGGAGGAGTCTATGGCCGACAGGTATCTGGAGTATCTTTCACGCGAACATGCACGGCTGGAGGATGAAATCCGGCTGGAAAGCAAACGACCCCGGCCTGACGAAGTTCTGATTGCCCGGCTGAAGAAGCTCAAACTGGCGGTCAAGGACCAGATGCAAAACTGGGCTACCAGTCACGCGAGCAGCGATCGGCTGACCGCGTAAACGGACTTGATCCTATCAAATTGTCTCCTGGAAGAAGGCCAGGCGCACCTCCATCGGTGCGCCTGGTCTTCTCTTGCAAGGCACTGAAAACAAACCCATAAAAATTTTTAATAGGTCTTGAAACCAATTGCGCGTTTCATAATTTTATAAATGCCGGATGCCATAACGGGTCCGGTTGGACAGAGGGCGTCGGCTCTTGGTTCCCGGCGCCTCTCACGCCCAGATTGCTCAACAAGGAGGATTTGGAAATGAGAACTGCATTTGATTTGACCCCCTATCGCCGCTCGACGGTCGGTTTCGATCGGCTCTTCGATGCGCTCGAGAACAGCTTCCGCGCCGAGACGCAGGATGGCTACCCACCCTTCGACATCGTTCGCACCGGCGAGGACAGCTACCGGATCACTCTGGCGGTTGCCGGCTTCCGTCCGGACGAAATCGACATCACTGCACAGCAGAACCAGCTCGTCATCTCCGGTCAGAAGACCGAGAAGGACGAAGACGGTGTTGAATTCGTTCACCGCGGTATCGCTGCCCGCGCGTTCGAGCGGCGGTTCCAGCTGGCCGACTATGTCGAAGTGCGCGATGCGGATTATGAGCACGGCATGTTGACGATCTCGCTTCAGCGGATCGTCCCTGAATCGCTCAAGCCGCGCAAGATCGCCATCGGAAGCCGCGAGCATGTCAACGACGACACACCGCAGCTGACTGAAGACAAGGCGGCCTAAGCCCCAATCATCGGGCAAATCCTCGGCGGGGTGGGTGCAATCGCACCTGCCCCGCTTGACGAAGCTTTGCCCAAACCAGTCCGTAAATAGGAGGAATGTCGAGATGGCTATCGTCTTTGGCTCAGCAATGAATAAGCGGCAGCTTCCGGCGGCTTCATTTGAGCGAGTGTATGGCCGAGATGTTCGCGGCTTCTGTCCGGGTGCTGAGAGCCACACCAACGGCAGGTTTTGGCGTGAACGGTCCTTCATGATGGTTGATGGGAACGACCGGGTCTGGTCGGCACGAGCCCTATAGCAAGTCCTGCGCATCCTCGTCGGCAAGCGTTCTGCAGAAGGCCAATGTGGCCAAAGGAGAACGATCATGGAGATGCCTGAAACAGAACTCATCGCCACCAAGCGCCCGGTTTGGAATGCAGGAAGGACCGTGGGCGCCAAGCGGGCGCTGAAACCGAAGCAGATTTGGGAAATCCGTTTCTACCTCAATCAGCGCCGCCGCCTACGAGATCGGGCGCTGTTCGATCTGGCGATCGACAGCAAGCTTCGGGGCTGCGACCTCGTGCAGACCAAGATCGGCGACCTTGTAAGCGGCGGGCAGGTCCGAACGCGGGCAATCGTCATGCAGCAGAAAACAGGTCGGCCCGTTCAATTTGAGCTGCTGCCAGATGCTCGAGCGAGCTTGCTGGCATGGCTCGAACGCCGGGGCGGAACAGTGGACGATTATGTTTTCCCAAGCCGGGTTGATCACAATGGGCACCTGAGCACACGGCAGTATGCTCGGCTTGTCGACGAATGGGTGACAGGTGTCGGCTTGATGCGGAGCGAGTATGGCACGCACTCACTTCGCCGAACGAAGGCATCGATCATCTACAGGGCGACGGGCAACCTTCGCGCCGTTCAGATACTGCTCGGCCATAGCAAGATTGAGAACACGGTGCGCTATCTAGGGATCGACGTAGAGGACGCGCTTGCCCTTGCAGAAAACACGGAGATCTGAATCTGCTGGCGCCCGTGCCCAGGGCGTGTCGGGCACGGGCGCTGGGACATTCCCGACGTTCGCCTGTGACATGTTAAACGGCAGCCCTGATTACAAGCCGACGTTCCCGCACCTCCCGACGAACGGCCTCGGCATTATGCTCGGCTTGTAGATGAATGGTTGACAGGAGTTGGCCTGATGCGGAGCGAATACGGCACCCGCTCACTCCGCCGAGCGAAGGCATCGATCATATACAGGGCGACCGGCAATCTACGGGTTGTCCAGATCCTGCTCGGCCATAGCAAGATCGAGAATATGGTTAGCTATCTCGGGATCGACGTAGAAGACGCCCAAAAATACCGAAATTTGAGTGTTGGCCTCTCACCTATGGCGAGGGGCCATTTAGCGTAGCCACCAGCGGAGCATTCCGCCCACAAGCGCCAACGCGAAAACGCTAGCAGCCCAAATGCCGAAAAACCATCCAAGGCGACTCAGCCAGAGCGGCATCAATGATACCCCTCAATGCCAACCTTGCCCCGGAAAACCCAATAGGACCAGGCCGTATATGCCAGGATCACGGGCACCATGATCGAGGCTCCAACCAGCATGAACAACTGACTGCGGACGGGCGCTGCAGCTTCCCAGATCGTCACCCGCGCCGGAACGACATCGGGCCAGATCGAGACACCAAGGCCGACCAAGCATAGCCCGAACAGGGCCAACGCCCAGAAGAAAGGCTGCGCATCGCGCTTCAATCGGAGGCTACGATAAAACAGGAATGTTACGACGAGCGTGGCGAGCGGCACCTGCGCTGTCGCGACCACGCCCGGGAAACTCAGCCAGCGCTGAAAGTATTGCGTTTCGAGCCGCAGCGTTGCGAGGCTGATCACGCCGATCATGATGAGCAGGCCGATGCCAAGCCGCCCGGCATAGGTCACCGTCTGCCGTCGCAACCCGCCTTCAGTCTTCCAGTTGAGCCAACAAGCCCCGAGCAGGGCATAGCCGACTAGCAGCCCGACACCCGTCAGCAGACTGAACGGCGACAGCCATTCCCACCAACCCCCGGCATAGCTGCGCCCCTCGACCGTGATGCCCTGTAGCAGCGCGCCGAGCGCAATGCCTTGCGCGAAGGTGGCGACGACCGACCCTGTCGTGAACGCCTTGTCCCAGAAAGCACGGTGCGCCGGGTCGCGCCAGCGGAACTCGAATGCCACGCCGCGGAATACAAGGCCAAGCAGCATTGCGATCATCGGCGCGTAAAGCGCGGGAAGGATGATGGCATAGGCCAGCGGGAATGCGGCAAACAGGCCGCCCACGCCCATAACCAGCCAGGTTTCGTTTCCGTCCCAGACCGGAGCGATGCTGTTCATCGCGGTGTCCCGATCCTGCCCGACCTTGAAGAACGGAAACAGGATGCCGATGCCGAGATCGAAGCCGTCCATCACGACATAGGCGATGATAGCAAAGCCGATGATACAGGCCCAGATGACGGTGAGATCGATCATGACGAAGCTCCCTCGATGATAGCCGGCGCCGGGGTGATCCCCGCACTGCGAATGGGCGCATCACTGGGCGGCGGTTCATGTGCTTCAGGCGGCTTCTTCATGAGTTGAAGCAGATACCAGATGCCCATCCCGAAGACGGCGAAATAGACGACCACGAAGGCCAGCAGCGACGAGGCGACCGCAGGAGCATCCAGCGGTGAAGCGCTTTGGGCGGTCCTCAGCAGACCATAGATTGTGAAGGGTTGCCGTCCGACTTCCGTCACGATCCAGCCGGACAGCACTGCGATCAGTCCCGACGGCCCCATCAGCACAGCGAAGCGATGCAGCAGCGGCCAGTCGTAGAGCGCCTTGCGCCAGCGCGCGATGAGGCTCAGGATCCCGATCCCGAGCATCGCGAAACCGATCCCGACCATTACGCGAAAGGCCCAGAAGACGATACCGACGGGAGGACGATCAGCTGGTGGCACGGTGTCCAGGCCACTCAAGGGCGCATCGAGTTCGTGTTTGAGAATCAGCGACGACGCCTTGGGTATCTCGATGGCATAATACACCCGCTGTTCAGCGCTGTTGGGGATGCCGAACAGGATCAAAGGCGCACCGTGCGGGTGGCTCTGAAAATGGCCTTCCATCGCCATCACCTTCACCGGCTGGTGCTTGAGAGTATTGAGCCCGTGCATGTCGCCGGCGAAGATCTGGATCGGAGCAACGAGCGCCGCCATCCACATCGCCATAGAGAACATCTTGCGTGCGCCGGGATTGGTGCGGTCCTTTAAGAGATGCCATCCTCCGACGGCACCCACGATAAAAGCGGTCGTCAGATAGGCGGCAAGGACCGTGTGAAAGAGCCGATAGGGGAAGCTGGGATTGAAGATGATTGTCAGCCAGCTTGGCCCCGGCAGGAACTGGCCGTTGGCGCCGACCTCATAGCCAACGGGCGTTTGCATCCAGCTGTTGACCGACAGGATCCAGAATGCGGAAATAAAAGTCCCCAGCGCGACTGCAAGCGTCGCGACGAAGTGCAGCTTGCGCCCAACCTTGTTGATCCCGAACAACATGACCCCGAGGAATCCGGCTTCTAAGAAGAAGGCGGTCAGCACCTCATAGGCCATCAGCGGTCCGATGACAGGTCCCGCCTTGTCCGAGAACACTGACCAGTTGGTGCCGAACTGGTAGGACATGACAATGCCCGAGACGACGCCCATCGCGAACACGACGGCGAAGATCTTCAGCCAGTAGCGAAACAGGTTCGCATAGACGCCCTTGCCGGTCTTCAGCCACAGAGCTTCGAGCACGGCCAGATAGCTTGCCAGCCCGATGGAAAAGGCCGGGAAGAGGAAGTGAAAGCTCACCGTGAAGGCGAATTGCGCCCTTGCGAGAATGATGGCGTCCATGAATATCCCCGTTCAGCTGGCGAGTTCGGACCAGCTCTTGAATAGCATGTAGATGGCAACGACGAGCACGAAGACTGCGAAGAGGCTGTTCAACCGGCCCTTTTCGGCGGCCAGTACCTGCGATGCACGCGTGCCGATGACGCTCCCGACAATGCCGCCCACGATGAACACGCCGGCCAGACCCCAAAGGACGTAGCCCGAAAGCGCATAGTTGAGCGCTGTCGTCAGACCGAAGGCCGCGACCGCGACGAGCGAGGTGCCGATCGCGCGCAGGATGGGCATGTGGGTCGAGGCGATCAGCCCCGGCACAATGAGGAAACCGCCGCCGATCCCGAAGAAGCCGGAAAAGGCGCCGGTCCCGAGACCATAGCTGACAACCTTGCCGACATTCTCCCGATTGCATTGCGCGCCCTCGACGCCCTGGTCGCCGCGACCGCGAAACATCAAGACTGCCACAACGATCATCAGGATCGCGAACAGGAACAGCAGCTTGTGCCCATCGATGCTCTTGCCAAGCGTTGAACCGCCGAGCGCACCGACGACGCCGGCAGCAGCATAGATCCCCCCGCACCGCCAGTTCACGGTGCGGGCATGGGCATGGTTCCAGAGGCCAGTAAGCGCATTGGCCGCGACGGCCAATGCACTGGTGCCGATCGCCTCATGCGGATTGCGGACGCCTACGAGATAGAGCAGCAGCGGCACGGCGAGGATCGACCCGCCGCCCCCGACAAGCCCGAGGACAAAGCCCACCAGCGCGCCTGACAGTCCGCCGAGGGCATATTGAAGCGGCTCAAGCATGGCTCAGTGCGCCGCTTCGATCGCGTGCGGCGCGACCATCCATTCCCGGCCCTTGAGCATGCCATGCCAGTAAACCGGCGGCAGGATGGTGTCCTTGAGGAGCCAGGACAGGCGCGAGGGCCGCGTTCCGTCGATCAGCCAATTGGGAAAGCTGGGCAGCAATTTGCCGCCATAGCCGAACTCGGCGAGCACGATCTTGCCAGCCTCGACCGTTAGCGGACAGGAGCCATAGCCGTCATAGTCAGCGGTCGGCGGCTTGCCCTCGAGCACGGCAAGTACATTGACCGCGACAACCGGCGCCTGCTTGCGCGCCGCAGCGGCGGTCTTGGCATTCGAGGCGGAGCAGGCGTCGCCCAATGCAAATACATTAGGATAGCGCACATGTCGAAGCGTCGCCTCGTTGACTTCGATGAAGCCGGAGGCTGCTGCGAGGGAACTGGTGCGCACGAAATCCGGCGCGACCTGTGGCGGCACGACGTGAATCATGTCGAAGCGCTCTTCGACGCGTCCGGTGCCGTCGCTATCCTTGCGTTCGAAAGTCGCCACTTTTGCGGCGCCATCGATCGCGACGAGCTTCGATTCGAAGTTGAGGTGCGCGCCATAGCGCTCGACATATTCCATCAGTGCCGGGACATAGGCGGCAACGCCGAACAGCACCGCGCCGGCGGTGTGGAACTGGACGTCGATGTCTTTCAGGACGCCTGCCTTTTCCCAGCGATGACAGGAAAGGTACATCGCTTTTTGCGGCGCGCCGGCACACTTGATCGGCATTGCGGGCTGGGTGAACAGCGCCCGTCCGCCCTTGAATTGCTTCACCAGTCTGTTGGTGTAGGGCGCAAGATCATAGCCATAGTTGGACGTCACGCCGTTCTTGCCGATCGTATCGGCCAAGCCCGGAATAGCGTTCCAATCCAATTTGATACCCGGACAGGCAACGAGAACACGGTAGCGGACTTCGCCGCCATCACTGAGGATCACCTTGTTTTCGTCGGGGGCAAAATCCGAGGCTGCTGCGCGGATCCAGTTCACTCGGCTCGGCATGACCTGCGCTTCAGTGCGTCGTGTGAACTCTCTCTCGAAGACACCGGCGCCGACCATAGTCCAACCGGGCTGATAATAATGCTCCTCAGATGGCTCGATAACTGCAATATCGAGCTTCGGATTGCGCTTTAGAAGGCTTGCTGCCGTCGCAATCCCCGCTGCACCGCCGCCGACAATCACGACATCGTGAATATGGACTACAGGGGCCGATTGGCTCCGAGAGGAGGAGAGGTCATACAACTTCGTCGACCTCGCGCCGGAGCGGCAAAAGGCGAGAATCGGCCTAGGAAGGCGCGCTAGCGCACTTGCCATGGCCTCAACATTCGCATCGGTAATCGCCCCCGAGACTGCGGGCGCATGCGCGAACTCTAAGCCCAGTCGTTCGGCAGCTTCACGAAGCTCCGTAGCGGCAATCTGACCCTTCTCCTCGTTATCAGGTCGATTGCAGATGATCGCCTTGTAACCTTGGGCGGCGATTGCCGGAAGGTCGGCGAGATCAATCTGCGGGGAGATTGCAAAGTCCCGATTGAGCGGCTTGATGTCCATGGCTTCTCCTCGATCCCGCTCTGAAGCGGGCCTCTTTTCATTTTGTAATGATGCGGTGCGCGGTCATGCCGGCGAGCATGGCGGCGACGAAAATTCCGGCTTCAATTGGTGCGATGGCAAGGTCGGCGAGTGCGGGGCCGGGACATAGTCCCCCGATCGCCCAACCGATCCCGAACAATGACGCTCCGCCAAGCAACTTGGCATCCAGCAAGCTTGTACCGGGCAAGTCGAACGCCTCGCAGACGATCGGTCGCGGCATCCGCTTCTGGACCAACCAGGCGATCGCCATCGGCACCATCGCACCGACCATCACGAAGGCAAGCGTGGGATCCCAGGCCCCGAACAGATCGAGGAAGGCGCGCACCCGCGCGGGGTCAGCCATGCCGGATATGGTGAGCCCAGCTCCGAACAAGGTGCCCGCTAGCAACGAGATGGCAGGGACCTTCACTTCCCAGTGCCGCAGGTTGAAAGGCCGAGCGGGCGGTAGAGCGGACAGAAGCTGACCGCGCTTGTCAGAAGGAATATAACTGCGACGATCGCCAAGCCGACACCGAGGTCCCCGCTGATCGTTCCGGTCCACCAGAGATAACCGATCGCCAAGGCTGCGATGGTGCGCAGCATCCGATCGACCGTTCCCATATTCCTCTTCATGTCCGGTGTCCTCCGACTATCCGTTGATGAAACCGAAAGCGCGCATCAGCCCAACGGTGGCGAAGCCGCTGACCATGAAGGTCAGCGTTGCGACCATCGACCGGCGCGAAAGTCGGGAGAGACCGCAGACCCCGTGACCGCTCGTGCAGCCTGAACCAAGGCGCGTGCCGAAACCTACGAGCAGTCCGGCAATGACCAGTTGCAGGACTGATCCTGTAAAAAGCGGTCTGATACTGCTGGAAGACAGTATGACGAGGAGCGCACCAAGCGGCAGTCCGGCGATGAACGCGAGCGCTATGGCGCGCGGTGTGCCCGTATCGGAAATTCCCGACGCGCGGGCCAACATACCGCTTACACCAGCGATGCGACCAAGTCCGAGCAGCATGATCGCTGCCGCAAGCCCGATCAGCAGGCCGCCAACCAACCCCGCGACGGGGGTGGCATTGGGGAAGCCGGGCAGCATCATACTGCGTTGACCGGAATCTTGAGGTACGTGACGCCATTGTCCTCGGCAGGCGGGAAATGACCGGCGCGCATGTTCACCTGGACAGAAGGCAGAATGAGGCGCGGCATCGCGAGCGTCTTGTCGCGGGCCTCGCGCATCGCGACAAATTCGTCTTCGCTTACCCCGTCATGGATATGGACGTTGGCTTGGCGCTCGGCCTCTACGGTCGTTTCCCAGACATAGTCCTTGCGCCCTTCCGGAAGATAATCGTGGCACATGAACAGCCGCGTTTCCGGCGGGAGCGACAGAAGCCGCATCGCAGATTGATAGAGGGTTCGGGCATCGCCACCGGGAAAATCAGCACGTGCCGTGCCGTAGTCGGGCATGAACATGGTATCGCCGACAAAGACGGCGTCGCCGATCACATAGGCGATACAGGCCGGCGTGTGCCCCGGCACATGCAGCACGGTTACATCAAGATTGCCGATCCGGAAGTGATCACCGTCTTTCCACAAATGATCGAAGTCGGAACCGTTGCGCTCGAAATCGGTGCCCGCGTTGAAAAGCTTACCAAATGCCTGCTGCACCGTGATGATTTGCTCGCCGATGGCGATTTGCCCGCCCAACTTCTCCTTCAGATATGGCGCAGCTGACAGGTGATCCGCGTGAGCGTGCGTCTCCAGGTGCCAGTCGATAGCAAGCCCCTTCTCCTCGACAAAAGCGACAAGCGCGTTTGCCGAGGAGAAGGAGGTGCGACCCGAGGCGGGGTCATAGTCCAGCACGCTGTCGATGATCGCAGCGTGGCGGCTCTCGGGATCATGAACAACATAGGTCACCGTGAAGGTCGGCTCGTCAAAGAACGCCTTGATCTGGGGGGTGTCCGTTTGAGCGGCTGAGATCTGCGATGAGGCGGCTGCAAGAGCGGAGTCGGCCACGGAAAACCTCACAAATTCACATTTACATATATCGTGTAATCGAATAATCTTGTTGCGTCAAGAGGGAGGAGCGTCGAAGGAGACGTCATGGAAATGGCCCAAAGAATTGAATCTCGCTCACCGCGCATTGGAGAGCCCGCGCCAGACTTTCGCGCCCGTTCGACCGGGGGCGAAATTCAGCTTTCAAAGTTGCGTGGACGATGGGTGATCTTTTTTTCCCATCCCGCTGACTTCACGCCAGTTTGCAGCACCGAATTCGCTGAACTCGCCCGTCGGCAGTCGGAATTTGATGCCCTTGAAACGTCGCTGTTGGGACTGTCAGTCGACAGCCTTTACTCGCACATGGCGTGGGTCAGAGCGATCCGAGAGACGCTCGGAGCGGATGTCCGCTTCCCGATAATCGAGGATCCGAGCATGGCGATTGGGCATGCCTATGGCATGGTTGACGAGCAATCTGCTGACAGCATGGCTATGCGTTCGACATTCTTCATCGATCCCGAAGGGGTCATAAGGGCGATCACATGCTACCCCCATAATGTTGGGCGATCGGTCGATGAGATGCTGCGGTTGCTTAAAGCACTGCAAGTGGTGGGCAGTGCCCAGAAACTTGCGCCTGAAGGATGGCGGGAAGGACAGCCTTTGCTCTGCCCACCATCTGACATCGCAGAAGATCGCCAGGACTGGTTTTGCCGCTTTGCGGACGCGCTATGAACGAGGCATTTTACGAGGACCGCGAAGCTGCGACCGTCGCGTCCGAAAAGCTCAAGGTCTTTGCGCAACCACAGCGCCTCATGATCCTCTCTTGCCTGTTACGCGGGGAGCGCAACGTATCGGAGATCGGCGAAGCGACAGACATTGTCCAACCAGCACTCAGCCAGCAGCTAGGGGAGTTACGCCGGGCCAATCTCGTTCAAACGAGAAAGGAGGCCAAACTCGTTTGGTACGCGCTTGCTGACGAGGGGGTCGCTTTGTGCGTCCGAACAATGGAAGCGATTTTCGGAGGCCTGGGTAAGGTCGAAGAAATCCGGCCGTCTGCCAAACCGGAGCGTCGTCCATCATTACCTGAAGGGGTGGCCGGATTTGCTCAAGTGCTTGATTAAGATATTTACGCGCTGTTTGCCTCGTTTGGCTTTGTAGCGAGTGCTGCGGTGGTCGCTGCAAGCGACACGCTCTTAACGTCGTAGAAGAAGTTTCATGTGCGCAGCTTTTGGGCCTTTGTCCTAAATTGCTTTCCCGACCAAGCTGCCAATGCCAGCGGTCAAACCCATGGCCAACGCCCCCCAGAACACCACACGACCGACAGGTTTGAGCGGGTTTGCACCGCCAGCGGCAGCTCCCACCCATCCCAGGAGCGCCAGGAACAGGAGCGATCCCAGCGCTTCGCCTGTTACGGTGAGCGACGCCGGCAGCAAAGCCGCAAGGATGAGAGGCAGCAGGGCTCCGGCCGTGAACGTCGAGGCAGACGTCAATGCCGCTGTGATCGGGCGTGCGGCAGTCATCTCGGTGATGTGGAGTTCTTCGCGAGCATGAGCACCCAGTGCATCATGCTCCATGAGTTGTTTCGCAACCTCATGCGAGGTCTTTTCGTCGACCCCTCGCTGAACATAGAAACCAGCCAACTCTGCCAATTCCGCATCGGGATTGTCAGCGATTTCCTGCTGCTCCCGGCGCAAGTCCGCCGCTTCGGTGTCAGACTGAGAGCTTACCGACACATATTCGCCCGCCGCCATCGACATCGCGCCGGCCACCAGACCCGCTATACCAGATATCAACATGGAAGAACGGGAGGCACCGGACGCAGCGACGCCGATCATCAGGCTAGCCGTGGATACGATGCCGTCGTTGGCGCCTAGCACCGCGGCACGAAGCCATCCGATACGAGAGACGAGATGGGTTTCCCGGTGGCTGCGCATCGTAATCCCCTTTGAAGCCAAGCCATTTCTTTGACCCGCATTATAGCCTGTTCGCTATCTCGTGCCAGTCCGGCAAGCTCGATCCGCACAAATTTGGAGGCGCGACGCCGTATCGGATCACAAGCGTCAGAAGAAATTCATATGGTCAGGACGATGTCAGATCGGTTCGGTAATATGCCGGGTAAAACCATCGCCGGATGAGAGCATGCGCATTCTGATCATTGAAGACAATCGCCACCTGGCAGATCTGACGGCGGAGGGCCTTACGCGTCGGAAATTCGTATGCGATTGTGCCTATTCGGCAGCGGAGGCGGATCTGGCTCTTGGGTCGGCTCAGTATGATGCACTCATCCTCGATCTGGGCTTGCCCGATGGTGACGGCGTACATTGGATCAAGAAGAGGCGTGACGCGGGCCTTGCGGTGCCGGTCCTGATGCTGACAGCCCGCAGTTCGCTCCAGCAGCGGGTCGATGGACTGGACGGCGGCGCTGACGACTATGTCGTCAAACCGGTAGAGGCGGATGAGCTGGCAGCGAGGATTCGGGCACTACTTCGCCGTCCGGGAGCTCGGGCAGCGCCCGTGTTGGAGGTGGGCAGCCTATCCTATGACACGAGCGCTCATCGCGCGCGGTATCAGGGTAAGGCCATCGATCTGTCACCTCGCGAGACCAGCCTGCTTGAGTTACTCATGCGGGAGGCTGGTGCAGTCGTTCGTCGATCTCGTATCGAAAATGCACTGTATAGTTTTCGAGACGAGATATCCCCTAATGCAGTGGATGCCGCAATCTCGCGGCTGCGTCGTCGACTTGAGGAATGCGGAGCTCGCAACATGCTCCATACGATCAAGGGGCTAGGCTACTTGCTAGAAGACCGGGAACCGTGCTGAAGCGACTTTCGGTTGGCCATCGGCTCATCGGTGGCCTGCTGCTGGTTGGCGCCATCGGTACGGTGTCGCTGATCTACGCTGTCCTCTCGGAATATGGCATACCGTTTAGCGCCTTGCTCGATCCGACCATGCGCGACGCGGCATCGACGGAACTGTTCGATCATGTTCTCATCCCACTGGTGGTGCTGATCCTGCCAATGGGCCTTGCAACCACATGGGTCATCAGAACGGCGTTCGAGCCCCTGAGCAAAGCGGCGCGTCATATCGAAACCGCACCGACCGAACGCGGGATGCAGATCGATGAAGCCGATATGCCTGCTGAAGCGAAACCGTTCGTGCGATCCATCAACAACCTGCTTCACCGACTCGACACCTCAGCTCAGCAACAGGCGGATTTTGCGTCTGACGTCGCCCACGAATTGCGGACGCCGTTGGCCATTTTGTCTCTAGAGCTTGATCGACGCGAGGGATCGGATGGAGATCCTCTGAAGGCGCAGGTCAGCGCCATGCGCCGTCTTGTGGATCAGCTCCTGCTACTGGCGCAGATCGACGCGGACGCCACCATGCCCATGACGCCTGAGCCACTCGATCTCGAGACATTGGCTGAAGACAGTGTCTCGTCCCTGGCAGCGACCGTCATCGCGCAAGGACGCGAGATCGCGATAGAGTCCGAAGGCCAGGTGCCAAAGATATACGGCCACAGGGAAGCGATCGGGGCGGGAATCCGAAACCTTATTGAAAATGCCGTCCGCGCGACGCCCATGGGTGGCACCGTGACGATCATATCCGGGCCCGGAGCGATCATCAGGGTGCGCGACCAAGGCGCCGGCCTCAGCGAAGAGAAGCTGGCGCAACTCATCCGCCGCCATCAGCGAGCAGACCATGCCAGCCCCCATGGCGCGGGTCTCGGCCTCTCCATAACCCATCGGATTATGAGCGCACATAACGGTCATATTCGAACGAGCGAGACCTTGAGAGAACTCATCCTGGATTTCCGCCTGCAGTAATTTCCCATCGTCAAGACGCCGTCAGGTTGAACCCGATATCGCGGCGAAATGGAAAACGGACGCAAATATCTGGTGGGCGGCGCCATTGTAGCCGTCGCAGTCGCGGGCTTGGGCTGGACTATGTTTCCTCGCTCGGAAACCGTCTCGGCGGGAACGCAGGTCAAGACCGAGAAAGCTGCCGGCATGCTTGCCGTGCTGCCGGACAGGGCGAGATTGCTCGGCATCAAGGCCTCTCCGGCATTGCCTGCATCAGAAGCGCCGATCGCCGATCTCCCCGCCACGATCAGTCCGCCCGCTAACGCGCGTGTAGCGGTGACCGCGACACTTCCGGGTGTGGTGATGCGCACCATGGTTGTGGAAGGCGACAGCGTACAGGCCGGGCAACCACTGGCCGTGGTTTCGAGCCGTGACATTCTGACGCTGGGCGCCGATCTCGCGCGTGCAAATGCACGGTTGGGTGTCGCGCAGACGAGTGCCGCCAGGCTGTCCCAACTGGACAAGGAAGGGGTGATTGCCGGAGCGCGAGCCGACGAAGCCCGCGCAGTGGCCATGGAGGCGCGTGCGGACGTTCGCGAGAAAAGCCGCATTCTCAGCCTTGTCGGCGGGCATGGGAGCAGCGGCACCTACACGCTGACAGCTCCGATCGCGGGCAGAATTACGCGTGCCAAGATCCAGACAGGCGACCCGTTGGACGGGACGACTGCTCCCTATGTGATCGATGCGAATGGCCGTTACGAAGTCGTCGCGCAGGTTCCCGAGCGGCTTGTTGGACAGATCAGACCCGGCATGACGGTCAAACTCGGCGCGCTTTCTGGCACCGTCACATCTGTCGGCAGCACCATCGACGCGATGACGCGATCTGCCTCGCTGAAGGCGAGCCTTCCCGCCGCTCCAGGGGTCATCGCAGGCGCCACGGGCAATGTCACGATATTCGGGCCTGCACCGAAAGGCGCAGTCGTCCTGCCTGCCGCGGCCGTAGTGGATACTGACGGCAAGTCGGTGGTCTTCGTGGCGGTCCGGGGCGGTTATGTTCAGCGCAGGGTGACAAAGGGCGGCGCGGTGGATGGCCAGGTCCTTCTCCTGACCGGCGTCAGCGTCGGTGAGAACGTCGTCACTACGGGCACAAGCGCGCTCAAAGCGCTCGCCATCTCGAAATAGGTCGGGCCCATGCTTCAGTCACTCGTCGCGAAGGCTCTGTCCTATCGCCTGCTCGTCGTAGCGCTTGCGCTGGCTGTCGCCGGCCTCGGCGCATGGGCCTTCGTTCAGCTACCCGTGGATGCTTATCCCAATATAGCGCAGACGCAGGTCAAGATCATTCTCAAGGCTCCCGGCATGACGCCGGAAGAGGTCGAAAGCCGCGTCATTGCCCCGATCGAGATGGAGATGCTGGGCATTCCCCGGCAGTCTATCCTGCGTTCGTCCGCCAAATATGCGATTGCCGATATCACCATCGACTTCACCGATGGCACAGATATCTACTGGGCGCGTCAGCAGGTGGCGGAGCGCCTGTCCGGAGTGATGGCGGATTTGCCGGCGAGCGTGTCGGGTGGCCTGGCGCCGATTTCCACGCCTCTGTCCGATATCTTCATGTTCACGATCGAGGGGCCGCTCAGCCTCCAGCAAAGGCGAGAGCTTCTCGACTGGACCATCCGTCCCGCGCTGCGGACGGTGCCCGGTGTCGCCGACGTCAACGCACTTGGTGGATATGTCCGTACCTTCGAGGTCCGGCCCGATCCTCTCGCCTTGGCCGGAGCCCATCTATCCGTTGCCGACATCAAGACGGCCATCGACGGTGGCAATCGCAACGACGGAGCCGGCCGCCTCGTCACTGGCGAAGAATCCCTGATCGTTCGGGCTGTCGGCGCGATCCGATCCGTGGCCGATCTCCAGTCGCTGGTCATAACGAGCCGTGACGGGCGCATCGTCCGCCTGGGGGATGTGGCGAGTGTCGGGACGGGCAGCCTGACGCGCTATGGCGCGGTATCCAAGAACGGCAAGGCAGAGGCGGTCGAGGGCCTTGTGATCGCTCTTCGCGGTGCCGATGCACGGCAGGTTGTGACCGGCGTCAAAGACCGTCTGGCCGAGGTCGAGCGTGGCCTGCCAGCCGGAACGCACATCGCGGTCTTCTACGATCGGTCCGATCTGATCGGCCGAGCGGTTGGAACGGTTGAGGAGGCGTTGCTGGAAGCGACCGTCCTGGTCGTAATCCTTCTGATCGTTTTCCTCGGTGACTGGCGAGCCGCCGCGATCGTGGCGGTCACACTGCCGATGGCCGCGCTGGTGACGTTCCTGTTCATGAGCATGGCCGGGTTGTCCGCGAATCTCATGAGCCTCGGTGGACTGGCCATTGCTATTGGCATGCTTGTGGATGGTGCGGTCGTTGTGGTGGAGAACGTCGTAGAGCGTCTGTCGCACCAACAGGATGACTCCCATCCGCGCCTTCACCAGGTCTTCCGCGCAACCAGCGACGTGACGGTGCCGGTATCGGCGGGCATCATCATCATCGCGCTTGTGTTCCTTCCTCTGCTCTCGCTGCAGGGGCTGGAAGGCAAGCTGTTCGCGCCGGTTGCCCTCACCATTGTCTTCGCCCTGGCAGGATCGCTCCTGCTCGCGCTGACGCTCGTTCCCGTTCTTGCCTCGTTCGGCTTGAAAAGCGGACATCATGGGGACCCATGGGTGATGCGCTGGCTAACGCCTCGCTACCGTGCGCTTCTGAATGGCGCGTTTGCGCGCAAGCGCCTGGTCTACGGCCTCTCGGCTCTCGGACTGGTCCTCGCCGGATTGGCCTATGGAGCAGTGGGCAAAACCTTCATGCCGACGATGGATGAAGGGTCAGTCATCGTGCAGCTGACGAAGCTGCCCTCCATCAGCCTGGCCCAGTCCGTCGAGGGCGACAAGGCGGTCGAGCGCGCGTTGATGGGTGTCCCCGAGGTGCAGGAAGTCATCGCGCGGGTTGGTGCTGACGAAATCGGGCTTGATCCGATGGGACCTAATGAGACCGACACCTTCGTCCGTCTGAAGCCGCAGTCCGAGTGGCGCGGCAGCAAGGAGTTCGTCCTGGAGCAGATCCGCAAGGCCGTCGACGGCCTGCCTGGCATCCAGCCCAGTTTCACCCAGCCGATCGAAATGCGTGTCTCGGAAATGCTGACCGGCGCCCGGGGCGACCTGGCTGTCAAGATTTTCGGACCGGATTCGGCGGTCCTCGCGGATCTTGCAGGTCGCGTGCAGCATGAGTTGGGCCAGGTGCGCGGCGCGACGGAAGTGTTGACGGTCGCGAACGACAGCGTGGACTACCTGCAGCTCGACATCGACCGAGCAGCCGCAGGCCGGTTTGGCATGCCGATCGATCAGTTACAGGACACCTTGCGCGCACAGGTGGAAGGCGTTCGGTCCGGTATCGTCGCCGAAGGTCAGAAGCGGATCCCGATCGTCATCCGCGGTGACGAAAGCATCCGCAATGATGCGACCCGGTTTGAAGACCTGCAGATCATGACGCCGGGTGGAACGCTCGCCCGGGTCAGCGACATGGCGCAGGTGAAGCATACGCAGGGTCCGGTGAAGCTCGACCATGAGAATGGTTCCCGCTTCGCTCTGGTCCAGGCCTTCGTCTCTGGTCGTGATCTGGTGGGCTATGTGGACGAGGCGAAGGCCGCAGTCGCGAGCAAGGTGCCGCTCCCGCCCGGCTATCGCATCGTGTGGGGTGGCCAGTTCGAAAATCAGCAGCGTGCATCGGCTCGGCTCATGATGGTCATTCCCGTCGCGCTGCTCCTTATCTTCTTCGTCCTGCTCGCCACCTTGCGTTCGCTGCGGGCCGCCACGCTGATCCTGGTCAACATTCCCTTCGCCATGGTCGGCGGCCTGATCTCGCTCTGGGCATCGGGAGAGTATCTGTCAGTGCCTGCTTCCGTCGGCTTCATTGCTCTGCTTGGCATCGCGGTGCTGAACGGCTTGGTGCTGGTCTCCTATTTCCGCCAACTCCGTCAGGAGGGGCAGAGCATGACGCAGACGGTGCGCCTGGGTGCCGAGCGACGCCTCCGCCCCGTCCTAATGACCGCGAGTATTACCGCTTTCGGCCTGGTCCCCCTGCTGTTCGCGACCGGTCCGGGATCCGAAATACAGCGCCCGCTTGCCATTGTGGTCATCGGCGGGCTGGTCACGTCCACGTTGCTCACTCTGGTACTTCTCCCGATCCTTTTCGAAAGGTTCGGAGAGGGCCGCGGCGAGCAGGATTTCGAAGAGGTGCTGGCCAATGGCTGAGCTTCTGCTGGTCCTCCACTGTTCCCCTCCGGATGCGGGAACTCTGGTGGAGGCTATTCGAACCGTTGCGTCCGCGCCGATCCATCGCCGTGAGGAAGCCGTTCTCGGTCGCGACTTCAGCGACGCCGGAACGCATGAGCAGGTAAGAGGAGTCCTCCATCGGATCGCATTCGAGCTCGTCGTCGAGGATTCCATGATCCCCGCCATAATCGCTGCGGTTGCCTCATCGCGCCGCAAACAACCTGTGCGCTGGCACTCCTTGCCGATCATCGAGCGCGGGAGGATTTCATGAAGAAGCTGACTGCCCTCTTGCCGCTATCCATCTCGATAGCGACTGCGCTCGCAACTGCCGCGCACGCGCAAGCGACTGGTCTTCAATGGTCCTTGCCGCCTGAGGAGCAGGTGGTGAAGGCGCTTGACGGTCATCCGACCGTCGAGGCAGCGGGCAAGCGCGTCGGCGCTGCATCGGCGGCGAGCGATATGCTCCGCGTTGGCCCTCACGAGGTCCAGCTCACCGGAAGCTACATCAATCGCGACGTGCGGCTGGAGCGGAATTATACGGAGTTCGACGGCACGGTCAGCCGATCTTTTCGCTTGCCCGGGAAGGCTGCCCTGGATCGCGAGGCAGGCCAGCTTGGTGTCGAAGTCGCGCAAAACCGGATGGAAGATACGCGCCATCAGGCGGCCTTGTATCTGTCGCAGCTCTGGTACGACTGGCTGACGGCAAGCGAGCTCAACCGCACGGATCAATCGAACGTCGCATTACTCGAACGCGGTCTCGCTGCCGTGAAGAGGCGAGTGCAGTTACGCGATGCATCGATGCTTGACACCGACCAGGCCCAGGCGGCGCTCGATCAGGCCAAGGGTGTCGCGGCAGCCAGCCTGGCTGATATGAAACAGGCGCGAGCGCTGCTGCAATCGAACTTCCCCGATCTGGCCCTGCCGTCGGACGCACCATCCTTGGCTGATCCAGTCCTGCCTTCTCAGGACCTGACTGCACTTCATGATCTGGTGATCCAGCGCAGTCATGAAATTGGGGCTGCTGATCGCGAAGCTCTGCGTCTTGAAGTCGTCGCACGGCGGGCGAAGGCTGATCGCTTGCCGGACCCACAGCTGGGCGTCCGGGCCTTTAGCGAGCGTTCTGGCATTGAACGCGGTGTCGGTGTCGTCTTCTCGATCCCATTGGGAGGACGATACCGGAAATTCCAGCAGGATCAGGCGGAAGCCAATGCCTCCGCTGCCTCTATGGATCTCGCGCAAGCGCGCCGGATGGTGCTGGCGATGGCCGATACTGATATGGCGAACGCCTCTGGCCGCTACGTCGCTTGGCAGCGGCTTCAGGGTGCTGCCAGAAGTTCGCTCGACGCCGCCACACGGACGGAGCGCGGGTACGAAGGGGGCATTATCGACCTGTCCGATCTGCTCTATTCCCGACGGCAAGCACATGATGCGGACCGGCTGGCCATAGACGCGCGCAGCTCTGCGACACGAGCTATCGTGAAATTACTCATCGATTCTCATACGATATGGCAAGGTAACGAGAAGGAGCCATGAGGGCGTAGGTTGGCAATCGCTGTAGAGAATGAAGTCATCTTCCCATTCACGCGGAGGAATCTGAAATGCAGAGTTCAAAACCTGGAATCCCAGTCCGGCCCCTAAAAGACTCAGCCCGAGCAAAGGCGAAATGGGACCCCGTTGTTAAGGTGACCCATTGGTCAATCGTTCTTGCTGTCATCGGGAATGCAATTTTCACGGAAGAGGGTTCGGGGCCGCACGTCTGGGTGGGATACGCCCTCGCAACCGTTTTGGCGTTTAGACTGCTCTGGGGTTTCGTTGGACCCAAAGAGGCACGGTTCACAGCGTTCCCACCGAGTCCGCGTAAAGCGCTTGCCCATATCCCGGAGATTAGAGCCGGACACAATGAAATCCATCCATCGCACAATCCGTTAGGTGCATTGATGGTCTACGCTATTTGGGGAACGCTTAGCATCATCATAGCGACCGGCATTGGCATGGCTGGTCTGCCCTCCACGAAATGGATTAGCGAGGCTCCGTCCCACGCCGTTGGTCGGGGCACAGATGACAGGGACAGCGTCTTACTCAAAGGTTCTGAGCGGAAAGAGATAGGCGATGACGCAGAGGACGAGCCCTTGAAGGAAGTGCACGAGTCAGCGGTAAATTTGCTGTACGTTCTGATTGCCCTCCACCTTGCCGGAGTTGTTTTCGAAACGAGGAGGAGTGGGAAGTATATCCTTACAGCGATGCTTCCCGGCCGAGCACAATAGGATGGAGGTGATGCTGCAACGTGGCGATGGCGGCTCGGCTTTCCGATTAGTCGATGATTGAAGTGCTGGCCTACAGAACGGCTTGGACCGCAAGATCGGTGGCAGCTTCATGCTTTGCCTGTACAGCCTTCCGTTCGGAATAGCGGTTGACGAGCTGGCCGGCGTGCGGGCGGGTCAGGATCGTGAACCGCACCAGTTCCTCCATCACGTCGACGATGCGGTCATAATAGCTCGACGGCTTCATGCGGCCGGCCTCGTCGAATTCCTTGAACGCCATCGCCACGCTCGACTGGTTGGGGATCGTGATCATGCGCATCCAGCGGCCAAGCAGGCGCAGCGTGTTGACCGCGTTGAACGACTGCGAGCCGCCCGACACCTGCATGACCGCGAGCGTGCGACCCTGGGTCGGCCGCATGCCGCCGAACTCCAGCGGCGGATGGTCGATCTGCGCCTTCATGATGCCGGTGATCTGGCCGTGCCGCTCGGGGCTGCACCAAACCATGCCTTCGGACCAGAGCGCGTGCTGGCGCAGCTCATGGACCGCCGGATGATCGTCACCCTTCACCTGATCTGGGAGCGGCAGGTCGCTGGGATCGAATATCCGCACCTCCGCGCCGAAGAGGATCAGCAGTCGTGCCGCTTCCTCAGCCGCGAGCCGGCTGAACGAGCGTTCGCGCAGCGACCCGTACAGCAGCAGGATGCGAGGCGGCGGCTGATCGTCGCCCATGCCGGCGGCGGGCCGGGTGATCGCGATGCCGCGATCGAGTGCTGGCAGATGGTCGGCGTCGGGTACGTCACGAAGGCGCGTCATCCAAGATCCTTGACGAGATAGGTCGCGCGCGGACCGCACAGCGACGTGAACTGCGCGGTCGCTGCGATGAAGGCCGGCGCGGCGTCGCGATCGGCATCGGTGTAACCAAGCCTGCGAAAGAACTCCCCGGTGCCGCTGGTCAGGAGGTGCAGCCGCTCGACCGCGCCATCAGCAACGCCTTCAAGGCGTTCGACCAGCATCCGGCCATATCCTTTGCCGCGCCGGGTCGGCAGCACGACCAGCGAGCGGAGCAGCCGGTCGGTGCCGCTACCTTCCAGGCCGATGAACCCGATCAGCTCTTCATCGTCGGACAGGCTGAAGAACATCTGGTCGGGACCGCCGAGATCGTCGGTCGGGAGCTGCGCGGCGCCGAGCGCGAGCCGCAGGACATCATCGGCGTGGCGAGCCTCCGAGAAATATACCTGCGTCATGCCGCCGCTCCCGCTTCATACCAGGGACGGGTCCGCTTGACGATCGCCCAGCCACAAATGGAACTGGCGCAGGAGGATGCGACTTCGCGCAGTCATGCGAAGTGGCGAACCCGGCAAAACCAGGCAGCGATTATCATGATGGTAATCCTCGGCAGGCCTGGCAGCCGCAAGAGCGCGCATTGAGCCAAGCCAAATCGGACGCAGGTGCATGACAGCGAAGGAGGCGGACGCGATACACGCACCCGTCCCCTCAGCCCCTCATGCGACGACGAACGATCAGATTGCCGGAAGCCCCCTCAGGGGTGGACGCAGATAGGGTGGCGCTGTCGAAGCTCGCAGCACCAGAGGGCGCGTGCCGAGCGCCAGCACGAACAGAATCGCAGCCGCCAACAGAATTGGGTCCGCAGCAGCGAGGGACGGCGCCGACAAGCCTGAGAAGGCGCAAGGCTGTTCTGCCTTGCCCTGATGACCGTCGCTACCGGATTTCCCATGTTCAAGGCCGGGGATCGTAATGACCATCGTCATCGGCCCGGTACCCGAGCAAATGCTGACCACGATCCGCCCGTTCGAAACGGTTGGCATGAACCCCGCCGGCATGACGATCTTCATCATCAGCGCGAGTACAAGCACCGCGCAGGCAAGGGGCCGATTGGCAAGGACAAGATTGCGAAGTCGATGCACCGATTGCGCTCTTAGCTACGAGACGCGCTTCTGTCATGTGCCATTGATGGTGAGACAATCTGCCCATTTTTAAGCGTTGGCCGCTTTTGGGGAACCCGGCCGTTCGCGTTCCCGCTCATAAAAGGCAATTTCTGGTCGGCAGGCGACGCAGCTGAGCGGCAACTATCTCAGTAGCTGCGCTCCAAACGCGACAGTCGCCTACCGGCCATAAGCCGACTTTTTTGGGGCTTCGCCGGAACGGCTTGAGGTGGTCGACAGCCGACGCCACGTGAGAGTCAGTTATCCTCGAAAGGGCGAGCGGACGTTGTGTCATGTCTGATTTCCTTACATCTGGCTTCCACACAGCCCGTGGATTGGGGCTGCACAGCGAGGTGTCTGGTCGCTGAGAAACAGGCGCAGAGATCCGGCTCGCGAAACCGGGAGGAGTTCCGCAAGTGGGCATCGCTGTTCCGGTTTTCGCTATTGGGACAACTGCAGGATCAAACGCTGATCACGGGTGTCGGATGCATCTCGAATGATGAGATAGATTACTCACATTGATGAGCCTGCATTGCTCTATTTTCGGGATCGCTTCCCCGGTGCCAACCCGGATCAAATACAGACTGGCATCAGGAGGCCTTGCGGTCCGGGGCGGCATCGAGAGCTCCGAAGACGCGCTCGCCGAGTTCCACGACTGTCGCGAGATCGCAGATCAGTTGGGCATGGAATCGCATGGGCTGCGCTCCTTCGCTAAAGGAATGCATGATGAAACCGACGAATGAACCGAGCCGGTCCTGCGCCGCTCCAAGTTCGCCGACCCGATGCCAGTCTTTCCGCTTTACGGCTTCCAGGCGCTCGACCTCAATCGCAGCATATTCTTCCTGCGCTGTAGGCCCCAATTGCCGGGGAGGGATGTAGAGCGGGACGCGATGAGCCAGCGCGTGACGATACCCTTCAAGGTAGGCGAACCACGCATCCAACTCACCAAGGTAGGTCTGAAGATCAGCCGGCAATGACGCCCGAACGAATTGGCATTTTGGGCCGAGGCCAATCCGCATCGGCGCAAGGGGACGTCCCTGCTTGTCCCTGAGGTCGGATTCCGAGCACCAGACATGGGCCAGATTATCGATGGCACCGTACACGTTAATAACGAAGGTCTGGACGAAAGCAGTCGCGTCCATCAGCGCGGATCGGGACGGCTCGCCTTCTTCGGGCGGGACAGTTTCGAAGATCCGGTCCATGCAATGCTCAAGCATGTTCAGCCGCCGGCTCAACCCATGCGTCGCGAACTCTCTGCCCCGGTCATCGCGGTACATTCGGGTTACCACGGTTGTGGTTAGGTCGCTGCAGCGGCTGGACCATTCCTGGTGTGCGTCTTCCAGTTGATCGAGGTCATCGGAGGTGTACGGCACGACTTTCCTTCTCGCCGCCGGCAGCGGACTGGTGAGTTCGGACAGAGCCTAGCGAACGCTGAGAGCTGCTCCAATGCCGTTAGTCAGTGTGCGACAGCGAAGCGTCCTCTCTCACTTAGCGAGCCCGTTGCCACGCAAATCGGAATGTCGCTCTTGACCCTGTAGTTACTACAGGCCCTATGGAGCCGTTCGAACCCGGCGACCGCTGCTGGGCAGGAACGGGGGCAACGTGAGTTTGATGGTTTGTACCGGCAGAGCCTATGTCGGGAGCAGCGCGCTTGTGATTGCGACGATGATGTCCGCACCGGCTTGGCGTGCTATCCATCGGCGTGTTGCCGGCATCGGGCGTGGTGGGCGAAAGTCGGATCCCGACGCGGCCCGAACCCCAAACGCCCACGACCGCCTCGACAATCTCCTGGGTCAGCCTGGTGCGGTTCTCGATGGGGCCGCCGTACTGATCAGTCCGCTTGTTCGTGCTGTCCCGGATGAACTGGTCGAGCAGGTAGCTGTTGGCCGAATGAACCTCGACACCGTCGAAGCCAGCGCGCTTGGCGTTCTCGGCAGCACGGACATAATCCTGGATCAGGCCCGGGATTTCGTCGGTTTCAAGAGCCCGGGGCTCCGACACATCCTGCATCCCATCGACGGTGAAGGTCTTTCCCTCTGCCTTGATGGCCGAAGGGGCGACCGGTGCTTTGCCATCGGGCTGTAGGCTGACATGGCTGAAACGGCCGACATGCCAAAGCTGGGAGACGATCTTGCCGCCGGCGGCATGGACCGCATCAGTCACCTTCTTCCAGCCTGCAACCTGCTCTTCAGTCCACAGACCGGGAGTAAGCGCGTAGCCGCGACCTTGCTGAGTGATGTTGGTCGCCTCAGCGATAATGAGACCGGCGGATGCCCGCTGCGCATAGTAGGTCGCGTGCAGGTCCGTCGGGACGCCATCCTCACAGGCACGGGCGCGGGTTAGCGGTGCCATGACGATGCGGTTGGCGAGTGCAATGTCCCCAAGGGTAACAGGCTCGAAGAGGTCAGTGGTGGTTTCGGTCATTCAACTTCCTGATGCGATCGAGATGGAATGAGGGAATCAGCGCGTCGCGACGCGCGCTATTGCGCTGCTGATGGGCTCATCGCCGGAGGTGAGCTCCAGGATGACGCGGGAGAGCTTTGGCTGGTGAATGATGGCCGCCAGCGTAGCCGCCACATCGTCACGAGGCACAGTCCCGTAAGGAATGGCGACATCAGCCGCCACGAGGCCGGTCCCCGGCTCATCGGACAAGGTGCCTGGGCGTACGATGACCCAGTCGAGGCCGCTGGCGACAAGGTGGGCGTCGGCCAACTTCTTCACCCGGATATAGTTCTCGAACCCTTCAGACCTCTCACGGTCGCGCCAGGCGTCGGGGTAGGAAGAGACGAGCAGGAACCGGCTGACGCCTGACGCCTGCGCAGCCGCGACGGCTAGTTCCAGACCACGACCGTCGATGGCGTTGGTAACGTCCATCCCTGCACCACCGGCGCCAGCTGTGAAAACAACGGCATCGGCACTCTTCATCAGCCGCCCAAGCTTCTGCGTACGCATCCGGTGAAGACCGCGGTGAAGCTAGCGCTTTATAAAAAGCTTCCCGCCTTGATGTACGCAAAGGGCAATCAAGGGGACTGCTGCCCAGTTTGAAAACATGCCGAAGCCGATGGCCCATACGGTCGTAGTTGAATCTATGGACCAACTGCCGGCCAAAAAACGACATAGGATCACAAACCAAATCGCGAAGCTGGCGATAACCGCTAGCCAGTTGCCCCCCGCCACATAGCGAGCCAAGACGGCCGGAACGATGATGACGAGCGCTGCGACGAGTGCGTAATCTGCGAGTGATGATAAGCCCACTGCCCCTCCGGCATGCACTTCACAAGCGACTTGGCACATTGCCTATCTCATATTCATTAACGGCCAGCAGATTCTGTAACTATTGAGGGCACCTTACGCGATTGCTGATAAGGTAGCGTACTCATGCAGCCAGTACTGTTCTGCGGAACCGCCAGTTCCAGGGGAGCAGTTCGTCGAGCCGATTGATGGGATGCTCGGCGATGCGCGCGAGGACATCGGCCAGCCAGGCCTGCGGATCGACATCGTTGAGCCGGGCGGTCTGGATCAGCGTGTAGAGCACGGCGGCGCGCTGTCCGCCGCGGTCGGAGCCGCAGAACAACCATGCCTTGCGCCCAAGGGGCACGCAGCGCAGCGCCCGCTCGGCGGCGTTGTTCGTGAGGCAGATCCGGCCATCTTCCAGGAAGCGGGTGAAGGCATCCCAGCGCCGGAGCATGTAGTTTATCGCTTTGGCCAGATCGTGGCTGCGCGAGAGCTTCGCGAGTTGGGCGGTGAGCCAGACGTGCAGATCCGCCATCAGCGGCGCGCTGAGTTCTTGCCGGACAGCGACACGCTCTTCGGTCGCCTTGCCGTTGATGCCACGCTCGATCTCGAACAGGGCATCGAGGCGCTGCACGGCTTCCAGCGCGATCGGATAGATCATGCCGGTGCGCTCACCGCGGCTCTTCCGGCGCGCGGCGGCCTCGACGTCAGCCAGTTCGAAGAACTTGCGCCGTGCGTGTGCGAAGCAGCCGGCCTCGATCACGGGCGCAGGCTGACGGCCGGGCGCGTAGAGTTCGTTGTAGCCGCCATAGGCATCGGCCTGCAGAATCCCTGCCCAGGACGCCAGGTGCGCCCGAGGATGCTCGCCGCGCCGGTCGCGGGAATAGTGGAACAGGGCGGCGGGTGGATCGCTGCCGACAAAGGGCCGGTCATCGCGGACGTAGACCCACAGGCGCGCGGTATCGGTCTTGCCCTTGGCAAGGACCGGCACAGTCGTATCGTCGCCATGCAGCCGCCGGGCCGCAAGCACGTGCGTCTCGATCCGTCGATAGAACGGCATCAGAGCGAAGGCCGCCGCGCCCACCTGGTCGGCCAGCGTCGAGGTGCTGAGCGCCACCCCTTCGCGCGCAAAGCGCTCGGCCTGGCGGTTGAGAGGCTGGTGCTGACCATACTTCTCGAACAGCAGCATGGCGAGGAAGCTTGGCCCGGCCCATCCGCGCGGCACGACATGGAACGGCGCCGGGGGCTGTGTGATCGCCTCACAATCCCGGCACGAAAACTTCTCGCGCACCGTCTGGATCACCTTCCACTGGCGCGGGATCACTTCGAGCGTCTCGGTCACGTCCTCACCCAGCTTCGACAGGCGCGCGCCGCCGCAGGACGGGCACGAACACGGCGCGGGAATGACGACGCGCTCGCGCGGGAGATGTTCGGGGAACGGCTTGCGGCTTGGCCGCTTGCGCGCGAAGGCGGCAACGTCGGCTGTCCTGGCCGCGGCGACTTCGGCGGCCAGATCATCCTCGCAGGCATCGGCCTCGAGGTCTTCCAGCTGAAGCTCAAGCTGGTCGAGAAGCCGACGGCTACGCTCGGCGCTGGCGCCATATTGCTCGCGGCGCAGCTTGGCGATCTGCAGCTTGAGGTGGGCGATCATCGCCTCGGTCGCGCTCTCGCGGGCCATGGCATTGGCGAGGCGCGCTTCGGCCTCGCTGGCGCGTTCGAGCGCGGCGGACAGCAGCGCCTTGAGCGCCTCGACGTCGTCCGAGAGGGGCGATGCGGCCGTGTCCATGACGGGTATGGAATCACAGATCGGCGCGGCGTTGAAGCCAAAAATGCGCCGGAAGGCGAAGAAAGTGGCTGGTCTATCCGGCGCTCTGCGGGCGCCAGGAATACTGCGGGTTACGCCAGTCGATCCCTTCCAGCAGGCAGGACAATTGCGCGTTGGTCAGCGAGATAATCCCGTCCTTCGCCGAGGGCCACACGAAGCGTCCCTTCTCGAGCCGCTTGGAATAGAGCGACATGCCTATCCCGTCGTGCCAGATGATCTTGATCAGCGATCCCGTCCGTCCGCGAAACACGAACAGGTCGCCTCCGTGCGGGTCGCGCTTCAGGCCCTGCTGGACCTGCAACGCCAGCCCCTGCATCCCTTTACGCATGTCCGTGTGCCCCATGGCGATCCACACCCGCGCGCCCGCTGGGATCACCGCAGCGCCTTCAAGGTCGCACTGACCAGTGTGGCGGGCGCTCCGGCCGAAATGCGAATGAGCCGGCCTTCGCCCAGTTCGACGGTGATCACGCCGCAGCGATCATAGCCGTCCACCTTCTCGTCCTTGGCGAGGACTGCCTGGGCAAAGGTTGCCTCCACCATCGGGAGGGATACCCCTTCGGCTTGTTCGCGCCGCAGATTGCGCCGCCAGGTGTAGATCAGGCTGGTCGATACGTCTCGCCGCCGGGCCACGTCCGCGACACATGCGCCCGGCGCAAAAGCCTCGGCCAGGATCTGGAACCGCTCCTCGTCCCGCCACCGACGCCGCCGCTCCGGCCCCGTCATCACCGTAATCTGCCCCATGCTGCGCTCCTAAGCTCGCTCATACGAGCGCTCTTAAGACCGGTCGTTCACTCACCGGGCAAGGTGGGGTTCACCGGATGGGTACGCTTCTGCGCGGAAAGCAGCGTGAGATCGCCCAGAATAGGTTTCGCGCCGACCGCGGAAAGTTTGGTCGACTGCTCCGCCCCACGATGCAGCGCCTGAACCTCATGCCCCCCGTGGGCGAGCTTTTCCGCAAGGCGCAGACCGACCTTGCCGGCTGCACCGATGATGAAGACCTTCATGGGCCATCTCCTGATTGCTCTGGAAGCGCGCGTTGGAAAAGCGGACGCCCGATTTGTAATGCTTGCTACAAACGCCTATTTGTAGTGCTAGCTACAAACCGTCAAGACCCGATGAGCGAAATATATGCCGGTGAAGATCAACGAGACCATCATCCAACCCCATGTGCCGAAGGGGCGGCAGCGCTTTGACCGGGCGGCTGCGCTTGACCGAGCGCTTGAACTGTTCTGGCGCAAAGGCTTCACGCCGACGACGGTTGGGGAGCTTTGCGCGGTCATGGGGATCAACCCACCCAGCCTTTATGGTGCCTTCGGCAACAAGGCCCAGCTCTTCATGGAGGCGATCGCTCAATATGAGCGGGTGTATTGGGACCAAACCTGGGTAGCGCTCGAGGCAGAGCCAGACGTCCGCAAGGCATTCGCGGCCTTCTTCGCCGAGGCAGCTCGAATTCTGACTTCTCCCGATGCTCCTTGCGGCTGCGTCGTGGTGACGGGCGCCATCAATGTGCCGGCAGAAGACCAGCATATTGCCGATGCGCTCCGCAACCTACGAGAACAGGAGCGGGATCTCTTCCTGGCTCGATTGCAGCGCGGAGTTGCGGATGGGCAATTGGCGGACGAGATTGATACAGACGCGATCGCGACATCGCTGATTACCCTCTTGGAGGGAATGTCGATTGAGGCCAGCGGCGGGGCAGCAGGGAAGCGCCTGCAACAGGTGGCCGCCTGCGCGGTCCGCCTTGTTGGCTAGAAGGAGGCACAATGTCTGTCCCATCCCAAATCTTGCGTCGCGCATTGGTCGGGCGGGTCCGGGCCATCTTCAACGACCAATCGCGCGGGGAAGAACCGGTTGCCCGGTCATCGAATGCCCTTTTCCCGGAAGGATCTGTGATCTGGCGCGTCCATGGAGACGTTACCACGATGATGGTTGGTGGCGTTTCAGCGCTGCTATTGCAGATGCTTCATCCCGCAGCATTGGCAGGCATCTGGGATCATTCCACCTTCCGAAATGACATGCTCGGCAGGCTGAGGCGGACGGCGAGATTTATTGCTGTCACCACATTCGCAGATCAGGCTGACGCCCTGTCCGCGATAGAGCGCGTGAAGCAAGTGCACGATCGGGTCACCGGTACACTTGCGGACGGCACCCCGTACACGGCCAACGATCCGCACCTGCTGGCCTGGGTCCACGTAACTGAAGCCGTCAGCTTCTTGGACGCGTGGATCCGGTACGCGGAGCCGGATATGTCGGTTGCGGACCAAGATACATACTTCGCGCAATTCGCCGACGTCGCGCGAAGGCTGGGCGCTTCGCCGGTTCCGGAAACCAGGAAGGAAGCCGACCAATTGATCGAAGCCATGGTCCCTGAATTGCATATGGATCGCCGCACGCGGGATGTGGCACGCCTCGTCCTTAAACAACCGGCCCCCTCGCTCGGAGCAATGCCCGTTCAGCATATGACCATGGAAGCCGCCGTCGATCTGCTTCCTGGCTGGGCTCGCGAGATGCATGGGCTGCCGACTCGGCATCTGCGCCGGCCTGCCGTTAGGCTTTCGACCTTCGCTGTGGCGGAAACCTTACGCTGGGCCTTCCAAGGTGGGCAGCGCACTAAGTAGGCAGAGCTATTCTGGTTTCTCCTTCTTCTGATCAGCATCTTCACCGTCGGGCTTCGGAATGATCATTCGGACGTGCCTCATCGGCGAGAATTTCGCCGGCTCGAAGCCGTCAGAGTGCTTGGGGCAGACTGTCGCATAGAACCCGCCGTTTCGTGACAGAACTCCCTTCTCGCCGCACATTTGGCATAGGGTCCGCGACTTGGCAGTGGCCGCATCGATGAGGTCAAAGATGGGTTCATCGAACTCCTTCATGTAGACCCGCATCTCGCCGAACTTCTCTTTTGCATCGACGACCTTCGCGAACGGGTCGATAGCGGCGATGGCATGGATTACCTCATGATAGAGCGGCTGCCACCCCTCAGGGAGCCCAGGTGTCCAGCTCAGGTTTGCGTCCAGCGTGCTGCCCTCAGTCATAGCGGCACAAAGGGGCCGATACGAAGCGCTCCATGGCAAACCGATGCTCGACAAATACGTCCAGACCATCTGCCAGGATGGAACGGGGATCATCCCTGACGTCGGCGAGAATCTCTGCGATGGAATCCGGCAGCAAGTATGCCGCGATAGGCTCTGATGGATCGAACCCCGAGGTTACGGTTGCGGTACTGGCCGTTTTCCAGCCGGCGCGCCCCGCAAGGCGCCTGCGAAACTCGGTCTCCGATGTCGCCATGGAAGCCGCGAAGGCATGAATGATCGTCAGATCTCGCTCATCGACCATTGAAGCAACGTACAGCGTCATCCTCTCCGTGCGACCATGCCCTGTGAGCGGCTGAGAGATAGCGGTCGCTGTCCTTGCTGCAACCTCGCTCTTGAGATGACGCAGTTGCCAAGGCGGTGTTGATTGCCGCCTCGCCCGAGATGGTCCCAAAACGCGCTTCCGCTCCGCCGGGACCAGTGTGATTGACCTCCCGAATCCAGCGGGCAGTTCAAACGCTACCCTTTCGGGCAGCAGCCTCTGCGATCGTTGACCGGCCCGTCCGGTGCTTATGCGGAGCATTGTGCTGCCGATCGCTGAATAGTGGACGGTCGTGCCGAAATCTCGGCGTTGGACTATGGACGAGATATGCGGCGCGAGCGTCACACCGTCGATGATTGCCTCATCGTTATTCGAGTCAGGCCTAAAGGACCGGGCAAAGATCGCAGCCTTAGGATCAGCGCCCCCTCCAACTGGCGGATAACGATGAATTGTCGTCAGGTGTGTACTTGTCATACGCAACTCCCGGTCATCAAAATCACATAAACGACTCGACATGAGGCAATAATGACTCGTTTTGAGTTTTTCGGCAAGTTATCCACAGGCAAGCGTCCGGACCACTCTGAGCCTTACGCCTGATCGTGCCACCCGCTTCATAGGCCTCTCACCAGTGATGAAATCTAGACATTTGTGCTTTACAATCTCATCTCAGTGCCAGTTCGAAGCTGCCTCCTCCCCTTGGCGACCCGGTAAGCACGTGCAGAGCCCGCTATGAGACAGGCTAGACATCGGAGTCTTATTGAGATTGAATATATGACTCATTGAGTCTATAATGTTGACCATGCCATACCTATCGCCCGCATCAATGAGACCGGAATTGCCCGGCGAAAAAGTCGACAGCGCCACCAACGAATGTGTTCGAAACCTACGGACGTCCGATTGGACGTCCCATGATGCGGCGTTTTCGAAGGTCATCATCGATGACGTAATCGGACGTGTGGTTGCGCCAAAGGGACATCATGAGATAAGGGGGCGTAAGAATTCGGACGTGTTGCCAAGTGTAGGCGAGAGCAGAATCCAGCGCAGTAGCGCGGGTTTTCTGGCCAATTCTCTCGTTATCTTGACCTCACGAGCGGATTGCGAGCATGATGACCCGCTGTTGATGACCAAGGAAGGTTCGCACACGGTAGGTTCGAAAAGCTCTGTAGGTGTCCATTCTTCGAGAAGGCCATAGCTATGGTTCGTGCGGTTGCAGTCGAGAGTAATCAGGATGTGGAACAGCTTCGCACCGTGCTGGGCAGCTTGGAACGGATCCGCCTAAACCTAAAGAGCCGCCTGGACCTTATCGATGGCCAGATAGACTCGACAAGTCGACTTATCGAGGCGTTCTCAGGCGGCGATGTAGCGCCACCTAAGCATGGCCCGATGGCGGCAAACGCTCCTGTGCGTATGGCAATCCTCAAAAGCCTTGATGCCAACGAACATGGATTGGACGCCAAAGCTATCCGTAGGGTTCTAATGCAGAAGTTTGGGGACAGCCTTCACCCCAAAACTCACTATGGCGTGCTCAAGCGCATGGCTGATGAAGGGCTAGCCGAACGTACCGGATCGCTGTGGTCGATCGCGCCGCCAGGCAAATCATTGCTCATCGAACGAAGCCGCTCAGAGCACATTTAGCCACCATCAAGACTTTTATTGACTTTTAATGGCTCCTTCGTACCCTTGATGGCCGAAGGAGTTTTTTGGCATGCAAAGTCCGAACAAGCAGTGTGGAAGCCGGGCCAAGCCGCGGTCGGCTCCAGAATTCCCCGTTCGTCAGCCTGCTAGCCGTCGATCGTCTGGCTGCACGACGTCGCGGCTGCCCATTATCGGCCATTGTGATAACGTCAGCAAACAGGGGGAAGGCCGACTTGATCTGGAGTTCCAGGTCATCATGACGGTTGCCCCGCATGTCATCACGTACCTCGAACAGCCGGAGCAATTTGCCTGGAACACTCCGGCGGGCTTGCGGCGATACACGCCGGACGGGCTAGCCCGCACAACCATGGGCTTGGTCTACTTCGAAGTGAAGCCGGAGAAGTGGCTACTCCGGAAGCCGGA
This sequence comes from Novosphingobium panipatense, assembly GCF_002149965.1. GTDB lineage: Bacteria > Pseudomonadota > Alphaproteobacteria > Sphingomonadales > Sphingomonadaceae > Novosphingobium > Novosphingobium panipatense_A. Next base: position 4,641 of record NZ_MSQB01000027.1, on the reverse strand, counting down.
CCTCGACGGCAAGCTCAAGGACATCATCCGGCTTTGCGAAGAGCGCAACGCTGCCTTCTCTATCGTGTCCGAGCGGAACATTCGCACGGGATACCTGCTGGAAAACTCCATCCGTGTTTGGTCGGCAAGTCAGGATATCAACCAAGGCCAGATCATTCGCGCCTGCGCCATCCTTGAGGGGCTTACGTTCCCTTGTCGCCTACGCACCGTGTGGGATGCGCTAGGCGACAGCGGCCGACGCATCGCGAATGGACTGATCGGTCACAAGTACCTCGCGATCAATCTAAGCGCTGAAATGAGCGGCGCGACCATGGTGGGGCGCGGCCGCAAGCTTTGGCCCTGACCTGAACGCATCTCACCGACACTCCCGTCCTTGCGTCGGGTCGCTGCCTTAAAACGCCCGCATTTTAGCGAGAACCCCACTATGCCCACAAACCGCCTCTTGTTTCAGCACGGCGACACTCTCGCCCTTCCGTCTGGCCCTGGAGAGACGCATCTCTACAAGGTCGAGCGCCGGCGGCGTGACGGCTATGTGCTGTCTTCCATGGCTGGCGCACCGGACAGCCTTTGGACGCATGAGCGCATCTACGACATCTACACGGCGTCGCAGTTGCAGCACTGGCCCTGCAACCTGGCTAGCCTCGACCAAAACATAGCTGAGATGTTGCAAACCGACGTGGAAGGCTGGCCCGAGCGGCTGGTTTTCGAGGCGCGGTGCCGGGAATCCTATGTCCGCTATACAAAGCGGCTGCGCGACAGAGGGATGCCTGCGAACCTTGCTTACATCCGTGCAGCGAAGGTGGTCACGCGCACATATCGCAAGAAATGGGCGAAGGAATCGCAACGGATCGCGGGGATGGAAGCGGAAGCAGCGATCGGCGTTGGTCGCAAGGCGAAATCTACCCATCTCGATGCACTGCCTGAGCCGAAACCGTTCAAACTTGGCAAACATGGCGTCCGCAAATGGTATCAGGTGTGGGAGCAAGCGGGATATGACCTGCGTGCGCTGATCGCGAAGTACCACAAGCGTGGACGTCACAAACCCCGCGCCGTTTCGCGCGTTCACGAGCAAGAGGATCCCAATAAGCCTCTGTGCGTGTACGGCGCCATGGAGAAGATCGGCCGTACGGTCTGGATGAGCAAGCTGAAGGTCACGAAGACCTACGCCTACAAGCGCTTCAGAGATCTTTGTAAGGAGATCAATGTCGAACCTTTCAGTCGTTCTGCGTTCGTCAAATTTCTCCATAAGCGCTATTCTGAGTTCGAGATTTTCCGCTCCAAGCACGGCGCCCGGCTCGCTTACCTCAAGTACAACATCTTCGAGCGGCGCAAGCTTCCCAAGCGCGCCTTGGAAGAGGTGGAGGTCGATCACTGCCTGCTGGATGTGTGGGTAACGGACAAGCATGGACGTAAGGCCCGGCCCTGGCTGACCGTGCTCATTTGCCGCGCGACGAAGATGATCGTGGGCTACCACTTGTCATTCGACGTACCGAGCTACACGACACTCTCGCGCGCGATCATCCATGCGATGGCGCCGAAGGATCTGAGTAATTTTCCCGAAATCGAGAATGACTGGCCTTGCCATGGCGTCTTCGATTTCCTGATCACCGACCGCGGAATGGAGTTTCTTTCCGAGAGCCTTAACCGGGCTGGAAATGCTCTACGCTTTGCCATTGTCAATTTGCCGGGACGCATGCCGCATCTCAAAGGCACGGTTGAACGCTACTTTGCCACGCTGGGAATTCGTGTCCTCAGCCATATGGAGGGGACCACACTTTCCCGCACGGAAGTGTATGATCCCAAGGCGGCCGCCCGCTTCACTCTTGAGGAGCTGTCTTGCCGGATCCTTAAGTGGATCGTTGATGACTATCATCAGACCGACCACAGCACGCTCGGAATGGCCCCTGTCGCCAAGTGGAAGGAACTGGTCGATGATAGCATCGACGGTGGCGTGCGGCCTGTCGGCAATTTCAAAAATCTGGTCATGCTCATGGGTGAGATTGCCCGGCGTAAGATTTCTAACGTCGGCATCCATTTCGAAAATAATCTGTATGCCAGCCATGAACTAGCTGCCCTGCGAAAACGGCATGGCGGCCTTAAGAACTGGTATCAGATCTTAGCTGATCCCGTGGACCGCGGTCATCTTTGGGTACTCGACACGGTGGAGAAGCGCTGGCTGGTGGTGCCTGTGGCTAATGCTCGCACGGCAAAGGGGCTAAACAAGTTTGCCATGAAGGTGGTGATGCGGATGGCCCGCAAGATGGTGGCCAAAGGCGAAACGATCACCGATGCCGTTATGGAGGAGGCGCGCGAACGTTGCGATCGCGAGGCTTTGACCGCGCATACCCGCAGCGCTTTGCGCTATATGTCGGATGGGGCTTTGGCGACGCCGGTGCTGGGCAACAACAACATTCTGACCGTACTGGCTGGCGCGGTTATGCCCACGCCGGGTGCTTATGATGATGACCAGGGCGAACTGTTCGGGGAATATCACGAGGCCCCCGCGCAGCCTGCGGCGTCAGACGAGCCGCAGGCATCTGCCGCTCACGTGGTCAGAGCTTCGGTAAAACCGAGGTCCAAGCCCAAGCCGGAACCTCTGGTCGCGGACAAGCCGAAGGGCGCCGATAATGCAGCGCCTGACACAACGCCTCAACAGTCGGCGGCACCGAAGGGGCCATCTGCACTGGACCTGTTGATCGCTCACGGCGTCAGCTCTCGTAAGGCCCTCCTGTGACCCTTGGAGCCCAACACTTTTTGCCAGATGTCGAGGCAGCAGCAGAGCTCGAACTGGCGATCATCGAGCATCCCCAGTTGACTAGGGCCGTCGAGGCTCTTGGGGCGCTTCAGGCGCGTTCGCTTGTCTCTAGGGGCGATCGGCGCATGAAGGCCCGGGGGATGATGATTACTGGTGCAGCCGGCGCGGGGAAGTCCACCATCGTAGAATACTGGCAGAGCCAGAATCCCCCAACCGAGACCAAGTTCGGCGTCGTGAAGCCTGTCGTAGTTGTCGAGGTGCCTGAATACACCACGAGGCGCGCGCTGGTGAACGCAATCTTTGAGGCGCTGGGTTACAGTGCGGAAAAGATGACGGCTGAAGATATCATCAGTTCCATCGCCAACAAGGTGAAGCTGCTTGGGGTAGAGCTGATCATCTTGGATGAGACGCACCATATCCTCCAAGGGCGCGAAATTAGCGCGGTGTCTGAATTTCTGAAATCACTGCTGAACCGTATCGGCGCGGGCATGGTCTTTGTCGGTCTCCCTGGCATCAACGAGATTGCGCGATCATCGACTCAGTTTGACCGCCGCCTAATGCCTGATGTGGTGCTTGCGCCATACGATCTGACCAACGTCCCCGAGCGTGTGGAATTTCTCATCCTGCTGAGCCGGCTGGAGGCGCAACTTGGCTTACCCGAACCTTCGGGCCTCCACGACCAGGACGTGGCTCGTCGCATATATGCCGCAGCGCGTGGTGAGATCGGTTTAGTCACGAAATACCTGAGCCACGCGCTTTTCGTCGCCCGGAGGACGGGGCTGCGAAAGATTGACCTCAATCTCCTCGCCCGCGTCGATGCGGTATGGCATCCGACACTCAAGGTATCCAACGTCATCGGCTTCAATGACGACCTCGACCTCGATAACCAAGTGAGTCTCGAGGATCTGGCGGCAAACGCACGCCAGCCGCACCTTGATGAGGACACAAACCCGTTCATCTGCGACAAAAGCAAATTACTCAAAATTCTGCAAATGCGTCGAGAACACCCCGAAGCATACATCTCGCCAAGCAAGCGTACGACGGGACGTCGCGCTCCAGGGACCGGTAGACCGGAACCGAAGGCGTTTGAGAAATGAGGCCATCTCTGCCGCTTCAACTATGTCATCGGCAAGGCGAACCGGGCCATGGAGTGCTCGTGCGATTGGCCCGTCGCAGTGGCAGACTCGATGCGTATCGGTTTGCCTCCTTCCTCGGCATGGATGCCCGGCGCCTGCTTAACGGGCACGATGTGACAGTTGTCGCAGAATTGGCGGGTTTATCTGCCGCCGATGTCTCGAGCTGGTCACCAATCGTGGACCCTACCGCACGGCTAGTGAAGCTGCGAGGCGTCACCTTGGCAGACCGAGATTGGTCCACGCACTCAAGGCGATATTGTCCGCAATGTCTGGCCGTCGATGTCAGGACGGCCCGCGCAGAGGCAATGGAATCTGGATGGGTAGTGCATCACCGCGCCATCTGGGACGTCTCTGCGATCCAATCCTGTCCGGATCACCTTTGTCCGCTTACCGATGTCTGCTGGCATTGCGGCCAGCGCCAAGGCTGGCGATCCACGGACCTCTGCCATTGCTGTCGGTGCAAGGCCGATCTCACAGCCGGTCCGATTGGACACCATCTTGACCCGGTCGGGGGCTACATCGCTGGGCGTATGATGGGTTGGGGATCGGATTGCAGCGTGCTGGACGCGCTACCCCTGAATGACGCTTTGCGGTTGTGCATGCGCCTTGGTCAGGCGATGAGGATAGGGTCCGTATATACGCTACCGCGACAGGACCGACCTTCCGTGCGCGGCGACAACTACGGTGGCCGGTTGAGCGGCAACTATGATGGCCGGTAGGATCGGTTGTCTGGGCTGATCGTAGGGAGGG
>NZ_MSQB01000026.1 GCF_002149965.1 Novosphingobium panipatense | reverse complement strand
ATCTACACTTCCGGTTCGATGGCGCTGCCCAAGGGTGTGCGCCATCTCCACGGCGCGGTTCTGGCGCGCAGCCACTGGTTGGCCCAGATGCTGGGCGTGAAACAGGGCGAAGAGCGCCCCGCGCAATTGCCGATGTTCTGGGTGGGCGGGCTGATGCTCTCGCTGCTGCCGGATTGGGAGCAGGGCGCGGTTACCGTCTGCTCCGAGCGGACGCTCAGCAACAGCCGCTTCGCCATGGGATCGGTACTGGCCGAGGAAGACCTCGAACGCATCAAGGGCCCGCAGCCCTGGTGGGGTCTTGGCATGAGCGAGACATTGGGCCCTTACGGATGGGGCGACGAGTTTCGCGTCCCCGGTCGCCCAGTCTGCGCGCCGATGGACCACTTCGCTCCGGGTTACGAGGTCCGCATCGCCGATGAGGACGGCCGCCCGGTCGGCAACGGTGAAGTGGGTGAAATGCAGGTGCGCGGCCCCGCCGTCGCCCCGGCGCTCCACAAGATCGACCGTGTCGAGCATTACACGCCGGATGGCTATTTGCGCACCGGCGACCTTTGCATGGTTGAGGCCCATATCAAGGATGGTGCGGATGGCCGCCGCATCCATTTCGTCGGCCGGGGCGGGGACATGATCAAAGTGTCTGGCTCGAACGTCTCGCCCGCCGAGGTCGAGATGGAATTGCAGGCATTGGACGGGGTCCATAGCGCCTATGTCGTGGGCCTGCCGGATCGCGAGCGGGGGGCACTGCTGGTGGCGGCACTGGTTGCACGGGACGGTATTGTGCTCGATCTGCCTGCCATCGAGGCGCGGATGAAGGCCGGTCTCTCGTCCTACAAAGTCCCGCGCGCCTGGGTGGAACTTGCTCGCGACGAGGTGCCGCTGCTGCATTCCAACAAGGTTGCCCGACGCGAAATCGCGCGGATCGTTTCGGAGCGGCTGGAAGCGCGACAGGTCGTCAGCGATTAGCGTTTCCGGCGTTCGAAACCGGGCTTTGGGCAGGGTGTTTCAAGCCCGGCAGGCGATGCCTTGTCTCAGCGCACCATTGACGAAGCTCTCAGCGCCCCATAACCCGACAGGCAATTCGAAATAGCGAAAGCCTCCATGTCGCGTTCCTCTCCCGGCGTCGCCCGCATGGCCGCCATTCTCAATTTCATTGCCGACCATCCGCGACAGTCTTTCGCGCTGACAGATCTGGTGCGCGCGCTCAAGCTCAGCCGCGCGACGTGTCATGCGCTGCTGACCGGCCTCGTCGATGTCGGCTATCTCTATCGTACCAGCGACAAGACTTACGTGCTCGGTCCGGCACTGGCGGCGATAGGACGCACGGCGGCGGAGCATTTTTCGCCGCTTCAGGTGGCGCAGCCGGAAATGCGCAAGCTGGCGGATGATTTCGACCTGGTTTGCGGTGCCTATTTTCTGGAGGGTGACACCATTCACCTGCGTGAGCGCGCGGCTTCGGCCAGCCATGTCGGTTATCCCGTGCCGCTGGGCACACGCATGCCGCTGCGCTGGGTCCAGGCCACGTCCTTCTTCGCGCGCTCGCCCAGAGAGGCCGATGCCGCGCAAGTGCGGATCAATCCTTCGCCCAGCGCCGAACAGCTTGAACAGCTCTATGCGGGCATGGCTTTCGTGCGCGAAAACGGCTTCATCGCCCTGACGCGGCGGCCGGAGAGCGTCGCCGGCGAGGCCATTTCTCCTTCCGGCCTGGAGGACCCGCCCGTGGTGCCGCGCACCGATCTGGATGACGACGGCGTCTATCCGCTCATGGCCATCATGGCGCCGATCTACGATGCGCGTGACCGGGTTTCGATCTCGCTGGTATTGGCGGGCTTCAACGGCGCGACGACAGGCGCCGAAATCCGCACGGCCGGTAAGGCGCTCGCCGAGGCCTGTGCCCGTATTTCCCGCTTCCTGATCGGCGACCCCGAGACGGCCTGAGCCGCTACTCCCGGAGATCTTTCGTCCGCACGGTTATTCGCGTCGGCTTCGTTATGCGAGGCTTGACGATGAGGCTCTCTGCGACTTATCAAATAGGCGAATAAAAATTCGCTATTTGGAAAATGGCAATGGGAGAGCCGCATGTCTGACGTGATTGTCGCGCCGGAAACCCGCGACCTCGGCGAATTGGCTGGCATTCTGGGGGGCTGGTTCAAGACGCGTCTGCCGCAGGCCGAAGCGGTGGAAATCCGGGATCTCACTTATCCGCGCGGGGCCGGTCAGAGCCACGAGACGATCCTGTTCGAGGCGCATTGGCGCGAGGCGGGCACGGCGCGGCAGCTGGGCTGCGTGGTCCGCATCAAGCCCCGCGGCTTCACGGTCTTTCCCGACGATCTGTTCGAGCAGCAGTACCGCGTCATGAAGGTTCTGGCGGATATCGGTCAGCCACATGGCAAGGCAAAGCCTGGCGCAGTGCGCGTGGCCCGCCCGCTCTGGTTCGAGGAAGACCCGGGCGTGCTCGGCAATCCATTCTTCGTCATGGAGCGCAAATGGGGCCGCGTTCCGGTATCGATCCCGCCTTATGCCCGGGAAGGGTGGCTCAAGGATGCCGCCCCCGATCAGCGCAATCTGCTGTGGCGCAATGCCGTTCGGCAATTGGCCGCGGTGCAGGGTGCGCCGTTGGAGAAGCTCGAATTTCTGGCCGGTCCGAACGGTGAGCGGGGGCTGGAGCAGGAATGGGCCAAGTACTGCCGGTTCGCCGGTTGGTTGCAGGAAGTGGAACCGCTGCCGGTGCTGTCGGCCGCCCTGGAGCGCTTGCAAGGCCTCTGGCCCCGGAACCGGCCGGAAGGTCTCGTCTGGGGGGATGCCCGGATCGGCAACATGATGTTCGACGAAGACTTCGACGTGGTTGCGGTGATGGACTGGGAGCAGCCCTCGCTGGGCGGTGCCCTGCACGATCTAGCGTGGTTCTGCGTATTGGCCGGGACCATGCACGGACCGGATTCCACTTATGGCGCACCGCTCGAGGGGATGGGCAGCCGGGAGGAAACCGTGGCGCTTTGGGAAGAGCTGACCGGTAAATCCGCCGCCGACCTGGAATGGTACGAGGATTTCGCGAACTTCAAGATGACCTGCACCGGCATCCGCCTCGGCCACTTGCGGGGTACGCGGATGATGGACGCGGCGTCCATGGCGCGGCGACTGAAGGTCGCGTGAAGGGCCCGATCGGGAAATCCCGATCGGGCTATTGTAGGCTTTACGATAATCCCAGCATCCGGCGGCAATTGTCGTGGATGATGGCCCTGACATCGGCTTTGGGAACACCGGCGAAGTCGCGCAGGATGATCTCGCGGGAACGCGGGAAGGTGGTTTCCGAATGCGGATAGTCCGATGACCACATGATGTTGCGGCTGCCGGGCAGATCGCGGTTCAGGATCCCCGCACGGTCCTGGATGAAAGAGCCGAAGACGTTGCGGTCCATGTACCAGCTTGGTGGATTCTGCAGGGTGGACTCGGTCCAGTAGCGCTGCTTTTCCCAGGTCCGGTCGTTGTATTCCGCATACCAGGCGAACCAGCCCACGCCGCTTTCCATCGAGCCGACGCGCAAGGCAGGGAAGCGGTCGAAGACGCCGTTGTAGATCAGGATGCCCAGCGGCTCGGCCATGGCCAGTTTGCTCATCGGCATGTCTGGCAGGAAGAACTGCTTTTCCCCGAAGCGCGGAACGCGGGCGCCGAGGTGGAAAGTGACGACGAGATCGTGGTCGCAGAGCGCGGCCCAGAGCCGGTCGAACTCCGGCTGGTAATATTGCAGCGCGCCTTTGGCATCGCCGGTTAGTGCGGAGACTTGCCCCGGCTTGAGCGCGGCCACGCCGGAACTCGTATTCCAGGCCTCGGCGTTCTGCGGGAAGGCCGGCAGGTTGATGGCGCGAAAGCCCTTTCCGGCCAGACGCCGGACATGTTCGACGGTTTCGTCCACGTCGCGCATCGGCACATAGCCCACCGGATAGAGCCGCTCCGGCGCGGCCGAGCAGAAATCCAGTACCCAGTTCTGATAGGCTTCATAGCTGGCGATGTAGAGTTCGTTGTCGAACGAGCCCAATGGACCGCCGCCGAACAGCAGGGCAGCGTCCATCCCGTCCGCATCCATATCGGCAAGGCGCGTTGCCGGCTCCCATACCTTGCGCTGGTCCGCCAGACGCCCCTTCATCTTGAAGTTCCGGCCTTCGCGCCCCGCCTGATTGTTGATCATCATGAAGGGGCGGCGATTGCCTTCGAAGCAGATGTAATCGCCGTCCTCGGCATGCTCGATGAAAGGGGCCCGGTCTCGGAGACGGGCGGGGAGGTAATCCTTCCACATGTCGTGTGGCGGATCGATATGCGCGTCCGCATCGAAAATCGGGCCGTAAGTCCAGGCAGAGGCCGCATTTGCACGAACGGCCGGATCGGCTTCGCTCATCTTTCGACTCCTCTCGTATATTCGTTATTTCGAATTCATTATCGATATATAGAATATTCGAGTCAAGCGCCGGTATCGTGCTTCATTCCCGCCGCAAGAGCATCGCGCCATATCCGTAGCCGCCGTTGGAAACGATCGCGGTGCGGGCGCCCGCTACCTGCCTGTCACCGCCAAGCCCCCAGAGCTGGATGCAGGCCTCATGGATATGCCCGTAACCGTGCAGTCTCCCTGCCGAAAGCGGGTCCCCGCCGGTGTTCAGCGGCAGTTCGCCGGTCAGGCCGATACGATGGCCGCCCTCGGTGAACCGGCAGGCTTCGCCCGGCTCGACCAGACGCAGGGCTTCCAGCCAGAGCCAGACGAAGATCGAGAAACCGTCATAGATCTGCGCGCAATCGATCTGTCCGGGCGTCAGGTCGGTGCGAGACCAGAGCATCTCGCCAGCGCGGGCGGCACCGGGCAAGCTCGTGAAGTCGCCCTCGTGCTGCCCGGTCCAGAGGCCGCCGACGGCCATGCCCATGGCTTCCAGGTGGATCGGCGGCCTGCGCAGATCCCGCGAGGCATCGCGATGGGAAAGCACCAGCGCGGTGGCGCCGTCGACGTGGACATCGCAATCGTAGAGACGCAGGGGAGAAGAGATCGTGCGGGCGGCAAGGTAGTCGTCCAGCGTAATCGGATCGCGATAGATCGCTGCGGGATTGCGGGCGGCATGGGCGCGGCTGCTGACGGCCAAGGCGCCCAGTTGTTCGGCGGTGGCGCGGTAACGGTCGCAATAGGCCTGGGCATAGAGCGCGAAAGTATTGACCGGCGAGAGCGCCCCGAACGGTACGGTCCAGGCATTGTTGCCGTCTACCCGATCGCCGCCGCCGACCATGAGGGTGGAGGCGCGGGCCTGTCTGCGGGCACTTGCCTGTGCGACCGTTCGGAACACCACCACATGGCGCGCCAGGCCGCAGGCTATGGCGGTGACGGCATTGAAGATCGGGGCCATGTGGCTGAAGCCTTCGGAAGAGGCCAGTATCCAGCGCGGGTTCAGCCCCAGCATGGCGGCGGCTTCGGATGGACTGACGGGGGCGATGCCGCCGCCTTCCGATGACTTTCCGGGGTAAGTCGCGATCCCGTCGATCTCCGAGACGTCCAGTCCGGCCTCCGCGATCGCCGCGAGGCAGGCGTCGGCGGTCAGTTGCAGGGCGCTGCGCGGCGAGGGGCGGGCGACCTCGGACTGCGCCGCACCGGTCACGCAGACCAGCTTTTCGGGCAGCGAGGTCATGGCGTTTCGGGCCGGAACAGGGGGAGCCAGATGTCTTCGTGCCTTTCGAATGAGACGCGCACCGGCAAGCCTGTCCGTGCTTCCGCTTCGGTGGCGACGAGCGTGGTAAAGACGTAGAGCTGCGCCTGCTCGGCCAGTTCGACCATGGCCAGGATGTAGGGCACTGCCAGACCCGGCAGCCATGCCTCATGGTTCACGGTGTAGCTGGCGATACGGCCCTTGCCGGAGACCGGTTCAGGGCCGACCGCCTCGCCATGGCACTCGGCGCAGCGGGGCAAGGGAGGGTGCTGCCAAGTGCCGCAATCGGCGCAGCGCTGGATGCGCAGCCGCCCATCGGCGCCGGACGTCCAGAAGAAGGCGGTGTCCGGCTCCAACCGGGGAAGCTTGCGGATCATGCTCAGAACACGATGCCCTGGACCTTGAGATCGATCACTTCGTCCTCGCTATAGCCTAGTTCGGAAAGCACGGCGTCGCTGTCCGCGCCGAGTTCGGGTGATCGCATGGAAGGCAGTGCCGCGCCGTCGAACAGGATGGGCACGGAGACCATGGGCAGGCTGGCGCCATTGCCTGCGGGAACCTGCTTGAGATAGCCGTTCGCGCGGACTTGCACATCCTGCGCTATTTCGCCGACATCCTGCACGACGTCCCACTGGCCGTCCTGCCGGGCGAGTATCTCTTTCCATTCGGTCAGCGGCTTGGATGCAAAAAGTTCGGATACCGCGTGATGGCAGGCGGCAAGATGCTCTCGGCGCGCGGCTTCGTCCGCAAATCGCGGGTCGCCGGCAAGGTCGGGGCGGCCCGCCGCCCGGCAGAAAGGGGCCCAGTAACGGTCGGCCTGAAGCATGCAGAGGGCGATGAAGCGTCCGTCGGAAGTGCGGTAATTGGCGACCAGCACATTGTTCGGCCGATCGACCTTCGGGCGGGGATATTTGCGCACCCCGTCGGCGGCGGCCTGACAGATAAGCCGTTGCTGGGACCACATGGCGGTAGCGAGCAGGGAGACGTCGACTTCGCCCGCCTCGCCGGTCAGCGCGCGTCGGGCGATGGCGGCGCATATGCCGCCCGCCAGCATGGCGCCGGACAGAGTGTCGCCAAAGGCTGGGCCGGGGGGCGGGACGGGATGAAGAGCGCCTTCCTCGGTCAATGCGGACGCGATGCCGCCGCGTGCCCAGAACGTGATTGCGTCGTAGCCGCCCTTGTCGCTTTCCGGCCCGTTGGGGCCGAGCGCGCTGCCGCTGGCGTAAATCAGGCGCGGGAAATCATGGCGCAGCGTCTCGGCATCTATGCGCATGGCACGACGGGCGGGCGGCAGCAGGTTGGTGAGAAATACGTCCGCTTCGGCGAGAAGCCGGTCCAGCACCGAGCGTCCCGCCGGTTGCTTGAGGTCAAGCGTGACCGAACGCTTGCCGCGGTTATAGCTTTCCCAGGAATAGTCGAAGGCGCCTTGCCCGAGATGGCCGATGTGCAAGCCCCGAAGCGGGTCGCCACTGGGCGGCTCGATCTTGATGACGTCCGCGCCGAGATCCGCAAGCATCCCGCCGCAGGCTGGGACGAAAGCCCACATGGCCACTTCCACGACTTTTATGCCTTCGAGTGGCTTGCCCATTCGAGCGATTCTCCCGTTCTTGCCCGACGTTCCGATGTTTCGGACTGAATTTTGACGATTGAAATTCTCTATTGCGAATAATGTAACGAAATGGAGAATTAGGCAAGCCAAGCCGATCTGCTGGGGAGACTGCCGAAATGTCGGAAAACATCATACGGGAAAGGCCGCGCACCGCCGCAGCCACCGTGCCGGATACGCTGGTGCAGGCACTGGATCCCGCATGGCTGGGCATCGTTCTCGGTCGCCGGGTGGAAGCGGTCGAAACGGTCGAGGTGATACGGACGGTGGCGACCAAGATTCGCTTTGCCGTTACCTTCGAGGACGGCGCAAGTGAGGCTTTCTGCCTGAAGGGCTTGCTCGATGTGGACGAAATCACGGCACGCGGCGGATCGACATGCGTGCTGGAATCGGATTTCTACAGCGAACTGGCGCCGATCGTAGAATGCACCGTGCCCGCGTGCGTCGTCACCGTTACCGATCGTTCCAGGCAACAGGCCGTCACGGTGATGCGGGATCTCGTCGCACAGGGAGCCTCGTTCTGCTCGGCGCTGGACGCGTTCACGGCCGACGATGCACTGGCGAGCCTGGAACAGATCGCACGGCTCCATGCACGAAGCGACACGCTGGCGCGGTTCGACTGGATCCGCCCCCGGCTCTCGCAACTGGCGGAGATGAATTACGTCACGGCCGACACCCTGCAGGAAATGCTGGATGGCCCGCGCGGCGAAGGTTTGCCCGCTCCTATCCGCAGCGCTCCCAGGCTGATCGCGGGGCTCAGGGCTCTGGCCGAACGCGACCGGCTGCGTCCTCAGTTTCTGGTCCATGGCGATGCCCACGCCGGAAACGTCTTCCGCTGGAACCAGGGGATGGGGCTGATCGACTGGCAATTACTCCAGCGCGGCGGCTGGGCGCTGGACGTGGCCTATCATGTCAACGCCGTGCTGCCCCCAGAAACCGCCGAACGGGAAGAGAGGCGACTGCTTCGGGAATATCTCGCCATGATGCAGGGACGCGGCTTCGCGATGCCCGGAGACGAGGAGGCCTGGAAACAATACCGTGAAGCGGTGATCTATGGCTTCTATCTATGGTCGATCACGCGGCGTGTGGATCCGCCCATTATCGTCGAGTTTGTCGGCAGGCTGGGCAAGGCAGCCGCGCGGCACGAAAGTCACGCCCTGCTGGGGGTTTGAGGTCACGGCGTGGCGTCTATTGTCTCGGAAAGAAGCGCGCGTGTCGCCGCCCAAGCGATGCGATGGGTCACGCGATCATAGACGATGCCGGGGGCGAAGCCATCATGGTCGGGATCCATGAAGGCGTGGCGGGCCTTCGCGAAAAGGGTCAGCTGGTAATCGGCTCCGGCGGCGTCGAGTTCGGCATGCACGGCTTCCGTATCACTCCGCGGTGCATAAGGATCCTCGCCGCCGGTCCAGATGGCGACGCGGGCACGGATCGATCCCGGGAGGGCCGGCGCATGGGTGGTCAGCAGACCGTGGAAGGAGGTCACCGTCTGTAAGGCGGCCCCGCTGCGTGCCAGTTCGAGCACGCATTTCCCACCGAAGCAGTAGCCTATCGCGGCAATCCTCTCGGGATCTACCCCTGCCATGTCGCGCAGCCGCTCGAACCATGCAATCGCGCGGCCGCGCAGCCGGACCGGATCAGCCATGAGGTCCGCAAATCCCTGGCCGGCCGCCGATACGGAGGTGAGATCGACCTCCTCGCCGTACATGTTCGCGTCGAGGACAAGATAGCCCGCATCGGCCAGTTCCCGCATCGCCGCCTCATAGGATTTCGACGGGCCGGTCGCGCCCGGAAACATCAGTACACTGCCGGCCTGTGGATGACGGACATCGCGAAGAGTGGGCCGCAGCAACCGGCCCCGGAGCCTGGCGCCTTCGTGTTCGCAATCCACTGCTTCGAAGAGGTTCGCTCCGATATGCATTTTCCATCTCTCCCGAGTTTGCAGTTGTGAATTATGGTTCTCCCAGGAGAATGTCTTCGCTGCGCGCACCTGTAAATGGCTGTGCGGCTTGTCAGGTCGGTGGAGGCCATGGCATTCCACTCTTGATGGGCAGAGCCGATCTTAAACCGGCGCGGCGGACGCGGCTGGGCGTGATATTGCTGGTTGCGGCGCTTCATATTGCCGTTGTGGTCATCCTGGTGCGTGCCTTCACGCCCGAATTTGCGGCGAACATCGCTGGCTCACTGACGCAGAGCTTCGACGTTCCGCTCGATCCACCACCACCACCGCCGGAATCCACCCCTGCGGCCCGCCCCGCTGAGCCGGACCCCGAAGGCGCGGCCGGAGCGCCGGGCAAGCGGGCCTCTCCGCGTCCGGTTCCCGCTCCGCAGGCGCCCGTGCCGTTGGCCTCAACGCAGGCCCCGCCGATTGCCGGTAGCGGCACCGACAATGCTTCCGGTGCCCGCAGTGAAGGAACTGGCACGGGCCAATCCGGTGCCGGAGAAGGCACAGGTTCGGGCAGGAGCGGATCGGGATCGGGTGGCGGCGGAGGAATTGCCGCCAAACCGGTGAAGATCGCGGGCGACATCAATTCGGCGCGTGACTATCCCCGTGAAAGCCGGGATCTGCGGCTCGGATCACAAGTCGTCATCGCCCTGCGGATCGGCACCGAAGGGCAAGTGAAAAGCTGCCGGGTTGTCCGTCCAAGCCCCGATGCCGAGGCCGACCGGATCACCTGTCGTCTCGCGACGGAGCGTTTCCGTTTCAGACCGGCGCGGGATGCGGGCGGTAATCCGGTGGAGGCCGAATATGGCTGGCGGCAGAGGTGGTTCCTCAAGGGTGGTGCGTGAGCGGCTTCAATCGATGACTTTTTCCGGGCGGCGCAGGGATCCGTCATTTGGTCCCGTTCCGCCAAGACGCCTGGTGAAGTTGCCGCTAGAGTGCTGGCCACTAGAGCACTGTAATGTGACGAGACTGTCTGGGTCGATGTCCGTCCCGTGTTTAGCCAGCGTGCTTGCAGCCAGGCCCCGCAGCGGGCCTAGCAGGAGTGAATGATGAAGTCTGAATGGATCGATCCTGTTGCATTGGTGGGAGGCGCGGCTAATAGCGCGCCGGAAAACTCCCTCTCCCTTCATGTTGCGAGCGCCATGCCCGAAATCGTACCCGTCATTCTCTGCGGCGGCAGCGGCACCCGTCTTTGGCCGCGCAGCCGCGTGGCCATGCCCAAGCCGTTCCTGCCGCTGGTAGGCGATTCGACGCTGTTCGAGGCAACCGTCGCGCGCTGTCCGATTTCAGGCGGTTTCGCCGCCCCGATCGTCGTTACCGGCACGAAGCATCTCGAACATGTCGAGGCGCAGCTCAGCGGCGTCGAGGGCGCTTCGATCATCGTCGAGCCCGCCGCGCGCAATACCGCTGCCGCCATTGCGCTGGCCGCCTGCCGCCTTCCCGAGGATGCGATCATGCTGGTCTGTCCGAGCGATCACCACATCGGGCGGCCGGAAGTCTTCGCCCAGGCGGCCTGCGCCGCGGCGGAACTGGCAAAGGAGGGCTGGCTGGTTTCCTTCGGCATCGAGGCGACCGCGCCCGAAACCGGTTTCGGCTACCTGAAGCGCGGTGAACCGATCGAGGGGCACGAAAAGGCCTTCCGC
Organism: Novosphingobium panipatense; assembly: GCF_002149965.1. GTDB lineage: Bacteria > Pseudomonadota > Alphaproteobacteria > Sphingomonadales > Sphingomonadaceae > Novosphingobium > Novosphingobium panipatense_A. The sequence continues at coordinate 66,173 of NZ_MSQB01000026.1, read as the reverse complement.
ACGGCGCAGTTCGTGGAGAAGCCGGACCTCGATCGCGCGAAGTCGTTCCTTGCCGAAGGCAATTACGCCTGGAATGGAGGCATTTTCGCTTTCCGCGTCGGTGACTTCATGGCCGAGCTATCCGCCCACCGCCCCCAGATCGCTGCCAAAGTGCGCGAGGCGGTCGAGAAGGGATCCGAACAGGGCCACCGTTTCCACCCCGATGCCGCTGCATTTGCCGCAGTCGAAAGCGATTCGGTGGACTATGCGGTCATGGAAAACACCCGCCGCGCGGCGCTGGTTCCGGCCGACATGGAATGGTCGGACATCGGCAACTGGCAGGCCCTGCACGATGCGCTCGCGCGGGATGGGCAGGGCAATTCGGTGCGTGGCACCGGCGAGGTCGAGATGGTCGATTGCCGCAATGTCCTGGTGGACAGCGATGGGCCGAGGGTTTCGGTTATCGGGCTTGAAAACGTGATTGTCGTCATTGACGGAAACGATGTACTGGTCACGACCGTTGACGGTGTGCAAAAGGTCGGAAAGCTCTCCGGGGCCGTCAACCAGTAAGGATAGATCGATGACTGCTGCACTGCCGATCCGCCAGGTCGAAAAGCCCTGGGGCAAGGATGTGCTGCCCGCGCCGTTCGTGGCCCCGGAAGGCGAGCGTATCGGAGAGATCTGGTTCGAGCCGCCTGCCGCTCTGCCGGATCTGCTGGTGAAGTATATCTTCACCAGCGAGAAGCTCTCCGTGCAGGTTCATCCCAGCGATGCCCAGACCACTGCCAAGGGCCTGGGACGTCAAGGCAAGGAAGAATGCTGGCTGATCGTCGCGGCGGAACCCGGCGCGACGCTCGGCATCGGTTTCGATGCTCCGATCGGCGAGGAAGACATGCGCCAGGCCGCGCGCGACGGTTCGATCGAAGGGCTGATGACCTGGCACGAGGTCGTGCCCGGCGATTTCTTCTACATCCCGGCCAATACCGTCCATGCCATCGGCGTGGGCGTCAGCCTGATCGAGGTTCAGCAGAACAGCGACATCACTTATCGGCTCTACGACTACGGCCGCCCGCGCGAACTCCATCTCGACGAGGGCATGGCCGTGGCGCGGGGCGAAGTCTACGACCTTGCCCGCTGGCACAAGCGCGTGCCGGCAGAGGGCAATGCCGTGCTGGTGGATGGCCCGCTGTTCCTGCTCGACCAGGTGGAGGGTGCGCCTTCGCCTGAGATCGCGGCGCGCTATCCGCAGGCGCTGCTGGTCATCCCACGCGAGGGCGCGGTAGTGATTGGCGGCGAAACCGTCGCGCCCGGCGGCTGCGGCCTGGCGGCGTCGCTGGATGAAGTGGAATTTGCGGAAAACGGCGTCTGTCTGCTTGCCCGCGCCTGTGCAGACTGACGCGTGTCTGAAATAACCGACGCCATGATCGTCCAGACCATCCAACTGGCCCTGACGCCCGTTTTCGTGCTCGTCGCCATCGGCAATATCCTGAACATCCTGTCGAGCCGTCTCGGCCGCGTGGTCGATCGCGCGCGCGAATTGCAACAGCGCCATAACCATACGGAAGGGCCGGAGCACGACATGGTCGTCCTGGAAATCCGTCTGGTCGACAAGCGCATCAACATCATCACCAAGGCCATCCGCTTCATGGTGCTCTCGGCCCTGTGCATCGGTACGACCGTGGCCGTGCTGTTCCTTCAGGGGCTGGCCGGCCTGAACCTGCACGGCGTCGCGGCGGTGATCTTCCTCGCCTCGATCGTGCTGCTGCTGGTGGCACTCGTGCTGTTCCTGCGCGAGACGCAGGTGGCCAAGGAAGCGCTGAGCATCCCGCGCGACTATCTGGAACTGCACCGCACGATCTGATCGCCGGTTCGGTATCGCCGGAGCGTTTGGCGTTTCGGCGATAACGCCTAGGCTCTCTCGCGAGGGAGGGAGCGATGGAAGCACTTAAGGAGGTGGGTGAAAAACCCGCCGGTCCATGGGCGGAATGGCGGCGGGGCTGGAAGCTGGTCCTGGCCTCTGCGGTCGGCTTCTCGTTCTTCTCGGTATTGCTGGCGGGAACCGGGCTGTTCTTCGAGCCGCTGCGCAAGGAGTTCGGCTGGAACCGGTCGCTGCTTTCGGCAGGCCCCGCGATCGCGACTTTGGTGACCGCCTTGCTCTCGCCTTTCTACGGCGCCCTGATCGATCGGGTGGGGTCACGACGCCTCGCCTTGCCGGGTATCGTGATGGTCATGGCCTCGATGAGTGCCTTTGCCTTCGCCAGCGGATCCAGGGCCCAGTGGATCGTGCTCTGGGTGATCTTTGGCATTCTGCTCACCACGATCAAATCGACCGTCTGGACCACGGCGGTAGCGGGCATGTTCGACAAGGGGCGCGGGCTTGCGCTGGGCATGACGGTTGCAGGCACGGCGGTCGCCCAGGCCGTGGTGCCGCCGCTCGGCAATTTCCTGATTGAGCATAGCGGCTGGAGGGGCGCCTTCATCTGGTTCGCCCTGGGCTGGGGCGGCCTTACGCTGCTGCTCTGCATGCTTTTCCTCTACGACGCCCATGACAATGCCCGCCGCGCGGCACTGAAAGCGGGGAAAGCCGAGGCTGCCGACCAGGGGCTGCAACTTCCCGGCCTTTCTCTGCGCGAAGCGCTGCGGAGCCGGGCGATCTGGCAACTTGCCGCTTCCACTTTCGTCGTCATGGGATTGACGGTGGGGCTGGGAATCCACCTCTTTCCCATCCTGACCGAAGCCGGGGTTAGCCGTGCCAGCGCTGCCTGGCTGACAGGCCTGTCAGGGCTCGCGGGAATCGTCGGGAAGCTCGTCACAGGCCTGTTGATGGATCGCTACAGATCCAACTGGATCGGGGGCGTGACGATGGGCATTACCGCCGTCACTTTCCTGGTACTGATCTGGTGGATCGATTCCAGCGCTGCGCTGATCTTCGGGCTGCTGGTGAACGGCTATGCGGCCGGAACCAAGATGCAGATCTGTGCCTTTTTGACGGCCGCTCATGCCGGAATGCGGCATTTCGGCGCGATCTATGGCGCCATGTCGGCGCTGGTTGCCTTCGCCTCCGGCCTGGGGCCCTGGCTTGCCGGCGTGGTCTATGACACGTCTGGCAATTATGGCCCGTTCCTATGGGCAGGCGTAGTCGGCTGCATAGTGAGCGGGGCGTTGCTGGTAACCTTGCCGCGCTATCCCGAGCAATCCGAAGCCAGGGCGTAAGTCTCACCGCTCCCGAAAAGAAAACGGGCCGGAAAGCGCATTGCTTCCCGGCCCGTCCCTTACCTGAAAGCCCCGATCAGGCGGCGAGCTTGAACGGCTCGATCTCGCCCGAAAGGTAGAGCTTCTTCGCCTTGGCGCGGCTGAGCTTGCCCGAGCTGGTGCGCGGCAGGCTCTTGGGCGGCACCAGTTCGACCACGCAGTTCATGCCGGTGATCGAACGGACCTTGTCGCGGATCAGGTCGCGCAGTTCCACGCGCTTCACCGGATCGGAGACGCGGCAGTGGACCAGCACGGCGGGGGCTTCCTCGCCATTGTCCATCTCGACGGAGAAGGCGGCGATGTCGCCATGGTTGAAGCCCGGCAGCTGTTCCACGGCCCATTCGATATCCTGGGGCCAGTGGTTCTTGCCGTTGATGATGATCATGTCCTTCGCGCGGCCGACGATGAACAGGTAGCCGTCGGCCATGTAACCCATGTCGCCGGTATCGAGCCAACCATCGACGAGGCAGGCCTCGGTCGCTTCGGGATCGCGGAAATAGGAGTGCATGACGCTGGTGCCGCGGCACCAGACCTTGCCGATCTGGTGGTCCGTCAGGCTGTCGCCGTTCTCGCCGCGGATCACCACTTCCATGTCGCGCACGGGCTTGCCGCAATTGACAATGGCGCGGTAGCGGGCGGGGCGGCTAAGGTCGCGCGGGCTGCCGGAGAGGCGCTCTTCCTCGACCAGTTCGACGCGGATGCCTTCGCCCGGCGGCATGATGGTGACTGCCAGGGTCGCTTCGGCAAGGCCGTAGCTGGGCAGGAAGGCCGTAGCCTTGAAGCCCGCATCGGCGAAGGCGTTGACGAAGCTCTGCATCACGTCCGGGCGGATCATGTCGGCGCCGTTGCCGGCAAGGCGCCAGCGCGACAGGTCGAAGCGGTCGGAAACCGGGCTCTGGCTGGAAATGCGGCGGGCGCAGATGTCGTAGCCGAACGTCGGCGAGTACGAGATCGAGGTGCCTTCGTTGCGCGTGATCATGTCGAGCCAGGCGAGCGGACGGCGGGCGAAGTCCTCGGTCTTGAGGTAGTCGCCCGAGACCTGGTTGGCGATCAGCGAAAGGAAGCAGCCGACCAGGCCCATGTCATGATACCAGGGCAGCCAGGAGATGCAGCGATCGCCGTCGGTCAGTTCCATGCCGTGGCTGTGCGCGGCAAGGTTCGACATGAGCGAGCGGTGGGTGACGGCGACGCCGTGCGGGAAGCGCGTCGATCCCGAGGAATACTGCAGGTAGCAGATATCGTCCGGGCCGGCCTTGGGCAGTTCGACTTCGGGCGCGTCTTTTGCCGCGAAATCGGCCCAGGTGGCATGGTCGCAGCCCTGACGGTCCGCGGCCTTCGCTGTCATCTCGGCGATTTCGTCGGGGCCGACCAGCAGCATCGGATCCGAGCTGGAAAGCTGGACGGCGAGCTGTTCGATGTAGTTGTCCTTGCCGCCGAAGCTGGTGGGCAGGGGCAGCGGCACCGGCCAGGCGCCCGCATAGACGACGCCGCAGAACAGGGCCGCGAAGTCCGGGCCGGTCTCGGCGATCAGCGCCACGCGGTCGTTCGGCTTCACGCCGCGCGCGACCAGCGCATGGGCCACCTTCAGCGAATCCGCGCGCAGCTGGCTGAACGGATAGACCTGCTTCAGCGTGCCGCGCGGATCGTGGAAATTGAAGCCGCGCTGGCCCTGCGCCGCATAGTCGAGCGCATCGCCGAAGGTGTCGAAATCGGCAAAGCGGCGGGCAAGTGCGTCATCGTTGGGCGTGGCGACAAGTGCTTCGCGCGTTTGCGGCACCACGTTGATGGTGTCGTTCATTTCGTTCTAACCCGTTGTTGTTGTACCGTTTATTCTCACCGGAACCCCGCGCTGCCATCCGGTTTTCAAGGTACCGAAGCCAGCAAATCCGCACGACGTGGTTCCGTGCGCTCTCCCCAATCCAAGCCGAGTGTGGCACGAATAGGGCAAGATGTCCGTGAAGCGTCACAATCCGCAACCACTTACCGAAGCCCGCCTGGAAGAATTGGCGCTGGCCTATGTCGCGCGTTTCGCCACGACGCAAGGCAAGCTGCGCGATTATCTGCAGCGCAAATTGCGTGAGCGGGGATGGGGCGAGGAGCAGGCGCCGGATCTGGGGCGGCTGATCGCCCGCTATGTCGAACTCGGCTATGTCGATGATGCGGGCTGGGCGCGGATGAAGGCGGGCAGTCTGCTGCGGCGCGGCTACGGTGCGCGGCGTGTGGGGGAGGCGCTCGGCCATGCCGGGCTGGACGAGGATCTTCGCGAGGAAGTCCGCCCCGACGAGGCGGCGGAACGCGGCGCGGCGCTGGTTCTCGCGCGCAGGCGGCGGTTCGGGCCCTTTGCTATGGAGACGCCCGATCGCCCGACCCGCGAGAAGCAGATGGCGGCGATGCTGCGGGCCGGGCACCGGATGGAGGTCGCGCGCCGGATTCTGGAAGCGGACGATGTGGAATCGGCGGAGCAATGGGTCGAATCCGCGCGGGAGGATTACTAGAATGCACAGGACCACGCTTGCCGCGCTGCTGTTGATGGCGGCGGGGCTGACCGGGTGTTCGCAGGAAAGCGGGGTATCGACAGGCGAGGCGACGCCGCCCGTGTCGGTCCATCCGGTTTCCGGGCTGCCGGTGGTCGCGCTGACGGTCGAATCGGGCGGCAAGGTCCACCGTTTTGCCGTGGAAGTGGCTCGCAGCGATGCGGAGCAGGCCAAGGGCCTGATGTTCCGAACCGAATTGGGCCCGGACGAGGGCATGGTCTTTCCCGAAAAGACCCCGCGCAAGGCGGCGTTCTGGATGCGGAATACCGTCATCCCGCTCGACATCATCTTCATCGGGCCGGACCACAGGATCATCAACATCGGCGCGAACGCCCAGCCTTACGACGAAACGCCGGTGCCTTCGGACGGCCCGGCGATCGCCGTTCTGGAACTCATCGGCGGGCGCGCCGCGCAGCTCGGGATTGCGGCGGGCGACAAGGTCTCGTGGAAAGCACCGTGAATTGCAGGTAAAGCGCTTGGCATACCGAGAGAAGGGCGCTAACGCGCGGCTCATGGGAATCCTGTCCAAGATCTTCACCTGGTGGGACGGCGCCACCATCGGCACCTCGCTCTGGAGCTCGCGTAACGGCGAGCACGTCGGCACCGACGCGCAGGGCAACAAGTACTACCGTTCGAAGTCCGCCAAAGTGCGGACCACCGAAGGCTACGAACGCCGCTGGGTGATCTATGCGGGCGCCAACGACGCCAGCAACGTGCCGTCCGAATGGCATGGCTGGCTGCATCACTCCTATGACGGCGTGCCGGAAAGCCATCTGGCCCCTGCGCGCATCTGGGAAGTGGACTACACCCCCAATGCCACCGGCACTGTCACCGCCTATCGTCCGCAGGGCGCGTTGGAGCGGGGCGGCAAGCGCGCCGCTGCCACGGGCGACTACGAAGCCTGGTCGCCGGAAGCCTGAGCGCTTCCGTGACGCGATTTACCGCCTTCGCGCCGGTCCTTGTCCTGCTGCCGCTCCTTGCGGGGTGCGGCAAGGGTGAGCCGGCACCCGAAGTGCAGGACACCAGCGTCCCGGACGCGATCGCCGGCATGCAGGCCGGACCGGCCCAGGCCGCCAAGGGCCAGCAGATCGGCACGCCCAACAAGGACCGCGTCGTCACGCTGGGCGTACTCAACAAGCGCAACAACCTGACGCAGGACCTGGTGATGAAGCCGGGCGAGGCGCGCCGGATCGGCAATCTCGTCGTCAAGGTCGCCACTTGCGAGAAGTCGCTTCCCTGGGAGCAGCCGCAGGAAGAGGGCGCTTTCGTCCAGGCTTTCGTGGAAGAACGCCGCAGCGCCGCCGAAAGGCTGGGCTGGCGCAAGGTGTTCTCCGGCTGGCTGTTCAAGAATTCACCCGCGCTCAACGTCGTCGAGCACCCGGTCTATGACGTCTGGGTCAAAAGCTGCGCGATGACTTTCCCCGGCGAGGAAGCGCTTCCCGCCGCGGCGGCTTCCTCCAGAAGCGCCGCGAAGGCATCCGGCAATGCAGGCGCCCCGCCTTCGGCTGCGCCGTCGCTAACCGTCAGCCCTTCGGCCGCGCCCGCACCCGTCGCCAGCCCCGAGGCACCTTCCGAGGATTGAGCCTGCTGCAGCAGCGCCAGGTAGCGCTTCTGCGGCATCTCGATCGCCCCCAGCGAGGCGAGGTGGGGCGTCATGAACTGGCAGTCCAGCAGTCCGGCCCCGGCAAGCCGCAGCGCGGCGACCAGATAGGCCAGCGCGACTTTCGACGAATCGGTCGCCCGCGAGAACATGCTCTCGCCGCAGAACACCCGGTCGAACCCCACACCGTACAGGCCGCCGACCAGCAGCGGCGCGCCGTTTCCGTCCTGCTGCCACACTTCGATCGAGTGGGCGTGTCCAAGATGGTGCAGATTCTCGTAGCTCGCCTGGATGCGGTGGCTGATCCAGCTTCCGCCCTCATCGTCGCTACCGGGACGGATTTGGCGCGGTGCTGCGCAGGCCTCCATTACGTCGGAAAAGGCGGCATTGCAGGTCACCGAGAATCGCCCCCGCCGCAAGGTGCGGGCCAGCGAATGCGACAGGTGAAAGCCGCCGAGCGGAAGAATGGCGCGCAGCCGCGGCTCGATCCAGAAGATCTCGGGATCGTCGCGGCTGTCTGCCATGGGGAAGATGCCGCTGCGATAGGCCAGCATCAGCAGGTCGGGTTCGATCATGGTCGGGGTTCGGGGTGCGTGCATGATCCGGGCGATGAAGTCCTGACAATTGTAGAAAAACGGCCGCGGAGCAGAGGTTCCGGGGCAGGGTGACCGGCCCTCCCGATCCGCGAAAGCGGCGCGTTCCTCCATGTTATCTGGGGTTTTCCCAAGGGAAAATGCAAGTAGGCGAATTATCTTGCGTAATGCCGCGCAACCCTCTTGTAATCCCCGCCGTCTCCTTCTAGAGGCCACCTCGCCCGCAGGAGTGTAGCTCAGTTGGTAGAGCATCGGTCTCCAAAACCGAGGGCCGTGGGTTCGAGTCCCTCCACTCCTGCCAGCATTTCATGAAACGCCCGCTACCGAATTAGATCGGAAGCGGGCGTTTCGCGTTACGTGCTGCAATTGCGATAAACGGAGAAGCGCGATACCGTGTCTCCCTTGTCATTCGCGGCACTGCGATTAGAGAGCCGCCTTTGGCGAATCGGGCATCTTGCGACCCTGGTCGAAGGCCCGGACCAAAATCGTTCGGGGGCTTTCTCGGGAAAGATACAGGCGCTGATGCACGGAACCGCGCAACCGCAAGCGGAACAGATCGGACTGAACAACGGCAGATGGCGCAGCCTGTGGCAGCGTCTTGCCGAGCTGCTGGGGCAGGACAAGGCGCTCGTTCTGGGCGTGGTGCTGTCGGCCGTGGCCGCCTTGCCCGCGCTCGTCGCCTGGGCGCCGCAGATGACGGACTATCCCTCGCATCTGGCCGGCTACAAGGTCGCGCTCGATCACGGGGCCGATCCCTATCTGACCCGCTATTTCGTTTTCAATTGGGAATGGACCGGCAATCTCGGCGTCGAACTGTTGATGGTGCCGATGGCGCCGATCTTCGGGCTGGAGCAGGCAGGCCGAATCATCGTCGCGATGATTCCCTTCCTCACCGGCCTGTCGATCGTCGCGGCCTGCCGCTCGCTCGGCCGCAAGTTGGGCGTGGGCCCGATCCTTGCCTTCGCGATGATCTGGTCGCCCTCGCTGCTGATGGGCTTCCTCAACTATTCGCTGTCGATCGCGCTCGGCCTTTTCACTTTCGCCCTCTGGGTAAGGCTGGAAGGCAAGCCCTGGCGCTGGATGCCGATGGTGCCGATCAGCTTCGTGGTCTGGCTCTGCCACGTCTCGGGCTGGGGCGTGATGGGTGTGATGCTGTTCGGATACGAATGGAGCCGCCGTCGCAGCTGGCTGGACTGGCGCCCGTTCGTGATGCCCTGGCCGCTGATCTTCCCGCTTTTCCCGATGCTGATGGGCGTCGGGTCGAACTCGAAGGTGTCCTACGGGCGCTACGTGCTCGAATACAAGTGGGGCATCCTCTACAAGGCGATGCGCAGCTTCGACTTCTACTTCGACATCATCAGCCTCGATCTCGTGATGGTGGTGCTCGGCTGGGCACTGCTGCGCAAGCGCATCGACGGCCGCTTCGGCTGGGCCGCGCTGATCCTGCTGGTGCTGACGCTGATCGTGCCGCGCCAGATCTTCGGCGGCGACTATGCCGACTACCGCCTGAGCACGACCGCGCTGCTGGTCGCCTGCCTCGCGATCGACCTGCCGTTCCGGCGCTGGATGGTGATTGCCGCGGCCTCGCTGTTCGTCTCGCGCACGGCGGTAACTACGGTCGTCTGGTATCAGGACGCCCAGACCGCGCGCCAGCTGATCGCCGCGCTCGACCAGGTGCCGGAAGGTGCCCGCGTCGCCACGGCCGTTGCCATACCGCGCATCCAGTGGCGCTTCGGGCCGTTCGAGCACTTCGGTTCTTATGCGGTGGTGCGCCGCAGTGCGATGGAGAACTCCAACTTCGCGCTGCCCGACGTGCATATGCTGTCGATGCGGGACCTGTCGTACCGCTTCGCCGACCCCAGCCAGCGCATCCTCTACTCGCCGCGCCAGCATATCGACTTGCGCAAGTTCGGCCCCGCCCGTCACGCCGAGTATCTGTGGTACATCGGCCGGATCAAGCCGGTGGCGCTGCCGGACGGGGCGCGCATTCTCTATTCCAGCGAGAATTCCTTCCTGGCGCGTCTGGCCGATCCTTCGGCGCCGGGGTCTTAGGGAGTTTGAAAATCCGCCTGTAGGTGGATTTTTGGCGACACCGGCGGAGTCTTTTGTTGGGTACGCCTTCGACATTCGTCGAAGGCTTGCGGCACCGGCCCCAGTTGGCTTTAGGCGCCCCCACCCCCCACCCACCGGTAGTATCCTGCGGGAGGTCGGGTGGGGGCGTGGGCCGGTGCCGCAATGACGGGCGCATCAACGACGAGCGCACTCAACAAAGCCTCCTTGCAAATCGAGCGGGTCGGGGCTAAGTCGGCGGTTCCTTCCGACATGAGGATCGCATCTGCCCCTCCCGGCCTCGGCCGGGGCGGCGATGAGCCCTAGCCGGAAGACGAGACTTATTTTTCTGCTCAGGCAGCAGGCAAGAGACGCGAGAACGACAGTCATGGCCAAGACCAGTCCCGGCGAATTCATCCGTCAGGTTCGTACGGAAACTTCCAAGATCTACTGGCCCTCGCGCCAGGAGACGGTGACCACGGCCATTTTCGTCGGCATCATGACCGTTTTCCTCGCGGTGTTCTTCCTGGGGATCGATGCACTGTTCGGCTGGGTCGTCAGCTCGATCCTGTCGCTGCTCTGATCGCCTGAACTAGCTTACGAAGAGAGAACCATGGCCCGCTGGTACATCATCCACGCCTATTCCGGTTTCGAGAACAAGGTGAAGGAATCCATCCTCTCGGAAGCCGAGCGGATGGGGCTTTCGCAGCTTGTCGAGGACGTGCAGGTCCCGCACGAGACCATTACCGAAGTAAAGCGTGGCAAGAAGGTTCAGGTCGAGCGCAAGACCATGCCCGGCTACGTCCTGGCCAAGCTCGCACTGAACGACGACGTCTACCACCTCGTCAAGAACACCCCGAAGGTCACCGGCTTCCTGGGTTCCAGCGGCAAGCCGCAGGCAATCAGCGAGACCGAGGCTGCCCGTTACTTCGGTGCCGCCGAAGCTGCTGCCGCCGCGCCGCGCAAGACCGTCAACATCGATTACGAGATCGGCGATTCGGTGAAGGTGCTCGATGGGCCTTTCGCCAGCTTCAACGGCATCGTCGAGGAACTCGATTTCGACAAGAACAAGGTCAAGGTCTCGGTCTCGATCTTCGGCCGCGCCACGCCGGTCGAGCTCGACTTCGAGCACGTCGAACTCAGCAAGTGATCGAAAGGCCGGGCCAACGCCCGGCCTTTTTGTTTGTGCGAAAGGGTTTGGGAGCGCGGCTCCCCGACTCATTCTGGCCCGCTTCATTCGGGCCCGTATATCGTGAAGCGCACAAGGGCCCGTTCGACGAAGCCCAGCCTCCGGTAGAGCGCCAGCGCCGTCTCGTTGTCGGCATAGCTGTGCAACAGCGGGCACCGGCCTTCTCCGAGGATTGCACCGGCCACGCGGCGGGAGAGCAGGGCGGCATAGCCCTTGCCGCGCCCATCGGGATGGGTGCAGACGCCGCTCACTTCAACGTGGCTCGCCGTGCGCACCCGCTGGCCTGCCATGGCGAGAAGTCGGCCGTTCTCTCGAACACCCCAGAACTGCCCGAGATCGCCGGTGCGCTCGGCGAAGGGGCCGGGTTCGGTGAGCAGGGCCAGTTCCAGCATCTCCGCGTAGTCGCTTTCGCTTAGCGGTAGGATGCGCGGGTCTTCCGAAGCCCGTTCGATTTCCGAGAGGGCGTCCGCGTTGCCGTCGAAGACCATCTGCACGCCTTCGGCGCCGCGCAGGACCTGCGTGCCGGGGACGGCAACGTCTTCTGTCACGCTGGTGAGGCCGAGTGCCGACGTGCCGGTCGTCTGCACCAGTTGCGCAAAGGCGGCGAGGCTCTCCGGTGATAGGTCGCGCAGGCCTGCGAGCGGGCCGATCGCCGGATCGAAGCGCCGGGCGCGATCACTGCCGATGGAGAAAGAGGCCTGCTCCGTGGAGAGGGCGGACCAGATGAAGTTGTCGAGTGGGTTTTCCGTCATGTCGCCGGGGGATATGGCGGCGGCGATCCCGGAGCGAAAGGCCGAATCCGGCTCTTTCCTTTTCATGCGATATGGTTTAGGGGCGCGCCCTTCGGAGCGGCCCTGTGCCGTGCCGATTCCCTGCGGGAGGATGCCCCGGCGTCCGTAAGACCGCTAAACATGAGCATCTGCCCGGCAGGTGCGAAAGTGTGAAAGGAGTGGCCACATGGCCAAGAAGATCGAAGGTTACATCAAGCTGCAGGTTTCCGCCGGCAGCGCCACGCCGTCCCCGCCGATCGGCCCTGCGCTGGGTCAGCGCGGCGTGAACATCATGGAATTCTGCAAGGCGTTCAATGCCGCCACGCAGGAGCTCGAAAAGGGCATGCCGATCCCCACCATCATCACGGTGTATGCGGATCGCAGCTTCACGTTCGTCACCAAGACCCCGCCTGCCACCTTCCTCATCAAGAAGGCCGTCGGCATCAAGTCTGGCTCGAAGGAGCCCGGCAAGGTGAAGGCCGGTACCGTCAAGCGCTCGCAGCTTGCCGAGATCGCCCAGGTCAAGATGGCCGACCTCAATGCCAACGACATTGAAGCCGCCACCAAGATCATCGAAGGTTCGGCCCGCGCGATGGGCCTCGAAGTGGTGGAGGGCTGATTCCATGGCCAAGGTGACCAAGAAGCAGAAGTCGCTGACCGAAAAGCTCGGCGAAAACATGAAGCTCTACCCCGTCGCGGACGCGCTTCAGACCCTGCGCGACGTCAAGACCACCAAGTTCGACGAGACCGTTGAAGTCGCGATGAACCTGGGCGTCGACCCGCGTCACGCCGACCAGATGGTTCGCGGCATGGTCTCGCTCCCGGCCGGTACCGGCAAGACCGTTCGCGTCGCCGTGTTCGCCAAGGGTGACAAGGCTGCCGAAGCTCTCGCCGCCGGTGCCGACAAGGTCGGTGCGGAAGACCTCATGGACGACATGCAGGCCGGCAACCTCGACTACGACCGCGTCATCGCCACCCCGGACATGATGGGCGTCGTCGGCCGCCTCGGTAAGCTGCTGGGTCCGAAGGGCCTGATGCCGAACCCGAAGCTCGGCACCGTGACCCCGAACGTCACGCAGGCCGTGAAGGACGCCAAGGGCGGCCAGATCGAGTTCCGCGTCGAAAAGCAGGGCATCATCCACGCCGGTATCGGCAAGATGTCGTTCTCGGACGCCGACCTGCTGACCAACTTCAACGCGTTCGTCGATGCGATCGTCAAGGCCAAGCCCTCGGGCTCCAAGGGCAAGTACGTTCGCAAGATCTCGCTGTCGTCGTCGATGGGCCCGGGCCTGAAGATCGACACGACCGATATCGCCGGCGCGTAAGCACCGGTTGGCGACATCGCCGGCGCCTGATTGGGCGTCTGATCCCTCGGGATCGGCGAAACGGATAGAAGGGCCGGAGGGAAACCTCCGGCCCTTTTTCGTTGCGGCGATCCTCTGGCATGAGTCCGCGCCTTGCACCTCGTCTCCGGCGGGTGTATTCGGCGCTGAACAACTGTTCAAAATATAAGCTGGAGAGCGTGCCGCCATGGCCATTCGATTCGAGGACATCAAGGAACACATCGGCTCTCGCGTCGTCTGGGACGACCGCGCGGATATCTTCACGCCCGAAGCCGCGCGGGCGATCCGCGCCAAGGTGGAGGAGCGCACGGTCGTCGTGTTTCCCGAACTCGATCTTACCGACGCCGAACAGCTCGCCATTACCGGCGCAATGGGGGAAAAGGTACGCCTGACCGCGCGTAACAACGTCCAGTCCAACGACGAGGACGTCTACCAAGTAACCCTGGACGAGAAGATCAATCCGCAGCCCGAATATGTGCTCGGCACGTTCTTCTGGCACATGGACGGCATCACCGTGGACATGCCGCCGCCTTTCGCGACGCTGCTGTCCTGCCGCATCGCCCCAGCCGTTGGAGGAGAGACGGAGTTCGCCAGCACATATGCAGCTTACGAAGGGCTGCCTGCCGAAGAGAAGCAGGCGCTGGAGGGTCTCAAGGCCGTGCATTCCGTGCGGGCGAGCCTCTCGCCGATCGCGGACGCCATTCCCGAGAAGCACCGCGAGCGGGTTCTCGGCATCGGTCTGGTCAAGGAACATCCCCTGGTCTGGACCCACGAATCCGGCCGGAAGTCACTGGTGATCGGGACAACGGCGGATCACATCGTCGGCATGGAAGTGCCGGCGGGCCGCGCGATGCTGATCCGCCTTCAGGAGTGGGCCGCCCAGCCCGCGTTCTCGCTCCGCCACAAGTGGACCAAGGGCGATTTCGTGATCTGGGACAATACCGGCGCGATGCACCGGGCGATCCCCTATGACAAGTCGACCGGCCGGATGATGCATCGCACTTCTATCGCCGGAACCGAGGCAGTGGCTGCCTGAAAGGCAACCTCAGGGGGCGAGGTTGGCTGCGGTGTAGCATTCCACGAGATAGGCCAGCGGCCTGCCGTCGGGCAGGTAGAGCATGGCCTGATGCGTCGAGATCGTGCCTGCCGGGCAGTTGGCGGCGGGACCCGCGGTTACGGCCAGCGGTTCGCGCCGAAAGCGAAGCGAAGCGACGGCCTTGCCGAAGGGAACGTCGCTCGATCCGAGCAATCGGTTCATGTCCGGCGTCAGGCGCTCGGGAATATACCAGTTCCACGCCACCGACAGGATACGGGCGCCGCAGCTCAGCCTGACGTTGCGCAAGGTGGCGGTCTCGTCCTTCGAGAGGGCGAGTTTCGCAGCGATTCCGGCGGGGAGGGGGACATCGTCCTCGCTCGTCACCAGTTGCGCCGTCACGCTGGCAGGGCGCGGGGCGAAGTCGCGCACGCCGCACCACTCTTCCAGCGCGAGAGTCGCGCTGTCGTGCCGGCTGAGCACCGCCTCGAACGCTTCGAGCGTGGGGCTGGGCAATGTGGAAGCCATCAGCGTCAGCGCGGCGGCGATCTCAGATGCCACCGGGCACTGCTGGGCGGCCCATGGCCTCCAGTCCCAGGACCAGCGCGCGGGTACAGGCGGCGAGATCTTCGGCGCTGACCGACCGGATCACGAAGTTGGCACCGGTCCGGCCTTCGCCCCAGAACGGGTAGGAGCCGATCTGGCAGGTTTCGTAGGCCCTTTCGGTCTCGCGCAGCAGTGTCGCCACTTCGCTCTCGCCGACCCAGCAGCCGATCGTTTCGGAAAGGAGCTGCGCGCCGCCCTCGAGCTGGCCGGAGAGGGCGTCGAGCATGCCTGCGGTAATGCTGGGCACCCCGGCCATGATGAAGACGTTTTCGTAGCGGATCCCGGGCGCGCCGGTGTAGCGGTTGGGGATGAGGCTGGCACCGTCCGGGGTGCGCGCCATGCGCAACCGCGCTTCGGTGAGACCGCCGCGCGTTTCGTAATAGGTTTCGAGGATGGCGCGAGCCTCGGGGTGGACGATCACGGGTACGCCGAGCGCTTCGGCAATGGCGTCCACGGTGATGTCGTCGTGCGTCGGGCCGATGCCGCCTGTCGTGAACAGGTAGTCGTTGCGTGCGCGCAGTGTGTTCACCGCCTCGACGATGGCGGCGGTGTCGTCCGCCACCACCCGCACTTCCTTGAGGCGGATGCCTTGCACCTGAAGCCAGGTCGCCACTTGCGCGATGTTCTTGTCGTGCGTGCGACCGGAGAGGATCTCGTCACCAATGACGACAAGGGCGGCGGTGTAGATTCGCGACGATTCGGCCATGCCGCATGGCTAGGACAAAGCGGCGCGCACTGCCAGTCGCGGCGGCTTTTCGCTGGAAAACGGGCAAAAAAAGGGCCGATCCGAAGACCAGCCCTATGAAAAGTTTTTGGGAGAGGATGCCTGAAAGGCAGGATCCTTATGACTGCGGACATGTTTTGATGCAAATGCGAAAAAATGAGGTGGTGTTGCATAACGTGCAACATGTCGGTTTTGCGCGGTTTTCGAGGGGTTGCGGCATTGCCGTAATTGCATGCCGCGCGCTGTTGGTGTGGCTCTTACTCGTCACCCGGGAGCGTAGCGGCGCAATCCAGAATCGCGCCGAGCCGCTCTGGATTGCTTCGCTACGCTCGCAATGACGAAGAAGGGAGGGACGGCGCGGGTAAGGCAGGAAGCGGGCATCAGCCGTCGCGCGCGAAGGAAACAAAACCCAGGCCGCCAGTGACGCGCAAAAAAAAGGCCGGTCCGAAGACCAGCCCTTGAAAAGTTTTTGGGAGAGGATGCCTGAAAGGCCTGCTCCATATGCTGTTTCGGACGATTCGCCGCAAATGCGAAAAGATTGGGCTATGTTGCATAACGTACAACCGGGCCCAATCCGCTCACACTTCGGTAAAGGCGCCGTAGAGGTCGTGCTCGTCGGCATCTTCGATGAGAACGTCAACGATATCACCGACTTGCAGGTCCTTACCGGCGCCGCGAAGGAAGACGTTGCCGTCGATTTCGGGGGCGTCGGCCTGCGAGCGGCCAGTTGCACCGATGTCGCCATCCTCGTCCGGTTCGCCCACTTCGTCGATGATGACGGGCAGGATGCGGCCGACCTTGGCCTGGAGCTTGGCGGCGCTGATCGCGGCGGTCTTCTCCATGATGCGGGCGTAACGCTCTTCCTTGACCTCTTCCGGCACGGCGCCGGGCAGGTCGTTGGCGCTGGCGCCTTCGACCGGCTCGAAGCGGAACGCGCCGACGCGGTCGAGCTGGGCTTCGTCCAGCCAGTCGAGCAGGTACTGGAAGTCCGCTTCCGTCTCGCCGGGGAAGCCGACCACGAAGCTGGAGCGAATGGCGATATCCGGGCAGATTTCACGCCATTTGTGCAGGCGGTCCAGCACCTTGGCTTCGTTGGCCGGGCGCTTCATCGATTTGAGCACCGAAGGCGCCGCGTGCTGGAAGGGAATGTCGAGATAAGGCGTGATCAGCCCTTCCGCCATGAGCGGGATCACCGCGTCGACATGGGGGTAGGGGTAGACGTAGTGCAGGCGCACCCAGGGCTTGCGGCCCTGCGAATCGCTAAGCTGGCCCAGTTCGCGGGCAAGGTCGGTCATGTGGGTGCGGACCTCGTGGTCCTTCCACATGCGCGTCTCGTGCCGCACGTCGACGCCATAGGCCGAAGTGTCCTGGCTGATCACCAGAAGTTCGCGGGTCCCTGCCTGAACCAGCTTTTCCGCCTCGCGCAGCACCGCGTCGATGCGGCGGCTCGCCAGCTTGCCGCGCAGGCTGGGGATGATGCAGAAAGAGCAAGCGTGGTTGCAGCCTTCCGAGATCTTCAGATAGCCGTAGTGGCGCGGCGTCAGCTTCACGCCAGCTTCGTCGTAGGCCTGCGGGATGAGATCGACGTAAGGCGAAAGCTCAGGCGGGGCGGCCTCGTGCACGGCCTCGACCACGGCTTCGTACTGATGCGCACCGGTGACGGCCAGCACGTCCGGGAAGCGGGCGCGGATCACGTCGGCCTCGTTGCCCATGCAGCCGGTGACGATGACGCGGCCGTTTTCGGCAATGGCTTCACCGATCGCGGAGAGGCTCTCTTCCTTCGCGGAGTCGAGGAATCCGCAAGTGTTGACGAGCACGACGTCGGCCCCAGCATAGTCCGGGCTCATCGTGTAGCCGTCGGCGCGCAGGCGGGTGAGGATGCGTTCGGAGTCGACAAGCGCCTTGGGGCAGCCGAGGCTGACCATGCCGACCTTGGGCGGAGAGGGGATTTCGATAGCCATAGGAATGGCGCGCCCGATACGCGCATTGCGGCCGAGAGTCACGAAAAACGAATCATGTGAAAATGATTCGCATCTATTCGCCTCGCATACCCATAGCGCCCTTGCACCTTGGGGAAGACCCTGCGCAAGGAAGAACCTGTTGGAAAATGGCCGTTTGGGAAAGGCCATTCGCATAAGGAGCGTGGCGATGGGTCCGGTGAACTGGCTGGCGGTGTTTCTTGCAGCGGCGCTGGCCGTCGTTCTGGGGATCGTCTGGAACGGCCCGCCGTTTCAGGACGGGCGCAGCCTTTCGCCCGGCAAGTCCGAGCGGGCGAGCAATTACGGCCTCGTCTGCTTCGTGTTCCTGATCAGCTCTGTCATGTTGGGCCACAATTTCGCGCGGATCGGTGCGGAAACGCTGGCGGCCAAGCCCTGGCTCTATTTCATGCAGACGGGCGGTGTCGCGATCGCCTTCGTGCTGCCGGCGATCTGGCTGACCCATGTGCGCTACCGTGCTGAACCGATGCGCCGGGCGATGGACTGCCTGTTCTGGCTGGTCGCCTATCTCGCCATGGGCCTCGTGTTCTGGCTGCTAGGCTGATTCTTCTCCAGCTGGCGGCCGGTCTTTCGTTACCGTCGGCAGGATCTCGACGACGATGTCTCCGGCCGCCAGGACTTTCGCCTCGTCTTCCCAGAAGCCGATCGACCGTTCGCCCCGGTAGATCCTGAGGCCCTTGCCGCCACTGGCGAGCCGGTCGAGCGACAGGCCGATTTCGGAAGGCTCGACCGGCCGCTCCACCAGCTGGACGCGGCCCGCCACCGAGGCGAGGTCGGAGAAGTAGTCCGCCACATGCTGCCCTTCCGCGGAACCGGCCAGCAGGAGCCCGGTGAAGCGGACGGGATTGATGACGTTGTTGGCCCCCGCCTGACGTGCCAGCAATTCGTTGTCATCGGCTCGGATCACGACGGTGATCGGAGTCTTCGGCGCCAGATGTCGGGCGGTCAGCACGATCAGGACCGATGTGTCGTCTCGTCCGGCCGAAACGAGGATCGTGCGCGCCGTGCCCACGCGCACCGCGTTCTGCACCTCGTCGCGCGTGGCATCGCCCTGGAGCACGTTGCAGCCTATCTTTTCGGCCTGGGAAAGGCGCGCCTGCACGGGATCGACCACCACGATGCAGGCCGGATCGGTGCCCCGCTCGATCAGTTCCTTCGCCGCTTCCGAACCGCTGACGCCGAAGCCGAGCACGACGATGTGGTCTTCCAGCCTCTCCTGGATGCGCTTCATGCGCCATGTCTCCCAGCTGCGCTTGATGATGAAGTTGTAGGCAGTGCCCACGAAGATGGTGATGACGGCAAGCCTGATCGGCGTGACCAGCACGGCCTCTATCAGCCGCGCGCGATCGCTGACCGGGGCAATGTCTCCGAAGCCGGTCGTGGTGATCGAGATCATCGTGAAGTAGACGACGTCGAGGAAGCTGACCTGCCCGTCGTGAACGTCGTTGAGGCCCGCCCGGTCGCTCCAGTGGACCATGATGACGATGAAGATCAGCAGGAACGCGCCGCCGAGCCGCAATGCAACGTCGGCCCAGACCGGAACCGCCAGGGCGCGGCGCAGGGGCTTGATCGCGGGGCGGCGGAACAGGTGGTGCGAGGAACGCCTCTTCGACATGCCCGCCGGTTAGACCTTGTTTGCAAAACGCCCGCAAGAGCGTTTTCCAAACGCTCTTGGAGTTCGTTTGAAAATCCGCCGCAGGCGGATTTTGCGGCACCGGCCCTCTCCCCCACCCGACCTCCCACGAGTGTATCCTGATGGGAGGTCGGGTGGGGGAGAGGGCCGGTGCCGCATTTCTCAAGCACCTCTTACCGAACCTTGGGCAAGTCTCCGAGCGGATCGACCGGCTTTCCGTCCTGGCGCACTTCGAAGTGCAGTTCGTTGCCCTTGGCAAGGCCGGTATGGCCGACCAGGCCGACGCGCTCTCCGGCGGCGACCCTGGCGCCTTCCTTCACGGTCACCCGGCTGAGGAAGGCATAGGCGGTGAACCATCCGTCGCCGTGGTCTAGCACGACGAGATTGCCGAACTGTTCCTTTTCCATCCCTGCGAAGCGCACCGTGCCCGCTGCGGCGGCACGGACCATCGTGCCTTCGGCGGCAGTGATGTCGATACCGTCGTGGTGGTTGGCGCCGGTCTGGAAACCGCGGCGGATCGGGCCATTCACCGGCCAGGCGAAGCGAGCGGGCTTGCTTGCCGCAGACGGTGTGGGCGCTGGCGCGGGGGCAGCGACCGGCACCGCAGGCGGGTCGAGCAGCGTGGGGATCAGCAGCGACTGGCCGGGCTTGACCGAGGCGGCGGCGTCGAGGCCGTTCGCCAAGGCGATCTGCTCCCAGGGCACCGCATACTTGTAGGAGATCGAGAAGCCCGAATCGCCCGCCTTCACGGTGTGGCGGCGGGTGCGGGGGATCTGCAGCTTCTGCCCGAGGCGCACCGCGTAAGGCGGCTGCAAACCGTTGGCTTCGGCAATGAGTATGCGCGGCACTTTGGCGGCAAGGGCGATGCTGCCCAGCGTCTCGCCGGGCTGGACGACGTGGACGCTTTCCTCTTCCGGCGCGTTGGCCTGTTCTGGCGATTTGGCGGCGGCGATGGCAGCCTTCGCGGTCGAGTTGGCAGCGGCGGCGGCCCGCTTGGCCGGAGCGGCGGGATCGGCCTCCCTCGCACGCGCCTTGGCCGGTGTCGCCTTCGTCGGTGCCGTCTTGGCACGCGGAATCGTCAGCTTCTGGCCGAGCTTGACCACGTAAGGCGGCTTCAGCCCGTTCGCCTTGGCCAGCGCTTCGGGCGAGACACCCGCACGGTTGGCGATGCCGTTGAGCGTTTCCCCCGCTTCCACGACATGCGCGGCCTCACGCCCCGGTGCTGCGGCGAGCGGCATCACGGGCAGCGCAAGGGCAGGCAGCGCAAGCGCCGCCAGCAGAAACGGGAACTTTCGCATCATGCCTCGTAGCGGCTCGCGATCTGCGCCAGCGAGGCGTCGTGGGTGAGGTCCAACTGGAGCGGCGTCACCGCGATGTAGCCTTCGGCAATCGCCTCCAGATCGGTGTTGTGGCCGAGCGTGTGCTCGATGCCGTGGAGGCCGAACCAGAAGTAGGGGAAGCCGCGCGGGTCCATGCCTTCCACCACAGAACCGCGCGCATAGTCGTGAAAGCCCTGACGGACCACGCGAATGCCCTTCACGTCGGCGCCTGCGAGCGGCGGGAAGTTCACGTTGATCAGCGTGCGCGGCGCGAAAGGCGCGTCGATCAGGGGCTTGAGCACTTTGGCGCCCCATTCCTCGGCCGCCGAGAAGCTGACATTGTTGCCTAAGCCTTCGCCCGCATAGACCTGGCTGAGCGCGATCGAGCGGATGCCCGCCAGCGCACCTTCCATGGCGGCCGAGACGGTGCCGGAATAGGTCACGTCGTCGCCCAGGTTGGCGCCGCGATTGACGCCGGAGAGGATCAGGTCGGGCGGGCCGGGCAGGGCCTTCCTGAGGCCCATCGTCACCGAATCGGTGGGGGTGCCGGTCACCGAGAAGCGCTTGGGCGCATGCTCGCGCATCCGCACCGGACGGGTCAGCGTCAGCGAGTGGCCCGCGCCCGACTGTTCCTCGCTCGGCGCGCAGATCCAGATATCGTCCGAAAGCTGCGCGGCGATCTTTTCCAGCACATATAGGCCGGGAGCGTTGATGCCGTCGTCGTTGGTGAGCAGGATGCGCATCTGTCTAAATTCCTTCGTCACCCTGAACTTGTTTCAGGGTCCATCTCTCCCCCGCAAACCACCGGCCGAGACCGAGCGATGGATGCTGAAACAAGTTCAGCATGACGAGCGGGGGAGGATAGTATGCTTAATTCCTCAGAAGCAGGGCTCCAGCTTCTCGATCCCGCCCATCCACGGCTTCAGCGCTTCGGGTACCAGCACGGAGCCGTCTTCCTGCTGGTAGTTCTCCAGAACGGCCACGAGCGTGCGGCCGACCGCAAGGCCGGAGCCGTTGAGGGTGTGCAGGAACTCGGTCTTCTTCGAGCCTTCCGGCTTGAAGCGCGCGTTCATGCGGCGGGCCTGGAAATCGCCGCAGTTCGAAACCGAGCTGATCTCGCGGTAGGCGCCCTGGCCGGGCAGCCAGACTTCGAGGTCGAAGGTCTTGTTGGCGGTGAAGCCCATGTCGCCCGAGCAGAGCAGCACCTTGCGATAGGGCAGTTCCAGCGCCTGCAGGATCGATTCGGCAGCAGCGACCATCTTCTCGTGCTCGGCTTCCGACTGGTCGGGCCGGCAGACGGTGACGAGTTCGACTTTCTCGAACTGGTGCTGGCGGATGAACCCGCGCGTGTCGCGGCCCGCCGAGCCCGCTTCGGAGCGGAAGCAGGGCGTGAGCGCGGTCATGCGCAGCGGCAGGGCCTCGAGATCGACGATTTCGTCCTGCACCGCGTTGGTCAGCGAGACTTCGGCGGTGGGGATCAGCCAGCGGCCGTCGGTGGTCTTGAACAGATCTTCCGCGAACTTGGGAAGCTGGCCCGTGCCGAACACGGCCTCGTCCTTGACCAGCAGCGGCACGATGCATTCCATGTAGCCGTTGGTGGCCGTCTGGGTGTCCAGCATGAACTGGGCGAGGGCGCGGTGCAGGCGGGCCATCTGCCCTTTCAGGAACGTGAAGCGCGCGCCCGAAAGCTTGGCGCCGGTCTCGAAATCGAGGCCGAGCGCGGGGCCGAGGTCGGCATGTTCCTTGGGCGTGAATGCGTAAGTGCCGGGCGTGCCCCACTTGGCGACTTCGAGGTTCTCGGTCTCGTCCGCGCCTTCGGGCACTTCGGCCACGGGGATGTTGGGCAGGCCGGCCAGCACGCCCTGAAGCTGCGCGGTCAGGTCCTTTTCCTCGGCTTCGAGGGTGGGGAGCGTGTCCTTCAGCTGGGCCACTTCGGCCTTGAGCGCGTCAGCGGTGGCGGTGTCGCCCTGGCCCATGGCCTTGCCGATCGCCTTGGAGGCTTCGTTGCGGCGATTCTGCCCTTCCTGCATGCGCGTCGCGACCGAGCGGCGCTGCTCGTCGAGGGCGAGGATGTCGGCGGCCACGGGGGCTACCCCACGGCGGGCGAGGCCGGCGTCGAATCCTTCGGGATTCTCGCGGATCAGGCGGATATCGTGCATGGCGCGCGCTATGCCGTCTCACGCCGGAAGGCGCAAGATTCGAGGCGGCGGTTGGCCTTGCGGAAAACGGCGATCTTGGGGAAAATGTCGGGAGGCCTGATTGTCAGGCCGGGCCATCTCGCGGGAAGGAGATGGTGGGCGCGGCAGGGATTGAACCTGCGACCCCACCCGTGTGAAGGGTGTGCTCTACCACTGAGCTACGCGCCCGCCGTGCGGACCGTGTCCGTCGGGGAAGCGCGCCTCTAGATGAGTCGGATCGAATTGACAAGCGGCCATCTGCAATTAAATCGCGAGGGCATGACCGAAGAGACCAAATCCGGCGCGGACGTGCCGCCCGATCACCTCGCCATCAACCCCAGCAGCCCGTTCTTCGACGAGGACAAGCTGAAGCGCGGCGTCGGCATCCGCTTCAAGGGCACCGTGCGCACCAATGTCGAGGAATATTGCATTTCCGAAGGCTGGGTGCGGGTACAGGCCGGCAAGACGCTGGACCGCAAGGGCAATCCGCTGACGGTGAAGCTCGCCGGTCCGGTCGAGGCCTGGTACGAGGATCTCGGCGAGGACGCGCCGGTCGCCAAGGCCTGATATCCTGAGCGTTATCGCCTCGTTATAGGGGCGATGACGCGAGATCTGCATTCAACCACATCGTCACCCTGAAACAAGTTCAGGGTGACGATGGGTTTTAAGGGTGCTCAGTAGTTTCCGGCGATGATGTCGCCGATAGGGTCGCTTTGGCGGCCCTTTTTGCTGGTCGCAGTCGTTTTTGCCGTCTTTCCAGCCTTGCTGTTGTAGATGAAGCCCGAAACCGGCCAGTGCGTGTTGCCGAGATTGTGGATCGGTTCGTACCAGACGCGCACTTCGCTCCAGTCGTTGGCGGGGGAGACGTCCAGCACGGTGACGTTCTTCTCGATCCGCCCGCGCTGGCCCTCGATCGGGGACCAGTTGGCATGACTGACGAGGATCGTGCGCGAATCGACCACTTTGCTGACCGTGGCGACATGGCCGAGCTGCGATCCGGCATAAGGCTCCATCGCCATGACCGCGCCGACCTTGGGGGCATGGCCGGTGGCGTAGCGGCCCGAGGCCTGCTTCCACCAGGTATGTGCATCGCCGAAG
The DNA here is from genome assembly GCF_002149965.1 of Novosphingobium panipatense. Lineage (GTDB taxonomy): Bacteria > Pseudomonadota > Alphaproteobacteria > Sphingomonadales > Sphingomonadaceae > Novosphingobium > Novosphingobium panipatense_A. The sequence continues at coordinate 42,277 of NZ_MSQB01000026.1, read as the reverse complement.
ATCTGGATGCCCGAAAGCTGGCGGGCATAAGGCACGCATTCGAGATAGTCGGGGCCGTTCGCTGCCGAACGATCGTCGTCTATGGAGGCGCGTGCCTCTTCGATGGCGGTGCGGGCGCTGGCAGTATTAAACATGGCAGGCGCGATCGTCGCCCCGGCCAGCCCCAGCATGATTGCGATCCGGTAACCTTTCATGCCCCTCAATTCGGCCCTGTCTGCTTGTGAGAATCCTTCGGGGGATGGTTAATCGCGAAGTAGGAATTTGTTCCCGGATCGATCCTGCTGCGGGGCAAAAACAGCGCAGGAAATGCGAAAGTTCCCATTTGCGCGGAATTCGTCTAGGGGCCGGAATCCCTTATCGAGTTATAGCATGTTACCCCAGGTCATCATCATCGGCCGACCGAACGTCGGCAAGTCCACGCTGTTCAACCGGCTCGTCGGCAAGAAACTCGCGCTCGTCGACGATCAGCCCGGCGTCACGCGTGACCGCCGCTTCGGAGACGCCGAACTGCTCGGCCTGAAATTCCAGATCGTCGATACGGCAGGCTGGGAAGACGACGAGGACGAGACGCTGCCCGGCCGTATGCGCAAGCAGACCGAGGCGGCGCTGGAAACCGCCGATGTCGCGCTTTTCGTGGTCGACGCGCGGGCCGGTCTCACCCCGCTGGACGAGGAAATCGGCCAGTGGCTGCGCGCCTCGACGGTGCCGGTCGTGGTGCTGGCCAACAAGGCCGAGGGGCGCGCCGGAGAGAGCGGCGTGCTCGAAGCCTATTCGCTGGGCCTCGGCGAGCCGATCACGTTCTCGGCCGAGCATGGCATCGGCATTGCCGACCTGTTCGAATCGCTGCTGCCGCACCTCGAACCGCTCCAGCCCGAAGAGCCGGAGTTCCCCGAGGAAGAGGACGATGAAGCGCTGCTGCGCCGTCCGCTCAAGCTGGCCATCGTCGGCCGCCCGAACGCGGGCAAGTCCACCCTGATCAACCGCATCCTCGGTGAAGACCGCCTGATGACCGGGCCGGAAGCGGGGATCACTCGCGATTCGATCACGGTGGATTGGGAATGGACCGATCCCAAGACGCAGGACGTGCGCCAAGTCAGCCTGATCGACACGGCGGGCATGCGCAAGCGCGCCAACGTGACCGAGAAGCTGGAGCGCATGGCCGTGGCCGACGCACGCCACGCGATCGACTTCGCCGAAGTGGTCGTGCTGCTGCTCGACGCCACGCGCGGGCTCGAGCATCAGGACCTCACCATCGCTTCGAAGGTGCTGGAGGAAGGCCGCGCGCTGATCATCGCGATCAACAAGTGGGACGTGGCGGAAGGCCCGTCCGGCCTGTTCAACGGCATTCGCGGCGCTCTCGACGAAGGTCTGGCGCAGGTGCGCGGCGTGCCGCTGCTGGCGGTTTCGGCGCGTACCGGCAAGGGCATCGACGATCTGATCGCCACCGGCTTCTCGATCCGCGAGGCCTGGAGCAAGCGCGTGCCGACCGCCGCGCTCAACCGCTGGTTCGACGATGCGCTCTCGGCCAACCCGCCGCCGGCACCTGGCGGCAAGCGGATCAAGCTGCGCTATATCACCCAGGCCAAGACCCGCCCGCCGGGCTTCGTGCTGTTCGGTACGCGTCTGGACCTGCTGCCGGAAAGCTACCGCCGCTACCTGATCAACGGCATCCGCCGCGAACTGGGCTTCGAGGCTGTGCCGATCCGGCTCAATCTGCGCATGCCGAAGAACCCCTTCGCGAAGTAGAAAAAAGGCCGTCGGAGATCCTCTCCGGCGGTCTTTTTCCTGTCAGGACGGATGGGCTGCGGTTTCCGCATCCAGCAGCGGCGCGTCGCTCTGCTGCTCCTCCACCTCGATGGCGTCGGGTTCCAGCATGCCGTCGCTGTTCTTGATCTCGCGCATCAGCGTCCAGACGGCGATGAACAGCGCGGCGATCACCGGGCCGACGATGAAGCCGTTGAGCCCGAAGATCTGCAGGCCCGCCAGGGTCGCGATCAGCACCACGAAGTCCGGCATGCGCGTGTCCCGCCCGACCAGGATGGGGCGCAGGATATTGTCGATCATGCCGATCACGAAAAGGCCGCAGAAGGTGAGCACGCCGCCTTGCCAGACCTGGCCGGTCGCCAGCAGGTAGGCGGCCATGGGGACCCAGACCAGCCCGGTGCCGACGGCGGGAAGCAGCGAGAAGAACCCCATCAGCACGCCCCAGAGCAGCGAGCCCGGAATTCCCAGCAGCGAGAAGATCGTGCCGCCCACAAGTCCCTGCGCCACGGCGACGACGACGGTGCCCTTCATCGTGGCCCGAACCACGATCACGAAATTGTTCACGAGCCGGTCGCGCAGGTGCGGGCGCAGCGGCATGGCGTCGCGGATCAGCGCGCCGTAGCGATCGCCGTCGCGCAGCAGGAAGAACATGAGGTAGAGCATGACGCCGAGCGCCGCCAGAAAGCTCAGCGCCCCCTGGCCCACCGATAGCAGCCTCGCGGCAAGGCCCTGCAGGGCATTGGCGATGCCCGCGCCGAACTGGCGGCGCAGGTTCTCGAAATCGGCAAGGCCGTAGCGGTCGATCAGGCGCTCCACCGATTCCGGCAGCGCGGCGCGCAATTGCTCCATCATGCGCGGGATATCGATCTCCCCGAGCCGGACCTTTTCATAGAGGTTCGAGACTTCCTGGACGAGGCTGATGCCTAGCAGGATCGTGGGAATGATGAACAATGCCAGCAGCACCAGCAGCATGAGGCTGGCGGCCAGGCTCTTGCGGCCTCCGAGCCGGGCCGCAAGCTTCGCCGTCAGCGGCTGGAACAGGATCGCGGCGACGACGCCCCAGAGCACCGCCCCGAAATAGGGCAGCAGCAGCCAGACGAAGGCAGCGGTGACGATGATGACGAGGACGCCGAAGCCATAGTCCTCGATCGTATAAGGGGGGCGCTCGGGATGCTCCATCTGCGCCTCTTACCACGTTTTTCATTGAGGCAAGGCTGGTGGCCGAGGTGACTGGATTTTTCACGAAGTCTGCGCAAGACAGGGCCATCCTCCATTCGAGCAGGAGCTCTGCCGTCTTGCGTCAAATTCCTTCGGGCGCGTTCGCCCTTCGCGCCGTTCTTGCGCTTTCCTGTGCCGCCCTGTCGGTTTCGTCCGCCGTCGCCTCCGCCGAGGCGCCCGCGAAGGACGCCGTGAAAGGCCCCGAGCGCGGCTTTACGCCGGACGATCTGTTCAAGCTTTCGGGCGTCACCGACCCGCAGATTTCCCGCGACGGCAGCCGTATCGCCTATGTCCGCTCCGCCGCCGACGTGATGACCGACAAGGTCGTCCCTTCGATCTGGATGGTCGATGTCGCCAGCGGTGCGCAGCGGCCGCTCGTGACCGGGGCGGGGGCGCATTTCTCGCCGCGCTGGTCGCCGGACGGCAAGCGTCTGGCCTATGTATCGAGCGACGGCAGCGGCGCGCCGCAGCTCTATGTCCTCTGGCTGGAAAGCGGCGCGAAAATCAAGGTTACCGGCCTGCCGGACAGTCCGGGCGCGCTTTCCTGGTCGCCGGACGGGCGGCAGATCGCCTATACCATGCGGGTTCCGGGCGAGGCGCCGAAGATGGGCGCGCAGCCTGCCAATCGCCCCGAAGGCGCGCAATGGGCCGAGCCGCTTCAGGTGATCGACCGGGTGACGTATCGCTTCGACGGCGGCGGCTATGCGCAGCCCGGTTACGACCACATCTTCCTCGTCTCCGCCGAAGGCGGCGCGCCGCGCCAGCTCACCTTCGGTGACTTCGACGATGGCGGCCCGCTGTCCTGGACGCCGGACGGCAAGCGCATCCTGTTCGGCGCCAATCGCCATGAAAACTGGCAGCGCGACATCAACAATTCGGAAGTCTACGCGCTCGATCTCGCCAGCGGCGCAGTGACCGCGCTGACGTCGCGCAATGGCCCGGATGCTGGAGCGAAAGTCTCGCCGGACGGCAGGCACATCGCCTATGTCGGTTTCGACGACGTCAACCGCTCCTACGAAAACTCCGATCTCTACGTCATGAACAGTGACGGCACGGGTTCGCGCTTGCTGACCGGCAGCTTCGACAAGTCGATCGACGCGCTTGAATGGGCCGGTAATTCCGCGATCATGGTGCAGTACGACGATCACGCGAAGACTTATGTCGCGCGCGTCGGCCTGGATGGCGGGATCAGGAATGTGGTCGAAGGGCTGAGCCCGGGCGATCACTTCGACCGGCCTTATACCGGCGGGGCCTTCAGCGTTTCCAGCGGCGGGCGCGTGGCCTATACTTCGGGCACGGCGCAGCGTCCGGCCGATCTCTGGGTGAGTAGCGGCGGGGAAGGGCGCAAGCTGACCGATCTCAACGGCACCTGGCTCGATGCCAAGGCGCTGGCGCCCGTGCGCAAGCTTGCCGTGACCGCACCGGACGGGCGCGCCATCGATGCCTGGCTGGTGACGCCGCCGGGCCTGGCGCCGGGGCAGAAGGCGCCGCTGATCCTGGAAATCCACGGCGGGCCGAACACCGCCTATGCGCCGGGCTTCGCCACCGACTATCAGCTCTATGCGGCGCACGGCTATGCAGTGCTTTACACCAACCCGCGCGGTAGCACCTCTTACGGGGAGGAATTCGCCAACCTGATCGACCGGGCCTATCCCGGCACCGACTATGACGACCTGATGGCCAGCGTCGATGCCGCCATCGCGGACGGCGTGGCCGACCCGAACAACCTCTTCGTCACCGGCGGATCGGGCGGCGGCGTGCTGACGGCGTGGATCGTGGGCAAGACCGACCGGTTCAAGGCGGCCGTTACCCAGAAGCCCGTGATCAACTGGATCAGCGAGGCGCTGACCATGGACGCGACGCCCTTCACCTCGCGCTACTGGTTCGACAAGAAGCCCTGGGAGGATCCCATGGAATACTGGCGCCGTTCGCCGCTGAGCCTTGTGGGCAATGTGAAGACGCCGACGATGGTGGTGGTCGGATCGGAAGACTTCCGCACCCCGGTGAGCGAGGCGGAGCAGTATTACGCCGCGCTCCAGATCCGCGGCGTGCCCACGGCGCTGGTCAAAGTGCCGGGAGCGAGTCATGGCGGCATCGCGGCACGGCCCTCGCAGTCGGCTGCCAAGGCTTCGGCCATCCTGGCGTGGTTCGACAAGTACCGGACCGACAAGACTCCGGCCAAGACTGACTAAGGCCGGGTAAGCGCCAGTTCGGCGGCGAGCAGGGCGACCAGCTCCGCCGCCGCCATGGGCCGGGACAGCGGCGCGCCCTGTCCCGCCCATTGCGCGCCGTAGAGCGGCTCGCCTTGCGCCTTTGCGGCGGCGTTGAGCGCCTTTCCGGCATGGTAGGTGCGCGGATAGTCGGGGACGGGCGGCAGGTCGGCGCGCTCGCCGAGCTGCGTGAAGCGATTGGCAAGGCAGCGCGCCGGACGGCCGGAAATGGCGCGCGTCATCGTGGTATGCAGCGCCGCGTCCGAGGCCAGCAGCGCGCGGTAACCGGCATCGGCGCTGCTTTCCGGGCAGGCGACGAAAGCCGTGCCGAGCTGGGTGGCGACGGCGCCGAGATCCAGGGCCGCGCGGATGCCTGCACCGTCCATGATGCCGCCCGCCGCGATCACCGGCAGCTTGCCCCAGCGGGCAAGCAGACGCGTCAGCGCCAGGGTGCCGAGCCGGTCGTCCGCCGCGTCAGGATCGAACAGGCCGCGATGGCCGCCCGCTTCCCAGCCTTGCGCCACGACCACGTCGATCCCGGCGGCCAGCGAGAGTTCGGCTTCGGCAAGGCTGGTGACGCTGCCCAGCAGCAGGCAGCCTGCCGCCTTGAGTGCTGCAATTGCGCGGGAATCGGGCAGGCCGAAATGGAAGCTGACGACGGCGGGGCGGGCCTCCAGCACGACATCGAGCATCTCCGCACTGCCCGCGAAACTCTGGTAGATCGTTTCGAGCGCGGGGGGAGGGCTGGCGCCGAATGCGGCGAAGGCGGGCGCGAGGGCGTCCAGCCAGGCCTGCTCGCGCGCGAGATCGGTGCGCGGCGCTTCGTGGACGAAGAGGTTGAGGTTGAAGGGGCGGTCGGTCTGGCCGCGCAGATCGGCGATCTGCCTGCGGGCCTCTTCAGGGCCGATGGCGCCGAGGGCGAGCGAACCGAGCGCTCCGGCATTGCAGACTTCGGCGGCCAGCGCGGGCGTGGACGTGCCCGCCATCGGCGCCTGTATCAGCGGTATCGAAAGGCCGAGGCGCGCGACAAAGTCCATCTCCGTTCGCGCGCCTCTTGCCAGTCTTAACTTGATCAGTCTTCCGCCGGCTTGCTCTGAAGCTGGCAGTAGTTCTGGATGCCCATGCGTTCGATCATGTCGAACTGCTTTTCGAGGAAGTCGACGTGCTCTTCCTCGCTTTCGAGGATGCGGGCGAAGATTTCGCGGCTGACGAAGTCACGCACGGTCTCGCAGTGGGCGATGGCTTCCTTGAGCATCGGGATCGCATCATATTCGAGTGCGAGGTCGGCCTTGAGGATTTCCTCGACGCTTTCGCCGACGCGCAGCTTGCCCAGGGCCTGGAAGTTGGGAAGACCGTCGAGATAGAGGATGCGATCGGCCAGGACGTCGGCGTGCTTCATCTCGTCGATCGATTCGTGGCGCTCGTACTCGGCCAGCTTCTTGATGCCCCAGTTGTCGAGCATGCGGTAATGCAGCCAGTACTGGTTGATCGCGGTCAGCTCGTTGAAGAGCGCCTTGTTGAGATAATCGATGACCTTCTGGTCGCCCTTCATGGGAAAGCTCCTGAATCTGTTCGGGCGAGCTTATGGCCTTTTCAGCCCCTCATGGCAAGCGGACACGCGAAAACACCCGGCCGAAGCCAGGTGTAACCCGCCTTGTTACAGGGTCAGGCTGCCGCGCTTAGTGGCGCGTTGGCGCTTGCCGATTCCTCGGCGATAATATCTTCGGCATCGTCCAGGCACTGTCCGCACTGCGGTGCATGTCCGAGAGCCCCGTAGAGCGCTGTTGCATCGCCGCGGCAGCAGCGGGCGACGGTGCGCAGGTCGGTCTCACGAATGGCATTGCAGATACAAACGTACATGGTGCGATCCTCTTGATGACCATCATATGCAACTGCAAATGGATCGCAATAGCGTTCTTCAAATAGTCATCAAGCGCTTGCCGGGACGCGGTTTTTCAGGCGTTTCTGCTCGACCAGCGACCGCCAGACCAGCTCCAGCGGGCCTCTGCGATAGCGAATCAGCCATGCTTCGCCCCAGCCGAGCATGACCATCCAGCCGATCAGGACGAAGGCCCACTGGTCCAGCGGCCCTGCCTTTCCGAACAGGTCGAGGCCCCAGCCGTAGAACAGGGCGCACATGAGCAGGCTGGTGCCGATGTAGTTGCTGAAAGCGAGCCGCCCTGCCGTGATCAGGCGCTTGCCGATGCGGGTTCGGGCAAGACCGGGTGCCGCCCATACAAGCAGCGCGGCGTAGCCGAGCGCGGTCAGCAGATGGGCAGGCCAGAGACCGTAGCCGAGCAGCGCCGCCATGGCGATCGGCGGGAAATGGCGCGGCCAGGCCCAGGCCAGCACTGCGAGCGTGAGCGCGAGTCCCGCGATCGTAGCCCCGATTCGCAGCCAGCGCATCGTGGTGGCAGGCCAGTGCCCCTCGAAGAAGCCGCTGCGCAGGAGCACCACGCCCAGCAGCATCAGCGGCAGCACTTCGCTCCAGGCGTGGGCCGTGACCGTGAAGAGCCACAAGGGGTCGCCGCGCAGCTTGGCAAGCGCGATATCGAGAAAACCGGCGTGGTAGAGCGCGCTCTGGGCCATGGTATTTGCTTGATAGAGATCGAGTCGCGCCGCCACGGCCTGTTGCTGTGACAGGCTTGCAGTGCCCAGTCGCACGGCTTCCTCGGCCGCCGCCAGCGGCAGCGCGGTCCAGAGGTTGATGGCCGTGGCGGTCACGATCACGCCCGCTGCGATGCCGAGCAGGACCGCGCAGGGCAGTCGCCGTACGAAGAGCACGGCGATCCCGCAGCAGGCGTAGACGAACAGGATGTCCCCCCACCACAGGAGCAGATAATGCGCCATGCCAAAGAGCATGAGCCAGGCGAGGCGGCGGACCTGCAGGACGTCTCCCTCGCGTCCCCGTGCGTCCATCTTCTCGCACTGGAGCGCGATTCCCGCGCCGAACAGCATGGCGAAGAGCGCGCGCATCTTGCCTTCGAAGAACAGGAAGCCGAAGGCCCAGGCAGCCTCGTCCGGCAGGCCGACCGGGGCGGGAACGTGGGGCGTCAGCGAGCCGAGGCTCGGTCCCGCGAAGCCTGAGATGTTGATGGCCAGGATGCCGAGTATGGCAACGCCGCGCGTGAGGTCGAGCGAAAGCAGGCGGCTGCCCCCGTTCCCACCGGCTTCTGGCGGCGCACCCGTCTCCGATATACTCGATACGCGTCGAACCGTCCGGGCGTTCTCGCCCGTGATCGCTTTCGCCATGCCTCTTCTCCCTGTCCGGGAGAATAAGGGATCGGACGTGCCGCGTCCACGATGACCTGTGGTCGCCAGCCCTCAGGCGAAAATCACGAGGTGACGATGCATTCCTGGCCCGATGCCTTCAGCGCGGAGCAGGCCCTGTCGGCCTGGGCCTTGCTGGCGAATCCGGCGGCATAGAGCTTGGTCAGTTTGCCTGCGGGCACGAGTTGGCGCTTGCTGCCCACCATTTCCGGGCGCTTCGACAGTGTTGCCCAGAGCCTTTCGGCATTGCCGGGGACGCCGAAGGCGCCGAGTTGCAGCCGCCAGGCGCCGCCCGTGGCTGCCGCTGGGCGCTCCGGCGCGGGGGCGGGCTTGCGTGCGGGTGAGGGCTTGGCCTGAGGTGCTGCGCGCGGAGACGCTGCTTGCGGAACCGTGTAGTCCGCGCCCGCTCTTGCCGGGCTGTCCGGTGCTACGGCAAGGCGCGGTGGAGGCGAAAGCGGGGGCGCAACCTTGCCCGAGCCGAGTTCCGCCCCTGCGGTCTGGCTGGCGCGATTGGCATCGGCCTGCGCCGAAAGCTGCGCGGCGAGCGCGACGCTTTTCTGGCGGTCTTCCAGCGGAATATGGGCGTCCATCTGGGATAGGGCCCCGGCGGCCTGCGGCAGGCCCGCGCGCTGGGCAAGGCTGACGAGGGCATAGGCGCGCACCCAGTCCTTCTCGACGATGTCACCGTTGAAGTGGGCCACGCCCAGCAGATACTCCGCCCTGGCATCGCCCCGCGCCGCCGAATTGCGGATATAGGGCATGGCCTTCTGCCGCTCGCCGCGCTGGAACAGCATCAACCCGTAAGTGTCCGAGGCCTGGACATGCCCCTGCGCCGCCGCCTTGCCGTAGAGCGCTTCCGCCTTGTCGAGATCGACCGGCACGCCGCGCCCCAGCTTGTAGGCTTGCGCGAGGTTGAACTGCGCATCGGCGTCGCCCTTGTCCGCCAGCGGCTTCCACTGCTGGATCGCGGCGGCATAGTTGCCTGCCGACCAGGCATCGACACCGGCCTTCACATCGGCCAGCGCGGGCGAGGTGACAAGCAGCGCGCCGAATGCCGCCAGGGCGAATCCCGTGGGCAGGGGGCCGAAGAAGGGGCTTCGATTGTTCGGCACTCGCGTGGCCTCGTCTTTCTGGGTCAGGTCCCGGGTTTCATCGGCCGGATCTGAATATGGTAAGCAGGACTTGAAGCGGAACGGCCCGGCGTTGCCGAAAGATGCGCAGTGAAGGGCAAAATTCGCGTTAACCCCGATGGTAAACGAAAACCCGCCCAGGAGGCTGGCGGCGGCCGTCGAAGAACGAAGCCGACATCTCAGGAAGCCTCGTTTCGATTAACTCTAAATTAGGAACGATCTGCGATCCAGCCCCTTGTGAGCCGCCGATTTTTTCGGACGCAGGCTCCTCGGGGGGTAACGACGTTGCGCGTACTGGCATTGGCATCTCAGAAAGGCGGCTCGGGCAAGACCACGCTTTCGGGGCATCTTGCCGTGCAGGCGCAGCGTGCCGGAGCCGGTCCCGTCGTCCTGATCGACATCGATCCGCAGGGCTCGCTGGCCGACTGGTGGAACGAGCGCGAGGCGGACTATCCCGCTTTCGCCCAGACCACCGTGGCCCGTCTTGCCGCCGATCTCCAGGTTCTGCGCCAGCAGGGGTTCAAGCTGGCGGTGATCGACACGCCGCCTGCGATCACCATGGCGATCCAGAGCGTGATCGCGGTATCCGAACTGATCGTCGTGCCGACCCGCCCGAGCCCGCACGACTTGCGCGCCGTGGGCGCCACCGTCGATCTCTGCGAACGATCGGGCAAGCCTCTCATTTTCGTGGTCAATGCCGCCACGCCCAAGGCCCGGATTACCGCCGAGGCTGCCGTCGCGCTTTCGCAGCACGGCACCGTCGCGCCGGTGACGCTGCATCAGCGGACCGATTTCGCGGCCTCGATGATCGATGGCCGCACGGTCATGGAAGTCGATCCCGGCGGTCGTTCCGCGCAGGAAGTCACCGCGCTGTGGAACTATGTCTCGGATCGTCTCGAACGCAATTTCCGCCGCACCGTGTTTTCGGCGCCGCAACTGACCGGGCAGCCGGTGATCCCCGGTGCCTCGCGCCCAGTCGGCGGCTTCGGCCGCCGTGTTGCGGGATCGTGACCTTCATGAAGTATCTCTACTTTCAACCCCGCGGCGCGGGACTGGCGATCTGCACGGCCATGGCTGCGGTGCTTCTCGTGAGCTGCGCCGGGCAGGGACCATTCGCGCATTCCGCAGCGCCCGTCTCGCAAGATGAGATGGGACAAGACGGGACGGGGGGCAAGGATATCGCGCGGGCAGAGCAGCGCGTTAGCCGCTCTCCGCGTGACGCCTCTGCGCGGGCCGCGCTGGCGCAAGGGTATCTCGCCATCGGACGCTTCGATTCGGCGGCGACGACTTTCGAGGATGCCGTCTCGCTGGGCGACCAGAGCCCGCGTACCGCTCTCGGCACTGCGCTCGCCTATATCGGCGCCGGTCGCGGGGCCGAGGCGCTGGCGGTGCTCCAGCGCTTCCAGAACCAGATTCCGGCCGCCGACTTCGGTCTGGCGGTTGCGCTTGCGGGACGTCCCGCAAGCGGCGTGGATATCCTGACCGATGCGGTGCGCGGCGGTGAGAATACGCCGAAGGCGCGTCAGAACCTTGCCTATGCCTATGCCCTCGACGGCCGCTGGCGCGAGGCGAGGCTGATCGCTTCACAGGACCTGTCCGGCGAAGAACTTGATGCCCGTCTCGGCGAGTGGGCGCGGGCGGCCAGGCCCGACCAGTCGCGGGCGCGTATCGCGGGCCTGATCGGCGCGCCGATGCGCGGCGACCCCGGCCAACCGGCAATGCTGGCATTGAACGGCGCCGCCGCGCCGCAGTTCGCCCGCGCCGAAGTGCCTGCTCCGGCAGCGGCCCCCGATCCGTCCCCGGCGCAGGAAGCGGAATTGCCGCCTGTGAAGAGCGGGGAGAGCTTCTGGGGTGCCTATCAGCCCGAGGACGAGCCAGCTCCGGCACCCGTGCAGATGGCCGCAGCCCGTCCGGTGCCGCAGCCTGTCCTACAGAAACCGATTGCGCCGAAACCTGTCGTTTCGAAGCAACTCGCGCCGAAGCCGTCCGCTCCGGTCAGGATGGCGGCTTCGGGCACGCATCTGGTGCAGCTCGGCTCGTTCAGCACGATGGATGCGGCTCGCAGGGCCTGGGGAATCATCCAGTCGGGCAGTCCGGCACTGAAAGGCCATGACCTGCGCATTACCGAGGCGAAAGTGAACGGGCAGACCTATTACCGCGTCGTGGCGGGCGGTTTCGACCAGCGCACGGCACAGTCGGTCTGTTCAAGCATGCGCCAGGGGGGTAAACCTTGTCTGGCTTACGCGCAGCAGCGCCCGCTGCCCGGTGGTGTCCGAACGAACCAGACCCGCCGCGCAGAGCTTTAGAGTTTCCGCGAGGTCATTGCCTCGCTCATGAGTTCCATGTGAACCTGAACGGCTCCTGTCTTCGGACAGGGGCCGTCTTTTTTGGTTTATGGGAAGTTAAAAAATTGAAAGCGTTAGCGGGCAGGGGGCCGGAAACGAGGCCAGCCCTGCCCGGATCGCGCTTACTTGGCTTTCACCGCCACGCCGCCCTTGAACAGGGCCAGCACGCGGCCCTGGACGGGCTGCTTGTCGAACGGCGTGTTCCCGGCAGCGGCGGCCATCTTGTCCGAATCGACGATCCAAGGACGGTCGGCATCGACAACGGCGATATCCGCCTCTGCCCCGACTTCGAGCCTGCCTGCATTGACGCCGAGCAGCTTCGCCGGGTTGGTGGCGATCAGTTCGAAGGCGCGCGAAAGCGAGATCACGCCGTCGCGCACGAGGTTCATCGTCAGCGGCAGCAGGGTTTCGGCACCCGCCATGCCCGGCGCGGAATCCGCGAAGGGCAGGCGCTTGTCCTCGGGACCGCGCGGGTCGTGGCCGGAGGCGATGACGTCGATCGTGCCGTCGCCGATGGCGGCGATCACCGCCTTGCGGTCATCTTCCGAGCGTAGCGGCGGGGAGAGGTGGGCGAAAGTGCGGAAGCCCGCCAGCGCAAGGTCGGAGAGCATGAAATAGGCCGGCGTGACGCCTGCCGTGACCTTCAGCCCGCGATCCTTGGCACGGCGCACCAGGTCGAGGCCCTTGGCGGTCGTCACCTTGCGGAAGTGGATGGCTGCATTCGCGAGTTCGGCCAGCGCGATGTCGCGCGAGATGGCGAGGGCTTCGGCTTCGGCAGGGGCGGCAGGCAGGCCGAGGCGGGTGGCCATCTCGCCGGAGGTGGCGACGGCCTTGCCGCTGATCCCGGCGTCCTCGGGGTGGGTCAGCACGACCATGCCGAGCATGCCGGTGTACTGGAGCAGGCGCAGCATCGTGCCCGAATCGCCGATCCACTGGCGTCCGGTGGTGACGGCCTTCGCCCCCGCATCGCGCATCAGGGCGATCTCGGCGAGGGCCTTGCCCTCAAGGTTCTGCGTCGCGGCGGCCAGCGGGTGGACCCAGAGGTCCGGCTTGCCCGACTGGGCCGCGAAGCGGACGCGCGCGGGCACGTCGAGCGGTGGATTTTGGTCCGGCATGAGCGCCGCGCGGGTGATGCCGCCGAAGTGGAAGGCGGGCTTGTCGATGGCGAAGACGCCGATATCGACGAGGCCGGGCGCGATCAGCCTGCCGCGCGCATCGTGGACTTCGTCGCCGGGCTGGGGCGCGACGTCCGCGCCGACGGCGGTGATGAAGCCGCCTTCGCTGCGCAGCGCGCCGGGGACGATGGTGCCGTCGGGCAGGACCAGCTTGCCGCCGGTCAGGGTCAGGGGCGTGTTGTTGCTCATGACCAGCCCTCCACCCCGCGCCCTCTTCGGGTCAGGACATCCAGGCAGGCCATGCGCATGGCGACGCCCATTTCGACCTGGGTGGTGATCTGCGAGCGGCCGACGAGGTCGGCCACGTTGCTGTCGATCTCGATGCCGCGGTTCATCGGGCCGGGGTGCATGACGAGGGCATTGCCTTCCGCCTTGGCGAGGCGCTCCAGCGAAAGGCCGTAGAGATGGCGGTATTCGCGGGGCGAGGGGATGAACTGGCCCTCCATGCGTTCGAGCTGGAGACGCAGCATCATCACCACGTCGGCGCCCTTCAGCGCCGCGTCGAAATCGTGGAAGACCTTGACGTTCATGCGCTCGATATCGGCGGGCAGCAGGGCGGGCGGCGCGCAGACACGCACTTCCGCGCCCAGCGAGTTGAGCGCGAGAATGTTCGAGCGGGCGACGCGGCTGTGCAGGATATCGCCGCAGATGGTGACGCGAAGGCCGTTGAAGGCGCGCTTGTTCTGGCGAATGGTCAGTGCGTCGAGCAGGGCCTGGGTGGGGTGCTCGTGCTGGCCGTCACCGGCATTGAGCACCGGACAATCGACGAGGTTGGAGATCAGATGCACTGCGCCCGAGCTGGCGTGGCGGATGACGATGGCGTCGGCGCGCATCGAATTGAGCGTCATCGCCGTGTCGATCAGCGTTTCGCCCTTCTTCACGCTGGACGTGGCGACGGCCATGTTCACCACGTCGGCGCCGAGGCGCTTGCCCGCGATTTCGAAGCTCAGCAGCGTGCGCGTGGAGTTTTCGAAGAAGGCGTTGATGATCGTCAGGCCGGAGAGCAGGTCGCGCCGCTTCTGCGTGCCGCGATTGAGCTCCACCCATTGCTGGGCCTCGTCGAGGAGGAACATGATCTCGTGCGGGGCCAGGCCGCCGATGCCCACGAGGCTGCGGTGCGGGAAGGCTGCGGAGCCTTCCGGGTAAATGAATTCTGGAGCTGTCATCGAAGACAAGGCCTTAGGCACGGGGCGGAGTCGGCTCAAGTGGTTTGTTGGGTGTTTGTTGGCCTTCGACATTCGTCGAAGGCTTGCGGCACCGGCCCACGCCCCCACCCGACCTCCCGTCTAGGATACACTGAATGGGAGGTCGGGTGGGGGCGTGGGCCGGTGCCGCTAAAATCCGCCCGCGGCGGATTTTCAAAATGATCCTTCGACAGGCTCAGGATGAGCGGGGGGTGGGCATGGGGCAGTGCGCCCCCTCTTGAGAATTGCCCCTCTCCACCCGCTCAGCCTGAGCCTGTCGAAGGCCCCGAGATAGGGCGCAAGGTTTCCCCCTCTGGCCGGGCCGCCTTTCGCCGGTTATGGCTGGGGATGGAAAGGCTGGTGAATTCATGACGTTCGCGCGCAAGATCTGGAAGCTGCTGGTGGGTGTGAAGGACGCCCTGGCCTTGATTTTCCTGCTTTTGTTCTTTGCGCTGCTCTATGCTGCGCTGTCTTCGCGGCCGGGCCCCGGCAAGATCGTGGACGGCGCGCTGCTGCTCGATCTCAACGGCAGCATCGTCGAGGAGAAGAGCAAGGTCGATCCGATCGGCCTGCTGATGAGCGCGGAAGCACCGGCCGGGGAATTCCAGGCGCGCGACGTCGAACGGGCACTGCGGCTGGCCGCGACGGACAAGCGGATCAAGGTCGTCGTGCTCGACATGTCCCGCTTCGTGGGCGCGGGCATGGTGCATATCGAGGAGATCGGCAAGGCGCTGGACGCGGTGCGCAAGGCCGGCAAGCCGGTGCTGGCCTTCGCCAATGCCTATGCCGACGACGGGGTGCAGCTTGCCGCCCATGCCAGCGAAGTCTGGGTCGATCCGATGGGCGGGGCCTTCGTGGTCGGGCCCGGCGGCAACCAGGTCTATTTCAAGGGGCTGCTCGATCGCTTCAAGGTGAATGCCCACGTCTACCGGGCAGGCACTTACAAGAGCTATGTAGAGCCCTATCTCCGCAACGACATGTCCCCCGCTGCGCGTGAGGCCTATGAGGACATCTACGGGGCCTTGTGGAGCGGCTACAAGGCGGACGTCGCCCAGGCCCGGCCCAAGGCGCAGCTCGACCGGATGACCGGCGATCCGATGGCCTGGGCCAAGGCCTCCGGCGGTGACTTTGCGGAAGGTTCGAAGGCGGCCGGTCTGGTGGACCGCATCGGCGACCGCACCGAGTTCCAGAAGCGCGTGGCGGACATCGCCGGCAAGGACGAAAACGGCGATCTGCCCTACAAGGCCAATCGCCTCGCGGCGTGGCTGGCCGCCAATCCCGAAAAGGGCGAAGGCGCGAAGATCGGTGTCGTCACCATTGCCGGCGAGATCGTCGACGGCGATGCCGGCCCCGGCAAGGCGGGCGGCGACCGCATCGCCGACCTGCTCGACGAGAACATCGACGAAGGTTTCAAGGCGCTGGTGGTGCGAGTCGATTCGCCGGGCGGCTCGGCCATGGCGGCAGAGCGCATCCGCCGCGCGATCGAGCGCTACAAGGCCCGCAAGATCCCCATCGTCGTGTCGATGGGCAACATGGCGGCCAGCGGCGGCTACTGGGTCTCGACCCCCGGCCAGCAGGTCTTCGCCCAGCCCGAGACGATCACCGGCTCGATCGGCGTATTCGCGGTCGTGCCCAGCTTCGAGAAGACCCTGGCCGACTACGGCGTGACCAGCGACGGCGTGAAGACCACCGCGCTTTCCGGGCAGCCCGATATTCTCGGCGGTTTTTCGCCGGAAGTCGAAGGCATGCTCCAGGCCTCGATCGAGAATACCTACCGCAAGTTCGTAGGCCTTTCCGCTGCCGCGCGCCGGATGACGCCGGAAAAGCTCGATTCGATCGCGCAGGGCCGGGTCTGGCCGGGCCGGGAAGCGCAGCGAATCGGTCTGGTGGACAAGATCGGCAATCTCGACGCCGCACTGGCGGAGGCCGCGCGCCTCGGCGGGGTCGGCAATGGCAAGTGGCAGGCCGTCTACCTCAAGGACGATGAGGATTCGTTCTCGCAGTTCCTGAGCGGGCTGACCTC
Source organism: Novosphingobium panipatense (assembly GCF_002149965.1). Taxonomy (GTDB): domain Bacteria; phylum Pseudomonadota; class Alphaproteobacteria; order Sphingomonadales; family Sphingomonadaceae; genus Novosphingobium; species Novosphingobium panipatense_A. The sequence goes on along the minus strand of NZ_MSQB01000026.1, from coordinate 25,958 downwards.
GGATTCCGCTGGAGAACCGGCAGGGGCCTTCGATTTCGCAAGCTTCGTGGCGCTGCGCCGCCAGGACCAGTTCGCTCGGGTGGCCGACCAGGTGGGTGCGATGTTCAGGACGCGCGGGACCCAGGCTTACTGCCTGGAATGTCCGGTGATTCCTGGACATGCCGCAGCGCCGGGGCCGCGCGAACTCTCGATGCTGGAAAGTCTCGCGCGGCTGTTCGGGAAAGAGTGAAAGTCGACGATTCAGGTGCGGGCCGGTGCCGCGAAAATCCGCCATGGGCGGATTTTCAGACAATCAACGCGCCGCTGGACGTCAATCCGGCGGTGGCAGTTCGACCGGGCCTCTTTCCGGCTGATCGAAGTCGGGGCCGGTTTCCGGCACTTCCGTCGGCGGGGCCGGAACGCCCGGATCGGTGGGCAGAACGGGGGTTTCATCGGGGGTGTCGCCGGGATTGTCGGCAGGCTGGGTGGCCATGATGCATGTCTCGCGGTTGCTTTCGGGGCTTTGATCTAAACCCGAAACCGCGCGACAAGTTGCGGATGGGCCGCTTTCGACATGCATGCGACATGCACAGGCGCGACTCGCGGCGCTTGCCCTTTTCCGCGTGTCCTTATAAGGGCACGTCCCTTGAGTTTCAGGCTTCATCTTTGCGGGCGTGGCGGAATGGTAGACGCGCTGGTTTTAGGTACCAGTATCGAAAGATGTGGGGGTTCGAGTCCCTTCGCCCGCACCATTACGCCGCCCTGGGGGGGATGAGTCGCGAGAATCGGCCGACAGGCCTGTTGAATTGCACAGGAAGGCATTTGAAATGCAGATCGTCGAAACCACCAACGAAGGCCTGAAGCGCGCCTACACGGTGACCATTCCCGCCACGACCATCACGGCCCGCGTCGAAGGCGAAATCCAGAAGATCGCCCCGCAGGTGAAGATGCCCGGCTTCCGCGCCGGCAAGGTTCCCGCCAACCTCGTCAAGAAGATGCACGGCGAAGCGATCCACCAGGACGCGCTGAACGCCACCATCCGCGAAGCCATGGACAAGCTGGTCGCCGACCACGCCCTGCGCCCCGCCATGAACCCCGACGTCGCCCTCGGCGAAGGCTACGAGCAGGGCAAGGATGCCGAGCTGACCGTCAGCCTCGAAGTGCTGCCGACGATCGCCGCGCCCTCGCTGGACGGTCTCAAGCTCGAAAAGCTGGTCGTGCCGGTTGCCGAGGACGCCGTGACCGAAGCGGTCGAGCGTATCGCCACCCAGCAGCAGCGTTTCGAAACCAAGGACGGCGCCGCCGCTGACGGCGACCAGGTCATCATCGACTTCACCGGCAAGCTCGACGGCGTCGAGTTCGAAGGCGGCAAGGCCGAGAAGGCACCGCTGGTCATCGGCGCCGGTCGTTTCATCCCCGGCTTCGAAGAGCAGCTCGGCGGCATCAAGGCCGGTGAAGAGCGCACCATCACGGTGACCTTCCCCGAGGACTATCCCGCCGCGAACCTCGCTGGCAAGGAAACCACCTTCGACATCGTCGCCCACGAAGTGAAGGCTCCGGCCGAAACCAAGATCGACGACGATTTCGCCAAGGAACTGGGTCTCGAAGGTCTGGAGCAGCTCCAGGGCCTGCTCAAGGGCCAGCTCGAGCAGGAAACTGCCGGCCTGACCCGCACCGCCATGAAGCGCCAGCTGCTCGACCAGCTTGCCGCCGGCCATGACTTCGACGTGCCGCCGACCATGGTGGAAGCCGAATTCTCGCAGATCTGGCAGCAGCTGACCCACGAAGCCAGCCACGAGGAAGACCCGGCCGCCGCTCTCGCCGAGATCGAGGCCGAGAAGGACGATTACCGCAAGATCGCCGAGCGCCGCGTGCGTCTGGGCCTGCTCCTGTCGGAAATCGGCCAGTCGAACGGCGTCGAGGTGACCGCGCAGGAAATGCAGATGCTGGTCTCGCAGGCCGCTCAGCAGTACCGCCCGGAAGACCGTCAGCGCTTCTTCGAATATGTCCAGCAGGACCCGATGATGGCTGCCCAGCTGCGCGCGCCGCTCTACGAAGACAAGGTCGTCGATTTCCTGATCGAGAAGGCCGAAGTCACCGAGCGTGAAGTGACCCGCGACGAGCTGCAGGCCGCGATCGAAGCCGACACCGACGGCGAGAAGACGGTAGAAGCCAAGAAGCCGGCCAAGAAGGCTCCGGCGAAGAAGGCTGCCGCCAAGAAGGAAGAAGCCGCCGAGGAAGCGCCTGCTGCCGAAGCCGCTGCCGAGGAAAAGCCGAAGAAGGCACCTGCCAAGAAGGCTGCCGCCAAGAAGGCCGACGAGGCAGCAGAGGGTGAGGCCGAAGCCAAGCCCGCCAAGAAGGCTCCGGCCAAGAAGGCTGCCGCCAAGAAGGAAGACTGATCGCTTCCATCGGACGGATCGTCACGAAACGGCCCGGTGCAGCGATGCACCGGGCCGTTTTCGTTTGGCCGTCCCACTTTTCTGCCCCTCCTTGGAGACGACAATGCAGATCGCCGTTCTCACGTTCGACGGCTTCAACGAACTCGATTCGTTCGTGGCCTCGGGCATTCTCAATCGCATGAAATCGCGGGGCTGGGCCGCGCATATCACCTCGCCGTCGCCCCAGGTCACCTCGATGAATGGCGTGACGATCACGCGCCAGAAGCCGCTGGAATTCGCCGCCGAGGCCGATGCGGTCCTGCTGGGCAGCGGGATGCTCACGCGCGAGATCGCGCGGGACGATGCGCTGCTTTCGCGAATCAGGCTCGACCCGCGGCGGCAGCTGATCGGCGCGCAGTGTTCGGGTACGCTGCTGTTGGCGAAGCTCGGCCTCATCGGCGATCTTCCGGCCTGCACCGACCTTACGACCAGGCCCTGGGTGATCGAGGCGGGGGTGAAGGTGGTGGACCGGCCCTTCATCGCCCACGGCAATGTCGCGACGGCGGGCGGCTGCCTCGCCTCGCAATACCTGGCCGCCTGGGTGATCGCGCGGGGCGGCTCGCCGGAGGACGCGGCGGAGGCGCTGCACTATGTCGCGCCGGTGGGCGAGAAGGAGGCTTGCGTCGAACGCGCCATGGCGGCGGTCATGCCCTACCTGAAGGATGGAGAACCTGCGCATCGAAGGGCCTCGGCTCCTGCAGTTGCCCCCCGATAGTTGTGCCTGCTGCATCGATTGAAGGGTTAAAGCCCTTGAACATCGCGCAGGGGCACGCGACATAGGCGGTCCAAACCAGAAGAGGACTCCCATGCTCGACCTGTTTGGCGCTTCGGGCGCCCAAGGAAAGTTCACTACCGACCCCGTCACCGGCGCGCTGGTGCCGATGGTCGTCGAGCAGACCAGCCGCGGCGAGCGCAGCTTCGACATCTATTCGCGCCTCCTGCGCGAGCGCATCGTTTTCGTGACCGGTCAGGTCGAGGATCACATGGCCTCGCTGATCGTCGCGCAGCTCCTGTTCCTCGAGTCGGAAAATCCCTCGAAGGACATCTCGATGTACATCAACTCGCCGGGCGGCGTGGTGACGGCCGGCATGGCCATCCACGACACCATGCAGTACATCAAGCCGCGCGTTTCCACGGTCTGCATCGGCCAGGCCGCCTCGATGGGCAGCTTCCTGCTGGCCGCCGGCGAGCCGGGCATGCGCATCGCGCTGCCGAACGCCCGCATCATGGTCCACCAGCCCTCGGGCGGCGCCCAGGGCATGGCAAGCGACATCGAGATCCAGGCGCGCGAGATCCTGCGGATGCGCAAGCGCCTGAACGATCTCTACGTGAAGTACACCGGCAAGTCGCTCGACGAGATCGAGAAGGCGATGGACCGCGACACCTTCCTCGAAGCCGAGGAAGCGCTGGCGTTCGGTCTCGTCGACAAGGTCTTCGAGACGCGTCCCGACGCGGACAAGCCGGCCGACGCCTGAGCATGACAGCAAGGCCGGAACCTGTCCCTCATCGGGGCAGGTTCCGGCCTTCCGACCGCGCGGCAGGGGTATTGGGCCTTTGCAACGCTTATGGGGATACCCATATCGGTCTCAGGATTGCAAAACCGGCCTCGTCCAAGGTAGACTCGACGAGTCGCCTAAAATGGGCCTAAAGACGGAAAATGACGAAATTGAGCGGATCTGACGCGAAAAGCACCCTCTACTGCAGCTTCTGCGGCAAGTCGCAGCACGAAGTGCGCAAGCTGATCGCGGGACCCACGGTCTTCATCTGCGACGAATGCGTCGAGCTTTGCAACGACATCATTCGTGAAGAGACCAAGGCCGGGATCGCGGGCAAGAAGGACGGCGGCGTGCCGTCTCCCCGCGAAATCTGCGAGACGCTTAACGACTACGTGATCGGGCAGGAGCGCGCCAAGCGCGTTCTGTCGGTGGCTGTCCACAACCACTACAAGCGGCTGAAGCACAGCGGCAAGCAGGGCGACGTGGAACTGTCCAAGTCGAACATCCTGCTCGTCGGTCCCACGGGTTCGGGCAAGACGCTGCTCGCGCAGACTCTCGCCAAGACCTTCGACGTGCCCTTCACCATGGCCGACGCCACCACGCTGACCGAAGCCGGTTACGTGGGCGAGGACGTGGAGAACATCATCCTCAAGCTGCTCCAGGCTTCCGACTACAACGTCGAGAAGGCGCAGCACGGCATCGTCTACATCGACGAGATCGACAAGATCAGCCGCAAGGCCGAGAATCCGTCGATCACGCGCGACGTTTCGGGCGAAGGCGTGCAGCAGGCGCTGCTGAAGCTGATGGAAGGCACCACGGCCTCGGTTCCGCCGCAGGGCGGCCGCAAGCACCCGCAGCAGGAATTCCTGCAGGTGGACACGACCAACATCCTGTTCATCTGCGGCGGCGCCTTCGCGGGCCTTGAGAAGATCATCGCCGACCGCCTCCAGAAGCGCTCGATCGGCTTCGGCGCCCATGTCGCCGACCCGGACAAGCGCCGCGTGGGCGAACTGCTCCAGAAGGCGGAGCCGGAAGATCTGCTCAAGTTCGGCCTGATCCCCGAATTCGTCGGCCGTCTGCCGGTGATCGCGACCCTTAACGACCTCGACATCGAGGCGCTGGTCAAGATCCTGCGCGAACCGAAGAATGCGCTGATCAAGCAGTACGCCAAGCTGTTCGACCTCGAAGAAGTCGAGCTGACTTTCACGGACGAGGCACTCGAGGCGATCGCCCAGAAGGCCATCGATCGCAAGACCGGCGCGCGCGGCCTGCGTTCGATCGTGGAAGGCCTGCTGCTCGACACCATGTTCGACCTGCCGACCGAAGGCGACATCGCCGAAGTGGTGGTGGACAAGGACGTGGTCGAAGGCCGCAAGGAACCGGTCCGCGTCCTCAAGGGCGACAAGGCGGAAGCCGCCGCCTGAGGCACGACGCTCCGGCGCTGACGAGAAAAAAAGCCCGTCCGGTTATCCGGGCGGGCTTTTTCTTTGGCTGGTTTTCAGTTGTCGCCGATAGGGCGCGGCGGCCCCATCATGCTGCCGTTGCCCGGCCCCATGCGGCCGCGGCGTCCCTGCGGGACCGGATCGCCCTTCTTGATCGTGCGCATGGCGACGCCGTCACGGGTGATCGTGGTGGACTGGGCCTGCGTGGTCTTCAGCAACCAGCCCTTGTCGCTCTGCACCCAGGTATCGTGGGAGAGCGATGTCGTGCCGAAGCTGTGCATCTTGCCGTCGCGGCCCTGGCGGGTGTCGCTGGCCACCTGTTGCTGAACCACTTCGGCCGTCTTGCCGTTCACCAAGACCGACTGCACGGTCGTCTGCGACTTGCGATCGGGATCGACCGGGATCTTCGCGAGCCCGGCGATGAGTTCATCCGCGCTCATGGTGTTGTTGCCAAGGTCGGTTCGCACGAAATCGGGGGCGAGCAACGGCTTGATGCGCGCGCCTTCGCGGCTCTCCATGGCCAGGCGCAACTCTTCGTAGCGCGCCTCGATGTCGCTTCTGGCGTCGGCCCAGGCGTGAGCAGGGGCAAGGATGCAGCCAAGGGCGGCGGCGAGGAATATGCTGGAAGTTCGGGTCATCAGGGTCGCGTCCCAATATCGCTTGCGCGAGCGACAGCTCGCGGCAGGAAATCTAGCCTACCGGGGTAACGCCGCAATCACGATATTGTAGCCGATTGTCGCGGACCTGCTTGGCAGTTCGGCCTGTCTTCCCCACTCTATGTCCGAAGCCCGGAGAGGGGGGAGCAAGAATGGCAGCGCGCATCGCGGTATCGCGGATCATCCACACGATCCACGCCGTCACGGACATCCACCGTTGCCGTGCGCTTTATCAGGACGCGCTGGGAGGCCTTGTCTTTGCGGAGAACTATTTTCCCGCCGAGGACCGCGACGCTGCGCTGCTCTACGTCACCGATCACATGGTCGAACCGATGGCGCCGCGCCATCCCGATGACCTGACCAAGCCCTTCGCCCGGCAGGCGGCGCGGATCGGGCAAGCCTTCCACTCCTTCGAAATCAAGGTTGCGGACGGCAAGGCCGCCAGTGAGGCGTTCCGGGCAGCGGGATGCACGGTGGCCAGCGACTATGGGGTGTTCTTCTTCGTCCGGCCCGAGTCGACGGGGGGCGTCCTGCTGGAAGTCTGCGAGCTGGGCATGCCCAACGATCCCCGCGATCGGGGTAACTGGAACCCGGCGGTCGGCGCTGGACATGCCGGCCGGGTGACGGGACTGGACCACATTGCTTGCGTAACCGCCGACATGGCGGCGGTGCTCCGCTTCTTTACCGAGATCGTCGATGGCGAAGTCGTCGCGGACGAGCGGGTGGTTTCGCCGCAGCCGGCGCGGCGCGTCCTGCTGCAGGTGGGCGACACGCGCGTCGCTTTTCTGGAGCCGGAGGAGGCGGGGGGCGGACCGTTCGGAGCGTTCCTGAACAGGACGCAGAACGGCATCTATGCGCTGGTATGGAGAGTGGACGATGCCGAGCGCGCCAAAGCCCATTTTACCGGAAAGCTCGGCCTCAGGCTCACCGAAGTCCATTGCGTAGCTTCAGGACTGGCGATCGAGCCGGACGATTTCCTGGGTGCCCGGCACGAATTCCTGGAAACTTAAACGACCGTCTCGCTCTCCAGCGCGCAGGGCGATTCGGCGTCGGTTTCGATCTGCACGGTGGGGTGGCCGATGCCGAAGCGGTGCTCCAGTTCGTGTGCCAATTCGTGCAGGAAGGTATCGCTGCGAACCGCGCCGGGCATGACGAGATGGGCCGTCAGGGCGGTTTCCGTCGTGCTCATCGGCCAGACGTGGAGATCGTGGACGCGGGTAACGCCCGGCAGCTGCGCCAGGAAGGCGCGCAAGGCGGCGATGTCGATGCTTTCGGGCACGGCCATCATGCCCATGCGCAGCGATTCGCGCAGAAGGCCCCAGCTGGACCAGGCGATGACGGCCGTGATCACCAGCGAGGCGATGGGGTCCATCGCCTGCCAGCCGGTGAACAGGATGACCACGCCCGCGATCACCACCCCGGCCGAAACCGCGGCATCCGCCATCAGGTGAACGAAGGCCGCGCGCAAGTTGAGGTCCGACTTGCTGCCCTTGGCGAAGAGCAGCGCCGAAAGGGCGTTCACGGCGATGCCCACGGCGGCGACGGCGATCATGGTCATGCCCATGACCGGCGCAGGCTCGGCAAAGCGGCGCACGGTCTCGACCAGGATGGCGCCGATCGCCACCCATAGGAGGGCGGCATTGGCGATGGCGGCGAGGATCGAGGAGCTTTTCAATCCGTAAGTGAAGCGCTCTGAAGGCGGCCTTACCGCAAGCACGCTGGCGGCCCAGGCCAGCAACAGGGAAAGCACGTCGGAAAGATTGTGCCCGGCATCGGCCAGCAGTGCCATCGAGCCGCTGAAAAAGCCCGCTGCCGCCTCTGCCACGACGAAGACCACGTTGAGCCCTACTGCAAGTGCGAAGGCCTTGCCCACGTCCCCCGGAGCGGGCGGACCATGGTGGTGGTGCCCGTGGGAGTGGCCATGCGAATGCCCATGGGAATGTCCGTGACCGTGGCGATGTTCGGCATGGTCGTGGTGATGTTGATGAGAGGCGGCCATGACAATTTCATCGCATGCGCCGGAGCTTAACAGCAAGCGATGACGTATCATTACATGTCGGGACCACTTTCCCCATGGCGGCATGGAAGTCTCGCTGCGTGACATTTATGCCGCACAACCGATTGTCACATTGGCTCATAAAGCACGGAAAACTCAGAAAAATCGGCCAATTTCCGCAAACGACTGCAATTTGGGTCACAAAATTGCGCAACGAAGATCGGAAATGAATCCCTTGCGTCAGAAGATTGTCATATTGCGCTGCTCTTAGCAGCCGCAGCAAACCTGCGGCGGGGCAACCTCTTCCGCATTCGGTTCCAACCACTCTGAAGGTTTCCAGGGGGCTAAGATGAAGTTTCAATCCATTCTTTCGACCGCGACCAGCACGCTCGCCGTCGGCGCGGCATTCCTTGCCGTTCCCGCTTTCGCTCAGTCGACCGGCTCGGTCGACTTCGAGGAAGGCACCATCGTCGTTACCGGTCAGGTGAACCGCGGCGTCGCCGGTGTGCAGATCCCGAACACCTCGAAGGCCAAGCAGGTCCTGACGCAGGAAGTGATCCAGGCCCAGGTTCCGGGCCAGACGATCAACGACACCATCAACCTGATGCCGGGCGTCAGCTTCCAGAACAACGACCCGTTCGGTTCGGCCGGTGGTACGCTGACCATCCGCGGCTTCGACGATTCGCGTATCTCGCAGACCGTCGACGGTATCCCGCTGAACGACACGGGCGGCTACGCGCTCTACTCGAACCAGCAGATCGATCCTGAAATCATCGAGCAGGTCAACGTCAACCTCGGCACCACCGACGTCGACTCGCCGACCGCCGCCGCTTCGGGTTCGACCGTCAACATCCGTACCCGCAACCCCTATGACGACTTCGGCGTGCGCCTGCTGGGTTCGGCCGGTGACTTCAGCTTCTTCCGTATGTTCGGCGAGATCGACACCGGCGAGTTCACCTCGGCCGGAACCAAGGCGTTCTTCTCGGCCTCGAAGGCCGTGAACAACACGATCTACGGCGGCATCGGCCAGATCGACAAGACCCAGTTCAACGCCAAGGTCTACCAGCCGATCGGCAGCAACGGCGACTTCATCTCGGTCGCCGGTCACTGGAACCGCAACCGCAACAACTTCTTCGGCTCGGTGCCGCTGCGCCTCGACGACGACCGCGTGGTCGGTTCGGATTCGGCGACCAACCGCTTCCCGAAGACGCGTGACGAGCGCTTCTACAAGACTGCCGAGTGCCAGATCCCTGCTGGCGTGAACGGTATCGCAGATCCCGCCAGCAGCTGCGGTTCGGCTTACGACTATCGCTTCAACCCGTCGAACACCGGCAACATCCGCATCAACTCGCGCTTCACGCTCAGCGACAAGCTGACCCTGAACGTCGATCCGAGCATCCAGTACACCAAGGCCAACGGCGGCGGCACGGTGGATGCGCGTGAAGGCTTCTACACCCAGACTGCCAACTCCAGCCGCAGCGCCATCACGGCAGCCCAGATGGTTTCGGGCTACATCGGCGGCAAGCCCTACTTCGGCGGCGTCGACCTGAACGGCGACGGCGATACGCTCGACACCGTTCGCATCCTCGCGCCGAGCAACACCGAAACCTGGCGTATCGGCGTCATCGCCTCGCTGCGCTATGACATCAACGAGTTCAACCGCGTCCGCGTGGCCTACTCGTACGACCGCGGTCGTCACCGTCAGACCGGCGAGACCAGCCTGCTCAAGTCGAACGGCTTCGCTTCGGACGTGTTCTCGAACAGCTCGCTGGCCGATGCCGACGGCAACATCCTGCAGAAGCGTGATCGCCTGTCCTACGCGATCCTGCATCAGGTTTCGGGTGAATACTCGGGCGACTACATGAACGACCGCGTTCACCTGAACCTCGGTATCCGCGCACCGTTCTTCAAGCGCAACCTGACCAACTACTGCCTCGCCACCAGCGCATCGGGCTTCGTCGACTGCTTCACCACGAACAGTGCCGACCAGGGCGTCTATGCCGGTGCGAACCCCAGCTACAAGCTGCCGCAGCAGCGCATCCTGAACTACAACAAGGTCCTGCCGACCGCCGGTGTGGTCTTCGACGCGACCGACAACGCAAGCCTGTTCTTCAACTACTCGAAGGGCCTGCAGGTCCCCGGTACGGACAACCTCTACCAGTCGTTCTGGTACGATCGTGACGAAGCCGGCGCGAACCCGAAGCCGGAAACCACCGACAACTTCGACCTGGGCGTCCGTTACACTTCGGGCATCATCCAGGCGTCGCTGACCGGCTGGTACACCCGTTACACCAACCGTCTGGCTTCGGCTTATGACCGTGACCTCGACGTCACGATCTACCGTAACCTCGGCCGCGTCGACAAGTACGGCATCGACGGCAGCTTCGCCGTCCGCCCGATCCCCGAGTTCTCGCTCTACCTCTTCGGTTCGTACCTGAAGTCGAAGATCAAGGAGAACGTGGAGATCGACGACGGCGTCTTCGCCAACACCAAGGGCAAGCGTGAAGCCGGTGCGCCGGTCTACACCCTTGGTACGCGTGCGAACGGCAACATCGGTCCGGTCGAACTGGGCGTTCAGGTCAAGCGTACCGGCCCGCGTTACGTCAACGACCAGAACCTGCCGATCGTGATCGCCGGCACGCAGGTCTACGGCAAGAAGACCCCGGCCTACACGCTCGTCGACCTCGACGCGAAGGTGAAGCTCGACTTCATCGGCCTGGGCGACAAGACCTTCCTGCAGCTCAACGTCGTCAACCTGTTCGACAAGCTCTATGTCGGCGGCTTCGACGGTGCAGGCACCTCGCAGACCAACGTGCCGAACGCCTACATCGGCACCCCGCGCACGTTCATCGGTTCGATCAGCTTCGGCTTCTAAGATCGCTTCCGATTACGGAAAACAGGGAAGGGAGGAAGCGCAGGCTTCCTCCCTTTTCCTTTGCCCGTCGTTCGCGCCGCGCCTAGCTTTCCATGCAAAGGAAAGGGGAGCGGATACGATGGATGAGGAACAGACCCCGTCGCAGCGCATCGACGGGCGCATCGCGGCACTCGGCGACTGGCGGGGCGAGATGCTGGCGAGGCTGCGCCGGGTGATCCTGGCGGCCGATCCCGAGGTGACCGAGGAGTGGAAGTGGCGCGGGGTGCCGGTCTGGTATCGCGGCGGCATGGTCTGCACCGGGGAAACCTACAAGGCGGCGGTGAAGATGACGTTCGCCAAGGGTGCGGCGCTGGGCGATCCCGCCCGCCTGTTCAACGCCAGTCTCGACGGCAACCAGCGCCGCGCCATCGATTTCCACGAGGGCGACGAGGTGGACGAGGCTGCGCTGACCGCGCTGATCCGCGCGGCGATCGCCCTCAATCTTGCTAAGAAACCTTCGCTAAAACGTCAGTCGTAGACGCAGGAATCGAGGTCCTGGGTCTTCACCGTGCCGATGCGGGCGGCGATGGTGTTGCCGTAGCGGCGGGTGAAGCCCGAGGGGCTCTTGACGCTGCGGGTCTTGGGGCTGGGCAGTGCGGCGGCCATGCGGCCCGCCTCGGTCCTCGTCAGGTTCGAGGCCGACTTGCCCCAGTAGCGCTGCGCCCCGGCCTCGACGCCGTAAGTGCCGATGCCGGTCTCCGCGACGTTGAGGTAGACTTCCATGATCCGGCGCTTGTCCCACAGGTTCTCGATCAGGAACGTGAACCAGACTTCCAGGCCCTTGCGCATATAGCGGGTCCAGCCGTCACCCTGCCAGAGGAAGACGTTCTTGGCGGTCTGCTGGCTGATCGTCGATCCGCCGCGCAGGCGCCCGCCCGCGGCATTGCGCTCGAAGGCCTTTTCGATGGCATCGGTGTCGAAACCCTTGTGGGTGCAGAACTTGCCGTCCTCGGCAGCGATCGCGGCGGCCACCATGTTGCGGTCGATCCGGCTGAGCGGCTGCCAGTCCTTGGTGATGCCGTTGCCGTCCACCAGCATCGTCACCGTGACCGGCGGCGGCACGAAGCGATAGAGCAGGGTCAGCGCCACACTGATCGCGACGAACCCGAAGACGGTCTTGGCAAGGATGCGCAGCAAGGAAATGAAGCCCCGTTGACGGCAAAGTGCGAAAGTGCGGCCGTCCGGCCCCCTGACTAGCGACAACGGCGGCGGCGGAAAAGATGTCTGCGCATGGGGTTTCCACGGCGCCTTGCGAAATCAGTCGCGGGTGTCGAAATCCGACCGCGCGGCGGCGACGTTTTCGAGATTGGCTTCGGCCCAATGCCAGACGCTGCAGAAGGCCTCTCCCAGGCTGTGTCCGAGCGGGGTGAGCCGGTAATCGACATGGGGCGGGATGACCGGATGGACGGTGCGATGGACGAAGCCGTTGCGCTCCATCTGGCGCAATGTCTGGGTGAGCATCTTCTGGCTGATCCCCGGCACCGCACGGGCGAGGGCGCTGAAGCGGGTTTCGCCGTTTTCCTCCAGAGCCTCCAGCACCAGCAGGGTCCACTTGTCCGCCACGCGTCCGATCAATTCGTTGACGAGCGCATCGACGCCGGGCACGTTCGAGTAACGGGTAATGGCCTGATTTTCCATTTCTCACTCATGGGTAACTACAGCACTTTCGGGTGCCTACTTTCCAAAAGAGAGTATCGGTTTACATCCCGTCTCGCAATCTCTTCTCACAGGAGCGAGTTCCATGAAGACCAGCGGCAACACCATTCTTCTCACCGGCGGCGGCACCGGCATCGGGCGCGAACTGGCGCAGCGCTGGCATGATGCCGGCAATGTCGTGATCGTCACCGGGCGCACGCTGGCCAGTCTCGAGGAAACCGCGAAAGGCCGGGAGAATATCCATGCCGTCGCGCTCGACGTGGCCGATCCCGCTGCAATCGCGGCTTTCGGGGCGGATATCCTCGCGCGGTTCCCGGCGCTCAACGTGCTGGTCAACAATGCCGGGGTCATGCCGCTGGAGGACGTTTCGGTCCCGCGCGACCTGTCCCGCGCGGAGGCATGCGTGGTGACGAACCTGCTCGGCTCGATCCGCATGACCGATGCGCTGATCGGCCACTTGCGCGAGCAGGCGGACGCGGCCATCGTCAATGTCAGTTCGGGCTTGGCTTTCGTGCCGCTGGTGGGCGCGGCGGTTTATTCGGCCACCAAGGCGGCGATCCACTCCTGGACCGACTCGCTCCGTTTCGCGCTGAAGGGCGCGGTGGAGGTCATCGAACTCGCGCCGCCTGCCGTGCAGACCGAGCTGACGCCGGGGCAGTCCACGCGCGAAGGCTACATGCCGCTGGACGCCTTCATCGACGAAGTGATGCGCCTCTTCGCCAAAGTTCCGACACCGGAACTGATCGGCGTGGAGCGGCTGGGCTTCCTGCGCAATGCCGAGGCGGAAGGGCGCTATGCCCAGACCTTCGCGGCGCTGAACGGGGCGGCGCACTGATTGCCTATTTGTCCGGTGAGCGCTGTTCAGGAACAATTGCCGATGCTATGGATTGCAATGTTGCAATGCAGCATGAGTGAGCATTCGAATGGCCTCATCGGATAAGCCTCTCCATATCCTCGATATTGCCCTTCAGGGGGGAGGCGCGCACGGCGCCTTTACCTGGGGGGTGCTGGAGGGACTGCTCCAGGAACCGCGTCTGGCGGTGGGGGCGGTCAGCGGGGCCAGTGCCGGGGCGATGAACGCGGCGGTGCTGGTTTCCGGCCTGGTGTCCGGCGGCCGCGAAGGGGCGCGCGAACGGCTGCGCTCGTTCTGGAAGGAACTGAACAAGTCCGGGCGGGAGGCAGGGCCGCTGATCCCGATGATCGAGGCTTTTCCCGAGACGACCCGCGCGATGTCCTCCTGGTGGACGACCATGTTCGGCGATCTCGGCATGACGCATGGCTCCCCGGAGATGGGCCGCGAAATGCAGGATATCCTGCGCAAGGTGATCGAGGAGCACGTCGATTTCGCGGCCATCGCCAGCGACAAGGCGCCGCCCTTGTTCATTTCCGCCACGAATGCGCAGAGCGGCACGGCCCGCATTTTCCGCAAGGATGACCTGACGACCGAGGCGCTGCTCGCCTCGGCCTGTCTGCCGCTCTATTTTCCGCCGGTGACGATCGACGGCAAGGATTACTGGGACGGCGGCTACAGCGCCAATCCGCCGCTCGTGCCGCTGGTGCTGGAAAGCGCCAATGACGATCTGCTGTTGATCACCGTCAATCCCCAGGCCCGCGACCAGACGCCGCGCAATGCCGCCGGGATCGTCGACCGGATCACCGAAATCGGTTTCAACCAGTCCATGCGCAAGGAAATGCAGGGCTTGTTCCTGCTGCAATCTTCGATCGGGCGGACGCGGGCCAAAGAGGGCCTCATCGCGCAAGTGGAACGCATGCGTTTCCATGAGATACACGATGAGGAGACGCTGGCCGCCATGCCCGCGCAAAGCAAGATGCTGCCGGTGCGGCAACTCCTGCTGACCTTGCGCGACGCCGGGGAGGCCGCCGCGCGGCGCTGGTGCGAGGCTTCGATTGAGAGCCTTGGCAAGGAAAGCACTGTCGACCTGGCGAGCAGGTTCGGGCCGGGGTAGGGTGCCTTTTCTGACGCTCACTTCGACCAAGAAACAGCGTCATCCTGAACTTGTTTCAGGATCCATTTCTGACCATTGACGGCCGTCTGTTCGGCGCGATGGATCCTGAAACAAGTTCAGGATGACGTGGAGAGAGGGCGCGGCGTTTGCTTGCGCCTCCCCTCACTCCAACGGCAACCTTTAGGGAATCCCCGGCAGGTCCAGACCCTTCTCCCGCGCACAATCCAGCGCGATCTCGTACCCGGCATCGGCGTGACGCATCACGCCCGTCGCCGGGTCGTTCCACAGTACGCGCTCCAGACGCCTGGCCGCCGCTTCGGTGCCGTCGGCGACGATCACCATGCCTGAATGCTGCGAATAGCCCATGCCGACGCCGCCGCCGTGGTGCAGCGACACCCAGGTTGCGCCGGAGGCGGTGTTGAGCAGCGCATTGAGCAGCGGCCAGTCCGAAACCGCGTCCGAACCGTCGCGCATGGCCTCGGTCTCGCGGTTGGGTGAGGCGACGGAGCCGCTGTCGAGGTGGTCGCGGCCGATGACGACCGGGGCCTTGAGTTCGCCGTTCGCCACCATCTCGTTGAAGGCGAGGCCCAGCCGGTGGCGGTCACCCAGACCGACCCAGCAGATGCGCGCGGGCAGGCCCTGGAACTGGATCTTCTCGCGCGCCATGTCGAGCCAGTTGTGCAGGTGCGCGTGGTCGGGCAGCAGTTCCTTCACTTTGGCGTCGGTCTTGTAGATGTCCTCGGGATCGCCCGAAAGCGCGGCCCAGCGGAACGGCCCCACGCCGCGGCAGAACAGCGGGCGGATATAGGCGGGGACGAAGCCGGGGAAGTCGAACGCGTTTTCGATGCCTTCGTTCTTCGCCATCTGGCGGATGTTGTTGCCGTAATCGGTGGTGGGCACGCCCGCCGCCTGGAAGTTCAGCATGGCCTGCACATGAACGGCCATGGAGGCCTTGGCCGCCTTGGCGACGGCTTCCGGTTCACGCTCGCGTTTCTCGATCCATTCGGCGACGGTCCAGCCGGCAGGGAGATAGCCGTTGACGGGGTCGTGGGCGGAAGTCTGGTCGGTCAGCAGGTCCGGGCGGATGCCGCGCGCGAACATCTCCGGCAGCAGTTCCGCAGCATTGCCGAGCAGGCCGACGGAGACCGGCTTCTTCTCGGCATTGGCCTTCTCGATGATCGCCATGGCCTCCTCGATGGTAGAGGCGGCGACGTCGAGGTAGCCGGTGCGCAGGCGCATTTCGATGCGGCTGGGCTGGCATTCGATGGCAAGGCACGATGCGCCCGCCATCACCGCCGCTAGCGGCTGCGCGCCGCCCATGCCGCCAAGCCCGGCTGTCAGCAGCCACTTGCCCGAAAGGTCGCCGCCATAGTGCTGGCGACCCATCTCCACAAACGTCTCGTAGGTGCCCTGAACGATGCCCTGCGTGCCGATGTAGATCCACGAACCGGCGGTCATCTGGCCGTACATGGCAAGACCGCGCTTATCGAGTTCGTTGAAATGCTCCCATTTTGCCCATTCCGGCACGAGGTTGGAATTGGCGATCAACACGCGCGGCGCATCGGCATGGGTGCGGAACACGCCCACCGGCTTGCCGGACTGCACCAGGAGCGTTTCATCGCCCTCAAGGCGGCGCAGGGTCTCGACGATCTTGTCGTAGCTCTCCCAGTCGCGCGCGGCGCGGCCGATGCCGCCGTAGACCACCAGTTCCTCCGGGCGTTCGGCCACATCGGGGTGGAGGTTGTTCATCAGCATGCGCAGCGGCGCTTCGGTGAGCCAGCTCTTCGCGCTGAGTTCGGTGCCGGTCGCAGGCTTGATGACGCGGCTGTTGTCGAGGCGGGTCATGGCGGTTCCTTAAATCAGGTGCGGGCGAAGGCGAGGGCCGCCTTCAGCACGTCTTGCAGGATCGGGGTGAGGGCGGCGGCGCGGTCTGCCGAGAACGGCACGGGCCAGTTGACTTCGCTCGGCACTTCGGGCTCGTCCATGTAGCCGCGAATGGCGAGTTCCATCTGGATTGCATGGACGCCGCTGGCAGGCTCGCCGTAGTGCCGCGTGGTCCAGCCACCACGGAAGCGGCCATCGAGAACGTGGCTCAAGCCGCTCGCCTTGCAGACTTGGGTCACGGCAGCGGAAAGCGCCGGATCGCAGGTCTGGCCGAGGTTCGTGCCAATGTTGAACTGCGGTAATTCGCCATCGAACAGGCGCGGCACATGGCTGCGGATCGAGTGCGCGTCGTAGAGCACGACTTTGCCGTGGAGCTTCCGCAGCCGCTCGATCTCGGAGCGAAGCGCGGCGTGGTAGGGATCGAACCAGAGCGCGCGGCGGCGGGCGATCCCGGCCTCATCAGGGCCTTCGGCCTTGTAAAGCGGCTCGCCATCGAACGTGGTCGTTGGGCAGAGTTCCGTCGTCGCCTGCCCGGGATAGAGCGAGGCGCCGGAGGGATCGCGGTTGAGGTCGATCACGCTGCGCGAAACACGCGCCGCAATCGTCGTCGCGCCCAGTTCGCGGGCAAAGGCGTAGAGATCGTCCACCCACCAGTCGGCATCGCGCCGGGCCAGCCATTCCGAGCGGAACGCGGGGGCAACATCGGCCAGACCTGTACCGACATGGGGGAAGGCAACGATGAGCGGCGCCTCTCCGCGATGGAGGACGAAAGGTTCCATCACGAAATCGCCGGGAGCAGGTCCGCCGCCGTGTCCGCCAGTGCGCCGGAGCGGATCAGCCGGTTGGCCGCTTCCATGTCCGGGTGGAAATGGCGGTCGTCGTCGAGCGCGGGGATCTCGGCGCGCAGCACTGCGCGCGCGGCTTCCAGCAAGGTGCTGGAGGCAAGCGGGGCGTGGAATTCGATCCCCTGCGCGGCGGCGAGCAGTTCGATGCCGATCACGGCCGTCGCATTCTCCACCATCGAGAGCAGGCGGCGCGCACCGTGGGCGGCCATCGAGACATGGTCTTCCTGATTGGCGGACGTGGGGATCGAATCCACCGAGGCCGGATAGGCGCGCTGCTTGTTTTCGGAAACGAGCGCGGCGGCGGTGACCTGCGGGATCATGAAGCCCGAATTGAGGCCGGGGCGCGGCGTCAGGAAGGCGGGCAGGCCGGACAGCGCCGGGTCGACCAGCATGGCGATGCGGCGTTCGGAGATCGATCCGATCTCGCAGACGGCCAGCGCGATCATGTCGGCGGCAAAGGCGACCGGCTCGGCATGGAAGTTGCCACCCGAGAGGGCTTCGTCCGCTTCCGGAAAGATCAGGGGGTTGTCGGAAACGCCGTTGGCCTCGATCTCCAGCGTCGTTGCCGCCTGGCGCAGCACGTCGAGCGCGGCGCCCATGACTTGCGGCTGGCAGCGCAGGCAATAGGGGTCCTGCACGCGGGCGTCGTTCTCGACATGACTGGCGCGGATCGCGGAGCCGGCCATGAGGCCGCGCAGGGCATCGGCCACCTCGATCTGGCCGCGATGGCGGCGCAGGGCATGGATGCGCGGGTCGAACGGGGTGTCGGAGCCTTTGGCGGCCTCGGTGGAAAGCGCGCCGGTGACAAGGGCGGAGCGGAACAGCAGCTCCGCTTCGAACAGCCCGGCCAGCGCATTGGCGGTGGAGAACTGGGTGCCGTTGAGCAGCGCGAGGCCTTCCTTCGGGCCGAGTTCGAGCGGCGTGAGGCCCGCGCGGGCGAGGGCGTCGGCGGCGGGCAGGCGCTCGCCTTCAAACGTGATCTCGCCCACGCCGATCATCGTCGCGGCCATGTGCGAGAGTGGGGCGAGGTCTCCGCTGGCGCCGACGGAGCCTTGCGAGGGCACCGCCGGGGTCAGTCCCTTGGCCAGCATCGCTTCGAGCAGGGCGACGGTCTCAGGCCGTACGCCCGAGGCGCCTTGCGCGAGGCTGGCGAGCTTGAGCGCCATCATCAGGCGTATCACCGGCACCGGCGAAGGCTCGCCCGTGCCCGCCGCGTGGCTGAGCACGATGTTGCGCTGGAGCGTGGCGAGATCCTCGTCGCCGATGCGGACGCTGGCGAGCTTACCGAAGCCGGTGTTGATGCCGTAGACCGGCTCGCCCTTGGCAAGAATGCGGGCGACGGCGGCGGCGCTTGTCGCCACGCGCGGGGCGCAGGCCGGGTCGAGCTTCACGCTCGCGCCGCGATAGACCGCGCGCCACTGGGCGAGGCTCACGTCACCGGGCGTGAGGAGAATATCGTTCATTGTCCACTCCAGATGCGCGCATGGAGCGGATTGAAGCCCATGCGGTAAACGAGGTCAGCCGGGCGCTCGATGTCCCAGATCGCAAGGTCGCAGGCCTTGCCTGGTTCGAGCGTGCCGAGCCGGTTGGAAAGCCCCAGCGCCTGCGCGGCATTGCGCGTCACGGCGGCAAGGCATTCGGGCACGGTGAGGCGGAACAGCGTCGCGCCCATGTTCATCGCCAGCAGCAGCGAGGTCAGCGGCGAGGTGCCGGGATTGCAGTCGGTCGCCAGCGCGATCGGCACGCGGGCCTCGCGCAAGGCCGCGACCGGCGGCAGCACGGTTTCGCGGCAGAAGTAGTAGGCGCCCGGCAGCAGCGTGGCGACAGTGCCTGACGCGGCCATGGCGGCGACGCCTGCACTGTCGAGGTGCTCCAGATGGTCCGCCGAAAGAGCGTGATGGCGGGCGGCAAGGGCGGCGCCGTGAAGGTTCGAAAGCTGCTCGGCGTGGAGCTTTACCGGCAATCCGCAGTCCTTTGCGGCGCCGAACAGACGCTCGGTCTGGGCGGGCGAGAAGCCGATGCCCTCGCAGAAGGCATCCACGGCGTCGGCAAGCCCCGCCTCGGCGACGGCGGGGAGCATGACCGTGCAGAGGTGATCGATATAGTCCTCGGCATCTCCCGCGAACTCCGGGGGAAGTGCGTGGGCGCCGAGGAAGGTCGTGACGATCCGAACGGGGCGCTGTTCGCCCAGCCGCCGCGCGGCGCGCAGCATCTTGAGTTCGCTGGCGAGGTCGAGTCCGTAGCCGGATTTCACTTCGACGGTGGTGAGCCCTTCCGCAATCAGCGCATCAAGGCGGGGCAGGGCGGCGGCGACCAGATCGTCCTCGCTGGCGGCGCGCGTGGCCTTCATGGTCGAGACGATACCGCCGCCGGCGCGGGCGATTTCCTCGTAAGAAGCGCCCTCCAGCCGCAGCTCGAATTCCCGCGAGCGATCCCCGCCGAAGACGAGGTGGGTGTGGCAGTCGATCAGGCCCGGCGTGATCCAGCGGCCCGCGCAGTCAGTCACTTCGGCGGCTTCGAATGAAGGAGCGTCAGCATCCGGCCCGGCGTACAAGATCAGGCCGTCCCGAGAGGCGATGACGCCCTGTTCGATCACGCCCATCAGGTCGCCCGTCATCGTGGCCAAACGGGCATGTTTCCAGAGCCTGTCGCAGCGCATGACGAGTCGATCCTCCTTGGTTGTCCCGGTTATTGCATCGGTCGTTTTTAATGTATAGACAAAATAGCAAAGGAGCTTCCCGCCATGGCCGAAAACCCCGCCCGTTCGATCTTCGCGCAGAGCGCGCTGCTGGACCATTCCAGAACTTTGGGCGGCTGGGCTTCCGGCGTGCGTTTCGTACTCCGAAATGGTCGGATTTCCGCCATCGAGAGCGGTGTGGCGGCGCAGGCGGGCGATGAGCGCCATGCCTGCGTGATCCCCGGCCTCGGCAATCTCCATAGCCATGCCTTCCAGCGCGGCATGGCGGGGCTGGCCGAGCAGCGCGGCGATACGGACGACAGCTTCTGGACCTGGCGCGAGGTCATGTACCGTTTCCTCGACCGGATGACGCCGGGTGACCTCCATGCCCTGGCCGCCATGGCCTATCTGGAGATGCTGGAGAGCGGTTTCACCCGGGTCGGCGAATTTCATTATCTGCACCACGATCCCGAAGGCCGGGCCTATGGCGATCCCGCCGAGATGAGCGCGGCAATCGCCCGGGCGGCGGGAGAGGTCGGGCTGGGCCTGACGCTGCTGCCGGTATTCTACGCCCATTCCGGCTTCGGCGCGCAGCCGCCTAGCGAAGGGCAGCGGCGCTTCCTCCATGACCTCGACGGCTTCGCGCGCCTGCTGGACGGCGCGCGCCGGGCGGTGTCGGGTCTGGACGATGCGGTGGTGGGTCTTGCGCCGCACAGTCTGCGGGCCGTCTCGCCCGAACAGCTATCCGTGCTGGAAACGATGGTCCCGGGCGCGCCGGTCCACATCCACATCGCCGAACAGGTGCGCGAGGTGGAGGATTGCCTCGCCTGGAGCGGGCAGCGGCCGGTGGAATGGCTGCTGGACCATGCCGAAGTGAACCCTCGCTGGTGCCTCGTCCATGCGACGCACATGACCGAGGAGGAGACGCGGCGGCTCGCGCGCAGCGGCGCGGTGGCGGGGCCTTGCCCGATCACCGAGGCAAACCTTGGCGACGGGCTGTTTCCGGCGCGCGCCTTTCTGGCCGAGGGCGGGCGCTGGGGCGTGGGTAGCGACTCGAACGTGCTGATCGATGGAACCGAGGAACTGCGCCTGTTCGAGTATGGCCAGCGGCTCCAGCATCGTGGACGCAATATCGTCGCGAGCGGTGAGACGCGCTCCACTGGCGAGACGCTCTGGCGTCAGGCGGTGGAGGGCGGCGCGCAGGCGCTCGGGGTAAAGGGCGGGCTTTCCATCGGCTTGCCGTTCGATGCCGTCTCGCTGGACCTCGATCATCCCTCGCTGGCCGCGCGAGACAGCGATCGCCTGCTCGATGGGCTGGTGTTTGCGGCAGGCCGGAGCGCGGTGGATTGCGTCTGGCGCTTCGGCGCGCAAGTGGTAAGCGGAGGCCGTCACCTTGCGCGGGATGCGGTCGTCCGGCGTTACAGGGACAGTTTGGGCAGGCTGATCGGGTGAACTTACCGCTCCACGAACGCATCCGTCAGGATTTCGAGACGCGTATCCTTTCCGGCGCGCTGGCCCCCGGCGCGCGCCTGCCGACCGAGCAGGCGCTGATGGCGCACTATGACTGCGCACGCATGACGGTGAACAAGGCGCTCACCGCGCTTGCGACCGCAGGGCTGGTGGACCGGCGCAAGAAGGCGGGCACGTTCGTCGCCCGGCCGCGGGTCCACGCCATGGCCATGGATATCCCCGACCTCGGCGCGCAAGTGGCCGAGCGCGGGCAGGCCTATCGCTTCGACCTCGGCCAGCGCCGCGAACTGACCGGCGCGCAGGCACGGCTGGAATGGAAGGTGGACCGCGCGGTGCCGCTGCTCGAACTGGAAGGCGTGCATTTCGCGGACGGTACCCCGTTCGCCTGGGAGCACCGCTTCGTGAACGTCGCCGCCGTGCCGGAAATATCGGATGCGGATTTCACCGGCGCCTCGCCCGGCGCCTGGCTGCTGGAGCATGTCCCCTGGACCGAGGCGGACGCCCATATCACCGCTACCGGCGCCAGCGCGGCGCAGGCACGGTCGCTGGCCGTGGAGGTGGGCGCGCCGTGCCTCTGCGTCGAACGCAAGACCTGGCGCGGGGCTGAGCCGATCACGTACGTCCGCCAGCTCTTCGTGGCCGGCGCCTACGAACTGACCGCCCACTTCGGCCCCGGCGCGCGCCGGGAGGGCTGATTTACCGCACGGGGGATGGCTGGCGCGCGTGCTTGCCTGCCTGGACGGCAATGCTAAACACCTGTTCAATATTCCGGGCGCAGATGCCCCGCGAATGACATGGGAGAAGGCATGGCGGATCGGGCACCCATCGCGCTGGTGACGGGTGCGAGCAGGGGCGCGGGGCGGGGCATAGCGGTGGCGCTCGGGCGACATGGCTGTACCGTCTATGTCACCGGACGCAGCGTGCGATCGGGAGACCACGCGCTGCCGGGCACAATCCACGAGACGGCACGCGCCGTGACGGAGGCGGGTGGCAGGGGCGTGGCGGTCGCCTGCGATCACGGCGACGACGAGCAGGTGGCAGCGCTGTTCGAGCGTATCCTGGCCGAAGAAGGGCGTCTCGACATCCTGGTGAACAATGCCGCCGCCATTCACGACGAGCTGACAGAGCCCGGCGAGTTCTGGGAAAAGCCGCTCAAGCTGGCAGGCCTGATCGATGTCGGCCTGCGCAGCGGATATGTCGCCGGCTGGCACGCTGCCGGGATCATGGCCGCCCAGGATCATGGCCTGATCGTCTTCACATCGGCTTCCGGCGCGGCGCATTACGCGCTCGGCCCGGCCTATGGCGCACACAAGGCGGGCATGGACAAGATGGCGTTCGACATGGCGCAGGACTTCCGACACGCGGGCCGCAACGTCGCCGTCCTGTCGGTGTGGATGGGAGCCTTGCTGACCGACCGGCTCAAGGCCGTGATCGCGTCCGATCCCGTACGGTTCGGCCATGTCGAGGGGCACTGCGAGACACCAGAGTTCACCGGGGAGGTGATCTGGCGTCTCCACCGCGATCCCGACCTCGCGGACTTGAGCGGCACGACGCTCGTAGGCGCCGGGATCGCGCGGAAATATGGGCTGACCGATGGCGGCCGGGTACCGCCGACCGCTGCGGAACTGCACGGCGTGGAACCGCCTGCATTCCATCCCGCCGTCATCCGCTGAAGGAGAGCACCATGGCCGATATCGAGAAAATGGCCCAGGATCTTGCCTATCTGATGGATCGCCGCGCGATCGAGGACTGCGTACACAGCCATGCGCGCGGTCATGACCGGTTCGACGTGGACCTGCTCACCGCCGCCTATCACCCGGACGGGATCGACGAACATGGTGCTGCCGCGGTCAACCGGGGACCGGACTATGCCGCCTGGGCCAATGCGATTCACGCGGGCGGGTGCCAGCTCTGCCTGCACAACATCACGACGCACAACTGCGAGATCGACGGCGATGTCGCCCATGCCGAAAGCTATGTGCTGGTCGGCCTGCTCAACCCCGACGGCAGGACGGTGCGCTTCATCAACGGCCGCTATGTCGATCGGCTGGAGAAGCGCGGCGGCGTCTGGCGGATCGCCCTGCGGCGCTGCACCGTGGACTTGCTGATCGCCGGGGATGCCTCGATCCTGGACATGCCGCAGTTCAGGGCGGGCGGTTACATCAAGGGGCGCCGCGACCCGGCGGATGTCTCCTATAGCCGTCCGATGACGCTGGAGGACGACGTGGACCGCTGGTGAGCGGTCAGGCGAGCGTGCGCGCCGCGATCGTCATGCCCACGTCGGCCGTTTCGCCGGGCGCCAGCCAGAGCATGGTTTCCGGTGCGCGGTTGATGGCATCGGTGGCGTGGCTGACCGGCTCCACGCAGAAATAGTCCTGCCCCTCGGGTGAGAATACCACGGTGGTCGTCAGCGCCTGCGAAGGGGAGATCGTCAGGCCCAGGCCGCGCGCGGGCCAGTCGATCTCGAGCGCGCCTTCGCGGTCGGTATAGGCGGTATCGACCGCGCGGGTGCTGACCGGTTCGCCCTGCCACCAGTCGATCGCCTCCTCGTGCTCGTCGAGCGAACTCGGCAGGCAATCGGGCGTATTGTACCACTCGCCCCGGTGCAGGCCGCGATAGAGGGTGCTCTCGTCGCGCGGGAAGTAGGGGTGGAAGCCGAGACCGGCCGGCATGGCCGCATCGCCGAGGTTGGTGACCGAAAGCGAGGTGCTCAGCCCCTCCGCGCCGAGTTCGAACGTCTGGCGCGCCAGGTAGGGCCAGGGCCATTCGCCGCCGGGATAGGCATGTTCGAGAACGGCGGTTTCCGCGCTCTGCTGCGCCACCGTCCATGCCGCCAGCCAGCCGAAGCCGTGCAGCGGATGGGGATGGTCGCTACCGGGGAAATTGGGTGCGATCGTGCCCTTGCGCAGGCCGGTGTTGAAGCGGCCCCGCGCGATACGGTTGGAGAAGGGAACCAGCGGGAAGCTGGCGACGTCGAAGATCGTGTCTCCGCAAACGGGCCGCATCAGCGGCTTGCCCTGCCAGTCCAGGCGCAGCACGGAGCCGCCGCGTTCGGGGGCCAGTTCCAGCCGATAGCCGTGTGCTTCGAGGATGATCATCGCTTCCGGTCCACTCCCATGGGACGCGCCGCCCGTCTTGGTGGCCGGGCCGGCGGTAGTTGGGGTAGCGCTAACAGAGGCCCGGTGGCAAGTCCGCAACCTTTCGGTCCAGCGGTTATTTCCTGCGATTGCAGACGTTTCCGGTGTCTTGCCAGCGCCCCCAACGCCCCATTGATGAGTTCCGTTCATTACGGCGTGCTTGATCGCGGGACTAATCGCGCCGCAGGAACAGGCTTATCTTTGCTCAGGCGCCGTCACCCGAAACTCCCCCCGAATTCCGGCGCCGCCCTGTCAAAGGAGAACGCCTCATGAAAACGCGGAGTCTCGGCCGCAGCGGCCTTGAAGTATCGGCTCTAGGCTTCGGCTGCATGGGTCTCGATTTCGGCTATGCGACGAAAGTCACCCGAAGCGAAGGCGTCGATCTCATCCGCGCTGCCGTCGATCGCGGCGTGACTTTCTTCGATACGGCCGAAGTCTACGGACCCTACACCAATGAGGAAATGGTGGGCGAGGCGCTTGAGGGGCTTCACGACAAGGTAGTGATCGCCACCAAGTTCGGCATGAACATCGTCGATGGTCAGATGCAGGGGCTTAATAGCCGCCCCGAACAGATCCGCGCCGTGGCCGAAGCCTCGCTGAAGCGGCTGCGCGTCGAGGTGATCGACCTGTTCTACCAGCACCGCGTCGATCCCGAGGTGCCGATCGAGGACGTGGCGGGCACCGTGAAGGACCTGATCGCGCAAGGCAAGGTGCGCCACTTCGGCATGTCCGAGCCAGGCGCCGAAACGGTTCGCCGCGCCCATGCGGTGCAGCCGGTGGCGGTGCTCCAGAACGAATATTCGATGTGGACGCGCGGGCCGGAGACCAACGGCATTCTGGAAGCCTGCGAGGAACTGGGCATCGGCCTCGTGCCCTATTCGCCGCTCGGCAAGGGTTTCCTGACCGGGGCGATGAGCAGCGAGACGAAGCTGGGCGAGGGCGATTTCCGCAGCCGCCTGCCGCGCTTCACGCCCGAGGCGATGGCGAAGAACCAGGCGCTGGTGGACCTGCTGAAGTCCGTGGCCGAGGCCAAGGGCGCCACGCCCGCGCAGATCGCGCTGGCCTGGCTGCTGGCGCAAAAGCCCTGGATCGTGCCGATCCCCGGCACGACCAAGCTCCACCGCCTGGAAGAGAACATCGCCGCAGCCGAAGTGGATCTGTCGGCATCGGAACTGGCCGGGCTTCAGGCGGCCGCCGATGCCATCCAGGTGGAGGGCGATCGCTACCCACCCGAACTCATGGCGACGACCGGACGCTGAACCCGCCTTTCCTCCCCCGCGGGGGAGGAAAGGCCTTAGAGTCTGTTTGAAAATTCGCGGAATGCGAATTTTGCGGCACCGGCCCGCGCCCCCACCCTACCACCCAACGGTAGTATCCTGCGGGTGGTAGGGTGGGGGCGCG
>NZ_MSQB01000025.1 GCF_002149965.1 Novosphingobium panipatense | reverse complement strand
CGGATCACGTTCGGCGGTCAGCAGGCCCGAGGGCTTGTGGAAAATGAACAGGCGGGTCTCTTCCGCATCGCGGACCGGGTTGCCGTCCACGGTCACGCCCCTGAGGTTGGGGAGCACGGTGGAGGGAGTCTCGATCACCTCTTCACCCAGCTTGACCCGGCCTTCGATGATCAGGCGCTCGGCTTCGCGGCGGCTGGCGATACCTGCGCGAGCCAGCAGCTTGGCGATGCGTTCGCCCTCGCGCACCGGCATGCCGGGGGTCTTGGGCGTGGGCGCTGCGGCCTGTGGGGCAGGACGGGGGGGCTTGCGGCGGGGGCGTTCGCTGTCGAAGCGTGCGGAATCCGATTGGCGCGGGCCACGCGGCGCATAAGCACTACCGCGAGCATTGCCGCGCGTTTCCTGTTCGCCGAATCGTGCGCCGGTGCTGCGGCGCGGCGCGCCGTCTCGCGTAGCGCCGGCCGCCCGGGCGGGGCGCTCGCCCCGTGTCTGGGCATCGTCGCGCGATGGCCGTTCGTCACGGAACGGCCGATCGCCGCGTGCAGGGCGTTCGGTGCGGGAAGGGCGATCATCGCGCGAGCGGCGCTCGTCGCGGACCGGGCGCTCGTTACGGCCGAAGAGCTTTTCGTCACGGCCGCTGCGGCCGCCGCGTGCCGGGCGTTCGTCCCGCGCCGCACGCGTATCGCGCGCGTCCCGTGCGGGGCCGTCGCGATAGGCACGTCCCCGGCCGCCTTCTTCCCGCCCTGAATCACTCCGACCGGCGCCGCGCCGGGCTCCGGTACCTGAACTGGAGCGCGAAGGGCCACGGGAGGAGCCGCCATCGCGGGAAGAGCCGCCACGCTTCGGGCCGCCGGATTTGAAAGGAGGTTTGGACATTCGTCCGCCCATACCTGTTGATCGCCGCTTCATCCAGCCTTCCCTTGCGCCAAGGCCGCGTTAGGGTGCGCCGACTTGGCATATTCGTGTGTCGAAGCCGGAGACTACTGCGTGGACGCCCAAAGTATCGAACAACGTCGCGGCGTCTGGGATGCGGTCAAACCCTATTTCGAGAAAGAATCGCTCGCCTCCTTCGCGCTCGGCCTGTCCTCGGGCTTTCCCTATGCGATGATCGGCGCCACGCTGACCACGCGCCTGGCGCAGGACGGGATCGACAAGAAGACCGTCACCGCCTTCACGCTGGCGTTCCTTGTCTACAACCTCAAGGTGTTCTGGGCCTGGATCATCGACGGCGTACGCCTGCCGGTGCTGGGCAACATGGGCCAGCGCGTCTCGTGGATGATGGTCTGCGGCCTCTTCGTGATCGCGGCGGTGCTGAACCTGGCCTTCGTGGATCCCGCCGCCGACATTTCCGCGACCGTGATCGCTGCCGTACTGGTGGGCGTGGCGGGTGCCAGCTTCGACATCGTGATCGACGCCTATCGCATCGAGACGCTTAAGCCTTACCAGCTCGGCACCGGATCGGGCATGAGCCAGTACGGCTGGCGCATCGGTTCGGCGGGGGCGGGCGCACTGGCGCTGGTGATCTCTGCCCGCCACGGCTGGAGCGCGGGCTATGCGGCCTGTGCCTTCTTCGCGCTGCCCGCGATGCTCACCGCGATGCTGCTGGGCGAACCGGAGCGCCGCAAGGTCGTGGTCGAGAAGCGCGGCGTGGTGGAAGTGTGGAATTCCATCGCCGGGCCTTTCGCCGAGTTCTTCCGCCGCAACGGCGCGGTGCTCGTGCTGACGTTCATTCTCGTCCACAAGATCGGCGACACGCTGGCCAACCTGACGTTCCGCCTGCTGTTCGACGACCTCAAGTTCTCGAACGACGAAATCGCGCTCTATGACGTCGGTCTCGGTTTCTGGGCCTATCTGATCGGCGTGTTCATCGGCGGTGTGGCTTTCGCGAAGATGGGGCTCAAGCGTTCGGTGCTGATCTCGCTGATCCTGATGGGCGCATCCAACCTCAGCTTCGCGGCGCTGGCGGCGGCCGGGCACAGCAATTGGGGCATGGCGGGCGCGATCGGTTTCGAGAATATCGCTTCGGGCTATGGCGGCGTTGTCGTGATCGCCTATTTCTCGGCGCTCTGCGACTTGCGCTACACCGCCGCGCAATATGCGCTGATCTCGGCGGCGGCCAGCGTGGTCGGGCGTCTGCTCACCGGCACCACGGCAGGCGCGCTGATCGAGGCGATGGGTTATGTGAACTTCTACCTGCTGACCACGGTCGCAGCCCTGCCGGGCATCGTGCTGTTCTGGTGGATGTGCCGGACCGGGCTCGTGGATCAGGCGATGGGCACGGCGGCCGAGGACACGGCGGAGCTGGAGGCGGATCAGCCCACCTGATGCGCTGGCATCACTCCGGTATTTCCCCGTTCGCCTCCAGAACGACGCCGGACAGGTAGAGCGATCCGGTGATCAGCACTGGCAATCCGTCGTCGGGCAGGGCCGCCAGAGCCGCTTCCACGGTCGCTGCGGCAAGGGCCGAGGGCCCGAAGCCTGCCGGGCCATGGCACTCGTGGCCCGGCACCGGCACGGCGTGGATGCTGGCGATGCTCTCCGCCAGAGGGGCGGTGAGGGCGCGGGGATCCTTGTTGGCGAGCATGCCGATCACGAGGTGAAGCCGCTGCCCTGCGAAATGGCGGGCGATGGCGAGCCCGGCATCGGGATTGTGCCCCCCGTCCAGCCAGACCGCGCGTGCGCCTGCACGGCGGGTCAGGGGACCTGCCGAAAGGCGCTGGAGGCGGGCAGGCCAATGTGCGGTGCGAATGCCTTCGGCGATGGCCTCGGGAGAGACCGCAACGCGGTCCTGATGGCGCAGGATGGCGACCGCCAGTGCGGCGTTCTCGGCCTGATGGGTGCCGGGCAGGCCGGGCAGCGGCAGGGCGAGCTCGCCGTGGCGGTCGGAATATTCGATTACGTCACCGACAGCCGCGTCCCAGTCGCGCCCGCGCATGTGCAGGGGTGCCCCTGCGGTGAGCGCCGCGCGCTCGATTTCCAGCTCGGCGCTCTCGGGATAGGAGAGCGTCACGACCGGAGCTGGTCCGCGCACGATGCCCGCCTTCTCGAAAGCGATGCGGGCCAGCGGATCTTCGGGCGCGCCCTGTTCGGGGCGCAGCAGGAAGGCCTCGTGGTCGATGCCGAGGGTGACGATGCCGCAGGCGGCGGGATGGTCGATCACATTGGTCGCGTCGAGCCTGCCGCCCAGGCCCACTTCGATCACGCAGGCGTCTGCCGGTTCGCGCGCAAAGGCCAGGAAGATCGCCGCCGTCGTCACTTCGAAGAAGCTGGGGCCGAGATCCTCGCCCGCGTTGAGCACTTCGCGCAGCAGGTCGGCCAGCATCGCGTCGGAGATCAGCTTGCCGCCCAGGCGGATCCGCTCGTTGTAGCGCACCAGATGCGGCTTGGTGGCGGAATGGACCTTGAGGCCTTGAGCTTCCAGCATGAAGCGCAAGTATGTGCAGGTCGATCCCTTGCCGTTGGTTCCGGCGACATGGAAAGTCGGCGGCAGGCGCCTGTGGGGATCGCCGAGCCGTTCGAGCAGCGCGTGGATCGTCTCCAGGCCGAGGCGGCCCTGCGGGATCGAGAGCGCGGCAAGGCGGTCAAGCTGGGCCTGAACGCGCGGGTCTTCGGAAGTGGCGAAGTCTTTCATGGCACCGTCTGAAAAAGCACATCGCGGCAAGCCTTGGCGGCTGCCGCGATGTACGGGATTGCTGTGTCGTCATGCTTTGCGCAATGACGAAATTTGGGACGAAATTTGAAGGCTCAGCGTTCGGCGTGAACCGCCTCGGCCAGCGCCGCGGTCAGCTTGCGCAGATGGGCCGGGGCATCGGTGCCGTGCTGCTTGACCAGATCGACCAGCGCGGAGCCGACAACCACGCCGTCCGCGACCTTGGCGATCTCGCTGGCCTGCTCGGGGGTGCGCACGCCGAAGCCGACGGCGACGGGGATCGAACTGGCCGCCTTGAGCTTCGCCACCGCGTCCTCGATCGAGCCTTGCGCCGCCTGCTGCATGCCGGTCACGCCCGCAACCGAGACGTAGTAGAGGAAGCCCGACGACCCTTCGAGCACGGCCGGAAGGCGCGCGGCATCGGTGGTGGGGGTGGCAAGGCGGATCAGCGAGACGTCGTTCGCGCGCAGGGCCGGACCGAGTTCGGCATCTTCCTCGGGCGGGATGTCGACGCAGATCACGCCGTCCACTCCGGCTTTGGCGCATTCGTCTGCGAACCAGTCCGCACCGCGCGCGATCATCGGGTTGGCATAGCCCATCAGCACCAGCGGAACCTGCGGATGACGGGCGCGAAACTCGCTCGCCATGCGGAAAATGTCGGCGGTCCTGGTACCCGCGTCGAGGCTGCGGATGTTCGCTTCCTGGATCGCCGGGCCGTCGGCCATGGGATCGGTGAAGGGCATGCCGAGTTCGATCACGTCGGCGCCGCCTTCGACCAGCGCGTCGAGATTGGCGGCAGTGTTGCCGTCACCCCCGGTGATGAAGCAGACGAGCGCCGGGCCTTTGGCGAATGCGGTTTCGAAGCGGTTAGACGTCACCAATTTCGCTTCCAATCTTACCAGTCAGTGCGCCGATTAAACCGAACACGCACAACACAAAAATTGAACCGATAAGGATTCTCTTGATCGAAATCGGTTCGTGACGAATGAGGTTGTTGAGCGGAGTCACAACTGCGAAAGAGACTGCGCTTCCGGCTCCGAATTTTATGCCCCGAATGGGCTTAAATGTCACAACTCCACGCCCAGCGCTTCGGCGACGGTGAAGATGTCCTTGTCGCCACGGCCCGAGACGTTGACGACGAGGAGCTTGTCCTCGTCCATCTCCGCCGTCAGCTGCGGCAGCGCGGCCAGCGCGTGCGCGCTTTCGAGCGCCGGGATGATGCCTTCCAGTTCGCAGCAGAGCTGAAACGCTTCGAGCGCCTGGGTATCGGTGATCGGCACGTAGTTCACGCGGCCGCTCTCGTGCAGCCAGGAGTGCTCCGGCCCGAGGCCCGGATAGTCGAGACCGGCCGAGATCGAGTGCGCTTCGGTGATCTGGCCGTCCTCGTCCTGCAGCAGGTAGGTCTTGTTGCCGTGGAGGATGCCGGGCTTGCCGCCGGTGAGCGAGGCGGCATGCTTGTCGGTGTCGATGCCGTGGCCCGCCGCCTCGATGCCGGTCATCTGGACTTCGGGATCGTCAAGGAAGGGATGGAACAGGCCGATCGCGTTCGATCCGCCGCCCACGGCCGCCACCAGCATGTCGGGCAGGCGGCCTTCCTTCTCCAGCATCTGCTCGCGGGTTTCCTTGCCGATGATCGACTGGAAATCGCGCACCAGTTCCGGGTAGGGATGCGGACCGGCGGCAGTGCCGATGATGTAGAACGTGTCATGGACGTTCGCGACCCAGTGGCGCAGCGCGTCGTTCATCGAATCCTTCAGCGACTGCGATCCGCTTTCGCAGGAGACGACTTCTGCGCCCAGCAGCTTCATGCGGAACACGTTGGGCTTCTGGCGCTCGATATCCTTGGCGCCCATGAAGATCTTGCAGGGCAGGCCGAAGCGCGCCGCAACGGTCGCCGTGGCGACGCCGTGCTGGCCCGCGCCGGTTTCGGCGATGATCTTGGTCTTGCCCATGCGGATGGCGAGCAGGATCTGGCCGATGCAATTGTTGATCTTGTGCGCGCCGGTGTGATTCAGCTCTTCGCGCTTGAAGTAGATCTTCGGGCCTTTGCCGGCGGGAGTCTTGGCGCGGAAATAGTCGGTCATGCGCGGTGCGAAGTAGAGTGGGCTCGGGCGGCCCACGAAATCCTTCATCAGCGCGTCGAATTCCGCCCAGAACGCGGGATCCTGCTGTGCCTTGCGGTACTCCTTCTCGAGATCGAGGATCAGCGGCATCAGCGTTTCGGCAACGTAGCGCCCGCCGAACTGGCCGAAGTGGCCGGTTTCGTCGGGGAGCGTGCGGAAACTGTTCACGGGCGTCGGTGCGGTCATGATCGGGCCGATTGGCAGAGCGCGGCGATCAAGTCCAGCGCCTAACATGCCTTGGGATCGGCAAGCCTGTTTTCAATTGCAAACCTTGCAACAGACATACCTGCATTGGCAAGATAATGTCTGTAAGTGGCAGTTTCATGACGATTTTGGGCAACTAACAAATTTTCCGTTCATCTGAGCGAAAGGTTTGCAGGAGCAGCGGGGCGGTCCCCGGTGAGGGCCGGGGAACGTACTGGAGTAAATAATATGCGTATTGCACTCGTTTCGCTCGCCGCGGTTGCTGCCGTGGCCGCCGCCACCCCCGCTCTCGCCAATGAAGCGCGCGTCGAAGCCCGCACCGGCATCATCTGGGACGGCAGCGACAGCGAAGCAGTTGCAGGCGTCGCAGTCGGTTACGACTACGACCTGGGCAACAAGCTCTTCGTGGGCGTCGAAGGTTCGGCCGACAAGGTCCTGACCGACAACACCCGCGTTTCGTGGGGCGTCGGCGGCCGCGCCGGCTTCAAGGTCACCCCGACCACCAAGCTCTATGCCAACTCGACCTGGCAGTCGAAGTTCAGCAAGTACGGCAACAGCGCCGTTGCTGTCGGCGGCGGCGTCGAGCAGGCTCTGAACGACCGCTTCTACGGCAAGGTCGAGTACAAGCACCTGCTGGTCGGCGACAACACCCCCGACGCAGACGTTGGTCTGATCGGCGTTGGCGTGAAGTTCTGATCCGTTTTCCGGCCTGACGCAGCTACCGAGTTCGTCAGGCCGGAGCCCGGACAAGGAATCCGCTCCCAGCAGGGAGCGTAAGCCAGGGAAGGGCGGTCTATGAGGGGCCGCCCTTTCTTGTTGTATAGCGCCGCAGAAGCGTCAGGCAGCCTCTCCGGCTGCGGTTACCGCCCGCGCGAAAGCGGCGATGCGATCGAGATCCTTGACGCCGGGCGCGCGCTCCACGCCCGACGAGGTGTCGACCAGCGGCGTACCGGTCAAGCGAACCGCTTCGGCGACGTTCTCGGGCGTCAATCCACCGGCAAGCCCCCAGGCGATCGGCCCCTTCCAGTTCGCCACGAGTTTCCAGTCGAAGCTGAGGCCCATGCCGCCCGGCAGGCTGCCCTTGGGCGTCTTGGCATCGAACAGCACCAGATCGACCGCGCCTGCATAAGTGCCAGCTCTGGCGACGTCCTCCGCCGTGGCGACGGACAGGGCCTTCCACACGGCTATGCCGAACCGCGCACGAAGCTGCGCCGCCCGCTCCGGGCTTTCGCTGCCGTGGAGTTGCAGCGCATCGAGGCGCGCGCTCATGACGGCCTGCGCGATCGTCTCGTCATCGGCATCGACGAACAGGCCAACCTTGCCGATACGCCCCTGGGCGCGGTCGGAGAGCGATGCGGCCTGAGCCGGAGTGACGTTGCGGGGGCTTTTCGGAAAGAACACGAACCCGGCATGCGCCGCTCGCGCGCGAATCGCGGCTTCGAGCGCCTCGCCCGTGCTGATCCCGCAGATCTTGATCGCCGCTGTTGGCATGTCGTTTTTCCAGCCTAGATTGCGATCCCGAACACAGGCCCGAGGACCGTCGATGAACCGCCAGATGTTGAACCGAATCGGCCGCCTTCTAGTGCCATTTGCCGCTGCGGCAATGCTGGCGGGCTGCGGCGTGAAGGAGTCCTTCAAGGACGCCGAGGTCGAAGTGGGCAAGTTCCATCAAGCGCTGGACGCTGGAGACTTGCGGGCGATCTGGAAGCAGGCCGATCCGGCCTTGCGGCAGGGAGCGCAGCGGGCCGCACTGGAAAAAGTGCTGGATGCCGTGCATCGCAAGCTTGGCAAGGTGAAGCAGACGAAGCAGGTCGGCTGGAACGCGAATGCCACGACCGAGGGCACTTTCGTCACCCTGACCTATCAGACCACTTTCGAGCGGGGTTCGGGCGCCGAGCAGTTCGTCTACCGCAAGGGCGACGGCGGCAAGATCGCCCTGACCGGTTACAACATCGAATCGCAGGACATGATGCTCAACTAGACCGGGTCGCGCTCCATCATCTGAAGCGCGATCCGGTCTGAGGTCTGGACTATCAGGGCGCCAGTTCGAACTGCACCGTGACGTTGACGTTGGTTTCCAGTTCCCCGGCCGCGACGGGCGGGGCGGAAGCGAGCGAATCCATCGCGGCCTTGGCGCGGTACATGACCGGGGCGGGGGCATAGCCGCCGCTTTCGCTGATCGAGACGATGCGCGCGACGCGCATTCCGGCAGCACCGGCATAGAGGTCCGCACGAGCGCGCGCTTCCTTGATCGCGGCCACGCGGGCCTCGTTCTGGGCGGCGTCGGGCTGGGACAGCGAGAAATTCGGGCCGTTGACCTGATTCGCACCCGCCTTGACGAGGGCATCGATCACCTCGCCCATGTCGTCGAGCTTGCGCTGGCGGACGCTGACGGTGTTGGCGGCCTCATAGCCGACGATCTCACGCGGGGCATCGACATAGCTGCCGTCCGGCTGGCGCTTGGGCTGGGCATAGACCGGATTAACGCTGAGGTTGCTGGTCTGGATGTCCTTGTCGGCCACGCCCGCGCGCTTCAGCGACGCGATGACCTGGTTCATGCGCGTGGAATTGGCGTTCAGCGCCTCGCTGGCGCTGGCGCCTTGCGTGGTAACGCCGGCCGAGAAGCCCGCCATGTCAGGGGTGCGGGTCGAGGACCCTTGCGCGCTCACGGTCAGCAGCGTGTGGCCTGCTGCGATGGCGGGAACCAGTCCGGCGTCCTGCGCCAGGGCGGGCACGGCCACGGCCGAGGCGATCGCGGCAGTGGTAACGGCAAGCAGGTTCAGGGATTTCATGAGGTCGCACTCTCCATTCGGCCATCCATTGGCCGGATCAACGATCTGGAGGGTGGGAGGTTGCCCGGCGCTGAACCGTGCATTTTGCGCCGTGAAAGGTTTGGCGCCAAGCGTCGTCCCGGACCTGATCCGGGACCGCTGTCAAATCTCTAGGCGCAAGGTCGCGAGCAAGGCGCGGCTCGGCCAGCGGTCCCGGATCAAGTCCGGGACGACGTTATTCTTTAAGCCTACAGCGTCGCTTCGATCGCGCGGGCGGCGGCGAGCGGGTCTTCGGCGCGGCTGATCGGGCGGCCGATCACCAGCACGCTGGCACCGGCATCGCGGGCTGCGCGCGGGGTCATGATGCGCTTCTGGTCGCCGTTGCCGCCAGTATCGGGGCGCAGGCCGGGGACCACGAAGAAGCCGTCCTTCCACTGCTGATGCACGGCGCCGACTTCATGGCCGGAGCAGACGATGCCGTCGAGACCGGCGGAATGGGCCAGGTCTGCAAGACGCAGTGCCTGTTCGTGCGGCTCGGCATTCACGCCGATGGCATTGAGATCGCCGCCGTCGAGACTGGTGAGCACGGTGACGGCCACAACCTTGGTGTTTTCTCCGGCTGCCGCCTTGGCGTCTTCCATCATGGCGCGGCCCCCGGCCGCATGGATGGTGACGATCGCCGGTTCCAGCACGTGGATGGCCTGCATGGCCCCGGCCACGGTGTTGGGGATGTCGTGCAGCTTCAGGTCGAGGAAGATCGGCAGGCCCAGCTTGTGCAGCTCGTGGACGCCGTGATGGCCGTGCGCGCAGAAGAATTCGAGGCCCAGCTTGATCCCGCCGATATGCCCGGAAACCTTTCGGGCCAGCGCCTCGGCGGCGTCGAGCCGGGGCAGGTCGAGGGCGAGATAGACGGGATTGCTGTTCATGGTCTCAAAGTTCCGGCGAAGGTTCGGGATTGGAAAGGGGTGTCGAAAGCGGCGCTTCGGGAGCGGCGGAAGGCACGCTGTTGGCGCGAAGCGAGTTTTCTAGGCTGGCGATGCGGCGCTGGAGCCGCCAGCGCACGGCACGAAGGTAGAGCCAGACCGGCGCCATGCCGAGACCGAAGAAGACGAGCGCAACGACGCCTACGGGCCATTCGAAGTGAACGTAGTTGGCATCGTCGAGCGGCCAGAAGTTCACCGGCACTTTCGTCCAGTTCATGGCGATGAAGGCTACCAGGATCGCCGTGATCGCGATCCACACCACGGTGCGGACAATGTTCATGTACCCTCCGGCAGTTCCTGCACAACGGGCCGTGCAGCAAGACCTCGCAATCGCGTTTGATGCTAAGCGCGATTGCGAGGCATGGGAAGTGTCGGAAAGGGGCTTAGTTCCCGAAAACGCGAGCGAAGATCGTGTCGACCTGCTTGAAGTGGTAATCGAGGTTGAACTTCTCCTCGATCACTTCGACCGGCAGCGCGGCAGTGACTTCCTCGTCGGCCTTGAGCAGTTCGAGCAGCGAGAGCTGGCCGTCCGATTCCCAGACCTTCATCGCATTGCGCTGTACCAGACGGTACGACTGGTCGCGGGTCAGGCCGGCCTGCGTCAGCGCCAGCAGCACGCGCTGCGAGTGGACGAGGCCGCCCATGCGGTCGAGGTTCTTCTGCATGCGCTCGGGGTAGACGAGCAGCTTGTCGACCACGCCGGTCAGGCGGGCGAGCGCGAAATCGAGCGTGATCGTCGCGTCCGGGCCGATGAAGCGTTCGACCGAGGAGTGCGAGATATCGCGCTCATGCCACAGCGCCACGTTTTCCATCGCCGGAGTAACCGACGAGCGGACGACGCGGGCCAGGCCGGTCAGGTTCTCGGTCAGCACCGGGTTGCGCTTGTGCGGCATGGCCGACGAGCCCTTCTGGCCGGGCGAGAAATATTCTTCGGCCTCAAGCACTTCGGTGCGCTGCAGGTGGCGCACTTCGATGGCGAGGCGCTCGATCGAGCTGGCGATCACGCCCAGCACTGCGAAGAACATGGCGTGACGGTCGCGCGGGATCACCTGCGTGGAGACCGGCTCCACTTCCAGGCCCATCTTGTCGGCGACGTACTGTTCCACCGCCGGATCGACGTTGGCAAAGGTGCCGACAGCGCCCGAGATCGCACAGGTGGCGACTTCTTCGCGGGCGGCGATCAGGCGCTTCCTGCAGCGCGCGAATTCGGCATAGGCTTCGGCCATCTTCAGGCCGAACGTAACCGGCTCGGCGTGGATGCCGTGGCTGCGGCCGATGGTGGGGGTGTACTTGTGCTCTTCGGCGCGGCGCTTGATCGCGGCGAGCAGGGCATCAAGGTCTTCCAGCAGGATGTCGGCAGCCTTCACCAGCTGGACATTCAGCGTGGTGTCCAGCACGTCGGAGCTGGTCATGCCCTGGTGCATGAAACGTGCTTCGGGGCCGACCTGCTGGGCAACCCAGTCGAGGAACGCGATGACGTCGTGCTTGGTCACGGCCTCGATCGCATCGATCGCGGCAACGTCGATTTTCGGGTTCTTGGCCCACCAGTCCCAAAGCGCCTGTCCGGCGCTGGCGGGGACGGTGCCCATTTCGCCCATCTTCACGGCGGCGTGCGCCTCGATTTCGAACCAGATGCGGTAGCGCGCTTCGGGTTCCCAGATCGCGGTCATTGCGGGGCGGGCGTAACGGGGGACCATGTTCGACTCCTTGGTAACCTGACTCGACCGGCTTGATCTGGCCTGTTGGCCCGAGCCGCTACGGCGGGCTTGCGACAAAGGCAAGGGTGCGCAAGGCAGGCAGGCGGAAAGATTCCGCGTGCGGGGGCGTTTGTTCCCGGCGGTTTCGCCCGGTTCCGGCGCCGTGGAGGCTATCGGCGCCGCGCCGGCGTACGATTGCAAGAACCGGAAATCTCGGCATGCCCTGCTGTGAGGTTTCTGGCGAGAGATGTTGAAGATGAAGGCTTTTTCGAAAAGGGAGGAGCCTTTCCGCAGCCGAAGCGCTATGCCTTATCACGCTATCATGCGGCACCTTGTCGATGACGAAAGGACCAGCGATGCGACGCGCGCTCACCATAGTTCTGGCTATTCCGTTGCTGCTCGGCCCTTTAACCGAGCGGGCCTCGGCTCAGGAAACCGGCGTGCCGCACATCAGCGTGCAGGATATCAAGCTGGAGGACTTCGGCTCCAATCTCGAACGCTTTCCCTATCCCTGGAAAGTGGAGAGCATGGACCTGAAGCTGGGCGCCGAAGAAGCAGCCATGGCCTATATGGACGTGCTGCCGGACAAGCCCAACGGCCATGCCGTGGTGCTGCTCCACGGCAAGAATTTCTGCGGGGCCACCTGGGAGGATACCGCCCGTACCCTGCTGTCTGCGGGCTATCGGGTGCTGATCCCCGACCAGCTCGGTTTCTGCAAGTCGTCCAAGCCCGCCTCCGCGCAGTACAGTTTCGCGATGATGGCCGATGCCACGCACCGGCTGATGGAGAAGGTCGGTCTGGAGAAGGCGATCGTGCTCGGCCATTCCACCGGCGGCATGCTCGGCCTGCGTTTCGCGCTGATGTTCCCGCAATCGGTCGAAAGGTTGGTGCTGGTCAATCCGCTGGGGCTGGTCGATCGCATGGCCGAGGGCGTGCCTTATGTTCCGCTGGAGAAGCTGCTCGCCGCCGAGCGGGTGAAGGGATACGCGGAGATGCGGCAGTATCAGCTCGATACCTACTATCACGGAGACTGGAACCCGCGCTACGATCGCTGGGTGAAAATGCTGGCCGGGCAATATGCGGCGGCGGACCAGGATGCGGCCGAATTGGCGCAGGCCAAGACCTCCGAGATGATCCTGACGCAGCCGGTTTCCTACGAATTCGGCAATCTCAAGGTGCCGGTCACGCTGATGATCGGCATGCGCGACACGACCGTCTTCGGCAAGGGACAGGCTCCCGCCGAACTGCGCGCCAAGCTCAAGCCAATCCCGCAAGTCGCGGCCCAGGCGGCGGCGGCCATGCCTTCGGCGCGGATCATCGAATTTCCCGACTACGGCCATTCGCCGCAGGTCGAGGCGCCGGAAGTGTTCGGCGCGAAGCTGCTGGAAACCCTGTCGTCGCCTGCGCCCTGATGGCCGCCAAATGCTTCAGCGCCCGAGCGCCAGGGTTCCCGGGATCGGACGGCAGGCGTCCTTGCGGGTTTCCGATGCTTTCCAGCGCAGTTCGTAAGTGACGAGGAAACCGTCGTGATCGGATAGCTGCGGGCTGCCGGGGCTGCCGTCGAACAGTGCCTCGACGCGGATCGGGCGGATCTGTACGCGGTCCCCGGGCCAGTAGAACTGGAGGTCCTGCGTATCCATCCAGGGCTCGTCGCCGTCCCAGGACATGCGCACGTCGCAGCCGGAAGCGGGGGCGGCGCAGATGCGGTGAACCAGATCGAGCGATTGATAGCGCGAGAAGTTGCCCCAGCGCTCTTCCGAATGGCGCATGTTGAAATCGCCCCCGAACACGACCGGCGTGGCGTCGTCATGAGTGCGGTCGATGAACTCGGACGCCTCCAGCGCCTGTCGTTCATGCGCGGCAAGGTTGCGCGCGGCCGGGGCGCCCGAGGCGCCGCGCGAGTTCATATGGGTGTCGTAGATGTCGATCAGCGAGGGCACACCCGGAACGTCGAGCCGTGCAAGCGCGATGCCCTTGTTGGACAGGCAGTCGAAACCCGCGCAGGACTTGCGGCCATAGGCGCGGCGGGCGGTGTCGACGATGGCATAGCGCGAGGCGATGGCCAGGCCGCTGCCGTAGACATGGACGCCGATCTCGCCGCGTTTCAGGCTGGAATTTCCGGGCAACTTGTCCTTGGTCGATCCGCGCGCGCGAGTGGTCCGCCTGGGGCCGGAATCGATGGCGGGATAGCCGCTGGAGAGGACCGCACGCTTGGCGGCATCGCTGAACATCTCCTGGAACAGCACGACATCGGGCGCCGTACCTGTCGCGCGCATGGCGGCAAGGTGCTTGCCGATCTGCTCCAGCGAGGGCGCGCGGCCGCTGCGGGCGGGCCAGGAAAGGCCCTCTATA
Organism: Novosphingobium panipatense; assembly: GCF_002149965.1. Taxonomy (GTDB): domain Bacteria; phylum Pseudomonadota; class Alphaproteobacteria; order Sphingomonadales; family Sphingomonadaceae; genus Novosphingobium; species Novosphingobium panipatense_A. The sequence continues at coordinate 75,124 of NZ_MSQB01000025.1, read as the reverse complement.
TTGAAGGTCAGGACCGAGAGCGTCGTTGCCGCCGTTCCTCCGTCGGGAGATAGGGTGACTTTCGGCGGCAGGGTGGCGCTGCATGCCACTTCCGCGGAAGGCGGCGCCATGGTGTTGCACCCGCTTGCAAGCAGGACAGCACCCAAAGCGGACATGCGCAGGCGTAACGCGCCTCTGACTGTCATCTACCCTCGCTTCCCTGCCTCAGGATCACTTGCCATGGTGGCCATGGATCTTGCGAAGGATAGGCCTCGCGCACCGGTAAGTCGATGATCCCGAAGGATGGTTCAATCCATGGGCCAGATGAAATCGATGCGGATCTCGCCGGAGATCGAACCGTCCGGGTGGAAACTGCGCTCCGCGATCAGGCCGGTGCCGTCGCGGCGAATGGCGATGACCGTGCTGCAACGGGTGCCGTAGAGCGGATCGCGGATGAATACCGGGGCAAAGCGGGCTTCCGGGCCACTTTCGGCAGAAGACTGGCCAGGCGCCGCTCCGGGCGTTTCCGATCTCAAGGCGTCGAGCAGAGGGGCCGGTTCGCCGTCGGATTCGTTCAGCCAGGCTGAAACGGCGGCTTCGACCTGCCGGGTCTTGGGCCAGGGCAGATCGAAGCCGCCATTGGAAAGGCCGTGGATCCCGGCGGCAAGCGGACGCGATTCGCACTGCGGGTGATTGGTCAGGAACCGGGCATTACCGGCGGACACTTCGATAAGGTTGAACGGGTTCATCGTGTCGATCGGCTCGGGCTCTCGGCCAAGCAGCAGATCGGTGACGAGTTTCCCGCGCGAGGGGCGGCCGGGAACCGAACCCTCGGGCGTGCGGTAATTGGTGACGAGCACCATGCGCGCGGCCTGGGTGACGCCCAGCCAGGTGCCGCCGCCCAGCAGGTCGCGCCCGGCGATCACGCCGCTGCCGTCCTGCCAGAAGGCCAGCGGCGCGGTGGGGCGGGCGTGGAACTCGTCGCGATTGCCCGCGACCACGAGCGGCCAGTTGGCGTGAGCCTGCCAGGCGACGGCGGCGACGCACATCGTCAGATCAGCCCTTTCGCGCGAAGGCTGACATGGCCTTCACGCCCGATGATGACGTGATCGTGGACCGAGATGCCCAGCAGCCGTCCCGCTTCGGCGATGCGGTTGGTGATCTCGATGTCGGCGCGGCTGGGCTGCGGCGAACCGGAGGGATGGTTATGCACGAGGATCAGGGCGGTGGCCCCGATGTCGAGCGCGCGGCGAATCACCTCGCGCGGGTGGATCGCGGCCTCGTCGATCGATCCGTCGCCCACCAGATCGTCCAGGATCAGCATGTTCTTGGAATTGAGATAGAGCACGCGCACGCGTTCCAGCGTGAGGTGGGCCATGTCGATCGTCAGGTAGTCGATCAGCGCCTGCCACGAGCCGATCACCGGTGCCTCGCGCACTTTTTGGCGGGCGAGCCGGGTGGCGGCGACGGTGACCACGCGCAAGGCCGCCACGGTAGCCTCGCCCATGCCGGGATGGCCGCCCAGTGCATGGGGGTCGGCTTGCAGCACGCCTGCGAGCGAGCCGAATCGGTGGATCAGGCTGCGGGCCAACGGTTTCATGTCCCTGCGGGGAACGGCTTGCATCAGCAGGAGTTCAACCACCTCGTGATCGGCCAGGGCTTCCGCCCCGCCTTCGATCAGCCTCTTGCGAAGGCGTGCGCGATGGCCGCTGGGGTCGTTGCCGGCATCCCTGCCGGGAACCGGCTCGTCGGCAACGGGCGTGCCCGCTTCGGCGGGTTCATCGAAGAGTCGGTCCTGATCGGGCATAACGCCCGCAGACAATTGCCTTTCCCGGAAGGCAAGCGCAAGTGATGGACCGGATGTCGCAGGATCATGAGCAGCCTACCCCCTCGGCGGATATGCCGCAGCAGCCGGATCGTCGCAGCAGGCGGCGCGTACTGGCGCTTGGCGCGCTGGGTCTGGTCGCGATCAGCCTTGCCGGTGCCTGGGCTCTGCGCAAGGACATTGCAGAGAACCTGATCGCCGGAGAACTGCGCAAGCTGGGGATTCCCGCGCGTTACGAGATCGTCCAGATCGGACCTTCGCAGCAAGTGATCCGCAATCTGGTGGTCGGCGATCCGAAGCGGCCCGATCTCACTATCGAAGAACTGCACATCGCAACGCGGCTGAACTGGGGATGGCCGGGCATCGGGCGGATCACGGTGATTCGCCCGCGCCTGTTCGGCTCGTTCCACGACGGCAAACTGCGACTGGGCGTACTCGACAAGGCGCTCGAAGGCGGGAGCGGGGACAAGGACTATGCCCTGCCGGACCTGGATCTGGCGATTGTCGACGGCCGCGCGCTGATCGAAAGCGACTATGGCCGACTGGCTGCAAGCCTCACGGGTGCAGGTGCCTTGCGAGGCGATTCCGTCGGCGGCTTCGGGGCCGAAGGTTTCGGCGGCGAACTGGCGGTCGTCTCGCCCCGGCTGGCCGCTGCGGGCTGCGAGGCGGGACGCACGACGCTTTACGGCAAGCTCTCGGTTTCGAGCGGCCGCCCCCGCTTGCAGGGGCCGCTGCGGACGGCGTCGCTGCAGTGCCGGGAGCAGGACTTGCGGCTCGCTGCGGGCAGCGCGCAGATCGATGTCACGCTGGATCGACGGCTCGACGGGGGTGAGGGCGGGATCGGTCTCGACACCGGGGCGGCGCGTCTGGGCCGCAATGCCCTCAAGAGTCTCGCCGGGTCGGGACGGTTTTCCTATCGCCGCGATGCTCTCAACGCCAATTTCCGGGTCGGTGCCAATGGCGTCGTGACGGATCAGGTGCGCGTGGGCGTGATCGGGTTCGAAGGGCGCATGCGCTCCAGCCATGGTTTCGCGCGATTCGATCTCGACGGCGATGTGACCGGCAAGCAGCTGACGACCGGCGAATCGACCGATTCGCTACTGGCCGAATGGAGCAGGACCGGCGAGGGGACACTGGCTTCGCCGCTCCTGCGGCAATTCCGCAGTGCCCTGGCGCGGGAAACGCGCGGCAGCACGCTCGATGCGAACCTTGTCCTGCGCCGCGGCGAAGAAGGTCTGTCGCTGGTCGTCCCGCGCGGCAGCGTGAAAGGCACCAGCGGCGCATCCCTGCTGTCGTTCTCCCGGGTCCAGGCACAGCTGGCCAGCGGAAAGGGCCGCAACCGGGCCGTCGTGACCGGTAATTTCGCCAGCGGCGGGCAGGGGCTGCCGCAAGTCTCGGGCCGCATGGAAAGCGATGCGCTGGGGCATCTCGCGCTTCAGGTCGAGATGCAGGAATATGCGGCGGGCGATTCGCGCCTCGCGGTGCCGCGCCTTGCGCTTACCCAGTCGCCGGACGGCGCCATGCGTTTCACCGGAGAAACCCGGATATCCGGCGCCTTGCCGGGTGGCGGCGCGAAAGGGCTGGTCTTGCCGATCGACGGGCGCTGGGCCGCCGACGGTGCGCTGGCCGTCTGGAGCGCCTGCACCAGGGTCGGTTTCGAACGGCTCGCCCTGGCCAATCTCACGCTGGACCGCCGCAGCCTGCAGGTCTGTCCCGCACCCGGCGGGGCGGTCCTGCGCAGCCGGGGCAGCGGTATCGACATCGCCTTCGGCATTCCCGGTCTCGATCTTTCGGGCCGCCTCGGCGAAACGCCGATCCGAATCGCCAGCGGGCCGCTGGGCTATGCCCAATTGGCTGGGCGCCCCGGCAGTCTCACGGCCAAGACGGTGGATGTCGCGCTCGGGCCGGACGAGGCGCCTTCGCGATTCCGGCTGGCGCGGCTCGACGCGCAAGTGGGCAAGGAGATCGCCGGGACCTTCGACGAGGCGGATATCGGCCTGGCGGCCGTTCCCCTCGATTTGCGGCAGACGGCCGGGAACTGGAGCTATCGCGGCGGCGTGCTGCGGATCGACCAGGCGCATTTTACGCTTGTAGACCGCCAGCAGGTGCCGCGTTTCCAGCCTCTCGTCGCTCGCGACGCTACCCTGAGGCTGGAAAACAACGTGATCACCGCCGAGGCGCTGCTGCGTGAGCCGAAAAGCGACCGGGAGGTGGTGCGCGCAGATATCGTCCATGACCTCGTCGACGCCAGCGGGCATGCCGATCTTGCCGTTGCCGGTGTCACTTTCGACAAGGACGTGCAGGCGGAAACCCTTTCGCCCCTGCTGCTGGGCATCGTTTCGGACTTGCGCGGTTCGCTGCACGGTAAGGGCCGCATCGACTGGAACGCGCGCGGGGTGACCAGCAATGGCCGGTTCGCATCTGAAGGACTGGACTTCGCCGCCGCCTTCGGCCCGGTGAAGGGGCTGAGCGGCGAGGTCGTTTTCACCGACCTGCTCGGTTTCGTCACGGCCCCGGACCAGCAGCTCAGGATCGCCTCGGTCAATCCCGGCATCGAAGTGAACGACGGCGTGCTCGGGTTCCAGATGGAACCGGGCTATCTGCTGCGTATAAACGGCGCGCGTTGGCCCTTCATGTCCGGCACGTTGACGCTCGACCCCGCGACCATGCGAATCGGCGCTACCGAGACGCGGAACTACAAGCTCAATGTCAGCGGACTGGATGCGGCGACTTTCGTGCAGCATCTCGAACTTACCAATATCAGTGCTACCGGCGTTTTCGACGGAGAGGTGCCGATCGTGTTCGACGAGCAGGGCGGACGGATCGTCGACGGCTACCTTGCCTCGCGCGATCCTGGCGGAAACGTCAGCTATCTCGGCGCGCTTACCTACAAGGACCTGTCGGCGATGGGTAACTTCGCCTTCGGGGCGCTCAAGTCGGTCGACTACAGGCACATGGAAATCGGGCTGGGCGGTTCGCTCTCGGGCGATATCTTCACGCGCCTGGCGTTCGACGGGCTGAGCCAGGGCGATACGGCACAGCGCAACTTCCTCACCCGGCAGATCGCCAAGCTGCCGATCCGCTTCGTGGTCAAGATCAAGGCGCCGTTCTTCAGCCTGTTCGGCTCGATGCGGTCGCTCTATGATCCCACATACGTTACCGATCCCCGCGCGCTCGGCATCGACAAAGGTGTGCCGCTGGTCGTGCCGGGATCTCCCTCAGGCATGAATTCGGGCAAGGCGGAAACGGCTCGTCCCGTGCCAGACACCATTCAGCCTCCAGTCAGCGAGAATAATCCATGAAGGCCCTGGAATTGACCGGAAACGTTCCGGCTGCGACAAGCCCGGCCATGATGAGCCAGGCACAGCACGACCCGCAGCATGAGGGTTTCCGGTTCGGTGGGCGCGCCGTTTGCGCCGCGATGCTGGCGTTGGGTTTCGGATCGGCCCTTGGAGGATGCGTGAACGTATCCGCCCCGGACAAGCCGATCGTCATCGAACTCAACATCAACATCAGGCAGGAAGTGATCTATCGGCTCTCCCAGGACGCGGAGAACACGATCAAGCAAAACGAAGGCGTATTCTGATGACCAAGATCCTTTTCAGTAACCCGGTAGCCGTTCTCGGCGCGGTGGTCCTGACGATGGCGGCCAGCGGCGGTGCAATGGCGCAGGAGGGCCGCGACCCGGCCTATGCCGCGGCGCGCGCTGCGGGGCAGGTCGGTGAACAGAAGGACGGCTATCTCGGCGTGATCGGCAGCCCGTCCGCCGAAGTCCGCGCCATGGTGCGCGACATCAACAACCGCCGCCGCGCCATCTTTACCGAAAAGGCCGCGGGCAAGAGCACGATCGAGGAATATGCCTTCGCAACGGCCTGCCGCCTGATCGCCCAGACCCAGCCCGGCGAAAAGTACCAGGCACCCGACGGCTCCTGGAAGACCCGCGGTGCCGGCGCGCCGGAGCGGGACGCGCGTTGTCCCTGACAAGCTGTTACCGGCCCGGCCCACTTTTCGAGACTTCGGGCAGGCGATCAATGCAATTTTGAATAAGGAGCGGCCGGAATTTCCGGCCGCTCCTTTTGTATGTCAAAAGCCTGACGCACCGATGACCGGAAATCGACGAGGCGCCCCGGAGCTTGACGCGGCGATCGATGGCGGGGCGCCTGGCAACGATTTTTCTTCGCCATCGTCCTTGCGGTATTGTCGGAGCATTACCACTTTCGAAGCGCTGACGGGCACTTGGACACACGGCTTGGCGTGTGAACAACTGTGGCCGCGCGTTTCCTGCCATGGTTGACTCGGGAAGGCCCCCACCCTAAGGGGTCGGCGCCCTCGGCGGGCAGCCGTTGAACGCGTCATTCGTTCCTAATCGATTGAGGAGGAGCCCTGACATGAACGACGAGCCGTCCGCACGGGACCCTGTCGGCGAGGATGCGCGCCTCGATTCGCTGGACGATCGGCTGAAGGCCCTTCGCGAGCGGGAAGCGCAGCGTCAGAAGCCGGTCGCGGGTGCGGAAACCGACGATGCCTATCGTGCCGGTAACCGCGTCCTGGCCGACTTGCTCGGTGGGGTTGCCGGTGGTCTGTTTCTTGGCTGGGTGATCGATCACTTCGCCGGAACATCGCCCTGGGGTCTGATGGTGATGCTGTTCGCAGGAATATTCGTCGCCTTCAGGAACATTATCAGGAATTCGAACCGGCGCCCGGATTGACCCGAAAGGGATAAGCAGGGGCGCTGTCGTTCATTGGCGACAGGGATATTCGCGTGGCAGCCGAAGCGAAGGTCGATCCGATGCACCAGTTCAGCATCCAGCCGTTGTTCGGCTCGGAAGGCTGGAGCATCGCCGGTTACAACATCGCCTTCACCAACAGCACGCTGTGGATGGCGATCGCCGCCGTTACGCTGGCGTTCTTCGTCGCAGGCGGCATGAAGCGCCAGCTCGTGCCCGGTCGCTGGCAGATGGCCGTTGAAAGCTTCACCGGCTTCATCGACGGCATGCTGGCCGCCAACGTCGGCCCCGGCGGCAAGAAGTACGTTCCGTACATCTTCTCGCTGTTCATGTTCATTCTTTTCGCGAACTTCCTCGGCCTGCTGCCGCTGGGTGTGATCGGCCTCCACGCCTTCACCTTCACCAGCCACTTCTCGGCCACGGGCGTTCTCGCGGTGCTTTCCTTCGCAATCGTCCTCATCGTCGGCTTCGCGAAGCACAAGCTGCACTTCTTCTCGCTGTTCGTACCGCACGGCACTCCGGTGATCATGATCCCGCTGATCTTCTGCGTGGAACTGATCTCGTTCCTGGTGCGCCCGTTCAGCCTCGGCCTGCGTCTTTTCGTCGCGATGATGGCCGGTCACGTTCTTCTTGAGGTTCTTTCGAGCTTCGTGATCAGCTCTGGCAATGCCGGCATCGGCCTCTTCGCCATCGCCGGTCTGCCCAGCTTCATCCTGATGGTCGGCATCTGCGCTCTCGAGCTGCTCGTCGCCGGCATCCAGGCCTATGTTTTCGCTCTTCTCACTTGCGTCTATCTGAACGACGCAGAGAACCTTCACTGATTTTCAGTCTCACTCGAGTTTTCCAAAGGGAGTTTTTGAAATGGACGCAGAAGCTGCAAAGCTGCTTGGTGCCGGTCTCGCTGCTATCGGTTGCGGCCTCGCCTCGATCGGCGTGGGTAGCGTTTTCGCCAAGTTCCTCGAAGGCGCGCTGCGCAACCCGGGCGCCGCTGACGCCCAGCAGGGCCGCCTCTTCATCGGCTTCGCCGGCGCCGAACTTCTCGGCCTGCTGTCGTTCGTCGTTGCCGCGCTGCTGATCTTCGCCTGATCGCGCGCACTGATCCCCTCCGGCTGCCCGAACCCTTTGGTTGGGCGGCCGGAGAGGACGCAAGAATTCTACCGGCCACTTCGAGACAGGGCTGACCCATGCCTCAGATCGCACAGCTAGCCGCGACTTATTCCAGCCAGATCTTCTGGATGCTGATCTTTTTCGGCTTCACCTTCTTCGTCGTCGGACGGGGCATGGTGCCGAAGGTCATGGATACAGTTGCGCAGCGCGACAAGCAGATTGCCGACGACCTCGCCGCTGCCGAGCGCGCCCGCGCCCAGGCCGATGCGGAAGAGGAAGCCTGGCGCACGCGTGAGAACGCCAACCGCGCCGAGGCGCAGGCCCTGATCGCGGAAGCCCGCGCCCAGGCCGCTGCCGTCACGACCGAGCGTCTCGCGACCGCCCAAGTTGCGATCGACGCCACGCTCGCGGAAGCCGAAACCCGCATCTCGCAGGCGCGCCGTTCGGCCGCCGCCGAGATCGAGGACGTCGCCGCCGATGCCACGCGCGAGATCGTCAGCCGCATTGCCGGCCTGACCCTCGACGACGGCGCGGTTCGTTCCGCCGTGAAGGAGAACCTGGTCCATGGCTGAGAACACTGAGCTGACCGCTGCCGACGCCGCCGTATCCGAGGGCACGTCCCACGAGGCTGCCGAGATGGCTGGAACGCAGGAACACGCCTCGGTCGAGCATCACGCCGAGCCGCTGCTGCTGGGCGTCGCCCCGCCGGTTGCGGTCGTCAGCGCCTCGATGCTGGTGCTCATCGCGATCATGGTCTGGAAGGGCCTGCCGAAGATGATCTCCGGCGGTCTCGACAGCAAGATCGCCGAGATCAAGGCCCAGCTCGAAGAGGCGAAAGTCCTGCGCGCCGAGGCGGAAGCCCTGCGCAAGGAATATGCCGACAAGATCGCCGGCGCCGAAAAGGACGCCGCTGCTCTGCTCGAGCATGCTCGCCACGAAGCGGAGACGATCGTCGCCAAGGCTCAGGCCGACACGACCGACGTCATCGCCCGCCGCGAGAAGATGGCACAGGATAAGATCGGCGCCGTCGAACGCGCTGCCGTGACCGAACTGCGCCAGCAGGCTGCTGCGGCCGCTGCCGCCGCCGCCAGCGGGCTGATCAAGGCCAACCACTCGGCCGATGCCGACAAGGCACTGGTCGATCAGGCCATCGCCGGTATCTGATCCTTTCGGATCTGCCGCAAAGCAAAGAGGCCTCCGTGCGCTGCACGGGGGCTTTTTTGTGTGCCGGAAAGGGGCAACTGCAATCGGGTGTTGACCTTGGCCGCGTTCGGGATCACAGGGCGGCCGCGCAGCCTTTGTTGCTGCGGTGTTTCAGGAAGCGAGGACATGTCAAGCGACAGTTCCAGTAGGACCGCACGCCCCAAGGGCGCTGGCTAGTTCTCGCTGGCCATCGTCCGCCCGGGTCGTGCGGACGAAAGGTTTGAAGATGGTGAACGACCTGCTCGCCGGCGTGATCGCCGGTCCCCAGCCCGTCTCGCGCGGGCTCTATATTGCCGATATCGTCGAGAAGCTGGAGGGGCTGCCTCCCGCGGAGGCCGCAGCAAAGCTCGGTCGCATGGCGGATGTGCGCGCCGTGGCGGCCCTCGATCGGCCCGAATTCGCCAGCGCGCCCGAAGTGCTGGAACTGCTCCCGTTCCCGCGCGCGGTACAGCTTGTATCGCAAATGGCGGAAGACCGGGCAGCCGACGTCCTGGCGGAAATGGACGAGGAGACGGCGGATCGTTTCCTGGCGGCGCTTGCGCCTGATGTGCGCACGTCGCTTTCCAGCCTGCTCGCCTGGCCGGAAGACAGTGCGGGCGGCATGATGACGACCGAGTTCGTCGCGGCGCCTTCCTATGCCAGCGTGGGCGAGGTTCTGCGCCTGATCCGCACCGTGGAGCGCAGCCGCGAGACGGTCTATTCGGTGTTCCTCGTCGGCCGTGAAGGCAGGCTCGAAGCGACGATTTCGCTTCGGCGGCTGATTGCTGCCGAACCCGATGACCTTGCGCTCGATCTCGGACGCGGCCGCGACCCGGTGGCTGTCGCGCCGGAGACGGATCGCAAGGAAGTGGCCGACCTGATTCGCCGCCACGATCTGCTGGCATTGCCGGTCGTGGACCGGAACAGGTGCCCGATCGGCATCGTTACCGTGGACGATGTGCTCGACGCGCTGGTCGAGGAGCATACCGAAGGCGTGCAGAAGTTCGGCGGCGTGGAGGCGTTCGACAAGCCTTACCTCGAAACCGGTTTCCTGGCGATGATCCGCAAGCGGGCAGGGTGGCTGAGCGTGCTGTTTCTCTCCGAAATGCTGACGGCCAGTGCCATGCAGCACTTCGAGGACGAACTTGCCCGCGCAGTTGTGCTGACCCTGTTCATCCCGCTTATCATGAGTTCGGGCGGAAACAGCGGCAGCCAGGCGACCTCGCTGATCATCCGGGCGCTGGCCGTGGGGCAGGTGCGCCTGCGCGACTGGTGGCGCGTGGCACTGCGCGAACTGCCTGCGGGCATGGTGCTGGGGGCGATACTCGGCACGGTCGGATTTGCGCGTATCGCCGCCTGGCAGGCGCTGGGCTTTTACGACTACGGAAGCCACTGGGTTCTGATCGCCACGACCGTTTCGGCGGGGCTGGTGGGGATCGTGACCTTCGGATCGCTGGCGGGCTCGATGCTGCCCTTCCTGCTCCAGAAGCTGGGCTTTGATCCGGCCAGCGCCTCGGCACCCTTCGTGGCGACCTTGGTGGATGTCACCGGCCTCGTCATTTATTTCACTATCGCCCTTGCCATACTCTCGGGGACATTGCTCTAGGGCCGGGCAATCAAACGAAAGGAGCGCCGCCATGGCATTCACCGCGAAGATCCTGCTGCTCGGTTCGGGCGAACTGGGGCGTGAATTCGTGATCTCGGCCAAGCGGCTCGGCTGCGAAGTCATTGCCTGCGACGCTTACGAGGGCGCCCCCGCGATGCAGGTGGCGGACCGTTTCGAGGTCTTCTCGATGCTGGACGGCGAACGCCTGCGCGCGGCCATTGAGAAGCACAAGCCGGACTTCATCGTTCCCGAAGTCGAGGCCATCCGCACCGAAGTGCTGGCCGAAGTGGAGGCGGAAGGCTTCTGCGTCGTGCCCTCTGCGCGGGCCACGCAGATGACCATGAACCGCGACGCCATCCGCGAAGTGGCGGCCGTCGAACTGGGCCTGCGCACCTCGCGCTATCGCTATGCCGAAAGCCTCGATGAAGTGCTGGCGGGCGCCGAGCACACGGGCCTGCCCTGCGTCATCAAGCCGGTCATGTCCTCGTCCGGCAAGGGCCAGAGCACGGTGCGCGATGCCGCCGATCTGGAGAAGGCCTGGGACTACGCCGTCGCCAACATGCGCGGGGACCGCAAGCGGGTGATCGTCGAAGAATTCGTCGCTTTCGACTACGAGATCACGTTGCTCACCGTGCGAAGCCGCGAAGGCGTGTCGTTCTGCCCGCCGATCGGCCACCGGCAGGAACGCGGCGACTATCAGGAATCCTGGCAGCCGACGCCGATGGCGCCCGCCGCCATTGCCGCGGCGCAGGACATGGCGCGCAAGGTGGTCGACGATCTCGGCGGCTACGGCCTGTTCGGCGTGGAGTTCTTCGTGAAGGGCGAGGAAGTGATCTTCTCCGAACTCTCCCCGCGTCCGCACGACACCGGCATGGTCACGCTGATCTCGCAGAACTTCTCCGAGTTCGATCTCCATGCCCGGGCGATCCTCGGCCTGCCGATCCCGCAAGTGGTCCTGCACGGTGCGAGCGCCTCGGCGGTGATCCTGGCCGATCGGGACAGCGATTCCTTCGCCTATGAGGGGCAGGCAGAGGCTCTGGCGACGCCGGGCGCGGAAGTGGACCTGAGGGTCTTCGCCAAGCCTGTAACACGCCCCTATCGCCGCATGGGCGTGGCTCTGGCACTCGCGGACGACACCGACACGGCACGCCGCGTCGCGGCTGAGGCGGCGGGCAAGGTCCGCATCGTCTACGAATGATCGAATGAGGCGGGGGCCAGCGGCACCCGCCTCCTTGCTTTTCAGAAGCTGTTCTTGGCCTCGCGCAGTGCCGCGAATGTCACCACGGCGTCGCCGCGCGCGCCTTCGGGCGCCCAGCGTGCCTGGATCGCCGGATCGTCGGCGCGCAGAAACGGATTGGTCAGAAGTTCCCGGCCGAGCTTGGTCGGGACGGTCGGCAGGCCCGCTGCACGCGCGCGTGCGATATCGTCGGCATAAGCGGCGAGTTCTTCGTTCTCGGGATCGGCATGAAGCGCGAATTTGGCATTCGCGGCCGTATACTCGTGCGCGCAGTAGAGCATGGTATCGATCGGCAGCGCCTTGATGCGCTGGAGGCTTTCCCAGAACTGCGCTGGCTGCCCTTCGAACATGCGCCCGCAGCCCAGCGCGAAGACCGAATCGCCGACGAAGGCGATTTGTGCTTCGGGAAGGTGGTAGGCGCAGTGGCCCATGGTATGGCCACCTACGTCGAGAACATGGGCTTTCCAGTCGCCCAGCAACGCCACGTCGCCTTGCTCGACGGTGCGGTCCACGCCTGCGATCTTCCCGGCATCGCCTTCGGGGGCAATGACCGTGCAGCCGGTGGCGGCCTTGATGGCGCCGTTGCCGCCCGCGTGGTCGGGGTGCCAGTGGGTGTTCCAGATCTGGGTGATCTGCCAGCCCTTTTGCGCGGCCTGGCGCAGATATTCGTCGGCATCGGGCGTGTCGATGCAGGCGGTCTGGCCGCTCGCCGGATCGTGGAGCAGGTAGCCGTAGTTGTCGCTGAGGCAGGGGAACTGGTGGACTTCGAGCATGGGATCTCTCCTTGGGAAGGGATCTAGGCGCTCGGCGTGGTGAGGGGAAGGGGATTGGATTCGCACGACCCCAAAAGCAAAGGCCCGCCCGGATCGCTCCGGGCGGGCCTCTACGTGTTCACCGTGCGGTGAAGCTCTGAACGTTCTTACGAACGGTTCTTGAGAGCTTCGCCGAGGATGTCGCCGAGCGAAGCGCCCGAGTCCGACGAACCGTACTGTTCGACAGCTTCCTTTTCTTCGTGAAGCTGGCGAGCCTTGACCGAGAAGTTCGGCTTCTTGGAACGGTCGAAACCGGTGACCATGGCGTCGAGCTTCTGGCCGACCTGGAAGCGGTCGGGGCGCTGCTCGTCGCGGTCGCGGCCGAGGTCCGAACGCTTGATGAAGCCGGTGGCGCCATCGTCGCCAGCCTGGACTTCCAGGCCGCCGTCGCGAACTTCGAGAACGGTGACGGTGACGACTTCGTTACGGCGCAGCGAGCTGCCACCGGTTGCGGCAACGCCGCCAGCGGCCGGAGCGCCACGCTCAAGCTGCTTCATGCCGAGGCTGATGCGTTCCTTCTCGACGTCGACGTCGAGAACCACGGCCGAAACCTGCTCGCCCTTGCGGTGCAGAGCCAGCGCGTCTTCGCCCGAGATGCCCCAGGCGATGTCCGACATGTGAACCATGCCGTCCACGTCGCCGTCGAGGCCGATGAACAGACCGAATTCGGTCGCGTTCTTGACTTCGCCTTCAACCTGCGAACCGACGGGGTGCTTCTCGGCGAAGGCTTCCCAGGGGTTCTGCTGAGCCTGCTTGAGGCCGAGCGAGATGCGGCGCTTGTCCGAATCGACTTCGAGAACGACCACTTCGACTTCCTGCGAGGTCGAGACGATCTTGCCGGGGTGGACGTTCTTCTTGGTCCAGGACATTTCCGAAACGTGGACAAGGCCCTCGATGCCGGCTTCCAGTTCCACGAAGGCACCGTATTCGGTGATGTTCGTGACGGTGCCGGTGAGCTTGGCGCCCACGGGGTACTTGACGGCTGCGCCTTCCCACGGATCGCTTTCCAGCTGCTTCATGCCGAGGCTGATGCGCTGGGTGTCCTGGTTGATGCGGATGATCTGCACCTTCACGGTGTCGCCGATGGCGATCACTTCGCTCGGGTGGTTGACGCGCTTGTAGCTCATGTCGGTGACATGGAGCAGGCCGTCGATGCCGCCGAGGTCAACGAACGCACCGTAGTCGGTGATGTTCTTGACGACGCCTTCGATGACCTGGCCTTCGCTCAGCTTGTCGATCAGCTCGCTGCGCTGTTCGGCGCGCGTTTCTTCGAGGACGGCACGGCGCGACACGACGATATTGCCGCGGCGACGGTCCATCTTCAGGATCTGGAAGGGCTGCGGCACGTCCATCAGCGGGGTGACGTCGCGCACGGGGCGGATGTCGACCTGCGAGCCGGGGAGGAACGCAACGGCGCCGTCGAGGTCGACGGTGAAGCCGCCCTTGACGCGGCCGAAGATCACGCCTTCGACGCGCTTGCCTTCACCGAATTCGTTTTCGAGCTTGTCCCAGGCGGCTTCGCGGCGTGCGCGGTCGCGCGACAGCATCGCTTCACCGTCGGCGTTCTCGACGCGGTCGACGTAGACTTCGACTTCGTCACCGACCTTGAGGCCGTGCTCGCCTTCACCGCGCGCGAATTCGCGCAGCGGCACGCGGCCTTCGCTCTTGAGGCCAACGTCGATGACGGCCTTGTCGTTTTCGATGGCGGTGATGGTGCCCTTGACCACGCGGCCTTCAAAGCCGTCGTCGGCGACGCCGCCGAGCTGGTCGTCGAGCATTTTCGCGAAATCGTCGCGAGTCGGATTGGCAGAAGAAGCCATTAAGGCACTTTCCTTTGTAACGATTTTCCCGGCCAGGCGGTTGAATCCGCCGGTCTTTCCTCCGCACGTCGCACCATTGCGAAGCACGGGCCAAAAGGGCCGACCGCCGCGGGGGCCGAATGCCGTCCGCGGCGCCTGTCGAACCGTTGCGGTTCTCCAGACCGGCGGCCCCTACGCCCATGAGGGGCGAAATGCAAGGAAATTGGCGCCGGAACGGGGCGTTCGTCGTCGTTCCGGGCCGGTCAGGCGACCCGCAGGGCGTCCACGGCGGCGATGGCGGCGGCGATGGCTTCCTCGCGCTTCAGTTCAGAGGTGTCGATCAGCACGGCGTCGCCCGCCGCCACCAGCGGGGCGTCCTTGCGGCCCCGGTCGCGCTCGTCCCGCGCGGCGAGGTCGGCGGTGATCGCCTCCAGCGAGATGTCGCGGCCCTGCGCGTGCATTTCGAGGAAGCGGCGCTGCGCGCGCGCCTCTACGGAGGCATCGACGAACAGCTTGGCTTCGGCTTCGGGGGCGATCACCGTGCCGATGTCGCGCCCGTCGAGCACGGCGCCGCCGGACTGGGTGGCGAAGGCGCGCTGGCGTTCGAAGAGGGCCTGGCGCACGACCGGGTGGATCGAGACGCGGCTCGCCAGGCCGCCGCTGGCTTCGGAGCGCAGTTCGGCGTCCTCCAGCAGGCCTTCGGGGAAGGTGCAGGCGGCAAGGGCATCGACGGGATCGTCGGGATTGCCGCCGTCAAGGAAGCACTGACGGCCGACCGCGCGATAGAGCAGGCCGGTGTCGAGGTGGGGCAGTCCGAAATGGTGGGCGAGGGCCTTGGCGATAGTGCCTTTGCCCGAAGCGGTGGGTCCGTCTACGGCGATAATCATCGCGCGGTCATGGCGGCTCGGCGCGATCAGTGCAAGGTCGGCTGTTCCGCCGTGGCGGGCTGGCGGCGGCGGGCCATGAAGGCCTTCACCAGTCCCCATCCGGCGACGACCGCCCAGAGGCCTTCCATCGCGATCGAGGGCAGGTTCACGTTCACCATCAGCGAAATGAGCAGCAGCACAGCGCCAAGGAAGTTCATCCCGTGCTGGAGGTAGCGGTTCGGATCGTCCTCATATGTGATGTAGGCATAGGCGGCGATGCAGAGCGCCGTGCCGGTGAAGCCGAGGACGTTGCTGAGCCATTGCGGCAGGTCGAGAATCATGCGCACTCCACATCAGTGGGCAGCTGAAAGGATAGCCGCCCACTGCGAGAATGCCCTTATCCGGCGAGGCTGGCCAGCAGGTCCTCGAAATTGGGGAAGCTGGTGGCGATCGGGCGGGTATCGTCCACTTCCACGCCGCCGCTGCTGACGAGACCGGCTACCGCCATCGACATGGCGATGCGGTGGTCGAGGTGGGTGGTCACTTGCGCATCGGTGGCCGTGCCGGGCAGCGGGGTGCCGCCGGTGCCGGTAATGACAAGGCCGTCCTCGCGCTCCTCGATCTGCGCGCCGGCGAGCGTCAGGGCGGCGGCCATGGCGGCGAGGCGGTCCGATTCCTTCACGCGCAGCTCGTCGAGCCCGCTGCTGACGGTGACGCCCTCGGCCAGTGAGGCCGCGACGAAGAGGACGGGAAATTCGTCGATCATGGCAGGGGCGATGGCGGGATCGACTTCGATGCCCTTGAGCGCCGAGTGCCTGACCAGCAGGTCGGCCACCGGCTCGCCGCCGACCTCGCGTTCGTTCAGGAACTCGATCTGGCCGCCCATCTGGCGCAGCACTTCGACAAGGCCGGCGCGGGTGGGGTTGAGGCCGACGTTCTCGATCACGACTTCGCTGCCCGGCGTCACCAGTGCGGCAACGATGAAGAAGGCTGCCGAGGAGGGGTCGCCCGGTACGTCGATGACCTGGGGCTTCAGTTCCGCTTCGCCCTTGATGGTGATGACGCGGGTGCCGTCGGCTTCAACAGTGACGGTGAGATCTGCGCCGAAGCCCTTGAGCATGCGTTCGGAATGGTCGCGGGTCGGCACCGGCTCGATCACGGTAGTCTCGCCCGGCGTGTTGAGGCCGGCGAGCAGGATCGCGCTCTTTACCTGTGCGGAGGCGACCGGCAGGCGATAGGTGATCGGCACGGCCGGCGAAGCGCCGCGCACGATCAGGGGAAGGCGGCCGCCTTCGCTTGCTTCGAAGCTGGCGCCCATTTCCGAGAGGGGATCGATCACGCGGCCCATCGGGCGCTTGGAAAGCGAGGCGTCGCCCGTGAAACTGACATTGATCGGATGGCTGGCGACAAGGCCCATCAGGAGGCGGGTCGAGGTGCCGGAATTGCCCATGTCCACCGGGCCTTCGGGCTGGAGCAGGGCGCCGACGCCCACGCCGTTTACGCGCCATTCCCCGTCACCGACGCGCTCCACGCTTGCGCCCATGGCCCGCATGGCGGCGGCGGTGGCGAGCACGTCCTCACCTTCCAGCAGGCCGGTCACGCGGGTTTCGCCCACGGCCAGCGCCCCCAGCATGATCGAGCGATGGCTGATCGACTTGTCGCCCGGCACGCGAATCCTGCCCTTCAGCGGACCTGCGGGCAGGAAACGGCGGGGGCGCATGGGGGCGGTGGTGTCGTGGCTCACGGGCGTGCTTCTCTCAGACTGGAGGGGCGCAAAATCGCCGGGCTTTTGACAGCGGGGGCGGCCTATGGCAAGGCGCGCGCCCTGATGCAGCCGGGACGCTTGATTTTGCGCGCCGGCCCTCCCATCAAGACACGGAATTCACGCCCGTACCGTTCGGGCGCGCAGTATGAGGACATTTCATGGCAAAGCCTGAGTGGGGCGCCAAGCACGGCTGCCCGAAATGCGGCACCCGCTTCTACGACCTGGGCAAGGATGACCCGGTCACCTGCATCGAGTGCGGCCATTCGTGGCACCCGGAGCCGGTGCTGAAGTCCAAGCAGCCGATTCCCTATGAGGAAATCCAGAAGAAGGAAGCCGTCGAGACCGAGGATTCGGATCTCGCCGAAGACGATCTGGACATCGACGACGACGGTGATTCGCCGGACAACGACGTCGACCTCGGCGGTGACGACGATCTCGGTATCGGCGGCGGCGACGACGACGGCGACCGCGACGAGTAAGGCTCGGCCGATATCGAATTCAGGAAAGGGCGCGGCGCTTCGGCAGCCGCGCCCTTTCTCGCTTCTGGGATAATTGCTTTCAACCCGCTCAGGCTGAGCTTGTCGAAGCCCCCTGCGGCGTGGCGGGAGGCCTCCATCCTTCGACAGGCTCAGGATGAGCGGGGGTGCATGGGGAAAGGCGATGGAAAGGCGGGAGCGCGCGTTTCCGGCCTCCATTCGAAAAATGACAGGCTCGTGAAAATTTCCTCTTGCCAGTCCGGAGAACCCCATCTAGAGGGCGGCCTCCCAACCGGGGGCGTTAGCCGAAGCGCGGGAAGCGGATCGAACCTCCCAGGTCGATCCGATGAAGTGAATGGGGCCTTAGCTCAGCTGGGAGAGCGCCTGCATGGCATGCAGGAGGTCAGCGGTTCGATCCCGCTAGGCTCCACCATTTCACAGAAATAGCCTTTCAAAGTTTTCTTCGTTCGGTTATTTCGACATATCAGTTTCGCGGAAACGCGATACGCTGGCCGACGAGGTTTCGTCCGCCGGCGTTTTTCGCATAAGGTTTCTGTCACGCCGGTCAGCGAGGTTTCGCCCACCGGCGTTTTTGGCGTTCTGGCTGGTCCTGTGGCCCGCCGAAAGTGGAGTTAGGCATGTTCGACAGCCTTTCGGATCGTCTTGGCGGCGTTTTCGACAAGCTGCGTGGCCGCGGCGCGCTCAAGGAGCAGGACGTTCGCGATGCCATGCGCGAAGTGCGCATCGCGCTGCTCGAAGCCGATGTCGCGCTCCCCGTCGTGCGCCGCTTCGTCGATCAGGTTACCGAAAAGGCTGTCGGACAGTCGGTCCTGAAGTCGGTCACGCCCGGCCAGCAGGTCGTCAAGATCGTCAACGACGCGCTGATCGAGATGCTGGGCGGCGAAGAGACCGCCGAACTCGATCTCAACGCCGCGCCTCCGGTCGTCATCATGATGGTCGGCCTTCAGGGCTCGGGCAAGACCACCAGCACCGCCAAGATCGCCCGCCTCCTGCGCGAGAAGCAGGGCAAGAAGGTCCTTATGGCCTCGCTGGACGTCAACCGTCCGGCGGCGCAGGAACAGCTTCGCGTTCTGGGTGAGCAGGTCGGCGTCGCCACCTTGCCGATCATCGCCGGCCAGCAGCCGACCGAGATCGCCACCCGCGCGATGCAGTCCGCCCGCCTTCAGGCCGTGGACGTGCTGCTGCTCGACACCGCGGGCCGTCTCCACGTCGATACCCAGCTCATGGACGAGATGAAGGCGGTTGCCGCCATCTCGAACCCCCGTGAAACGCTGCTCGTGGTCGACTCGCTGACAGGTCAGGACGCGGTCAACGTCGCGCAGTCGTTCGCCGGCGAAGTCGATCTGACCGGCGTCGTGCTCACCCGTATGGACGGTGACGCGCGCGGCGGTGCGGCGCTGTCGATGCGGGCCGTTACCGGCAAGCCGATCAAGTTTGCGGGCACCGGCGAAAAGATGGAGGCCCTTGAGGTCTTCCACCCGAGCCGCGTCGCCAACCGCATCCTCGGCATGGGTGATATCGTCTCGATCGTCGAAAAGGCGGCCGAAGCGGTCAAGGTCGAGGAAGCCGAAGCGCTGGCCAAGCGCATGGAGCAGGGCAAGTTCGACATGAACGACCTGCGCATGCAGCTCAGCCAGATGCAGAAGATGGGCGGCCTTGGCGCTCTGGCCGGCATGATGCCGGGCATGAAGAAGGCCAAGGCGGCGATGCAGGCCTCCGGCATGGACGACCGCGTGCTGCTGCGCATGGATGCTATCATCGGTTCGATGACTCCGAAGGAGCGCATCAACCCCGCGCTGCTCAACGCCAAGCGCAAGATCCGCGTCGCCAACGGTTCGGGCACCAATGTCCAGGACGTCAACAAGCTGCTGAAAATGCACCAGGAGATGTCCAAGGCCATGAAGCAGATCAAGAAGATGGGCGGCCTCAAGGGGCTGGCCGCGATGTTCGGAAAGGGCGGCCTCGATGCCGCCATGCCCGGCCTTGGTGGGGGCCTGGGCGGCGGCGGTCTTGGAGGCGGCGGTATGCCGGGCCTCGGTGGCCCCGATCTCGGCAAGTTTCTTAAGAAGTAATTTTTGAAGATTTGAAGGAAAGGTAGAGCAATGTCCGTTTCGATCCGTCTGTCGCGCGGTGGCGCGAAGAAGCGTCCTTACTACAAGATCGTCGTCTCCAACTCGCGCGCTCCGCGCGACGGCAAGTATCTTGAGCAGGTCGGCACCTATAACCCGATCCTCGCCAAGGACGATGAAAACCGCGTCCGTCTGGTCGAAGACCGCGTGCGTTACTGGCTCGGCGTTGGCGCTCAGCCGACCGACCGCGTTGCCCGCCTGCTCGACAAGGCCGGCATCAAGGAACGCGCTGCTACCGTGAACGCCAAGAAGGGCGAGCCGGGCCAGAAGGCCAAGGACCGCGCCGAGGAAAAGGCCGAGAAGCTGCGTGAAGCTGAAGAAGCTGCCGCCGCTGCTGCTGCCGCTCCGGCCGCTGAAGAAGCGCCTGCTGAAGCAGCTGCTGAGGAATCGACCGAAGCCTAAGCTTCAGGTCGGATCCAGATGGCTGGTCAAGACCGCCCCGTCACGCTCGCTGCCATCACTGGCGCGCACGGCGTGACGGGCGAGGTTCGCCTCAAGCTGTTCGGTGAAGGCGTGGCGGCGCTCAAGCGCTACCGCGCCTTTAACGATTCCACCCTGACGCTCGCCAAGCTGCGCGATGACGGGAAGGGCGGCGCGATCGCGCGTTTCGAGGAAGTGCCGGATCGCACGGCTGCCGAGAAGCTGCGCGGTACTGCGCTCACCGTTCCTCGCGCGTCGATGCCGGAACTGGAGGAAGGCGAATATTATCACGCCGACCTGCTGGGGCTG
This sequence comes from Novosphingobium panipatense, assembly GCF_002149965.1. Lineage (GTDB taxonomy): Bacteria > Pseudomonadota > Alphaproteobacteria > Sphingomonadales > Sphingomonadaceae > Novosphingobium > Novosphingobium panipatense_A. Next base: position 54,864 of record NZ_MSQB01000025.1, on the reverse strand, counting down.
CGCGCGGTCTCTGACGCGGGTGACGAACTCGGCATCTGCGTCGCGGTCGAGAACTTCGGCGCGGGTGACGTGATCGAGATCGAGCGTCCGGCAGGCGAGGATGGCCAAGGGACCGGGAAGCGGCGCCGCTTCATGGTGCCGATGATCCCCGCCGCCGTTCCCGAATGGGATCACGAACGCCTGGTCATCACCGCCGTCTTCGCGGAAGAATGAACGAAAGGCCGCCCCTCGGGGCGGCCTTTTTGTTTCAGGTAAGCGCGGCCCGGGTGCATAAGCGGGCCGCTTCGAAGGGCGTCTGTGGGCAGTCTATCGCGAGCACCAGCGGCGCCACCATGCCCAGGCTTGCCCCGGCAAGAACGCCGCCGATGACGCCGAGCGATGTCAGGCGGGCCTTGCGGGCCAACTGCGTTTCCTGCCCGCACCGCTCCGGCCGGTGCTGCTGCGGCACCCGGCGGCGAAGGCGGGCCGCGATCTTCCCGACCCTCTTGGCAAGGCCGTGATCGAGTTCTTCGGAAAACCGGTCGTGCCCGGCATTCCACTGCTGCATGAAGTGTTGATCCTGCATTGTCCGGTTCCTCCATCCAATGGTTGGAACTTGCCGGATCGACCTTCGCCAGGCCAACAAAGCCTCTGGCATGACCTATAAGGCTGCCTTATCATCCCGCGATGGATCGGCTTCCTCCCCTGACTGCCATCCGCGCTTTCGAAGCGGCGGGGCGGCATGAGAATTTCTCGCGCGCGGCGGAAGAGCTGGCAATGACGCAGGCGGCGGTTTCCTACCAGATCCGGCAGTTGGAGGATCGCGTCGGCAAGCCGCTGTTCGTGCGTGAAAAGGGCAGGGTGCGCCTCTCCGATGTCGGGCGGCGCCTGTTACCGGCACTCACCGGGGCCTTCGCATCGATGACCGACGCCTTCGCCGCAGTGTGGAGCGAGGATGAAGACGTGCTGTCGCTCAATGCCTCGGTTTCGATCGGGGCGAGCTGGTTGAGCGAGCGGATCGGCCGTTTCCAGTTGCGCCATCCCGATCTGGCGGTGCGCATGTCGCTCAGCAACGAAGTCGTCGATCTGGCGACCTCGCCTTACGATGCGGCAATCCGCGTGGGCTACGGCAAGTGGGACGGGCTGCGCGCCGATTTTCTGTTTCGTCAGCATTTCTCCCCGATCTGCGCGCCGGTTTTTCTCGAAAGGAACGCCATCGAAAAACCGGAAGACTTGTTATCCGTAGAGCGATTCGCACCGAACGACCGTTGGTGGGCAGGCTGGTTCGCCGTTAACGGCATCGGCACACCGCCGCCGCCGCGTACCGGGATCGTCTTCGACAACCAGCTTCAGGAAGCGACGGCGATGCGCGAAGGTTTCGGCATTGCGCTGATGTCTCCGCTGTTCTGGCGTGCGGAACTGGACGCAGGGCGCCTCGTGCAACCTTTCGGGACGCTCTATTATCCGGGCCCGGCGCAATGGCTGGTTCATTCGGAAAGCCGCGCGGGCGTCCGCAAGATCGAGCGTCTGCGTGAATGGCTGCGCGAAGAGATCGCGATCGACCGGGCTTTCCTGCCGGCGGAAGTCTGGGAACCGCTCTGAACGGCGAAATTCGGTGCTTTCCCCTTGCCGCCGGCCCCAATTTGGGCTTTGCGCGGGGGCATGACTTTCAACGCCACCGTCCTCACCCTCTACCCGGAGATGTTCCCCGGCACGCTCGGCGTCAGCCTTGCGGGCAGGGCGTTGGCGGAGGGCAAGTGGGCCATGAACCCCGTCCACATGCGCGATTTCGCCTCCGACAAGCACCGCACCGTGGACGATACGCCCGCAGGCGGCGGTGCGGGCATGGTGCTGAAGGTGGACGTTCTGGCCGCTGCAATCGACCACGCCCGTGCGATCAATCCCGATGCGCCGATCATCGCGATGACCCCCCGCGGCAAGCCGATCTCGCAGGCACGCGTGCGCGAACTGGCGGACGGCCCCGGCGTCACCATCCTGTGCGGCCGCTTCGAAGGTTTCGACGAGCGCATCTTCGTCGGCCGTCAGGTGGAAGAGATGTCGGTGGGCGATGCGGTGCTCTCGGGCGGCGAACCCGCGGCAATCCTGCTGCTTGACGCTTGCATTCGGCTGCTTCCCGGCGTAATGGGCGCGGCTTCCAGCGGGACCGAGGAATCGTTCGAGGACGGTCTTCTCGAATACCCGCAATATACCCGGCCCACCGAATGGGAAGGGCGCACGATCCCTGAAGTGCTGCGATCGGGGGATCATGCGAAGATCGCCGCCTGGCGGAAACAAAAGGCGGAGGAAGATACACGGTCACGCAGGCCGGACCTTTGGGAACGTCGCAGTGACGTTCGGGGCCAGTCTGCCTCTGGTGCGCGGCGCAAAAACGAGGACTTAGGTTCATGAACCTGATTCAGCAGATCGAGGCCGAGGAAATTGCCAAGGCCGCCAAGGATATCCCGACCTTCCGTCCGGGCGACACCGTCCGCGTCGGCGTGAAGGTGGTTGAAGGCACCCGCACCCGCGTCCAGGCTTACGAGGGCGTGTGCATCGCGCGCTCGAACCGTGGCATGGGTTCGAACTTCACCGTCCGCAAGATGAGCTTCGGTGAAGGCGTGGAGCGCGTATTCCCGCTCTACTCGCCGAACATCGATTCGATCACCGTTGTCCGTCGCGGCGTCGTGCGTCGTGCGAAGCTGTACTACCTGCGTGGTCGTACCGGCAAGCGCGCTCGCATCGCCGAGCGCCGTGTCAACGACGCCCAGGCGTAAGCTGCGGCCATGTGTCCGGCTCGTCAGGGCCGGGCAACTTGAGAGGCGGTTCGTTTTCGAACCGCCTTTTTTGTGCCTGCCTGATTTTGTGGTTGGCTGACGCTGCCGGTACGCGATTGATTCTGCTGCGCGATTTCGAGAAGCCCGCTGAAGCGGTAATATCGGAAGCTCCGGGAGTTCATAGGGCGCCGCCGAAAGGCGGCCGCACGCCGGATGCTGCACTGCACAAATCAGCATTTGTCATCTGAACGGCGGAAAAACGCGATAAAGTGCCCGTTTCCGCCATGTTTAGCCTTTGACAGCGCGGGTAAAAACGGCTCAATTCCGTCGCGTTTAGAGGCGAATCCGAATATCCCGTCACATCCGATTCAAATGAAAGGTTAGGGGGTACCCATAATGAACAAGAACGATCTCATCAGCGCCGTTGCAGACTCGAGCGGTCTTACCCGTAGCGATGCCACCAAGGCTGTCGAAAGCGTGTTCGACGCAGTCACCGGCGCGCTGAAGGCTGGCGACGAAGTTCGCCTCGTCGGCTTCGGCACTTTCTCGGTCGCCAAGCGCAAGGCCTCGACCGGCCGTAACCCGCGCACCGGCGAGCCCATGGAAATCAAGGCTTCGGCTCAGCCGAAGTTCAAGGCCGGCAAGGGCCTCAAGGACGCTGTAAACTAAGCATCCTTGCAGCCTGCTACGCCTCGCAGGCTGAACATGATTACGCCGCGCTGACCTTCGGGTCGGCGCGGCGTTTTTCGTTTTGGAGCGCGGGAAGGTTCCTGCGGGCGGGTCGTGCCTACCCGCAGGATCTCGCGATCAGGGTGCCAGTTTGACGAGCGCCGTGGGGGCTGCCGCGGTCCGGGGATTGATCGTCCAGACAAGCGCCTTGCCGCCCGGAGCGGTCTGGGGGCCTTCGTCGGTGTTGTTGGCCAGGATTTCTCCATCGGTGGTCAGGGTGAAGATGCCGTCCGCAGCGGTGGTGCCGGGTGTCGCATCCGAACCGCCCTTTTCCTGCGCGAGACCGCTCATCATCGCGCCCATGCCCGCTGCACCGCCCTGAGGGCCGAATGAAGGCGCATCCATTCGCACCGAGCCGTCGCGGCGCAACGTGAGCTGGACGAAGCTGTTGCTCATCGCAAAGCCTTCGATCGTCGGGAACGCGAAATCGTGGTCGAGACGGCCGGTCGTGGCGAAATCGACGTCGAACTTGCCGTCGCCGATATAGACCACCTTGTTCCAGCCCGTCTGGCGGCGCAGCTTTTCGGCTATCTGCTCACCGGCCTTCGGATCGCTGGGATCGAGGCCGCCGGTCAGCATCTGCGCGGCCTGGGCGTCGCTCTTCCGCTTTTCCTCGGTGGATTTCTCCCAGTCCGTCTTCTGCTGGGCAAGTTCCTCCTCGGTGCAGGGACGGTCGTTGTAATCCTCGTCATGACAGGCTTCAGGCTCGAAGGCCTTGGGCTTGGACATCTGGAGCGGCACCATCACGATCTCGCCCGCATAGCGGAACGAGAAGGTGCGATTCTTGCGCAAGTCCAGGGTGGACGTGAACTTGCCCGGCGCAAAGATGCAGGCTGCGGCCAGCAGGGCCAGGGCGGTTACGCCCAGACCGGCGAACAAGCGGCGCCCCAAAGGACGCCGTTCGATTCGGTTCATGATGAGTGCCCCTTCGATGTTCCGCGTTACAGTGGGCGCGTCGCCGCAGCGTAGAGTGCGATGGCGGCCGCGTTGCTTACGTTGAGGCTTTCCATCGCCTCGCTGATCGGCAACTTGGCGATGGCGTCACAGTGCTGGACGATATTGTGCCGCATGCCGTCACCTTCTGCGCCCAGAACCAGCGCGACAGGCCCGGTGGGCAGGGCCTCGCCCAGGGTCGTCGTCGCTTCGCCGTCCAGGCCGATGCGCCAATATCCGGCTTCGGCGATCTCTTCGAGCGCGCGGGCGAGATTGACGACGCGAACCCAGGGGAGAATTTCCAGCGCCCCGGATGCACTCTTGGCCAGCGTTCCCGATTCGGGCGGCGCATGGCGATCCTGCGTAACGATGGCGCAGGCGTTGAAGGCGGCGGCCGAACGCATGATGGCGCCTACGTTGTGCGGATCGGTTACCTGATCCAGCACGACCACCGGGCGCGAGGGATCGCCTTCGAGCACGTCGTCGATGAAGATATCGTCCAGCGGCGCGCATTCGAGCACCAGGCCCTGATGCGGCGCGTCCCGCGCGACCAGGCGTGCGAGATCGGCGGGCTGGGCCCATTCCACAGGGAAATCGCTGGGAAGCTCTCCGTCCAGCGATTCGACGCCCTCGCGAGTCGCCCAGAGCTTGCGATGGCTGCGATTCGGGTTCTTGAGCGCAGCTTCCACGGCATGGCGGCCCCAAAGGCGAACCATGCCGGTACTGGCCCTGCCGCTGCCACGGCCGTTCTTCATACGGCCCGCACGGCCCCGAAGGGGCTTGCCGGAGCGTCCGCCCGCGCGGTCGCCGTCTTCCCGGTCGCCACGATTGCTCATTAAAATTGTCCTTATTCGAAAAAACTATGCCGCTCCTGCCATTCCCCCCATTGACAGGCAAGGCCGGGTTCTACATAGGCGCGCTCCTCGGCAGCGAGGCTCTGGTTTCGGAGCTTCAACACAACGGGTTCTTCGATAGAGGAACCCCCGCCAGTAACTGGTGTGGACAGGTGGCCGAGTGGTTAAAGGCAGCAGACTGTAAATCTGCCCGTGCAAGCGTACGCTGGTTCGAATCCAGCCCTGTCCACCACCGGTTCTCAAAAGAGCATTCCCTTCGGGGACCCCGGAAACTATCCCCGTCATGAAATATCCCCGCCAGTCTCGGCGAATGGGAACGTGGTGCGCCCTCCCGGCATTGCGGGGGTGGTGTACAGTGACTAGAGGACGGTGATGCCCGGAGAAATTCTCGATAATCAGGGACGCGGCGAAGCGTCCTGGAGCTGGCCTTCCGTTCACCCGGAAGGTCGCAAGTTCGGCGCCATTGCCGCTGCCGTCGCCCTGACGGGCTGGATCGTGTTCGGTCCGCTGGTCGGTTGGCCGCTGGCGCTGCTCACGTTCTGCGTGCTGGCGTTCTTCCGCGATCCCGTTCGCGTGACGCCGCAGGACGATCGCTACATCGTCGCGCCCGCCGATGGCCTGGTGACGCTGATCGGCAAAGTTTCGCCCCCGCGCGAACTAACGGTCGAGGACGGCAGCGGATCGCAGCCGATGCCGACCGATCCGGTCACCCGCATCTCGATCTTCATGAGCGTCTTCGACGTCCACATCAATCGCAGCCCGATCGGCGGCACCGTGCGCAGGGTGATCTACATCCCCGGCAAGTTCCTCAATGCCGACCTCGACAAGGCGAGCGAGGAAAACGAGCGCCAGCATATCCTGGTCGAGCGCGGCGACGGCCTGCGCATCTGCTTCACGCAGATCGCGGGGCTTGTGGCGCGCCGTATCGTGCCTTTCGTGAAGCCGGGCGACATGATTGCTGCGGGCCAGCGAATCGGTCTGATCCGCTTCGGTAGCCGCGTCGACGTCTATCTTCCGGCCGGGGTCGAACCGAAAGTGCTCATGGGCCAGCGGATCGTCGCGGGTGAGACGGTACTGGCTGAACTGGGATCGGCGCCCGTGATCGAGGGCATTTCGCAGTGAGCGGCGAGCCCGGCGGAGTCCCGGGCGGCGGGCGCGGGGGCGAAGGCTCTCCCGTGCGTCGCCGCATCGCCGGCGGGCTGCCGATGCGCGTATTCGTTCCCAACGCCATTACCGCGGCCGCGCTCTGCTCCGGCCTGACCGGCATCCGGTTTGCGATCGGCGGAGACTATGAGCGAGCCGTGCAGGCCATCATCCTGGCCGGACTGCTCGATGGCATCGATGGTCGCGCCGCACGCCTGCTCAAAGCCCAGACGCGCTTCGGCGCGGAACTGGACAGTCTGGCCGATTCGATTTCGTTCGGCGTCGCGCCCGCGCTGATCGTCTACTTGTGGACGCTGCACCAGCTTCCGAGCCTGGGGTGGATTGCAGCGCTTGCATTCGCGATCTGCTGCGTGCTGCGCCTTGCGCGGTTCAATTCCCGTCTCGACGAGCTGGATCAACCGCACAAGCAGGCCGGTTTCCTGACCGGCGTACCCGCGCCGATCGGCGCGGGGCTGGCGTTTCTGCCGATGTACCTGTGGATCGCGACCGGGCTTTCGGAATTCACCAATCCGATCGCGGTCGGCGTATGGATGGTCATGATCGCCTTCCTGATGATTTCGAGCCTGCCCACGCTCAGCTGGTCGCGCATGCGTCCTCCGCCAAGCCTGCGCCTCGGTGTCATCGCTCTGGTCGGCCTGACCGTGGCGGCGCTGCTGACCGAACCCTGGTTCACCCTGGCCGTCATCACCATCGCCTACCTGATCCTGATTCCCATCGGGATCGCCACTTATGCGAAAGTCAGGCGGCGAGCTCCGCGCCATACTCGGGCCATTCAAGGCCAGGACGTTCCGCCACAGTCCACTGCGACTGGCGACGCGGACGCACCGAACGGTCCTTTCTGAGCATGGAGAGCGCGGGCAGGGGCACGCGCTCCACCACTTTCCAGCCCAGCGCCACCGTATCGGTGCATTCGCGAAGCTGTGCCTGCAGCGCGCGCGCCGCGCCTGCATGGCGCAGCCAGCTTGCGGCAATGACATGGGCCGAGACATATGCGGCCACGGCAAACAGGCAGGCGGCGAAAGCAGTCATGACATTTCCTTTCGAACCGACATCCGCAGTCCTTGCGGGACGGAGAGTCGCGAGCCCTGTGGGGAGCTTGTGGAAAATCCAGAATCGTTCTATTAATGTTCCTGTGATGCAGTTGTTCTCAATTTGTTCTCATGCTGTCAAGCGTAAAACCGTCAGGTCACAACCGGACGTCTGCATGATGCGGCAGGTTTCGAAATGAGCGGCTTCGAGATGAGCGGCGACGCGTTGCTGGAACTGGAAGGGCTGCGCGACTGGTGCGACGCCAATCAGTTCGATGTCGAGGAAATCGATGCGGCCGAACTGGTGCTGACCGATCGCGAGACCGGCAGCGTATGGTCGGTGTTCGGGGTGGATGACTGGATACAGATCAAGGGTCTGGTTCTGGAGGAAGTCGAGCCCGGCTCAGCCCTTTGCCTCACGCTCGCGCGGCTTCACGATCGCCTGCTGGGGTGCCGGTTCTCGATCGATTCGCAGCATGGTCTCGTCATCATCGTCGACCTCATGCCGTCCTGCCGGTCGGCGGCTGCCGTAGCCGAGGCGATCATGCAGATGCAGGCGATCATCGATCACACGAGCGAACTTCTCGAAGATGTCGTGGAGCGCGAAATGGATGCGGACGACCGCACCATAGATCAGGCTTTCGGACTGGAGGGCTCGCGCCGCCTCCATTGATGAGATGCCGATAGGGCTGCGGGGATTGCGTGCATTCGGGCGCCGGTCGATCGGGCGGGAGCCGATTTCCGTCGGCCCGCACTCTGGCTGGTGTGGCATGCGGGGCGGGAAGCGCCTTGCTGGTCCAGTTTCCGTTTCAGGCTGAGCAAAGCGGGCAGGGCGGTCCGGTAGCTTGTCCAGATCGTCATCATTGCGAAAGTGGCGGCGATCCCGAACAGGATGGATGAAACCGCATTCATCGACTGCGTCCTTGGTACTTGCCGCACCCCCATGGGCAATTGAGGTTCCAAGTCCCCGATTTTCCATCGCAGGATGGAAAGTGCTTCCCGGTGTGTTAACCCTGGGGACTACCTTGTGGAAAAGCGGTGGAATCGGCTTCGTTTCCCGCGCAATTCCTCGGGAATGGCGGCTCTGCGACGAACTGCCTTGTGCGGGGGCTGGATTGGGGCTGGCCTTTTTCGTGAAACGGCGTTAAGGGCGGCCCCGCTTGAAAGGACAGTGCCGAATTCGCGGTACTTTACCGATTCGGGCAATCCACATGGAAAGCGCACATACCGGTGCTTTGGCGACAAGGGTCTTCGGACTTCCGCCAGGTTCCTGCTTTTCAGAGGCTCAAACCGGAAGGAATTATATTATGGCGGCTCCCGTCGTCACCATGCAGCAGCTCATCGAAGCCGGCGCGCACTTCGGTCACCAGACCCACCGCTGGAACCCGCGTATGAAGCCGTACATCTTCGGCGCGCGCAACGGCATCCACATCATCGACCTGTCGCAGACCGTGCCCCTGATGGCCCGTGCGCTCGAGTTCATCTCGGCCACCGTCCAGGCCGGCGGCAAGGTGCTGTTCGTCGGTACCAAGCGTCAGGCTCAGGAGCCGATCGCCCAGGCTGCCCGCGCTTGCGGTCAGCACTACGTCAACCACCGCTGGCTGGGCGGCATGCTCACCAACTGGAAGACGATCTCGGGTTCGATCAAGCGCTTCAAGGCTCTTGAAGAGCAGCTTTCGGGCGACACCACCGGCCTGACCAAGAAGGAAGTCCTTCAGCTCACCCGCGAGCGCGACAAGCTTGAGCTGTCGCTGGGCGGCATCCGCGACATGGGCGGTATCCCGGACGTGATGTTCGTGATCGACGCCAACAAGGAAGACCTGGCCATCAAGGAAGCCAACGTCCTTGGTATCCCGGTCGTCGCCGTGCTCGACACCAACGTCAACCCGCAGGGCATCTCGTTCCCGATCCCGGGTAACGACGACGCCAGCCGCGCCGTGCGCCTGTACTGCGAAGCCGTCGCCCAGGCTGCCACCAAGGGCGGTCGTGACGCGATCGTGAACAGCGGTGCCGACATCGGTGCCATGGACGTGCCGGTTGCCGAAGAAGCTGCTGTCGAGGCCTGATAGGTCCGGCGACGACTCTTTCGTCATGGAATTGTCGCGCGCCGGGTCCAATGGGCCTGGCGCGCGTTAATTTTTTGGGCCGCTGTGCGACCCGGGGAATTTTGGGCCACTGTACGGCTCTGCAAATTTTAAGGCCATGGAACGTGGCTCCACCAAGCAAAAGGATTTGAGCGATGGCTTACACCGCCGCTGACGTGAAGAACCTGCGCGAGCGCACCGGCGCCGGCATGATGGACTGCAAGAAGGCCCTGGACGAAACCGGTGGCGATCTCGAAGCCGCCGTCGACGCGCTGCGCGCGCGCGGTCTGGCTGCTGCCGCCAAGAAGTCGAGCCGCACGGCTGCCGAAGGTCTGGTCGGCGTTGCCGTCACCGGCACCAAGGGCGTTGCCGTCGAAGTGAACTCGGAAACGGACTTCGTTGCGAAGAACGACCAGTTCCAGGACTTCGTCCGCAAGACCACCGAAGTCGCTCTCGGCGTTTCGGGTGACGATGTGGAAGCGCTCAAGGCGGCTGCCTACCCGACCGGCGGCACCGTCGGCGACGCGCTGACCAACAACGTCGCGACCATCGGCGAGAACCAGCAGGTTCGCCGCCTGAAGACCGTCGAAGTCGCTCAGGGCCTCGTCGTTCCCTACATGCACAACGCTGCCGCGCCGAACCTCGGCAAGATCGGCGTTCTGGTCGCTCTCGAATCGGAAGCTTCGGCTGACGTTCTCGAAGCGCTCGGCAAGCAGATCGCGATGCACATCGCCGCTGCCTTCCCGCTGGCCCTCAACGCCGACGATCTCGACGCCGAGCTGATCGAGCGCGAGCGCAAGATCGCCCAGGAAAAGGCTGCCGAATCGGGTAAGCCCGAAGCCGTGCAGGCCAAGATGGTCGAAGGCGCGATCGCCAAGTACGCCAAGGAAAACGCGCTGCTCTCGCAGGTCTTCGTCATGGACAACAAGACCCCGATCCAGCAGGTCGTCGACCAGGCCGGCAAGGAAGCCGGTGCCAAGATCGTGCTGAAGGACTACGTCCGCTTCCAGCTCGGCGAAGGCATCGAGAAGGAAGTCACCGACTTCGCAGCCGAAGTGGCTGCTGCTGTCGCCGGCTGATCCTTCACGGATACCGCAATAAGAAAAGGGCCGGGGAGCTATGGCTTCCCGGCCCTTTTTCTATGGCTTTTCGCGGCTTCAGTAAGCGGCGGTGAAGCGCGCGCGGCTGTGTTTTGGCGTTTCCAGTTCGTCGATCATGGCGATGGCGTAGTCGGCGAAGCTGATCCTGCTCTCGCCCGCATCGTCGGTGACGAGCTGGTCTGTGCCCGAACGATAGGTGCCGGTGCGCGGGCCTTCGAAGATCAGGGCGGCGGGGGAGAAGAAGGTCCAGTCGACGTCATCGACTTGCTTCAGCGCGTTGAGGAAGGTGATGCCGCCCATGGCGAACGGCTTCCATTCCTCGGGGAAATCGGGCGAATCGATGAGCCGCTTGCCGGGTGCGACCTCAAGGCTGGCTGCGCCGCCGGTCACGAGAAGACGCGGGACGCCGGCCTTGCGGATCGCGGAGAGCAGGGTTTCGGCTGGAACGTCGAAATGCAGCGCGCTGATGACGGCATCGCTGCCGGGGATGAGCGCGCCCAGCGCTGCGGGATCGGAGGCGTCGCCCGCTTGCGCTGTCACGCCGGGTGCGGCGGCGATCTTCTCGGGGTTGCGCGCGATGGCAAGAACTTCGTGACCACGTGCGGCGGCTTCCTTGGTTATTTCCGATCCGGCACGGCCGCTGGCGCCCAGGACTGCGATCTTCATTGCGAGAATACTCCAGTGGTTTCCAATAGTGACCAGGTGTGTCATGGAGCGCATCCATGCAAGAAGGCACTTTCATCGCACCGGGTTACCCCGAGGAAACCGCGCAAAGGACGCCGGACGTCTATGCGGCCAATTGCCCGACCCGGCAGTTGCTCGACCGCATTGCCGACAAGTGGAGTGTGCTGATCCTGACGACGCTAGGCACGGGTAGCGGAGAGATGCGTTTCAATGCCCTGAAGCGGCATATCGAGGGCATCTCGCAGAAGATGCTCAGCCAGACGCTGCGTTCGCTGGAACGGGATGGGCTGGTTATGCGCCATGTCGTGCCGACGGTTCCGGTAACGGTCGGCTATGCGATAACGCCGCTGGGCCGCGAACTGCTCGATGCGCTTCAGGCCATGATCGACTGGGCGGAGCGCCGCATGGCCGACGTCGCCCGGTCGCAGATCGCTTATGACTTGAGGGAGCGGGAACTGGCGGAATTTTCTCTCTGAGAGGCGTTGTTCGCGCAAGTATGGATCGGTCTTCCGTGACGCCTGCGCCTTGGCGATCCGCTCGTAAGCCATACCTCTGAAAGGGTAGTCCGAAGGATCGCGCCGCTCGGCCGCGCTCTTCCACAAGCTCGCCCCTTGGCAAGCCGCCCCTGCGCTCCTAAAGCCGGGCGGCCTGGAATTGGGCAAAATGCCCAGAGGAGATTGTGCGGCCATGAGTTCTTCCCCCTACAAGCGCGTCCTTCTCAAGCTGTCGGGCGAAGTCTTGATGGGAAGCCAGCAGTTCGGGATCGACCCCGAATTCGTCACCGAGCTCGCCAAGGAAGTGAAGGCCGCCAAGGAAACCGGCCTGGAGATCTGCCTCGTCATTGGCGGCGGCAACATCTTCCGCGGCATGGCCGGCGCCGCGCGCGGCATGGACCGTGCGCAGGCCGACTACATGGGCATGCTGGCCACCGTCATGAACGCCCTGGCGATGCAGAATGCGCTCGAGCAGCTCGGCGTCGAAACCCGCGTGCAGTCCGCCGTCCAGATGGATCAGGTCTGCGAGCCGGTGATCCGCCGCCGCGCCGAACGCCATCTTGAAAAGGGCCGCGTCGTGATCTTCGCGGCAGGCGTTGGCGCCCCCTACTTCACCACCGATTCCGGCGCTGCCCTGCGCGCCGCCGAAATGCGCTGCGATGCCCTGCTCAAGGGTACCAGCGTAGACGGCGTCTACGACAGCGACCCCAAGACCAACCCGGGCGCCAAGCGTTACGATTCGGTCGATTACGACACCGTCCTCGCCGACAACCTGAAGGTGATGGACGCTTCCGCCGTGGCCCTGTGCCGCGACAATGCAATCCCGATCGTCGTGTTCTCGATCCGCGAGAAGGGCAATCTTGCCACTGTTCTCGCGGGCGGCGGCACCAAGACGGTCGTCCAGAAAGGAGCCTGACACATGGCGAAGTATGACAAGGCGGACCTCGAACGCCGCATGACCGGCGCTATCGAAGCGCTGAAGCACGATCTCTCGGGCCTGCGCACTGGCCGCGCCAATACCGCGCTGCTGGAGCCGATCATGGTCACCGTCTACGGTGCCAATACCCCGATTACCCAGGTCGCCACGATCTCGGCACCCGAACCGCGCATGCTTTCGGTGCAGGTCTGGGACAAGTCGAACATCGGCCCCGTTGAGAAGGCGATCCGTTCGGCCGGTCTCGGCCTCAACCCGATCAACGACGGCAACACCCTGCGTCTGCCGATCCCGGATCTGACCGAGGAACGCCGCAAGGAACTCGCCAAGCTTGCCAGCTCCTATGCCGAGAAGGCCCGCGTCGCCGTGCGCAACGTGCGCCGCGACGGTATCGAGAACCTGAAGGCCGACGAGAAGAAGAAGGAAATCTCGGAAGACGACCGCAAGCGCGGCGAAACCGAAGTCCAGAAGCTGACCGACGACATCATCAAGCAGCTCGACGAAGTGTTCGGCGCCAAGGAAAAGGAAATCCTCGGCAAGTGAGGCCTCAGAGTCTGTTTGAAAATTCGCGGAATGCGAATTTTGCGGCACCGGCCCATTTTGACTCAGGCGCCCCCACCCTACCACCCAACGGTAGTATCCTGCGGGTGGTAGGGTGGGGGCGTGGGCCGGTGCCGCACAAAAATGCCCTTTTGGGCATTTTTCAAACGGGCTCTAAGGCCCCCGACTCGAGGAACGCCTGATGGCCAAGAGCGAACCCGTTTCCGCGCGCCACGTTGCCATCATCATGGATGGCAACGGGCGCTGGGCGAAAAAGCGCCATTTGCCGCGCGCGCTGGGTCACCAGCGCGGCGTGGAAGCTGTGCGCCGCGTCGTGCGCGGGGCGCGTGAGATGGGGCTGGAAGCGCTGACACTCTACGCCTTCTCCACCGAGAACTGGCGCAGGCCGGAGGAAGAGGTCTCCGACCTCATGAGCCTGATGAAGCGCTTCATCCTCTCCGATCTCGACGAGTTCGCGGCCGCCGGCGTGCGCCTCAAGATCATCGGCGATTACAAGGCCTTCAAGCCCGATGTTGTCGAACTGGTCGAGGGCGCGGTGGCGAAGACCGCCGCCAATACCGGCACGACGCTCGCCGTGGCGCTGAACTACGGCTCGCAGGACGAGATCGCCCGTGCTGCCACCAAGGCTGCGGCCAAGGGACCGATCACGCCCGAGACGATCGCGGCCGAACTGGACACGGCGGACCTGCCGCCGCTCGACCTGCTGATCCGCACTTCCGGCGAAGTGCGTCTGTCGAACTTCCTGCTCTGGCAGGCGGCCTATGCCGAAATGATGTTCACCGAAGTGCTCTGGCCGGATTTCACTGCCGAACATCTGCGCCAGGCCCTCGAAGACTTCACGTCCCGCGAGCGCCGTTATGGCGGACGCTGATCCGGCCAGAAAGAAGTCCGACCTCGGGGTGCGGACGGCTTCTGCGGCGGTCATGCTGGTCGTGGCCGGTGGAGCCCTCTGGCTCGGCGGCGCGGTCTGGACCGCGTTCGTCTGTGCCGTGGCGCTTGGTGTCCTGTGGGAATGGGTCCGCCTGGCGCGCGGCGGCACGCAGCATCCCGGCGAGCGCGCCGCCTTCAATTTCGGCGGCATGCTCTATGTCGGCATCGGTGCAGCGATGCTGCTGTTCCTGCGCAATCCGGCCTTCAGCCTGGCGCCGCTGCTGACGATCCTGCTCGCCGTGATCGGCGTGGACGTGGGCGCCTACTTCACCGGGCGCAGCCTCGGTGGTCCCAAGATCGCACCGTCGATCAGCCCCTCCAAGACCTGGTCGGGCCTGCTGGGCGGGGTGCTTGGCGCCACGCTGGTGCTCTTCGGCGCGGCGCGGTTCTGGCAGGAAGGGCTGCTTTCGGTTCATCCGCAAGGCAATGCCGCCGATGCGCCTGCCTGCTTCGGCATGCAGCCCTGCTGGTATCTCACCGCAAACGCGCTGCCGCTATTCCTGACTTGCCTGCTCACCGGCATTCTGGTCGCGGTCTGCGCGCAGGCGGGCGATTTCTTCGAAAGCTGGATGAAGCGCCGTGCCGGGGTCAAGGATTCCGGCAACTTCATTCCCGGCCACGGCGGTTTCTTCGACCGTCTCGACGGCTTGCTGGCCGTGCTTTTCGTGCTAGGCCTGATGATCCTTTTCCAGCCGCGATGACGACCATGCGTACCATTTCCATTCTCGGAGCCACCGGCTCCATCGGCGCATCGACGCTGGACCTCGTTCGCCGCAACCCTGCCGACTGGCGCGTCGTCGCGATGACGGCCAACGGCAACGTTGCCGAACTGGCCAGGCTGGCCGTCGAATTCTCCGCAGAACTCGCCGTCGTCGCCGATGAGGCGCGTCTTCCCGAACTGCGCGAGGCTCTGGCCGCAACCGGTATCGAGGCTTCGGGCGGCGCTGCGGCGCTCGTGGAAGCGGCCGCGCGCGGCGCCGATGTTACCGTTGCAGCCATCGTCGGCTGTGCGGGCCTAGCGCCGACGATGGCGGCGATCGAGCAGGGCGGCGTGATCGCGCTCGCCAACAAGGAAGCGCTCGTTTCGGCAGGCGAAGTGATGACGGCGGCGGTGGAGCGCCACGGCGCGACGCTGCTGCCGATCGATTCCGAGCACAACGCCATCTTCCAGTGCCTTCAGGGCAACAGCCTGGACCATGTCCGCTGGATCACGCTCACCGCCAGCGGCGGGCCGTTCCGCGACTGGTCGCTCGACCGGCTGACCCTGGCGACGCCCGCGCAGGCGATCAAGCACCCGAACTGGGACATGGGCGCGAAGATCAGCGTCGATTCGGCGACGATGTTCAACAAGGGCCTCGAACTGATCGAGGCGCATTATCTGTTCCCGGTCGGCCTCGACAAGCTGCGGATCATTGTCCACCCGCAGTCCGTCGTCCACTCTATGGTCGAGTACCGGGATGGGTCCACTTTGGCGCAGCTCGGGCCTTCCGACATGCGCGTGCCGATCGCTTCGGCACTGGCCTGGCCGGAGCGTATGAATACGCCCTGCGCACCGCTGGACCTCGCCGAAATCGGTGAACTGACGTTCCGCAAGCCGGACGAGGTTCGCTTTCCCGCAACCCGCCTCGCGCGTGAGGCGGCAGAGGCCGGCGGCGGCATTCCCGCCGTGCTCAATGCCGCGAACGAAGTGGCCGTGGCGGCCTTCCTCGGCGGTCAGATCCCGTTCACGCGGATCGCCGCACAAGTCGAGGACGTGCTCGGCGCCTACTCGCCGCCCGCGCCTGCGAGCCTGTCGGACGTACTTGCGGTTGACGGCGAGGCGCGAGCAAGGGCAAGCATGCTGGCCGGGACTGCGTGACGATACGCGGTCCGAAGAGGATTCCCTGAATAGTGACCGCATCGCCGAACCTGCTGACGACGATTTTCGCATTCCTGCTGGTGCTGGGGCCGCTCGTGCTGATCCACGAGCTTGGCCACTATCTGGTCGGGCGGCTGTTCGGCGTGAAGGCGGATGCTTTCTCGATCGGCTTCGGCAAGGAGATTGCAGGCTGGACCGACAGACGCGGCACCCGCTGGAAGCTCTCGGCGCTGCCGCTGGGCGGTTATGTCCAGTTCGCGGGCGACATGAACCCGGCCTCGGCGCCCGGCGCCGGGGAGGACGGGCTGACGGCCGAGGAGCGCGCGAAGACCTTTCATGTGAAGCCGCTGTGGCAGCGCGCGCTCATCGTCTTTGCCGGGCCGCTGACCAATTTCGTGCTCTGCGTGCTGATCCTGGCGGGCTTCGTCTATGCCCATGGGCGGCTGATCGCCGACCCCGAAGTGGTCGGCTTTTCCGAAACCTCGGCCGCCAAGTCGGCAGGGATGCAGGTCGGGGATCACATCGTCTCGATCGACGGCAACCGGATCGGCAGCGTCACGGACATACCGGAGCATACGGTCTATTATCCCGGCAAGACCGTGGAAGTCGTGGTGCAGCGCGAAGGCAGCACCGTGGTTCTGCCGGTCAAGCTGGCGAACGACGAAGTCAGCGACGATTTCGGCAACAAGGCGCGGATCGGGGATCTTGGCGCCGACTTCGCAGTGCCGGTGGTGAGCGGCTTCACCGCGGATTCTCCGGCAGAGCAGGCGGGCATGAAGCTGGGCGACCGGATCGTCGCGGTCGGTGAAACCCCGATCAGCAGCTTCCGCGAGGTGCCGCCGCTGATCATGCCCCGGCCGGGCGCCAAAACCACCATAACCGTCGTTCGCGAGGGTCAGGCCCATGTCCTGCCCATGACGATCGGCTCGGCCGTCCAGGAGGATGCCAAGGGCGTCAAGGCAACCGTCGGCCGGATCGGCGTGGAATCGGGCTTCGGGCGTCTCGAACCCGTGGGCGCGGTTCAGGCGCTGGGTATCGGAGTCGATCGCAGCTTTGCCCTGATGGGCACCATCGTCACGGGTATTCGCCAGATTCTGACCGGCGACCGTTCCGTCCGCGAACTCGGCGGGCCGATCAAGATCGCCAAGTATTCGGGCGAACAGTTTTCGCTCGGATGGGAGCCTTTCGTGGGCTTCGTGGCGATGATCTCGATTAACTTGGCATTCATCAATCTCCTGCCAATTCCTGGTCTGGACGGCGGGCATCTGGCTTTCTACGCGGCTGAACTGGTCCGTCGTAAGCCTCTTGGTCTTCGCAGTCAGGAATGGGCGATCCGCACCGGGGTGGCACTCGTGCTGGCCCTGATGCTGTTTGTCACTGTCAACGATCTGGCATCGCTCCCGATTTTCGGGGGATAGCCTGGAGAATTCGTCAGCCATCACATTT
Source organism: Novosphingobium panipatense (assembly GCF_002149965.1). Classification (GTDB taxonomy): domain Bacteria; phylum Pseudomonadota; class Alphaproteobacteria; order Sphingomonadales; family Sphingomonadaceae; genus Novosphingobium; species Novosphingobium panipatense_A. The sequence goes on along the minus strand of NZ_MSQB01000025.1, from coordinate 37,312 downwards.
CCGCCGGGATTGGCTGCTTGATTGGACGTCGTCCATCAGGCAGATGGGCGCGATTGTCCGTCATCATGATGGGCAGCCTGGCGGGTCGGTCGAAGTCCTCGCGAAAGCGAATACAGGAATTTGCGTAGAATGATCGGATTGGAAATGGGCCGCAGCACTGACGCTCGCCGTGCGCCGCACCTTGCAGCAGTGCTCTTGGGGACGACCATCCTTGCAGGCGCGCCGGGCATTGCCCTTGCGCAGGACGCAGCCACTGCTCCGGCCCCTGTCGCTGCGCCCCCCGTTGCCGCACCTGCAGTCGAAGCCGGCGAAACGATCCAGACGATCCAGGTCACCGGCGCCGAGCGCCTCGAACCGCAGACCGTGCTGTCCTATATCCAGCTTCGCGTCGGTCAGCCCTATACCAAGGCTTCGGGCGACGCTGCCCTGAAGGATCTCTACGCGACCGAGCTGTTCTCGGACGTGCAGGTCAGCAACGACAAGGGCGTCGTGACCATCCAGGTCAAGGAAAACCCGGTCGTCAACCGCATCATCCTTGAAGGCAACAAGCGCATCAAGGACGACAAGATCCTGCCGGAGATCAAGGTTTCTCCGCGTCAGATCTTCACCCGCTCGAAGATCCGCGCCGACGTTGCCCGCATCATCGAACTCTACAAGCGTCAGGGGCGCTACGCGGCGACCGTCGAGCCGAAGATGGTCATGCTTGACCAGAACCGCGTCGACATCGTCTTCGAGATCACCGAGGGCGACAAGTCGAAGGTCCGCCAGATCAACATCATCGGCAACGAGCATTTCTCTGACGGAGACCTGCGCAGCCAGATGGTGACCAAGCAGGCCCGCTTCACGCGCCTGTTCAGCTCCGGCACCAGCTACGATCCCGACCGCATGGCGTTCGACCAGCAGAAGCTGCGCCAGTTCTACCTGACGCAGGGCTATGCCGACTTCCGCGTCGTCTCCGCCGTGGCCGAACTGACGCCGGACAAGAAGGACTTCATCATCACTTACGTGGTGGAGGAAGGAAAGCGCTACAAGTTCGGCGAAGTGAAGGTCGAGAGCCAGCTGCGCGACTTCGATGGCGAGAAGCTGGCGAAGAACCTGACGATCCATCAGGGCGACTGGTATGACGCAAAGAAGGTCGAAGACACGATCGAAGGCCTGAACGACACCGCCGGTGCCTTCGGCTACGCATTCGCAGACGTGCGCCCGCAGTACGATCGCGACAAGGAAAACCTCACCATGGGGCTGACCTTCGTGATCCAGGAAGCCCCGCGCGTCTATGTCGAGAAGATCGACATCAACGGCAACACGCTGACGCAGGACAAGGTCGTCCGCCGCGAGTTCCGTCTTGCCGAGGGCGACGCCTTCAACTCGCTCCAGGTCAAGCGGTCGACCAACCGCATCAAGTCGCTCGGCTACTTCCAGGAGAAGTTCGAGGTCGAGCAGAAGCCCGGCACCGCCGAAGACCGCATCGCTCTCGAAGCCAACGTCGAGGAAAAGCCGACCGGCGAACTCCAGCTTTCGGCCGGTTTCTCCAGCCTCGAACGCTTCATCTTCCAGGCATCGATCCGGCAGCGCAACTTCCGTGGGCGCGGCCAGACGGTGGGCCTGTCGGGCAGCTATTCATCCTATTCGAAGTCGATCGAGGCAAGCTTCGTCGAGCCTTATCTGTTCGACAAGAACGTGTCGCTGGGCGTCGATATCTACCGCCGCGACTACAACAGCTTCCAGTACCTGAACTCGAACGACCGCAACACGACTTACGAACAGTCGACCACCGGCTTCCAGGTCCGCGCGGGCGTTCCGTTGACCGAGTATCTGACGGCGATCGCGCGCTACACGCTCAACTACGACGACGTGACCCTGGACAAGAACACCTATTATTCGATCGATGCCAACGGCGACTATACCTGCGACCCGCTGCGCGGCAGCCGCTATCTTTGCGACGCCATCGGCAAGCGCCTGAGCTCGATCCTGGGTGGGTCGCTGATCTACGACAACCTCGACAATCGCATGCGGCCAACCCGCGGCGAGACCATCTCGCTCAACGCCGACCTCGCGGGCCTCGGCGGCGACGTGAACTACTATCGCCTCCGCGCCAATGCCGCGAAGTACTGGCCGCTGGGCAAGGGCTTCATCTTCTCGCTCCAGGGCGAGGGCGGCCTGATCAAGGGCTGGGCCGGCGACGACATCCGACTGACCGACCGCTTCTACCTGGGCGAACCCCAGATGCGCGGCTTCGGTATTCGCGGTGTCGGGCCTCGCGTGGTCCGGCAGTATTACACGGCGGACAGCGACGGCAATTACACGGTCGAAGCGCAGGATTACGATGACGCCGTGGGCGGCCGTTACTATTACATGAGTCGCGCCGAGCTGGAAATTCCGCTGGGCTCCGGCGCGCGCGAAATGGGTCTGCGTCCCTCGATCTTCGTCGATGCGGGTGCCGTCTGGTCCGTCAAGGCGCCTGCGCTGAACGACTGCAAGGCAGGCTGCTTCATCGGTTCGCGCGATTCCAACGGCAACCAGCTCTATACCGAGACCGCCGCAGACGGCACGCAGTCCACGACCACGAGCCCGACCAACTCGGCTACCGGCGCGGCTAACGTCGCGATCGGTTCGACCAACTATTTCACCGAAACCTTCCTGGGCAATACCTGGAAGCCGCGCGTGGCGATCGGTTTCGGCGTGAACTGGAACTCGCCTTTCGGCCCGTTCCGCATCGACATTTCCAAGGCGCTGCTCAAGTACGACGGCGACAATACCAAGACCTTCACTTTCAACGTGGGAACTCAATTCTGATGAACATGCTTCTCAAGTCCGCCGCTCTGGCCTCGGGCCTGGCGTTTGTCGCTCTGGCCCAGCCCGCGCTGGCGCAGGCCGTGCCCGCGTCGAAGGTGGCCGTGGTCGATCTCGACCGCGTCGCCCGCGAGTGCAACGCCTGCAAGACCGCCAACCAGGCGCTGCAGCAGCAGATCCAGACCTTCGAAGCCCGCCGCAACCAGCTGCAGACCTCGCTGCAGCCCGACGCGCAGAGCCTTGAAACCGCCGTCAAGGCCCTGAACGGCAAGCAGCCCGACGCCGCGCTGCAGACCCGCATCCAGGCCTACCAGCAGAAGGAACAGCAGGCCGGTCAGGAACTGCAGGGCCAGCAGCAGCAGATCCAGCGCAACCAGGCCTATGTCGGCCAGCAGATCCAGGCGCAGCTCCAGAACCTCTACAAGCCCGCGATGCAGAAGCGCGGCGCCAACATGCTGGTCGAAATGGGCCAGACGCTGGCCTACGATCCCTCGCTGGACATCACCACCGACGTCCTGACCGCGCTCAACGGCGCGCTGACCTCGATCAACACGACGGCTCCGGCGCCGCAGCAGCAGCAGCAGCAGCCGGCTCCGGCGGCCTCGGGCCGCTAAGGCACGGCGGGTAGAGCGATGAGCGAGCCGACCGAATTCGTCTACGACACCGCGAAGATCCTGGCGGCTCTGCCGCATCGCTACCCGATGCTGCTGGTCGACCGTGTGGTCTCGTTCGATGAGAACGAGATCCACGCGGTCAAGGCCGTGAGCTTCAACGAGGACTTCTTCCAGGGGCACTTCCCCGGTCGTCCGATCATGCCCGGCGTGCTTCAGATCGAGGCGCTGGCGCAGGCGGCGGGCATCCTGGCGATCGAATCGCTCGGTCTCGCCGGGACCGGCAAGCTGGTCTATTTCATGGCGATCGAGGAAGCGAAGTTCCGTAACCCGGTGACGCCCGGCAACTTGCTCGACTTGCGCGCAGGCTTCATCCAGAAGCGCTCGCGGGTCTGCAAGTTCTGGGGCAAGGCCTCGATCGGCGACAAGGTGACGTGCGAAGTGCAGTTCACCGCCATGATTGCGGACGCCTGAGCGGGAACGCTTGATCCCGGGGGGAGGGCGTGCCTTCCCCTTGACCCTTGCATTTTCAAGGGCAGCGATGTAAGGGCGCCGCTTTCCGAAGCAGGCCGGTCGGAACCGGCCATATGCGAAGAGAGATACGACATGAAGGCCGATATCCATCCCGACTACCACACGATCACCGTCCAGATGACCGACGGCACGACTTTCCAGACCCGCTCGACCTGGGGCTCGGAAGGCGACACGCTGGTTCTCGACATCGATCCGACGTCGCACCCGGCCTGGACTGGCGGCAAGGCGCAGCTGCAGGACGGCGGCCGCGTTGCCCAGTTCAACAAGCGTTTCGGCGGTCTTTCGCTCAAGAAGAACTGAGCGAATCCGGTCACGAACGCGAAGAAGGCGGTCCTTTCGGGCCGCCTTTTTTGTTGCCTGAAGCAAACGTGACGGATCGGGCGACCCGCGCCGAACCGTTCAGGCCTCGATGCCGAGATCCATCAGGTCGTGCCAGTCGCGGCGGGCGGCAGGGACGGGGCGGACGAACTCCATGCCCGCGGCATCGCCGCGAACCCAGCGGACGATCGCCTGCAGGGCGGGTTCATCGTCGCCGATATCATTTCCAAGACGGATCGCGATAAAGGCACCCGGGCGAAGCCAGTCCGTAAGCCCGCGCACATTGCATCCGTGCGGCGAAATATCCGCCAATCGCACGGGAATGCTCTCGCCTCGCGCGGATTCCAGAACGGCGTCGTAACGGACGGCATGGCGCTGCTCGCGGCGCCGATCGTCACGAACCCTTGGCGGGGTGGCCATGAGCCTTGCGAGCGGGGCGGTCACTATGCGATGTCCTTGGCGTACCGTTGGAAATTCGGAGCCATTTTCCGTCATTATCGTTAACGGACAGTCACCGCGGAAGGCCGCAGCGACTAAAAACCCTGGCTCGGGCTTATCGGGACCGGCCGGGACCATAAAGGCGCCGGGCAATCGGCGCGCAGTTGGAGAAGCGCAATGAAACATACTTTCCGCGGCCTGATCGCTTGCGGTGCCGTGCTCATGGCCGGAGCGGTCCTTCCGGCATCGTCGCTGGCACAGTCGACTGCGACTCCCGCCGTTGCCGCCGACGCGCCGAAGCTCCAGGCCCAGGTCGTCGGCCTCGACGGCAAGCCGATGGGTACCGTCCTGCTGCAGGAAACCCCCGCAGGCGTACTGGTCACCACCGATCTCAAGGGCATTCCGGCCGGCGATCATGGCTTCCACTTCCACGAGAAGGGCATTTGCGAGCCGGCGCAGAAGTTCACCACGGCCGGAGGGCATTTCACGGGCGGTGATCACAAGCACGGCCTGATGGTCATGGGCGGCCCTCATGGCGGTGACATGCCGAACCAGCATGTCGGTGCGGACGGCGTGCTCAAGGCACAAGTGCTCAATACCGGCGTGACGCTGGGCACCGGGGCGAAGTCGCTGGGCGACGCGGACGGAACCGCGCTCGTCATCCATGCCGATCCCGACGACTACACCAGCCAGCCTGCCGGAAACGCCGGTGGCCGAATCGCCTGCGCAGTGATCAGCGCGCCGAAATGAGCGTGATTCGCTGATTCGACCGGGAGGGGCGTCGCACCTCTCCCGGTTCATCCCCAGGGGCGTTCGCGATACCACTGGGTGATCACGTATTTGAATCCCTTGCGGACTTTCATGGCGTGATGAAGCGTTGCGGCATTGAGCGATCCGTCGGCCCTGCGGTTGTTCCAGGCGACCAGCTTGCCGCGTTCAGGCTGGATGAGCTTGTCGATCACCTTGAAGCGCGTCGCTCCGCCCGCCTCGACATCGTTCAGATAGATCATGAAAGTCCAGGTGCGTTGCCCGGCGACCGAGCAGTACTTTTCGAAGTCCGCGTTGTTGGGCTCGAAATAGTCGGTATGCGCCTTGAACTCCTGGCCCACGGCATAGCGCTGACCCTGAAGCGGCTCGGCATGAGCGATGTCGATTCCCGACAGGGCGGCGAGCTTGTCTGCCAGGGCGGCAACGATCGGATCGTCTCGGTAGAGATCGCAAGTGGAACTGGTGCGGAAGGCATCGTCGCCATTGTAGTTGGCGATCGTGGAGGGGCGATGCTGCGTCTCGATCATCGCGCACAGGGTTTCGCATTCCTCACCCGACAGGAAGTCGCGCAGGACGAAGAGGTCCAGACGCGAGGAGGGGAAGCGCTTTACGCCCGGATGTGCGAGCAGGATGTCCGTTGATGATTCGCCTGGAGCCTTCATGTGGCACCCTTAGCGGGGCGATCGTGGCGGGAAAATTGCATGAGTTTCGGTCCAGGGCAATTTTTTGCTTTTCAAGTCGCTCAACCTTGTGCAAAGGGCGCCCTCCGCACTGATCGCAAGATAGCGAGGCAGGGCAGACTTTCGGAAGATGCGGCGCAGGCTTCGCATTTCCCGTGTGGCGATTGTAGCTCAGTTGGTTAGAGCGCCGGTTTGTGGTACCGGAGGTCGTGGGTTCGAACCCCATCAATCGCCCCATTCCTTTCCTTTTTCATCGCTGGATTGATCGCCCTCGCGCTTGCGGCTTTGCCCATTATTAGCTGCCGGGCGCCGAGCAAGGCCTTGCTCCCTGCTCTGCCCGCGATAGAAGCACTGCAATGCATGGATTTGCCAATCCCGCCCGCTTCCTGCGCATCGCCCGCTGGCTGATGCCGCTTTGCATGGGCGCCGGATTCGTGGTCGCGTTCGGAGCGCTGGGCTGGGGCCTGTTCTTCGGACCCGCGGAACGCCTCCAGGGCGAAACCGTGCGAATCGTCTATCTGCACGTTCCGGCGGCTTGGCTCGGCATGGCGGGCTGGATGGGAATCGCCGCGGCCAGTTTCATGGAGCTGGTCTGGCGTCATCCACTGGCCGGGATCGCCGCAAGGGCCTGTGCGGTTCCGGGTGCGGTTTTCACCGCCGTCTGCCTGATCACCGGTTCGCTCTGGGGCCGTCCGGCCTGGGGCACCTGGTGGGTCTGGGATGGACGGCTGACCAGCATGCTGGTGCTGCTGTTCCTCTATTTCGGCTGGATGGCTCTCTCGCAGGCGAGCGAAGCCTCCGACGGCGGCAGGAACCGCGCGCCCGCCATATTCGGGCTGGTCGGTGCGGTGAACATTCCGATCATCCACTATTCGGTCATCTGGTGGAACAGCCAGCATCAGGCCCCCAGCATCACCGTGGGAAAATCGGCGATGGCGGGTGCCTTCCTCTGGCCGCTGCTGCTGGCGATGCTGGGCTTCACACTGCTGTTCGCGGGCTGCGTGCTGGCGCGGATGCGGGCAATACTTGCGAACCAGCAGGCCGAAGCGCGTCTGCGCCGCAAGGCCTTGGGCGCGGCGTACTGAAAACCATGAAAGCGGGAGCGATCCGATGCGCGAGGCTCTAGACGCATGGACATTCGTGGCGGCGGCCTATGCCGTGGGCATAGGCGCGACGCTGGCGATGACGCTCTGGTCGCTACTGTCGATGCAGCGCGCCGAGAAGCGCCGCGACGATGCAAGAAAGCGCTGAAAACATGGCGCAGACGGAGAGAATGGCGAAAGGTACGGTTCAGGGCACGATCAAGGCAAAACACCAGAGGCTTGTCCTGCTGGTGATCGCGCTGGTCGTGCTGATCGGCGCGGCCTTGCTGGCGGCTTGGGCGCTGCGCAATCAGGCCAGCTATTTCTATGTCCCGGCAGAGATCCAGGCCCATCCTCCCGAATCGGGGCGGGCCGTGCGGCTTGGCGGCATGGTGGCCAAAGGTTCGCTGAAAACCGAGGCGGACGGCGTGACCATCGCTTTCGCGGTCGAGGACGGAAAGGCCCGCGTGCCCGTGCGGTTCAAGGGGATCGTGCCGTCGCTGTTCGTCGAAGGCTCGGGCGTCGTGGCCGAGGGGCACATGGGCGCGGGCGGCGTGTTCGAAGCCGACAATCTCCTGGCCAAGCATGACGAGAACTATGTGCCGCGCGAAATGAAGGACATGACCAGGGAGCAGGCCGAAAAAGTCATGCGCGAAACGACACGATGACGGCCGAACTCGGACTTGCCGCCCTGTGGCTGGCTGCGGCGCTGGCGGGGCTGCAACTGCTGGCCGGCGCGCTGGCGCTGGCCGGGCGGGGGACCTCCCTCGCCGGAATCGTCAGGCCGGTGGCGGTCGTGCAGGGCGTGCTTGCACTGGTCGCTTTCCTCTGCCTGATTGCGGTCTTCGCGGAGACGGACCTCTCCGTGAAACTGGTGGCGATGAATTCCCATTCGCTCAAGCCGCTGGTCTTCAAGATCGCCGGGGCCTGGGGCAATCACGAAGGCTCGATGCTGCTCTGGGTCACGGTCATGGGCATGGCGGGCGGCGTGGTGGCGCTGGTCGAGCGGCGCCTGCCGGAGCCGACGATCCTTGCGACCCTGGCCGGACAGGCCTTCGTCAGCCTTGGCTTCTATGCCTTCCTGCTGATCGCTTCCAATCCGTTCGAACGCCTGTTTCCGGTGCCGGAGGAAGGCAACGGGCTCAACCCGCTGCTGCAGGATCTCGGTCTCGCCTTCCATCCGCCCACGCTCTATCTCGGCTATGTCGGCCTGTCGGTGGCCTTCAGCTTCGCCATCGGCGCGCTCGTGACCCGGCAGGTCGGACCGGCTTTCGCCCGCGCCATGCGGCCATGGGTTCTGGGCGCCTGGATCTTCCTGACGCTGGGCATTACCGCCGGTTCCTACTGGGCCTATTATGAACTCGGCTGGGGCGGCTGGTGGTTCTGGGACCCGGTCGAGAATGCCTCGCTCATGCCCTGGCTGGCGGCAACGGCGCTGCTCCATTCGGTGAGCGTGCTGGCCGCGCGGGACGCTCTTCGCGCCTGGACGGTCATGCTGGGGGTCGTGGCCTTCTCGATGTCGATGATCGGCACCTTCCTGGTGCGCTCGGGAATCCTCACCAGCGTCCATGCCTTTGCCGTGGATCCGCAGCGCGGATCGTTCATCCTTGCCCTGCTGGCCATCAACATCGGCGGCGCGCTGACGCTCTTCGCCCTGCGCGCGGGCACTGTGACCGAGGGCGAACGCTTTGCCCTGGTCAGCCGGGAGGGCGCGCTGGTGTTCAACAACGTGATGCTCTCGGCCATTCTCGGCATCGTGCTGTTCGGAACGCTCTATCCGCTGGTCGCGGAAGCCATGGGCGCGAAAGTCTCGGTCGGGCCGCCTTACTTCAATCCCATGGGCGCGCTGTTCGCCGTGCCGATGCTGGTGGTGCTTGCCATAGGACCGATGCTGCGCTGGCGGCGCGATTCGTTTCCGCGCATTGGGCGCCAGCTGGTGATCCCGGCCATGCTGGTGGGCGCCGGGCTGATCGCCATGGTGGCGATTGGCGGCGTGGGAATCTTGCCGACCCTTGGCTTCGCACTGGCACTCGGCCTGGGCTGGGCCAGCGTACTGCCGCTCAAGGGTCGCAACTTGCGCCGCACGCCGCTGCCGGTATGGGGCATGGTGATCGCCCATTTCGGCATTGCCGTTTCCTTGCTGGGCATGAGCTGCGAAAGCGCCTTTTCGGTCGAGAAGCTGGTCGCGATAAAGACCGGCGATGCAACGGGTGTCGGCCCCTGGCAGATCAAGCTGGACGCGGTTCAGCCAATGGCGGGTCCCAACTGGACCGCGCTCGAAGCGCGCCTGCTGGTGCGCTACGGCGACCATGGCAAGGTCGTTCAGATCGACCCGCAGTCCCGCAGCTTCTGGGCCCCGCCGCAGCAGACCAGCGAATCGGCGCTGCTGACGCGCTGGAACGGCCAGCTCTACGCCGTGCTCGGCGGCGAGGCGGATGACGGGCGCTGGCAACTGCGCCTCTGGTGGAAGCCGTTCGTGCCGCTGATCTGGCTGGGCGGCGTACTGATCGCCCTGGGCGGACTGCTTGCCCTGATCGGCCGCGTCGCCAGCGATTTGCGCCGCATCTTCGCGCGGGAGAAAATCGCCTATCGCCGCGGGCGCATGGCGGATCTGGAGCGCGCGCAATCGGAAGACCCGTCATGAACGCGCAGTCACGCACCAAGGCGCCCGCCTGGGCGATCTGGCTGCCGCTTGTCCTGTTCGTGGGTTTCGTCGCGCTGGTGACGATCGGGCTCTATCGGCCCGCCGACAGGGCAGTGGGCAGCACGCTGGTCGGCAAACCGATGCCGGCTTTCGTGCTGCCGGCAGCCTTGCCGGATCGGCCGGGGCTCAGGAGCGCCGATATTGCCTCAGGCAAGCCGCATCTGGTCAACATCTTCGCGTCCTGGTGCATACCCTGCCGCGTCGAGGCGCCGCAGCTTGGCGCGCTGGCGCGCGCGGGCGTTGCGATCGAGGGCATTTCGGTGCGCGACAGCAGCGAGGCCCTGAACGGCTTTCTCAAGGAAAACGGCGATCCCTACCAGCGCATCGGCGCCGACGACGACGGCAAGGTGCAACTGGCGCTGGGATCCTCGGGCGTGCCGGAAACTTATGTGATCGATGGCAAGGGCGTGATTCGCTATCAGCACATCGGCGAGATCCGGCCCGAACATGTGCCGATGATCCTCGAAAAACTTCGGGAGGCGTCGCAATGACTCGGCTGCTGTCGCTAGTACCGCTCGTGGCCGCGCTTGGGTTCGCCGTGCCGGTTCTCGCGCAGGAGGAGCAGTCCACCGCGCCGTTCGCCTATCGTCAGTTGAGTGATCCGGCCCAGGAGCGCGAAGCCCAGGCCCTGATGGAAACGCTGCGCTGCCTGCAATGCCAGGGGCAGTCGATAGCCGACTCGGATGCGCCGATTGCGGGGTCGATGCGCTCGCTGGTGCGCGAACGAATCGCTGCCGGTGAGGAGCCGGAGGCAATTCGCGGCTGGCTGATCGAACGCTACGGCGATTACGTCAGCTATGCGCCGCAACTCACCACGCTGACCTGGCCGCTCTTTGCCGTGCCGCTCGTCATCGTGGCGCTGGCAGCCTTGCTGCTGCGCAAGCGGTTCCGCCGGGGAGAAGCACGATGACCTGGGTTCTCGTCGCCCTGCTGGCAATACTGGCCTTCGTGGGCATCGTCGTCCTGTTCAAGGTGCCGAAAGGCGGGCGGGAGATCGTCGCGGCGGCGCTCATGCTCGGGCTGGCGGGTTATGCCGCACAAGGCCGTCCGGGCGAGGCGGGCGCGCCCAAGCGGGCGCTGGAGGGGCAGGATCCGGCAGCGGGGCAGTTTTTCGTGGAAGCGCGCTCCATGTTCCGCGAGGAAGGCATTCCCACCGGCAACCGCTGGCTCATCATTTCCGACGGTCTGGCGCGTAACGGCCACTACGTGGATGCGGCGCAGCTTCTGCGCGGCGCGATCGAGGACAATCCCAGGGACTCCGAGTCCTGGCTGGCGCTGGGCAATGTGCTGGTGGCCCATTCGGAAGGAGTGCTGACGGCGCCCGCGCTCTATGCCTATCGCAAGGCTGCCGATGCCGATCTCAAGGCGCCGGGGCCGCCCTATTTCCTTGGGCTGGCCATGGCGCAGTCGGGCCAGCTCAAGCAGGCGCGCGAGATCTGGGTCGATCTTGTGAAGAAGGCGCCGGAGGATGCCGAATGGCGCCTGCCGCTCGCCCAGCAGTTGCAGAGGCTGGATGCTTTCATGGCGAGTCAGAATGCGGGAGGGCAAGATTCGGGAGGCCAGATTTCGGGTAGGGTCGAAGGCAAGAATCCTCAGCCCATGGCAGCGCCTCGATGAACCTGACGCGAACGGTCGTTGCTAGGCTCCTGCCATGCTGCTAACGGCGGGCGCTTGTTGCGGGGGTGAATGCCGACGCGGCAAAGCCATTACGGGGCGCTGGAATGAGTGACACAGGTTCGGACACGGCTATCGTCCCGACGGTAATCGATCCGGCAACGGGGCGAAAAGCCCCGGCCGCAGGTAGATATGAACCCGGACACGGTTCGGGGAACATCACCAAGCTGGCTCTGGGCGCGGTCGGCGTCGTCTTCGGCGACATCGGCACCAGCCCGCTTTACGCCTTTCGCGAAACCTTCGTCGGCCCGCATCCGCTGGCGATCGACGAACTGCACATCCTTGGCGTCGTCAGCCTGATCTTCTGGTCGATGACGCTGGTCGTGTCCGTCCAGTACGTCGGCATCCTGATGCGCGCGGACAACAAGGGGCAGGGCGGCAGCCTTGCGCTGGTGGCGCTGATTTCCGGCGTGATCCGCAAGAGCCGCTATGGCCCGCTGGTGGTCCTGCTGGGCGTTTTCGCGACCTCGCTGTTCTACGGCGATTCGATGATCACGCCCGCCGTCTCGGTGCTTTCGGCCGTGGAAGGCCTTACCGTCGTCGAATCGCGCCTGGCGCCGCTGGTCCTGCCGATCGCGTTGGTGCTGCTGATCGCGCTTTTCGTGATCCAGAAGAGCGGCACGGCCAAAGTGGGTGCGCTGTTCGCGCCGGTGATGATCGTCTATTTCGCCGTGCTGGCGATCCTGGGCATCTATCACCTCGTGCAGATGCCGTCCGTGCTGGTGGCGCTGAACCCGTGGTACGCGGTCCAGTTCTTCATGACCGACAAGGTGCTGGGTTTCCTGGCGCTGGGTTCGGTCGTTCTGGCAGTGACCGGCGCCGAGGCGCTCTACTCCGACATGGGGCATTTCGGCCGGGGGCCGCTGCGCCTTTCCTGGTTCGGGGTGGTCATGCCCTGCCTGCTGATCAACTATTTCGGCCAGGCGGCAATGATCCTGGGGCTGGACGATTCGGCTGCGGCGGAAGCCATGAAGAACCCCTTCTTCAACCTCGCGCCCGAAAGCCTGCGTCTGCCGCTGGTGATCCTTGCGACGTGCGCCACCTTCATCGCCAGCCAGGCGGTGATTTCCGGCGCATTCTCGATCACGCACCAGGCGATGCAGCTTGGCTTCATTCCTCGCCTCTCGACCCGCCATACCAGCGAGCACGAGGTGGGGCAGATCTACATTCCCTTCGTGAACTGGGCCCTGATGACCGGCGTGATCGTGCTGGTGCTGGTGTTCCAGAATTCCTCGAACCTCGCCTCGGCCTACGGCATCGCGGTGACCGGGGCGATGCTGATCGACACCTGCCTGATGGCGGTGCTGCTGATCGTGCTCTGGCGCTGGAAGCTGTGGCTGGCGATACCGGTCATCGTCACCTTCTTCGTGGTCGACGGCGCCTATTTCGCGGCCAACGCCACCAAGGTGCCCGATGGCGGCTGGTTCCCGCTGCTGATCGGCGGCATTGCCTTCACCCTGCTGACCACCTGGAACAAGGGCCGCCGCCTCATGCGCGAGCGCATGACCGAGGCCGCCCTGCCGCTCAACGTCTTCGCCAAGAGCGCGCACGGTTCGGCCGCGCGGGTGCCGGGAACGGCGATCTTCATGGCCTCCAGCAATGCGGGCGTGCCCTCGGCGCTGCTGCACAACATCAAGCACAACAAGGTGCTGCACGAGCGCGTCGTGGTGCTGACCGTGGAAGTGCAGGACGTCCCCTACGTCGAGCCCGGCGAACGCTATTCGGTCACCGAACTGGGGCAGGGCTTCTATCGCATGACCCTGCGCTACGGCTTCATGGAGGAGACCGACGTGCCCGCAGCGCTGGCCCATTCGGAAATGTGCGGCGGACCCTTCGAGATGATGAAGACCAGCTTCTTCCTCTCGCGCCAGACCCTGGTCCCCTCCGCCAAGCCCGGCATGGCGATCTGGCGCGAGAAGCTCTTCGCCTGGATGATGCGCAATGCCGCCAGCGCCATGGAGTTCTTCCGCCTGCCGACCAACCGCGTGGTGGAACTGGGCAGCCAACTGGAAATCTGAGACTCTCGGCAGGGCAGGTTGTTGCCCTGCTGACGGTATTTGTCATCGGTTTTGAACATATCCCTCTGATAGGACGCAACTTTGCTTCTTGAGTTAGGGGGAAATCATGCGTTCCTGTGTTCTGGTCGCCGGTGCGGCCCTGTTCCTGCCCTCGGTCGCCCAGGCGGCGACCTGTGACGAGACGTTCGCCAAGGCCGGCTCGATCCTGAGCGGCATGCGCTTCACCGCAACGGTCACGGTGCCCGATCTGACGCCCGCCAGCGCGATCGGGCAGATGCGCGGTATCGTCGCGGCCAAGGGCTATGACGTGATCGTCGCCGAACCGGAGGATGGTTCGATGCTGATCGAGCAGCCGCAGACCGGCAAGGCGCGGGCATTCCCGATCACCATCACGGCGACGAACGCGGGCGGGCAGGGCACCGTCCAGATGGAGGCCAAGCTGCGCGGCGGGCAGACCGTCCCCTCGGAAGCCGCCAAGACCGAGATGTGCGAGATGCTGGGCGGCCTCAAGGGCGGCAAGGCGGGGCTTGCGGCGGCGAATGCGGGGATGAAGGCGGTAAGCACCGCGCCGGCGCTGGAGATGGACGCGCTCTCGCTATCGCAGCAGATCTCCAAGGACACCGAGCGTAATGCCGCCGCGATCCCGCTGCGCTACGAGCACAAGACGTTCATCATCAAGGGCATGGTGGGAGAGATCGCGAAGGATCGCGGCGACTACATCGTCACCTACAAGATCCCGCACCCCTATGAACAGGCCATCCGCCTGCCGGGGCAAGCCGCGTTCAAGACCGATATCGCCTGCGTCATGGCCAAGGGGCAGGCAGCGTTCACGCTTCAGCTCAAGCCGGGCAAGAGTATCAGGATGAGCGGCGTCTACGACAACTTCAGCCCGACGGATCACATCCTGCTACTGAAGGATTGCCGCTCGGTCGGCTGATCCTGTCCCGGGCGGCGGTAGGTCCGCCGCCCGGATCGGTTCAGTCGTGCGGCGGGTTCTCGATCACTTCTTCCTTCGCGGCCTCGCCCATGCCGTGCTTCAGCACCATGGGAAGCTGCGAGAAGGTGAAGACGAACGAAAGCACGGTGAAGCCCCAGAGCTTGGCCTGAAGCCAGGTGTCGAAGCTCACGGTGAAGACCAGCGCCGTGTTCAGCACCGCCAGCAGGACGAAGAACCAGGCCCAGTTGCGCGAGAGCTTCATCCAGCCTTCCTCGTTCAGCCCTTCGAAGGCGGACTGGAGCAGGTACTTGAGCATGGGCTTGCCGCGCATGAGGCCCACGAAAAGTACGGCGGCGAACATCAGGTAGACGGCCGTGGGCTTGATCTGGATCCAGAAGGCATCGTGGAACACAACGGTCAGCGCGCCGAAGCCGACGATCAGAACCGTTGTCAACCAGAGCATCGGCGAGATGTGGCCGAGCCGCCATTTCGACACGCCCAGCGCGATCACGGTCGCGATCATGAAGGCGATCGTACCCTTGATCACGGCGGATACGGTGCCGATCGTATCGCCTTCGCCCGCAGGAGAAAAGTGGCGATAGGCGAGGAAGAAGATCAGCAGCGGGCCGAAATCGACGACGAGATTGACCCAGGAGCTCTTGGGCTTCTGGGCGGGTGCGGTTTCGGCGTTCATCAGGCGATCCCTGCGATCACGCGGGCCAGGAGGTCCGGGTTGAAGGGGCGCAAGTCGTCGATCTTCTCGCCCACGCCGATGGCGTGGATGGGCAACCCGTACTGCTCGGCCGCCGCGACGAGGACGCCGCCGCGCGCGGTGCCATCCAGCTTGGTCATGATCAGGCCGGAAACCCCGGCCACTTCCTTGAATATCTCGATCTGCGAAAGCGCGTTCTGGCCGTTGGTGGCGTCGAGCACGAGCACCACGTCATGCGGCGCCTCGGGGTTGAGGCGGCCCAGCACGCGGCGGATCTTGGACAGTTCGTCCATCAGCTCGCGCTTGTTCTGGAGACGACCGGCGGTATCGACGATCAGGGCGTCGATGCCCTGGTCGGTGGCGGCCTTCACGGCATCGAACACGATCGAGGCGGGATCGCCGCCTTCCGGGCCCTTGACCAGCGGAATGCCGAGGCGGTCCGCCCAGACGCCGAGCTGGCCGATCGCGGCGGCGCGGAAGGTGTCGCCCGCCGCCAGCATGACCGAATAGTCCTGTTCCTGGAACAAGTGCGCCAGCTTGGCGATCGTCGTGGTCTTGCCCGAACCGTTGACGCCGATCACCAGGATCACCTGCGGGCGGGGGAAGGCGACGACGTCGAGCGGCTTGGCCACCGGGCGGAGGATTTCCGCGATCTCGCGGGCGACCACTTCCATGATCGCGCGTTCATCGGCATCGCGCTCGAAGCGTTCGTCGGCAAGGCGGGCGCGGATGCGGGCGGCGGCGCGGGGGCCGAGGTCCGACATGATCAGCGCATCCTCGATATCGTCGAGCTGCGCCTCTTCCAGCCTGGTCTTGCCGACGATGCCGGACAGGTTCTCGCTCAGGCGTTCGGAGGTCTTGCGAAAGCCGCCGAACAGGCGGTCGGCCCAGTCGCGCTCAGCCTGCTGGCCTTCGGTACTCATGATTCCAGTATTCCTTCGACTACCCTTGCGGGCGTAACGCGGATCAGCGTGCCGGGCTGCACGTCGGCGGGCAGCCGCACGGCAGCGAAGTTTTCCGCATGGCCTTTCGCGCCTCTTTCGGCAAGCACGGATAGCGGTTTGCCGACAAGGCCGGCCAGCCAGCTTGCCCGTGTTTCCGCGATTTTCGTGCGCAGTTCGGCGGCGCGGTGCTTGATGGCGGCGGCATCGACTTGCGGCATGCGCGCCGCCGGGGTGCCGGGGCGCTGCGAATAGGGAAAGACGTGGCCGTGGACGACCTGCAGCGCTTCGACGATGGAGAGGTTGGCGGCATGGGCCTCCTCGTCCTCGGTCGGAAAGCCTGCGATCAGATCGGCGCCGATAGCGATTTCCGGGCGGCGCGCGCGCAGGGCCGAGACGAGATTCACGGCATCGGCGCGGCTGTGGCGCCGCTTCATGCGCTTGAGGATCACGTCGTGCCCATGCTGGAGCGAGAGGTGGACATGCGGCATGACCCGTGCCTCGCCCGCCAGCAGCGCGAACAGGGCATCATCCACTTCGGCCCCATCTATCGAGGAAAGGCGCAGGCGCGGCAGGGCAGGATAGTTCGCGAGGATCGCTTCGCAGAGGGTGCCCAGGCGGGGAGCGCCTTCGAGGTCGCTACCCCAGGAGGTGAGGTCCACGCCGGTCAGGACGATCTCGTTCACGCCTGCGTCCAGATGAACCGCCACGTCGCGCAGCACGTCCGCCACGCTGCGCGAGCGGCTGGGACCGCGCCCCTGGGGGATCACGCAGAAGGTGCAGGCGTGGTCGCAGCCGTTCTGCACTTGCACGAAGCCGCGCGTATAGGCGCGGCGTTCGACGGGAGCAGGGGTGACGGGTACGTTCCAGGCACGCGGGTCGAGCTTGGCGGTATTCGGCACCAGTCCGTCGACTTCGGGCATGGCGGCCAGCATCGCGCGTTCGACTTCGGCGGCGCAGCCGGTGACGATCAGGCGCGCATCCGGCCGTTCCTTGCGGGCGCGGCGAATGGCCTGACGGGTCTGGCGCACCGCCTCGGCAGTGACCGCGCATGAGTTGACGACGACCAAATCTTCCGCGCCGCGCAGCAGGCCGCGCAGCGTTTCGCTTTCGGAAATATTGAGGCGGCAGCCGAGCGAATGGACTTCGACGGTCAATCTGCGATCCCGTAGTCCGCCGCCGCGAAAGAGCCCCGGAACGATTCGGTGGCGGGTCCGGTCATGACGATCTCGTCGTCGGCGCGCCATTCGATGGTCAGCGGGCCGCCGGGCAGGGTGACGGTGACCTTGCGATCGACGAGGCCGCGCTTCATCGCGCCGATGGCCGTGGCGCAGGCGCCGGTGCCGCAGGCGCGGGTAAGTCCGGCGCCGCGTTCCCAGACGCGCAAGGTGATCGCATCGCGCGCGGTGACGGCGGCGACGTTGACGTTGATGCGTTCCGGGAACAGGGGATCGTTCTCGATCAGCGGACCGAGGCGGACCATGTCGATGGCGTAGGGATCCTCGACGAAGAAGATCACGTGCGGGTTGCCGACATTGACGGCGATGGGATTGATCAGTTCTTCCCAGGCCACCGGCATCTTGTAGGTGTCCATCGGATAGCCGAGCGGAATCGCGTTCCAGTCGAACCGGGGCTTGCCCATCTCCACGCTGATGCCGCCGTCCGTTGGGGTCGTGGAGACCATGCCGCCCAGCGTTTCGATCAGGGCGGGATGGCCGTGGAGCAACCCGATGGCGCGGGTGGCGTTGCCGCAGGCTTCCACTTCGCTGCCGTCGCCGTTGAAGATGCGCATGCGAAAGTCGCCCCGGTCGGAAGGGGCGAGGATTACCAGCTGGTCGCAGCCGATGCCGGTGTGGCGATCGGCGAGGGCTGCCGCCAGTGCGGCATCCACGACCGGCAGAGCGTCGGTGCGGCCGTCGAGCACGACGAAGTCGTTGCCCAGGCCGTGCATCTTGGTGAATTCGATCCGCATGGCGGCGATTTATGCGCTAGGCGGCGTCAGGTCCAGCGAAAGCCGCGAGGACCCGGCTGTCAGGCGCTACGGGGCAGCGGATCGTGCGGGGTGCCGGCAGCAGCTTCCCGTTCCTCCTGGCGCCGTTCCTGTTCCTGGCGGGCCTCGATCCTGCGGCGCAGGATGTCGAGATCGTTGATCGTTTCGGCATCGGCCACGATCTCGACGCCTTCGAGCCATTCGGCAAGCTGGTCCGCCGGACGCGGGCGGCCATAGAGATAGCCCTGACCCTTGATCGGACCATATTGCCGCAAGTGGGAGAGCACTTCGCCGTTTTCGACCCCTTCGGCGGTTACCGGCAAGCCCAGCCCCTTGCCCAACAGCGCGATGGCATGGACGATGGCGGCGCTGTCCTTGTTTTCGGCCAGGCCGGACACGAAGGAGCGATCGATCTTGATGCGGTCGAAGGGCAGGCTGCGCAGCATGGCGAGCGAACTGAAACCGGTGCCGAAATCGTCGAGGCTGACCTTGATACCCTGGTTCTTGAGGCTGGCGATCAGCGAGCGGACCTGGGCGATATTCTGGTGCAGGCAGGATTCGGTGATCTCGATCTCCAGCCGGTGCGGCGGGAAGCTGGCTTCCAGCAGAAGCTTCAGCAGCTTCTGCGCGAACCAGGGATCGCGCAGCTGCACGGGCGAGATATTGACCGACAGCGTCAGCCGCGCGTCCCATTCCTGCGCGTCCTGCAAGGCGCGCGCGATGAGCCGTTCCGAAAGCGCGGCAATGGCGCCGATCTCCTCGGCGACGGGAATGAAGATGTCGGGGGCGACAATGCCGAAGCGCGGGGAATTCCAGCGCGCCAGCATCTCGAAGCCGGTGAGTTCGCCGGTCTGGAGATCGACCTGCCGCTCATAGAAAGGCACGAACTCGCCTGCGGATATGCCCTGGCGAATGCCGGTTTCCAACTCGCTGCGAAGCCGCATTTCCTCGGCCATCGGTGCCTCGAACCAGTGGAAGCTGTTCCGGCCCTGGCGCTTGGCATGATACATGGCGATGTCCGCCCTATCGAGCAGCACGCGGGAATCCGGGCTGCTCCCATCCTCGCCCGGCGCAGGGTGGAGCAGATCCGAACGAGAGAGACCGATCGAGGCCGTGACATCAATGTTGATGGCATTGACCGAGGCGCTCTGACCGATGGCTTCCACCAGCAATGCGGCGATACGGTCGATCCGGTCGGCGCGATGGGGCACGAACTCCATGGCGACGGCGAATTCGTCACCGCCGATGCGGCTGATCAGGGCGCCGTCGGGCAGGCAACCGGAAATGCGGCGTCCGCATTCCTGAAGCAGCCGGTCGCCGGTCTTGTGGCCGTTGCAGTCGTTGACCTGCTTGAAATTGTCGAGATCGATCATCGCCAGCACGACGGCGCGCTCGCGGCACTCCGCGCCTCGCACCAGTTCGTCCACGGCGCGGTGAAAGCTGCGGCGGTTCAGGAACCCGGTGAGCGGATCGGTTTCGGCGAGGTGGCGGGCATGTTGTTCGGCGCGCTTGCGCTGCCGGATCTCGTCGCAGAGCTGGCGATAGCGGCTCCATCCGAAGATGATGATGGCGATGTTGAGCAGGAAGGCGTTGAGCAGGAAGCGATCCGGCCCGGGGCCGCGTCCGGCAAGCGACTTCACGACGGCCGGGCCGATCGCGGCGCCGGTGGCGATGAACAGCAGGATGGCGGCCGTGACAATGCCGAGTGCGACGATGTCGACCTGGCGATCCCCGTCGCCATCCGCCTCGACCCGTGTCGCCCCAGTTCCGATCACCCCCCCAATTCTGTTCACCAATGTCCCCCTGCTAGATCCCCGGACGGTTACCTAGCGCAGTGGACTGAAATATTGGTTAAATCGAATGGGCCGCCGCGCTTCCGAGAGGAGCGCGGCGGCCTGTTGTCGATCACATCTTGAGGCCGATTTCGCGCAGACGTTCCTGGAGGTAGTCGTCGGCGGTGATGCTGACCGGATAGCGATCCGGGTTTTCCTCAGTGATGCACTGGTCCAGCGTCTTGAACGGGAAGTCGCTGCGAAGGTGCAGGAAGAACGGCATCGAATAGCGGCTGTGCGCGGCGCGGTCGCCCGCGGGGTTGCGCACGCGGTGCGTGGTGGAAGGCAGGACGTGGTTGGTCAGGCGCTGGAGCATGTCGCCGATGTTGATGACCACTGCGCCTTCGGGCGGAGCGACGGAAAGCCATTCGCCGTTCTTGCCGAGCAGTTCGAGACCCGCTTCCTGCGCGCCGAGCAACAGGGTAATGAGGTTGATGTCCTCATGGGCGCCGGCACGGATCGCACCGCCGGCGCCTTCGGCCACGGGCGGATAGTGCAGCAGGCGCAGCACCGAATTGCCGTCCTCGATCGCCGGATCGAACCAGCGCGAATCGAGGCCGAGATAGACGGCGATCGCGGCGAGGATCTCGGCGCCGGCCTTGTCGAACTGGGCGTAGAGTTCGGTGAAGGTTTCCTGGAAGCCGTCCACTTCGCTGGGCCAGATGTTGGGGGGCATAGAGGCGGCCAGCGGCGAACCGGCGGGGAGGTCCCGGCCGATGTGCCAGAATTCCTTGAGGTCCTTCTCGGTCGCGCCCTTGGCCACTTCGGTGCGGAACGGGGTATAGCCGCGTGCGCCGCCCTGGCCTGCGATGAAATAGCCGCGCTTGACCGCGTCCGGCAGGGCGAAGAACTCTGCGGTGAGCGCCCAGGCGCGGTCGATCAGGGCCTGGTCGATGCCGTGGTCGCGGACCATGGCGAAGCCGAAAGTGCGGAAGCTCTCGCCGATACGCTGCGAGAAATCGGCGCGGTCGGCTTCGAGGCTGAGGACGGGGATCTGGGCAAGGTTCATCGAAAGTCTTCCAAACAGGATCGGCGGCCAAACAGAATTGGAGGATTGCGACTCGCCGCCTGCGAGGAAGCGCCGAATCGCGGGTGTTGTCTCCGCCGATTGAATCGTTATGCCGCCCCCATAGAAGTTTATTGCTCCAACGCGAAATCGAAAGGCACGAGATGGCGAAGCGCTACTGGCTCATGAAGTCCGAACCCGATGCCTACGGCTGGGACGATCTCGTCGCGGAAGGTGAGGGCACCTGGGACGGCGTGCGCAATCATCGCGCCGCGGGCAATCTTCGCGCCATGCAGGTGGGCGATGAGGCGTTCTTCTACCATTCGAACATTGGCAAGGAGATCGTCGGGATCGTCACGATCAGCGAGGCGGGGCTTACCGATCCGTCCGACCCCGACGGGAAGTGGGCGGCGGTCAAGGTCAAGCCCGTGCGCAAGGTGAAGCGTCCGGTTACGCTCAAGCAGATCAAGGCCGATCCCAAATTGGCCGACATGGAGATGATCCGGCTTTCGCGTCTTTCCGTGGCCGAAGTCACGGCGGAAGACTGGGACTACATCGTTTCGCTGGCAGGTGGCTGATTCGTCTCCGGCAGGCAACGTTTCGGCGCAGCACCCTGCAACTTCCTGCGCGCCATCCCGGTTTCATGACTGTGCAGACGGTGGATTATCGCCGCTACAGATAAGGAGATCGATCATGGGTGAGCTCAAGGACACCATCAAGGGTCTGGGCAACGAGATTGCCGGCAATGCCAAGCAGGCCGCAGGCAAGCTGCGCAACGATCCGGCGCAGCAGGTCGAAGGCAAGGCCCAGGAAAAGAAGGGCGAAGTCCAGCAGGGCGTCGGCAAGGTCAAGGGCGCTCTGGGCGACCGGATCTGACTGTTCGTTTCTGCCCGTTCGTTTCTGCAATGCGGAAACGTTGAAAGAGGTCGCCTTCGGGCGGCCTTTTTTCATGGGTGCCACTGCGCCGAGGCGCGGCGTTAAATCTCGTTTATGCCCCCCTCCGCGCGCATAGCGTCCCGCATCGGGATGCCTCTTTCGGACGAGTGGTCAAACGTAAACAAAGTCTTAATCTGTGCGCCATGTCACGACGCGCACTTGTCCTCACTCATGAGCAGGCCGGTCATCCGTTCCGGCGCTCCTTGCCAAGCCGGGTTTTTCGCGGCGCCAGGCCGCCCGCTGAAGAAGCGGCGGAAGATGCGCGGGCCAGGACCGACTGGCAGCTTACCGGCGGCGACTGGCGCAGCTTTCTTTCGGCTTACTGCGTCTCGCTTGCAGCGGTGGCGGCCTTCATAATCTGAATTCGGGGCATAATCTGAATTCAGGGCCGCTTGGCGGCCCGCTCGGCACGGTAGAGCAGCAGGCCCAGCCACGCGGAGGCGACGCAGCAGAGCGCCACGACCATGAGCTGGGTCACGACCGCCAGCCCCAGCAGCGACATGATGCCAGTAGCGATCGCGCCCACCACCATCGCGCCCGAATTGACGATATTGTTGGCGGCGATGGTTCTGGCCGTCTGCGACTTGTCCACGAAGGTCGTGAGGAAGGCGTAGAGCGGCACCACGAACATGCCGCCGCAGACCGCGATGCCGAGCAGCGTGAGCAGCAGCGGCAGGGCCAGCGGCTGGACCACGAACGTGCCCACGTTCATCAGCTTTTCCGGCCCGCCGTGCGGCGGCCAGATCGCGCAGACTTCCTGGAAGGCGAGCAGGAACAGGCCCATTCCGATCACCGAGAGCGGCGACCAGCGGGCGGACACGGAGCCCTTGAGCAGGGCATTGATCGCCACGGAGCCGATGGCGACACCCACCGAGAAGATCACCAGGAACAGGCTGGCCACTTCCTTGCTGGCGTGGAGCATGTTCTTGGCGAGCGGGGGGAAGTGGACGAACAGCACGGTGCCGATCGCCCAGAAGAAGCTGATCGAGCAGATCGCCAGATAGACCCGGCGATCCTGCATCGTCGTGCGCACGAGGTTAATCGAGGAGCGGATGACGTGGTAGTCGATCGGTTCCGGCTTGCCGAGCGGCGGGGCCGGAGGCACCTGCCTCCCCGCGAAATAGCCGATCGCGGCGATGACCACGACCATTGCCGCGGCAGTGTCTACGCTGATCCACCCGGCCACGATCGTCCCGGCCAGCACTGCTATGTACGTGCCTGCCTCCACCAGTCCGGTGCCGGACAGGACCTCGTTGTCCTTGAGGTGCTGCGGAAGGATTGCGTATTTGATCGGTCCGAAGAAGGTCGAATGGATGCCCATCGCGAAAAGGGCCAGCAGCATGAGCGGGATCGCGACCAGGTGCAGCGCGATGCCCTGCCAGGCCAGCGCCAGTCCGGTGCCGCCCACCAGCATGATGATGATCTCGCAGAACTTGACGATGCGGATGATGCGGGACTTGTCGCGCATGTCCGCCATCTGCCCGGCCAGCGCCGAAAGCAGGAAGAACGGGATCACGAAAATGCCGGAGGCCAGGGCGCTGAACCGCGCTTCGGCCGTCTCGGAATTGTAGACGCCGTAGACGACGAAAAGCACCATCGCGTTCTTGAACAGGTTGTCGTTGAACGCGCCAAGCAACTGAGTGACGAACAGGGGCAGGAATCGCCTTGCCCGGATGAGTTGGGTCGTCGTGGTCATGTCGGAAAAATTCGGCGGCCTCGCTTCATCGTTGCGGGGACACTTAATGCGGTGGGGCGAGGGCACAAGCCCCGTAAGGCTTTTTTGCCGCCCGCGCAGGCGGCAGGCGCACCAATGCGCCGCTGTTGGAAATCGTCCGGCAACAAACGTCGCGCCGCTTCACAAGCCAATTCTCAAACGGGAGAATCGGGGCTATGGGCTAGGGAACATGCTGACCTTGCCGAATATCCTCACGCTCTCGCGGATCGTCGCACTGCCCCTTCTGGCCTTCCTGCTGTGGTGGCCGCGATGGGAATTCGGCTATGGCCTGGCTTTCGGGCTCTACTGCCTGATGGGTATCACCGACTATTTCGACGGCTATCTCGCCCGGTCCAGCGGTACCGTTTCGAAGCTCGGCGTCTTCCTTGACCCGATTGCCGACAAGATTATGGTCGCCACCGTGATCCTGGTGCTGACGGCGCAGGGCATCCTGACCGGGCCTTTCGTGGGCGACATGCATGTCATCGCCGGGCTGATCATTCTCGTGCGCGAGATCGCGGTTTCGGGCCTGCGGGAATTTCTCGGCGGGTTGCAGGTTTCCGTCCCGGTGAGCCGTCTGGCCAAGTGGAAGACAACCTTCCAGATGATTTCGCTGGGCGCGCTCGTGCTCGGCGCGGCGATGCCCTGGTGGAACGTCGATCTGGGCGCGCTGGAGGTCAATGTGCCGCACACGGTCGGCCTGACCACGCTCTGGGCGGCTGCGGCGCTGACGCTGATCACCGGCTGGGACTATCTGCGGGTCGGCCTCAAGCATATGGACTGAATAAAGAGCCTGTTGCAATTTTGGCGACAGAGCTTGAACTCGTTGCGTTTGGCACAAGCGTGATGGCGCGGCAGTGCGCCCGCAGGTTCGGGGGGACTCTCTATCAAGGATAATCCCATCACCGCCTCGCTCTGCCTTCTCGCCGCCCAGTTCCGCAAGCGTTCGCCATCGGGCGATCCGCGCCGGGAGCGCGCGTTCGGCCGTTCGATGGTCTTCGCGCTGGCAGCCTCGGCTGGCCTCACTGTGGCCAATATCTATTATGGCCAGCCCATGCTGGGCCTGATGGAGCGGGAGATCTCCGGCACGGCCATCACTTATGTACCGACCGCAACCCAGCTTGGCTATGCCGCGGGGCTGCTGCTGCTGGTGCCGCTGGGAGACCTGCTCGAACGCAAGCGGCTGATCGTCATGCAATGCCTCGCGCTTTCCGTAGCGCTGGCACTGGTCGCCCTGGCGCCGACCGGGGCCACGGTACTGGCCGCGTCGCTGCTCGTCGGTCTCCTGGCCTCGGTGGCCCAGCAGATCGTTCCGCTCGCCGCCAATCTTGCCCCCGAGGACAAACGGGGCGCCGTCGTCGGCACGGTCATGGCCGGGCTGCTCTGCGGCATCCTGCTGAGCCGGACGTTGGCGGGCTTCGTCGGCGGCACTTTCGGCTGGCGGGCGATGTTCTGGCTGGCGGTGCCGCTGGCGTTGCTGACGGCGGGGCTCATGGCCTGGCAGCTTCCGCGCAGCCGCCCGGTCTCGGGCGGGCTCGGCTATCTCGGGCTCATG
The DNA here is from genome assembly GCF_002149965.1 of Novosphingobium panipatense. Classification (GTDB taxonomy): domain Bacteria; phylum Pseudomonadota; class Alphaproteobacteria; order Sphingomonadales; family Sphingomonadaceae; genus Novosphingobium; species Novosphingobium panipatense_A. Next base: position 12,069 of record NZ_MSQB01000025.1, on the reverse strand, counting down.
TCCTCGCTGCGCGATCTCTGGCGGGAATTCCCCGCGTTGCGTTTGGCGACGCTCACGCAATGCACGCAGTTCGGCGTCTTCAGCGTGTTCTGGACGATCCTCGCGCTGCATCTTCAGGAGCCGCGTTATGGCCTGGGTTCAGAAGCGGCAGGCCTGTTCGGCGTGCTTGGCGCTGCCGGTGTTCTCGCCGCGCCGATTGCCGGACGTATCGCCGACCGGCGCGGTCCCCATCCGGTGATCGTGGCCGCCAGCGCGCTGACGCTGGTGTCCTGGCTGGTCTTCGGGTTCTGGACGTCGCTGATCGGGCTGATCGTCGGTGTGCTGCTGCTCGACTTCGCGATCCAGGCCAGCCAGATTTCCAACCAGAGCATCATCTATGCCCTGCGCCCCGAAGCACGCTCGCGGATCAACACCGTCTACATGGCCTCGATGTTCTTCGCCGGTTCCGCCAGTTCGGGCGCGGCGACAGTGGCCTGGCACAATTGGGGCTGGACCGGTGTGGTCGTGCTGGGCACCGCGATCGCGGCGCTGGGGCTAGGACTTCAGACGCTCCGCCGTTAACTTGAAAATCCGCCGCAGGCGGATTTTGGCGGTACCGGCCCACGCCCCCACCCGACCTCCCATCAGGATACACTCGTGGGAGGTCGGGTGGGGGCGTGGGCCGGTGCCGCTCGAAAATGCCCAGCAGGGCATTTTCAAAAGAAACGCTCAACCCGCCCGCAACTCATCCGCGAGCATGCGGAATTCTTCCGCGCGGGGGGAGTTCTTGCGCCAGACCAGCGCGATCTCGCGGTTGGCATTGGGCGAGAGCAGGGGGCGGGCGACGACATTGGTGCCGTTGAGAATCCCCGCGTCGATGGCCATTTCCGGCAGCATCGTAAGGCCCAGGCCATTGTCGACCATCTGCACCAGAGTGTGCAGCGAAGTGCCGATCATGGTGGCCGAGGCGCGCAGTTCGGGGCGGTTGCAGGCGGCCAGTGCATGGTCCTTGAGGCAGTGGCCATCCTCCAGCAGGAGCAGACGGTGCTCGTCGATCACCTCGGGGCCGACTTCTTCCGGCGGATTGCGCGGATCGTCGCTCGGGAAGGCGACGAAGAAGGCGTCCAGTTCGATCGTCTCCTTCTCGACCTCGCCGGTGGCGTAGGGGAGGGCCAGCAGCACGCAATCGGCGCGGCCATGGTGCAGCGATTCGATGGCGGCCTGGCTCGGTTCCTCGCGCAGGAACAGCTTCAGGTTCGGGCGCTCGCGGCGCAGGCGGGGCAGCATGCGGGGCAGCAGGAAGGGGGCGATCGTCGGGATCACGCTCATGCGCACTTCGCCCGAGAGCGGCTTGCCGCTGGACTGCACGAGGTCGGAGAGTTCCTCGGTCTCGCGCAGGATGCGGTGGGCCTTGGCGACCACGGCATTGCCGAGCGGCGTAAAGCGCACCGCGCGCTTGGTGCGTTCGACCAGGGTTACGCCCAGCAGCGCCTCAAGATCGCGAAGCCCTGCCGAAAGCGTGGACTGCGAGACGAAGCAGGCATCGGCGGCGCGGCCGAAGTGGCCGTGCTCGTGCAGGGCGACGAGGTACTGGAGCTGCTTGAGCGTGGGCTGGTAGACGGTCACTCGTCCCCCGAGACCTCATTAGGCGTGACCTCATTTGGCGTCACCCCATCGGGAGCGGCCTCGTCGGGTTCGGCTCCATCGGATTCCACCGAAGCCACCTCATCCTCGACCCGCGTCATCTTCAGCTTGCCGTTCTCCACCGCGAAAGCCAGCTTGCCTTCGACGAGCGCGAGCGCATCCTTGCCGAACACTTCGTAGCGCCAGCCTTCGAGGATCGGCAGCTTCTTGCGTACGCCCGCGGCCAGCAGTTCGAGGTCTTCGCTGCGGGCGAGCAGGCGGGCCGCCACGTCGATCTCGCGCGCGCGGATCTTGAGCAGCAGCTTGAGCAGGTCCGCCACGAGAGCGCCTTCCTTGCCCAGCGGCGCGCCCTTGGGGGTGCGGGGCGGAAGTTCGTCCTCGGCCAGCGGCTGTGCCTTGGCGATGGTGTTCATCAGCCGCTTGCCGATGTCGTTGTCCTTCCACCCTTGCGAGAGGCCGCGCACTTTGGCGAGGTCGGCCTGCTGCTTGGGCGGATGGCTGGCGATATCCGCCAGGGTTTCGTCACGGGCGATGCGGCCGCGCGGGATGTTCTTGCCCTGGGCTTCATGCTCGCGCCATTCGGCGATGGCCTTGAGGCGGCCGAGCATTGCGGGATTGCGGCCCGCTGCCTTGATCCGCTTCCAGGCCTGGCCCGGATCGTTGCGGTAGTGCTCGGGATCGGCCAGCTTTTCCATTTCCTGGTCGAGCCATTCGCCGCGCCCGGTCTTCATCAGGCGCTTCAGGATCTTGGGGAAGATCTTGGAAAGATGGGTGACGTCGCCGATCGCATATTCGATCTGCCGCTCGGTCAGCGGGCGGCGCGACCAGTCGGTAAAGCGCGCGCCCTTGTCGATGGTCAGGCCCATCCACGATTCGACCAGGTTGGAATAGCCGATCTGCTCGGACTGGCTGATTGCCATCATCGCGATCTGGGTATCGAAGATCGGATGCGGGGTTCGGCCGGTGGCGTTGTAGATGATTTCCACATCCTGCCCGCCCGCGTGGAAGACCTTGAGGACCTCCTCGTTGTCAGTCAGCAGGTCCAGCAGGGGCGTCATGTCCAGCCCGTCTGCCATCGGGTCGATCGCGGCCGCTTCCTCGGTATTGGCGATCTGCACCAGGCACAGTTCAGGCCAATAGGTGTTCTCGCGCATGAATTCGGTGTCGACCGCCACGAAATCGGATTTCGCAAGGCGTTCGCACAGCGCGGCGAGGTCGTCGGTCTTCGTTATCAGCGGGTGAATTTTCATTTCGACCGTGGCGGTAACGCGAAGACGGCGGAGGATCAATGTTTCCGGGCCGTCAAATTCTCTGACAAATGACGAATCTGCCTATTTTTTGCGCAGCAGGCCCCCGAAGACACGGTTCAGCAGGCTGGGCGAGGTCTCCGCTTCCAGTTCGGCGATGCTTTCGCGTGTCACCAGGCGGTGGCGAAGCTGGGTGCCGGTGACGTGGATTCCCGGTGGCGGCAGATGCCAGGCCTCGGTGGGCGGAGTCGGGGTCGAAGGTTCCGTGACTTCGTGATGGCCGAGTGAGGTATGGGTCGGGCCATGAGGTGGCGCGGATGTTTCTTCGGCCCCGGTTCCATGCGCGCGTCCTTCGCCTGCCGCCAGTGCCGCCGCCTCGAAGGCCGGATACGTGCCGTCACTGCCCACGATCACGGCCATGGGGCGGGGCAGACCTTCGGCCATGGCGGTGTCGCGGATGGCCTGATGGCTGAGCACCGCCAGATAGGAGGCGCCGACGATGAAGGCCCGCTGCTCTTCGATCGTCGCCATGCCGCGCAGGCAGAGCGCTTCTATCGCGGCAATGACGATGTGGAGATCCTCGAGGCCGGAAAGCTGGAGCCGGTCGTCATTGTCTTCGGCGCTGCCCTGCCAGGCCGGGCTGCCGCAGGCGAGGACAAGGTCGGCGCGAGAGGCCCGTGAAAAGGGCCATGCCCGGTCGGTGTAGTAGGACGTTTCGTAAAAGGGTCTGCGATTTTCTGCATCGGCTGCGGCAAGCGGAGCCAGGCAGATGTCGAGGCTCAGTGCCGTGATCGGATCGCCGGGCCGGTCGAGCTCGGCGATTCGCTCCAGCATGCGCGGCCACCCCGTGACGGAGACGTCCTGCGCCGAGATGAAGCGAAAGCGTGCGGGCAGGGGGAGGCCCTCGCCGCAAAGGAAGACGAGTTCGTCCTTGAGGCGGCGCGCGGCTTCGTCCGCGCGCCCTTCACGCAGCATGGCCTCGATGGCCCGGCGGAACTGATTCTCAGGCACGCCGTCGATCGTGACGGTTCCCGAAATCTGCGCGTTTTCCATGTGCTCCATCGGCGAAACCCGTTTTGCGGAGCACGTTAGGGCCAGAATGGTTTATTTCGCGTTATCGCGGCGCCCGTTTCAACCTCTCTCGCGCTTCCCGGCTATCTCTTCTGGAAATCGCCGCGCCACTCGACTAGGGGGCACGGCTTGCAACCCAATTCAGTCCAGAAGAAGCGCGAGCCCGCCATGACTCATCCCTATCGCTCCCACACCTGCGGTGCCCTGACCGCTGCCGAGGTCGGCCAGACCGTCCGCCTCTCGGGCTGGGTGCATCGCAAGCGCGATCATGGCGGCGTGCTCTTCGTCGACCTGCGCGACCACTACGGCATGACCCAGGTGGTCGCCGATACCGACAGCGCGGCACTGGAACTGCTCGATTCGCTGCGCCTCGAATCGGTCGTGACGATCGAGGGCACCGTGAAGGCCCGCAGCGAATCCACCGTGAACGCCAATCTCGCCACCGGCGAGATCGAGGTCTACGCCCGCAGCGCCACGGTGATCAGCCGCGCCGAGGAACTGCCGATGCCGGTGGCCGGCGAGCAGGAATATCCCGAGGATATCCGCCTGCGCTATCGCTTCCTCGACCTGCGCCGCGACACGCTGCACGCCAATATCGTCAAGCGCACGAAGATCATCTCGGACATGCGCCGCAAGATGGAAGGCATCGGCTTCACCGAATACTCGACGCCGATCCTCACCGCTTCCAGCCCCGAAGGCGCGCGCGACTTCCTGGTGCCGAGCCGCATCCATCCCGGCAAGTTCTATGCGCTGCCGCAGGCGCCGCAGCAGTACAAGCAGCTGCTGATGGTCGCCGGTTTCGACCGCTATTTCCAGATCGCGCCCTGCTTCCGCGATGAAGACCCGCGCGCCGACCGTCTGCCGGGCGAGTTCTACCAGCTCGATCTCGAAATGAGCTTCGTGACGCAGGAAGAAGTCTGGGAAACCATGGAGCCGGTGCTCCAGAGCGTCTTCGCAGACTTCGCCGAAGGCAAGCCGGTGACGCCTGCCGGTGAGTTCCGCCGCATTCCGCACGCCCAGGCGATGCTGGACTACGGTTCGGACAAGCCGGATCTGCGCAACCCGCTGATCATCAAGGACGTGACCGGGCACTTCGTCGAATCGGGCTTCGGCATCTTCGCGGGCATCGTCGCGAACGGCGGCACGATCCGCGCGATCCCGGCGCCCGGCGCGGGCGCGGGCAGTCGCAAGTTCTTCGACGACATGAACAACTGGGCGCGCGGCGAAGGCTACTCCGGCCTTGGCTACATCAACATCAAGGACGGCGTCCCGGGCGGCCCGATCGCCAAGAACCACGGCGAGGAAAAGACCGCCGCGCTGATCGAGGCGCTGGGTCTCGGCCCGAACGACGGCGTGTTCTTTGCCGCCGGCAAGGAAGAGCAGGCCGCCAAGCTGGCCGGTCTCGCCCGTATCCGTACCGGCGAGCAGCTCGACCTGATCGACAAGGACCGCTTCGAGCTGTGCTGGATCGTCGATTTCCCGTTCTTCGAATGGGACGAGGACAACAAGAAGGTCGATTTCGCGCACAACCCGTTCTCGATGCCGCAGGGCGGCATGGAAGCGCTGGAGGGGCAGGATCCGCTGACGATCAAGGCGTTCCAGTACGACCTCGTTTGCAACGGCTACGAGATCGCTTCGGGTTCGATCCGCAACCAGAGCCCCGAACTGATGGTCAAGGCCTTCGAGATGGTGGGCCTGACCAAGCAGGACGTGGAAGATCGCTTCGGCGGCCTTTACCGCGCCTTCCAGTACGGCGCTCCGCCGCACGGCGGCATGGCGGCCGGTGTCGACCGCATCGTCATGCTTCTCTGCGGTGCGCAGAACCTGCGCGAAATCACGCTGTTCCCGATGAACCAGCGCGCCGAAGACCTGCTGATGGGTGCGCCGAGCCCGGCCGAATCCAAGCAGCTGCGCGAACTGCACATGCGTGTGGTGGAACCGCAGAAGGCCTAAGTCGGGGCCTGATTTCAGGCCTGAATCGTCATTGCTGTCCCGGCAGGCCATGGGTTTGCCGGGGCGGCCTTCCCACGCTATCTTCGGTGTCTGCTCGGAAATATCCGGGAAACATGGCCGGGGCGTGGATAAAACGGGACATGGCGCTTGTGCGTCGTGATCCTATCTTGTGTGCGAGGCTTGCCAGCGCGCCGCCCAGTCATTAGGGCGACAGGCGAGATTCCACACCTCGCGAATTTTTGAAGGGGTTTATTCAATGAGCGATACCGCCGATCGGGTTAAGAAGATCGTCGTCGAACACCTGGGCGTCGAAGCCGACAAGGTGACGGAAGAAGCAAGCTTCATCGACGATCTGGGCGCTGACTCGCTCGACATCGTCGAGCTGGTCATGGCGTTCGAAGAAGAATTCGGCGTCGAAATCCCTGACGATGCTGCCGAGAAGATCAGCACCGTTTCGGATGCCATCAAGTACATCGAAGAGAACAAGGGCTGAGCCCGGCTTTTCGGCTACTCTCGCGACCTCCGGCCACGGGCCGGGTCGCGGGCGGCTGTGATCCCGGTTCATAACCGGATTGAACTCGACAGGCTCGACCTCTAAGGGGGCGGGCCTGTTGCCGTTTCTGCAGGCTGGTTTGCGCCAGCCGCGTTTTCGGCGAAATTGCTTTTTCGGAGAGCATGAATGCGTCGTGTTGTCGTCACCGGACTTGGTCTTGTCACTCCGCTTGGGGCAGACGTGGAGACCACCTGGGCCAACATCCTTGCCAGCAAGAGCGGGGCGGGCCCGATCACCAAGTTCGATGCCTCGGACCAGAAGTGCCAGATTGCCTGCGAAGTGAAGCCGGCCGATCACGAGTACGGCTTCGATGCGGGCAAGCGCGTCGATCACAAGATCCAGCGCCAGGTCGATCCCTTCATCGTCTTCGGCATCGATGCCGCCGGGCAGGCCCTCGAGGATGCCGGCCTCACCGACATGAGCGAGGAAGACAAGCTCATGGCCGGTTGCTCGATCGGTTCGGGCATCGGCGGGTTGCCGGGTATCGAAAGCGAATCCCTGGTGCTGGCCGAGAAGGGCCCCGGTCGCGTCTCGCCGCACTTCGTCCATGGCCGCCTGATCAACCTGATCTCGGGTCAGGTCTCGATCAAGTACGGCCTCAAGGGTCCGAACCACGCGGTTGTCACCGCCTGCTCGACCGGTGCGCACTCGATCGGCGACGCTGCGCGCATGATCAAGGACGGCGATGCCGACATCATGCTGGCCGGCGGCGCCGAATCGACCGTCTGCCCGATCGGCATTGCCGGCTTCGCACAGGCCCGCGCGCTCAACAGCAGCTACAACGACCGCCCGGAACAGGCCAGCCGTCCTTACGACAAGGATCGTGACGGCTTCGTCATGGGCGAGGGCGCCGGCGTTCTCGTGCTCGAAGAGTACGAACACGCCAAGGCACGCGGCGCGAAGATCTACTGCGAAGTGATCGGCTACGGCCTTTCGGGCGATGCCTTCCACGTCACCGCGCCGGAACCCACCGGCGACGGCGCCTATCGCTCGATGCAGATGGCGCTGAAGAAGGCAGGGCTTACCCCCGCCGACATCGACTACATCAACGCCCACGGCACTTCGACCATGGCCGACACCATAGAACTGGGCGCCGTGCGCCGCCTGTTCGGCGATGCCATCGGCACTGTCTCGATGAGCTCCACCAAGTCGGCCATCGGCCACTTGCTGGGCGGCGCCGGTGCGGTTGAATCGATCTTCTGCATCCTGGCGATGCGCGACCAGATCGTTCCGCCCACGCTCAACCTCGACAACCCGGACGAGGGTTGCGAGGGCGTCGACCTCGTCCCGCATGTCGCCAAGAAGCGCGAAGTGCGCGCCGTGCTGAACAATTCGTTCGGCTTCGGCGGCACCAACGCCAGCCTGGTGATGCGCAAGATCGACTGATCAGCGGGGATTTGGGGCGATGATGTCGCGGCGCAACTGGATACTCGTCGCGGCCATCGGCCTGGCGGCTGTGATCGCCTTGTGGTCCTTCGTGGGGGGCTGGTACGGTTCCGGCCCCCTCAAGGAGGACCGCCATTTCCTGGTTCCGGCGGGCGCCTCGCTATCGGCCGTGGCCGAGCGGCTGGAAAAGCAGGGCATGGTGCGCAGCGCCCGCGGCTTTACCTTGCGCGCCCGCGTATTCGGCGGGGGCAGTGCCATCAAGGCAGGCGAATTCGCCATTCCCGCCCATGCCAGCCCCTCGCGCGTACTGGCGATCCTTTCCAGCGACGAGATGGTGCGCCGTTTCGTGATGGTGCCGGAAGGCATGCCCTCGATCATGGTGTTCGAGCGCCTGAAGGCGCAGGAGCACCTCAGCGGCGATATCTCCACGCCGAACGAAGGCTCGGTCCTGCCGGACAGTTACGCCTATGAAAACGGTGAGCCGCGCGCCGCCGTTCTGCGGCGCATGCAGTCGGCGATGACGCAGGCCCTGAAGGAACTCTGGGACAAGCGTTCGCCGGGACTGGTGGTCAAGACTCCCGAGCAGGCGCTCATTCTCGCGTCGATCGTGGAGAAGGAAACCGGCAAGCCTTCCGAGCGCCGCATGGTGGCGGGCCTCTACTCCAACCGCTTGCGCATCGGCATGCCGCTCCAGGCCGACCCGACGATCATCTATCCGATCACCAAGGGCAAACCGCTCGGCCGCCGCATTCGCCAGTCCGAAATCCGTGCCGTCAACGATTACAATACCTACACCATGGCGGGGCTGCCCAAGCATCCGATCACCAATCCCGGACGCGCATCGATTGCCGCCGTGCTCAATCCGGCGAAGACCGATGCACTCTACATGGTGGCGGACGGCACCGGCGGTCACGTCTTCGCGGCTACGCTGGACGAGCATAACGAGAACGTGAAGAAGTGGTTCGCCATCCGCCGGGAGCGGGGCGAGATCTGAAGCGGGGAAGGGCGCGCGCTATTTCAGCGTGCCGTCCGCCTTTTTGCGCCGGGCATAGATCGTCGAGGCGAGCGCGATAGCCACGATGAGCAGCGGGAATATCGCGGCAGAGGGGCCCTTGGCGCCCAGCAGGTCGAAGCCCAGGAAAGTCCATCCGAACTGGACGATCACAGCCAGGAACGACAGGGCGAAGAGCGCCCAGGCCCAACCCCGGCGCATCAGCAGCACGATGGCCCCGATGGTTCCGCTGGTCACGGCCAGGGCATAGGCCGCCCAAGCCCAGCCGGGCATTTCCCGGAAGGCCTGCGCCTGCACCGGATCGCGGCGGGCGATCTCATCCAGATCGGCGGTGGCCTGCATCAGGTAGGCGGCATCGCCCAGGATATTCCACAGGAGTATGAGAACGGCGATGACACGGAACTTTCGCATGGCCACTTCCCTTTGCACTGGCAGATTTCGATTTTTGCCCTGCGCTCAGGCGCCTGGCAATCGGGCGAGCGGAGGAGACGGCGGAAATGAAGGAGCATCTGCATGAACCGCGAGGGTGAGGTTCTTGCCCCACAGCGCAAGCGAGGGGCCCCGCTGCTCGTCACTGCGGAATTGCCGAAAGACCTGCTCGAATGGGCCGACGGCCTGCGCCGCGCCCATTATCCGCCAGAGCGCAATCACCTTAAAGCCCATGTTACCCTGTTCCATGCGCTGCCGCCGAGCGTGGAGGGCGAACTGCTCCAGGTCCTGGGGGAACTCGCCCGCAGCGAACCGCCGCCTGCGCGAATCGCCGGACTGATGAAGCTAGGCAACGGTACCGCGATCGCGCTCGAATCGCCCGGCATGGCCGAACTGCGCGCGGAGATTGCCGAGCGCATGCACGGCTTGCTCACCGATCAGGACAATCGCCCGCTGCGCCTCCACATCACCATCCAGAACAAGGTGGAACCCGCCGCCGCGCGGGCCCTGCAGGCGCAACTCGGACCGATCTTGCCAGCCGCGACCTTCCGTTTTCGGGGCTTCGGCGTCCATGCCTGGGAGGATGGCTTGTGGCGCCCGATCCGTTCGCTATCTTTTCGAGGCTGAACGCATTTTTGGGTGTTGACCGATGCGAACCTTCCCCCTAGAGGACGCCACCTGCCCGGCAGCGATGCGGGGCACCGGATCTGGCTTCCCAAGCGGAGGCCCTGGTTTGGCGGAGTAGCTCAGCTGGTTAGAGCAGCGGAATCATAATCCGCGTGTCGGGGGTTCGAGTCCCTCCTCCGCTACCAATCCCGCTTTTGAGCGGCAGTCCAGCTTTGTCCGCAGACATTCGGCATCGTCTTTTTTCAAAATAAAATCAGTCATTTACGGCGTTCATATTGGTCCGCGCGCGTCTGCTCGCGTCCATGCGGGACCGCCTACGTCGATTTGAATTGGGGGTGGAGTTGGGGGTATTTTGGGCCGGCACCCCCAACAGGCGATACCCCCAGATGGCTCTCAAGGAACTCGAAGCGAAATATGCGGCCATTAGAAGCCGCGCGTACAAACTGACGGACGGCGGCGGATTGCATCTGTTCGTGCAGCCCAACGGTTCGAAGCTGTGGCGGATGAAGTACCGATTCGGTGGCAAGGAAAAGCTCTTGAGCTTCGGGAAATATCCCGACGTTCCGCTCGCCGCGGCGCGGACCAAGCGTGACGAGGCAAGGGTGTGTCTTGCCGAGGGTCGTGATCCAGCTGTGGTACTAGCCGAGGAGCAGGAGGTTGCGGAGCGCACCTTCGAAAAGGTGGCCCGTGCATGGCACGCCAATCGCTCGGACGGTTTAAATGCCGCTCACGCCAAACGGGTACTGAGTCGCATGGAAAGCGATGTCTTCCCTGTGATCGGCCACCGTCCGCTCACCGAGGTCACCGTTACCGAGATTTTGGCCATGGTCAGAAAGATCGAGGCGAGGGGGGCTCTCGATATCAGCCGGCGCGCCAACCAGTGCGTGAGCCAGGTCTATCGGTTTGCGATCGCCAACGGATGGGCGCGAGAGAATCCTACCGTTCATTTGCTTGGTGCCCTCAAGCCCCGGCCTCGGGTGAAGCACATGGCTCGTGTCCCGCTACAGGAAGTGCCGGACCTGGTTCGCGCCATCGCGAACTACGATGGCGAGGATGGAAGCCGAAGGCGTGATCGAACCCGCGACGCCATGATGTTCACCCTGCTTACCTGGGCCCGAACTGGCGAGGTTCGATTTGCGGTCTGGAGCGAGATCGAGAACCTGGATGGAAAGCAACCTACGTGGAGAGTGCCGGCGGAGCGCATGAAGAAAAGGCGGGAGCACCTCGTGCCGTTATCGTCTCAGGCCGTTCTGATCCTCAAGCGCCGCATGCAACTGACAAAGGTGACGCCAGGAGGATTCATCTTCCCTGGAGACCGCGAGGAAACCGCGATGTCAGAGAACACCATGCTCTACGGCTGCTACCGGATGGGATATCGAAGCCGTCAGACGATTCACGGTTTTAGGGCTTTGGCATCGACTTGGGCAAACGAATCGCAAAATTATCGATCGGACTGGATCGAGTTGGCTCTGGCTCACGTGGAGGATGATACCGTCCGTGCTGCCTACAACAGCGCGCAGCATTTCATGCAAAGGGCGGGGATGCTTCAGGATTGGGGCGACTATGTCGATGCCTGCGGTTGCCCGCAGAACGATGCTTCGGCCTCTTCCGGCGTGGACCGGAATGACATTTCCGACGTCCATGACCGGCGCCTGCGTGGCGGGGAACGACGAGGCAATTTGCGGCTCGTCCAGCGGAGCGTGGAAACCCGAGACAACATCATCAAATTTCCGGGACGTTCCCGTCGCGGCGACAATTGAGCTGTCCCTACGGAAACGCTCATCCTTGGGCATTATCTTTGAACTGCTGGCTCAAGGCGAAAGGCGAGTTGCTTCTCGAACATTTTGAGGAGCGGCCTGCCTCGACCCAGGTCCGGGCTTTCATTGCTCACCTGAAGAACGGCGGGGTGCGCCGCTAGCAGTCGTTCGCCGGCATAGGATTGACGGGATCCGCTAATGACCGGTTTCAGGCGAGCGGCCTTTGCCTTAGACCGGCAGACATGGGTGGAAATCGGTCATTGCCGTAATCGGGTACGAATTTCTGCAAACCAAGATTTCGGTTCGAAAGCAGCCTTTCCGGATGCGTGAAGAGTTTCGGGCGCCGGTAGGCGTACGAAAGTCTCCGAGGCACGAACCCGCGGGCCCCACTCACTGGCCTATGGATATTTC
>NZ_MSQB01000024.1 GCF_002149965.1 Novosphingobium panipatense | reverse complement strand
ACATAAAGGCCGGACACGCGACTGCACTCGATATGGCATGTCAGAACGTCAGAAAATCGCACCGCAACGCGGGAGCCATCCACACGGGCGCTGACGATGGCGTTGACCTCGGCCCGTGCATCGCGGCGCTTTTCCAGCGTGTCGTAACGCGGGTCTTCGGTCAGTTCCGGCCGCTTGATCGAGCGGCAGATGCGGCTCCAGAATCCCGGCGTCAGGCAGGCGACGACGATGGAGCCCTCACGCGCCGGGAAGATGCCATAGGGCACCAGATTGGGGTGCTGCGACCCCACCCGGCTGGGGTCGGTGCCGTTGAAGAAGGCGAGCTGCGCGATGTAGCCCAGCATGCCGATCAGCCCGTCCATCAGGCTGACGTCGATATGCCGCCCCACCCCGGTCCGCTCGCGCTCGTAAAGGGCGGAGAGGATGCCGATCGGCCCGTTGATACCGCCAACCAGATCGCCCAGTGGAATGCCCAGCTTGGTCGGCAGCCCGTCCGGCTCTCCGTTCATGGAAAGCGCGCCGGACATGGCCTGAAGCACGATGTCGAAGCTGGGCCGGTCCTTCAGCGGGCCCGTCTGGCCATAGCCGGAGATCGAGCAGTAGATCAGGCGCGGATTGATCGCCTTCATGGCTTCGTAGCCAAGGCCCAGCCGGTCCATCACACCGGGGCGGTAGTTCTCCACCAGCACATCGCACTTGGCCGCCAGATCGCGCACCAGCGCCAGCCCTTCCTCGCTCTTGAGGTCGACGACGATCGATTTCTTGCCGCGATTGACGGCGAGGTAATAGTGGCTCTCGCCATCGCGCGTGGGCGGGAACGTGCGCGTCTCGTCCCCGGTGCCGGGTGGTTCGATCTTGAACACTTCGGCGCCCATGTCGGCCAGCGCCAGACTGGCAGCGGGCCCCGCCAGTACGCGGGTAAAGTCGATCACCCGCACCCCGGCAAGCGGACCGGCCCAAGGTGTGTCAGCGGTCATCGGGACAGGTTCTCGCGGAAGAAGGAGAGGATCAGCGCCACGGCATCGCGCCCTTCGGCCATGTGGAGACCGTAGTGGTAGCAGTGGCCCATGCCCTCGCCCACGATCAAGGTGGAGCGGATACCGGCCTTGAGCAGCTGCGAGTTCGTGAAGATCGCCGGGCTCAGGTCCATCGCGCGGGTGCCGGTGATGATCAGCGTGGGCGGGAAAGTGGCAAGCACGTCCAGATGATAGCCCGGCCAGGCGCTGGGATCGTGCGGGTCGCAATGATCGAAATAGCCGCGCGTGATGTCGATGGGTGTGTTGCCGTCGGCGGGCGGCGGCGGGAACGAGCCGTCGATATAGCCCGCGACATAGGCGGACTCGCCGGCCCCGAACGGCACCCCGCCGGCGCCGAAAATGCCGACTGCGCCCGCTTGCGGCAGCCCGTGCGCCGGAAGCCATGCCGCCGCTTGCGCCGTCAGCGCGCCGCCCGCGGAACCGCCGTAGATGCCGATCCGGCCCGGCGCGTAGTCCTGCAGCAGCGCGGCATAGACCGCCGCGACGTCCTCCACGCCCGCCGGGTGCCGGTATTCGGGCGCCATGCGGTAATTGACGCTCACGACGCGGAACTTGCCGAGCGCGGCGATGGGAATCGCCTCCATCAGCGCAATGCCGTCCCACCCCACGGTGAAGGCCCCGCCGTGCAGGTTGATCAGCACGTGCTCAGGATCGTGGCTGCCGTCAGCGGGGGTGACGTCCAGTACCTCCACGCCGCCGATGGTTTTCGGGACGATCTCCACCGCGAAATTCTCACGCAGGCGGGCGACGCCCTCAGCGGCATAGGCATTGATCCGCTCGCGCCGGACGGCAATGTCAGCCTCGTGCTCACCCGCGGCATCGAAAGCCGGCATCGTCGCGCGGGAACGCTGGAACGCGGCGGCTTCCTCGCTCAGCAGGCTGGAGGCAGGCAGGACGAAGGCTGGAACCCGCACATCGCCATTGGCTTCGAATTGCGGCGCCGCCGCTGCATCCTGTCCCACTGCCTGCTCTCCCGTTGTTTTTCGCAGCATTCATACGACACGGCCCCGACCTTGCGCAAAGGTCCGGGCCGAAATCGCTCCCCCGTTGTTGGGATCAGGCCTTGCTGGGCAGTTCCGCAACGGCGGTGCCGAAGGCCGAGAGTTCGCCGCGATGGGTGGTCGCCTTCTGGTCGACGATCACGTACTTCTTGCCGTTCTCTTCGTACTTGCCCGAGACTTCGCCGGTGATGACGATGGCATCGCCGTCCGGGTTGTGGCGGCGGATCTGGCAGTTCGACTTGTGCAGGAAGCCGTCGTCACCGATCCAGTCGGTCATGTGGTGGGTCAGCCACGAGCAACGCTCCGGGCCGTAATCGTAAGCGCCCGGCGCGCCGACTTCGAGCGCGAAAGCTTCGTCCCAGTGTACCCGCTCGGGGCAGTCCGGCACGTTGAAGCGGTTGCGGATGCCCAGACCCGGGTGCGCCTTCTGCATCTTGTAGGCCAGCTTGTTGGCGCGGATGTAGAGGCCGCCCCAGCCCTGCGCATAGCAGATGAAGCCGGTGACGGTCATCGGACCCTTCATCATCGGCGGCAGCTTGTCGCCGACGTTCACGTCCTCGAAATAGCGCGGGGTGGCGCCGCGCGTCTCTTCGCGGTCGTAGATGTCGTAGAATTCGTCGAGCTGTTCCTGCGTGAAGGGCTCCACGCGGCCGCGCGCTTCGGTGTACTTGGTGCCGCGCTCGCGCGCCTCGTCACGGTCGGTGCGGAACACCCACGAGTCCGCTCCGGCAACCTGCTCACCGCGCTGGTTGTAGAAATCGACGTGGTAGATCTGCTGGAAGGAGCGCCCTGCGAACTTGGTCTGATGCTCGACCAGATCCTTGAGGTAAGCGACGGTGGTGATGGTGTCGCCCCGCAGCACCGGCTGGTGCCAGGTCCAGTCGGCGCCCGCCCACATGGCGTGGACGCCGGAAAGGCCGCCGCAGTAGCCGGAGACGATGCGGCTGGTGGTGAACAGGAACGAAGGCAGCGCGACGATCGAGCCGTATTTCGTCGTCGCGGCATATTCCGGGTCGCACCACAGCGGATTGTCGTCACCGATGCCGTGGGCATAGTGGCGGATCGCGTCGCGGGTGGCTTCGTAGTTCCACGGCTCGACGGTGTTCTCGATCTTCACGCCGATGCGGGCGCGCAGATCGTCGAGACCCGCCTCGGTGATCTTCGGGAACTTGGTGGTAGGCTCTGCTGTGGTTGCCATTTCGGTACTCTCCTGGATTCTTGAAATAAGTTTCAGCCGACCGCCTCAGCGGCTTTCGCCGCCTCCCGGTCGCGCAGCATCTTGCGGTGGACCTTGCCGGCCGGGTTCTTGGGAAGCTCCTCCACGAACTCCACCACGCGCGGGAATTCGTGCTGGGCCAGACGTTCGCGGGTGAAGTCCTGAAGCTCCTTGACGAAGGCATCGTCACCCGCGCGATTGGCGACGACGAAAGCCTTCACCACTTGCCCGCGCTGTTCGTCCGGCACGCCGATCACGCCGCATTCGAGGACGTTTTCATGCCGCAGCATGGTGTTCTCGATCTCGACGGCGGACATCGTCCAGCCGGCCGAGATGATCACGTCATCGGCGCGGCCGCAGTGGTAGAAATAGCCTTCGTCATCGATCTTCGCGCGGTCCTTGGTCGTCATCCAAGCGCCGCCGCGCCAGAGCATCAGTTCGCCGATCTCGCCGGGCGCGGTGGGCGTGCCGTCGGGGCGTTGCACTTCCAGCTTCTGCCCCGGCACCGCCTTGCCCAGCGATCCCGGTTTCACCGTGAAATCCGCCGCGCCGGGGTAGTTCACCAGCACCACGCCGATCTCGGTGGTGCCGTACATCGAGCAGACGGGCACCTTGAAAGCCCCGTCGATGAATTCCAGCGTCGCCGGATCGATCGGCTCCCCGGTATAGGACAGCTTACGGAAGTGGAACACGAAGTCCCCCGCCGCGCCGCTGTTCTTCATCATCCGGTAGTGCGTCGCCGCCGCCGACATGTTGGTGATGCCATAGTCATCCAGCGCCTTCATCAGCCGCACCGGATCGAAGCGCCCGGCGAACGTGCCGGTGGTGACGCCAAGGCCCAGCGGCGCCAGCGTGCCGTGCCACAGGCCATGCCCCCATGCGGGCGAGGACGGGCAGAAGAACTCGTCGCCCGGCCTGATCCCGGTGCCGTAGAGCGCCGCGAACATCAGCGTAACCAATGCCTTGTGCGTGTGCTTCACCGCTTCGGGCAATTCGCGCGTGGTCCCGCTGGTGTACTGGAACACCGCCAGATCGCCCGCCTTGGTCTTCGGCGCATAAGTCGCCGGGAACTTCGCGATCTCGTCCAGCAGCCCCTCGTCCGCGACGATCACGCGCAGCCCGTTTTCCGCCGTCACCGCCCCGCGTGCAAGGTCCGCCTTCTCGGCATTGGTGACGAGGATTGACGGCTTGCAGTCGTCGATCCGCAGCTTCAGCGCGTCCGGCCCAAACAGCGTGAACAGCGGCACGGAGATCGCCCCGGTCTGCATCGCCCCGAACAGGCAGACGTAGAACGGCAGCGAGGGTTCCAGCATGAAGGCGATGCGCTCGCCCGGCTGCACGCCTTCGGCATCGAGCCAGTGGGCGAACCGCGCCGCCCCGGCGGCGATCAGATCGAAGCTGAGGATTTCGTCGCGGCCGTCCGCATGCGCGATCCGCACCGCCGCCCGGCCCGAGCCGTCGGCATGGCGGGTGATGCACTCATGCGCGATGTTGAGCACGTCGCGGTCGCCGTCGAACATCTCCCACAGCGCGGCCGACGAGGCATGCGCCTGCGCATCGGCATAGCTCGAAAAGTCGGTCAACTTCACCATCGCTCATCCCGCTTCGCGCCGCGCCGGATCGCTTTTCGCGACTCACGCGCCGGCCATTTGTCCTTGTGTTCAGCAATGGTGATGAAGCGTACTTGTTTTGTAAATATTGAATGTTATTCTATATATTGAACAATGAGTAGCGCAGACCCCCTCGAAGACGCCGTGCGCGCCAGCAAGGCCCCCGCCATCGCCCGGGCTGCGGCCGTGCTGCGCCTGCTGGGCAAGCGCGGATCGCCAATGGGCGTGCAGGCCATCGCCCGCGAACTGGGCCTCGTGCCCAGCACCTGTCTCTACGTCCTGAGGGCGTTAGTGGCCGAGGAACTGGTGGCTTTCGATCCCGATACCAAGCGCTACGCACTCGACGCGGGCGTGCTCACCCTGGCCCGCGCCTGGTTGAAGCGGGACCAGTTCAACGACCTTGCGCAAGGTCCGCTCGACCGCATCGCCCGCGAATTCGGGCTGACGACACTGGGCGTCCAGATCTTCGGGCTGGACCACATCATCGTCACGGCGATGTCGCAATCCAGCCAGAACTTCCAGCTCTCGACGCAAATCGGCAGCCGCTTCCCGGCGCTGGTTTCCGCTACCGGCCGTTGCATCGCCGCTTTCTGCGATCAAGATATCGCCGATCTCAGGCCACGCTTCGATTCCCTGCGCTGGGACGAGGCGCCTTCCTGGGCGGACTGGTGCGCACAAGTGTGCGAAGCGCGCGAAACCGGCGTGGCGGTGGATGCCGGGCATTACATCTCCGGCGTCACCGTGGTCGCCGCGCCGGTCTGGAAAAACGGCGCGGACGCCACCGGAGCGCCCAGCCATGCCCTCGTCGCCATCGGCATAGGCGCGGCGCTGCGCGGGGAACTGGAAGGACTGAAACAGGCACTTGCGGGCGCGGCCCGGTCGCTCAGCGAGCAACTGGCCGGTTAGGAACCGGTATAAAGGCGCCGCAGGATGTCCAGGAACGCGCTGCTCCGCGGACCGTGGCCATGCAGCAGCCCCACCTCGCGCAAGAGTTCGAAATCGCGCACCGGCACGAAGCGCACCGACCCGTCCGCGAAGCCTTCGGGCATCATGCCGATCCCGGCGCCGCTGCGGATCACTGCAAACACGCGCTCGTCGCTGGTGGTCTTGAGCACGAAGCGCGGGCGCACGCCGTGCTGGGTGAAGAAGCGGTTGATCTCGGGCAGCGCCTCGCAGTGGCGGCGCAGCGCCATGCGGTCCTGCGCGAGCTGCTCGGCCAGGACTTCGCGCTCGGCCGCCAGCGGATGGTCCGGCGGCAGGACCATCATGTAGCGCTCGCGCGCGAGGACCTCGGGCCGGTAGCGGGCGTGGTGGGGGCGCACGACCGTCAGCGCCACGTCGATCCGCCCGCGCTCCAGCCGCTCGGCCAGATCGCGCTCGCTGCCGTCGAGCAGTTCGAGCGCCTCTCCCGGTGATTCGGCCTGATGCTCTTCAAGCGCGCGGCCGATCAGCCCGGTCGGGATCGTGCTGAGCACCCCCACGCGCAGCAGGCGCGGCTCGGCGGGCTGGGCCAGTTCGACAAGGGCATGTTCGTATTCGGCAGCGATGCGGCGCGCGCGGACGAGGAAGCGGCTTCCTGCCGGGGTCAGGGCAACGCGCTGGCGATCCCTGTCGAACAGCCGCGCGCCCAGTTCGCGTTCCAGCTTGGCGATCCCCGCCGAAAGCGTCGGCTGGGTAACGGCCACACTGCGCGCCGCGCGGCTGAAATTGCCGGTTTCGGCCACGGCCAGGAAATAGCGCAGCAGATATTGGTCAATCATAGACGCTGTCTATTACGAAGCCGGGAAACTTTCAATTTCCGCCGGGGTTTCGCCTTGTCTACAGTGGCGATACAGATCATCCGAACTTGGTAAGAGGCCGAAACGGCCGGACCGGAGAAACAAGCATGAGCGCACCGGTGCTCCAGACGAGCCTCAATCTCGACAGTCCCGAAGCGCAGGCGCGCGATCGGCACAACCGGGCGCTGGCGGCCGAACTCAACGCGAAAGTCGCCCATGCGGCACTCGGCGGGAACGAGAAATCGCGCGAACGCCATGTTTCGCGGGGCAAGCTGCTGCCGCGCGAGCGGGTGGAACGGCTGCTCGATCCCGGCTCTCCCCTGCTGGAACTGGGGCAGCTTGCCGCTCAGGGGCTCTACGAGGACGACATTCCCGGCGCCGGGCTGATCACCGCCATCGGCACGGTTTCCGGCCGCCAGTGCATGATCGTGTGCAACGATGCCACCGTGAAAGGCGGCACCTATTACCCGATGACGGTGAAGAAGCACCTGCGCGCGCAGGAGATCGCGCAGGAAAACCGCCTGCCCTGCATCTATCTGGTCGACAGCGGCGGCGCCAACCTGCCCCACCAGGCGGAAGTCTTCCCGGATCGCGATCACTTCGGCCGCATCTTCTTCAACCAGGCGCAGATGTCCGCCCAGGGCATCCCGCAGGTCGCCTGCGTGATGGGAAGCTGCACGGCGGGCGGCGCCTATGTTCCGGCGATGAGCGACGAATCGGTAATCGTGAAGGAACAAGGCACGATCTTCCTTGCCGGGCCGCCGCTGGTGCAGGCGGCAACCGGCGAAGTGATCTCTGCCGAGGATCTCGGCGGCGGCGATCTGCACAGCCGCAAGTCGGGCGTGACCGATCACCTTGCCGACAACGACGAGCACGCCCTGACCATCGTGCGCGATATCATGAGCCATCTCGGCCCGCGCCATCATCACGACCAGCCGCTGCGCGCGCCGCGTCCGCCCAAGTACGATCCGCAGGAACTCTATGCCATCGTCCCCGAGGACGTGCGCGCCCCTTACGACGTGCATGAGGTCATCGCCCGCATCGTCGACGGCAGCGAATTCCACGAGTTCAAGGCGCTCTACGGCAGCACGCTGGTCTGCGGCTTCGCCCATATCCATGGCCAGCCGGTCGCGATCCTCGCCAACAACGGCGTGCTGTTCTCGGAAAGCGCGCAGAAGGGCGCGCACTTCATCGAACTGGCCTGCCAGCGCCGCATCCCGCTGCTGTTCCTCCAGAACATCTCGGGCTTCATGGTCGGCGGCAAGTACGAGGCGGAGGGCATCGCCAAGCACGGCGCCAAGCTCGTCACCGCCGTCGCCACTGCCACGGTGCCGAAGATCACCGTGCTGATCGGCGGCTCGTTCGGCGCGGGCAACTACGGCATGTGCGGGCGCGCCTACGATCCGCGCTTCCTGTTCACCTGGCCCAATGCCCGTATCTCGGTGATGGGCGGCGAGCAGGCGGCATCGGTACTGGCCACCGTCCACCGCGATGCCGCGAAATGGTCGCCCGAAGAGGCCGAAGCCTTCAAAGCGCCGATCCGCCAGAAGTACGAGGACGAAGGCAACCCCTACTACGCCGCCGCCCGCCTGTGGGATGACGGCGTGATCGACCCGGCCCAGACCCGCGACGTGCTGGGCCTGGCGCTGGCGGCATGCCTCGAAGCCCCGATCCCGGAGGCACCCCGCTTCGGGGTGTTCCGGATGTGAGCGGCGGAACGGGAGACAAGACATGATTCAATCGCTTCTGATCGCCAATCGCGGGGAGATCGCCTGCCGCGTCATCCGCACCGCCCGCCAGATGGGCATCCGTACCGTTGCGGTCTATTCGGATGCCGATGCCGATGCCCTGCATGTGCGCGAGGCGGACGAAGCCGTGCATATCGGCCCCTCGCCTGCCCGCGAGAGCTACCTTGTGGGCGAGAAGATCCTCGCCGCCGCGAGAGAGACCGGGGCCGAGGCGATCCACCCCGGCTACGGCTTCCTGTCCGAGAACGCCGCGTTCGCGCAGGCGGTGAAGGATGCGGGACTGGTCTGGGTCGGGCCGAACCCGTCCTCGATCACCGCGATGGGCCTCAAGGACGCGGCCAAGACGCTGATGGCCGAGGCCGGGGTGCCGGTGACGCCGGGCTACATGGGCGCGAACCAGGAACCTGCCCTGCTGGCGGAAGAAGCCGCGAAGATCGGCTATCCGGTGCTGATCAAGGCGGTCGCCGGCGGCGGCGGCAAGGGCATGCGGCTGGTCGAGGCGCCAGAGGCTTTCATCGACGCGCTGGCATCGTGCAAGCGCGAGGCGGCCTCCTCGTTCGGCAACGACCACGTGCTGATCGAGAAGTACATCGCCAGCCCGCGCCACATCGAGGTGCAGGTCTTTGGCGACAGCCACGGCAATGTCGTCCACTTGTTCGAGCGTGACTGCTCGCTCCAGCGCCGCCATCAGAAGGTGATCGAGGAAGCCCCCGCCCCCGGCATGGATGCCGCGACGCGCGAGGCCCTCTGCGCCGCGGCGGTGCGCGCGGCAAAGGCGGTCGATTACGTCGGCGCGGGGACGATCGAGTTCATCGCCGATGGTTCGGGCCCGCTTTCCGCAGACCGCATCTGGTTCATGGAAATGAACACCCGCTTGCAGGTCGAGCATCCGGTGACCGAGGAGATCACCGGGGTCGATCTGGTCGAATGGCAGCTTCTCGTCGCCAGCGGGAAGCCGCTGCCAAAGTCCCAGGAAGACCTCACGATCGACGGCTGGGCGATGGAAGCGCGCCTTTATGCCGAGGACCCGGCCAAGGGCTTCCTGCCCAGCATCGGCAAGCTCGAATTGCTGGAGTTCGGCGAGGCTGCCGAAGACGACTTTGGACGCGGGCGCATCGATACCGGCGTCTACGAAGGCGCGGAAGTCTCGCCCTTCTACGATCCGATGATCGCCAAGGTCATCGCTTGGGGCGAGGACCGCGACGAAGCGCGCGAGCGTCTGGGCGAGATGCTGGAAGACACCGCCGTCTGGCCGGTGCGCACCAATGCCTCGTTCCTCGTGAAAGCCCTGCAGCATCCCGACTTCGCCGCGGGCAAAGTCGACACCGGCCTGATCGGCCGCGACGGCGAGGCGATGGCAGAGGCGCCCATGCCCTCGGACGAAGTGCTGGAGGCCGCCGCCAATTCGCTCGTGCCGTTCTCCCCGCTCGCCGGTTTCCGTCTCAATGCTGCACCGGCGCGCGCAGCATGGTTCTCGCTCGACGGCGAAAAAGTGGAGATCGCGCTGACCGGCGAAGGCAGCGAGGAACCTGATGAAGCCGTGCTCGTCACCGAGCAGGGGCAGGCCTGGCTGCTCACCCCCTGGCGCCGTGACGGCGTGCATGGCGGGGCGGATGCCTCGGGCGCGATACTGGCACCGATGCCGGGCAAGGTGATCGCTGTGGACGTCACCCAGGGACAGGCTGTCACCAAGGGGCAGAAACTGCTTACCCTCGAAGCCATGAAGATGGAACACACCCTTACCGCCCCGTTCGATGGCGTCGTCGCGGAACTGGCCGCCGTCGCCGGTGCGCAAGTGCAGGTCGAGGCGCTGCTGGCGCGGATCGAGGAAGCCGGGGAATGAGCGGCGAACTGGTCATGCGCCGCGCGCGCGAGGACGATCTCGCCGCCATCGTCGTCATGCTGGTGCAGGACCAGATCGGCGGCGCCGACGATGCCGGGCCGCCGCTGGATCCGGCTTATCTCGCCGCCTTCCGGGCGATCGATGCTTCGCCGGACCAGTTGCTGATGGTGGCGGAGTTCGAGGGGCGCATCGTCGGCACGATGCAGATCACCTTCATTCCCGGCCTGCTGATGCGCGGCGCCTGGCGCGGGCAGATCGAGGCCGTGCGGATCGACAGTTCCGTGCGCGGCCAGGGGCTGGGTTCGCGCATGATAGAATGGGCCGTCGATCGCTGCCGCGAACGGGGATGCGCGCTGGTTCAGCTGACCTCTAACAATGCGCGCACCGATGCCCACCGCTTCTACGAACGGCTGGGCTGGAGCAAGAGCCATGCCGGTTTCAAGCTCATGCTCGCCAAGGGAGATCACTGATGCCCGGACGCTTCTTCGACGAATGGACAGTGGGCGACCGGATCACCCACCAGCCCAGCCGCACCGTCACCGAGACCGACAACCTGATGTTCTCGGCCATGACCCACAACATGCAGCCGCTCCACCTGGACGCGGAGACCGCGAAGAAGAGCGAGTTCGGGCAGATCCTCGTCAATTCCACTTTCACTTTCAGCCTCGCGGTGGGTCTGTCGATCGCGGACACCACGGTCGGCACGCTCGTGGCCAACCTCGGCTTCGACAAAGTGGTGACGCCGAAGCCGACCTTTATCGGCGATACCCTTACCTGCACCAGCGAAGTGATCGAGATGCGCGAAAGCAAGTCGCGGCCCACGCAGGGCATCGTCGTGTTCCGTCACGAACTCACCAACCAGCGCGGTGAAGTGGCGCTGTCCTGCCTGCGTTCCGTCCTGTTGAGGAAGCAGGATCAGGTCACGCCTTCAGCCGCGGCATCGTAGCCTCCAGCAGCCGAAGGCTTTTCCAGCCTTCCTCGGGCGACAGGCCGCCCAGGAGCGGCTGGAAGCCGATCTGGCCCGCTTCCATGCCGCGGACTTTCTCCACTAGCTGATCGGGCGTCCATGCCGCGAACATTCCGGCCTGCCGCAGCACTGCCGGATCGGTCAGGCCCTTGAACGGCGAATTCGAACCATCGCCCTCCTGCTCGGCCCACTTGGCATATTCGGTGATGACGTGGACCGCATGGGGCGCGATCGCCTCCCAGCCCTTGTCCGGGTCCTCGCAAAGGTGGACGGCCAGCGGCATGCCCGGCACCGGCCGGAAGTAAGTGCGCGGCCTGTGGCCCAACCGCTCGCATTCGGTGAGGTAGAGGTCGATCAGTTCCGGCTTCATCGGCCCGAAGCCGACGCCGAACTTCGCCGCGCGCCGGGCCGAGGCAGGGACGCCGCCGCCCACCATGACGATGTCTTCCGGGGCCTGCACCGGCAGCGGGCGAACGTAGATCGGGCGGCCGTCGAATTCGAACCGCTCTCCCCGCAGCGCGCGCAGGATCACCTCGAGCCCTTCGTCCATCAGCCGCGCGCGGTCCTTCAGGGACTTGCGGAACATGGCAAACTCGAACGGTACATAGCCGGCACCGAAGATGACGTTGAGCCGCCCGTTCGACATCTGGTCCACCACGGCGATCTGCTCCGCCAGTTCCACCGGATCATGCAGCGGCAGAACTACCGCGCCGAGCAGAAAACGGATGCGGCTGGTCACCGCAGCCATGCCGCCCGCCAGTGTGAAAGGTTGCGGCAGGTAGCCGTCGTCGGAGCCGTGATGCTGCATCAGGCCGATCTGATCCGCACCGATCCTGTCGACGAAGGCGGCCATCTCGATGGCGGCGCGGTAAAGTTCGTGCGTGGGCGTTGCCCAGCCGGGCGAGCGCATGTCGAACGAGACGTTGATGCGGATATTTTTCACGGGCCGACTCCCCTCCAGCAGGCAAGGCCCCGGTGGTGCGGCAATCGCGTGCGGGCGGCAATTTCGTGGTGGCAGATACCGCCCGGGCGGTCAGACCGGTTCTAGTCCCAACCGAAGTTCAGCCACCCGGGCGCGGTAGGCCGTGACACCGGCCTCCTTCACAGCGCCGAACCCGGCGATCAGCGCAGGCGCGGCGGCGAGGTCTATGGCGACGTCCATGGTGGAGGGCTCCACCTTCCCGGCGATCCGGCGCGCGAGTTCGCGGTACTCCCCGATCAGCGCGCGTTCCATGCGGCGCTCGGCGGTGTGGCCGAAGGGATCGAGCCATGTTCCGCGCAGACGTTTGGCTTTCGCCAGCGCCGCGAAGATCGGGAATATCCAGCTTCCAAACGCGATCTTGCGCGGGCGGCCGGTCTTGCGATCCTTGCGGAAAGCCAGCAGCGGCGGGGCAAGGTGCAGCTTGAGGCGCGGCTTGCCGTCGAAGGTATCGAATAGTCCGGCGCGGAAGGCCGGTGCGCTGTAGAGGCGCGCGACTTCGTACTCGTCCTTGTAGGCCATGAGCCGACCAAGCTGGCGCGCGATCTCGCGCAGCAGAGGTTCGCTGTCCTCCAGCCCGCGCGCCGCCAACGCAGCCGAAATCTCGTCAAGGAAATTGCGGTAGTCTGCCGCATAAGCCGCGTTCTGCCAGTCGGTCAGCAACCGCACGTAGCTTGCGGTCACGGCCGCCAGATTGCGCGGCGGCTCGGGCGCGGAAGGCGCAGCATCGGCGAGAGCGAAGAGGTCCTCTCCACCCGCCGCTGCCAGCCTTCCCAGCGACAGCGCGGTAAGGTTCGCGCGCACCGCCACACCGTTCAGCCGCACCGCCTCCTCCACCGAAGCCAAGCGCACCGGCAGCAAACCCTTCTGCGCGGCAAAGCCGAGCATCATCAGGTTGGTAAAGATCGAATCCCCTAGCAGCCGCGTTGCCAGCGAACCGGCCCGCAGCGAGGCGATCATTGCCGGATCGACGGGCTTGCCGATGGCGCGGAGGAAGCGGCTGGCGGTAAGATCGAGATTGCGGTTGCGCTGGAATTCGCCAGTGGGCACCACATCCTCGTTCGCCAGCACCCGCGTATCGGGCCGCGCCAGCGCCAGCACTTCGGGCGAGGAGGCCACCACCAGATCGCAGGCGATCACCAGATCCGCCATGCCCGGACCCAATCGCGCGGAGGGGATAGCCGCAGCATCGGCACCGATGCGGATATGGCTCGCCACCGCGCCGCCTTTCTGCGCCATGCCGGTTTGGTCCAGCACTTTGGCGGCCTTGCCCTCCATCTGCGCCGCCATCGCCAGCACCGCGCCCACTGTGAGCACGCCGGTGCCGCCAATGCCCGCCACCAACATGGCGCAGGCTCCGCCGGACAAGTCCGCCACCGCCGGTTCGGGCAAAGCGGCGACCATGCGCGCCAGCGCGGCATCGTCCATGCTGCGCCTTCTGAGCGTGCCGCCCGAAACCTCGACGAAGCTGGGGCAGAAACCCTTGATGCAGGAGAAATCCTTGTTGCAGCTCGACTGGTCGATCATGCGCTTGCGGCCGAATTCGGTCTCCACCGGCACGACCGAGAGGCAGTTCGACTGCACCGAGCAATCGCCGCAACCTTCGCAAACCGCCAGATTGATCCAGAGCCGCCGGTCGGGATCGGGATAGGCCCCCTTCTTGCGACGGCGACGCTTCTCATTGGCGCAAGTCTGCTCATAGACGATGGCGCTGGTGCCGGGGAGATCGCGCAAGGTCCGCTGCACCGCGTCAAGTTCGTCCCGGTGCAGCACGCGGGTTGCAGCCGGCAGATCGGAGGCAACAAAGCGCGACGGGTCCTCGCTTACCAGCACCACCGGATGGACGCCCTCCACCGAGAGTTCGCGCACGATCTGCTCGGGGCTGAGCGCGCCTTCGGCGGGTTGCCCGCCGGTCATGGCGACGGCATCGTTGTAGAGGATCTTGAAGGTCACCCGGCTCTTCGCCGCCACCGCCGCGCGGATCGTCAGCAGGGCGGAATGCGTGTAAGTCCCGTCGCCCAGGTTCTGGAACATATGCGGCGTATCGACGAAATGCTGCGCGCCGATCCAGGGCATCCCCTCCTGCCCCATCGACACCGTCTGCATCGTGTTGCGTTCGGGCATGTAGTGGGCAAGGCCGTGGCACCCGGTCGCTCCCATCGCCGCCGACCCTTCGGGCACTACGGTCGAAGTATTGTGCGGGCAGCCCGAGCAGAAATAGGCGGGTCGGATCGCGGTGCGTTCGAGCGCGGCGGCGGAGTCCTCCCGCTCGCGCAGCATTGCATCGCGCGCGGCAAGGTCGCCCTGCAGCATGCCCAGCGCCGCCATGCGCGCGATCAGCGCGCGCCTCACCGTGGCCGCATCGAGCACGCCCACTTCGGACAGCATCGCGGAGCCATCCGGTGTTGTCTTGCCCGAAAGCGCAGGCGCATCGGCTCGGCCGTAGAACAGGCGGGCGATCTGATCCTCGATAACGGGCCGCTTTTCCTCGACCACCATGACTTCGGCGCTACCGCCGCAGGCCTGCCGCACGAACGCTGCATCGAGCGGCCAGACAAGGCCAAGCTTCACGACCCTGAGGCCCAGCTCCGCACACCCGGCCTCGTCCAGCCCCAGATCCGCCAGCGCCTGACAGAGATCGAGCCAGGCCTTGCCCGCGCTCACCACCGTCAGCCGCGCGCCGGGCGCTGCATGACTCACGCGGTCGATGCGGTTGAGCGCGGTGAACAGCGGCACGATCGGCAGGCGCCGCTCGATCACCATCCGCTCCTGCTCCAGCGCCGACATTGCGATGCGCAAGTTCGGCGAGGGTCCGCCGGGAATCTCCGGCAGGGCAATCGGGAAGCTGTGTCCGGGCAGCGTGACGGTCGTGGTCAGGTCCAGCGTATCGGTCACCGCCTTCATCGCCACATAGAGCCCGCTGGCCCGCGACAGCGCCCAGCCGAACTGGCCGAAACTGAGTATCTCGTCGGTCGTCGCCGGGTAGAGCACCGGGACCATCGCGGTGATCAGCACATGTTCGGACTGGTGCGCGGTCAGTGAGGACTTGGCCGCATGGTCATCCCCGCAGAGCAGCAACGCCCCGCCTTTCGGGTGCGTGCCTTCGAAGTTCGCCGCCTTGATCGCCTCCCCCGCGCGTTCGACGCCGACACCCTTGGCATACCAGAGCGCAAAGACGCCATCGACATTGGGCTTACCGTACCAGTCGAGCTGCTGGGTGCCGCGCACCGAGGTCGCCGCCAGTTCCTCGTTCAGGCCGGGCTCGAACCGCACATGATGCTCGCTGAGCAACTTTTCGGAGGCCCACAACTGCGCGTCGAGCGTGGTGATCGGGGAGCCGCGATAGCCGGTGACATAGCCCGCCGTGTTCAGCCCCGCTGCGCGGTCGCGTCGCGATTGATCGAGCAGCAGGCGCACGACGCCCTGCAAGGCCGAGAGCGTCACCTGCCCGTCGGCTTGCCTGTACTTGTCTTCCAGCGTCACGACCGTCTTGGTCACTCGGATCCCCGGTTTTCCTGTCCTTTCTCGCGGCCTTTCAGATGGCGCGCGGGGGTGCAAGCGGGGAGCGCGCGGTGCGCCGTGGGGGTCAATTGGGGGTGCGGTTAGGGTTGGGAACCAGGTGTTTCGGCGTGTTCCAAAACACCATTCCCAACAACACTCCGTCGCCCCCGCGAAGGCGGGGGCACCGCTTTCTTCGTGCGACATCTCAAGAACAAGCGGGGTCCCCGCCTCCGCGGGGATGACGAGCCTGGTTTCGAGAGGTCAGTCGGCAACGAACTTTGTCTTGCGCGGCCAGCTCACGCCGGCTGGCGCAGTTCCTCCACCAGCCTCGGCACATCGGCCAGCGCGCGCAGGGCGTCGTTGAGGTGCGTGCAGCCTTCCGGCCCGCGCAGCATCTCCAGCACGTCCTCGCGCACTTGGCCCAGGTTGCGGCCGACGAGCCGCGCAACGTTGTGGACGGCACCGGGGCACTCGCGGAATGGCAGGATGCGCGCTTCGGGGGCGAGGCTCAGCACCTCCAGCGTCTCGGCATCGACAGTCGCGCCAAGGTTGTATTCGTGGATAGCGACGCGGCCGCCTTCGCGCAGCTTGGCGCTGTCCTGAAAGGCCGAGGCGATGCGGATCAGGTTGCCGTCTCGCGTCACGTCGATGCGGCGGGCGCGGCGGAAGCCCGGGCCTTCGTGTTCGAGGAATTCGTGCCAGCCTTCGGGATCGGCGGGGTTGCGCAAATGCCCGGCGTCCGCATCGGCTACGTTTTCCAGCGCAGCACCGCCAGTGACGCCGCTGTTGCCGTCCTGAAGCCCCCAGCAGACATTGGCGCGCTGGGCGAGCACCGGATTGTCGTCGTTGCCGCTGCCGAGTCGCTTGCGGATCAGTTCCATCCGCTCGGGAAACCATTGGCCCCATGCGAAAGAGGAGACGAGCGCCGTGCCCGAAAGATCATCAAGCACGAGATAGAGCGGATCGGCCTGCGCAATCAGGTCTGGCATGGTCTCCCGCAGGGCCATGCGCAGATGCCCGCCGGCACGGGCGCCGACGAGCTGATCGATGCTCGCCGGGGCAGGCCGGGCGGAGATCCGGCTGATCGTCTTGTCCTCGGTCATCCGCAGCGAGAATTCGCCCATGGCCAGCGTGCGACCGTTACCGTCCGGCCCGGTCAGATAGTCGCGCGCGCGGCCGACGAAGAGGCGCTGGCCGTCCACGCCATCGGGCCAGGCAACATCGATGCTGGAGGTGCGGCGCAGCGAGTTCACGGCGCGCACCGGGGCCGGATTGGCCGTCTGGCGCGGGGGCGGCGGGTAATGAACCGTCATGGTGGCATCCTGCGATTTTGTTTTTCGCCGGTCAGCCTGACACCTTCACCAGCAGCTTGCCTAGATGGTTGTTCCCAGAAAACACCCCGGCGAAGGCTTCGGGGGCAGCCTCCAGCCCCTCGACCACCGACTCGGGGCAGTGGATGCGCCCCTCGGCAATCCAGCCGGCAATGTCCTCCAGCGCCTGCTGGCCGCCGACGAGAAAACCACCGAAACCCTTGATCTCCAGCCCCTTGGACATGATCGTGCGGAAGAAACCGGGCAGGCGGTCCGGCCCCGGGCCTTCCATGCCCATCCCGTAATAGGCGATGAAGCCGCAGACCGGCATCCGCGCGCCGCGCTTGAGGTGAGGAAGGACGGCCAGCATCACATCGCCGCCGACATTGTCGATGAAGACATCCGCGCCTTCGGGCAGGGCCTTGGCAAGTTGCTGGGCGAAGTCCGACGCCTTGTAGTCGGCGGCGGCATCGAAGCCGAGATCGATCAGTCCCCGGCACTTGTCTGGCCCGCCGGCGATGCCGATCACGCGGGCGCCGCGGATCTTCGCGATCTGCCCGGCAAGGCTGCCCACCGCGCCGGCCGCGGCCGAGATCACCACCGTCTCGCCCGCCGCGACGCGGCCGATGCCGATCACGCAGGCATGGGCGGTCTGCCCCGGCATCCCCAGCGCACCGAGTGCGATCGAGACGGGTGCCTGCGCAGGGTCGAGCTTGCGTGGCGGCCCGCGCCAATCGGCCTTGCCCGGCGCGACGATCGCATATTCGCGCCAGCCGGTGCGGTCCTCCACTACATCCCCCACCGCATAGCCGGGGTGGTTGGAGGCGGCGACTTCGCTGACCGTCGGCCCGTACATCACCTCTCCGGGATGGACCTGCGTCACGCCGGAAAGGCGCTTTTCGTCGATGGCAAAGCGGATCAGCGGATCGAGGCCGAGCCAGAGCGTGCGCAGCAGTATCTCGCCCTCGCCCGGCTGCGGGATCTGGGCATCCTCTACGCGGAAATCGGAGGGCTTCGGATTGCCCTGCGCATAGCTTGCCAGCACCACCTGCTTCATGGTGCCGCTCACCGCAGTTTCACCGTCACCGCCGACATGCCGCGATGGTCGAGGCCGCGATATTCAGGCTTCGGCTTGGCGGGATCGAGCGTCATGTTCGGGAAGCGGTCGAGCAGCCCGTTGATGGCCACCACCATCTCCTGCCGCGCGACATCCATGCCGAGGCAGCGATGCGGGCCGAAACCGAAGCCCATGTGGTGCTCCTTGCGGCGGAAGATGTCGTATTCCTCCGGCTTATCGAACACCGCCGGATCGTGGTTGGCGGCACCGAGGCACAAGTGGATGCGGGTCCCGGCGGGAACCTTCACGCCCTCCATCTCGGTATCCTCCATGCAAAGGCGCATGAACACCGGATCGGTGGCGCGCCAGCGCAAGCCCTCTTCCACCGCAAGATCGATCAGGCTGCGGTCCTGCTTGCAAGCTTCCCAGAAGTGGCGGTGCGTCATCAGCGCATCGATGGTGATGCCCAGTTGCCGCCATGTCGTGCCGCCGCCTGCGAAGATGGCGAGCTTGCAGTAGCCGAACAGCTCATCCTCGGTAAGCGGGCGCTTGGAGCCGTCCTCGTGCGTGATCTCACAGCCGATCAGCCCGGCGATCAGGTTGTCGCCGGGCTCGCGCTGGTTCTCCGCGATCAGGCGGCGCAGCGTGCCGTCGACCCAGGCGCGGGCCTCGGCCGCTTCCTCGGGCGGCAGGTTCCTCGCGCCGAAGGTGGCGCGGTTGAGCTGGTAGCGGAACTCGATCACGTCCTCCCCCTCCAGCCCGATGGCGCGGGTGACGGTGGCCATCGGCAGGCGCGCGCAGAGGTCGGTGTTGAGGTCGGTCGTCTCGCGGTCCCTGATCTGGTCGAGCAGGACGTCCACCGTCTCCTCGATCCAGCGCTTGTTCCACCAGTCCAGCACCTTGGGCCGCTTGAACAGCGGCTGCGCGGCGGAGCGCAGGCGCTTGTGCGGCTTGCCGACCATCGAAAGGATGGTGGTGCCGATCGTCCGCACCCCGGCGCTCTCGTTGTAGCCCTCCGACGAATAGAGCTGGTTCTCGCGGAAGCCGATCTCGCAGGCGCGGTAGGAGAAGAACGTCATGTTCTCTCGCGGCGGGCCGAGCATGTCGACCATTTCCGGCACGCCCAGCAGTTCGCGCAGGGTACCCTTGTGAACCGCACCGGCCTCGCGAAGACGGTCCATGTCCTCGGTATAGTCGCGGCGCGGGTCGACGCCGGAATTGGCCTCCACCTTGTCGACATCGAACATCTCCGCATAGCGCGGATTGTCCGAAAGCAGCGATGCGAGCGCGTTGGAGTGGGAATCGCCCCCCGAATAGGGACAGGTTGCCATGGTCAGCCTCCTACCTTGCGACCGGCCGAGAGCCCCCCGTCCACGGGAAGGTTCACGCCGGTAATGTTGCTGGCGAGATCGGAACAGAGGAACAGTGCCGCCGATGCGGTGTCGCGCGGGTCGATGGCGCGGCCCAGCGGATGCGCGCGGCCCATGCCTTCCAGAATGCGGTCGCGATGCGCGCTGTCGGGGTCCATCCCGGCATAGTGGGTGAGCATGCCCGCCGGGCAGACCGCGTTCACACGGATGCCCTTGTCCGCCACTTCGACGGCGAGCGCGCGGGTAAGCTGCACCACCGCGCCCTTGGTGGCGCCGTAGAACACGCCGCCGTAACCGATCAGCCCGGCGACCGAGGCGGTGGAGACGATGGCCCCGCCCTCTCCTTGTCTCTCGAACTGCCGGATCGCCGACTGGCACCCATGGATCACACCCATCACGTTGACCTCAGCCACGCGGCGCATGTCCTCGCCCTCGCATTCGACCAGCGTGCGCAGACCTTTGCCCGGGATCGGGCTGATGGTGACGCCGGCATTGTTGTAGATGCAGTCCAGCCGCCCGAACGCTTCCACGCCCGCCGCCACCGCGCCATCGACCGAGGCGGGATCGGCAACGTCGCACGCGGCGGCGATGGCCTCTCCCCCTTCGGCGCGGACCATGGCCACCGTTGCTGCCGCATTGTCTGCGTTCACGTCCACCGCGATCACTTTGGCGCCATGTTCGGCAAAGAGCAGACAGGCGGCGCGGCCGACGCCCGATCCGGCCCCGGTAATCAGTGCGACTTTGCCTTCGAGCAGTCCTTGCATCCCGGTCCCTCCTTACCCGCCAATATTAAGCGTGGTCATGATCTGGAATTCGCGCAGGCCCTCGACGCCGCGCTCGCGGCCGAGGCCGCTCATCTTGATGCCGCCGCCGCTGGCATGGCTGGACGCGAGCGCACCGTTGACGTTCACCGCGCCGCTGCGGATCTTCAGCCCCACTTCCAGCGCCTTGACCTTATCCTTGCCGTGGACCCAGCCGGACAGGCCGAAGCGGCTGTCATTGGCCATGTCCACCGCGTGATCGAGGTCGCGGTAGCCGATCACCGAGACCACCGGCCCGAAGATCTCCTCCTGCGCGGCGGGATTGGCATTGTCGGGCAGGTCGAGCACGGTGGGCTCGAAGAAATAGCCTTTCTCCAGCCCCTCCGGCCGCTTGCCGCCGCAAACCACGCGGCCGCCCCCGGCGACGGCAGCGGCCACGAAATGCTCGCACCGCGCGCGCTGGGCGGCGCTGACGACCGGGCCGAGCTGGGTCGTCGGATCGCCGGCCAGTCCGATCTTCACGCCGGAGAGCAATTTCGCCATCGCCTCCAGCACCTGCGCCTTGCTTTCCTGCGGCACGAAGACGCGGGTGCCCAGCACGCAGCCCTGCCCGGCGTGCGAAGTGCAGACGCTCATCGCCGCCATGGCCGCACGGTCCACCGAATCCGGCAGATAGATTTGCGCCGACTTGCCACCGAGTTCGAGCACCAGCCGCTTCAAGGTCGTCGCCGCCTGCTTCGCAACCTCCACACCCACGGTGGAGGAGCCGGTAAAGCTCACCATGTCCACGCGGGGGTCGCTGGTCAGCGCCTGCGCGCCTTCCACGCCCGCCTCGATCACCAGGTTGAACACGCCCTTCGGCAGCCCGGCCTCCTCGGCCACCTCGGCAAACACGGCGGAGGACAGCGGCGTCAGCGGGTTGGGACGCAGGATCACCGTAGTGCCCGCCACCAGCGCCGGCACGACTTTCCAGAGCGCGGTGTAGAAAGGCACGTTGTAGGCCGAAATCGCCGTTACGACCCCGATCGGCGACCAGCGCTTGACGCTCTGCACGGTAAAATAGGGGTTCACCCGTTCGTGGAGCGGAAGCGGATTGTCCTCGATCTCCGGCAGGCGCAGGGCCATCTCGACGATCTCACGTGCCATGCGCAAGGGCGAGGCGACTTGCGCGCCCATGACCGTGGAGGAAACCGGGCAGCCCGCTTCGCGCACGGCAAGGGACCTCAGGCGCTCTGCCCGCGCGTCCAGGGCATCGGCGAAGCGCATCATCGCGGCGGCGCGATCGCGCATCGCAAGCCCGGACCACGCGCTGCGATCGAAAGCGCGTCGCGCCGCGGAGATGGCGGCGTCCACTTCCGCTGCGGACAATCCCGGAAACCTTGCGACAACACTTTCATCGGACGGATCGAGCACAGCTATCGCAGCGCCCGTTCCGGCCACAAAGGCGCCGTCGATGAAGCCTGCATGTTCCAGTCGCTCTCTCCCGATATAATTCGTTATTTCGAACTTATATTCACAGATGAGACTATCTCAGGCCCAGTCGCAGGTCAATCGCGTGCGCGCTTCCGGCAGATCGGGCAGTGGTCACGGTTGTCTGCCGCCGAAGCGATCCCTATTCCATGAAGGCAACGCGAGGCGATGCGCCCGGCATCGCCGCAATCAGCGAGGACCTGCACGACATGGCGTACACCGACTTCCTCCGGCAGCAGTGCTACATTGACGGCAAGTGGTGCGATGCCGATTCCGGCGCCACGCTCGGCGTGACCGACCCCGGCACCGGCGAGACGATCGGCACTGTCCCGAAGATGGGCGCGGAGGAAACCGCCCGCGCCATCGATGCCGCAGAGAAGGCCCTGCCGGCCTGGCGCGCGAAGACCGCCGGAGAGCGCGCCAAGCTGATGCGCAAACTCTTCGAACTGATGATCGAGCATCAGGACGATCTCGGCGAACTGCTCACCCGCGAGCAGGGCAAGCCGCTGGCCGAAGGACGCGGCGAGATCGCCTATGGCGCCAGCTTCATCGAATGGTTCGCCGAAGAGGGCAAGCGCGCCTATGGCGACGTGATCCCCGGCCATGCCCCGGATCGCCGCATCGTCTGCATCAAGCAGGGCGTCGGCGTGGTTGCCGCGATCACGCCCTGGAACTTCCCCAATGCGATGATCACCCGCAAGCTCGGCCCGGCGCTGGCGGCGGGCTGCACCATCGTCATCAAGCCGGCATCGGCCACGCCGTTCTCCGCCCTTGCCATAGCGCGGCTTTGCGAGATGGCGGGCATTCCGGCGGGCGTCGTCAATGTCGTCACCGGCAGCGCCGGGCAGATCGGCGGCGCGCTGACCGCCAGCCCGAAAGTCGCCAAGCTGACCTTCACCGGCTCCACCGAGATCGGCCGCGACCTGCTGCGCGAATGTGCGGAAACCATCAAGAAGACCTCGATGGAACTGGGCGGCAATGCGCCGTTCCTGGTGTTCGACGATGCCGACGTGGATGCCGCGATCGACGGCGCGATGATCTCCAAGTTCCGCAACGGCGGTCAGACCTGCGTCTGCACCAACAGATTCTACGTGCAGGAAGGCGTCTACGACGAATTCGTCGAGAAACTGGCGAAGCGTGTCTCCGCCATGAAAGTGGGCTACGGCCTCGACCAAGGCACCGAAGTCGGCCCGCTGATCGACGAGAAGGCGGTCGAAAAGGTGGAGGAACACCTGAAGGACGCCCTGGGCGGCGGGGCCAGGGTGCTGGCAGGCGGCCAGCGCAACGAACGCGGCGGTTCGTTCTTCAACCCCACCGTCGTCGCGGGCGTGAAGCCCGACATGAAGCTGGCGCGCGAGGAGACATTCGGCCCGCTCGCAGGCGTGATCCGCTTCACCGACGAGGCCGATGCCATCCGCATGGCCAACGACACCGAGTTCGGCCTCGCCAGCTACTTCTACGCATCGGACATCAGCCGCGTCTGGCGCGTGGCCGAGGCATTGGAAGCGGGCATGGTGGGCATCAATACCGGCCTGATCTCCACCGAAGTCGCCCCGTTCGGCGGGGTCAAGCAGTCCGGTCTCGGCCGTGAGGGATCGCACTACGGGCTCGATGACTACATGGAGGTCAAGTACCTCTGTATGGGCATCAAGCCGGCCTGAGAGTCTGTTTGAAAAATGCCTGAAGGGCATTTTTGATGCGGCACCGGCCCACTCCCCCACCCGACCTCCCACGAGTGTATCCTGACGGGAGGTCGGGTGGGGCGCCTGAGTTACTTGGGGGCCGGTGCCGCCAAAATCCGCCTGCGGCGGATTTTCAAGAAACGAAAAGGGCAGGAAGCCATCGGCCCCCTGCCCTTTTTCATGCGCCGACCCTGAAGTCAGTCGAGCACGGTGTGCTCATCGGCAGGATCGGTGTGGAACTCGTGCCACACGCCGTTGATGATGCCGAAGCCGACGGCGAGGCTGACGCCGAGGATCCATGAGAAGTACCACATCGTCTTGTCCTCAGTAGAAATCGGGGTTGAGATTCACGTCGCGCGTCGTGATCCGGCCGAACATGACCTTGTAGGCCCAGGCCGTATAGGCCAGCACGATCGGCAGGAAGATCAGCGTCACCAGCAGCATGATGAACAGCGTGGTGTGGCTGGACGAGGCGTTCCACACCAGCAGACTGGAGCGTGCGTCGATCGAGCTGGGCAGGATGAAGGGGAACATCGACAGGCCGACCGAGGCGATGATGCCGAGGTTCGCCATCGAGGATCCCGCGAAGACCAGCACGTCCTTGCGTCCGCGAATGCCCAGGAGCGCCACCAGCGGTCCGGCGAGGCCCAGCAACGGCGCCAGGATCATCCAGGGATGCGCGCCGTAGTTGGCAAGCCATGCCCCGGCCGCGTGGGCGGCCTCGGCCATGCGCGGGTTGGAGGGGCCGAGCGGATCGACCGTGCCGACCAGGCGGTAGCCGATATCGCCCATCGCCAGCCAGACACCGCCCAAAGCGTAGAGCACGAAGGCTGCGAGCGCGGCGACCTGGCCGAAGCGCTGCGCACGGTCGCGCACCGGGCCGTCCTCCAGCTTGAGCGTCAACCAGCCCGCGCCGTGCAGGACCAGCATCGCCACCGAGACGAGCCCGCCGAGCAGGGCGAAGGGGCTGAACAGGCCGAGCAGCGTGCCTTCGTAGAAGCTGCGCATGTCGCTATCGAGCCGGAAGGGCACGCCCTGGAGGACATTGCCCACCGCCACGCCGAAGACCAGCGCGGGTACGAAGCCGCCGACGAACAGCGCCCAGTCCCAGCGCGCGCGCCAAGCCGGATCGGGCTTCTTCGAACGGTACTTGAAGCCGACCGGGCGCAGGATGAAGGCGGAAAGCACCAGGAACATCGCGATGTAGAAGCCCGAGAAGCTCACCGCGTAGACGAAGGGCCAGGCGGCGAAAATGGCGCCGCCGCCGAGGATGAACCAGACCTGGTTGCCTTCCCAGGTCGGGCCGATGGCATTGATCACCATGCGGCGCTCGGCATCGGTGCGGCCCACGAAGGGCAGGAGCGAGGCCGAGCCAAGGTCGAAGCCGTCGGTCAGGGCGAAGCCGATGAGCAGGACGCCCATCAGCACCCACCAGATCAGCCGCATCGTTTCGTAGTCGAAGGGTATGGTCATTGTGGCCTCCGTCTTACTCGGCCGGAATGGCGGTGAAGGTTGTGGCGGGCGCGCGCTCGGGCGAAGGCTGGCCTTCGTAGCCCTCGTAGACTTCGGGACCGTGGCGGATGGTCGAGAGCATGAGCTTCACCTCGATCACCGCCATGATTCCATAGAGCGCGGTGAAGCCGAAGATCGTCGCCCAGATCTGCGTCGTCGTCAGGCTCGATGCGCCCAGGAAGGTCGGCAGCACCCCGTCCACCGCCCAGGGCTGGCGGCCCAGTTCGGCGACGAGCCAGCCGATCTCGATCGCCAGCCACGGCAGCGGCATGGCGAGGACCGCGGCACGCAGGAACCACTTGCGATCGAAGCGGCGGCGCACCGAGAAGGCGAAGGCGGTGGCGAAGAACACGATGAAGAAGAAGCCCAGCCCCGCCATGATGCGGAACATGAAGAACAGCGCCGGTACGTTGGGCACGGTGCTCCAGGCCGCCTTCTCGATCGTGGCGTCGTCTGCCTGACGCGGATCGGCCACGAAGCGCTTGAGCAGCAGGGCATAGCCGAGGTCGCTCTTGTGACGCTCCCACGCCTCGCGCGCGGCCAGGTCGTTACGGTTTACCTTGAGCTTCTCCACCGCGTCATAGGCGATCACGCCCTGGCGGATGCGATAGTCGGCACGTTCCACCAGCGGCACGATACCGGCGACTTCGCCCGAGAGACTGCGCGTGGCGATCAGGCCCAGCACATAGGGCACCTTGATCTCGTAGGCGGTCTCGTGCGCGGAGTTGGAGGGAATGCCGAAGAGCGTCAGACCGGCGGGGGCCTTCTCGGTCTCCCACATGCCTTCCATCGCGGCCAGCTTCATCTGCTGGTTGTCGGTAAGCGCGTAACCGCTCTCGTCGCCCAGCACCACGACCGAAAGCGAGGAGGCGAGGCCGAAGGCGGCGGCCACGGTGAAGCTGCGCTTGGCAAGCTCGATATGGCGGCCGCGCAGCAGGTAGTAGCACGAAACGCCCAGCACGAAGACGGCGGCGCAGACATAGCCCGCGCTGACGGTGTGGACGAACTTGGCCTGGGCCACCGGGTTGAAGAGGACGTCCTTGAAGTTGGACACCTCCATGCGCATCGTCTCGGGGTTGAACACCGCCCCCGTGGGGTGCTGCATCCAGCCGTTGGCGATGAGAATCCACAGCGCCGAGAGGTTGGAGCCGACCGCGACCATGATCGTCGTCAGCAGGTGGCCGCGTTTGGAAAGGCGATCCCAGCCGAAGAACATCAGGCCGACGAACGTGGCTTCAAGGAAGAAGGCCATGAGGCCCTCGATCGCCAGCGGGGCACCGAAGATGTCTCCCACATAGTGCGAGTAATAGGCCCAGTTGGTGCCGAATTCGAACTCCATGGTGAGGCCGGTGGCCACGCCGAGCACGAAGTTGATGCCGAAGAGCTTGCCCCAGAACCGGGTGACGTCCCTCCAGATGGGACGATCGGTTATGACATATACACTTTCCGTAATTACAAGAATGAAGGAAAGGCCCAACGTCAGGGGAACGAAGAGGAAATGGTACAGCGCCGTCAAGGCGAACTGCAGCCGTGATAGTTCAACCACTGCCATGTCGATCATGTCGAATCCCGCCGTTTTAGCGGCTTGAGGCGGAGAGAAAGCGTTTGCCTCAAGCTAGTTGGTTTCGTAGGGTCGCGTTAGGCTTGCTTCGAAAAGCTGTCAAACTTTACTTACATGGTTTATTTAATTTGATCTATGTCAAATTTGCACGGGTACTGATCCCCGCTGCCTGGCTTGTCGATGTGGCTGGTGCCGCGCTCTTCGCGTGGGGTGTGGCAAGCGGCGTCGGCGCGATTGCGACAAAGCATGGAGCATCGGGGGGCGTCACGCTCCTGACCCCGGCTGCATGGATAGTCTGCGGCGCGCTGCTACGCGCGTTCGCCGTCTGCTCGGTCGACCGGCTGGCGGTGGGGGCAGCGCAGGCCGCCAGCCGCACACGACGGGCCGGGCTCTGGCAGAAGCTGCTGGGCGGACGACTGGCGAGACCGATCTCCTCAGGCGAAAGCGCAAACCTTGCCCTCGACCATAGCATGGCGATCGAGAATCGTGACCAGCGGTTTTCCCCTATAAGGATCAACGCCATAGTCGGCCCCCTTGTGGTCGCCCTGATCGTCACCCCGGCAAGCTGGGTGGCGGCGGCGATCATGCTGGCGACACTGGTGCCTTTCACGCTCGGCATGATCCTGGCGGGCACGGCATCCCGCCGCGCGGCCGAGCGCCAGCTGGACGCGCTGGGCGCCCTGTCCGGGCTGTTCGTGGACCGGGTGACGCACCTGCCGCTGATCCGCCATTTCGGCGCAGAAGCACGGATCGGCAGGCAAGTGCGCGCGGCCACCGGCGACGTCGCCCGGCGCACCGTCACCGTCCTGCGCACCGCCTTCCTGTCCAATGCCGTGCTGGAATTTTTCTCCGCCCTCTCGATCGCGCTGGTCGCGGTCTATTGCGGCTTCTCCCTGCTCGGCCTGCTGCCCTTCCCGGCGCCGGAAAAGCTCACGCTCGTCCCCGCCTTCTTCGTGCTGGCCATGGCCCCGGAATTCTACCTGCCGATGCGCCGCCTCGCCGCCGCCTATCACGAGAAGCAACTGGGCGAAGCCGCTGCCAAGGCGCTCGCGCCCCTCGACGAACAGCCCGCGGCGCCGAAGCCATCTTCGCATGAACCCGCCACAGCCTTCGACGGGCTTCATGTGGAACACCTGAGACTGGCCTTTCCCGGCATTTCCGTGGGCCCGCTCAGCTTTGAACTGGCAGCAGGCGACCTTGCCGCCCTCTCTGGCCCGACCGGCAGCGGCAAGACCAGCACCCTTGCCGCCATTGCCGGACAGCTCGTGCCCGCCTCGGGTCATATCGCCACGCTTTCGGGCGCGGCCCTGCCGCCGGATTCGGTAGCCTGGGCGGCGCAGCGTCCGCTGCTGATGACCGGAACGCTCGGCCATAACCTCGCGCTGGCCGCGCCCGGCACCCGCGACGCCGAAGTGCTGGCGGTGGCCCGGCAAGTGGGCCTTGGCGACGTGCTGGACCGGCGCGGCGGCCTGGCCATGGCCGTGGACCATGCCGGCTCCGGCCTTTCCGGCGGCGAGCGCCGCCGCATCGGCCTCGCCCGCGCGATCCTCTCGGGCCGCCCGCTGATCCTTTGCGACGAACCCACCGCCGACCTCGACGAAGCCTCCGCAGCCGCGATCATCACCCTGCTGGTGACGCTTTCCGCCGAGCGCTGCATCCTCGTCGCCACCCACGATGCCGCCCTGATCGCAGCTGCACGCCGGGAGATTGCCCTGTGAATACTTCTCCTGAAGTGAATAGCTCTCCCGACATCGCCCGCCCCGCAGTGCTGGAAACAGCCGGGCTCGCCCGCCGCCACCTCTTTTTCGCCAGCCTCTGCGCGGGCCTTGCCGCCCTGGCCGCGATCGGCCTGCTCGCCGTCTCGGGCTGGTTCCTGACCGCTGCGGCGCTCGCCGGATCGGCAGGCGTCGCCACCGCCATGGCCTTCAACTACCTGATCCCCAGCGCCGCGATCCGCCTGCTCGCTATCGTACGCACGCTCGCGCGCTATGGCGAGCGGCTGCTGTCGCACAAGGTCGCGCTGGAAGGCATGGCGGATCTGCGCGGCGCACTGTTCGACAAGCTGGCCGCACAGGACAGCCGCCATGCCCCGGACACGTCGCCGGGCGAGGCCAGCACCCGCCTGATCGACGACGTGGAAGCCCTGGAAGACCTGGTCATCCGCCAACCGGCGCGCCACGCCGCCGTGGTTTCCGCGCTCGTCAGCCTTGCACTCGTCGCGTTCGGCGGATGGCGAGCGCTGCTGTTCCTGGCAGCGATGATGGCCGCACTGCCTTTCCTGTTCAGCCGCATATCGGCAGCATTGACCCATGCACCGGCGGAGGAAGCCGCCGCAGCGCTGGGCGACTTGCGCACCCGCTATGTCGAACTGGCCGGATCGCGCGCCGAAATCGCCGCCTACGGCCTCGCCGATCAGGCCCATGCCGAACTGGAACCGATCGCCCACCGCCTCGACGAGGCCCGCCGGCGCCTGTTCCGGGCCGAGGCGCTTCAGGGCGCCCTGCTATCGATCTACGGCGCACTCGCGGTCGCCGGGGTCCTGTTGCTGGCCCGCGAATCGGCGCCGATGGTCGCCCTCGCCATGCTGGCCACGGCTTCCGCCGTGGAAGGCACGGGCGGGCTTTCCCGCAGCCTCCTCCGCCGCGCCTCGCTGGAAGCCGGCCTGCGGCGGATCGCCGCGCTCAATGCGCTCGACCCGGCGCTGCACCAGCCGGTCACGGCGGCGCCCGGCACGCTCGCGCTAGGGCGCCACCGCTTCGAACCCGGCGCGCGAGTCGCCATCGTCGGCCCCTCCGGCTCGGGCAAGACGCGCCTGCTGCTGGCCCTGGCGGGCATGCAGGAACCGGTCGCGGATCTGCGCCTGCGCGGCGAGCCCATTGCCGCCTTGCCCGCCGCAGTGCTGAACGGCCAGTTCGCTCTCTCTCCGCAGGACGCACCGGTGCTGATCGGCACCGTGGCCGACAATCTGCGCCTGGCGCGCCCCGGCGTCAGCGAGGCGGAAATGTGGGAAGCGCTGAAGATAGCCCAACTGGATCGCCGCATCGCCCGCGACGAGACCGGCCTCGACACGCCCGTCAGCGAGGGCGGCGGCATTCTCTCGGGCGGCGAGCGCAAGCGCCTCTCGCTCGCCCGCGCCCTGCTGGGCGGCCGCCCCTGGCTCGTGCTGGACGAGCCCAGCGAAGGGCTGGACCGCGACACCGAAGCAAGGCTGGTGGACAGCCTGCGGCACTGGCTGGACCGGACCGGCACCGGCCTGATCCTCGTCTCGCATCGCCCGGTGCCGCTCGCACTATGCGAAAAGAGTCTCCAGATCGCCGAACTTGCCTGATCCGTTCAGCGAAATACCCGCGCGAAGCGGGCCGCCCCGCCTTGCGGCGCGGTGCCGCCGGAAGCGGTGGAATCCGCAGCCTCCCGAACTGGCGGCGGACTTTCCCCGGAGGGCCCGCCGAGCGCGGTCAGCGCTGCGCAAGTCTCGGCCAGGCGCGTCCTGTCGGTCCGATAGAACACCTGCTTGCCGCTGCGCTCCGAAAGGACCAGCTCCGCCTTGCGCAGGATCGAAAGCTGCTGCGACAGGCCGGGCTGGCCTATGCCGGTAGCCTCCTCGATTTCACCGACCGAAAGCTGCCCACCGCGAATGGCGTGCAGGATCTGCAGGCGTATCGGGTGGGCCAGGGCGCGCAGCACTTCGGCCGTCTGCTCAAGCTCGAAAGCAATATCCCCGTCCATCGCGTCAGCCCTGCTTACCCAGAGAGGCGTGGAACCAACCCGCCGGATCCTCGGACGCCAGCGCGGCCTCGGCCGTCTCCCCCGGCAGCCCCAGCAGCGGTGCCCCCGGCTGCCAGTCGGCCGGGGCCAGCCCCGCGCCATCCCGCACCGCCTGAAGCGCGGTCAGGACGCGAAGCATTTCCGGGATCGATCGCCCAACGGTCAACGGATAGCTGTTGCTCGCCTGAAGCACCCCGTCGGGATCGATGAAACAGGTCATCCGCACAGTGCCGCTGTCCCGCGCATCGGCGCCGACCATGCCATAGGCCCGAGCGACCTCCATGGTGGGATCCTCGATGATCGGAAAGTCGATGGTGACGCCGGCCGTGTCGCGAATCAGCCTGATCCACGCGAGATGCGAATAGAGACTGTCCACAGAGAGCCCGAGCAGCCTGCATCCCAGCTCCGCAAACTGCGGCGCCGCCCGCGCCAACGCGACCACTTCACTGGTGCAGACCGGCGTGAAATCGGCAGGATGGGAAAACAGGATCAGCCAGGACCCGCGATAGTCGTCGAGATCGATCGGCCCCTGCGTGCTGCGCGCCAAGAATCGCGGCGCCCTGTCGCCGATGCGCAGCGGCGCGCATTGGCCCGGCACAGTTTCCCCGCTGTCATCACTTGCGATCATCATGACCGGATGGTTACAGATTTATCTTCTATCGTAAAGCGAGAGCGCCTCTTTCGCACCGAAATCCTCGGGAAATCGGCCTCCAACGAGAGGCCCCATCGATTGATACTTCACTTTCCGTAAGTGTAAGCAAAGGCAAGACGCTATCCCGGAGGAACGATGACATACTTCGAGCACACGATCGCAGCCTTGATCGTCCAGATCGTCATCGGCCGCCTGACCCGCAACTGGTGGGCAGGCACCGCCCTGGCCTCGGCCTACTTCTTCGGCCGCGAAGTCGCGCAGGCGGAGTACCGCTGGATCGAACTCTACGGTCACGGCCTGAGAGCGAACATGCCCTGGTGGGGCCCTTTCGACCTGCGCGTCTGGCCGAAGCTCGACCAATGGATCGATTGGATTGGGCCGGCAGTATCGACTTGCCTTGTAGCTGTATTTGCTAGGAGCCGGAACATGCGCTCCACAGAAGCTGCGCCTTAATCGGTAGCTTTAGGCCACACCGCCCGCCGCCCCTAAACCAGAGTCAATTTCGGGCCTTTTTCTCCGAATTTCGGACGAATAATTTCGGCACCGCAGCGTAAGTGATCAAGGTAGTCCGACCAATGCTGCATCATTCGGACACGTTCTTCCCAGTGCTGACCGCGGGTATAGGCCCGGCGCACTGAGTTTGGCTCCGCATGCGCCAATTGCCGTTCAACTGCGTCGGGGTTCCAAATGCCCATCTCATTGAGTAGTGTGGCTGCCGTAGCGCGGAAGCCGTGAGCCGTCATTTCGTCTTTCTTGTAACCCAACCGGCGCAGCGCAGCATTAATTGTGTTGTCGGACAAGGGGCGACTAGTGGATCGAATCGAAGGAAACAAATATTTGCTGAAATTTTCATCGTGATCGATCTCTCGAATTAAGGCGAGGACTTGTTGAGAGAGCGGTATTGAATGCGGCCGCCGCATCTTCATCTTTTCAGGTGGGATGATCCAGACTTCACGCTCGAGATCGAATTCCTTCCATTCTGCATGCCGCAGTTCACCTGGCCGGACAAATGTGTAAGCGAGCATGCGCAGGGCGATCGCAGTTTGACGGCCGCCATCATATTCGTAGATCGCCCGCATGAGCGCGCCGACCTGTTTCGGCATAGTAATGGCAGGCCTGTGTACAATCTTGGGGGTCACCAGCGCACCGCGTAGGTCTACGCAGACATCGCGTTCTGCTCTCGCCGTAGAGATAGCAAACCGGAACACTTGTCCACACAGAGCACGGACACTCATAGCTGTGTAAAATTTCCTACTATTTTCAATTTTCTTCAGAGATAACAGTATTTCATGCGCTTTAATCTGCGAAATCGGGCGACTTCCGATGTCTGGCATAACCAATCCCAGTTGCCACTCATATTTTTTCAACGATTTTGCAGATTTTTCTTCCAGCCGCATCTTTTCCAACCATTCCAGTGCTACCGACCGAAACGTGTTGTTCGCTGCGATGGACGCGGCAACTTTATCCAGCTTCGCCTGGTGTACAGGATCTATGCCTTGTTCAAGGAGGCGGCGTGCCTCGAGCAATCGCTGACGGGCTTCTGCAAGGGTGACCTCAGGGTAGCGACCGAACGACGCCGTTCTCTGAAGTTGGTGCAGTTTGAAATTCATCCGCCAATAGCGGGCACCTGACGGCTTAACTAAAAGATACAGCCCATCACGGTCGGATAGCTTGTAAGCCTTATCCCTGGGGCGGGCGCGATCGACAGCTGTCGCAGAAAGCCCCGACTTGGGTGATTCGCCTGGCATTCGGTAAGGACCTCATTCAGCTCTTGAGAACTGCAGGTCCATATATGGCGCCAAATTTGACTGAGACGCGGTGAGACATACCCGGAACTGCCCGGATAGTATATCAGCCATAAGTCCCAGAAAACAGCCATTCACGGCCGCTTTTGGCACCTTGTGAGACGCGCACTGGAGCGGGTAGCGGGAATCGAACCCGCATAGCCAG
Source organism: Novosphingobium panipatense (assembly GCF_002149965.1). Classification (GTDB taxonomy): domain Bacteria; phylum Pseudomonadota; class Alphaproteobacteria; order Sphingomonadales; family Sphingomonadaceae; genus Novosphingobium; species Novosphingobium panipatense_A. The sequence goes on along the minus strand of NZ_MSQB01000024.1, from coordinate 58,679 downwards.
CTTGGAAGGCTGGAGCTTTACCACTAAGCTATACCCGCCCATTGCAGGGCTTTCCCGATCAGGGGACTTTCGTCCAGCCGCGTCGTGGCAGCCGCTTGCCACGACAGGACCGGATTCGTCAACGACTTCCTTGCGGTCTGTTGGCGATAAAGGGTGGAGAGTGTCCAGCCCCCGATCTCAGTGCCTTGGATAGTCCAGCAGGGCGTGGGGCGTGATTCCGGTCGTGCGCAGGCGTTCCGCGCCGCCTAGGTCCGGCAGGTCGATGGCGAAAAGGGCGTGTTCGACTTTCGCGCCGGCGCGGCGGAGCAGTTCGACGGCGGCGAGGGCGGTGCCGCCGGTTGCCAGGAGGTCGTCGATCAGGATGACATGGTGCCCTTCTCCCACGGCCTCGGGATCAACTTCCAGCGTGTCCGTGCCGTATTCCAGGGCATAGTCGATGGCGATCACCGGGACCGGCAGCTTGCCGGGCTTGCGGATCGATACGAAGCCCAGGCCCAGCCGTGCCGCGATCGCCGCGCCGAAGATGAAGCCGCGCGCCTCGACACCGGCGATCACGTCGGCGCCCGAGGCCTTCACGATTTCCGCCATGCGCTCAACGGCGGCTGCGAAGCCGGGACCGTTGCCCACCAGGGTGGTCACGTCGCGGAACAGGATACCGGGCTTGGGGAAGTCCGGCACGGTGCGCACCAGCGCCTTGATCTCGTCGAGGGTCATGGCCGAAGTCCTTAGGGGGTCGCTCGGCCAAACGAAAGGGCCTGCGCCATCCCGTGATGGCGCAGGCCCTTCGTCAAGGTCCGGGAAGGATGGCTCAGTGCTTCTTGCCGGCCCAGATATTGCGGTAGGACATGTAGCCCAGCACCGTCGCGAAGAGCAGGAAGCCCAGCACCGGCCAGCCGGTCTGCTTGCGCTTTTCCAGCTTGGGTTCTGCGGTCCAGATCAGGAAGGCCGAAACGTCCTTGGCCATCTGGTCGACAGTGCCCTTGGTGCCGTCGCTGTAGGTCACCTGGCCTTCGCCGGTGAGCGGCGGCGGCATCGCGAGGTTGAGGTTCGCGAAGTACGGGTTGTAGTGCAGGCCGTCCGGCGTCTTCGCATCCGGGAACTTCTTCAGAAGCTCGGCGGGCTGGTTCTGATAGCCGGTCAGCAGCGAGTAGACGTAGGCCGGGCCGTCATGACGCGCCTTCGTGATCAGCGAGAGATCGGGCGGCGTGCCCTGCCCTGCATAGAGCACCGGCGGGAAGTAGTCGGTCGCCATGCCTTCGCGGGTTTCCACTTCGCCAGTGGCGTTGTTGTAGACCGGAACCTGGAAGCCCTTGGCGATCGCCTTCACTTCGGCGTCGTTGTAGCCGAGCGCCGCAAGGTCGCGGAAGGCGACGTGGCGCAGGGCGTGGCAGGCGGCGCAGACTTCCTTGTAGACCTGGAAGCCGCGCTGGAGCTGCTGGCGGTCGAACCGGCCGAAGGCGCCGTCGCTGGCGAAGCTCACTTCCTTGGGGTGGAGGTGGAATTCATGCTCGGCGGTTGCGGCGGGCGGCTCGGTGATCTGCTGGTAGGCCCCCTTGCCGAAGGACCAGGCCAGCGCCACCGTGAAGAACAGCCCGACGAGGATCGAGAGAATGCGTGCCATGTCTTTCGTCTTTCGTTCCAGCTGTTGTCAGGCGACCGTCGCCGAAGGCGCGGGGGCGAGCTTGGCCGCCTCATCCTCGCCGAGGACGGACTCGGTGATGGAGAAGGGCAGCGGGTCGGGCTTCTCGATGGCCGAGACGATCGGGATCACGATCAGGAAGTGCGCGAAGTAGTAGAGCGCCGCGATCTGGCTGAGCATCACGTAAGGCTCTTCCGCCGGGGCGCCGCCGCAGTAGAACAGCACCGCCATGGCCGGGATCAGGCCGAAGAAGAAGAACTTGCGGTAAAGCGGCCGGTACGAACCCGAGCGAACCGGCGAACGGTCGAGCCAGGGGAGGAAGAACCACACGAGGATCGCCCCGAACATCGCCAGCACGCCCATCAGCTTGGCCGGGATGATGAAGAAGTCCTGGGTGAAGGCGCGCAGGATCGCGTAGAACGGCCAGAAGTACCATTCGGGCACGATGTGCGCGGGCGTGCTCATCGGGTTGGCCGGAATGTAGTTGTCCGGGTGGCCGAGCGCGTTCGGGAAGAAGAACAGCGCAGTGCAGAACAGGATCGCGAAGACGCCGATCGCCCAGCCGTCCTTGGCGACGTAGTAGGGGTAGAACGGCACCGTGTCGCTCTCGCTCTTCACTTCGACGCCGGTGGGGTTCGACGAACCCGGGATATGCAGCGCCCAGATGTGCAGGATCACCACGCCCACGATCACGAAGGGCAGCAGGTAATGGAGCGAGAAGAAGCGGTTGAGCGCGGCATTATCCGGCGCGAAGCCGCCGAGCAGCCACTGCTGGAGCGGCTCGCCCACGAAGGGAATGGCGCCGAACAGGCCGGTGATGACCTTGGCCCCCCAGAAGCTCATCTGGCCCCAGGGCAGGACATAGCCCATGAAGGCCGTGGCCATCATCAGCAGGAAGATCACCACGCCGAGCAGCCACACCATTTCGCGCGGGGCCTTGTACGAACCGTAGAAGAAACCGCGGAAGATGTGGACGTAGATGACGACGAAGAAGGCGGAGGCGCCGTTGGCGTGCGCATAGCGCATCATCCAGCCCCAGTTCACGTCACGCACGGTCTGTTCGACGGTGTCGAAGGCGACTTGCGTATTGGCCGCATAGTGCATGGCCATGACGATGCCGGTGACGATCTGCAGGACGAGGCAGAGCGCGGCGAGGAAACCGAAGTTCCAGAAATAGTTCAGGTTGCGCGGAACCGGATAGCCGCCGCCGACCGAGTTGTAGACGAGGCGTGGCAGGGGCAGCCTGTCGTCCATCCACTGCATGAAGGGGTGGCTCGGCTTGTATTCCTTGGCCCAGGGAAAGCTCATGTTCTTGATCCTCTCTCTCGGCCTCAACCGATCTTTACGACCGTGTCGGTGGTGAAGGCATATTCCGGGACTTCCAGGTTCTTGGGCGCCGGTCCTTTGCGGATGCGGGCCGCCGTATCGTAGGAAGATCCGTGGCAGGGGCAGAAATAGCCGCCGAACTCGCCCTTGGGCTCACCCTCTCCGGCGCCGAGCGGGACGCAGCCGAGGTGGGTGCAGACACCCATGGTGATGAGCCAGTTTTCCTTGCCTTCCTTGGTGCGTTCCTCAAGCGTCTGCGGGTCGCGGAGCGAGGCAACGTCCACCTTGTTGGCTTCGGCGATCTCATGCGGGGTGAGGTTGCGCACGAAGACGGGCTGCTTGCGGAAGATCGCCTTGATGGCCTGTCCGGGCTGGATCGAGGAAATATCGACTTCGGTGGAAGACGCCGCGAGAACGTCCGCGGACGCGGACATCTGGCTGACCAGCGGGACGACGATGCCCACGCCGGCGACGCCCGCCGCGCTTACCGCGGCGATATTGATGAAATCGCGCCGCCGCACGCCATCTGCTTCTGCCATGATTGCCCTTGCCTTGTTATTGACAACCTACTCCCGGGATTCCGGTAGCAAGCCCAGATTCCTGACCAATTCTATTTTTTGTCTGGTATCCCCGTAACGGCCCCCCGTTGACGGTTAGAAGCCTCGGGAGCGACCCGAAACGAATACCGACTTTGAGGCTCTGATATACAGGGAAACCTGCCCTGCCAACCGTGTTTTTGGTCGGGCAGGACAGGATGGTCATCAAGGAATTCAAGGTATAACCTGTCGGCGCAGGTGCCGAACGGGTCTTTTTCAGGCCACCGCGATCAGGGATATCTGGCGCCCATAGGCAGGCACCGCGCGGTGCGTGGCGCGGCGATAGGAGTAGAACCGCTCCGGCGCTGAATAGGTATCGAGGCCCAAGCGCTCCACGCCTGCGATCCCCGCCGCTTCCAGCCGCGCTGCGACGTAAAGCTCCAGATCGAACTGCCAGTGCCTTTCGCGGCCTTCCACAAAGAACCGCGCGTTTGCGCCGTTCTCTGCAAGGAACCGGTCGCGGAAACCCTCGTCCACTTCGTAGGAATCCCGCGCGATGCACGGCCCTACCGCCGCGACGATGCGCGCGCGCTGCGCACCCAGCGATATCATCTGCGCGATGGTGCTGTCGGTCACGCCGCCGACGGCGCCCTTCCACCCGGCATGGGCCGCGCCGACGATGCCCGCTTCACGGTCTGCCAGCAGCACCGGCGCGCAGTCGGCCGTGACGACGCCGATCAGCACGCCGGGCCGGTCGGTGACGAGGGCATCGGCATGGGGGCGATCGGCATCGCGCCACATATCCGCGCCAAGCACCACGCAGTCGGGCGAGTGAACCTGGTAGACCGAGACAAGCGGCGCGCCCGGCAGGACGGCAGCGGCGGCCCGGCAGCGGTTTTCCGCCACGGCGGCCGGTTCGTCGCCGGAGCCGAGGCCGACATTCAGGCCCGCCACCTCGCCGGTGCTGACACCGCCCCGCCGGCCGAGGAAGCCGTGCGGCAACCCCTCCAGCAGGCGGGCGCGGTTGACCTCGACGGCTTCGGCCAGGGAATCGGCCCCAGAATCAGCCAAGACTCTTGCTCACCTGCTCCCGCACGTCGCGCGAGAGGTTGGGTTCGGCAGCGATCTTTTCCAGTTCGGCGCGCATCATCGCCGCGCGGGTGGGTTCGATCCGGCGCCAGCGGCCCAGCTGCGGCACGAAGCGCGCGGTTGTCTGCGGGTTGATCGGGTCCAGCTTGCGGATCAGTTCGCCGATCATCCGGTATCCCGCGCCGCTCGCATCGTGGAACGCCTTGGGGTTGACCGCTGCGGTCATGTAGAGCGCGCGGGCGCGGTTGGGGTTGTTCAGCGTGAAATCCGGGTGGCGGGAAAGCGCCTCGATATGGTCCAGCACCTGCGGGTGGAAGGAACCGGCCTGGAGCGCGAACCACTTGTCGATGACGAGGGCGTTGCCCTCGTAGCGGCGGTGGAAGTCGGCCAGCGCCTCCTCGCGCTCGGGGCCTTCGAGGTTGCAGAGCACGGTGAGCGCCGACTGGCGGTCGGTCATGTTGTCCGCCGCGCGGTACTGCGCGATGGCGCGGCGGGCGCCTTCGGCAGCATCGCCCGAGGCGATCAGCACGAGCGCCTGCGCCTTGGTCTTGCGGGCACCGCGCGCGGCGGCATCGCGGCCATAGGGCACGGCGGAAACCCGGTCGTGCAGCAGGCCGAGAACTTCGGCCAGTTCGCCGCCGAGCCAGGTCTTGAGCGCCTCGCGTTCCTCGTGGATCGCGGCGGGATCGGCCACCAGCACTTGTTCGGCAAGATAGGCGACGCCGGGCAGGACCATGAGTTCGCCGCGCATCAGGTCGTCCAGCGCCTCGTCCGCCAGCACGGCGGCGAAGGCCTCTCCGATCGCCCTGCGCCCCTCGGCGCGGGCGGCATCCGACAGGCCGCCGCCGACCGCCGCCACCAGATGCTGGACGACAAGGCTCTGCATGGCTTCGTAACGCGCGAAAGGATCGTCGTCATGCGCGGCCAGGAACACGAGATCCTCGTTCGAACGCTCCATGTCGATGGCGACCGGGGCCGAGAACCCGCGATTGATCGAGACCACCGGCGGACGGGCGAAACCGTCGAAAGTGAAGCTCTGGCTGCCCTGGTCGAACACGATGAGTTGCTCGCCCGCATGGTTTCCGCTGTCACGGTCGAACAGGGCAAGGCGCAGCGGGATCGGCACCGGCTGCTTTTCCGGCTGCCCCGGCGTGGCGGGCACGATCTGGGTGAGCGTCAGCGTGGCCCGGTCGCCTTCGTGCGCCAGTTCCACGGCCACTTGCGGCGTGCCGGCCTGCGAGTACCAGAGGCGGAACTGCGTGAGGTCCAGCCCGGTGCCGTCCTCGATCGCCCTGACGAAATCCTCGCAAGTGGCCGCTTCGCCGTCGTGACGGTCGAAATAGAGGTCGGTGCCTGCGCGGAATTTCTCGGTTCCCGCCATGGTCCGCATCATGCGGATCACCTCGGCGCCCTTGTTATAGACGGTCGCCGTGTAGAAGTTGCTGATTTCCTGATAGGAATCCGGCCTGATCGGGTGGGCGAGCGGCCCCGAATCCTCGGGGAACTGGGCCGAGCGCAGCACGCGGACATCCTCGATGCGCTTCACGGCCTCACTGCCCATGTCAGCGCTGAACAGCTGGTCGCGCAGGACGGTGAAGCCCTCCTTGAGCGAGAGCTGGAACCAGTCCCGGCAGGTCACGCGGTTGCCCGACCAGTTGTGGAAATATTCGTGGCCGATCACGCTCTCGATGCCGTCATAATCGGCATCGGTGGCGGTTTCCGGCTCGGCCAGGACGTAGCGGGTGTTGAAGACGTTGAGGCCCTTGTTCTCCATCGCCCCCATGTTGAAATCGGACACGGCGACGACGTTGAACAGGTCGAGGTCGTATTCGCGCCCGAATGCCTCCTCATCCCACTTCATCGAGTGGATCAGCGAATCCATGGCGTGCTGGGTGCGCTGCTCGTCCCCGGCGCGAACCCAGATGTTGAGATCGACCTCGCGGCCCGAGCGCGTAGTGAAACGGGCACTGTTGGCCACCAGATCGCCCGCGACGAGCGCGAAGAGATAGCTCGGCTTGGGCCAGGGATCGTGCCATTCGGCCCAATGGGTGCCGTCCTCGCCCTCTCCCGTCGCGGTGCAGTTGCCGTTGGAAAGCAGGATCGGGAAGCGGGCCTTGTCCCCCGCCATGCGCACCGAATAGGTCGAGAGCACGTCCGGGCGATCCGGGAAGAAGGTGATGCGGCGGAAACCCTCGGCCTCGCACTGGGTGCAGAGCATGCCGTTCGAGGCGTAGAGCCCCATGAGCTGGCTGTTCGCCGCCGGATTGACGGCGGTTTCGATGTCCACCTCATGGGCATCGCCGATAAGTTCGACGAGCAGGTCGGCGCCGTCCATGCGCCAGTCGTTCACCGCCTCGCCATCGACGCGCACGGCCAGCGGCGTAAGCTGGTCGCCGTTGAGGCGCAGGGTCGACGTGCCGTTGCCTTCCGGGTTGCGACGCACCGAAAGCCGGGCGGAGACCTGCGTTTCATCGACACCCAGCCGGAAATCGAGCGCGATCTGCGGCACCAGCCAGGCCGGGGGCAGATAGTCCTCGCGGCGGATCACCGGCGGAGCCTGCGGCGCGGGCGCGGCATCGGCGATCTGCGGGTTGGCGTCGGGCGTGGCGGGGGTGCTGGCAATGTCCATGTTGCTAAACTAGAGCCTTGTGCCTCGAATGCCAGACATGGCGCGACGAATTCACAGCCGAATCGAGAGGAAAGCTCCATGCCCGCCTGCCCGCCGAAGCGCCTGTTCATTTTCGGGCTGGGCTATACCGCGCGGGTGATTGCCGGTCGGGCCATGGCGCGCGGCTGGGAAGTGGTGTCCACCGGCAGCGAAGGCACCCTGTCCTTCGAGGACGAAGGCAATGTGCGGCTTGCCCTGGCCGATGCCGATCATGTCCTGTCCTCGGTCCCGCCCGGGAACGAGGGCCGCGGCGAGCCGCTGGACCCGGTGCTGGAGAGCTACGGAGATGCTCTGAAGGGCATCGCACTCTCCTATCTCTCCTCCACCGGGGTCTATGGCGATACCGGCGGTGCGTGGGTGGACGAAAGCGCGCCGGTCGGCACCGGTCGCCGCGCCGCGCGGGCCGAAGCGGACGGCGAATGGCTCGCGCTGGGGGCAAGGGTCTATCGGCTGCCCGGCATCTACGGCCCCGGCCGCTCCATGCTGGACCGCGTGCGGGACCATCGCGCACACCGGATCGACCTTCCTAAGCAGGTGTTCAGCCGCGTTCATGTGGAGGATATCGCCGCGGGCGTGATCGCCGGGCTGGACGGACCGGCAGGCGCCTACAACCTGGCGGACGACCTGCCCTGCGGACAGAACGTTCTCGTCGAGGAGGCCTGCCGCCTGCTTGGACTGCCGCTGCCGCCGCTCCAGTCGATGGACGAGGCGCAGCTTTCCCCGATGGCACGCGGTTTCTATGCCGAGAACCGCCGCGTGGCGAACGGCAAGGCAAAGCGCGTGCTCGGCTGGCGGCCGCGCTTCCCGACCTACCGCGAAGGACTGCGCGCTCTCAGCGCCACGACCAGCCCGACCGTCGCCAGCGCCGCGCCTGCCAGCGCCAGCACGGACCAGCGATAGCCCTCGAACAGGGTGGAGATCAGCATGGCGATGATGATCACCATCACGCCGTTATAGGCCGCCCTGCCCGCGCCGAGCTGGCGGATCAGCGTGTAATAGAGCGGAAAGGTCACCACCGACCCGAGAATCGCCAGATAGGCCGTGCCCAGCCAATAGGCGCCATCGCGGGGAATCACCGGCGGTCCGTCGAGGAACCAGGCGAGCGCAATGTCTGCCAGGGTGCCGTAGAGCATGGCCCAGGACAGCAGGCTCACCATCGGCAGGGCCTTGCCGGTCTCGTTGGCCTGAATGACGTTGGAGAACGAGGCGCAGATCATCGCGGTCAGCGCGAAGACCGTGCCCAGCAGCACTTTGCCGCCGAGCGGCGCCTCGTGCGCCTCATGCAGCAGCAGAAGCGCCAGACCGGCTATCGCGATCAGGCTGCCGATGGCGAAGCGCCAGGTAATCGGCTGCTTCAGCAGGATCCGCGCGAGCACCGCATTGGGCACGAGCAGCAGCCCGATCATCACCGCCACGATTCCCGAGGTCAGGTGCATTTCCGCGCGGTAGACGAAATTGTAGTTCCCGCAGAACTGCGCCACGCCTACCGCCAGCGCCAGCCACTGCCCGGCCGCGCCGAGCCGGAGGCTCTTCTTCATGGCCACCGCCACGAGGAACATCGCCGGGGTCGCCAGCACGAATCGCCAGGCGACGGACCAGCTGGCGGGTACGTCCCCGATCTGGCCGGTGATGACGAACCAGGTCGATCCCCAGATCACCGCGACCAGCAGGAACGGCAGGGCGACCGCCGGCGTCAGGAAGCCCGGCGTATCGTCGGCCGAGGCGCTCACAGCGCCGCGATCGCGCGGGCAAGCGCCGAAACGTGATCCTCCCGCGAATCCCACGCGGTGACGAGGCGCGCGGCATCGTCGCCCCAGTCGTAGAATTCGAAGCCTTGCGCCCGCAGCGCAGCCCGTTCGGCGGGAGTGGTAGAGAGGAAAATCTCGTTGGCCTCGACCGGGTGCAGCAGGCGATCTGCCGCAGAGGCCGCGATTTCGGCAGCGGCGGCATTGGCGGATCGCGCGTTGGCCAGCCAGAGATCGTCCTCCAGCATCGCCAGGATCTGCGCGGAAAGATAGCGCCCCTTCGATTGCAGGTGCCCCGCCCGCTTGCGGCGGAAACGAACCTTGTCGGCCTTGGCGGGATCGAAGAAGACGATCGCCTCGGCGCTCATCGCCCCGTTCTTGACCATGCCGAAGCTCAGGGCATCGACGCCCAGCGCCGCATCCGCCGCACTGCCGCCGAGAAACGCCACCGCATTGCCGAAGCGCGCACCGTCCATATGCAGACCGAGCCGCTTGGCTTTCGCAAAGGCCGAAAGCGCGGCCAGTTCCTCGGGCCGATAGACGCAGCCATATTCGCTCGCCTGCGTGATAGAGATGGCATGCGGCTGGACCTGATGTACGCCGTCACGGATCGGGTCGATCACGCGGGCAATCGCATCGGGCGTGATCTTCGCGCTCTCGCCATCGGCCAGCAGCAGCTTGGCGCCGTGAAGATAGAACCCCGGCGCGCCGCCCTCATCCATCTCGATATGCGCCTCGCGGTGGCAGATCACCGCGCCGTGCGGCTCGACCATGGCCGAAAGCGCCAGGCAGTTCGCCGCCGTGCCCGTCGCCACCCAGAGCGCCGCGCAGTCGCGCCCGAACAGCGCGGAAAAGCGCGCATCCAGCGCCTTGCTGAGACCGTCGCCATCGTAAGGCGAATCGGGCTCGTCGGCAGCCTTCATGGCATCCCAGACCTTCGGGTGGACCCGTGCGGCGTTGTCGGAAAGGAACTTCATGGCCATATGCCCTAAAGCGGACGCACTTGCCGTCAAGCAGACAGGAGCCCCCTTATGGTCGGCGTGACGATCACTGCCCACGAAAACGGAAATTCCGGCGAATACGTCGCCCATGTCGCGGACAGCGATGCCACCGGCCGCCTGACCTGGGCGGAGCGCGGCGGCGTGCGCTATGCCGAACATACCCTGGTGCCGCCCGCGATCGGCGGACGCGGCGTGGCCGCGCGGCTGGTCGAGGCCATGGTGGCCGATGCGCGGGAGAACCACTTCAGGATCGGCCCGCTGTGCAGCTACGTCGAAGCCGCGTTCAGGCGGCATCCCGAGTGGGCGGATGTGAAGGCGTGAAGAAGGATAAGGATACGGATAAGGATAAGGATGAGAATTCTGGGGGATGATCCCCCAGACCCGCATAATGTCCTCGTCGCGCCCCGCCTATCTGTAGTGCGGTTCGCCGAAGGGATCCCCTGCTTTTACCCTTTCCCTTCTTGCCCGAATCCGCCGCCTCCGGGTGTCTCGATCACAAACACATCCCCCGTCTCCAACTGCGCCGTCGCCGTCGCGCCCAGTTCCTCGACCGAGCCATTGGCGCGCTCGATCCGGTTGCGCCCCGGCTCGCCGTCCGCGCCGCCCGAGAGACCGAAAGGCGAAGTCCTGCGCCGCTGCGAGAGGATGCCCGCCTGCATCGGCTCCAGAAACCGCACGCGCCGGGTGGCGCCGTCGCCGCCCTTGTGTGCGCCCTCACCGCCCGAGCCGCGCCGGATCGAGAATTCCTCCAGCAGCACCGGATAGCCCGTTTCCAGCACTTCAGGATCGGTGAGGCGGCTGTTGGTCATGTGGGTCTGCACCACCGGCGTGCCGTCGAAATCCGGCCCCGCGCCCGAACCGCCCGAGATCGTCTCATAATATTGATAGCGGGCATTGCCGAAAGTGAAGTTGTTCATCGTCCCCTGCGAGGCGGCCATCGCGCCGAGCGCGCCGAACAGCGCGTCGGTGATCGCCTGACTCGTCTCGACATTGCCCGCGACGACGGCGGCCGGGGCCTTGGGATAGAGCATCGAGCCTTCCGGCACCCGCAAGGTGATCGGCCGCAGGCAGCCCTCGTTCATCGGCACCGCATCATCGATCAGCGTGCGCACGACATAGAGCACCGCCGCGCGCACGACCGGCAGCGGGGCGTTGAAATTGTCGGGAAGCTGGGCGCTGGTGCCGGCGAAGTCGATGGTCGCCCCGCCCGCGGTGCGGTCGATGGTGACGGAGACCGCGATCTCGGCGCCGTTGTCCATCGGCACCCGGAAATGGCCCTCTTGAAGCCGCTCGATCAGCGCGCGGACGGCCTGTTCGGCATGGGCCTGCGCGTGTGCCATATAGGCGTCCACCACCTCGCGTCCCTGCTCGCGCGCAACGCGGCGCAGTTCGGAGGCGCCGCGCTGGCAGGCGGCGAGCTGGGCGCGCAAGTCGGCAAGGTTCTGCTCGATGGCGCGCGAGGGGTGGGGACCGGAGGCGAGCAGTTCGCGCAGCGGGGCTTCCTGTAGCGTCCCGCGATCGACCAGCAGCACGTTGTCGATCAACACGCCCTCTTCGTCCAGCGAACGCGAGCCCGGCGGCATCGAGCCGGGGCTGATCCCGCCGATATCGGCATGGTGCCCGCGCGCGGCGACGAACCACGCCGGAACCGTCTCGCCCTCGATAAAGACGGGCATGACCACGGTAATGTCGGGCAGATGGGTGCCGCCATCGTAAGGCGCATTGAGGACATAGGCGTCGCCGGGAAGGATGCCGCGTCCATCCTTCGCATCCCCGCGCCGCTGGAGGATCGTGCGCACGCTCTCCCCCATGGAGCCCAGATGCACCGGCATGTGCGGCGCATTGGCCACGAGATTGCCCTCGCGGTCGAACAGCGCGCAGGAGAAGTCCAGCCGCTCGCGGATGTTCACCGAACTGGCCGAATGCTGGAGCGCCGCGCCCATTTCCTCGGCAATCGCCATGAACAGCGCGCCCATGATTTCGAGGCGCACCGGATCGCATTCGGTCGAGAGATCGGCCTGCACCTGCTGCGGCGCATCACGGGTGAGAATCAGGTTGCCGACATGATCGACACGCACGCGCCAGCCGGGCTCGACGACGGTGGTGGAGACGTCGTCCACCACCAGCAGCGGGCCATCGGCCTCGAAGCCCTCGGCCAAACCCTCGCGCAGGTAGAGCGGCACGCAGTGGTGTGCGCCCTGCGTCCAGAGATCGACTTGCTCGGCCGCAGGCGAGGATTCGGCGGGCAGAACCAGCGTCGCGCCGCCGCCGGAATGACCGGCATGGACCGCTTCCACCCGCAGTGTTTCGCCGATAAGCTGCTCGCCCGCGCCGAAGCCGAAGCGCTGATGCCAGCCCTCGCTGAAGGCCTCGCGCACGGCATCGAGCGAGCCGACCGGCACTTCGATGGCATTGTCGCTGCCCTTGGGCCGCACGGCCAGCGCCGCGTCGATGGCGATTTCCTCCGGGGCGATGCCCTGTGCAGCCAGCGCCGCCCTTGCCTCATCGCCAAGAACCGCAACCGCAGCGTCGAGTGACGTCATCGCGTCACTTTCCAGCGGCAGCGACAAGGTCTGCTGGCGCAGCATCCGCCGATCCGCGAGGCCCATGCCATAGGCCGAGAGCACCGAGGCGAGCGGGTGGCAGAGCACACTGGTCACGCCCAGCGCATCGGCCACCTTGCAGGCGTGCTGGCCGCCCGCGCCGCCGAACGTCACCAGCGCCGCGCGGGTCATGTCGTGGCCGCGCCGCAGCGAGACGGTCTTGATTGCATTGGCCATGTTGGCGACGGCGATTTCCAGGAAGCCTTCCGCCGCCTGCTCGCGCGTCAGTTCACGCCCCGTAGCGGCGCGGACTTCGGCCAGGACTTCGTCCATCCGCGCTTCGGCCGCCGCAAGATCGAGCGGTTCGTTGCCTTCGGGGCCGAAGACATGCGGGAAATGTTCGGGCCGCAGCTTGCCGAGCAGCAGGTTGCAGTCGGTCACTGCCAGCGGGCCGCCACGCCGGTAGCAGGCCGGGCCGGGCACCGCGCCGGCACTCTCCGGCCCAACGAGGAAGCGCGCACCGTCGAAGCGGCAGATCGATCCGCCGCCCGCTGCCACCGTCTCGATCCGCATCATCGGTACGCGCACGCGGGCGCCAGCCACGCGCGTCTCGCTGTCGCGCTCGTAGGCCCCAGCATAGTGCGACACGTCGGTGGAAGTGCCGCCCATGTCGAAGCCCAGCACGTGGTCGAACCCGGCCTCTTTGGCGATGGCCGCCATGCCGACGATGCCGCCCGCCGGACCGGACAGGATCGCGTCCTTGCCTGCAAAAGCGTCGCCCGTGGTGAGCCCGCCGCTCGACTGCATGTAGAGCGCGGAGACCTTGGGCCCCAGCCCCGCCTCCAGCCCGGCGACATAGCGGGCCAGCACCGGCGAGAGGTTCGCGTCTACCACCGTGGTATCGCCGCGTGCGATCAGCTTGATCAGCGGAGCGACCTCATGACTCACCGAGACTTGCGTAAAGCCGATCTCCCGCGCGAGATCGGCCAGCGCCGCCTCGTGCGCCTTGTGGCGATAGCCGTGCATCAGCACTACGGCCACGGCGCGCAGACCCGCATCGAAGTGGCGTTGCAGGCCCGCACGCGCCGCGCCCAGATCGAGCGGACGGTGGACCGTGCCATCGGCGCCGACACGCTCGTCGATTTCCAGCACGGCGGAATTGAGCGGGTCGGGCAGGACGATGTGGCGCGCGAAAATGTCGGGCCGTTCCTGCGTGCCGATCTTCAGCGCATCACCGAAGCCGCGCGTGATCGCCAGCAGCACCGGCTCGCCCTTGCCTTCGAGCAGGGCATTGGTGGCGACGGTGGTGCCCAGGCGCAGTTCGGCTTCGGGAAGGTCTCCCTCCGCCGTGCCGGTCAGCCGCCGCATCGCTTCGACGGCGGCATCGTCATAGCGGCCGGGGTCTTCGGAGAGCAGCTTCAGCCGCCTGAACCCGCCATCGGGCGCGCGCGCCACGACGTCGGTGAAGGTTCCGCCACGATCGACCCAGAATTGCCACTTGTTCATGGCCCCGCTTCATGACGGCACCTTGGCCGCGAGGGAAGGCGGAAAGGGAAAACTCTTTTATGAGAAGCGCGTTATCGGAAGCTTTGGGCCAGCCAGTCCTGCGCCAGCCCCGCCAGGAAGGCGGCGCCGCGCGGTAGGGCGCTTTCGTCCACCATCATCCGGGTGGAGTGGATGCCGCAGCAGTGCTTCCAGTCCGCCCCTTCCGGTGCGACGCCCAGGAAGAACATGGCGCCCGGCACCTTTTCCAGCACATAGGCGAAATCCTCGGCACCCATGATCGGATCGGGCAAGCGGCGGAATGCCTGCTCACCGAACAGACCCTGCGCCACGCTCTCGCCGAAGGAGACGGCGCGCGGATCGCAGACCGTCACCGGGAAGCCTTCCAGAATCGTCGTTTCTCCGGTCAGCCCGTGAGCCCCGGCAATCCCGGCGACCAGTCGCGGCAATTCGTCCTTGAGACGCGCCCGGTTCTCCGCCGAAAGCGTGCGCATGGTGCCGGTGAGCTTCGCACTGTCGGGGATGACGTTGTGGGCGCTGCCCGCCTCGATCCTGGCGATCGTCACGACGACCGGATCGAACACGCTGAAACGCCGCGCCACCATCGTCTGGATCGCCGAGACCACCTCGCAGGCGACCGGCACCGGGTCCACCGCATCGTGCGGCATCGAGGCATGGCCGCCCCGGCCGGTGACGGTGATCCGCAGTTCGTCCGCCGTCGCCATCAGCGGCCCGGCCCGGCCGCCGATCACGCCGTGCGGCGCATTGGGCATGATGTGCAGCGCGAAGGCGGCATCGGGCAGCGCGCGATCGAAGCCGTCGCCGCCGAGCAGGCCGTCTTCCAGCATGAAGCGCGCGCCGTGGTGGCCTTCCTCGCCCGGCTGGAACATGAAGCGCACCTCGCCGGTCAGGCTCGCGGCCCGGGCCGCGAGGATCTCGGCCGCGCCCGCAAGCATGGCGACATGGGTATCATGGCCGCAGGCATGCATCAGCCCGGGAACGGTCGAGGCGAAATCCAGCCCGGTCTCTTCGGGCATGGGCAGGGCATCGGTGTCGCCGCGCAGCAGCACGCAGCCGCCCGCCCCCGCGCCGCCCTTCAGCGTGGCGACAAGGCCGGTGGTCGAGGGCCCCTCGCGCCATTCGAGCGGGAGATGGGCCAGCGCCGTGCGGATCTTGTCGCGCGTCCGGGGATTGTGCAGGCCGATTTCCGGCTCGGCATGGATGGCGCGGCGCAGCGCGACAATGCGCTCGGCGAGGCCCAGGGCCTCTTCGGTCAGGGTGTTCGCGGTCGATAGCATCGCCGCATGATACCCCTCCGATGTCGTTTGGAAAGGTAGACGGGAACTCAGCCTGCCGAATCGGCCACCGGCAGATCGTCCTCCGGGTCGGGCGAGATGCTGATCTCGTTGCGGTCGATCTGCTGGAGCGTTCGCCAGGCCATGAGACCCATGGCGATGTAGGACACCGCGCCGCCGACCGCGACGGCCCAGGCCGCGCCGCTCGGGCCGACCGGCAGCAGGAACACCAGCCCGATGGCCATGGCGATCAGCGCGATGAGGCGGGCCACCAGCGAATGGCGCGCGCGGCCCGTGGCATGGAGCACCGGTTCGAAGGCAACGCTGGCCAGGTCGAAGCAGGCCGCCAGGGTCAGCGGCACGAGAATCGCCGCGCCCTGTTCGAAATCGTCGCCGCCGATAACTTCCAGCATCTGCTTGCCCAGCAGCACCGCCACGGTCACTACGACGATCCCGGCAAGGCCTGCGATCTTGCTGGTCTGGAGTGCGAGCTTTCGGAATTCCGACGCTTCCGAGGCAACCCGCGCGCGTGCCACTTCGGCATAGACGGAGCGGGTCAGCAGCGAGGACAGCTTGCTCAGGGCCTGGGAAATCTGCGAGGCAAGGCGATAGAGGCCCGCCGCCTTGGTGCCGACCCAGGCGCCGACGATCAGCAGCGGCCCGTTCTTCATGGCGGCATCGAGCGTGGAAGCCACGTATGTCTGCAGGAAGAAGCGGGTAACGCCCGGATTCTCGTCGATCGCCTTGCGCCAGTTGCGCAAGTTCGCGAAGTTGACCGCAGCCGGACAGAGGCGCCGCGCCATGATCCAGTAGAGTATGGCCTCGACGATATCGATCGCCGCCCAGGCGAACAGGAAGCGCCCGACGCTCGGCCCGGTCAGCCAGATCACCAGCGAAGCCGCCAGACGGCCGCTGGGCACGATCGCCTCGACATAGACGGCCATGTCGAAGCGGTTGAGCGCACGCACGATCCCCGTCGGCGCGGAAACCAGCGCCCAGAGCGAGCCGACGCAGAACCAGAAGGCGACGTCGATGAAATGCGGATTGAGATCCAGCATATGCGCGAAGCCGTAGATCAGGATCGCCGCGAGACCGCAGCCGAGCACGGCGCCCACCCCGTCCAGCAGCCCGCACAGCATGCCGAGACGGCCGAGCTTGCCCCAGTCCTTGGCATGGACGTGCTCGCTGCCGTAACGCACGACCACGCGCCAGGTCTGGAAGCTGGCCAGCGCGATCAGCGCCTGCGCAGTCCCGAAGATCAGCGAGAAGTGGCCGAAATCCTTGAGGCCGAGCGATCGCGTCTGGATGGCAAGATAGGCCAGGCCGCAAACGGCGCCGAAACCCTTGCCGCCCAGCAGCCAGGCCGTGTTCTGTAGGATCCGCCCTAGTGGAGATTTGCTCTCGCGGCGGTGAAATTTGGCGGACATTGCGGCTGCATGTGAACGAGGGGGAGGAGACTTGCAAGCTGTGGCGATCAGGGATTTCCCCATGCTGAATGAATCTCCGCTTGCCTGGCGGGTTTGCGGTTTTTCGCCGCACCTTTTCCTTTTCCCACTAAATCCCTAGATGCGTGGCCATTCCTCCCAATCACGAAGCGCGAAACTCCATGATCGAACACGCCATCCTCCTCAGCGCCGGCCAGGGCTCGCGCCTGCTTCCGCTCACGGCCGAGCGGCCCAAGTGCATGATCGACTTTTCCGGCAAGTCGCTGATCGAATGGCAGATCGAGATGCTGGCGCGCGGGGGCGTGAAGCGGATCGACGTCGTCACCGGCTTCATGACCGACATGCTGGAAGCGCACCTGAGCGGGATTCACGATCCCCGCGTCGAGATCAACATCCGCTTCAATCCGTTCTTCAAGGTGGCCGACAACCTCGGCTCCTGCTGGATCGCGCGCGAGGCGATGCGCGGCGACTTCCTGATTCTCAACGGCGATACCCTGGTTTCGGAGGAAATCGTCAACCGGGTGCAGCAGGGCGCGACCGACGCCGAGGGCAAGACCTGGCCGATCACCGTCACCGTGGACGTGAAGGCGGAAGGCTACGACAGCGACGACATGAAAGTGGAGCGCGAGGCCGACGGCCGGCTGGTCCACATCGGCAAGACGCTGACCGCCGCGCAGTCCAACTCCGAATCGATCGGCTTCCTGGCCTTCCGCGGCGAAGGCGCGGACCTGTTCCGCGAAACCGTCCGCCAGGCGATGCGCACGCCCGAGGGCGTCCAGCACTGGTATCTCAAGGTGATCGATTCGATCGCGCCCACCGGCAAGGTCGGCACCGTCTCGATCGAGGGGCTGCACTGGGCCGAAGTCGACTTCCTCAACGATATCGAGATCGCGACGAAGCTGACCGATACCTGGTGAGGGGGGTCGTCGAGGGGGCTTCGACAGGCTCAGCCTGAGCGGAATTCAGCGACCTGCTTTCAAAACCGCTCAGGCTGAGCCTGTCGAAGCCCCCTCGGCGGGGCACCGCGTATCAGGCAAACGCGCCTTTCAACCAAGCCACTAGCGCAGCCAACTCGTCGCCCTCCAGCGCCACGGCATGCCCGAGATCGGGCACCTTGGGCCAGCCGCAGTCCACGAACTCGCGCCCCTGCCACTCGCGCGCGCCTTCATAGCGGGGGATGACGTGGAAGTGGACGTGGGGGTCCACCATCATCAGCATCAGGTAATTGAGCCGGGCATAGCCGACCGCCTCCGCCAGCGCCGCCTCGATGGCGGCGGTGACGATCTTAAGCTCGGCATGCGCCTCCGCGGCAAGATCACCGAAGGCCGTTGCGTCGGACTTGGCCGCCAGGACCAGCGAACCCAGCGTCGGCTGCGCAGGCCGGGCGAGCACCACCCAATGCGCGAATTCCGCGACGAGCGTATGCGGATAGCCGAACTTCTCGATCGTCGCGTTCATCGTCGTTTCCTCAAGAGTCTGTTTGAAAAATGCCTGAACGGCATTTTTGATGCGGCACCGGCCCACGCCCCCACCCGACCTCCCATCTAGGATACACTGAGTGGGAGGTCGGGTGGGGGCGTGGGCCGGTGCCGCAAATCCGCCTGCGGCGGATTTCTAAACGGTCACATCCGAAAGCCAGGACGTGATCGTACCGCCCCGCGCGCGGACGATCCATGCCTGGACCAACCGTACCGCATGGATGAGGCAGGAAATCGCCGTCCACCAGGCCACCGCGATCAGGCCGATATCGGGTCGCGAGAACAACATGGCCACGAACAGGATCACCATGTTCGGATTGCGGCGCGCGGTGATCAGGCGGAACTGGCTGTCGAACTTGCGCCAGACGTGGATGTGCATCAGCCCGTTCTGCTTCATGAACAGGCCCTCGATCAGGCGCTGCACCACATAGCCGCCCTGAATCGCGCCCTGCACCCACCAGAAGGTCGCATCGTCATAAGCCAGGCTCCAGGTGGCGAGGCCGGTAGCCCAGAACCACCACCAGAACGGCGGATGGACCAGATCCATGCCATGGTCGGCGACATTGCCCCATTCCGACGAGGTGATGGTGCAGCGCGCGAGCTTGCCGTCCACGGTATCGAGCACCATGAAGGCCAGTCCCAGCGCCATGCCCAGCCAGTAATGGCCATAGGCGAAGAGCACGGTGGCCAGCACGCAGAACACCGCGCCCACGGCGGTCACCATGTTCGGCGTGATGTGGGCCTTGGCGCAGATCCGCGTCAGCACCAGCGCCCATTCCGGCCAGAGGTACTTGGTCAGCACGTCGGTGACGCCCTTGTAGGCACCGAAGTAGCTGGCCCGCTCGATCGTGCGGATCGATCCGGGGGTGAGCGCCATCAGGAACGGCGTCTCGCGCTTGCGCAGCTGCTTGTTCTCGATCGTCGGCCCGCTCTCATAGGCCACGACATCGAGGCCGGCGGTGTCGACCAGCGGCCGGCCGGCAGCCATGGCCTCGGCGATTCGCGAGGCCTGGGCGGCGTCGGCGGCATGGGCGAGCGCAGGTACGCCGCCGAGCGTCAGCACCATGCCGCTGCGCGATGTGACGTATTTGAACCAGGCGGGATCCCACGCAAAAGCGGCATTCGACAGGATGGATGGCCCTTGCGCGATCCTCCCCGGGGAGGACGAATCAGGATGGGCGCCATTGGCGCGGGCGATCCGCGCGACGCGTTCGGCCATTGTCAGACCCCAGAGCTTGACCGGGTTCACGCCGATGGTGGCGACGGGAAGGAGATTGTCATGTTCGACCATGTTTCCGGCCGTAATCCGTCGCTTCGCCATAGGCAACGGCGCCGCTTGCGTAAAATGCGGCAGATTTTGCCGGACTTGCAAGTGGCGTAAAAACGCCATACAACTGTAACCTTAATGTGTCAGTGAATGTTTCCTGATGATTTTTCCACATGGGATCCCTACATAGGCTTCCGTGTACGGAACCATCTACGAATTCGAAACGCTGCCGACTTTCGGTGAGCAAGGCAAGCGCAAGGCCACCGGCCCGGCGCGCGTGGCCCGTCGTGGTCGCGCCGTTCCCCTCGTCGGCATCATCCGCAATCCCCGCAGCCATCGCAACAAGGGCCACGCGCCCGAGATGGCGGATTGCTCCAACATCCTGACAGAGACTCCGCGCACCCGCGCAGAACTGTTCGGCGTGCTCGACGGCTTCGCCCGCCGCGGCATCGACTACCTGGTGGTCGATGGCGGCGACGGCACCGTGCGCGACGTGCTGACCTGCGGCGCGGAGATCTTCGGAGACGAATGGCCCACCTTCATGGTCCTGCCCAAGGGCAAGACCAATGCGCTCGCCATCGACATCGGCCTGCCGACCCACTGGTCGCTCACCGAAGCCATGGCCGCCGCGCACAAGGGCAAGACCGTGACCCGCCGTCCGCTGCGCATCTCGTCGCGGGACGCCAGCAGCGGCAGTGTTCAGGGCTTCATCCTCGGCACCGGCGCCTTCTCGCTTGCCACCGAGGCCGGGCAGGAAGCGCATCGCCGCGGCGCCTTCAACAGCTTCGCGGTCGGCCTGAGTGTGCTCTGGAGCATTTTCCAGACGCTGTTCGGCCGCAAGGGCAATCCCTGGCGTTCCTGCACGCCGATGCGCCTGATCGACCGTCATACCGGCCGCGACCTTCCTTACGAAGGCTCGGGCCACGCCGACGAACGCTTCATGGCCGTCGCCACCACGTTCGAGAAGTTCCCGCTCGGCGCGCGCCCCTTCGGTCGCCACGTCGCACCCGGCATGAAGCTGGGCGTGATCGACTGGCCGGTGCGCTGGATCATCGCCCTGCTGCCCGCGATCCTCTATTTCGGTCTGGGCGGCAAGTTCCTGGAACGCCGCGGCACCCATCGCCTGAGCGCCAGCGCGGTGGATCTGGAACTTGGCGGCTCGTTCATTCTCGACGGCGAGTCCTTCCCTGGTGGCAACTACGTGCTTGAGGAAGGGCCTCAGCTGACCTTCGTGGTCCCCTGATTCCCAGGGTTCCTGCGAACTCGTTTTTTGACGAAACATGGCACCGGCGCTTGATTTCAGGCGGCCGGTGCCCGAGCATGACGACATGACCCAAGATCTGGAAGGGCGCGTAAGCCAGGCGCTGCAACGCGCCGTCGTGCCCGAAGTCCGCGCTTTCGCGCAGCGGCTCGCGCTTGCTGCCAATGATACCATGGCGGTCAATACCGTGGCCGTGCTGTTCTACGGCTCGAACCTGCGCACCGGATCGCTCGAAGGCGTGCTGGACTTCTACGTCCTCACCGAAGGCCCGCAGGTCGAGAAGATCTGGCCGCGCGTCAGCTATCATGAGTGGACTTTCGAAGGCGTGCCGCTGCGCGCCAAAGTGGCGACCATGTCGCTCGAAACCTTCCGCGCCGCCGCTGCGGGCGAGTTGCTCGATACCACGATCTGGGCCCGCTTCGTCCAGCCGAGCGGGATTGCCTGGCAGCGTGACGAAGCCGCGCTTGGCCGTGTCGCCTCCGCCGTATCCGGCGCTGCCCGCACCGCCGCCCGGCTGGCCGTGGCGCTCGGTCCGGAAACGGGCACTTCCGAGGATTACTGGCGCGCCTTGTTCCGCGCCACTTACGCGGCGGAATTCCGGGTGGAAAAGGCCGGACGCGAGGATTCGATCCTCTCGGTGAACCGCGAGCATTTCGGCGGCCTGCTACCGCTCGCCCTCACGGCCGACGACATCGCTTTCGAACGCCTGCCCAGCGGCAGCCTGCGCCCGCAGCTTTCCCCGCGCGAGCGCAGCCGCACCCTGGCCTGGTGGAAGCGCCGCCAGCGGCTGGGCAAGCCCTACAACGTCCTGCGCCTGCTCAAAGCCTCGACCACTTTCGAAGGCGCGGCCCGCTACGCCGCGTGGAAGATCGAACGCCACACCGGCGTCCCCGTGGCCATTACCCCCTGGCGCGAACGACATCCCGTGCTGTCCGCACCCGGCGTGCTCTGGCATGTCTGGCGCGCGAAGAAGGCGATGGAGCGCCGACCCGCATGATGCCCGCAGCCCTGATTCTCGCAGGATCCCGCCCCGGCGCGCCCGATCCGGTCGCGGCGGCGGAAGGCCTCAGCCACAAGGCGCTGGTCGAACTGGAGGGAAAGCCGATGCTCGCCCATGTCGTCCAGGCCCTGCGCGATGCCGGAATCGCGCGGCTGGCGGTCGTCGCCAACGATCCTGCGGTCCTGGCCCTCGCCGAACTGCTCGGCTGCGAAACGATACCCGCCGAGGCGGGTCCCAGCGCCAGCGTAGCGGCGGGCTTCGCCCGGCTCGGCGCGCCGATGCTGGTGACGACTTCCGACCACGCCCTGCTGCGCGGCCAATGGGTGCGGGACTTTCTGGACGACACCCCCGAGGATGCCGACGTCGCGGTCCTGCTGGCACGGCGCGAGGCGATCGAGCAGGCCATGCCGGGATCGCGGCGCACCTACTTGCGCTTTGCCGACGGCCACTGGTCGGGCTGCAACCTCTTCCTGCTGAAGACCCCGCACGCCGAAGCCGCGATCGAGACGTGGAAGCTGGTCGAAGCTGATCGCAAGCGCCCCTGGCGCATCGCCGCGCGGCTAGGCCTGGGCATGCTCGCAAGCTACGCGCTGGGCCGCCTCAGGCTTTCCGCCGCGCTGGCAAGGCTGGGCGCGAAGATCGGCCTCAAGGCCCGCCTCGTCGCGGCGCGCGACGGGCTTGCCGCCGTCGATGTGGACAAGCCCTCCGACCTCGTGGATGCCCGCGCGATCCTGGCACGACGGGACTAAGGCTTCAATTAGCGATCCCGTCATCCTGAACTTGTTTCAGGATGACGTATTTCCGTTAGCCCGGAGTTCGCACTACAAGTCCCGTTCGGCCCTGCCTCACATATAGCGCATCTGGATGCGGATCGACTTCACCTCATGGCCCACCGGCACGCCGACCTTGGTGTAGCTCGGCTTGCCGAGGTTGAAGATATTGATCGAAGGATTGTTCGACATCGCGCCGCCGTCGGAGCCGAGATCGGTCTTGCCGTTGCCGTTCACGTCGTGGCGCACGGCGATGCCGTATGTGCCCGAGGCCGGAACCGGCACGCAGAACGTCATCGTCCCCGCCTTGGCCGGTGCCTCGATCCGCTTCAGCCACTTGCCCTTGGCGAGCCATTCGGCCGACGTGGCGCGGTAGGACTGGACACGCATCCGCCCTTCGGACGACTTGATCCCGTCCACGGTAACCATGATTGCGGGACCGCCACCGGAGCGGCACTGGCTCATGTCGTTGCGGACCTCGTCACGATACTGGGCCGCGGCAGGCGTCGATACCGTTGCCGTAACCGCCAGGGCGGCGAGCCCGGCTGCAACCATCGCGGGCACCTTGGGGAACTTCAACATCATCTCCGTTTCCATCATGCATCACGGCACAAGTCCATGAAATACCGGCGCCGCACTGCCATCCCGGCCGTGAATGCACTCTGAATTAGCAATTCACAATGTCTCACACCAGCCCTCAAACCCGATCCCGTTCCCCCGCGGCCCGGCGGAATTACGGGACCTCCTCCATATGGCGTGTGGAAAACGGGCGGCCTGCGCTTGTACCCCCAATATCTGGTGCCCTATCCTTCGCA
Organism: Novosphingobium panipatense; assembly: GCF_002149965.1. Classification (GTDB taxonomy): domain Bacteria; phylum Pseudomonadota; class Alphaproteobacteria; order Sphingomonadales; family Sphingomonadaceae; genus Novosphingobium; species Novosphingobium panipatense_A. The sequence goes on along the minus strand of NZ_MSQB01000024.1, from coordinate 35,298 downwards.
TCGAGGAGTACCGTTCTTTACCATGACCACGCCGCTGATCTCGCCCTCCATCCTGTCCGCCGACTTCGCCCGCCTGGGTGAGGAAGTCCGCGCGATCGACGAAGCCGGAGCCGACTGGATCCACGTCGATGTCATGGACGGCCACTTCGTGCCCAACATCACCATCGGCCCCGCCGTGGTGAAGGCGCTGCGCCCGCATTCCGCCAAAGTCTTCGACGTCCACCTGATGATCTCTCCGGTAGACGCCTATCTCGAAGCCTTTGCCGATGCCGGCGCGGACTATATCACCGTTCACCCCGAGGCCGGTCCCCACGTCCACCGCACGGTGCAGACGATCCGAAACCTCGGCAAGAAGGCGGGCATCTCGCTCAATCCGGCCACGCCTGCCAAGATGCTGGACTATCTGATCGACGAGATCGACCTGGTCCTGATCATGAGCGTGAACCCCGGATTCGGCGGCCAGAGCTTCATTTCCAGCCAGCTTCGCAAGATCGAGGCCGTGCGCAAGATGATCGACAAGTCGGGCCGCGACATTCGCCTCGAAGTGGACGGCGGCGTCGATGCCAAGACCGCGCCGCTCTGCGTGGCGGCAGGCGCCGACGTGCTGGTGGCCGGTTCCGCGACCTTCCGCGGCGGGCCTTCGCAGTACGCCGCCAATATTCGCGCCCTGAAGGGCCTCGACTGAAACGGGAAGGCCGGGAACACAGGAGGGCTTCCGGCGCTTCCTGCCGGGGACATGTCACGGGACGGGCGCGAGGAGGCTGCCTTGAATCAAAGCGTTAGCGGATCTCCGGCCCTCCAGGATGCAACCGTTTTCGGTGCCGAGCCCGGCCATCCCGATATCACGGCCCCCGATATCACCACTACCGACATCACCGCTTTCGCGTCCGACCTCCACGATGCCGACTTCCTGCCGCCGCGCGCGGAACCGCAGGAAGTCGCCCAGATCGACGGCAGCCGGGCGCTGGCACTGGCCGATTTCTCGCCGCCCTCGGTCGGCCCGGGTGAGCGGCTGATCCGCTTCGCCTATCGGCTGGGCATTCCCGGATCGGTGCTGTCCGCGCCGATGGGCAAGAAGGCGCGCACCCGCCTGCTGGCCACCGTCAGCAATACCCTGCCCGGCCATGCCGCGGCGGGAACGGCGCTCAGGGCCGGGCACTTCCTGATCCACGGCGCCAAGACCGCGATCGCCCAGGTCGACTATGCCGGACCCTCCCGCGTCACGCCGCCGCTGGAGCGCGTGGTCCACAGCTTCTCCTGGCTGACCGATCTCGAAGCCTGCGCCCCGCGCGAACAGGGCATCGGCGTGGCCGAGCGCATTCTCACCGCCTGGCTCCAGGCCAATCCCAAGCCCCCCGCCAAGCCCGGCAAGGGCCCGGCCTGGGATGTCGGCAATACCGGCGCGCGGCTGATGAACTGGCTGGCCCACGCCCCGCTGATCCTCTCGGGCGAGAAAGCGCTGCGCAACCGCACCCTTGCGCATATTTCCGAAACCGCCCGCTGGCTGGACCGCCATGTCGGCCGCGCCGAGGACGAATTGGCCGCCGTTGCCGGGTGGAGCGCGATCGTCGCCGCCGGGCTGCTGCTGCCGGAGGGACGCCCGCGCCGCCTCTATGGCGAGGCCGGGCTCATCAAGGCGCTCGGCGAACTGATCGGCGACGACGGCGGCGTGCTTTCGCGCAGCCCGCTGGCGCAGATGGAGGCGATCGCGCTGCTCGTACGGCTGCGCAACTGCTATCACGCCACCCGCCGCGATGCGCCCCGCGCGGTGGAGCGGGTGATCGAACTGCTGGTGCCGCCGCTGCTCGCGCTGACTCATGGCGACGGCTCGCTGGGATCCTGGCAAGGCGGCTGGGCGGTCGACGGCGAGGACGTCAATGCTCTCGTCAAGGCCACCGGCGTGCGCACCCGTCCGCTGCGCGAAGTGCGCCAGTGGGGCTACCAGCGCGTGCTCGCCCACAAGTCCATCCTCCAGTTCGATACCGCGCCGCCGCCGCTCCCGGCCCATGCCCGCTACGGCTGCGCCTCCACGCTGGCGTTCGAGATGTCGCATTCCGGCCACCGCCTGATCGTCAACTGCGGCGGCTCGGCCAGCGGCGGCGGCCTGGTGCCGGTGCGCCTCGAACAGGGCCTGCGCGCCACGGCCGCCCATTCGACCCTGACGCTGGACGATGCCAATTCCACCGCCGTCCTCATCAACGGCGCGATCGGCGGCGGCGTCAGCGAAGTCGATATCGACCGCAAGACGCTGGTGCAGGAAAACGGCGGCAACGCCACCCGGATCGAGGCCAGCCACAACGGCTACGAGGCGCGCTACGGCCTCACCCACCGCCGCATCCTGATCCTGCGCGACGACGGCAGCGAGCTGCGCGGCGAAGACGTGCTGATCCCTGCCGGGCGCAAGGGCCAGCGCGGCAAAGTGGGCTTCGCCATCCGCTTCCACCTCGGCCCCCAGGTCGAAGTGCTGCTGACCGAGGACGGCCAGGGCGCCGGAATGGCCCTGCCCGACGGCAGCCTCTGGCAATTCCGCAGCAGCGCGGGCGAAGTGACGCTGGAGGATTCGCTCTGGGTCGATGGACAGGGCCGACCCCAGGCGACGCAGCAGCTGGTGATCCAGGGCATGGTCTCGCGCGGAGGCGGTAATTTCGGGTGGCTTATCAAGAAAATGGGGTGAACTGCCGCGACGAGCCCCACGGCTTGTGGCACCCTGACCTTGCGGGAGCTTTGCGGCCCCCTTGCGGACTCGTTGCCGGCGACCTAGAGCGCGCGCAAAATCCCTAGTCCGCCAGTCCAGAACGAGGCCGTTTTCATGACCGATACCGTCCAGATCCGCCGCGCATTGCTTTCGGTTTCCGACAAGACCGGTCTCGCCGATCTGGGCAAGGCGCTCGCCGCACGCGGGGTGGAACTGGTGTCCACCGGCGGCACCGCCAAGGCGCTGCGCGATGCCGGTCTGGACGTGAAGGACATTTCGGAAATCACCGATTTCCCCGAAATGATGGACGGCCGCGTCAAGACGCTGCACCCCAAGGTCCACGGGGGCCTGCTGGCCGTGCGCGACAACCCGGAACATGCGCAGGCCATGGCCGATCACGCAATCGGCGCGATCGACCTTGTCGTCGTCAACCTCTACCCCTTCGAAGCGACCGTCGCCAAGGGCGCCGACCGTGACGAAGTGATCGAGAACATCGACATCGGCGGCCCGTCGATGGTGCGTTCGGCCGCGAAGAACCATGCCTTCGTCGCTATCGTCACCGATCCCAAGGACTATGACGGCCTGCTGGCGGAACTGGAAACCACGGATGGCGGCACCACGCTGGCCTTCCGCAAGCTGCTGGCCGCGCGCGCCTTCGCGCAGACCGCCGCTTACGATTCGATGATCTCGCAGTGGTTCGCCTTCGCCGATCAGGGCCTTGAGTTCCCCGAGATGCTCAGCGTCAACGGCCGCCTCTCCACCACCCTGCGCTACGGCGAGAACCCGCACCAGAAGGCCGCGCTCTACACGCCCGTAGGCCCCTTCACCAAGGGCCTCGCCCAGGGCGAACAGGTGCAGGGCAAGGAACTGTCCTACAACAACTACAACGACGCCGACGCCGCCTTCGAACTCGCCGCCGAGTTCAAGGGCCAGGATCCGGCCGTCGTCATCGTCAAGCACGCCAATCCCTGCGGCGTTGCGCAGGGCTCCAGCCTGCTCGAAGCCTGGCAGGGCGCGCTGGCCTGTGACGACGTGTCGGCCTTCGGCGGCATCGTCGCGGTGAACACCACGCTCGACGGCGCCACGGCCGAGGCGATCTGCCAGATCTTCACCGAAGTGGTCGTCGCCCCCGATGCCGACGAAGACGCCCGCGCCTTCTTCGCCAAGAAGAAGAACCTGCGCCTGCTGCTGACCGGCGACCTGCCCGATCCGCGCCGCGCCGGCCTGCTGGTGCGCCAGATCACCGGCGGCCTGCTGGTGCAGAACCGCGACAGCGGCGCCATCGGTTTCGACGATCTCAAGGTCGTGACCAAGCGCGCGCCGACCGACCAGGAACTGAAGGACTGCCTGTTCGCCTGGACCGTGGCCCGCCACGTCAAGTCGAACGCGATCGTCTATGCCAAGGACGGCGTCACCGCCGGGATCGGCGCAGGCCAGATGAACCGCCGCGATTCCTCGCGCATTGCCGCGATGAAGGCGGCCGAAGCCGCGGAGAAGTTCGGTTGGGCCCAGGCCCGCACGGTCGGCTCGGCCGTCGCCTCGGACGCCTTCTTCCCCTTCGCGGACGGCCTGCTGGCCGCCGCCGAGGCGGGCGCGACGGCGGTGATCCAGCCGGGCGGCTCTATCCGCGACGATGAAGTCATCGCCGCTGCCGACGAAGCGGGCCTGGCCATGGTCTTCACCGGCATGCGCCACTTCAAGCACTGATCCGGCCCCAGCCGGTCCGACGACGCGAAGGAGACGAATATGTGGCTGATGTGGCTTGGACCGCTCGTCACTGTCGCCTTCCTCGTCGGGCTGGCCACGGCGGCGGTCCTCGTGCGGCTGGGCCGCATTCGCAGGCCTCATCACGTCATCGGCGCGCTCGCCCTGCCCTTTGCCTGCGCGGCGCTGCCGGTAGCGGGGCTGGCCGTGGTCTCGGTCGCCTCGGCCCTGCTTGCAGGCACGACTCATTGACTCAATTGTGACGGTTCCATCGCGATTGGACCGTCCTGCCGCCCCAGATCAACGGTTCGTCGCAGAATGGGGCGCGGCTCGTCGCCATTCACTGGACGGCAAGGCGATTCGCTCCAAGTGAGCGCCACGCAATCGTTACCATCAACATGAGCTGATTTTCGTCATGGGACTCTTCAAGGCCGACTTCTACCGCTTCTTCGCCCTCGGCTTCGCCGGCGGTGCGCTGCTGGTGCTCGGCGTGATGGGCATCGGCAATCACACGATCGCAGGCGGCATCGTGCCGCCCGCCGAGGCCGCAGCACAGGTCGACTGAGCCGCGAAGGGCGCGCGGGAGCGCTCTCTCCAGCTTTCAATTGCACCTGGCCCTGCCAATGCCCATATGGGCTGCATGGCTAATGCGCATCATCATCACGAACATTCCGGGCACAGCCTTGTAGAGGCCGCCCGCGCCGCTCTTCTCGAAGCCGGCGAACAGTGGACCGAGATGCGCGCCGACGTCTTCGGCGCGCTGGCAGAGCGCGAACGCCCGGCTTCGGCCTACGACCTTGCGGAAAGCGTCTCGGCCCTGCGCGGAAAGCGCGTGGCGCCCAACAGCGTCTACCGCATCCTCGACCTCTTCGTGCGCACCAATCTCGCGCGCCGGGTGGAAAGCGCCAATGCCTATCTGGCCAACAGCCACCCCGGCTGCCAGCACGACTGCATCTTCCTGATCTGCGACGCCTGCGGACAAGCCGTCCACATCGACGACGACAAGCTGACCGGCGCCCTTATCGCCGCCGCCAAGCAGGCCGGTTTCGCGGACGTGCGCCCGGTGGTGGAACTGCGCGGCACTTGCGCGGCCTGTAGCTGACCTGCAACGGGGCGGCCCGGCATTTCCAAAACCGTCGTACCCCGGAATACCCTCATCCCATGAGGGTATTTTACCATGCGATTCCGGCCTTTACCGGTCGCGATCTTGGTCGGCGCTGCCTCCGAAAGTCGCAGGGGAGCAACGTCTCCCACGTTTTTCCTGTCCTTTCGAACCGCACCGGCATATTGCCCAGGGCTTAATTCGACACCAGAACACGTAAAGTGTACAAGCAGACCATGACAGCCAACCCGGCCACGCCGCTCCTCGACACCGTCGACACGCCTGACGATCTCCGCAAGCTGAAGCCTGCCGATCTGCGTCAACTCGCCGACGAACTCCGCACCGAGATGATTTCCGCCGTCGGCCAGACGGGCGGGCACCTCGGCTCGGGCCTCGGCGTGGTCGAACTGACCGTCGCGATCCATTACGTGTTCGACACGCCGGCGGATCGGCTGATCTGGGACGTGGGCCACCAGGCCTATCCGCACAAGATCCTCACCGGCAGGCGCGAACGTATCCGCACCCTGCGCCAGGGCGGCGGCCTTTCCGGCTTCACCAAGCGTTCGGAAAGCGAATACGACCCCTTCGGCACCGCGCATAGCTCCACCTCGATTTCGGCCGCGCTCGGTTTCGCCGTGGCCAACAAGATCAAGGGCCAGCCGGGCCGCGGCATTGCCGTGATCGGCGACGGCGCGATGAGCGCGGGCATGGCCTACGAGGCGATGAACAACGCCGCCGAGGCTGGAAACCGCCTGATCGTCATCCTCAACGACAACGACATGTCGATCGCGCCGCCGGTCGGGGGCCTCTCGTCCTATCTCGCGCGGCTGGTTTCCTCGGGCCGGTTCCTCGGCCTGCGCGATCTCGCCCGCAAGTTCGCCCGCCGCCTGCCGCGCCCGCTCCACGCCGCCGCTCGCAAGACCGACGAATTCGCCCGCGGCATGGCCATGGGCGGCACCCTGTTCGAGGAACTGGGCTTCTACTACGTCGGCCCGATCGACGGCCATGACCTCGACGCGCTGGTGCCGGTACTGGAAAACGTGCGCGATGCCGCCGAAGGGCCGATCCTGGTCCATGTCGTGACCCAGAAGGGCAAGGGCTATGCCCCTGCCGAGGAAGCGGCCGACAAGTATCACGGCGTCCAGAAATTCAACGTCGTCACCGGCGAACAGGCCAAGGCCCCGGCAGGCCCGCCCAGCTATACCGGCGTCTTCGCCAAGGCACTGGTCGCCGAGGCAGAAAAGGACGATCGCATTTGCGCGATCACCGCCGCCATGCCTTCGGGCACCGGGCTGGACAAGTTCGCGCAGCTCTATCCCAAGCGCAGCTTCGACGTCGGCATTGCCGAACAGCACGCGGTCACGTTCGCGGCAGGCCTGGCCGCCCAGGGCATGCGCCCGTTCTGCGCGATCTACTCGACCTTCCTGCAGCGCGCCTTCGACCAGGTCGTCCATGATGTGGCGATCCAGAACCTGCCCGTGCGCTTCGCCATCGACCGCGCCGGTCTGGTCGGTGCCGACGGCGCCACCCACGCCGGCTCGTTCGACGTCACTTATCTGGCCACCCTGCCGAACATGGTGGTGATGGCCGCCGCCGACGAGGCGGAGCTGGTGCATATGGTCCACACCGCGGCTCAGTATGACGACGGCCCGATCGCCTTCCGCTATCCCCGCGGCAACGGCGTGGGCGTGGACCTGCCGGAAGTCCCGCAGCTTCTGGAAATCGGCAAGGGCCGGGTGGTCCGGGAAGGCTCCAAGGTCGCCCTGCTCTCGCTCGGCACCCGCCTCGGCGAAGCGCTCAAGGCCGCCGATGTGCTGGAGGCAAAGGGCCTTTCCACCACGGTTGCCGACTTGCGCTTCGCCAAGCCGCTCGACACCGACCTCATCCGCAAGCTGATGCTGAGCCACGAAGTGGTGGTCACCGTCGAGGAAGGCGCGATCGGCGGCCTCGGCGCGCATGTGCTGACGATGGCCAGCGACGAAGGCCTGACCGACGCCGGGCTCAGGATCCGCACCATGCGCCTGCCGGACATTTTCCAGGACCACGACAAGCCCGAGGCGCAGTACGACGAGGCCGGGCTCAATGCCCCGCAGATCGTCGACACCGTGCTCAAGGCCCTGCGCCACAACAGTGCGGGCGTGAACGAGGCGCGGGCCTGACGAAACGTTCGTCGTCGGCTTGGCGGTAAAGTAAAAAAGGGGCCTTCGGCGATACCGAAGGCCCCTTTTTATTACCAGTCGTAAGCCTTGGGCAGGTAAGTCCGATCGAGGCTCTTGTAGCGCTGCCGCAACCGGCTCTGGTGGTTATCCAACGGCTGCTTCACGCCGTCGATATAGACTTCGACCGGGGCCGAGGAGAGTTCCAGCGGGTCACCGTCCCAGAGGACGACATCGCCCACCGCGCCCGGCGCCAGAACGCCCTCTTTCCCGCCCATGCCGCTGATCTCGGCCGGAACCGAGGTGATCGCGGCAAGTGCCTCGCCCCAGGTCAGCCCTGCTGCACCCGGCAGCTTGCCGAGCGCCACGAGGTTGCCCGCCTGCTGCGCGGCATAGCGCGGCTGGTTACCGCCCGCGAACATGCCGATGGCGACTTTCACGCCCGCCTTCTTCATCCGCCCGACATTGGACTGGGTGGCGGCAAGGCTTTCGAAGCTGGCGGGAAGGTCGCGCAGCGGCATGGTGATGACGGGCACCTTGGCCGCCGCGATCCGGCCGGCCACCAGCCACCCTTCGGTCGCGCCCACGAGAACGAGGTTCAACCCCGGAAACTCGGTCTTGAGCGCCAGCACGCTGCGGATGTCCGCCGCGCGCTCGACCCCGACGTAAAGCGGCTGGCTGCCGCTGAGGACCGGCGCCAGTGCCAGCGCATCGGCGCGGGTGAGCATCGCGTCGCTGCTGCGCGCACCGCTCGGCGCATTTGCCAGGTCGCGCGCCTCGCGCAGGGCATTGCGCAGCGCCACATGCGCGGCAACGCGGCTGCCGCCCGCCAGCTTGGCTCCGGCCTCGCCCAGTTCCACGAACTGGAAGGCCCGCGCCTTGTTCACCGGATCGGTGCCCGTGCCCAGATCGATCAGCGCGCCCTGCCCGGCGAAGATCGAATCGCCGTTGAAGGGCGCCACGCTGGCGCGCGTGACGCCGCCCTCGCGGCTCACGGCGATATGTTCGCTCGAGGGATTGATCGCCGGTGCCACATCCAGCGCGGCATTGAAGGGCGACTTGTCCGCCTCGGTATCGTTGCTGTCGGCAACCCCTTCCACGTCCCACAGGCCGAGGTCGGTGACGGCGGAGAACAGGCCGGGCGTGACCCACTTGCCGGTGCCGTCCACGCTCTGCACCCCGGCAGGCACGGCAACCCCGGACCCGGCGGCGACGACCTTGCCGCCGCGGACCAGAACGGTGCCATGCTCGATCGGCGCGCCACCGTCGCCCGTGGCGAGCGTGGCATTGGTGATCGCGAAGTCCTGTGCCGATGCCACGGCGGGCAGCGCAGTGGCCGCAAGCGCGGCGATGATCAGGGCGCGGCGGCTCATTTCACGTCTCCTTCGCCGGGCTGGCCCAGTTCGAAATCGCTGACCGGACGGCGCTTGGCGTCCTGCGCGTCGAACATCAGGGCGCCGTCGATCCACACTTTCTCCGGCCGCGAATAGACCGAGAGCGGATTGCCGTTCCACAGCACCACGTCGGCCATCTTGCCCGCCTCCAGGCTGCCGGTCCTGTCCCCGATGCCCATGGTCTTTGCGGCATTGTAGGTGAACCAGCCGACGACCTTGGCGTCGGGAATGTCGATGCCGATGCGGCGGCCGTCGGCCTGGGCCTTGGCGGCTTCCTGGTTGAGGCGCTGGATGCCGTTCTCGTCGTCCGAGTGGATCACCACGCAGGTGCCCGCATTGGCCAGCAGCGCGGCGTTTTCGGGAATGCCGTCGTAGGCTTCCATCTTGAAGCCGTACCAGTCGGCCCAGACGGCGGCGCAGATGTCGTTCTGGCGCAGGAGATCGGCGATCTTGTAGGCTTCCACGGCATGGTGGAAGGCGGTGACCTTGTAGCCCATCTCCTTGGCCATATCGATCACTTGCGCCATCTCGTCGGCGCGGTAGCAGTGGTTCTGGACCAGGATCTCGCCCTTGAGCACGCCTTCCAGCGTATCCTTGCCGAGGTCGCGCTCGGAATGGTCGCCGTCCATGTACTGGCGCGCATCGATCCAGGCCTGGCGGTCTACCGAGAAGTTGCCCATGCGGGTGGAGGGCTTCTGTCCCTTTGATCCGTAGACGCGCTTGGGATTCTCGCCGCAGGCCATCTTCAACGCATAAGGCGCGCCGGGGAACTTCATGCCCTGCACGGTGATACTCGGCACGTTCTTCAGCGTGACCGCGCGGCCGCCGATCAGGTTGCCCGAACCCGGCAGGATCTGGAGGCTGGTGACGCCGCCATTGGCCAGCGCGCGGGTGAAGCCCGGATCCTGCGGCCAGACCGAATGCTCGGCCCAGACATCGGGCGTGGTCGGGCTGGTCATCTCGTTGCCGTCCGACAGCGCATCGACACCGGGCGAGGGATAGACGCCGAGGTGCGAATGGATGTCGATAACACCGGGGGTCACGAACTTGCCGGTGCTGTCGATCCTGGTGAAGCCTTCGGGGATCGCCATGTCGGCGCCGCCGATGCCCACCAGCTTGCCGTCGCGGAACAGCACCACGCCCTTGTCGATCCTGCCGCCGAGGCCGTCGTAGACGGTGGCGCCAACCAGCGCCGTGGGCGTGCCGGGATAGGACTTGTAGGTGGACGGATAAGGATCGGCGACGATCGCGGCCGCCTTCTTGTCCTGCTTCTTCGCATCCGCGCCCGTAGCGCCCAGCGCCAGTGCCGCGCCCAGGACGAGCGTGGACGACCAGCGCCGCAATGCCGGCGATACCCTCATGTCGTATTTCCCCTGTTCAAATGAAATCCGGCCCGGCGAACGCTGGTTCGCCGGGCCGGTTCTGGTGTCAGTGCGGTTTGGGTTCCGGGTGGAAGCCTGCTTCCTGCGCCTCCAGTCCCATCTCCTTCTGGCCCGCCAGATCGCGGTCGATCGCCCGGTCTTCCAGCGTGTCGAGATGCATCCAGCGCCTGACCAGCGGCGAGAGCGCCAGCACCACCACTGCGACGCCGATCGTGGTCCAGCCGATGGTGGAATAGATGCCCAGCGTCACGTCCTTGCTCATGACGCCGCTTTCACCGCCGGTGGCCTCGCCGATCTTGCCCGCCACGAAGTTGCCCACGGCGGTCATGTAGAACCAGGCGCCCATGATGAAGCTGCCGAGGTGCAGCGGCGAAAGGCGGGTCATCGCGGACAGGCCCACGGGCGAAAGGCAAAGCTCGCCGGTGGTGTGGAGGGCGTAGATCAGGAACACGAAGAGCACCGAGGTCATCGCCGCCGGATCGCCGCTGTTCGCGCCCCAGACGAAGACCAGGAAGCCGAGGCCGACCTGGATCAGCGCCAGGCCGAACTTGGCCGGTGCCGATGGCTCCAGACCCTTCCGGCCGAGGTATTGCCAGAGTGCCGCGAAGATCGGGCCGAACAGCACGATGTAGATCGGGTTGATCGACTGGAACAGGCTGGTCGGCACGCCGCCGCGGTCCACGAACTTGTCGGTATAGAGGCTCAGCGAGCCGCCCGCCTGTTCGAACAGACCCCAGAAGATCGGATTCAGCGCGATCAGGAACAGGATCGCGAAGATGCGCTCGCGCGGTTCCTTGGGCAGCTTGAAGGCTTCGTAGAGCGTGTAGCCCAGCATAGCGACGCCCGAGACCACCAGCAGCGACTGGATCACGCTGACGTACTGGATCAGGAACCAGATCACCGCGACGGAGCCGATGCCGATGCCGTAGAGCGTCAGTTCGCCCTTCTTCGCCAGTGCCTTGGGCGGCTCGCCCCGGCCCTTGAGCGCGGGCTTGCCGGCCACGAAGATGAGCAGGCCCAGCACCATGCCGATGCCGGCGAGGCCGAAGCCCCAGGACCAGCCGATCGTCTCGCCCAGGTAGCCGACCAGGATCGTGCCCAGCGCGGCGCCGGTGTTCACGCCCATGTAGAAGATCGTATAGGCCGAATCGCGGCGGGAATCGGTCATCTTGTAGAGCTGACCGACGATCACCGAGATGTTCGCCTTGAGGAAGCCCGAGCCGACGATGATCAGCGCCAGGGCCAGCCAGAACACGTTGATCGCCGGATCCGCCTGCTTGACCAGCGGATCGGTGGCGCCGTGGATACCCTCGTAGGCCATGAACAGGTGGCCCACCGCCAGAACGATGCCGCCGAACAGCACCGCCTTGCGCTGCCCCAGGTAGCGGTCGGCCAGATAGCCGCCCAGCACCGGGGTGATGTAGACCAGGCTGGTATAGGCGCCGTAGATCAGATTGGCGCTACCGTCATTGAAAAGCCAGAATTTGGTCAGATAGAGGATCAGCAGCGCGCGCATGCCGTAGTAGGAGAAACGCTCCCACATCTCGGCATAGAACAGCACGAAAAGGCCGCGCGGATGGCCAACGAATTCCTCGCTCTTGCGGGTGGCGATCACGCCGCCGATGGCGAGTACGGCAAAGAGCAGGACGGCACCGATCGCGGCGATCCAGTCCCCCTCGTTCCAGCTTGCGATATCTTTCATGCGCCCTTCTTTGATCCTGTCGCCCGGAGAGCCCGCCCCAGAAACTGGTCGCGCGAGCTTGAAAGCGGGGACGTTAGCGGCCAAATCCTCCGTGTAAATGGGGAGAGGGCTGGCAAACCGGCGGTTTGGCGGGCAAATGGCACCGGGATTTCCCTACCTCCGGTGAGCCATTGCGCGAAAACCACCGGAATGGCATTTTCTTGTGCTGGTGGAACCAAGTCACGCGAAATATTATGATTCGCCCGTGATCCGGTTTGTGACCTCGGGTTTTTTTCCGAAGGGCAACTTTTTAGGGAAGCATGCGATGATCCGATCCGAACTGCTGCTCGCTCTCGCCAAGGAGAATCCCGAACTTCGCGCCGAGGATGTCGAGCGCGCGGTCGATACTTTCTTCGACGAGATCGCCCAACGCCTGGCCGACGGCGGCCGTGTCGAACTGCGCGGATTCGGCGCTTTCTCCACCCGCCACCGCGACGGCCGCACCGGCCGCAATCCGCGTACCGGCGAAAGCGTGGTGGTGCCTGAAAAGCGGGTGCCCTACTTCAAGCCCGGCAAGGAAATGCGCGCGCGACTCAATGTGGAATAACGAGAACGCCGGAGCGGCATAACTCGTTCATCCCGGTTGCTCCGCAGCGCGCGATCTGCCAGATCGCGCGCAGACACCGACAGGTGGCCGATCATCGTGCGGACGTGGCGGAATGGTAGACGCAGGGGACTTAAAATCCCTTGATCCTTGATCGTGCGGGTTCGAGTCCCGCCGTCCGTACCAGAAAACGGCGCGCCTTTGGCGGGCGCTCAATGGAAACGCGGAAAACGGCGACCGGCGCGTTTCGCCTTCCCTGCCGGCCCCGATTTCATCACCCGCGCGCGGAACAGGCGCGCGCCGCCCCGCACCAGCAGGGCCACCCAGAGCATCTGCCAGCCGATCGCCAGGACATGCGGCAGGAGCGCCGGTTCCTGCGCCGCGCGCGCCAGCATCGCGAAAGGCGAACTGAACGGCACCAGCACGGCGGCGATCTCCACCATGCTCCCCGGCTGGGTCATCGCGAAGCTGGCGAAGAAGAACACCATGAGCTGCGCCATCGTCACCGGCATGGACAGGGTCTGCACCTCGCGAACCGTGGTCGCCATGGAGCCGATCGCCAGGAACACCGAGCCGAGCAGGAGATAGGCCATGGCGAAATAGACCACGCCCAGAGCGATCAGCAGCGGCCAGCCGACCGCCGGATCGGGCAGTCGTTCGGGACTGAAGCCCCCGCCCAGCCAGAGCAGCCCGCCCACGCCCGCCCAGGTCGCGATACCGACCAGCGAAACGCCGAGCATGGCGAACAGCTTGCCCAGGAACACGGCATCCATGGGCACGGCCGCTGCCAGCACTTCGATGATCTTGTTGCCCTTTTCCTCCACCAGGTTGGACAGGACCATGCCCGCCAGCATCATGGTCAGCAGGAACAGCAGGGTCTGCGCGCCCTGTGCGGTGGCGAAGCGTCCCTTGCGCTCGGTGCCGCTGCTGCGGGCGACCGGCTTCAGCACGACCGCCGGATAAGTAAACGCCGTGCCCGCGCGGGCCTGCGCCGAAAGCATCGACACCGGCCCGCGCCAGGCCTCTATCAGGCCGCGCGGCCCGGTGAGCACCGGCGCGGAAACCGGGCCGGTCACGATCGCCGCGACATGCGCCTTGCGCTCGGCCATGGCCTGCGCGGCATCGTAGCTTTCGCCCTGCCCCAGCCTGCGGATCACCACCAGTTCCGGCAGATCGTCTCCCAGCGCAGGCGCGAGCTGCGCCCGCGCGCGTGTCAGCGCGTCCACATCCGCTGCCGCCATCGCCACGCCGAGCACCGCACGTTCCTGGCTGGCATCGACCCGCGAGCCGAGACTACCCGCCAGAACCGCGATCAGCACCGGGAACAGCGGCCCCAGCAGGAAGAAGAAGAAGCTGCGACTGAACAGGATCGCCGTGAAATCGCGCCTTGCGACGACCCAGGCTGCGGCAAGGACGGAGAGACCCCCGTTCATCCTGCGTCCTCCTGCTCGCCGGCTTCCAGCGCCCGCGCCGCCGCCTCCCCGGCGATGGCGACGAAAGCGTCGTGCAGCCCGGCCCGCTCGATCGACAGCGAGAGAATGCCCGCATCGCCCTCGATCAGGGCGCGCAGCAGCGGCTCTATGCCGCCGTCCGGCAGCGAGAAGCTCCAGAACGCCCCTTCCTGCCGCGCGTCTTCGGGCAGGGCCGTGCGCCACCGCCCGTCCCGCGCGCGCGTTTCGAGGCGGACCTGCCGGGGAATCCGGTCGCGCGCCGCGTCCACCGGCCCGGCGAAGGGCACTTTGCCCCCGGCGATGATGGCCACATCGTCGCAGAGGCGCTCGGCATGGGCGATGACGTGGGTGGAGAAGATCACGGTCGTGCCGTCCTCGGCAAGCTGGCGGATCATCCGTTCCAGCTTGCCCTGGTTGAGGGCATCGAGCCCGGAAAACGGCTCGTCGAAGATCACCAGTCGCGGCCGGTGGACCAAGGTGCCGAGAATCTGCACCTGCTGCGCCATGCCCTTGGAAAGCTGGCGGATCTGCCGGTCCGCCGCATAGCCCAGGCCATGCCGCTCCAGCAATTCGTGCGCACGGCGGCGCCCTTCCTTCAGCGGCAGGCCCCGCAGCGCGCCAAGGAAGGCAATCGCTTCGGTGGCCTTCATCGCGGGATAGAGGCCGCGCTCCTCGGGCAGGTAGCCGATGGCATGGGCCACGTCGTGCGGCCGCGCGGCGCCGAGCACCTTGCGCGTTCCCGCATCGGGATCGATGATGCCCAGCAGCATGCGCAATGTCGTGGTCTTGCCCGCGCCGTTGGGGCCGAGAATGCCGTAGACGGCGCCCACCGGAACGCTGAGATCCACCCCGCCTACCGCGGTGAAGCCGTCGAAGCGCTTGACCAGCCCCCGCGCCTCGATCGCGAGGGGATGGCCTTCCAAGTTGCTGGCCAAGTTTCTGGCCAAGTTGCTGACCAAGGACCAATCTCCTACTGCGGCGTCCATCGTATTGCCCCTTTCGCCTGCCCTATGAACCGAAGAGTCCGCAAGCTTGGTTAACGACGCTCTGAATGCCCTGACCCGCGATCTCGAGGTGCAAGCCCGGGAACTGGGGTTCTGCGCCTTCGGCGTAGCCTCTGCCGAGGAGGACCCGGAGCGGGCGGCACGGCTCGATTCGTGGCTGGCGGCAGGGATGCACGGGTCGATGGAATGGATGGCCGACCGCGCCCATCATCGCCGTTCGCCGCAAGGGCTCTGGCCCGAGGCACGGCGGGTGATCGCGCTGGGCATGAGCTATGCGCCCTCCGCCGATCCGCTTGCCCTGGCCGATGCGCCGGAGGTGGGCCGCATCTCGGTCTATGCGCAAGGCGCGGACTATCATGACTGGGTGAAGAAGGCGCTCAAGAACCTGGCCCGCTGGCTGGTGTCGGAAGCGGACAGGCGCGGGCTGGGTCCGGCTGGGGTCAAGGTCTTCACCGATACCGCCCCGGTCATGGAAAAGCCGCTCGCTGCCGCCGCCGGCCTGGGCTGGCAGGGCAAGCATACCAACATGGTCAGCCGCGATCACGGCTCCTGGCTGTTCCTGGGCGAGATCTACACGACGCTGGAGCTGCCGCTTTCCACCGAAGGGCGCGACCGCTGCGGCTCCTGCCGCGCCTGTCAGGACGCCTGCCCGACCCAGGCCTTCCCCGCCCCCTATCGCCTCGATGCCCGGCGCTGCGTCAGCTACCTCACCATCGAGCACAAGGGGCCGATTCCCGAGGAATTCCGCGAGGGCCTGGGCAACCGCATCTATGGCTGCGACGATTGCCTGGCGGTCTGCCCCTGGAACAAGTTCGCGGAGACCGCGCACCGGCTGAAAGCCTTCCTGCCCCGCGCCGAACTGACCGCGCCGCGCCTTGCCGAACTGCTGGCGCTGGACGATGCGGGCTTTCGCAAGCTGTTTTCCGGCTCGCCGATCAAGCGCATCGGCCGCGACCGCTTCGTGCGAAACTGCCTCTATGCCGCCGGAAACAGCGGAAATGCAGCGTTCATGACGCAAGTCTCGGCGCTGCGGGATGACCCGGACCCCGCCGTGGCGGAAGCCGCGCAGTGGGCCGCGCGGCGATTGCAGGCCTCCCCACCGCGCGGCGGGGAGGATCCCGTAGCCTCTACAGCAATTCCTTGAGCGGCTTGTCCTTGTCCGCCAGCGCGGCGAGATCGGGCTTTGCGCCCGCTTCCACCAGCTTGCGGCCCTGGACGTAGTCCTTGACCATGTTCACGCAGTCGAGCGCGAGGACCTTGCCTTCCTTGAGGTAGACCACCGAGAAGCTGCGATCCTCGGGATTGCCGCGGATCACGGTCTGGTCGAAGCCCAGGTTGATGCCTGCGGTCTGGAGTTTCAGGTCATACTGGTTGGACCAGAACCACGGGAAGGCCTTGTAGGGCTTCTCGTCTCCGCAGATCGCCTTGGCCACGCATGTGCCCATGTCGTTGGCGTTCTGCACCGATTCCACCCGCATCACCGTGCCGCCCGCAAAGTCGCAGGCGAAGGCCGCGCAGTCGCCGATGGCGTAGATGTCGGGCAGCGAAGTGCGGCAATATTCGTCGACGTCCACGCCGTTGGCGCCCGCCGCACCGGCGAGGATCAGCGGGCCGACGGCCGGGACGATGCCGATGCCCACGATCACCGCCTCGGCAGCCAGAACTTCGCCGTCCGCCAACTTCACGCCGGTCACCTTGTGCCCGTCGCCTTCGAGGCATTCCACGGCCACGCCGGTGCGCAGGTCGACGCCGTGCGTGCGGTGCTCGTCCTGGTAGAATTCGGAAAGCGGCTCACCCGCCACACGCGCCAGCACGCGCGGCAGCGCCTCCAGCAGCGTGACCTTGAGGCCGAGCTTGGACAGCACCGCCGCCGCTTCCAGACCGATGTAGCCGCCGCCGATCACGACCACGTTCTTCGTGCCCGCATCCACTTCGGCCATCAGCGTGTCGCAGTCCTCGCGGGTGCGCACGGCATGGACCCCGGCCAGCTCCGCGCCCGAGCAGGAGAGCCTGCGCGGATCGCCGCCGGTCGCCCAGACCAGCTTGCCGTAGCCGAACGTCTCGCCGTTCGAGAGCGTCAGCTCATGCGCCTCGGGATCGACTTTGGTGACTTCGGTGCCGAGCTTGAACGTGATTTCCTTCTCCGCCCAGAACGTCGGCGGGCGGATGTAGAGCCGGTCGAAAGTCTTCTCCCGCGCGAAATATTCCTTGGAGAGCGGCGGCCGCTCGTAAGGATATTCCGGCTCGCGGCCGATCACGGTGATGGTCCCCTCGAAACCGTTCTGGCGAAGGGCCAGCGCGCACTGCGCTCCCCCGTGTCCGGCTCCCACGATAACGACGTCTGCCTTGCTCATGGCGGGAGAGGTCGAGCAATTTTGTCCTGCGGTCAATGCCTCGACATGAAATTGAATTGCTCCTGCGAACGATATCGTGGCTCTGGCTTACGTGGCCGGGTCGAATTGAAAGAATGCGGCACCGGCCCCCCGGCGGATTTTCAGATCGACTCCATCGACTCGAAAGCTTCCATCGTCAGTTCCAGCGAACGGATTTGCGCATCGGCGTCGAAGATCGCGCCGGAGACGATCAGTTCGTCCGCCTGGGTCCGTGCGACGAAGGCCTCGATCTCGTCCCGCACCCGCGCAGGCGTGCCGACCGCGCTGACCGAGCGGACTTGCTCCAGCATGGCCTTGGCGGCACCGGGCAGGTTTTCCCGGTAATCGCGGATCGGCGGCGGCAGGCGGCCGGGCGATCCGGTGCGCAGCGCCACGAAACTCTGGTCGGTCGACGAGGCGAGATAGCGCGCCTGCTCGTCCGTTTCCGCCGCGACGACATTGATGCCTGCCATGAAGTGCGGCTTGTCGAGGACTTTGCCGGGCTCGAAGCGCTCGCGGTAGATCCGCGCCGCCTCGTCCAGCATGGCGGGCGCGAAATGCGAGGCGAAGGCGTAGGGCAGGCCGAGCATGGCGGCGAGCTGCGCGCCGAACAGGCTGGAGCCGAGAATCCACATCTGCACGTCGGCGCCGTCCGCCTGGGGCGAGGAAACGCCGCCTACCGCCTGTCCGGCAAACCGCGCCTGAAGTTCGACGACGTCCTGCGGAAACCGCTCCGAAGCGCCGACGATATCCTTGCGCAGCGCATTGGCGAGGCGGCCGTCGGCGCCCGCCGCCCGGCCGAGGCCGAGATCGACGCGGCCGGGGAAGAGGGCGGCCAGCGTGCCGAACTGCTCGGCAATCACGTAAGGCGTGTGATTCGGCAGCATGATGCCGCCCGCACCGATGCGTATGGAGGAAGTCGCCGCGCCGATATGGCCGAGCACGACCGAAGTGGCGCCGCCCGCGATCCCGTCCATCCCGTGGTGTTCCGCCACCCAGTAGCGAGTGTAACCCGCCTTCTCGGCGGCCTGCGCGGTGCGGGCGGAAATGGCGAGCGCTTCGGCGACAGTGCCGCCTTCGCGCACGGAAACGAGGTCGAGGACGGAAAGCGGGATCATGGCTTCGGTGCTCCTTCGGGCCCGAGCTGGGCCAGGTATTCCTTGGCGGTCGCGGCGGAAGGCGTATCCGCCCCCATCGCCAGGACCGCGTTCCAGCTGCGGCGGGCCGCTTCGTCCCGCCCGCCCAGCACGGCGATGACGCCGGCCTCGAGACCGACTTCGGGATCCTGCGGGGCCAGCTGCGCGGCCTTTTCGATCTGGGTCTGCGCCTCGATCAGCTTCTTCTCCCGGCGCGAGAGCGTGGCCGAGAGCAGCCAGGCCTGGGCGTTGTCGGGATCGGCGGTGCGGGCATCGGCCAGCGCGGTGGCGGCCTCTCCGTTCTGCCCCAGCGACACCAGCGCGCGGGCGCGGTCGAGCGAGATCGAGGCGCCGAGCGAACCGTCGTTGACCGCTTTCGCATCGGCGGCAGCGGGCGCCAGCAGGCCCAGCGCTTCCCCGGCCTTGCCGTCGGCCAGGGCGGCATTGCCCGCCATGGCGCCCAGCCGCGCGCGGCTGAGGCGGTCGGTCGGATCGGCGGCATCGCGGGCCTGGACGAAGACCGTGCGGGCCTCCGCCCAGCGGTCGAGATCGGCCAACGCCACGCCCAGGCAAAGCCCGGCGCGCACCCGTTCCCGGCCCTGCGCGCTGTCGAGCGCCTTGCGGGCGACTTCGGCGGAGCGCTCGGGATCGGACTCGACCGCCAGCAGGCAGCCGCTCTCCGCGCGGAGCGGCAAGGGGCCGGTGAACGGCGCCGAATCATTGCGACGCTTGCGGGCCTCGTCTTCCTTCTTCTCGACGATCTCGCGCGGGAGCGCCGAGGCATAGGGACTGAAAGGCGAGGCCTGCATCAGCATCAGCGGAAGGAGGATGGGCATGGAGGGGTCCTTGGCTTGTCAGGCCGCCGGATCGCGGGCGAGGACCAGTTCGGCAACCGAGCGGAGCAGAAGGTGGATATCGGACTCGCGCGAGAGGCGGTGGTCTCCGTCCTTGATCAGCGTGACCTGCACGTCGGCTGAACGCAGGCGCTCGGCCAGCCTGACCGAAATGTCCCAGGGCACGTCCTCGTCGCGCTGGCCGTGGAGCAGGCGCACCGGGCCGTCGAAGGCGATCGGCTTTTCCAGCAGGAGGTTGGCCTGGCCATCCGCCCAGAAGCCGGGATAGGTGGGCGTGGGTTCGGGGCCGTAGGGATTTTCTTCCCAGATCGCCTCGCCGTCCGCGAGGACGTTCTTGTCCATCTGCGCGATGCCCCATTCGGTGAAGTCCGGTGCGGCGGCCACGCCGACCATGCCCTTCACCTTGCCGCTGTCGGCCAGAGCCTGCGCCACCATCAGCATCAGCCAGCCGCCCATCGACGAGCCGACCAGCACGACCTGCTCCAGGCCCGCCGCGGCGATTACGGCAAGCACCTCGTCACGCCAGCGGGTCAGGGTGCCGTCGGCGAATTCGCCCGAACTCTCGCCGCAGCCGGAATAGTCGAGCAGCAGGCAGGGACGGCCGTTCGCCTGGGCCATCTCGAAGATCGCCGTGGCCTTGCTCCCGGCCATGTCCGACATGTAGCCGGGCAGGAATACGATCGTGGGTCCGGTACCGGGGGTAAAACGGTGGGCGATGCGGCGCCCGTCGGGCAGCTCCAGATAACGCGTCTCGGTCATGGCGGCCCATCTGGGGTCCGCGGCCGACCTGCACAAGACCTTCCAGCACAAGACCTTGATGACGGCGGGATCACGGTTGCGGTGGAGACTATCCACCGACTAAGAGTCTGTTTGGAAAATGCGCCTAAGGGCATCTTTCGATGCGGCACCGGCCCTGTCCTCCACCCCAATCAGGAATTCCTTCCCGAATGTCCGCGCAGATCCTGGACTTTCCCACCCGCCCGAGCCGACTGGCCCTGCGCCTCGAATGGTTCGCCACCGAGCGGTCCGTGCTGCTGGCGATCTGGGCGCTCTATTTCGCGCTGCGCGTGGGGGTGCTGCTGATCGACGTGACGCCGACGTCCGACGCCGCCTCCTATTTCGCGCGGGCGGCGGGGCTGGCTTCCGGGGAAGGCTATCAAGACAAGGGCCTCGCCACCGCGTTCTGGCCGCCGGGCCTGCCGCTGGCGCTTTCGGTCATGTTCCACCAGTTCGGCATCTCGCAAGTCTCGCTCGGCCTGTTCAACCTCGCCGCCGCGATGCTGACCGGCCTGCTGACCCTTGTTATTGGCCGCCATATCTTCGGCAACGAAGCGGCGGCGCGCGGCGGGTTGCTGCTGCTGGCGGTCTATCCCAACGCCATCGGCTATGTCCCGCTGGCGCTGACCGAGGTGTTCTATACCACGCTGCTGCTGGCGGGTTGCTGGGCGGTGATGGCGCGAACCGATCGCTGGCAGCTGGTCGGCGCGGGGCTGATCTTCGGATTCGCCACCCTGGTGAAGGCGCAGAGCCTGGTGGCGGTGCCGCTGATCTTCGCGGTCGACTGGCTGCGCATGCGCGGCATGTGGCGGCGCCTGCCGGGGCTGTTGGTCGAGGGGCTGATCGTGGTCGCGGTGGCGGCACTGGTGGTGGCGCCCTGGACGATCCGCAACCATGCGCAGCTAGGCCACTGGGTCGCGGTCTCCACCAATGGCGGCTACACCCTGCTGACCGGCAACCACGATACCGCGACCGGCGATTTCACACCGAATGCGCCGGTGGTGCAGCGCTTCATGGCGCGGACCGACCTCGACGAAGTCTCCAGCGACATCGAAGCCGCGCGCATGGGGCTGACCTGGATCGAAGAGAATCCCGGCAAGTTCCTGGGCCTCCTGCCGAAGAAGCTTATGCGGCTCTGGCTGCCCGACGGCGAGGCGGAATGGGCCTATCAGGGCGGCGCGCCCAGCTATCCGCGCTTCGAGGCGCTCTACCGGGCGGTGCGCTATGCCAACCAGGGCTATTACGCGCTGCTCATGCTGGGTTTTGCCGCCGCTTTTGCCGTCATGACCCTGCGACGCCGGCACGAGCGGATCCGCTGGGCCGGATGGTGGCTCCTGCCTTACGGCGTGGCGCTCTACCCGACGTTGATCTGCCTGCTGTTCTCGGGCCAGTCCCGCTTCCACTATCCGGTCATGCCTTTCGTGTGCATGACGGTGGGCTGGCTGGTGGCAACGGCGGTGGAGCGGCTGGCCTGGACCCGGCGCAAACCGGTGGTCCATTAGGAAATCCGATGAGTCTTTGTTGAGTGCGCCTTCGACATCCGTCGAAGGCTTGCGGCACCGGCCCACGCCCCCACCCGACCTCCCACTAGTGTATCCTGATGGGAGGCCGGGTGGGGGCGTGGGCCGGTGCCGCAGTTTTACAAGAGCGCCGGTCCGATAACCCGCACGATCACGGTGCCGGTCGCCGCCTCGGCGGTTTCGACCTTGCGATGGCCGGAAGCCCGCGCATCGAGCAGGGCAAGAGTGACGGCCAGCGCAAGCGCCAAGGCCATCCATGCCCCGATCCTGCCAATCCGCCCCGACATCGCTCACCCTTTCAGGAAAATTTCCTCGATCCTCATAGCAAAGACTTCGGCGATGCGAAATGCCAAGGGCAACGAGGGGTCGTACTTGCCCGTCTCGATGGCGTTCACGCTCTGGCGGCTGACCTCCAGCCGTTCGGCAAGGTCCTGCTGACTCCAGCCGCGTTCGGCACGCAGTTCCTTCAACCGGTTCCTCATGCGCAGCGCGCTGCACCGAAGCGGAGACGGTTGAACACCGCACCTACGGCCAGCCCCAGGCACCACAGCGGGAACACGAAGAACACCGGCAGCTTCGGCATGGCGGGCGTGAACAGTTCCAGTATTCCCCAGATGCTGGTCAAAGCCAGAGTCGTTCCCGTGGCGACCAGAAACTTGCGCACTTCCAGCATGCGCAGATATTCGTCGTCCAGTTCCACGAGCAGCCGCGCCATGGCCCATAGCCACCCCACGACGGCAAGGCCGGGAAGCACGGCAATCGCAATTATGCCCGGACTGGCGGGTGCCCCATCGGGAATCACCGCCGTCGCCAGCGCGACCGATGCGCCATAAGCGATAGTGAGCGGCACGAAGCGCCGGATGTAGCGGCGAAACGCCAGGTTGTATGCGGCCATGACCGAACTCCTGAAGACAATGAAACGCAGGCGTCAGCGGCCTGTTGTGTAAAGCAAACTTGTCACCTCGAAATCACGGAGTCAAGTGTCCTTTACATCGCAATCACGGGATGACTTTCGCCGCCGCCGTCGCTACATGGGCAGGCGATGACGCCGCTGCGCACCACTACGACCACGACTACCACCCGGCATTTCCGGGGACGGTTGGTCGCGGCCTGAACAGGCAGCCACCGTCGCCCGGATTTCGGGCGAGCGGCGTCTCTCTCCCGAAATAGAGCCATTCACCTGACGCCGCACCTTCACCCGGAGGCGCGCCTGTGCCATGGCGCCCCAAAGCTTTTCCGCCCACATGCTCTGGTATGGCATGGGGCAAACGAAAGATGAGTTCGTCCATGTCCGAAATGTTCAAGATCAGCCTGCCCGACGGTTCGGTTCGCGAAATGCCCGAAGGCTCCACCCCGGCCGACGTCGCCGCCGCCATCGGGCCCGGCCTTGCCAAGGCCGCGCTCGCCGCGAAGATCGACGGCGAACTGGTGGACCTCGACCGTCCCTTCACCGGCGACGCCGATCTCGCCCTCGTCACCAGCCGCGACGAAGCCGAAGCGCTGGATCTGGCGCGGCACGACTATGCCCACGTCCTGGCCGAAGCGGTGCAGGCGCTGTTCCCCGGCACGCAGATCACCTTCGGCCCTTCGACGGACGACGGCTTCTATTACGACTTCGCCCCGAACCCGGAGCGCGGGCCCTTCACCAACGACGATCTCCCGGCCATCGAGGCCGAAATGCGCAAGATCATCGAGGCCAACAAGCCGCTGCGCCGCGAAGTCTGGAGCCGCGAGCAGCTGATCAGCCGCTGGAAGCAGCAGGGTGAGAACTTCAAGGCCGAATGGGCCGCCGAACTTCCGGGCGACGAACCGCTGACCGTCTACTGGTCGGGCGAGGACTGGCTGGACATGTGCCGCGGGCCGCACCTGCCCTCGACCGGCAAGCTGGACCCGGCGGCCTTCAAGCTGACCCGCGTTTCGGGCGCCTACTGGCGCGGCGACCAGAAGAACGCGATGCTCTCGCGTATCTACGGCACCGGCTGGCTGAACAAGAAGCAGCTTGCCGCCCACCTGACGCGCCTTGAAGAGGCCGCCAAGCGCGACCACCGCAAGCTCGGCAACGAGATGGACCTGTTCCACCTCCAGGCCGAAGCGCACGGTTCGGTGTTCTGGCACCCCAAGGGCTACGTGATCTATCGCGCCCTTGAAGACTACATGCGCCGCGCGATCAGCCAGGCCGATTGCAAGGAAGTGAAGACGCCGCAGGTCATGGACGCGCGGCAGTGGGAAGCCTCGGGCCACTGGGGCAAGTACCGCGAGAACATGTTCGTCATCCCCGACGAAGTGCCCAACACCGAGGACGACGGCCCGATCATCTCGGACGACGCCCAGTGGATGGCGCTGAAGCCGATGAACTGCCCGGC
The DNA here is from genome assembly GCF_002149965.1 of Novosphingobium panipatense. Taxonomy (GTDB): domain Bacteria; phylum Pseudomonadota; class Alphaproteobacteria; order Sphingomonadales; family Sphingomonadaceae; genus Novosphingobium; species Novosphingobium panipatense_A. Next base: position 11,103 of record NZ_MSQB01000024.1, on the reverse strand, counting down.
GCACGTGCTGATCTTCAAGCAGGGCATCAAGTCCTACCGCGACCTGCCGCTGCGCATCGTCGAGAACGGCTGCTGCCACCGCAACGAGCCGCACGGCGCGCTCCACGGCCTGATGCGCGTGCGCCAGTTCACGCAGGACGACGGCCACATCTTCTGCCGCGAAGACCAGATCGTGGGCGAAGTGCAGGCCTTCTGCGAGATGGCGGACAAGGTCTACAAGGACTTCGGCTTCACTTACGCGATCAAGCTGGCCCTGCGCCCCGACAACCGCATCGGCACCGACGAGCAGTGGGACAAGGCCGAGGCCGAACTGCGCGATGCCGTCGTGCGCGCGGGCCTCGCCACCGAGGAATACGGCTGGGAGGAACTCCCCGGCGAAGGCGCGTTCTATGCGCCCAAGCTGGAATGGCACCTCACCGACGCGATCGGCCGCACCTGGCAGGTCGGCACGATCCAGTCCGACCGCATGCTGCCCGAGCGCCTCGACGCCCACTACATCGGCGAGGACGGCGAAAAGCACCGCCCGGTCATGCTGCACCGCGCGATCTTCGGTTCCTATGAACGCTTCATCGGCATCCTGATCGAGCACTTCGCCGGCAAGCTGCCGGTCTGGCTCGCCCCGGTCCAGGCCGTGGTGACCACGATCGTCTCGGACGCCGACGGCTATGCGCAGGACGTGGCGCAGAAGCTCAAGGCGGCAGGCGTGCGCGTCGAAACCGACGTGCGCAACGAGAAGATCAACTACAAGGTGCGCGAACACTCGCTGAAGAAGGTTCCGCATCTGGTGGTGGTCGGCAAGCGCGAGGCCGAGGAAGGCACCGTCGCCCTGCGCACGCTGGGCGCAGAGCACCAGAAGGTCATGACCCTCGACGAAGCCATCGCCCTGCTCAAGGCCGAAGCCACCGCGCCGGACCTCCGCTGATGGTCCGGCTCCGGTGATCAGACCCGGCTCTCCCGACGACGCCCCGCGCGCCCTTGCCATCTGGCGCGCGGCGGTGGAGGCCACCCACGGCTTCCTGTCGGCGGAGCACAAGGTCGAGATCGCCGGGCAGGTCGCGGCGATGCTCCCGGCGGTCCCCTTGTGGATCGCCGAGGATGCGGACGGCACGGCGCAAGGCTTCATGGTCTTCGCGGGCGGATCGATAGAGGCGCTGTTCGTCGACCCGGCGGTCCACGGCCAGGGCTTCGGCTCCGCGCTCGTCGCCCATGCGCTGGCGCTGGAGCCGCAGGCCCGCGTCGATGCCAACGAGCAGGCCGACAACGCCCTGCCCTTTTACGAATCGCGCGGTTTCCTGCGCACCGGCCGATCCGAACGCGACGCCGACGGCCGCGCCTATCCCATCATTCACTTGCGTCATCCCGGAAAGACATCAGCATGATCAAGCGCGAGCTTATCGACACCGCGTGGATCCCTGACGGGGAAAAGCTCGAACTCTACAGGCACGATCGGGATTTCATGATCGTGCTCGGCCACAATGAGCTGATGTCCACGCGCAAGTGGGGCAGCGAAGAAGCCCTCGCGACCATGGCGTACGAGCGCATCAAGGGCATCACCAAGCGCCCCCACTTCCTGATCGGCGGCTACGGCATGGGCTTCACCTTGCGCGCCGCGCTGCGCACGCTGCCCGAGGATTCGAAGCTCACCGTCGTCGAACTGGTGCCCGAGATTATCGAATGGGCGCGCGGGCCGATGGCCGAAGTGGCGCAGGGCTGCCTCGACAATCCCCGCGTCAACTTGGTCATGGGCGATGTCGGCCATGTGATCGACGGTTCGCGCGCCGCCTATGATGCCATCCTGCTCGACGTCGATAACGGCCCGGACGGCCTCGTGCGCGAGGACAACAACCAGATCTACTCGAAGACCGGCCTGCGCGCCGCGCGCAATGCGCTGACGCCCGATGGCGTGCTGGCGATCTGGTCCGCCGGCCCCGACCCCGCCTTCACCCGCCGCCTGGAGCGCGCCGGGTTCAAGGTGGACGAAGTGAAAGTCTCTTCGCGCAGCAACGGCAAGGGCCCCAAGCACGTAATCTGGTTCGCCACGCCGGAGTGAGTCAAAGGCGCGGGCTGCGATTCTCGCGCGCCTGAATCCGCCGTGCCTTCGCCCGTCCCGCAGCCGCTACCAGAACGCTGGTGCTCAGCAGGATACTCGAGACCAGAACGCCCACCGCCACCAGTCCCGGCGGGCTGAAATCGGTGCGGGCATCGAGTTCCACCCATTTGCCGAGCTTCACGCTGGCGCGGGTGGTCTGGCGATCCTTGGAAAGACGCATCTCGGTTCCTTCTTGCTATTGCAGAAGGATTAGCCGTCTTGCGTCAGCCGATCCAGCCAGGCCTGGGCCTGCTTCGGCTCGCCCACCGCATGGGACGACACCGGGCCGCGCGCGGCGAGGAATTCGGCGTGGAGGGCAAAAGGTTCCATATCGAGCTGGTCGCGCAAGTCGTCGATCTCTTCGGCCAGATCGGCAAGGCCGTCCACCATGGGCGCGGCCTTGGCGCGGGCCTGCTTGTCCTTGTTGTGGCCGAACAGGCCCCATTGCCCCGCCGCCGTCACCCGCAGCGCCTCGACCAGCGCGGCGCGGTATTCGATTTCGAGTTCGGCGCGGCGCGTGTCCATGCGCTCAAGACGGTCTGCTTTGGCCATGGACCGCTCCTGAAGCGTCCACGGCCCAGCGTCAACTTACCAGAGGGCGTCAACTTACCAGAGAGCGTCAACTCACCAGAGAATGCCGTGCTTGTCCGGCACGATCGGCGGCGGTGCTTCCTCGCCGATGGACTGGAGCAGATCGATCTCGATCGTGCGGCACATGGCATTGAGCGGCAGGTCGTGGACGGTATTGGCGAAAGGATCGACCAGATCGTCGCCGATCGCCAGCACGGCCAAGAACATCACGCCGGCCAGGGTGGAACCCAAAGGCGTCGCCACGCCCAGCGTCTCCACCAGGCCGATCGGCAGCAGGATGCAGAACATGTGCGTGAAAACGGTGGGGAAGAAGCGGTACTGATAGGGCAGCGGCGTGTTCTTCAGCCGCTCCATGCCGCCCTGCGAATTGGCGATGTCCACCAGCACGGCTTCCATCTGCGCCTGCTGGATGGTGTCGATCCAGCCATTGCGGCGCGCCTCATCGATGCGGCGGCCGGTATCATCGAGGATGCCGTTGGCCACATTGACGCGTTCCAGCGATTCGTCGGCGCCTCCGCGCGACAGCATGCGCAGCACTTCCTCGTCCGGCTTGATCCGGCGAAGCTGGCAGCGCAGCGCATTGACGTAGGCGATCTGCCGCAGCACCACCCGCCGCTTCAGCTCGGTCGCTTCGGGATCGGGCATGAAGTTGCGCGCGGCACGCGCGATGTTGCGGCTGGCATTGATCATCAGCCCCCACAGCCCGCGCCCTTCCCACCATCGCTGGTAGGCCGAATTGCTTCTGAACCCCAGGAACAGCGCCAGGGCAGAGCCGAACAGCGTCACCGGCAATTCCGGCGCGTGGAACGGCAGCATGAAGTACGTCACCGTGACGATGACGTCCCATACGAACAGCAGGGTAATCGGCTTCCAGATCTCTCGCAGGATCTGGACGGGTTGCAGCGAAGGCGTAACGATCATCGCTTGATGGAATCTCCGTGCGCCGCGGTTGCGGCATTGGAGAGCGCGACCGAGGTTCCCGAAACCGGCCTCAGGGTGAACCAGTCAGCCCTGTCTACCGCCACCAGGAAGCCCAGCACGCCCAGGCCGAACAGCAATAGCAGAAAATTGCCGACAAGCGATTGGCGAAGGCGAGCCCGCTCGGCGTCAGTTACATGGCGCATGGAGAATCTCCTTTTCCAGTCACGCGAACCGATAAACTGGGGAAGGATGATTTCGTTTGCATCGATAGTTTGTGACATTCTTTTGCTGCGATGCAGCAGTCACGATGTGCGGTGCAGCGGAAACGACGAGGCGTAAACCGCCCCGCGAACATATTTTGAAATGAAAAGGAAATTGGACGGACCAGGGGCGGCGGTAATCGCGCGCCCGCGATCAGAACGGCAGGACATCCTTTGCCAAGATCAGCGCGAGTGCGCAGCCGCACACAAGCACGGCGCGCAGGACGTCATCCTGCCGAAGATTACGGGCGCCATGCGCAAGAGCGACGATACGAGCCATGCCTGCGACATTGCACGCAGACCCCTTGCGAATCCGTTAAAACCCCTGCCTCCTGCGGAGACCTCCTGCCGAGATCAACGCGCGGGCATCTGCTGGCTGGAGCAGTGGAACGAGCCTCCGCCCGCCAGCACCGCATCGGCCATGACGCCCACGACATCGCGATCGGGGAACAGTGCGGCGATCGTCGCCACGCCCTCTTCGTCGTGCGCGGTGCCGTAGATCGGCACGACCACCAGCTTCGAGGTGATCGCGAAGTTCATGTAGCTGGCCGGTTCGATGCGGCCGTCCTCGCTCTCCACCCGGCCCGGCGAGGGCACTTCGCGCACCGTCACGCCCGCCGCTTCGGCGCGCGCCTTGGCATCGGCATAGATCGCCGCATTGGGATCGTTCGGCCCGGTTCCGCGCGGCAGGGCCAGCACGTTCGGCGCCACGAAGCGGGCGAGGTTATCGACGTGACCGTCGGTATGGTCGTTGATCAGGCCGTCGCCCAGCCACAGCACGCGGTCGTAGCCGAGATCGCGCTTCAGGCGCATTTCCAGATCGCCGCGCGTCAGGTGCGGGTTGCGATTCGGGTTGAGCAGGACCTGCTCGGTCGTCGCCACCAGACCGGTGCCGTCTCCGTCGATCGCACCGCCTTCGAGAATCCAGTCGGCCGTCTCGACCTCCAGCCCGGCATCGCGCGCCAGTTCGGCGCCGATTTCCTGGTCGCCGTCCATCAGGTACTTGCCGCCCCAGCCATTGAAGCCGAAGCGCATCGCCCTGAGCGCACCAGTGCCGTCGGACACCACCAACGGCCCGGTATCGCGCAGCCAGACGTCACCGTAGCGGCGGACTTCCAGCTTTATCTTCGAAGACACCAGCGCAGCCGCCCGCGCCCGGTTGGCCTCGTCCCGCACGACAAGGCGCACTTCCTGCCCCGATTCGGCCACGGCGGAAGCGAACTGTGCCATCTGCACTTGCGCGGCTTCCAGAAAGCCCGGCCACTCCACGGGATCGTGCGGAAAACCGATCCAGATCCAGTCCTGCGGATGCCATTCGGGGGGAAGGGCGAACGTCACGGGCAACCTCCTTGAGCCGCAGCACAAGGCTTGTCGCCGCGGGAACGGCCGAGCCGATAGAAGACTCCGGCCGATGCCGCAACAATCCCTGACGCCTACCCCGCAGATGCTTGCTCTCCGGCAATGGGGCAGGCAGGAAGCCGGAATGGATGCCGAACCGAAAGCCGACTGGACCGGCGCGATCGCCCGCGCCCGCGCCCACGCCCCTTATCTTTCCAGCGCGCTCGACCGGCTTCCCGCCCTCACCGAACGGCTCGCCGCCGGAGACGGCGCGGTGGCGCTGGACTGGGCCCGCGCGGCGGGCGAAGGCGCACCCGGCGTCGGCGCGGCGCTGCGGCGCGAAAAGCAGGCGCTCGCCCTGGCCCTCGCGATCGGCGACCTGGCCGGGGCTTTCCCGCTGCTCAAGGTGACGGGCGAACTCTCCGCCCTGGCAGACCGCGCGCTCAATGCCGCCATCACCGAGGGCATCCGCCGCCGTGTGCCGGACGCGCAGCCGGCGGGCTTCCTCGCCCTCGCACTCGGCAAGCACGGCGCGGGCGAACTCAACTACAGTTCGGACATCGACCCGATCCTGCTGTTCGATCCCCAGCTGCTGCCCCGCCGCGAGCGCGACGAGCCCGGCGAAGCCGCCCAGCGCGTTGCCCGCGCCGTGGTGGAAATCCTCGCGGGCGTGACCGACGAGGGCTACGTCTTCCGCACCGACCTGCGTCTGCGACCGGCGTCCGAAGTCAGCCCGCTGGCCATCTCGATCAACGGCGCGCTGACCCATTACGAATCCTCCGCGCTTGCCTGGGAACGCGCCGCCTTCATCCGCGCCCGCGCCTGCGCCGGAGACGTGGCGGCGGGCGAGGCCTTTCTCGCCGCGATCCGCTCGTTCGTCTGGCGCAAGAGCCTGGACTTCGGCGCCATTGCCGAGATCGGCCGTCTTACCGCGCAGATCCGCGCCAATACGCGCGGCAGCGTGACCGTCGGCCCCGGCTTCGACCTGAAGAAGGGCCGCGGCGGTATTCGCGAAGTGGAATTCTACGCCCAGACCCACCAGCTGATCCACGGCGGCCGCAACCCCGCCCTGCGCCTGCGCGGCACCCGCGCCACGCTCGATGCCCTGGCCGAGGCCGGACTGGTCCCGCCCGAAGACGCCCGCCTGCTGGGCGAAAGCTACGACCGGCTGCGCACCGTCGAGCACCGCCTGCAGATGATGCAGGACCAGCAGACGCATTCGTTGCCGGTCCGGGAAGACCTGCTGGACGAAGTGGCCCGGCTCGACGGGCTGCCGGACGGCCAGGCGCTCGTGGACGAACTCACGCAGATCACCGAGGCCGTGGGTGAGCGCTACGACGCCCTGGTCATGGCCAACCTGCCCACCGGCACGACGGTCTCCGTGCCCGCCCCGGCGCAGGAAGACCTTCGCGACGAGCTCATGCGCATGGGCTTTGCCGACCCCGATGCCACGGTCGCGCGGATCGAAGGCTGGCTCTCCGGCCGGATGCGCGCGCTGCGTTCCGACGCTGCCCGGCTCGCCTTCGAAGCGATCCGCCCCGGCCTGCTTGCCGCCCTTGCCGCCGCGCCCGAACCGGAACGCGCCATGGCCCGCTGGGAGCAACTGCTCAACAACCTGCCGACCGCGATCAACCTGTTCCGACTGCTGGAGGCGCGCCCGGCCCTGATCGAACGGCTCGCCCGCATCCTCAGCCTGGCGCCGCCGCTGGCCGATGCCCTGGCCCGCCGCGCCGACCTGCTGGACCCGCTGATCGACGCCAGCGCCTTCGATCTGCCGGGCAGCCTGCCCGAGCTGATCGCGGAATTCTCCCGCTTCGAACCGGGCGACGATTACGAGCGCAAACTCAATACCGTGCGGCGCAAGGTCGGCGACCGCCGCTTCGCGCTCGGCGTGCAACTGATCGAGGGGGTGAACGATCCGCTGGATATCGGCCATGCCCTGGGCCGGATCGCCGAAGCCGCGCTGGTCGTGCTCACCGATGCGGCCGTGGCGGAATTCCGCGAGAATCACGGCCTGGTGCCGGAGAGCGAACTGGTGGTGCTGGGCCTTGGCCGCATGGGCGGCGGCGTGCTCACCCATGCCTCCGACCTCGACCTGATCTACCTCTTCACCGGCGATTTCGCGGGCGAATCGGATGGACGGCGCCCGCTCGGCGCCACGCTCTACTACAACCGCCTGTCCCAGCGGGTGACTGCCGCGCTCTCGGTCCAGACCGCCGAAGGCGCGCTCTACGAAGTGGATACCCGCCTGCGCCCGTCCGGCGAACAGGGGCCGCCCGCCGCCAGCCTCGAAAGCTTCGCGCGCTACCAGCAGGAGCAGGCCTGGACCTGGGAACACATGGCGCTGTGCCGCGCACGACCGCTCTACGGCTCCGGCGAGGCGAGAACGCGGCTCGGCACGATCATCCACGACGTGCTCACCGGCCAGCGCGATCCGGTCAAACTGCGGAACGACGTGCTCGAAATGCGCGCCCGCATGGCGCAGCACAAACCCGCCAAGGGTCCGCTCGACGTCAAGCTCATGCGCGGCGGCCTCGTGGACCTCGAATTCCTCGTCCACTTCACCCAGTTGCAAAGCGGCCGGGGCCTCGATGCCGATCTTGGCGAGGCCCTGCGCCTGCTAATCGACGAGGGCAGGCTCCCCGCCCAGCTTGCCGAAGCCCACGACGTGCTGACCCGCCTGCTCGTCGCCGCCCGGCTGCTCGCACCCGATTCGCTGAGGCCTGTGGAGGCCGCCTGCATAGCGCTCGTACGCGCATGCGGTTATGACCATTGGCAAGACCTCGAAACCGGCCTTGCCCAGGCCCGCGCACGAGTTGCCGCGGCATGGGCCCAGGCCTTCGACGAAACCCTGGAGACCATCCGATGACCACCCGTCCCGCCGCCGGCGATACCTTCCCCGACATCGCCCTCGAAACGCCCGAAGGCGGCAGTGTGAAAGCCTCCGACTTTGCGGGGCGCAAGCTGGTGGTGTTCTTCTATCCCAAGGACAACACCCCCGGCTGCACCACCGAAAACATAGATTTCTCGGCGCTGAAGGACCAGTTCGAGGCGGCCGGGACCGCGCTCCTGGGCGTCAGCAAGGATACGGCGAAGAAGCACCAGAACTTCATCGCCAAGCACGATCTCAAGGCCCCGCTCGCCACCGATGCCGAGGAGAACGGCCTCTCCGACGCGCTCGGCATCTGGACCGAAAAGCAGAACTACGGCCGCACCTACATGGGCATGGTCCGCACGACGTACCTGATCGGCCCGGACGGAAAAATCGCCCGTGTCTGGGACAAGGTGAAGGTCAAGAATCACGCGGCCGAAGTGCTGGAGGCCGCAAAGGCGCTCTGATGACCCGTTCCGTTGCCGCAGCGATTCGCGAAGCGCTGCTCGAATGCGATCCGCGCGCCAAAGTGATTTCGACGCGCAAGGTGGCGCGAGACTGGCGTCTCGGCCGCCTTTCCTTCACTTTCGATGTGGGCATGCCGGACGTCCCCGGGCGCCCGGATGCGCCCGAACTGCTCCCGCCAAGCCGCATGCCGAAGCGCGGCAAGGGCGGTTCGGAACGCGGCAGGATCGCGCTCTGGCATGCCCTCGCGCATATCGAATTCGTCGCCATCGATCTCGCCCTCGACATGGCGGGCCGGTTCGGAGGCGAGATGAACAAGGCCTTCGTCAGCGACTTCCTGTCGGTCGCCGCCGACGAAGCCCTGCATTTCGCCGTGATCGAGCGCCACTTGCGCGGCCTCGGCAGTCACTACGGCGCCTTGCCCGCGCACGAAGGACTATGGGAAGCGGCGCACAAGACGCGACAAGACGTTGGCGCCCGCCTCGCCGTGGTGCCGATGGTGCTCGAAGCACGCGGGCTGGATGTTACCCCGGCCACACTCGACCGGGTCAGGGCCAGTGGCGACGGTCGCGGCGCGCGCATCCTCCAGCGAATCCTTGACGACGAAATCCGGCACGTTCGTTTCGGCGCAACGCATTTCGCCGCAGTCGCCAAACGGTTGAACGAGGACCATGACTCGCTCTGGAAAACCCTGGTTTCCCGCCACTTTGGCGGGGCCGTTAAGCCGCCGTTCAACGACTCGGCGCGCCTCGCTGCCGGTTTATCGCGGGATCTTTATGCCGATCTTGCCTGATCGCAATCGTTCGGCATAACTCCCAATCAGAGACGGCGGGGGGTTCCGACCATCTCCAGAACTAGGGTTTGCGCGGTGCGCCTTCGTGCGCGCCGTAATAAATACAGGCGTCGTGGCCTAACGGCTCGCGGCGGATAACAAGGTATTGCGAGTGGTCGTAACGAATTTCTTCGCCAAGTTCCGCGCAGTGACCGGTGCCGTCGCCGTCGCAGGATCTCTTGTCGCCGCTCACCCGGCGATGGCCAACAGCAGCGCCGCCGCTGCCGACATTTCCGCCCCCCTTCGCTCGGCACAGTCCGCGAACCAGTCGGCCGGCGGAGAAGACGAACAGTTCCGCAATCTCTTCAGCTCCTGGCAGAACTTCGAGGAAACCGGCCTCGCTTCCGCCAAGGCCAAGCCCTCCATTCCCGGCGCAGCCAAGCTCGGCGCGGTCTCGATCCCTTCGCGTACCCCGCTTGAAGGTCTCAAGCTGACCAGCAGCTTCGGCATGCGCAACCACCCCATTCTCGGCGGCCGCCGCGCCCACAAGGGCATCGACCTCGGCGCCCCGATCGGCACCCCGATCTATGCCACGGCTGACGGCGTCGTCAGCAAGGCTTCGTGGTTCGGCGGTTACGGTCTCTACGTCTCGCTCGAGCACGGCGGCGACCTCGAAACCCGCTACGGCCATATGTCGCGCCTCAACGTTGCCGAAGGCCAGATGGTCCACAAGGGCGACGTGATCGGTTTCGTCGGCACCACCGGCAACTCGACCGGCCCGCACCTTCACTATGAAGTCCGCGTCGACGGTGAAGCCGTCAACCCGATCCCCTACATGCAGGGCGATCGCATGGCCGCGGCGGACAACGACGCCACCGGCGGCTGACAGAGTTCCAGATCGGTCAGGCGCTGCACCAAGACAGCCCGGCCACAACGGTTTGGAGAGGAGGGAAGAGGCGGTCGAAAGGCCGCCTTTTCTTATGGGCGCCTTGCTTTAGCCGGCGCCAGGGATAAGCGTCACGATATACGTGAAAGCACGAACTGCGCGCGCTCCCCGATCGTAGCCAGAGGCAGCGGAACAAGCTTGTACTGCAGATCGGAATAGACCTCGACCATCGCCTGGTACGTGTCCTCGGCTTCCCTCAGCGATTGCTTGCGCTCTGCATCCTGTGCGAAAATGGCAGGCCATGGAGGCGCGATGAAGACGTGCTCCGCATAACGGTAGTTCTCCGCTACCTGCCATATCGAAGCGGGTACCGGGATCCCGCATAAGCGCAAATATCCGATAACATCGGGAATGCCCCGATCGAAAACGACAGGCCCCGAGAGCGAGGCCGCCTTGCGGTACGATTCCATGTCCCGCGCCAGCATCCTGGCCGCAAAAGCCTCGCGATCGGCCCAAGGCAAGGCGCTGCCCGCTATGCCTACCTGCTCCTGGATAATCGCCCTGCCTGCTTCCGGCATATGGTGAAGGCCCTCTCGGGCGAGCGCGGCGATGAGGCTGGTTTTCCCGGCCCCCGGACCTCCGGTGATGACATGAAGATGTTTCATGACGGCCTCGCGTGAGTGCGCCGCGACAGCCATCGGCAGAACGGCGCATTGAAACTATGGCATCATAGGTCCCGCAGCGTCTCGTGCCTTCACTGGAAAACCGACACACGAGCGTCTGCTGCTGCATGGATTTTGGGTAGTGTTTGGGAGAATTGGTGTATGGTTGCGGGGGTAGGATTTGAACCTACGACCTTCAGGTTATGAGCCTGACGAGCTACCGGGCTGCTCCACCCCGCGTCACCGT
>NZ_MSQB01000023.1 GCF_002149965.1 Novosphingobium panipatense | reverse complement strand
ACTACCGGGATAACCGCCGCACTACCCAGAGGTGGGGTCAATATTGGGCGCCGATAGGGGGTCAGTTTTGCGCGCCGGTTGACAGCGTAAGGATATCGATCACCTGCCGACAGTTCAGCAAGCTGAACTTGAGCGCGCGAAGAACATCTTAATGACCGAATTCGAGGTCGCGATTTCGCGCGCAACCCAGCCTTGGAAAAAGAACGGTCGCATCCAGAAGATCGTCCTGTTTGGGAGCTATGCCCGCTCGGACTGGGTGGACCAGCCTCTCAATGGATACCAGTCCGATTTCGACTTGCTGGTCATCGTCAGCCACCCGAAACTTACGGATACCGCAGAATATTGGCATGTCGCGGATGACAAGATCGATAGGGATCCTTCGATCGAGCGTCAGGTGAATTTCATTGTTCACACCATGGACGAGGTCAATCAGGGCCTCAACCGGGGCGAGTACTTTTGGGTAGACATCGCGCGAGACGGGATTGCGCTATACGAAATACCTGGAAGTACATTTACTTTGCCTAAGCCGCTGACGCCGGTTGATGCGTTGGAAATGGCAACCGCGTACTTTGAAAGCTGGAGTGCGAAGGTGAGAAGCGGACTGAAGCTAGCGGCCTATGCACTTTCCGAGGGGGAGTTGAACGATGCAGCTTTTCTTCTCCATCAGGCGACAGAGCGAACGTATATCTGCTTCCTTCTTGTTCGAACGCATTATTTTCCGCGCTCGCACAACATCAAATTTTTGCGATCGTTCCCTGAGGGGAAAGAGCCCCGGTTGATCAGAGCCTGGCCGCGCGAAGCCAAGCTTGATCGTCGGCGCTTCGAGTTGCTGAAGCGAGCCTACGTCGAGGCACGGTACTCCGCGAGCTACGAGATCGGCATTGAGGACCTCGAGGCGATTAGGGAGCGAGTTCACGCCCTCCAGGAGCTTGTAGACCTCGTCTGCCAAGAACGACTCGAGGTGCTACGTGAAAAGGCGCGCCACGACATAGGCGGCAATTCTCGCGGAGCGTAACCGGCAATATCCTGCAATATCCAATAAACGCCAATTAGCGCCGTTTAGTTTTCCCCCTCCATGACGGATTCTTTCTCCACCCGGACCGCATCGGATGACCGGGCTGGAGAAGACCCGTGACGCCCACCAAACTCCTCGTCGGTCAGATCCTCGTCGTCTTCGCGATCATGTTCGCGGGTCTCTGGGTTTCGACGCAGTGGGCGGCCGCGATGTTGGCCTATCAGCCCGAGCTTGGCGCGGCTTCTTTCCACCTGTTTGGAGTGCCCTGTTACCAGCCCTGGGCGCTCTTCGGTTGGTGGTATCACTTCGATGCATATGCGCCTGAAGTCTTCGACAAGGCGGGCATGCTTGCCGGAGCCAGCGGGTTCCTCGGCTGCGGATCGGCCGTAGCGGGCTCACTTTGGCGGGCCCGGCAAAAGGGCAGGGTCACCACTTATGGCTCCGCGCGCTGGGCGAGCCACGGCGAGGTGGCCCGCGCCGGCCTACTTGGCGATGCCGGCCTCATGCTCGGCAAGCTGGGCCGGGAGTATCTGCGCCATAATGGCCCCGAGCACGTCCTGGCCTTCGCGCCGACCCGATCCGGCAAGGGCGTGGGTCTAGTGGTGCCGACCTTGCTCACCTGGACGGGTTCCGCCGTCATCCATGACATCAAGGGCGAAAATTGGACGCTTACCGCCGGATGGCGCGCGCAGTTCTCGCACTGCCTGCTGTTCAATCCCACCGACGCAGCATCGGCCCACTACAACCCGCTGCTCGAGGTACGCCGTGGCGCCAACGAGGTGCGCGATGTCCAGAACATCGCCGATATTCTCGTCGATCCTGAGGGCGCGCTCGAACGGCGCAACCACTGGGAGAAAACCAGCCATTCGCTGCTGGTTGGTGCGATCCTCCACATCCTCTATGCCGAAGAACAGAAGACGCTTGCCCGCGTCGCAACGCTCCTCTCGGATCCCCAGCGCTCATTCGCCGCCACGTTGCGCGCCATGCTCACAACCAACCACCTCGGTGATGCGGAGGCGCCGCGCGTTCACCCGGTGGTCGCATCCGCCGCGCGCGAACTCCTCAACAAGAGCGAGAACGAACGATCGGGCGTGCTTTCGACGGCCATGTCATTCCTCGGCCTCTATCGTGATCCGACGATCGCGGAGGTGACCTCGCGCTGCGACTGGCGGATTGCTGATCTGGTTGACGCTGAGCAGCCATGTTCGCTCTATCTGGTCATTCCCCCATCGGATATCAGCCGCACCAAGCCGCTGGTCCGGCTAGTCTTGAACCAGATCGGGCGTCGCCTGACTGAGCAGCTCGACGGGCTCGGCGGGGCAGGTCGCAAGCACCAGCTGCTCATGATGCTCGACGAATTCCCCGCGCTCGGCCGCCTGGACTTCTTCGAAACCAGCCTCGCATTCATGGCTGGCTACGGGATTCGGGCGTTCCTCATCGCCCAGAGCCTCAACCAGATTGAGAAGGCCTACGGCGAGAACAACTCGATCCTCGATAACTGCCATGTCCGCGTCGCCTTTGCGGCGAACGATGAGCGGACCGCCAAGCGTATCTCTGATGCCCTGGGTACTGCCACCGAGCAGCGCGCCATGCGCAACTATGCCGGACACCGGCTCGCGCCCTGGCTCGCACACGTCATGGTCAGCCGCCAGGAGACCGCACGCCAGCTTCTGACACCCGGCGAGGTCATGCAGCTTTCGCCGGATGAGGAGCTGGTCCTCTTGTCCGGTATGGCACCAGTGCGCGCCCGCAAGCTGCGCTACTTCCGAGACCGGAACTTCGCCGAGCGACGGCTTCCTGCGCCCACCGTTGCCAGCGGCATCTATGCCGATCGCCCGGCGGCGCGCCCCGATGATTGGCAGGGCATCGCACAGCCGCAAGACGCCAGGCTGGCCGCGCTGATGGCTCAGGCCGAAGCGGAAGACGACAGCGGACCGCAACAGCAGCGCACGCCCGGGCAGGGCGGCGGCCCGCCGATCGCGCGGGATGAGGCCGACGTCACGGAGCCCCAGCTTGCCAACGATGATGACGGCAACTTGGTCGCCGATAAGCGAGCGATGGAACAGGCGCAGGCTCTGACGCCGGTCGCGCGCGGCTTCGCCTTCGATGAGAGCCAGCACACTCGCGACCTCGGATTGTGAGAGAGCCCATGAAAGTACGCCAGAACCTCTATCTCGACCGGGACGTGACCGTGGCGCTCGATCGCCTGGCCGCGGGTACGCGTGGCAACAAGAGCCGCCTCGTAAACGACGCGCTGAGGGCATGGATCGCGCGGCAGGGCTCGAACGAGATCGACGATCTTCTGCGCCTGCGCTTCGACCGCCTCTCGCGGGAGATCGCGGGAAGCCGGCGCGATATCGATGTCGTTCTCGAAAGCCTCGCTCTCTTCATTCGCTACCAGCTATCGGTGACAGCGCCCCTGCCTGAAGCGGACGCGGCTGCCCGCGCGGTCGGTCGCGAACGTTTCGAAGCCTTCGTGGCCCAGGTCGGCCGCCAGATAGCCACCGGTAAGCGGACGCTGCCCGAGCGGAAGTTGGGAGAGGGCGCATGACCGACACCCCCGATGTCATCTCGGCCGAGCGCCGCCGCGCTATGCTGCGGACGGCTATGGGGCCGGCCATTCGTGCCGCTCTCGAGGATCCCCGCATCATCGAGATCATGGTCAACCCGGACGGGGCCCTGCGCGTCGACGTGCTCGGGGAAGGGCGGGTCGATACCGACATCCGCTTCGAACCTGCCCAGGTCGAACGCATCGTTCGCCTCGTCGCTTCGCATATCCGTGCCGAAGTCCACGCAGATGCCCCGATAGTCTCGGCTGAACTCCCCGCCCACGGAGCGAGCGCCGGCGAACGCTTCGAAGGGCTGCTGCCTCCAGTCGCGATGGCCCCATGCTTCTCGATCCGTAAGCCCGCTGCCCGAGTCCACACGCTCGCCGATTACGTGCGCGACGGGATCATGACGCTGGAGCAGGCGGGCTTCCTCTCGCGCGCCGTTATCGAGCGAGCAAACATCCTGGTTGCCGGCGGCACCAGCTCAGGCAAGACCACGCTCGCCAATGCGTTGCTCGCAGAGATGGCCAGCTTCGATGAGCGGGTGATCCTCATCGAGGATACCCGCGAACTCCAGTCACCCGTTGCCGATACAGTCGCGCTTCGCACCCGGGCTGGCAAGGTGTCGATGAGCGACCTCGTTCGCTCGACGCTGCGCCTTCGGCCCGATCGGATCATCGTTGGCGAAGTGCGCGGGCCCGAAGCGCTCGACATGCTCAAAGCCTGGAACACCGGGCACCCCGGCGGGATCGCCACCGTCCACGCCAACAATGCGCGGGCCGCGCTCTATCGGATCGACGGGCTGGTGCAGGAGGTGGTCACCACCGTGCCGCGCCGGCTGATCGCCGAGGCCATCGACATGGTCGTCTTCATCGCCGGGCGCGGAGCGGGCCGACGGATCGAGACGATCGCCCGCGTCGCCGGGCTGGATGAGCGGGGCGAGTACCGCGTCATCGACGCTTTTCGAACTCCCAACGCTCCGAACGAGCCTCAACCTGAAGGAGAATGCTAATGCGTGTCTTTCATATCGCTGGCCGGGATCTGAACGGCCTTATCGTGCTCGCTGTCGCGTCGGTCCTGGCCTCTCCCGTGCTCGCCAGCGGATCGGGAATGCCGTGGGAGGATCCGCTCCAGAAGGTGCTGGAATCCGTCCAGGGGCCGGTCGCCAAGATCGTCGCGGTGCTGATCATCATCACCACGGGTCTGGCGCTGGCCTTCGGCGAAACGGCGGGCGGCTTCCGCAAGCTGATCCAGATCGTTTTCGGTCTTTCGATCGCCTTTGCCGCCTCGTCCTTCTTCCTCTCGTTCTTCAGCTTCGGCGGAGGAGCACTCCTCTCGTGAGCCGCATCGAAGGCTTCGAGACACCGATCCACGCCAGCCTCGTCCAGCCCATCCTGATGGGCGGGGCTCCGCGCGGGATCGCGATCATCAACGGGACGCTCGCCGCCGCGCTCGGCCTTGGCCTCCAGCAATGGCCGGTCGGGATCGCGCTCTGGGCGATCGGGCACAGCCTTGCGGTCTTCGCCGCCCGGCGCGACCCTGAATTCGCGAACGTCCTGATCCGCCACCTCCGGCAGAAAGGATACCTGGCATGCTGAACCTTGCCGAATATCGCTCCCGCTTCGACCGGCTTGCCGATCATCTGCCCTGGGCCGCGCTGGTTGCGCCCGGCGTGGTGCTCAACAAGGACGGCAGCTTCCAACGCAGCTTCGCCTTCCGAGGACCAGATCTCGAAAGTTCGACCGAGGCCGAACTGGTGGGCACCTGTGCCCGCGCCAACAATGTCCTGCGCCGTCTGGGCTCGGGCTGGGCGATTTTCTTCGAAGCCCACCGCCGCGAAATATCCTCCTACCCACGGAGCCGGTTTTGGGATGCAGCCTCCTGGCTGATCGACGAGGAGCGCCGCGCTGCCTTCGAAGCCGCAGGCCATCACTTTGAGAGCCTCTTCACCGGCACGCTGCTCTGGCTTCCACCGGCCGATTCGAGCGACGCCGCTAGTCGCTCGCTGATCGAGCGCCCCGAGGCAGACGGCGGTGAGCGGGGAGGGCGGGATTGGCGCACTGCACTTGCTGGCTTCATCGCCGAGACAGACCGTATTCTCGATCTTTTCGCGGGGTTCATGCCGGAGGTGCGCGGGCTCTCCAGCGCGGAAACGCTATCCTACCTTCACGACACGGTGTCGGACCGGGCGGTCAAGCTTACTGTCCCGGAGACGCCGGTCTACCTTGACGCCGTGCTGGCAGACACGCCGTTCATCGGCGGCCTTGAGCCCCGGCTCGGCCGTCTCCATGTTCGCACGTTGACCCTGCCGGGCTTCCCCAATGTGAGCCGCCCCGGTCTGCTCGATGCCCTCAATCACCAGGGCTTCGGCTATCGCTGGATGACCCGCTTCATAGCAATGGACCGGGTCGACGCCACCAAAGTGCTGACCAAGCTCCGCCGCCAGTGGTTCAACAAGCGCAAGTCGATCACCGCGCTG
This sequence comes from Novosphingobium panipatense, assembly GCF_002149965.1. GTDB lineage: Bacteria > Pseudomonadota > Alphaproteobacteria > Sphingomonadales > Sphingomonadaceae > Novosphingobium > Novosphingobium panipatense_A. Next base: position 86,588 of record NZ_MSQB01000023.1, on the reverse strand, counting down.
CTGCGGGAGGTCATGTACAATCAGCCGACGCAGCTGGTGGACAGCGACGCCGACAACAAAGTGGTCGATGCCGATACCGCGCTGCAGGCTCTTGGCGGTGACCACGTCTCGTTTGGCTATCTGACCGCGACGATCACCGTCGCTGACGAGGACCGCAGCCGCGTCGAGGAGAAGGTCCGCGTCGTCGAACGCGTGGTGAATGGCCTCGGGTTCACCTGCATCCGCGAGGGGGTGAATGCGGTCGAGGCCTGGCTCTCGTCGCTGCCCGGCCAGGTCTACGCCAATGTCCGCCAGCCGCTGGTTCATTCGCTGAACCTCGCCCACCTCATGCCGCTCTCGGCCGTCTGGGCCGGGCAGGAGGGCAACACGCATCTCGGCGGCCCGCCGTTGTTCCATGCGCGGACCCAAGGCTCGACCCCGTTCCGCTTTTCCACCCACCTCGGCGATGTCGGGCATATGCTTGTCGTCGGGCCGACCGGAGCGGGCAAGTCCGTGCTGCTCTCGCTGATCGCCTGCCAGTTCCGGCGCTATTCCGGATCTCAGATCATCATGTTCGACATGGGGCTCTCGGCACGAGCTGCCGTTCTAGCGATGGGCGGGACGCACCATGCTCTGGGCCAGGGAGCCGACGAACTCCTGGGCCTCAGCTTCCAGCCGCTCCGGGGTATCGACGATCCGGTCGAACGCAGCTGGGCGGCAGACTGGGTCCTCGATCTCTTGACCCACGAATTGCTCGTCACCTCTCCGGAAATGCGTGACCACGTCTGGTCCGCGCTGACCAACCTCGCTGGCGCTCCCGAGAACGAGCGCACGCTCACCGGACTTTCGCTCCTACTCCAATCGAACAATCTAAGAAGGGCGCTCGCTCCCTACACCCTCGAAGGCACGTTCGGCGGGCTGCTCGATGCGGCACGCGAATATCTGGCCAATGATGACGTCCAGTGTTTCGAGACCGAGGCGCTGATGGGAAGGAAGGGGCTGGTCGCGCCGGTGCTGACCTATCTCTTCCACCGTATCGAGCAGCGTTTCGACGGGCGGCCTACCCTGCTGGTGCTCGACGAGGCCTGGAGCCTGATCGACGATCCGATCTTCGCTACCCGCATCCGCGAATGGCTGAAGACGCTCAGGAAGAAGAACGTTTCGGTTCTCTTCGCGACGCAGAGCCTTGCTGATGTGGCTCAGAGCTCGATTGCGCCGGCGATCATCGAGAGCTGCCCCCAGCGGATATTCCTGCCCAACGACCCCGCGATCGAGCCGCAATCACGCGAGGCCTACGAAGCCTTCGGGCTCAATGATCGACAGATCGAGATCATCGCCCGCGCCACGCCCAAGCATCACTACTACCTCCAATCGGCTCGGGGAAATCGCCTCTTCGAGCTTGGGCTTGGCCCCATTGCTCTGGCCCTCTGCGGCTCCTCCGGTCCGGCGGTGCAGCAGCGGATCGACCGGATCATCGCCGAGCACGGCACGGTCGATTTCCTGTCCCGCTTTCTCGCGGGGAGTGACGCCGCTTGGGCCGCCGACCTTGCTGCCTCGTACCGAGTGCCTGGCGCCTTCTGATCCAGCTTCAACCAAGGAGAAGACCGATGATCGTGAAAACGCGTACCCGCCCCTCGCTCGCCGCCGCCGGATTGACGGCACTTGTAGCGCTCGGCGGGACATTCACTGCTGCCTCGTTCCCGACAACGCCGGCCCGCGCGCTGATCGTCTACGACCCGACGAACTACAGTCAGAACCTGCTCACGGCAGCCCGCACGCTTCAGCAGGTCAACAATCAAATCAAGTCCTTGCAGAATGAAGCTCAGAGCTTGCTGAACGAAGGGAAGAACCTCACGACGATCGGCTTTCCCGAACTTCAGGCGCTGACGCAGACGCTCCAGCAGATCGATGTGTTGATGGGGCAGGCTCAAGGCATTCAGTTTCAGGTCTCGACGCTGAACCAGCAGTTCCGACAGCTTTACCCGACCAGCAACGGATCGCTCTCGCTCAGCAGCCAGGTCTCGGCCGCGCGCCAGCGGCTCGACACCGAGATGACCGCCTACCAGCACACCATGACCGTGCAGTCCCAAGTCGTCGAGAACATCCAGAGCGATGCCTCCGCGCTCTCGGCCATGGTCGAGCGCAGCCAGAGCGCCGAAGGCGCGCTTCAGGCGAGCCAGGCTACCAACCAGCTTCTCGCACTGACCGCCAAGCAGCAGTTCCAGATCCAGCAGCTTCTGGCCGCCCAGTACCGAGCCGACACGCTCGAGCGGGCCAACCGCGCGCAGGCGACCAGCGATGCGCAGGCGGCCACCACCAAGTTCCTCGGCAACGGGACGGCATACACGCCGAATTGACGAAGGGGCCGGCCGCCGCCGGCTCCGTTTCGAACATCGTTTGCGGTGACGGAATGCCTCTCCCGTCACCGCTTCGCGGGACGCGGCTTTCCGCGCCCCCCTGGCCGTGTCCCGCGACACCCCGGTTCCCGGGCCTTCACCCCCGATTCGCCCTCACTTCGAAAGTGCAGCGCCATGAACGACCTCAACGTCATCGACCGCTTCATGACCAGCTTCATTGCCTACATCGACAGTGGGTTTGGGCTGCTGGGCGGAGACGTCCATTTCCTGACCGCGACGCTGATCGGCATCGACATGACACTGGCGGGGCTGTTCTGGACGATGGGCGGTGAGGACAACATCCTCGGGCGGTTCATCCGCAAGATCCTCTACGTCGGCGCCTTTGCCTTCATCATCGGCAACTTCTCGGCGCTCGGCGATATCGTCTTCCGCTCGCTGGCCCAGGCCGGGCTGACGGCAGGGGGCGGCGCACTGACGGCCGCCGACCTTCTGAAGCCGGGACGCCTTGCTGGAACGGGCTTCGCGGCGGCATGGCCGCTGCTCGATCAGGCCTCCCAGTTGATGGGCTTCACCAGCTTCTTCGACAATCTGCTCACGATCGTGGTGTTGCTGTTGGCGTGGCTGCTGGTGATCCTCGCGTTCTTCATCCTCGCGGTCCAGATCTTCGTCACCATTCTCGAGTTCAAGCTGACCAGCCTCGCTGGCTTTATCCTGGTTCCCTTTGCCCTCTGGAACCGTACCGCATTCCTGGCTGAGCGTGTGCTGGGCAATGTCGTAAGCTCGGGCATCAAAGTGATGGTTCTGGCGGTCATCGTCGGGATCGGCTCGAACTTCTTCGACGAGTTCACGACCGCACTGCAGGGGCAGGAGCCCGACATTGCGCAGACCTTGAGCCTGGTGCTCGCCAGCCTTGCGCTGTTGGGACTCGGCATCTTCGGCCCCTCCATCGCCTCGGGCCTCGTGGCCGGCGCGCCGCAGCTCGGTGCGGGCGCGGCCCTTGGCACCGGTGTCGGCGCAGCAGGGATCATCGCCATGGGCGCAGGCGGCGCTGCCGGAGCGGCAAAGCTCGTCGGCGGCGCGGCGCTCGGCGCCGTTCGCGCCGGTACCAGCATGGGGGCTGCTGCTTCGACTTCGTGGAGCATGGGCCAATCCGCTGCCGGCTCGCAGAGCGTCGGCGCCGGGCTCGGCGGGATGGCCAGGGCGGCCGGCGGCGCGGGCCGTCAAAAGGCCAGCCAGGCTTTCGGTATTGGCGAGGCCGCAGAGCGCGGGCGCTCGGCAGCTCGTGCCGCCTTTGAAAGCGCAGAAGGTTCCGCCGGTGGCGCCGATGTCAGCGGCACACCCGCCAACGCATCCGCAAGCACTTCAGCTCCTGGCTGGGCACGCGAACTGCGCCGCCAGCAGGACACCCGCCATCACCGCCAAATTGCGCTCTCCACCCTGAAGGATGGTGAGCGCGGCGGTGCCGCAGCCAACCCAGACATCAAGGAAAAGGAGGACTGATCGATGATCTTCAAACGCGCCGTCCAGCGTTACGGACGAACTCCTGAGCCCGAGACACCGTTCCAGCGGGCAGGGCAGGTATGGGACGATCGCATCGGTTCCGCCCGGATCCAGGCTCGCAACTGGCGGCTGATGGCCTTCGGCACGCTCGGGATGGCCGGCGTCATGGCGTCAGCGCTGGTCTGGCAGTCGCTCCAGAGCCGCGTAGTGCCCTACGTCGTCGAAGTCGATCAACTCGGCGAGGCAAGGGCCATAAACGAGGCTGAGGTCGCAAGCACGCCGAGCGATCCGCAGATCGCCTGGCACCTCGCCCGCTTCATTGAATGCGTGCGCGGCGTGTCGCTCGATCCGGTACTGATGCGGCGGGATTGGCTCTCCGCCTACGATTTCGCCAGCCAACGCGGGGCACGCTTCCTCGATGGCTATGCCAGCGAGGCCGATCCGTTCGCGAACCTCGGCCAGCATAGCGTTTCTGTCCAGGTGACGAGCGTCGTGCGCGCTTCGGACCAGTCGTTCCAGGTGAAATGGATCGAGACTGCGTACGAGCGCGGCGCGAAGGCGGGCACCAGCCACTGGACCGCGATCCTCACGATCCTGACCCGCGCCCCGCGCAGCGCCGACGTTCTCCGGCGTAATCCGCTCGGGATCTATGTCGATGCCATCGACTGGAGCCGCGAGCTGGAGCCTGCGGCGCAGACCGAGACGGGCACAGCGCAGCTGTCCGCACCGCCTTCGCCCGAACCCATCACCCCGACTGCATCGGAGATACTGCCATGAAACTGCATTTCCCTCGGCTCGGCTTTGGAGTGGGCCTTTTGCTTCCTGCGCTCTGCCAGCCTGCGCTTGCGGCTCCGGCCGCCAACTCGCGTGCGGCGGTGGTTGACCGGGCTAACCGGGCCGCGACGATCGAGCCGCAGGCCAGCCGCTTCGTCCAGGCCGTGCAGCTTCAGGCCTTTGCCGAAGGTGCAATCTACCATGTGATGACGGCCCCAGACCGGGTCACAGACATCGCGCTGCAGCCCGGCGAAACGCTCGTGGCGGTTGCCAGCGGCGATACCGCGCGCTGGGTGATCGGCGATACGACGAGCGGCCAGGGCGAGGGCAAGCGAACCCATATTCTCGTGAAGCCCTATTCGCCTGGCCTTTCGACCAACCTCGTCATCACCACTGACAGGCGCAGCTACCATCTGGCACTGTCGAGCAGCGGCGGTGCTGCGATGTCGGCGTTGTCCTGGACCTATCCGGCGGACGACTTGGTCGCGATCAAGCGGGCGGCGGCCGCTGCTGAAGCTGCCAAGGCCGTTGCCTCCGGGCTTTCTGCGGAAAGCCTTAACTTCAACTACGAGATTTCCGGCGACAAACCGACCTGGCGGCCTCTCCGCGCTTTTGATGATGGGCGACAGACCTTCATTCAGCTGCCCGCCAGCATCGTGCTCGACGAAGCGCCGCCACTCTTCCTCGTCGACGACAAGGGGGCGGCCCAGCTCGTGAACTACCGGCTCTCAGGGCGCTTCTATGTCGTCGACCGGATTTTCACCGCCGCCGAATTGCGGCTCGGCACGAAGAACCAGCAGATCGTTCGCATCCAGCGGGTGGCTGAGGGTGGTGTTCACGGGAGGGCACGATGAGCGAAGAACTGAAGGCAGGCACCGCCCAGGCCGAGGAGGCGGCAGAACCGGAAACGATTAAGGTCGAGGATGTCCGAGAGGGTGTGACAACCCCGGTTGCGGTCATGCAGGCCAAGGTCGACCCAGAGACGTTGGCGCTCCGTTCCAAGCCACCGCGCGCAATCCGCTTCAAACGGCAGGTCATCGCCGGGATGGCCGGGACGCTCGCGCTCATCGTGGCAGGAACCGCTTGGTATGCGCTCGGTCCCCTCGACCTTCGCCTCGCCGGCGCCCCAAACAATGGCGCCGATGCTACGAAGGCGCCCAGCGACGCGATCAGCGCGCTGCCCGACAGCTACGACAAAGTTCCAAAGCTGGGGCCCCCGCTGCCCGGCGATCTCGGCAGAGCGATTGTCGAAAAGCAAGGTGCGACGGCGCCGCCGGTCTCCACACTCTCGCCTGGTGGGCCTTCGATAAAGCCTCAGCCGGGCGCGGATCGGGCTGAGGAGGAAAGAAGATCGGCACGGCAATCTGGTCTGTTCTTCGCCAGCGCCAAGACCTCAGCCACACCGGCAAACCCCGATCCCGCTGTCCTGCCGGCTGTGGCGCCCGCTGGTGGTTCCGGCGAGAAGCTGGCTATCAACTTCAATGCCGATCCCAACGCCCAGCAACGCAAGGCTGATTTTGTCTCTGCCAAGGACTCCGGCCCCGATGTTGAACCGCATGCGCTTACTCCGGCGGCGTCCGCGAACATGCTGTCTGCGGGAAGTGTGATTGCCGGAAACCTCATCACCGGGCTTCGCTCGGACCTGCCCGGCCTTGTGATTGCTCAGGTGACGCAGCAGGTCTTCGACAGCGCTACAGGGCGAACTCTGCTCATCCCGCAGGGTGCCAGGCTGGTCGGGAGTTACGACAGCCTTGTTACATTTGGGCAAAGGCGCGCGCTGATTGTCTGGCAACGCATAGTCATGCCCGATGGTAGCTCGATCCGCCTCGACAATGTGCCGGCAACGGACATGTCCGGATATGCCGGTCTCGAAGATCAGGTCGATGCCCATACCTGGCAGGTCATCAAGGGGGCGGCGATCTCGACTCTCCTCGGGCTCGGTTCAGAGCTGACCTTCACGGGCGAGAGCGACTTGGTACAGGCCATACGGCAGTCGACCCAGCAGAGCGTTTCGTGGGCAGGGGATCAGCTTGTTTCTCGCAGCCTGCAGGTCCAGCCAACCATCACCATCCGTCCCGGAGCGCCGATGCGCCTGGTGGTTCAACGAGACTTGGTCCTGAAGCCGTGGATTGAGGAGTTCAGCCGATGACCACCGTGCGCCTCGCAAAGCTTCCGGACAAGAAGCCAATCAAGATCGCGGTTCTGCTCCCACCCGAACTGCATGGATTGCTGCTCGATTACGCTGAAGCATATGCTCTGGCGTACGGAGAGAAAGTGCCAATGACTGAGCTGATCTCCCCCATATTGTCAGCGTTCCTAGATGCCGATCGAGCATTTCAGAAATATCGAACTTCTAAGACCGTACCGTAGGTTCGGGAAGCCCAAGCGCTCGTCCTCCCGCTACACATAAGGGGTTTCGATATGGCTGCGCCCACGAACGATCGCCTCATCCGACTTAACGATGTCTTGCATATAACAGGATTAAGTCGTTCAACATTATATAGAAAAATCGATGAAGGTACATTTCCGAAGCAAATCCGCATTGCTGCGCGGTGCACCGCTTGGCGGGAAAGCGACGTTATCGCATGGGTCGGAGACCCGAGGCCATCACCAAGGCCTCACGAACCTGGTACGTGATGCCGCCTTCGCTTGGTCGAATACCGAAGGCTGCCCCCTGCAATCAGCTCATCGAAATATAACATATCATTTTCAGCTGTTTATAGCGATTATCTGACAACTATCTTATAGACGGACCATCTTCAATTTCGACGCCGGCCTTCAAGAAGGTCGTGAGCGGAAGACATCCCCGCCATCAAGATGTCGGCCCATTCCTGGCTTAATTCTCGCCGGCGTTCCATATGGCCCGCTCGATCATAAGCGGCCTTGACCCGGTTCTCAGGCACGTGGGCCAGCATGAGTTCAATGATCTCTGGGTCGCCCATGATCCGGAATTTGAAAGCCCGGGCATTCATTGTAGTCGAAAACGAGGATCGCCATCCGTGCGGCACGTGGCGCCCATAAAATCCAACACGGTTGTAATGATAGCCGATTGCATTCTCGCACAAAGGACGGTGGCTATGTCGCTCGCCAGGAAATACGAGCCGCCCCTTGCCCGTCAGTCGCCTTACTGCTCGCAGAACCTCAACCGCTTGCCAACTAAGAGGTATAAGATGCTCAAATTCCTGCTCATCCTTAAGGTGTAGGTCGAGTTTCATACGACTGGCAGGCACTTTCCAGAGAGGGAGGGAAGGGCCGAATACCTGATCATCCCAGTCGATATTCTCGAACTCGGCCCACTCGGCTCCTCGGACCATCCCTGGCCGGGCGGCGGTCAATGCCAACAATCTTGAGGCGAGCTTTGTGATCGGAGATGCGCCGGAGGCCTCGGCTGCGACAAGCACTCCGCGCGCCTGTTCCGGATCGGTAAGAGCGGGTTGCCTACCTTTCTTCGGTAGCGGCTTAAGAGCTTTTCCTACGATTGCAGCGGGATCGTTCGCGCAAATCCCTTCGGAGATTGCATAGGAAAACACCGCCGAAATACGCTGCCGCAGGCGCCTGGCAGTTTCGATAGCACCGCGGCTCTCGACGCGCCGCAGTGTTTTGAGAACGGTCGGAGCATCTATGGACAGGATGGGTAGCGCGCCCATCGTAGGGAAGACGTCCCTCTCGAGGCTGTTTATCACATCGGCGGCGTGGACCGGCGTCCATCGTCCATTTTGGAGGTCGAACCAAGCCCGCGCCGCAGCCTCGAATTTGAGAAGCTGGGCTTGCTCCGCTCGCTTCTGCTCCCGAGCCTGCCTCTGCCGGGTCCGAACGCCTGATGGGTCAGCGTTAGCCTGTATCTTAACCCTAGCTTGGTCGCGCTTACTGCGCGCATCCTTGAGTGTGATGTCGGGATACGAACCAAAGGTCAGCAGCTTTTCCTTGCTGTCGAACTTGAACTTCATCCGCCACGATTTGAGCCCGCTTTTTGCGACGTAGAGGAAAAGCCCCCCCGAGTCGTTTAGCTTGTACGCCTTCTCTTTGGGCTTGGCATTTGCCACCTGCCTATCCGTAAGCACCGATACCCCACTTTCCAGAATCGATACCCCACTTTGGCCTAGGCTGCGGTGGAACAAACCGGGATCTTCAGGAATGGATTATACCAGAATTTTCCGCAGAAATCAGCGCTTTTTCGGGACTTTCTGGGATGTCTTGGGAGGGGCGCTTGGCGGACAGGGTGGGATTCGAACCCACGGTGAGCTTGCACCCACGGCGGTTTTCAAGACCGCTGCCTTAAACCACTCGGCCACCTGTCCGTTCGGGGAGAGCGCATAGAGAAATCGGAGCGGCTTGCAAGTGCCGACTGCAGATCATGGCGGATACGATCCAAGCGAGACGGATGGCTGCCCGCTTGCGGTGACTGTCCACGGCAGATGCGCTCTGACCATTTGCAAGACGGCCGCATTGTGCAAGATTTGCCGGGATGACTCTTTCCTCGAAGCTTCGTTGCCTGCGCCATCCCAGTCTTGCAGTTGCCCTTGCCCTTGCGCCAACGGCTTCGGTCGATGCGCAACCTGTGGTTCAGGACATTGGGCAGAACGCGCCTCAAACGGTGGCGGGGCAGACGTTTCAGGCCTATTTGCAGACTGTCGGGGCACGGGCTCGGCGCGAGGGCGTTAGCGATGCCACGGTTTCGCGGGTGCTGACGGGGCTCGTTCCGAATCAAAGGGTTATCGAGCTCGATTCAGCCCAGCCCAGTCGTTCAACGACGCCGCCGCCGATCGCGCCCTATATCGCACAGCACGTCGGCTCCAGCATCATCGCCCGCGGCCGTTCCCGTTATGCCGAGCTTTCCGGGATGTTGCCGGCGATCGAGCGGCGATATGGCGTGCCGGCACCGGTTCTGTTCGCGATCTGGGGGCATGAAACCAACTACGGCAGCTATGTAGGCGATTTCGACTTGGCCCGTTCGCTGGCGACCTTGGCCTGGGAAGGGCGCCGCAGGGCGCTGTTCGAAGGCGAACTCGTCGCGCTGCTCAAGATGGTGGACCAGGGTGTTCCCACTTATCGCCTCAAGGGAAGCTGGGCAGGGGCCTTCGGCTATCCGCAATTCCTGCCGAGCGTCTACTTGCGGCTGGCCGCCGATGGCGACGGCAACGGCACGCGCGACATCTTCAGCAGTCCGGCCGATACGATCGCATCGATCGCCAACTACTTCCGTGACGCCGGTTGGCGGCCGGGCCAGCCCTGGGGCGTTCCGGCGAGCCTGCCTCCCGGCTTCAATGCCAATGCCTACGCCACCAAGCTCGCGGCGCCCAGTTGCGACCGGGTTCATGCCCGCCACGGGCAGTGGAAGACCGTGTCCGAATGGCGTTCGCTGGGCGTGACGCCGCAGCGTGCATTGGGAGGCGAGGTCCTGGCTTCGTTGTTCCAGCCCGACGGTCCGGGCACGCCTGCCTATCTGTTAACCGGGAATTATCGGGTGATCCTCCAGTACAACTGCTCGAACTACTACGCATTGTCCGTTGGGTTGCTTGCAGATGAGATTGCCCGTTAACCAATTCCTGCCGTTCGCGGCGCTTATCCTGGCGGCTACGACAGGTCCGGCAAGCGCCGACGACCGGCGTGTAGCCCCTGCTGGCGGACCTGCGGCGGACTATCCCGTGGTCCTTGGAGAGCCGTTCACCATAGGCGAGGTTACTTGGACGCCCAAGGACCAGTTGAGCTACGACGCCGTGGGTTATGGCACCGTCGCGACCGGGGAAGCGGCTGGCGTGAGCGCCGCACACAAGACGCTTCCTTTGCCAAGCTACGTAGAAGTGACCGCGCTGGGCAGCGGGCGCACGATCCTGATTCGGATCGAGCGGCGCGGCCCTATGGTCAACGACGCATTACTGGAACTATCCCCTGACGCGGCCTCTCAACTTGGCATTGCGCCCGGCGCTCATGCCCCCATCCGCGTTCGCCGCGTCAACCCACCGGAAGTGGAACGCGCAGCCTTGCGCAGCGGGGGCAGGGTGCCCGAGCGAATGGAGACGCCCGAAGGCCTGCTGAAAGTGCTGCGCCGCAAGCTCGCGGATCAGGCACCGCTCCTGCCGCCGCCATCCACACCGCCCACCATGCCCGGCAGGCTCGCCATCGAGCAGAACGCAGCCCCCGCGCAGGGTCCGGCGTCCGCTCCCAAAGCCATTTCGCCTGTCTCCCCGCCAAGTGTTCCCTTGCCGAGCCCGACGCCCAAATCGGAGCCGAAAGTTCCGGTGACGTCTCAAGCTATCACGAAGCCTGCCAAAGCAGCCGCTCCCGTGCCTGGCACGACGAGAGGCAAGGAACTGGTACAGGTCGGCGCCTTCTCGGTCGAAGCCAACGCCCGCAAATCGGCTGCCAACCTCGGCGCCGGAGTTACTAGGGTCGGCAAACTCTGGCATGTCCGAATGGGCCCCTTCGCAAATCGTGCACAAGCTGCCGCAGCGCTGGAGAAGGCCAGGGCAGCAGGGTATAGCGACGCACGAATCCAGCGCGCGGATTGATAAAAGGGTCGTTTCGCGCAGGCCACCGCGTCCGTCCTGGGCGCGCGGGAGAAAACGCGCCTTGAAATCGTTTCTGAAGTCCGCCGTTCTGCTCGCTGCTCCGGCAAGCCTCGTCGCCGCCGGTCTGTCCAGCGCCGCCGACGCCGCGATACCTACGCCGCCGCCCGAACTGGCGCCGATCCCGGTCAGCATCCTGGTCGACATCGGTTCCGGCCAGGTATTGGTGCAGCGCCGCCCGGACGTGCCGTTCCTGCCTGCCTCGGTCACCAAGGTCATGACCGCCTTCGTGGCCTTCGAGGAGATCGATGCCGGTCGGCTTAGTCTTGACCGCCGCATGCCCGTGCGGCCGGAAACCGCCAAGGAATGGTTCGCAAAAGGTACGTCCATGTACCTGACAGAAAAAGATAATCCTACCGTCCGCGATCTGCTTCATGGCGTGATGACAGCCTCATCCAACGACGGCGCCGTCGTTCTTGCGCAGGGCTATGCGGGAAGCGTGCCTGCCTGGACGGCGATGATGAACGCCGCCGCGCGCCGGATCGGCATGACCGGCAGTCACTACAGCACGCCCAACGGCTGGATGGACGACGGGCACACCTACATCACCGCCAGCGACATGGTGAAACTGGCCGACGCCATGATCACCCGGCACCCGCAGCTTTATCGCGAGTTCTCGGGCATCAAGCACTATTTCTGGCGCGATGTCGCCATGCGCAGCCACGATCCGACGGTAGGCGTGGTCCCCGGCGCCGACGGCATCAAGACCGGATACACGCGTGAAGCAGGCTACAATTTCCTCGGAACGGCCGAGCGGGGCGGTCGCCGCCTCGTCATGATGCTGGCTGCTTCACCCAAGCCCAAGATTCGGGATGACGCGGCGAAGGCTCTGCTGGAATGGGGTTTCTCAGCCTGGGATGCGCGTCATCTCTTCGATCAGGGCCAACCCGTGGGACAGGCCGACGTGCAGGGCGGTGACGCTCGCTCGGTGCCTCTGGTCGCTAACCGGGAAGTTCACGCGACCTTGCCCAAGGGCGGCCACGAAAAGGTGACGCTGGCGGTTCACTACAAGGGACCGCTGGTCGCACCGATCCGCAAGGGCGATCAGGTCGGCGAACTCGAGATCAAGGTGGAGGGCCTCGCCCCCGGCCATGTTCCGCTCTACGCCGGCAAGGACGTGGGCGTCGCGGGACCGCTGGACAGACTGATGAACGGGCTTATCAGCTTCTTCTCATGATCCGAGGAAAATTCATCGCATTGGAAGGCGGCGAAGGGGCAGGCAAGTCCACCCAGTCGCGCCTGCTGGCCGAAGCCCTGCGCGCGCAGGGCATGGACGTCGTAACCACGCGCGAACCGGGCGGAACCGCCGGTGCGGAAGCCATCCGCGCGCTCTTGCTTCACGGCGTCTCCAGCGAAAGCGGAGAGGAGCGGCAAGGCTGGGGTGCCCGCGCCGAGGCACTGCTCTTTGCCGCCGCCCGTTCGGACCATGTCGAAAAGCTGATCCGGCCCGCTCTGGAGCGAGGCGCCTGGGTCATCTGCGACAGGTTCCTGGATTCGAGCCGCGCCTATCAGGGTGGCGGCGGCGGCCTTTCCGATGCCGACATCCGCACGCTCCACGAGATCGGCAGCGCCGGCATGCTGCCCGACGTCACCGTGCTCATCGAAGTCTCTCCCGACATCGCCGCAGCCCGGCTTGCCCTGCGCGATGTCGATGGCAGCGACCTTATCGGCGGCCGCGAGGCGGCTTATCACACACGCGTGGCGCAGGCTTTCGCCCGCTTCGCCGGAGCGGAGCCCGATCGGTTCGCACGCATCGACGGCGACGGCACCCCTCAGGAGACTTGCGAGCGCATTCTGGCCGCTCTCGGTGAACGGAAATGAGCGAGGATCTGCCGTTCATCGGACAAAAGGCGGCGTGGCAGGAATGGATGGCAGCGCTCGCTTCCGAGCGGATGCACCATGCTTGGCTGCTCGCGGGTGGCAGGGGTCTCGGCAAGGCGGCCTTCGCGCGCACGGCCGCGGCAGAACTGGTACGCGCGCCGGACGCCCCTCGGCCCGACCACGAGCAGCATCCCGACATCCACGTCCTCGAACATCTTCCCGCCAACGATGACGAGGCGAAGAAGAAAGCCGACGGCAAGCCTTACCAGACGAAACGCAATATCTCGGTCGATCAGGTTCGCGAGATGATCCGCCGCCTTGCGACCAAGCCGACTTTGGGCGAGCGCCGGGCGATCATCATAGACCCCGCCGACGATATGGAAAAAGGCGCGGTCAACGCCTTGCTCAAGGCGCTGGAGGAACCGCCTGCCGGAACTTACTTCCTGCTGCTGGCGCATCAGCCGGGCCGCCTCCTGCCCACCGTTCGCTCGCGCTGCCGGGTGCTGCGCTTCGCCGCGCTGAACGAGCAGGAACTCGACGAAGTGATCCGCCGCGATCTGCCCCAGTCCGACACGGAAACCCGTCGGGCCGCGATCGCAGCCTCGCACGGTTCGCCCGGCGTGGCGCTGAACTTCGTGGAGCATGATCTCGGCGGAATTCACGCTCTGATGATGCAGATCCTGCGCGAAGGCGACGCCGACTATCACTTGCGCGGCCGTCTGGCCGAGGAGATGGGTACCCGGCCTGCCAGAGAGCGGCAACTGGCGACGCTGGAACTCGCCCGCACCGTGCTGGCCAACATGCTTCACGATGCCTCGGCAGCCCGGCAGATGCGGCTGATCGAAGCGCACGGCACGCTGACGCGGCTTGGCATCCAGGCGCCGACCTACAATTTCGATGCCGGTCTGCTCATTATGGAAATTGGCGGGTTGCTGGCTTCGACCGCGATGCCTAGAGAGACGGCTCGCTGAGGCATTTTCGGGTCCCGTTGGCGCAAACCGGCGAACCCGCGAATGCGGATAGACTAAGACAAGCAGGGCAAGGCGCCCTGTAAACTCCTGCAAAGAAAGCGCGACGCCGCATGGGCGAGCCCTATTACATCACGACCGCGATCAGCTACCCCAACGGCAAGCCGCATATTGGCCATGCTTACGAGGCGATCGCCGCAGACGTCATCGCCCGGTTCAAGAAGGCCGAGGGCTTCGATGTCCGGTTCCAGACCGGTACGGACGAGCATGGCCTGAAGATGGCCCAGAAGGCGCGTGACCTGGGTACCACGCCTGCTGAACTCGCGACGGAGATGTCCGGCTATTTCAAGGATATGTGCGATGCCTTGAACATCGGGTATGATGTTTTCATCCGCACCACCGAGCCGCGCCATCACAGCGCCACGCAGGAGCTGTGGCGCCGGATGGAGGCCAACGGCGACCTCTATCTCGATCGCTACGAAGGCTGGTACTCGGTCCGGGACGAAGCCTACTACGACGAGAGCGAACTCGTTGCGGGCGAGGGCGGCGAAAAGCTGTCTCCGCAAGGCACGCCGGTCGAATGGACGGTCGAGGAATCGTGGTTTTTCCGGCTGTCCCGCTATCAGGACAAGCTGATCGAGCTTTACAACTCCAGCGACTTCATCCGCCCGGAGACGCGCAAGAACGAGATCCTGCGGTTCGTCGAAGGCGGCCTGCGCGATCTTTCCGTTTCCCGCACCAGTTTCGACTGGGGCATCAAGGTGCCCGGCAGCGAAAACCACGTCATGTACGTCTGGGTAGATGCCCTGACCAACTATCTGACCGGACTTGGTTTTCCTGAGGAAAGCGGTGATTTCGCCAAATTCTGGCCCGCCGATGTACATCTGATCGGCAAGGATATCGTCCGCTTCCACACGGTCTACTGGCCCGCTTTCCTGATGAGCGCCGGTCTCGACCTGCCCAAGCAGGTCTTCGGCCATGGATTCGTGCTTAACCGGGGGCAGAAGGAATCGAAGTCGCTCGGCAATGTCACCGATCCGATTGCTCTGGCCGAGACCTTCGGCGTCGATACGCTTCGCTACTTCTTCCTGCGCGAAGTCGCTTTCGGGCAGGACGGCTCCTGGTCGCCCGAAGCCATCGTGACGCGCGCCAATGCGGAACTGGCGAACAGCTTCGGCAATCTCGCTCAGCGCAGCCTTTCCATGATTTTCAAGAACATGGACGGCGAACTCAAGGCCGGACTTGCAGAGACGGAAGCCGACGCCCAGTTGCGCGCTGCCGTTGCCGAAGGCATCGCTGGTCTGCGCAAAAGCTTCGACGAACTCTCGTTCAGCGAAGGCCTGGAAGCCTGGATGCGCGCCGTCTTCGCCTGCAACCAGTATGTCGACGAGCAGGCCCCCTGGGCTCTGCGCAAGTCGGACCCGGAGCGCATGAACGCGGTGCTGATGATGCTTTTCCGCGTCGTTCGCGATCTCGCCCTCGCCGTCCGCCCCGTCGTACCTGCTTCCATCGACAAGCTGCTCGACCAGATGGGTATCGCTCCTCAGGCCCGCGATTTTTCCGCCTTGAACGATATCGAATGGTTCGAAACGCTTGCCGGTAGCGGGTTCAAGGTGGACAAGCCGGTCGGCGTGTTCCCACGCCTGGAGCTTTCCGAGGAAACCCCGGCGTGATGCTGATCGATTCGCATTGCCATCTGGAATACGAAGGGCTCGTCGAGGACCAGAATGGCGTCCTCGAACGCGCCCGCGCGGCGGGCATTCGCGGATTTCTCAATATTTCCACGCGCCGTAGCGAGTGGGAGAGGGTGGTCGGAACGGCAGCGCGCTATCCCGATGTCTGGGCTTCGGTCGGCATTCATCCCCATGAAGCCGATCAGCATGCAGACCTCGGAGAAGCCGCGCTTCTGGAAGCGACCAGGCACCCGAAAGTGATCGGCATCGGGGAGACCGGCCTCGATTACTACTACGACAAGTCCGATCGCGAGGTTCAGCAGGCGCTCTTCCGCACGCACATCTCCGTGTCGCGCGAAACCGGCCTGCCGCTGATCATCCACACCCGCGATGCCGAAGACGATACGTTTCGGATCCTCGAAGAGGAAATGGGGAAGGGGGCTTTCCCGGCCCTGATCCACTGCTTCACCGCAAGCGCCGATTTCGGACGCAAGGTCCTGGATCTCGGCCTTTCGATTTCGATTTCCGGCATCGTGACTTTCAAGAATGCCAAGGACTTGCAGGATGTCGTTGAGACAATTCCCGAGGATCGCATTCTGGTAGAAACCGATTCGCCGTTCCTCGCCCCGGTTCCGCATCGAGGCAAGCGCTGTGAACCGGCGTTCACGGCCGATACGGCCCGCTTCGTTGCCGATCTGCGCGGCATCTCGATCGAAAGCCTCGGCGAAGCGACCACGCGCAACTTCTTCGATCTCTTCAAGAAGGCCAAGGCGTGAAAGTCACAGTCCTCGGCTGCGGCACATCCACCGGCGTACCACGCCTAGGCGGAGAGTTCGGCGCAGATTGGGGCCTCTGCGATCCGCAGGAGCCCAGGAACCGCCGCACGCGCGTTTCGATCATGCTCGAAAGCGATGCGGGCAGCCGTATTCTCGTCGACACGCCTACCGATCTTCGCGCGCAATTGCTCGCGAACGACGTCCACCGCATCGATGCCGTCTTCTGGACGCACGACCACGCCGATCACTGCCACGGCATCGACGATCTGCGGCCGCTTCGTTACGGAAGAGCTGGACCCATACCGGGTTTCGCCCATTCCGAAACCGTCCGCAGACTTCGCCAGCGCTTCGGCTACGTCTTCGCCGGCCAGTTCGGCTATCCTACGCTGATATCGCTCGACAATCTCGACACCCTGAGGCTCTGCGAGGGATTCCGGGTAGATCATGTGCAGATGCCGCACGGCCCTACGGAATCGACGGGGTTCCGCTTTGATTGTGACGGTAAATCAGTCTGTTACATGACAGACTTCAGCGAGATTACGCGCGGCATGATCGACTTGTGCTATGGGGCCGATCTGCTGGTGGTAGACTGCTTGCGGCGAGAACCTCACCCGACGCACGCGCACCTCGGCATGGCGCTGGAGATCGCGGAAGTATGCCGGGTCGGCCAAGCGGTGCTGAGCCATCTCGACAAGAGCATGGATTATGCGACACTCAGCGCCGAAGTGCCCGGCAACGTGCGGGTCGCATTTGACGGGATGGTAATCGAGCCATGAGCCAGACAGGATTGATCGTCGGTATCATTTCCGTGATCGGCGCGCTCATCCTCGTCACCAGCCATTCACGGTTCCGCGCGATGCCTATGAGCCAGACGCTCAAGCTGGCGTTGATCTGGGCTGTCATCATCATCGGCCTGGTCGCAATCATCCAGATCAGCGGTTTCCAGATCCGGCAATGACCGCCGAAATTACACCATATTTAACATAAGATGTATTATCGATCCTTATGACCACAGTTCGCCATCAGCAACTCGATCGTCTCCTTTCCATCATGGCGCGGCTGCGCGATCCCGTTTCCGGTTGCGAATGGGATATCGCGCAGAACTTCGCGTCGATCGCGCCTTACACGATCGAGGAAGCCTACGAAGTAGCAGACGCGATCGCGCGCGAGGATCTGGTCAGCCTGCGTGACGAATTGGGAGACCTGCTCCTCCAAGTCGTGTTCCATGCCCGCATGGCCGAAGAAGACGGCCATTTCGCATTCGGCGACGTAGCCGAAGCGATCTCCAACAAGCTGGAAGCCCGCCACCCTCACATCTTCGGCGATGACACCACTACCGATGCCCAGACCGAGCGGTGGGAGAAGGTCAAGGCCGACGAACGACGCGCCAAGGGCGAAACGAGCGCCGTTGACGGTGTGGCGATTTCACTGCCAGCCCTGATGCGCGCCGAAAAGCTCCAGAAGCGTGCTGCACGGGTCGGTTTCGACTGGCCCGATCCGAGCGGCGCCGCCGAAAAGGTGCGCGAGGAAATGCAGGAACTGGCGGAGGCAACGGAAGCCGAAAAGCTGGAAGAAGCCGGCGACCTGCTGTTCGCAGCGGTCAATCTTGTGCGCCTCAATGGAATTGCGCCCGAGGATGCCTTGCGTGCCGCCAATGCCAAGTTCGAACGCCGTTTCCGCGCCATGGAAGTCTTCGCTTCGCACGACGGCAGGAAGTTTGACGGCCTCCCGCTCGAAGAGCAGGAGGCCTATTGGCAGGCGGTTAAGGCCTCAGAGCGCGCTGAAACGGCCTAGTTCGCGTTCGGCGAGCCGGACCTGAAGCCGCAGCAAAGGCCCCTCCTCGCCCTCGCCCGCGTCTTCTTCCGAGAGAACTTCGCCGCGCGCGTGCAGGAAGGCGATGCGCTGGCCGTCAGCCGCCGGAATCACGAAAGTGTAGACCTTGGCGCCCTCAGTCAGTGTGGCGCCGACGGTTTCGAGCAGGAAATCGCAGCCCATGCCGGTTCGCGCGGAAGCGGGCACGATGATCTCGTCCGAGCGCTGCGCCATGGCTTCGCGCATCTCTTCGGCCTGCGTCGGATTGAGCAGGTCCCACTTGTTCCAGACCTCGATGATCGGGATCGAACGAGCGGCATCCTGATCATCGGTTTCGTCATCCGCATCGCCGATGACACCGAGGTCCGCCAGCACTTCCAGAACCTGTCGCTTCTGCGACTCGGTGTCGGGGTTGGCGATGTCGCGGACGTGGAGGATGACGTCGGCCGCATTCACTTCCTCCAGCGTCGCCCGGAATGCGGCGACGAGCTGCGTCGGAAGATCGGAAATGAAGCCCACGGTGTCCGAAAGGATCGCCTTTTCGACCGCAGGCAGGCGAATGGCACGCATGGTCGGATCGAGTGTGGCGAAAAGCAGATCTTCCGCCATGACTTCCGCGCCGGTCAAACGGTTAAAAAGCGTCGATTTTCCGGCATTCGTGTAGCCCACAAGGGCGACGATAGGCCAAGGCGCCTTCTCGCGGCGCTCGCGGTGCAGGCCGCGGGTGCGGCGGACCTGCTCCAGCTCGCGCCGGATCTTGGCCATCCGGTCGCGGATCATGCGGCGATCCGCCTCGATCTGCGTTTCACCGGGACCGCCCAGGAAGCCGAAGCCGCCGCGCTGACGCTCAAGGTGGGTCCAACTGCGCACAAGACGGCCGGCCTGGTAGTCCAGATGCGCGAGTTCGACCTGAAGTCGGCCCTCGGCGGTCGCTGCGCGTTCGCCGAAGATCTCCAGGATCAGCCCGGTACGGTCGATGACCTTGCGCTTGAGCTTTTCCTCAAGATTGCGCTGCTGGATGGCCGACAGCGAGCCGTCGACGATGATCAGCTCGGCCTCGTTAAGCTCGCAGGCTACGGAGATGTTCTGGATCTGGCCTTCGCCGAAGAGCGTGCCCGCCCTTGGTTCACGGATCGGTATCGCCACGGCTTCCGCCACGACAAGACCGATTGCCAGTGCAAGGCCCCTGGCCTCTTCGAGACGCGCTTCGGGATCGAGATCCCCTCTCCCACGCATCTGCGGATAGACGACGAGGGCACGCGCACCGCGCGTGACCTCGCCCTTGAGTTCGTCGTTCAAATCAGTTCAGCTTCCGAATGATCTCAGTCTTCGGCTTCTTCATGCGCCTGAAGATCGACCGGAGTCACGGGCTGAATCGTCGAAACGGCATGCTTGTAGGCAAGCTGGACGTAGCCTTCACGCTCCAGCAGCATGCAGAACAGGTCGTAAGCGGCGACGCGGCCCTGAAGCATCACGCCGTTGATCAGGAACATGGTTACCTGAACGCCCGCGTTGCGGATGCTGGAAAGGAACACGTCCTGCAGCACGCGCGTCTTCTTGCCATTGTCGGCACCGCTCGAGAACTGGCGCGCATCGACCGGGGTCGAAGGCATGATCGTCGAGATCGCGTGCTTGTAGACGAGCTGCGACTGGCCGTCGCGGCGCAGAAGAATGGAGAAATTGTCGAACCAGGTAACGATGCCCTGCAGCTTCACGCCCTTGACCAGGAACATGGTCACCGGCGTCTTGTTCTTGCGCAGCAGGTTGAGGAACTGGTCCTGAAGGTTCTGCCCCTTCCCTGCCGAAGTTCCGGCGGAGATCGGCGGCGGCGCCACTGCACCGGCGGCGGGTGCTTCGGCTTCGGTTTCGGCCTCGGGGGACGTGGTTCGCGGACGAGCGGTCAGCGTACGGCCGGCCATATCATTTCTCCTTCTTTTTGGCGGCCGCTTTGCGGTCCGCGATCTGGCCTTCGGAACTTCCCGAGACCGTTCTCGAATCGGAATCTACCGACTTGCTGCAGTGCAGTAAACGCGAAAAATGTAGCATTCTTGTGACAGGTTCGCAAAAAGCGAAAACCCTGCCGCGCGATAACGCTTTTTAATGATATGGAAAACCTCGATTTTTCGGGGATTCGTCAGGCTGGTTCCTCACCTTCATCGCCTTCGCGGCGGTCGGCCATGCCCAGCAGCTTGAGCTTGCGATGAAGCGCCGAGCGTTCCATGCCGATGAAGGACGCCGTCTTCGAAATGTTCCCGGAGAAGCGGCGGATCTGCACCCGCAAGTACTCACGCTCGAAACTCTCCCGCGCTTCACGCAAGGGCGCGCTCATCATCACCGTGACGCCGGTGTCGCCATTGCCGCGGCTGTTGAAGATTTCCGGCGGCAGCATGTCGGCCTCGATACGGGCGAGCTTCTCGCGCGGGGCCATGATCACCGTGCGCTCGACGACATTGCGAAGCTGGCGCACGTTGCCCGGCCACTCATAAGCCTGAAGCGCCGTCATGGCTTCCGCGCTCACTTGCGGCGGCGAAACGCCCTGCTCGTTGGCATAACGCGCGAAGAAATGATCGATAAGCGCCGGAATGTCGTCGCGCCGCTCGCGAAGCGCGGGGATCGTCACGGGAACGACGTTGAGGCGGTAGAACAGGTCCTCGCGAAAACGCCGCTCTGCGATCTCCTTTTCGAGATCACGCGAAGTCGACGAGACGACGCGCACGTCGACGCGGATCTGGCGCGTGCCGCCGACGCGGACGAAAGCCTGGTCCGTTAATACACGCAGGATGCGGGCCTGCGTCGAAAGCGGCATGTCCGCCACTTCGTCGAAATAGAGCGTGCCGCTGTCCGCAGTCTCCAGCAATCCTGGCCGGATCAGCGCGCCGTCCGATTCCTCGCCGAAAAGTTCCTGCTCGAAGCGCTCGGGCGTGATCCGCGCGGAATTGACGCTGACGAAGGCGTTCCCGGCACGCGGGCTCCAGGCGTGCAGCAGACGCGCGGCAACTTCCTTGCCGGACCCTGCCGGGCCGGTGATGAGCAGGCGGCTTCCGGTATTGGCCACGCGCTTGAGCGTCGCGCGAACCTGGTTGATCGCCCCGCTCGATCCCGTGAATTCCTCTCCGGTAGAGAAATCATGGCGAAGCTGGGCGTTCTCACGGCGAAGGCGCTCGGTTTCCGTAGCGCGACCGACGAGGTGGAGCAACTTTTCGGCCTCGAACGGTTTTTCGATGAAGTCCACGGCGCCGCGGCTGATCGCGGCAACTGCCGTATCGATGTTGCCGTGGCCGGAGAAGATGATCACCGGCAATTCGGGTTCACGCGCCTTGATCGCATCCAGCACTTCCAACCCGTCCATCGGGCTGCCGTGAAGCCACACATCCAGCAGCACCAGCGACGGGCGGCGGGCATCGATCGCGGCAAGCGCGGCCTCGCTGTCTCCGGCGGTGCGGCATTCGTAGCCTTCGTCGCTCAGGACGCCTGCGACCAGTTCACGGATGTCGCGTTCGTCGTCGACGATCAGGATTTCGAGAGCCATGACTTTGTCTTCTTGGTGAGGGTGTTGGACAGGGAAAGCAGGTTGCGACGGGCCGGCATCATTCGGCGGCCTCCTGCTTGCGGGCATGGGCTAGCGGATCAGTAGCGAAGCGCATGGTTACGGTAGTGCCGCCGCCGGGGGTCGGCATGAACAGCATTTCGCCGCCGTGTTCCTCGATGATCTTGTTGACGATGGCGAGGCCGAGCCCGGTGCCCTTTTCACGCGTGGTGACGTAGGGCTCGATGATCCGCTCGCGATCCTGCGAAAGACCGATTCCGTTATCGGCTATGCTGACGAGGATCGCCTCGGGAAGCGCTTCCACCGCGACGGCGATCGTGCCGCGATAGTCGGCATCGGCTTCCTTGGCTTTTGCCTCGATCGCTTCGACGGCGTTCTTGAGCACGTTCGTCATCGCCTGCCCGTATTGATGACGATCGCAGTCGATCGCGCCGATTGCCGGATCGCTTTCGAAGCGGAAACCGATATCCGGCCGCGCCACTTCCTGCAGGAACAGCGCCTGCCGCGTGAGCGCAACCGGGTCTTCCGAACGGAACACAGGCTTGGGCAATCTTGCGAAAGAGGAGAACTCGTCGACCATCTTGCGCAATTCGCCGACCTGGCGGATGATCGTGCGGGTCAGGTCCTCGAACAGTTCCGGGTTGTCCACGATCTGCTTGCGATAGCGGCGGCTGAGGCGTTCGGTCGCAAGCTGGATCGGCGTCAGCGGATTCTTGATCTCGTGTGCGATGCGGCGCGCCACGTCGGACCAGGCAGCGGTGCGCTGGTCGAGAAGCTGACGCGTGATATCCTCGAAAGTGATGACATAGCCGGTAGCGTCGCGGCTCACCTTGACGGCGAAAGTCAGCAGATCCCCGCTGCGGTTGTATTGCACCAGGCCGCCAGAGCTGCCCTGATCGATCAGGGCAGCAAGCTGCGGTGCAAGATCTTCCAGCGGCATATCCTCGGGAAGTTCCGCCCTAACCGTCAGCAGCTTCTGCGCCGTGCTGTTCATCAGCAGGATACGGCCTGCCGTATCCAGGGAGATGATGCCGGACGTCACAGATTCCAGCACGGCTTCGATGAAGACGCGGCGCTCGTGAAGCTGGCGGTTGGCACCGAGCAGCGCCTGCGTCTGCTTCTCGATCTGCGCGGTCATGCGGTTGAAGGCGCGGTTGAGCAGGCCGATCTCGTCGGCGCCCGTCCGTCCTTCGATCCGCAGCGCGAAATTGCCGCTGCCGACCCGGCGCGCCGCATCGACCAGTTCGTAGAGCGGCTTGACCTGCCGATCAGCGAAACGCAGCGCGAACCATACCGCCAGCCCAACGAGCGCCAGTGAGGCGATGAACAGCGCGACGTTGAACCGCAATTGCAGAACGCGCGCGCGATTGGTCAGCACTTCATAGGCCTGGACGATGTTCTCGGCGCGCTGACCCTGACTGAGCGCAAGCAGATCCGAACTGCGCGCGGCATAGAGGTAGACGCCCGCGTCGTTGTCGATCGGCACGACCGCCACGATGCGGTCGTTGTTCGAGGTGACCACCAGTTGGTCGCCCTTCTTAAGGCTGTCCTCCATTTGAGGCGTGATCCGCTTGTCCTCGGTCTTGCCTTCGGGATCGACGATGATCGGCGTTCGCTGGGTCCCGTCGCTGGCAATCTGGATGATGGCCGCGACGGAGAGGTTTCGCCGGTAGACCTGATCTGCGAAGAAACGCGTGAAACGCTCGCTCGCCACCGGGTTTTCAGAAAGGACCTTTTTCGTGTCCACGGCCATGGACGCCGATTCGTAGCCCACGTCGCGCTGCGTCTGCTCGTAGTATCCCCGCGCCAGCTTGTTGGCGTTTTCGAGCAGTCCGCGAGAGGAATCGGAAAACCAGAACTCGACGCCGGACTGGAACAACCACGAGGCAAACACCACCACCAGCAGGGTCGGCACCGCGGCAATCAGCGAGAAGATGAACACCAGGCGGACGTGCATCTGGCCGGTGCCGCCGATATTCTCCGCCGCCCGCCGCAAGGCCATGCGGCGGCCGAGCAGGACCAGGATTGCCATCGCGGGAACCAGCGTGCCGACCAGCAGCGTCGCGGTGAGGTTCGAGGGCAGGAGCTGCCCCTTGTCGCGCGAGTTGACCGCGATCCAGGTGATCGTGGTCATGATCAGGAAGGCCGCGATCGAAAGCACTTCCATGATCGCGAAGAAATTCGCGCGGCGTGCAGCAACCTGCATGCGCCGCCACCAGCGCGGCCAGGCGCGTTTGTGGACCAATGTCTCGCTCATCGTTGCACCGTTACAACGCCCGTGTTGCCACTTTGCAAGAGTAAATCCATCAAGGCCGGATCATGATCGACGAGTGAATTCCTCGGGATCGAGCGCCAGTTCGCTCAGGCGCTTGCGCAAGGTGTTGCGATTTATCCCGAGAGCCTGCGCGGCCCTCAGCTGATTTCCGCCCGTTTCCCTCAACACTTCGGCGAAGAGAGGCCGTTCGAACGCGGCTGCAGCGGCCTGATAGATCGTGCCGCTGGCCGGACGCTCCTCCGCAAGCCACCGCATGACCGCCTGCGAGAGATCGCCGCTGCCTTCCTCCGATGACGCCGGAGCAGTCTCCACCGCCAGCAGGGGCAGGATGCTATCCGGGTCGATCGCATCTTCCCGCGCCAGAAGGGCGAGGCGGTAAATGAAGTTCTTCAGTTCGCGCACGTTCCCGCGCCATGGCTGTCGACTCAGCAGATCGGCCGCTTCGGCGGTCAGTTGGCGGCGGGGGAGCCCTTCATTGGCGGCATGCTGAAGGAAATGCCGGGCCAGCACCTCGATATCGTCGCGCCGGTCCCGCAGCGGCGGCATGTGGATCGGTACGACGTTGAGGCGATAGTAGAGATCTTCGCGGAACCGTCCGGCGGCGATTTCCGGTTCGAGATCCTTGTTGGTCGCGGCAATGATGCGGACGTCCAGCCTGATCTCGTCGCGCCCGCCCACCCGGCGCACGGTGCCGGACTGGAGCGCGCGCAGCAGACGGGTCTGCGCCTGCATCGGCATGTCGCCGATCTCATCGAGGAACAGGGTCCCACCGGCGGCCTGCTCGAACTTGCCCAGATGGCGGGCGACGGCGCCGGTAAAGGCGCCCTTCTCGTGCCCGAACAGTTCGCTTTCGATGAGGTCAGCAGGGATCGCGGCCGTGTTCACGGCGATGAAAGGCCCCGTCCGCCGATGGCCGAGATCGTGGACCGCTTCCGCCACCAGCTCCTTGCCGGTGCCCGATTCGCCCAGAATCAGCACGGTCAGGTCGTTGCGCAGGACGCGCGTGATCATACGGAACACGGTCTGCATCGCCGTACTGCGCCCGACCAGCGGCAGGCCATCACCCAGCGGTTCCTCGCCGCCGAGATCGACACCCTGCCCCGCGCCTGCCGCCTGGCGCACCGTCCGGGCCAGTTCGTCGATATCGAAAGGCTTGGGAAAATACTCGAAGGCGCCGGTATCGGTCGCCCGTACCGCGGTATCGAGCGTGTTCTGGGCCGACAGGATGACGATCGGCAGAGCGGGATGCCGCGCCCGCACACGGTCGATCGTCTCGATCCCGTCGCCGTCCGGCAGCATTACATCGGTCACGAGGGCCTGATAGGCGCCCTCGCCCAGCAGCCGGTCGCGCTCCGCGATGGACTGGCAGTGAACGACGCTGAACCCCTCGGCTTCCAGGGCAGCGGTAATGACGATGGCGATGGAGAGATCGTCTTCGACAAGCAGCACGCTCACGCCGCCGGTCTCCTTCTGGATGTACGGCCGCGGGTTTCGCGCGCCAGCGGCAGGTGGACGCGGAAGTGCGTAAGGCCGCCCTCCTCGTCCCGCTCATGGGTGATGCGCCCGTTCATGTCGCGAACGAGCTTGCGAACGAGCGGAAGGCCAAGGCCCTGCCCCGATTTCTTGGTGGTGACGAAAGGCTCGAAGATATGATCGCGCATGGCGGGATCGACGCCGGGGCCGTTGTCCGTCACGCGCAGTTCGACCGGAAGCCTCACCGGCTCGCCCGAATCGCTCGTATGGAGCTGAAGCCCGCTGGCGAAGCGCGTACGGATCGAAACGCGCGGCGCTTCCTCGCTGCCACACGCCTCAAGAGCGTTAGCGATGAGGTTGATGATGACCTGAACGAGCGCATCGGGGCTGCCCAGGACCGAGGGGAGCGAGGGATCGAATTCCTCGACCAGTTTGGCGCGGGGCGGTGCTTCGCCATTCGCGGCCGAGAGCACGTCGAGCGCGCGGCGCGCGGCCTCGTGAAGATTGCAGGCCTCGACCGGCGCTGTGGTGCGGCGACTCAGCTTCTGCATCTGGTCGATCAGGTTGGCGATCCGATCGACTTCCAACGTGATCAGCTCGGTCAGGGCCCGGTCCTTGTCCTCGACCTTGCGCGCAAGCAACTGCGCCGCGCCGCGAATACCGGCGAGCGGGTTCTTGATCTCGTGCGCCATGATCTCGGGGCCGCGTAGCACCGCGTTATCGGGGCCCCCGGAATCGTCACCGAGCGCTTCGGTAGCGGTATTGTCGTGGATCGTCAGCACCTGCCAGCCCGGTGTGTCCGCAACAGGCGCGACATTGATGTCGAGGCGGCGCACACCCTTGCCCTTGAGCGTGACCATCACTTCGCGGGCCGAAACGGGCGTTTCGTAGTCGTCGAGCCGGTTACGCAGGCGCCGGTCGGAGAAGCTCAGGATGTCCTGCAAGGGCGTGCCGACCAGCAGGCGCAAGGACTGGCCGAAGAACTGCTCGGCCGCAGGGTTGAGCGAGGCGATGCGGAGGCCTGGTTCCAGCAAAACGACCGCCTGCGGCAGGCTCGCGATCAGGCGCGAGGCTGCTGGGAGGGCCGTGTGGGGCGCAAGGCTCATGCAGCCTGACGGTCTGCCGATGCGGGCGCGTTGCCCTCTGCCTCGGAACCGCCGTCGCGATAGGGCGCGTAGAATTCCGCCAGCGAGCGCAGCACGTCCTCGGCGTTGTCGACGAAGTTCACGCGATTGCGGAACTCGGCCGAGCCCTTGATGCCCTTGACGTACCAGCCCAGGTGCTTGCGGGCCATCTTGACACCGGTATCGCGGCCGTAGTGCGAAATCATGTCCTCGTAATGCTTGCGGATGATCTCGTACTGTTGGCCGAAGTCCGGTTCCGCCATCAGGCCGTTGCCGCGCCACCACTGCATGACCTTGGCGAGAATCCAGGGCTTTCCGTAAGCGCCGCGCCCGATCATCAGACCATCGGCGCCGGACTGCTCCAGCGCACTGGCGGCATCTTCGATATCCAGGATGTCGCCGTTGACGATCACCGGGATCGAGACCGCGTCCTTGACGCCGCGCACGAAGGCCCAGTCGGCCGAGCCCTTGTACATCTGGTTGCGGGTGCGGCCATGAACGGTGATCATCTGCGCGCCGAGATCCTCGGCAATGCGGGCGAGTTCGGGCGCATTGAGGCTGTCGTGGCACCAGCCCATGCGCATCTTGACGGTGACCGGCACTTTCACCGCCTTCACCGTCGCCTCG
Organism: Novosphingobium panipatense; assembly: GCF_002149965.1. Lineage (GTDB taxonomy): Bacteria > Pseudomonadota > Alphaproteobacteria > Sphingomonadales > Sphingomonadaceae > Novosphingobium > Novosphingobium panipatense_A. The sequence continues at coordinate 59,316 of NZ_MSQB01000023.1, read as the reverse complement.
ATCAGGCGGGTGGCCAGCGGCACGTCGCGCATCAGCGCGGAGCCGGCATCACCGTTCACGACCTTGCGGACCGGGCAACCCATGTTGATGTCGATGATCGCGGCGCCGCGATCCTCCACCAGCTTCGCAGCCTCGGCCATCTGCTCCGGCTCGCAGCCGACCAGCTGCATGGACACCGGATCCTCGATCTGGTCCCACATGGCCTTCTGGATCGATACGCGCGTTTCGCGAATGGCGGCGGGGCTGGCGATCATCTCGGTGACGTTGAGGCCGGAACCGAAGCCGCGCACCATCCGGCGGAACGGCAGGTCCGACACGCCCGTCATCGGCGCCAGCACGACCGGACAGTCGATCGTGACGGGACCGACCTGGATCGGCTTCAGAGCCGGAGGAGTGGGCAGAGTCTTCATTGCGCGAACCGATAATTGCCTAAGAAACGAGATGTGCCTAAAAAACAGGCAGCGCATAGTGGATTGCCCTCGTCTCGGCAAGCGATTACCGGCAACGACAATGTCGCAAGACCTGTCAGAAACGCGCCCGCGTCCCGCCCGCACCCAATCCGCCGCCGCCATCGTGGTAGCAGCAGGCAAGGGACTGCGCGCCGGTCAGCCCATTCCCAAACAGTTCGCGTCCTGGCGCGGCAAGCCCGTCGTCCGCCATTCGGTCGAGGCACTGGCCCGGGCCGGGATCGCCCCGATCCTGGTGGTCATTCCGCAAGGCGCGGAAGAGATCGCCACCGCTGCGCTTGCGGGCATTGCGGGCGTCCAGTTCACGAACGGCGGCGAAACGCGGCAGGAATCGGTCAGGCTGGGGCTGGAGGTGTTGGTCGGCACGGCGCCGGATCTCGTACTGATCCACGATGCTGCCCGGCCCATGCTTCCAGCCCTCGTGATCGACCGCCTGCTCGCAGCGCTCTCCGTTCGCGAGGGTGCGATTCCGGTGCTGCCTGTAGCGGACAGCCTGGCCCATGCGGAGCGGGAGGCGGGCGCCGAAGTGATGGGCGCGCCCGCGAGGCGCGAGGATCTTCGCCGGGTCCAGACACCGCAGGCCTTTCGCTTTGCCGAAATCCTTGCCGCTCACCGCACCTGGGACGGCGCGACCAATGCCGGAGACGACGCCCAGGTGGCCCGGGCCGCCGGAATGGGAATCGCGCTCGTCGAAGGAGACGAAGCCTTGCACAAGCTGACTTATGCCGCGGATTTCACCCCTTCTGCCCCGCCAATCCGGGTCGGCACCGGCTATGACGTCCACCGCCTTGAAGAAGGCGAGGAGCTTTGGCTCTGCGGCGTGAGGATCGAGCATACCCACGGTCTTTCCGGCCACAGCGACGCCGACGTCGCCATTCACGCGCTTGTCGATGCCATGCTCGGCGCGGTGGGCAAGGGGGACATCGGCCAGCACTTTCCGCCGAGCGACTTGCGCTGGAAAGGCGCCTCGTCGGACCAGTTCCTGGCCCACGCCGGCAAGCTCATCGACGAGGCGGGCTATGCGCTGGGCAATGCCGATATCACGATCATCTGCGAAGCCCCCAAGATCGGCCCGCACCGGGAAGCCATGCGCCTGCGCCTCGCTGAGATTCTGGGCGTGGATCCCTCGCTGATCAGCGTGAAGGCAACCACGACCGAAAAGCTGGGTTTCACCGGCAGGGCCGAAGGAATCGCCTGTCAGGCCGCCGTCAGCCTGGCAAGGATCTGAGGAGACGAGAATGCCCGTTTTCATGCCCACCCTGCGCAAGACCATCGGCCTCACCCTCGCCTCGGCGCTGGCCGTGCTGCCCGGCGTCGCCAGCGCTCAGCAGTCCTGCCTGACCAAGGCGGAGGCTCGGTCGCTGTTCGGATATGCGCTGCCGCAAGTCATTTCCGGCACCAGCAAGCGCTGTGCGCAAGTCCTGCCCAGCGATTCGTTCCTGCGGACCCATGGCGCAGAGCTTGTCAGCCGCTATGCCTCGCAGAAGGCCCGCTACTGGCCGGAGGCCAAGGCCGCATTCCTGAAACTCGGTCAGAGCAAGGACGCGCAAGTCGGCCAGTTCGCGCGCAACCTGCCCGACGAATCGCTCCGCCCGCTGGTGGACATCACCGTGGAAGGGCTGGTTTCCCAGGAACTTCCGCTGAAGTCCTGCGACAAGGTCGACCTTGCGCTCGACCTGCTCAGCCCTCTCCCGCCCGAGAATACCGCAGGCCTGATCGCGCTGCTCATCGAAGCGACCTCCAAGGCCGATGAAGTCGCCCCGGGCAAGGCGAAGCTCGGCGGCTTCACTCTCTGCAAGGACTGACATGGCCGACAACATTCTCTTCCCGCAGGACCTCTACGACCTTGCCGCAAGGGTGATTGCCGAAAACAAGGCGATCGGGCGTAAAGTGGCGCTGGCGGAAAGCTGCACGGGCGGACTCGTCTGCGCGGCACTGACCGAAGTGGCGGGATCGTCCGCCGTACTCGACCGCGGTTTCGTGACGTATTCGAACGAATCCAAGCAGGAACTGCTCGGCGTTCCTTCGGACATCATCGACACGCTCGGCGCGGTTTCGCCCGCAACGGCCTGGGCCATGGCCCAGGGCGCGATCGCGCATAGCCGCGCCGACGTCGCCGTGGCGATCAGCGGTATTGCCGGGCCGGATGGCGGCAGCGAACTCAAGCCGGTTGGCACGGTCGTCTTCGCCCGCGCCCATCGCGGTGAGGAGGAAGTCCATGCGGAGCAGAAGCTGATCGCAGGCGCCAACCGCGCGGAAATCCGCCACCATGCGGCGGTAGTTGCGCTTGAGCTGCTGCTGCCGGGAACGGAATTGCCCGCTTACGCGGATTGATCCGGTGATTTGTTGTCCGTCGTCCCGGACTTGATCCGGGACCGCTGGCCTCGCCGCGCCTTGCTCGCGAACGAGCGCCTCAAGATCGATAGCGGTCCCGGATCAAGTCCGGGACGACGGATCAGACCGGCTCGCCGTAAAGCTCGTGCGCGCGCGTCTCGAAAGCCGCGACCATCTTGCGGAACGCCTTGTCGAAATACTGACCGGCCAGCTTCTCGAACAGGGCGTTGCGGAAGCTGAAGCGCACGTCGAATTCGATGTCGCAGCTATGCGCATCCACGGGATGGAAGATCCAGTGGTTGTGCAAGTCCTTCATCGGACCGTCGACATAGTGGACCTTGATCTCGCGTGGGCGGACCTTCTCCACGCGGGAGGTGAACTTCTCGCGCAGCGCCTTGAAGCCGACCAGCATGTCGGCGACCATCTCGGTCTCGCTGTCGGACTTGACGCGGGTGGCGACCACCCAGGGCAGAAATTCCTGGTAACGGCCGACGTCCGCGACAAGATCGAACATCTGCTCGGCGCTGTAGTGCAGCCGCTGGGTCTCGTGAATTCCGGGCATGCGTCAGGCTTTCGGCGCGGCCCCGGGAGCCATCTTGGCAAGCTTCGCTTCACGCGCGGCGCGCATTTCGGCGAAGTCCCTGCCGGCGTGATAGCTCGACCGCGTCAGCGGCGAGGATGCGACCTGAAGGAAGCCCTTGGCACGCGCGATGGCGCCGTAAGCGTCGAAGGCCTTGGGCGTGACGAATTCCTTGACCTCGGCATGCTTCGGCGTCGGGCGCAAGTACTGGCCCATGGTCAGGAAGTCGATATCGGCGCAGCGCATGTCGTCCATCACCTGATGGACTTCGAGACGCTCCTCCCCAAGGCCCAGCATCACGCCGGACTTCGTGAAGATCAGCGGATTGTGGGCCTTTACCTCTTCCAGCAGGCGCAGCGAGGCATAATAGCGCGCGCCGGGGCGGATGGTCGGATAGAGCCGGGGAACCGTTTCGAGGTTGTGATTGTAGACGTCCGGCCCGGCTTCGACGATCGCCTCGACCGCACGGCGCATCTTGCCGCGGAAGTCGGGCGTGAGAATCTCGATCGTGGTCGAAGGCGTGGCCGCGCGCAGGGCCTGGATCACCTTCACGAACTGGTTTGCGCCGCCGTCCGGCAGGTCGTCGCGGTCCACCGAAGTGATGACGATGTGCTCCAGACCGGTCTTCAGCGCCAGTTCGGCGACATGTTCCGGTTCGGAAGGATCGACGCGGCCGGGCATGCCGGTCTTCACATTGCAGAAGGCGCAGGCGCGGGTGCAGGTGTCGCCGAGAATCATCACGGTCGCGTGCTTCTTGGTCCAGCACTCACCGATGTTCGGACAGGCCGCTTCCTCACACACCGTGTTGAGCTTAAGATCCCGCATCAACTGGCGCGTTTCGCCGTATCCCTTGCTGGTCGGCGCCTTGACGCGGATCCAGTCGGGCTTGCGCTGACGTTCGGGCTTCTGCTCTGGGCTCGGCACGGAGGAAAGATCGTTCATGGCGTCCAGATAGTCGCAAGCGCTGCCGCTTGCCAGTGCGAATATCCTGACTAAGGGTTGCGTGCGTTTCAATGGAGGCAAACCATGACCGATTCCAGCGCCCCGCAGCACGGACAACGCGTCCTCGATAATCTCCTCGAAGGCTACCGCCGCTTTCGTTCCAGCGGATGGAGCCCGAACCGCGAGCGCTGGGAGCGCCTCAGCGAAGGCCAGCAGCCCGAAGTGATGATCGTGGCCTGTTCGGACAGCCGCGTCGATCCCTCGCAGATCTTCGACGTCGATCCCGGCGAAATCTTCGTGGTTCGCAACGTCGCCGCCCTCGTCCCCCCCTTCGAGACCACGCCCGGCCATCACGGCGTCTCCGCCGCACTGGAATTCGCGGTGCAGGTCCTGAAGGTCAAAGAAGTCGTGGTCATGGGCCACGGCATGTGCGGCGGCTGCAAGGCCGCGCTCACCCAGGAACTGCACGGCGCCGAACCCGGACAGGGCGGCTTCATCGCCGACTGGATCTCGATGTTGGACGAAGCCCGCGCCCCCGTCGCTGCGGAATTCGGCACGAGCGGCCGTCCCGCCGAGCGCCAGATGGAGCAGGCGGCAGTCCGCGTCAGCCTTGAGAACCTGATGACCTTCCCGTGCGTGCGCAGCAAGGTGAAAAACGGCGACCTCAAGCTGCGCGGCGCATTCTTCGCCATTTCCGATGGTCAGCTGCACCTGATGGACGAAACCACCGGCGAATTCGCACCGGCTTCCTGACGTCCCAAGGCCGGAGCGACGTCAACGCTCCGGTCTGTCCCTCACACAAGAAAAGGGCGGCGGGTTTCCCCGCCGCCCTTTCTATTTCAGGCTCCCGAAAGCTCAGGTAGCGGGCGTGCCCTTGCTGAGCGCATAGGCGGCCCAGAGCTTGGCGACGGGCGCGCGCGTGCCGGTGACCTTGGCGAGCGTCGCCTGAGCATCGGCGGACTTGCCCTGCATCGCCTGGGCCATGCCGAGGCGCAAGTTCGCCTTGTTGGCATCGACACCCGGCTTGCCGAGGGCCGCCTTGTAAAGCGTTTCCGCCTTGGCGAACTCGTCGTAGCTCAGGAAGACGTCGGCGGCGCCGGTCACCTGCGCGGCGGTGGCGGCAGGCTTCATGGCATCACGCTCGGTGGCCGGCAGCGAGGCCTTGTCGGCCGAGACGCGGCCGGCGCTGTTGGCGCGGTCAGGGCCGACTTCGGCCTGGGTCAGCAGGTTCTTGCTGAGCCCCTGGTCCATGATCTTGACCGCTTCACCCGGGAAAGCGCGCGGATCGACGTTCTGGAGATATTCCAGATAATCGCGCTTGTCCTTCATCGCGCCGGTGACGTTCATCAGGCGCATGAGGTCGAGGTTCTCGGCGTTCTGGAGCGAGGCCAGCTGGCGCACGATCGAGATCGAGATGTTCCAGGTCGCCGGGCTCGGATAGTACTGGGCAAGCATCGCGGCATATTCGGTCGACGGCGCCAGCTGCTTGGCATCGTAGGAAGCCTGAAGCGCGCTGCGGATCGAAGTTTCGGCGGGCTTGGTGCCGTTGGCCTTGGCGGCTTCCAGTTCCTTCTGGACCATTGCCAGCGCCGCCTGCGGGTTGTTCGACCGCTTGTACGAGTCGGCCAGCAGCGGCTGGATCATGTTCTGGGTGTCGCGATAGCCGCCGTCGAACGACTGCTGCAGGTAGCGCGCAGCCACGTCGTACTTCTCGCTCTGATAGGCGGTGACACCGGCGAGGTACTGAACCTGGCCCAGCGATTCAGGGCTGGTCTGGCCGCTGTCGAGCATCATGACGAGGCCCTTGTGCTGCATGGCCGGGTCATTCATCAGAACGCCGACGTTGCGGGTCATCTCGCCCTGCTTCAGCTTGTCGAACGGCTGGGTGGCCTGGGCTTCCGCAGTCTGAAGCTGCGCGAGCACGCCGCCCATCGCGGCATCCACTTCGGCGCGGGCAGCCTGCTTCTCGGCATCGGTCTTGGCGGCCTGGGCCTTCTGCGAGGCGGCCTGGACCGCGGCATTGGCCTTGGCATCCGCGATCGCCTTGTCGACCGGAGCGGCAACGGCAGCATATTCCTTGGAGAACGAAGCCTTGGCGGCCGCCTTCTCCTTTTCTTTGGCGACGACCATCGTCGGCGCCGCCGCGGCGGCGATTCCGCCGGTCATGGCAACGGCCAGGGCGATACGGGAAATCAGGAACTTGCGAGCCATTCAGGCCACTCCTCATCAAAACAGGTGGGAGACACGCGCGAACGCATGACTCCCGGAATTCGGTGTTGCCGGTGTGGCGGCGAAACGCCGGCTTGGCAACCTCGACCCGGCATTAGGATTGCGCCACTTAACGCTGTTTGAATGCAATTCGCCGCAGCCTTCCGGGTTCCTTCCCGCACGCAGGCTCCACGCAGACCATCGCACCAGAGCGGCAGGCCGCCTCCCTTCGACCCATAAGTGTGGAAAAATCCACGCAAGGCCTTCGCAGCCTCATCGGATCGTGTGGCTTTCCCCCGGCGCATGTCCTAGGGCGATCCATCACCCTTTGTCCCGCAGCAACGAACGATCCAGCGCGTGAGCGACGACACCGACATGAACGGCCCCGAGCACATCGGTCCCGAAGGCGAATATACCCGCATCGACATCGTCGATGAGATGAAGACGAGCTACCTCGATTACGCGATGAGCGTAATCGTGAGCCGCGCCCTGCCCGACGTGCGCGACGGCCTCAAGCCGGTCCACCGCCGCATTCTCTATGCCTGCCAGGAAGCGGGCTACGTCGCCGGTCGTCCGTACCGCAAGTCGAGCCGCATCGTCGGCGACGTCATGGGTAAGTATCACCCTCATGGCGACAGCGCGATCTACGACGCCCTCGCCCGCCTGACGCAGCCTTGGTCCATGCGTCTGCCGCTGATCGACGGCCAGGGCAACTTCGGTTCGATGGACCCCGATCCGCCGGCCGCCATGCGTTACACGGAAGCCCGCCTCGACAAGGTGGCGAACGAGCTTCTGTCGGACATCGACAAGAATACCGTCGATTTCGCGGACAACTACGACGGCTCCGAAAGCGAGCCGACCGTGCTTCCCGCGCGCTTCCCGAACCTGCTGGTCAACGGCGCGGGCGGCATCGCCGTCGGCATGGCCACCAATATTCCGCCCCACAACCTGGGCGAAGTGATCGACGGCTGCCTTGCCATGATCGAGAACCCGGCCATCACGGTCGAGGAACTGATCCAGATCATCCCGGCACCCGATTTCCCCACCGGTCCGCTGATCCTCGGCCAGGGCGGCGCGCGCAACGCCTACATGACGGGCCGCGGCTCGATCATCATGCGCTGCCGCCACGAGATCGAGGAAGGACGCGGAGACCGCCGCTCGATCGTCCTCACCTCGATTCCCTACCAGGTCGGCAAGTCCAACCTCGTCGAGAAGATCGCCGAAGCCGCCAAGGAAAAGCGGATCGAAGGCATCTCGGACATCCGTGACGAATCGAACCGCGAAGGCGTGCGCGTCGTCGTGGATCTCAAGCGCGATGCCACGCCGGAAGTCGTGCTGAACCAGATCTGGCGCAACACGCCCGCCCAGTCGAACTTCGCCGCAAACATGCTAGCGATCCGGGGCGGCCGTCCCGAGACGATGAGCCTGCGGGACATCATCCAGGCCTTCATCCAGTTCCGCGAAGAGGTCATCACCCGCCGCACCAAGTTCGAACTGAACAAGGCGCGCGACCGGGCCCATATCTTGCTCGGCCTCGTCGTGGCGGTCTCGAACCTCGACGAAGTGGTGAAGATCATCCGCGGCGCGCCGAACCCGGCCGAAGCCCGCGCACGACTGATCGCCAAGGAATGGCCGATCGGGGACATCGCGCCCTATATCCGCCTGGTCGAGGCGATCGAGCCCGACGCCGAACAGGAAGGCGGCACCTATCGCCTTTCCGAGGTCCAGGTGAAGGCCATTCTCGACTTGCGCCTGCATCGCCTGACGGCGCTGGGCCGCGACGAGATCGGCGACGAGCTCAAGCAGCTTGCCGCCGCGATCGAGGAATATCTCTCGATCCTGTCCGACCGCGTGAAGCTCTACGGCGTCATGCGCGAGGAACTCGTGGTCGTGCGCGAACTCTACGCCACGCCGCGCGTCTCGCAGCTGACCGGCGCCGCCGAAGGCATCGAGGACGAAGACCTCATCGAACGCGAGGACATGGTCGTCACGGTGACCATGGACGGCTACATCAAGCGCACGCCGCTCTCCACCTTCCGCGCGCAGGCACGCGGCGGCAAGGGCCGCGCGGGCATGGCGACGAAGGACGAGGACGTCGTCACCACGATGTTCGTCACGTCCACGCACAATCCGGTGCTGTTCTTCTCCACCGCCGGCAAGGTCTATCGCCTCAAGGTCTACAAGCTGCCCGAAGGCGGCCCGACCACGCGTGGCCGCCCGATCGTGAACCTCCTGCCCTCGCTGGACAAGGACGAGACGATCCAGACCGTTCTCGCGCTTCCCGAAGACGAGAAGGAATGGAGCAAGCTCTCGGTCGTCTTCGCGACGGCGAAGGGCAATGTCCGCCGCAACTCGATGGACGCCTTCGCGAACATTCCTTCGAACGGCAAGTTCGCGATGAAGTTCGACGAGGACAGCGAGGATCGCCTGATCGGCGTCGCGCTGCTCAGCCATTCGGACGACGTCCTGCTGGCAAGCCGCCAGGGCAAGGCCATCCGCTTCGCCGGCGATCTCGTTCGCGAATTCGCAAGCCGCACCTCCACCGGCGTCAAGGCGATGAGCCTGAAGGACGGCGACGAGGTCATCTCGCTGTCGATCCTGCACCGCGTGCGCGTGACGGATCAGGACGAGCGCGACGCCTATCTCCGCTTCGCGCCTTGGAAGGGCGAGAAGGACGGCGAAAATCCACTGGAAGACGATCGCTTCGCCTACCTCGCGGAGAAGGAGCAGTTCATTCTCACGGTCTGCGCCAACGGTTACGGCAAGCTGTCCTCGGCCTACGAGTACCGCCGCACCGGCCGCGGCGGCCAGGGCATCACCAATATCGACAACATCGGCCGTAACGGCCCGGTCGTCGCCAGCTTCCCGGCCACCCGCGCCGACCAGCTCATGCTGGTGACCGACCAGGCCAAGCTGATCCGCCTGCCCCTCGAATCGCTGCGCGTAATCGGTCGCGGCTCGGCGGGCGTGCGCCTGTTCAACGTCTCGAACAACGAACACGTCGTCAGCGCCGTGCGCCTCGATGAGCCTGCGGAAGAGGAAGAGGCCGAAATCGTCGCCATCGAAGGCGAAGCGCCTGCTGCTCCGTCGGATGATGCGCCTTCGGATGAGACCGGCGCGCCGGACGACGAAGCGTGAGCGATAGCGTCGCCTACAAGATCCTGACCGGAGAGCAGCTTCAAACGCTGCTCTCCGACGGGACTTTCACCGGAGCGCCGATCGATCTGGCCGATGGCTATATCCACATGTCCACTGCCGATCAGGCGCAGGAGACGCTGGACAAGCATTTCGCGGGTCAGACCGGCCTCGGCATTGCCGCCGTGGACCTGGCGGCCCTGGGCGAATCGGTGAAATGGGAAGTCTCGCGCGGCGGCGCGCTGTTCCCGCATATCTACGCGGATCTGCCGCTCTCGGCAGTGATCGCACACGGTCCGGTCGAACGGGATCATGCCGGAAAGCTGATCCTGCCGGGCGCCTAAGCGCGGCACACCCTTCCCTGACGGCGCGCAAAGGTCTAGGCGCTGGCGCCATGACTCAAGACGTCCATATCATCGGCGGCGGCCTCGCCGGCAGCGAAGCCGCCTGGCAGCTCGGTCGGCGCGGTTTTCGCGTACGCCTCTCGGAAATGCGCGGAACGGGCGAACGCAGCCCGGCCCACCAGGGCGATGGGCTCGCCGAGCTGGTCTGCTCCAACTCCTTCCGCTCCGACGACCATGAAAAGAATGCAGTCGGCCTGCTGCACGAGGAAATGCGCCGCTGCGATTCGCTGATCATGGCGGCGGCGGCCAAGGCGCAGGTGCCTGCCGGTTCTGCCTTGGCCGTGGACCGCGACGTCTTTTCCGCCGAAGTGGAGGCGCGGCTTTCCGCGCTTTCCAACGTGGAAATCGTGCGCGAACGCGTGGACACGCTTCCCGATACCGGCACCACCATCGTCGCCACCGGCCCGCTGACCGCCGAGGCTCTGGCAGGCAGCATCGGACAGGCGACCGGCGCCGATAGCCTTGCCTTCTTCGATGCCATCGCCCCCATCGTCTACCGCGAAAGCATCGACATGGACGTCTGCTGGATGGCCTCGCGCTGGGACAAGGGCGAAACCAAGGATTACATCAACTGCCCGATGGACAAGGAGCAGTACCTTGCATTCCATCAGGCCCTCCTCGACGGCGAAAAGACCGCCTTCAAGGATTGGGAATCGAACACCCCCTACTTCGACGGCTGCATGCCGATCGAGGTCATGGCCGAACGCGGCGTCGAAACGCTGCGCTTCGGGCCGATGAAGCCAGTGGGCCTCGACAATCCGCACTGGGCGACCGAAGAGCATCCGAAGGGTCGCTGGGCCTATGCGGTCGTGCAGCTGCGGCAGGACAACAAGCTCGGCACCCTGTGGAACATGGTCGGCTTCCAGACCAAGTTGAAGCATGCCGAGCAGGTGCGCCTGTTCCGCACCATTCCCGGCCTCGAGAATGCCGAATTCGCACGGCTCGGCGGACTGCACCGCAACACGTTCATTAACTCACCGGTTCTGCTGGACCGTCAGCTTCGTCTCAAGAGCGCGCCCCATGTTCGTTTCGCCGGGCAGATCACCGGCTGCGAGGGCTATGTCGAAAGCGCTGCCGTCGGTATGATGGCAGGCCTGATGACGGCCACGCAGCTCGCTGGCCGCGACTGGCAGGCACCCCCGCGCACGACCGCGCTGGGCGCCCTGCTCTCGCACATCACCGGGGATGCCGAGGCCGAGAGCTATCAGCCGATGAACGTCAACTTCGGCCTTTTCCCGCCGCTTCACGACGTCAAGAAGAAGCAGCGCAAGGAAGCCTATACCGAGCGTGCCAAGCAGGAAATCGCGCCCTGGCTGGAAGGCTTGACGCCCGCGGGGTGAAGCCTAACGCGCGTCGTCTCGGACTTGATCCGGGACCGTTGTCAGTCTTTAGGCGCGACCTCGCGCAGGCGAGCCTTGCGCTTTACCGACAACTCGCGCCTCAAGTTTTGCCAGCGGTCCCGGATCAAGTCCGGGACGACGTTACTTGCAAATGCACTTCGGCTTGGGCTTTTCCCGACTTGGGGGTGAAGCGGTCTTGCGGAACTCCGCAGGCGTAAGCGACTGATCGCCGTTGCCATCGGCGACCTCGAACTTCGTGACGGTCGCCACGGCCCACTCCTCGAACGTCAGCAGGTTATTCCCGTCCTTGTCGAGCTTGCGGAAGGCATCGACGCGCGTGGAAAGCATCTCGTTGCGGGTGATCCGCCCATCCCGGTCCCGGTCGTAGCGCCCGAACCGTCGCTGCTCGCGCGTCTGCTCGGTCGCCTCGGGCAGTTCGGGTCCTTCGATATCGGCAAGATCCGCGCTCGGCACCTCCTGAGGATCAGGCAGGCTGACGGCGGCCGGAGGCAGCGGCGGAGCCTTTTCCACTTCGGCCCGCCCCTGCCACCAGAACAGGCCGATCGAGAGCATCACCATTGCCGTGACGCCGCCGAGGATGAACCGCTGCATCGACAGTCTCCCTGAATTCGCGCGCGGCTTATCTCCTCAGCCCGGCGCCTCAGGGAAATTACATGTCTGTTATCGAGGCTAACCTAGCGCCCGAGCAGGCCGATGCGCATGGCCTTCAGCACCGTCCGCGCGGAGCCCTGCCCGCCGCTGGCGAGATTGTCCCGGGCCAGTCCCTCCAGAACCGCCAGAGCACGCAGCGCCCGGGACACCCGGACGGACCGCCCCTGCTCCGCTTGCGCAAGCCGCCGTACGACGACGCTTTCACCGGGATGATTGAGCTTGGTCGCAAGATCCGCCAGCGCCCAGCGACGCCCCAGCGAGCGCGCGGCCTCTGCTTCAGCGTCGCGCCCCAGCGCCGCTGCCAGTCCGGCGAAGGCGGCAGCACGGCCATCCACCATTTCTTCCAGCGCTTCCGGTGCCAGCGGCGCCTCTCCGGTCAAAGCCTCCCAGCCATCGACCAGGGCGACAAGTGCGCGGTGGCCGCCGTTCCAACTGCGCAGCGCGGCGAGCAGCGGCTCGCCCTCCGGCCATTCGGCTGCGTCGCGTTCCAGCGTTTCGCGCCACCAGGCCAGGCGGATCTGCGCCATCATCGGTTCGCGCGAATGACGCAGCAGTCCGGCAAGCCGCTGGTCCAGCGCCAGCAACGCCAGCGTCTGCAGGCGTGCGGATGGCGGGGCATAGGCCAGCGCAAGCCGCATGGTCTGCGGCAAGGCCGGCAGAAGCAGGTCTTCGGGACGGCTCTCAGGGGATGATGGCTCGGACACGCGGTCTCTCTAGCCCGCAAGGACGATCACGCAAGCCCGGAAACATCGGCCTTGAACAGAGGGCGCAACGGAAGACGGCGGCGGAGCTTTAGCTCCGCCGCCGTCCAGACTTTTCAGCTCTTACGCCGGATCCGCGAGGATCTCAGCGGTAGCAGACCTTGCGAACCGCCTCGACGATGCGCGGCGTGTCGATCAACGCCGCCTTTTCGAGGTTGGCCGCGTAAGGCAGCGGCACGTCTTCGTTGCAGACGCGCACGACCGGGGCATCGAGGTTGTCAAAGCCTTCTTCCATGCAGATCGCGATGATCTCGGAAGCGATCGAGCAGACCGGGAAGCCTTCTTCCGCCACGACCATGCGGTTGGTCTTGGCGAGGCTGGCCAGCACCGTTTCCTTGTCGAGCGGGCGCAGGGTGCGAAGGTCGATGACTTCGGCTTCGATGCCTTCACCGGCCAGCTGCTCGGCGGCTTCGAGCGCAAGGCCGACGCCGATCGAGTAGGACACGATGGTCACGTCCTTGCCTTCGCGCATGATCCGCGCCTTTCCGATCGGCAGGACGTGATCGTCGAGTTCGGGCAGTTCGAAGGTACGCCCGTAGACCAGCTCGTTTTCAAGGAACACGACCGGATCTTCGCTGCGGATCGCTGCCTTGAGCAGGCCCTTGGCGTCCGAAGCGTCATAGGGCGCGATCACGACGAGACCCGGCACGTTTGCGTACCACGGGCCGTAGTTCTGCGAGTGCTGCGCGCCGACGCGGGCCGCTGCGCCGTTCGGGCCGCGGAACACGATCGGGCAACGCATCTGGCCGCCAGACATGTAGTTGGTCTTGGCCGCCGAGTTGATGATGTGGTCGATCGCCTGCATGGCGAAGTTGAACGTCATGAACTCGATGATCGGACGCAGGCCGCCCATGGCGGCGCCGGTGCCGATACCGGCAAAGCCGTACTCGGTGATCGGGGTGTCGATCACGCGCTGCGGACCGAATTCCTCGAGAAGGCCCTGGGTCACCTTGTACGCGCCCTGGTACTCGGCGACTTCCTCGCCCATCACGAAGACGCGCGGATCGCGGCGCATTTCCTCGGCCATCGCATCGCGCAGGGCTTCGCGGACGGTCGAGGTCTTCATGTTGGTGCCGAAGGGAACTTCGGGGTCCTTCTTCGCGACCGGAGCAGGTGCTTCGGGGCGAGCAGCAGCCGGAGCGGCTTCGGCAGCGGGTGCAGCCTCGGCCTTCGGCGCCGAAGCCGAGACGGCCGAAGCATCTTCGCCTTCACCGGCGAGCACGGCGATCACCGTGCCGACCTTCACGCCCTCGGTGCCTTCGGCCACGAGGATCTTGCCGACAGTACCTTCGTCGACGGCTTCGAATTCCATCGTCGCCTTGTCGGTCTCGATTTCGGCGAGGATGTCGCCGGATGAGACTTCGTCGCCTTCCTTCACCAGCCAGCGGGCAAGCTTGCCCTCCTCCATCGTCGGAGAGAGCGCCGGCATCTTCAGTTCGATCGCCATCAGTAGCGCTCCACCAGGACGTCAGTATAGAGTTCAGAGAGATCGGGCTCGGGCGAGCTTTCGGCGAAGTCGGCCGATTCCGCGACTTGCGCACGGACGCGCTTGTCGATTTCCTTCAGCGCGGCTTCGTCCACGCCAAGGGCGACGAGATCCTGCTTCACGTGCTCGATCGGATCGCGCTTCTCGCGAACATCCTGCACTTCCTCGCGGCTGCGGTACTTCGCGGGGTCGGACATCGAGTGGCCGCGATAGCGGTAGGTGTTCAGTTCCATGAGAACCGGACCATTGCCCGCGCGGACATATTCCAGCGCCACTTCGGCAGCCTTGCGGACTTCGAGCACGTCCATGCCGTCGACCTGCATACCGGGGATGCGGAATGCGGTGCCACGGCGGTAGAAGTGCGTTTCGGCCGAGCCGCGCTTCACGGCGGTGCCCATGGCGTAGCCGTTGTTCTCGATCACGAAGATGATCGGCAGCTTCCAGAGAGCCGCCATGTTGAAGCTCTCGTAGACCTGGCCCTGGTTGGCCGCGCCGTCACCGAAGTAGGCCATCGCGACGCCGCCGTCTTCACGGTACTTGTGCGCGAAGGCGAGACCGGCACCGAGCGAGACCTGTGCGCCCACGATACCGTGGCCGCCGTAGAACTTGTGCTCGACGCTGAACATATGCATCGAGCCGCCCTTGCCGCGCGAGATACCGGCTTCGCGGCCGGTCAGCTCGGCCATGATCACCTTCGGATCGATACCGTAGGCAAGCATGTGGCCGTGGTCGCGATAGCCGGTGATGACCGAGTCGCGGTTGGAATCGAGCGCGGACTGAAGGCCCACGGCAACGGCTTCCTGGCCGATGTAGAGATGGCAGAAGCCGCCGATCAGGCCCAGGCCGTAAAGCTGGCCTGCGCGCTCTTCGAAGCGGCGGATGAGGACCATCTGCTCGTAGAGATTGAGAAGTTCTTCCTTGTTCGGCGTGTAGCGCCGATCGGCCGCGAGCTTCTCCTGGAGGCTGTGCAGCGCGAAGTCTTCGTCCTGTGCCGGTACTACGGCTGGCTCAGCGCCGGACCCGGCGTCAGTCTTTGCTTTGGGCAACGGGACTCCCCATCGTTGGTGCGATTGATTTCGGGCCGCTTATAGGACGCCCAGCGGAAATCGAAAGCGCGATGAAGGAAATTTGCCGCAGGTGGCACAAAAATTATGGCCACCCGCAACAGAGTGGCCACAATTGGACGAAAGTTCAGCCATATCGGATCGGTTTGGCAGGCACGGGACGTGCCCGGCCAGCGGCTCACTTGTCGAGCATCATCACCATTTCGTCGGGACGAACGACGTTGAGATTGCTGCGCAGCAACTCACCCGCAAGATCGGGATCGACATGGTTCTGATCGAGCAGTCCGACGCGGTTCTTCAGGTGATCGCGCGTGACGCGAAGTTCGGCCAGCTTGGTGCGGCGCTCCTCCAGCTGGTGCTGGTTCTCGGTCCAGGCGATCAACCCGCTGGGGCCGGCGATCACGAAAGCACCCATCAGCAGGAGCAGCGCAAGCGCGATGCCCTGGACCAGGCGTTCCTTGGCAAGGCTGGCGTCCTGACGCATGACGGGAGAGTTCGACCTCATGAAAGCGATAGAATCACATGTGATTCCGCGTTGCAAGATAAAACGATAACCGATTCGCCCAGTTGCGGAACAGGTCATGACAGAACCTGTCATCGCAATCCCGGGCATATTGGTGTTGATAACTTCGGGACAGATCTAACGGGCGTTCACGGCTGCACACAGCGACCCGAAATGGGCGTGCCAGCGCAGCGGAACGTTGCGGAATCGCACGAAGTCGGAAGATGTTTCCAACCGCGCGAAAAATCCTCTAGGCGCTCCCCATGCTGACGATCCGCGACATTACCGTCCGCCTTGGCGGGCGAACCATACTCGACCAAGCTGCCGCAACGATTCCCAAGGACGGCAAGGTCGGCCTGATCGGCCGTAACGGCGCGGGCAAGTCTACCCTGGTCAAGGCCATCATCGGCCAACTCGAACCGGACGGCGGTTCGGTGGAGATGCCGCGCCGTGCCCGGCTCGGCTATATCGCCCAGGAAGCCCCAACCGGCACGCGCACCGCGCTGGAAGCCGTGCTGGATGCCGATACCGAGCGCAAGGACCTGCTCGCCGAATCCGAAACCTGCGTTGATCCCGACCGCCTTGGCGACGTGCATGAGCGCCTGCTGGCCATCGATGCCTATACCGGCGAAGCGCGCGCGGCCCGTATCCTCGTCGGCCTCGGCTTCGACGAGGAGATGCAGAACCGCCCGCTCGACAGTTTCTCCGGCGGTTGGAAAATGCGCGTGGCACTCGCCGGCCTGCTGTTCTCGCAGCCCGACGTGCTCCTGCTCGACGAACCTTCGAACCACCTCGACCTCGAAGCCACGCTCTGGCTGGAGAATTTCCTTCAGTCCTATCCCAAGACGCTGATCGTCATCAGCCACGAGCGCGACCTGCTCAACAACGTGGTCGACCACATCCTCCACCTCCAGCAGGGCAAGCTGACGCTCTACCCCGGCACTTACGACAGCTTCGAGCGCATTCGGGCCGAGCGTGCCGCACAGGCCGCCGCCGCGCGTGCCAACCAGGACGCACAGCGCAAGAAGCTGGCCGATTACGTCGCCCGCAACTCCGCCCGCGCCTCCACCGCGAAGCAGGCGCAGTCGCGCGCCAAGATGCTGGCGAAGATGCAGCCGATCGCGGCCATGGCCGAGGATTCCTCGCTCAGCTTCGATTTCCCGAGCCCGGACGAACTGCGCCCGCCGCTGGTCACGCTCGATCTTGCCGCCGTCGGTTACGAGGCGGACAAGCCGATCCTGCGGCGCCTGAACCTGCGCATCGATCCCGAGGACCGGATCGCCCTGCTCGGCCGTAACGGCAACGGCAAGACCACGCTGGCGCGCCTGCTGGCCCGCCAGCTCGATCCCATGGAAGGCTCGCTCAGCTTCTCTCCGAAGATTCGCATCGGCTACTTCACGCAGTACCAGGTCGAGGAACTGCCTTCCGATTCCACGCCGCTGGAACTGATGACCCGCGCCATGGAAGGCAAGCCGCCGGTCGCGGTGCGCGGCCAGCTTGGCCGCTTCGGCTTCTCTGGCGACCGGGCCACCTCGCAGATCTCCACGCTTTCGGGCGGTGAGCGCGCGCGTCTGGCGCTCGCTCTCGTCACGCGCGACGCGCCGCACATGCTGATCCTCGACGAACCGACCAACCACCTCGACGTCGACGCACGCGAGGCGCTGGTGCAGGCCCTCAACGACTTCAACGGGGCGGTGATTCTGGTCAGCCACGACCGCCACATGGTGGAACTGGCCGCAGACCGACTGGTTCTCGTCGATCAGGGCACCGCGGCGAACTACGAAGGCTCGATGGAGGACTACATCGACTTCGTGCTCGGCCGGAACCAGCCCAAGGCCGCCGCGCAGGCCGAAGGAAAACCGGCCCGCAAGAACGGCGCCGTCGCGCGCGAGGAATTGAAGGCCTTGCGCAAGAAGGTCTCCGAGACCGAAACGCGCATGAAGCGCATTCAGCAGCAGCTGGAGACTTTGGACGCCGTGCTGGCCGATCCGGCCTCGGCCAAGGGCGACCTGGCCAAGCTGGGCATCGGCGAGATCGGCAAGCGCCGCACGCAGGCCGCCGAGGAGTTGGAGCTGGCGGAAGTCGGCTGGTTCGAGGCGAGCGAGGCCATGGACGAGTATATGGGCGGCGGCGCGTGAGCGTCGCCTTCCGGCGCGACGGCGACGAGGAGCATCTCGAACCCAAGTTCGAAGTGCCGATCCCGCCGGGGCCGAACCTCGTCACTGTCAATGGCCGCGCCTTGATCGACAACCGCATCCCGGCACTGGAGGCTGAAATCCCAGCCCTTGGCGATGAGACTGCGCGCAATGCCGCCAAGCGCGACTTGCGCTACTGGCGCAAACGTCTGGCTACGGCGGAAGTGCAGCCTGCCCCTTCCGGCGACAGGGTGATGTTCGGGCACCGGGTTCGCTTCGTCCTGAACGGCAAGGAGCGCGAAGTCCATATCGTCGGCCATGACGAGGCCGATCCGGCCAAGGGCGCCCTCGCCTTTACCGCGCCGCTGGCCCGCGCGCTGCTCGGGGCCGAACTCGGCGATTTCGTCGATTTCAATGGGCAGGAAGAGGCTATTGAGGTGCTCGGGTTCGGCGCCTGATCCGTCCGTAGTCCGACCTCACGCAAAAGCACATCGTCGCCCGCGCGAATGCGGGGGCCCCGCTTTTCTTCTGCCAGCTATCCGTCAACCGCAAGAAAAGCGGGATCCCCGCCTGCGCGGGGATGACGGGTATGGGCTGGATAAGCGAGGGTTCGATCTTCTCCCACTCGCCCCCAAATGAAAAAGGCGGGAACTCAGTCCCGCCTTCTCCTAAACATCTACCGCGAAGAGCTTACCAGTTGCCCTTCTTCGGCTTCTTGTGGAACGGCTTGCCGCCGCCGCTACGCTCGGGGCGGGCACCGCCGGTCGGGCGCGGCTGGTAGCGCTGGCCTTCGTAGCCTCCACGACCGCCTTCCTCGCGGCCGCCATGCGGCTTGCGGCCGCGACCCTGCGGGCCTTCACGGCGACGCTCGCGGGCGACTTCGCGCGGCGTGTCCTGCGCCTGCTCGATGCGGATGGTGTTTTCCACGTCGCCGCTGTCGTCATGCGCGGTACGCTCGACGGAGCGCATGAACTGGTCGGCCTGCGCACGCGGGATCTGGAAGTAGGTCTGGTTCGCCATGATGCGGATCTGGCCGACCGCATTGCGGGTGACATGACCACGGCGGCACAGCAGCGGCAGGATCCAGCGCGGATCGGCATGCTGCTGACGGCCCACGTCCATGGTGAACCACACGACGTCGTCGAAGCCCGGACGCTGGCGCGCCTCGCGGGCCTCGGGGCTGTTGCCGATGAGTTCCTCCGGCTGCGGCATCGCGGCGCGGTGGGCGCGGACCAGCGCTGCGGCGAGATCCTCGGCGCTCACCTTTTCCAGGATTTCGCGCGCGATTTCGCGATCTTCCTCGTCGGCCTCGACCGGAGCGAGCAGCTTTTCCATGAGGCGGCCACGGTCGGCGGCGCGGATGACATCGGGGGTCGGTGCGGCGATCCAATCGGCCTCGATCCGCGCACCGCGCAGCATGCCTTCCACGCGGCGACGGCGCGGGAACGGCACGATGAGCACGGCGGTGCCCTTCTTGCCGGCGCGGCCGGTACGGCCCGAACGGTGCTGGAGCGTCTCGGCATCGCGCGGAATTTCCACGTGGATGACGAGCGTGAGCGAGGGAAGATCGATGCCGCGCGCGGCCACGTCGGTGGCGACGCAGACGCGGGCGCGCTTGTCACGAAGCGCCTGAAGCGCATTGTTGCGCTCGTTCTGCGAATGCTCGCCCGAAAGCGCCACGGCGGAGAAGCCGCGCTCGGTCAGGGTCGAGTGGAGGTGCTTCACATTGTCGCGCGTGGCGCAGAACAGGATCGCGGTTTCCGCATCGTGAAGACGCAGCAGGTTGACCACGGCGTTCTCGACGTCGGCGGGCGCCACGGTGACGGCTTGATAGGTGATGTCGCCATGGCCGCGATTCTCGCTCACGGTCGAGATCCGCAGCGCGTCGGTCTGATAACGACGGGCCAGCGCTTCGATCGGGCGCGGCATGGTGGCCGAGAACAGCAGCGTGCGGCGGGTTTCGGGGCTGGCGTCGAGCAGTTCTTCCAGATCCTCGCGGAAGCCCATGTCGAGCATTTCGTCCGCTTCGTCGAGCACGACGACGCGCAGGGAGGAGAGGTCGAGCTTGCCGCGTTCCAGGTGGTCGCGCAGGCGGCCGGGGGTGCCGACGACGATCGTCGCACCGCGCTCGAGCGCCTTGCGCTCACGCACGGGGTCCATGCCGCCGACGCACGTGACGATGCGCGCGCCGGTGGAGGCGTAGAGCCATTCGAGTTCGCGGCTCACCTGCTGCGCCAGTTCGCGAGTCGGCGCGATCGCCAACGCCAGCGGCGCCTCGGCATAAGGGATCGAACCGTCCGCCAGAAGTTCGTCGGCCATGGCGATGCCGAAGGCGACGGTCTTGCCCGAACCGGTCTGCGCGGAAACCACCAGGTCGCGCCCACGCGCCTCGGCTTCGGCGACGGCGGCCTGGACCGGGGTCAGATTCTCATAGCCATGCGCGGTCAGCGCGGTGGCGAGAGGCGGGGGGAGCTGGGAAAATGTCATGCGTTTCGAATCTGTCCTGTGCCGCCGGCGCGGTCTGTATGGGTGAGCCTGGTGAGGAGTGTGCGACCCAACGGGCCCTGGTTGAGGCGCTCCATAGACAAAAAAGTCGGGTTTGGCGCGCACCAATTTCACAAAAGGCAACAATGCCCTTGCGCGCCAGGCGAATTTTCGGTCGCGAGCGGGCAAATTCCCCCGTCGTCACCCGGTTTTCACGAAGCGGAACTACCCGCGCAAACAAGGTGCCCGGTAAGGCACCGGGAGCCGCAAATGACCGAGATTTCGCCGCAAAAACGCCTGCTTGCCTCCATACACGACGTCGGGCCGGGCACGCAGGCCGCTGTCCTGCAATTGTCGGAACGGCTGGAGCGGCATCTCGGCGGGCCGCGCTTTGCCATGCTCGTGGTGCCGAACCATTGGGGATTGCATCCCCTGTCCGAAAACAGGGCGTTTCAGGCGCGGCTCCGGGAATGGTCGGATGCCGGGATCGAAATGTTCGTCCATGGCTGGTTTCACAAGGACGGGGCCGTTCATCAGGGGGCGGCCCGGTTCAAGGCCCGCCATATGACTGCCGGAGAAGGCGAATTCCTGGGACTGGACGAAGCCTCGGCGCTTGCCCGCATGCGTGACGGCAAGGCGCTGGTGGAAGACGTGATCGGCCGTCCTGCATCCGGTTTCATTGCGCCGGCCTGGCTTTATGGCGCAGGTGCCCGTGCTGCCCTGCGCCGGGCCGGATTGCCCATCGCCGAGGATCACTGGCGAGTCTGGGATAGTGCGAGCGACAGGATTCTTGCACGAGGACCGGTGATCACATGGGCGAGCCGGTCGCCTTCGCGCACCGCCTCGTCGCTGGCCTTTGCCGCCCTCGCCCGGCGCATCCTGCCGCACATGCCGACCGTCCGGGTCGCGGTTCACCCCGGCGATGTGACGAAGGCCTCGCTGCTGGCGAGTATCGAGGCCACCCTCAAGCGATTTGCCGCTACGCATATGCCATCGAGATACTTGGATTTATGCGTTTCCATGGCAGCACGGTGACGCTTCCGCAGCAGTTTTACGTCTCGCCCGCGACACCTCCCATGACCGTCACGGACCCGACATCTGCCCCTCATAGGAGCCCTTCTCGCCAGTGAAAGTCTGACGGCCCTTATCACGGCGCACGTCAGCCACGCGAAAGGGTCGTATGCAGGACAAGCTCAGGATCGTGGTACCGATCCACAGCCTCGACCCGGGCGGCGTCGAGCGTGTCGCCCTTGGCCTTGCCGCGCAATGGGTGAACAGCGGGCATGAGGTAACGGTCGTGCTCGGCCGATCCGGCAGCAGCCAGCTCGCTAGCGCCCCGGCCCTGGACTACTGGCAGTTACCGTCCCGCATTCCCACCGCCGCGTGGGAGACGCCCTGGATGGTCCATTGCCTTTACAGCTATCTTATCGAGCATCGCAGCGATGTCCTGTTCCTACCCGGAAACACATATGCCGTGGTGGGCGCGGTGATGAAGCTGCTGCTGGGCGATCATGCGCCGCCCATGGCCCTGAAGGTCAGCAATGCCCTCCACCGTCCCGACATGCCGGCGGCGATCCGACAGGGCTACGGGTTCTGGCTTCGTGCACAGGGCCGACTGTTCGAACGCCTGATCGGCCTGTCGGAACCGATGAGCCGCGAAATCCGCGAAGCCACCAAGGCCGAACCGGGCCGCGTCGAAGTCATCGCCAATCCCGTTCTTCCCCGCACGCGCCTGCGTCTGCTAGGCAGGCGCGAAACCCGCTCGCGCTCCGTCTGGGGTACGCGCTACCTGACCGCCGGGCGGCTCGTCTCCCAGAAGAACCACGCCATGCTGCTGCGTGCCTTCGCCAAGGCCGCGCGCCCCTCCGACACGCTGACGATCGCCGGGGAAGGTCCGCAGCGCGATGCCATCATGCGTTTGGCCGGAGAACTTGGCATCGCCGCCCGCCTGCGCCTTGTCGGTCACGTTGCGAGCATCGACCCGCTGATGGACGAAGCAGACGTCTTCGTCCTCAGCTCCGACTACGAAGGCCTGCCCGGCGTCGTGGTCGAGGCTCTGGCCGCAGGCCTGCCGGTGCTTTCGACGGATTGCTGCGTCAGCATGGAATGTCTGGTGGAGGAAGGGCGCACCGGCATGCTGGTGCCCCGAGGCAATGAACGGGCATTTGCCGAGGGCCTGACGCGCATCCGCGATTTCACCGGCGATCCCCAACGCGGCCGCATGATCGCTTCGCGCTACGAGATCGAGGGCGCGGCTGATCGCTATCTCGACATGATGATCCGGCTCCGCCGCGAACGCGAACAGGTTCGGCGCCGCAAGCTGGGGCTAAGCGCCCTTGCACCCCACTCGCCCTGGCAACGGTCGCTCTGACCGGAAATTCCTGCGGAGAACTTCGTGACAGAAACCGCTGCCGTTCTGGCGCCCGATGCCCCGGCCATCCAGTTGACCCCGCAGGACCGCAACCCGCGTTTCGGGCGCAATGCCCTGTTTTCCGTTGCCCTGTCACTGGCGGTGATCGCTGCCGTGTTCCACGAGCTGGGCGGCCTCGACGTGCGCCATCTTTCGGCCATGGTGCCGAGCAGCGGCGCCTTCTGGACGGTTTTCGCGGCGAGCTATCTGGTCACACCCGCCAGCGAATGGCTGATTTTCCACCGCCTCTGGAGCATTCCGCGATCGGGGATGATCGCGCTGCTGCGCAAGAAGGTCTATAACGAACTGCTGCTGGGCTATCTTGGCGAGGCCTATTTCTACACCTGGGCCCGCCGCCGCGTCTCGCTGGACGCTGCACCTTTCGGAGCGGTGAAGGACGTCGCGATCCTCTCGGCCATGACCGGCAACGCGGTCACCCTGGCCTTGCTTGCGGTAATGATCCCCGTGGTCGGCACGACAAGCCTCGGCCTGGACACTGGAATGATCACCCTGTCGCTGGGCGTCATGGTGCTGGTGTCCGCAATCGCCATGATCCTGCGCCGCCGGGTCTTTACCCTGCCCCGCGCCGATCTGGTCATGATCGCCCGGGTCCATCTGGGCCGGATCGTGCTGACCACCCTGTTGAACGCCGTGCTCTGGCATCTCGTGCTACCCGAAGTGCAGCTATCCTGGTGGCTGTTCCTCGCGACCCTGCGTCTGCTGGTGTCGCGCCTGCCGCTGGTGCCGAACAAGGACCTGCTTTTCGCCGGTGTCGCTGTTCTGGCGCTGGGTCATCAGCAGGACATCGGCGCACTGATGACGCTAATGGCGGGCCTGATCCTTGCCGCGCATCTGCTGCTAGGCGGCATTCTGGCGATCAGGGATCTTGCCGTGTCGGAATACCCGCCCCACCCGATCTTCCAGGGATCCTGAACCCATGAAAATCGCCGATGTCTGCGCTTTCTATTCCCCGCAAGGCGGCGGCGTGCGCACTTATGTGGAACAGAAGCTGCGGATCGGCCCGGCGCTCGGCCACGAGATCGTCATCCTCGCGCCCGGAAGCGAGG
This sequence comes from Novosphingobium panipatense, assembly GCF_002149965.1. GTDB lineage: Bacteria > Pseudomonadota > Alphaproteobacteria > Sphingomonadales > Sphingomonadaceae > Novosphingobium > Novosphingobium panipatense_A. Next base: position 35,325 of record NZ_MSQB01000023.1, on the reverse strand, counting down.
ACAGCGTCACCCAGCGCGGGCCGAACGCCAGGATCGTCACGATCAGGAGCCCCCGCTTCCCGCTGGACCGCAAGTACGGCTATTTCGCGGAGGCCGATCGCCTCTACGCCGCGCTCGATGCCGAAGCGCCGGACTTCGTCGAGGCAACATCCCCCTGGCGCAGCGCCGGATTGGTTGCGGATTGGCCGGGCGCGGCGTCGCGCAGCCTGATCATGCATGCCGATCCCTTGTCCGCCTACGCCTATCGCTGGCTCGGCAATATCTTCTCGCAGCAGACGATCGACCGGCAATTCTCCGTTTTCTGGGAACACTTGCGCCGCCACAGCCGCAAGTTCGACCATGTCGTCTCCGCCAACAGCGACTTGTCGCGGCGACTGGACGAGGGCGGCGTCGCTCATACCGTCACGATCCCGATGGGTGTGGAGGACGGGTGCTTTTCGCCCCGCCACCGCGACCCGACATTGCGGGCACGGCTGCTGGCGGACTGCGGGCTACCGGAAAGCGCAGCGCTGTTGCTGGGCGTCGGCCGCCTTGCACCGGAGAAGCGCTGGCCGCTGGTGATCGATGCCGTCAACATCGCTGGCCGGAAGACCCCGATCGGCTTCGTCATGCTGGGCGAAGGGCGTGAGCAGCGCGCGATCCTGCGACACATCGCCGGAAATCCGCACGTCCGCCTGTTCGCTCCTGAGCGCAACCGCGTCGCTTTCGCAAGGATCATGGCCAGCGCCGATGCCCTGGTCCACGGCTGCGAGGCCGAGACTTTCTGCATGACCGCCGCCGAAGCGCGCGCCAGCGGCACGCCCGTGGTGGTTCCCGACGCGGGCGGTGCGGCGGATCACGCAGCACATGGTGCGGGCAGGACTTATGCCGCTGCCGACTGCAACGCTGCGGCGGCGGCCATTCTGGAGGTTGTGCGGGAACGCCCTCGCCCGCTCGCGAAAGCCCGCACGATGGAGGCGCACTTCCGCGAGCTTTTCGGCCTCTACACCGCCTCTGCCGAGAGGCGGCGTATGGCGGCCTGACTTATTCGGACTTCTGCCAGCCTCCGCCCAGCGCCAGGAACACGGCGATCTGGTCGTCCACCAGCGCCGCTTCTGCGGCGGCGTGGTTAACCTGCGCCGTCGCCAGCGCGCCTTGCGCGCTCAGGAGATTGAGGAAGTCGCTGCGCCCGAAGCGGAACAGTTTGCCTGCCTGCTGCGCCGAGAGGCCTGCGCTGTCGCTGGCGCGGCCGAGCGCGGCGGCGCGGTCGGTATCGCGCGCGTAAGTCTCCAGCGCGGTTTCGGTGCCCCGCAGTGCGTCGAGCACGGTCTGGTCGAAGCGGGCGAGATCGGCCTCCACCTGGGCATTGGCCGCATCGATGCGGGCGCGCACGATGGGGCGGTTGGGGAAGGACCAACTCAGCAAAGGCCCAAGGCTGAAGCCGAAGCTATGCGACTTGCCGAAGTTCTCCAGCTTGCCGGAATTGATGATCCCGCCGCCGATGCTGACCGTGGGGTACAGGTCGGCCGTGGCGACGCCGATGCGCGCGGTATCGCCCGCAATGGTCCGCTCCGCCTGCCGGATGTCGGGACGGCGGCGGATCAGCGCCGCGCCGTCGCCGATCGGCATCGGCTGAGAGAGGCGCGGCAGCGCGGCGCAGCTCTCGACTTCCCTGGGATAGTCGGCGGGCGCCTTTCCGAGCAGGGTCGCGAGCAGATAGAGCGCCGATTGCCGCTTGGCATAGAATGCCGGCAGGCTGGCCTGGCTGCTCTCGACGGCGGTACGCGCCCGGCTGACATCGAAAGCCGTGCCGCGTCCGCCGCGCTGCAGGCGCCCGGTCGCGTCGAGCGTCTGCTGCTGAAGCGTTATGACCTTCTGGACGGTCGCGATCTGGAAGTTCGCCGCGCAGACGTCGGCATAGGCCTTGGTGGTTGCCGCCGCCACGCTGATGCGCACGGCATCGCGCGCTGCTGCCACAGCCTCGCGGTCGGCCAGACTGCTTTCGATCGCACGCTTGATCTTGCCGTTGAGATCCAGCGGATAGGACAGTGTCAGGCCGAGATCGTATGTCAGTACGCCAGGCAGGTTGGTCCCTGCCGAAACCGGCGAATAGTCGCGCTCAAGATCGGCATCTGCGCCGATCGTGGTGTTCAGTGCCTTCTGCCCTGCCGTTTCGCGCAGCACCGCATCGGCCTTGCGCAGGTTCGCGTCCGCAGCGCGAATGTTCGCATTGGCCGCTAGCGCCTGTTCGACCAGCCCGTCGAGCTGCGGATCCTCGTAAAGGCTCCACCAGCGATCGGGCAGTTCCGCCTGCGAGAATTCCGGCCCCTGCCCCGAAACGAAAGCGCCATTGGCGGCAGGCGTGGTCGCGGCGGAATTTTCGGGCGGCGCATAGTCCGGCCCGGCAGTGGCGCAACCGGCCAGCAGCGCGATGGCCAGAAGGGAAGCTGCGTTGCGGATCACGGCTGCTGCTCCGTGGCGACGGCTGCGGGGGCCGCCGCTGGCGCGGCTGACGGCTTCGCGCCCTTGCGGTTCGCCTGATCGGGCTGTTCGATGGTGACGGTCGCGGTGCGGCCGGAGATCAGGCTGACGTCCTTGGGCACTTCGGTCAGGCGCACGCGCACGGGAATGCGCTGGGCGAGACGGACCCAGGTGAAGGTGGCGTCCACGCTCGGCAGCAGGTTGCGGGAATCGCTGCGGGTGGTGTCGTTGATACCCGCGGCGATGCTCTCCACCACGCCCTTGAGCGGACGGTCCTCACCCATGAGCACCACGGTGACGGGCGAGCCGACATGGATGTTGGCGAGCTTGGTTTCCTCGAAATAGCCCTCGACGCGGATGGAATCGCTGTCGATCAGCGCCATCGCCTGATTGCCCGGCGCCACGTAGTCACCCGGGTGCAGGTCGAGATTGGTCACGGTGCCATTAACCGAGGCGTGAACGTTCGTCCGCGCGAGGTCGAGCTTGGCCTTGTCGAGCGCGCTCAGTGCCTGATCGAGTGCCGCGCGCGCCGTGGCCACGGCAGCCACGTTCTGCTCGTGCGTTTCGGTCGCCACGAGATCGCCCAGCGCCAGGTCGCGCTTGGCCTCGCGCTGCGCCTGGCCCAGCCGGGCCTGCGCGCTTGCGACGGCGGCCTGGGCCTGCTCCACCGCCAGCGAATAGCGGGGGCGGTCGATCACGAAGAGCAGGTCGCCCGCCTTCACCACCTGATTGTCTTTCACTTCTACCGAAGTGACCAGACCGCCGATATCCGGCGTTACCCGCACGACATCGGCGCGGACGCGGCCGTCGCGGGTCCAGGGGCTGTCCTCGTAATGGCGCCAGAGCCAGATCGCGATCACGGCGGCTAGGATGACGAGCAGCGTGGTGGCAAGGCTCGGGGCGAGGCGGGCAAGGAAGCGCTTCATTGGCGGAAACCGATCAAGGGAGAGGCCCAGACGAGAAGCCCGAGCACGAGGATGTAGAGACACAGGTCGACCATCGCCCGGTAGGCGAAGAGGCGGTAGAAACCGATGAGGTTGGCGATGCGCATCAGCGCCAGGGTGATGACCGAGGCGATGATCGCCAGAACCAGCAGCGTGGGCAGGAACACCCCGTCGATGGAGACTTCCCCTCTCATGCCGGCACCTCTGCCGGATGGGCGATCCGTGCAGGCGTGGCCGCCGGGAAAAGGTTGCGGCGCAGGCTGACCAGCCCCAGCGCCCCCGCACGGCTGAGCTGCGGGTCTTCGTCGTTCAGGACGGCGGTCATGGCAATGTCGATATCCTCAAGCAGGATGGGGTCTGCGGGTGCGGGCCGGTCGGGATCGAGGCCTCGGTAATATTCGCCTACCTTGCGGAGCACTTCGGTCAGCGGGCCGCGCTTGGACTGCGGCATGGCGAGGCGCAGTTCGCGCAGTTCGCCGATCGCCACGCCGGTGCGCAAGTCGCGCAGGGCGTCATAGAGCGGCGCGCCGGGCGAGCGCCCCGCCATGGCAAGGCGCGGCGCCAGAAGGGCGATGCGGTCCAGCATGCGGTTGATCCAGGCGCGCACGTCGGGTGGGCTCATCATGTTGGCCCGCTCGGCGATGTCAGCCCAACCGGCACGAACCGTGCGGCGGATCGCCGAATGCGTACCGGTGGAGTTCAGCAACCGGATCACCACGATCGCGAAGAGAATGCCCACGAGCTGCGCAAAGGCGCCGTTCACGAAGCTCGCGAAGCCGCCGACGTAGCGATCGGAGACGAGCACCGGCGATCCCAGTCCGAGCAGCATGGGCAAGGCGATGCCGCTCCAGCGTGGAGACTGCATCAGCGCGCCCAGCATGAGCAACATGGGGGCCATGGCCGCAGCATATTGGCCGAAGCCGTCGAGGCGCGGCATGATCACGAAACCGTAGAGCAGGCCGATCAGCGTCGCGATCAGCGTCCCCGCGAAGAAGGCGCGCAAGGGGGCTAGCGGGTCGGGCGCGGCGGCGAAGAGTGCCGTGAAGACACCGGCCAGCATGATGGCCGTGGCACCCTCGTGCCAGCCGCTGCCGATCCACAGCGCACAGCCGATGGCGATGGTGAGAAAGGCACCGATGGCCCCGCGCGTCGCGCCGCCGACGTCGACATGAAGTTCGCGGCCGCGTCGCCCCTCGACGAGTTCGGCGGCCCGCGCGCTGATCGGGCGCGTGCTGGTGGTGCCCAGCTGCTCGGCCAGGATGCGGCAGTCGCGGTGCGCGCCGATCAGCGCGGCCAGCCGCGACAGCAGACTGAGCAGGATCAGCTCGTTCCAGGATGCGTCAGCACCGACCCGGGGTTCGAGTGCGCGGCTGCGCTGCTGCAAGGTGGCCGCGGCCTCTTCCCGCTCCAGCAGTGTCATGGCGTTCAGCCGCTCGAACCAGCCTTGCGCATCGGAAAGCAGTTGCCGAACCTCTTCTGGCACCGCGTCCAGCGCGTGGAGCTGCGCGATCCGGTCGGTCACGGCAGCGCCCAGCGGCATGATTAGCGAAAGCTGGTCCTGCAAGGCGCGCACCGTGCGGATACGCGGCGCGATACGGGTGCTTTCGTAAGGAAGGTGGATCGAGAGCTGGTGCAGTTCGGTCACGTCGAGCGCAAGGCGCTGGCGTTCCTTGTCGATCGCGGCAACTGTTTCAAGTTCCAGCGAGTCGCGAGACCACCGCTCCGCATCCGCCAGGATGTTGGAAACCCGTTGCAGCATGAAGGCCGAAACCGACTGCGGCAGCACGAGCGCATGGACGAAGCTGCCGCAGAGGATGCCGATCGTGATTTCCTGCACGCGCAGCGAGGCGACGGTGAAGATCGTGTCCGGCACGTCCACCGTAGGCAGCACGATCAGCACGGCCGTATAGCCCGCGAGCACGAAGGCATAGGAACGCGGCGTGCGGTCCAGCAGGGAAACGAAAACGCAGAGGGCCAGCCACGCGCCGATGCCGATTACCAGCAGTTCGGGCTTCTGGACCAGGTTCGGCACCATGATCACCGCCATGCCCGCGCCGACGAACGTGCCGACGACGCGGAACATCGCCTTGGAGACCACGGCCCCCGCCAGCGGCTGCGCCACGATATAGGAGGTGAGGAAGGCCCAGTAGGGACGCTCCAGCCCGATCGAGAGCGCAATATAGATGGCCAGCATCGAGGCCAGGTAGGCCTTCACGGAGAACAGCGCGGCGTCCAGTCCGAAACGCTTCGTCATTGCCGGGCGGCGCTTTCCGCAATGCGTGCGGCGATGCGATCAAGCACCCGCACGACAGTCTCGACATCTTCCGTTGGAATGCCATCGAGCAGGCTTGCACGCAACTCGATCAATCGCTTGTCGATGCGTCTGGCCGCTGCGGCGCCCTCCTCGGTCAGCCGAAGGTTCTTCGCGCGGCGGTCGTTATCGTCGGCCACGCGTTCGACGAGGCCCGCATCCTCCAGCAGATGCAGCGTCCGCACCAGCGACGGCTCGGTCACGTTGATGGCACGCGCAAGGTCGCCCTGCCGCACCTCGTCCCCGAGGCGCAGCAGATGCACCAGCGCCCACCCCGAGGAGTTCGATACCCCCAGCGAGGACAATGCCGAATCGGCCAGTTGCTGCCATGAACGCGAAACCGGCCCCAACCTTGCGGCCAGAGCCTTCTCGCTCGATTGTCGTTCCTGCATGGGCAGGTAATTAGCGCGCTAACTATTCCGCGCAAGATAGCCTGACGTGGATATTATCGCATCTCCGTTGCACTTATTGCAATGCAACATGGGGCGAGCCACCGGAATGCGAAAGGGAAGCGGTCCAGAAAACCGCTTCCCTTCGCATGCGCAATTCGCAGGTCTCAGAAGTCTGCCGTCATCGTGAAGACCATGGTGCGCGGGGCGCCGAGGAAACCGTAGCCTCCTGAAATGCCGCCGATGTACCGTTCGTCGGTCAGGTTGGTCACGTTCAGCGTGAACTCCATGGTCTTCAGCCAGTCGCTCAAAGCCTCGCCCTTCACGCCCACCGTAAGGTCGGTCAGGAAGTAGTTCTCCGCCTGCCAGGCGTTCGACGCATTGACGTAGCGGTCTCCGGTATACTTCCCGGTTACGCCCAGCCGAACCGGTCCGTACTGGTAGTTCGCGGCCAAGACCCACATGTTCTTGGGAATTCCGGTCACGCGGTTTCCGGCGAGGATGCCCTGCTCCGCATCCAGGCCGGGATTGCCGGTGCCGCGATAGGTCGCATCGATGTAAGTGTAGGCGCCATAGAGGTGCAGGCCATCGACCGGCGTCAGGCTGGCGAGAAGTTCGAAGCCTTCGGAATCTACGCCGCCTGCGTTGAAGAACTTGCCGTCACCCTCGCCCAGATAGTCGTTACCCGCCTGGGTCGAATTCGGCACGAAGATCACCTGATTGGAGAACTTGCTCTTGAACCAGGTGGCCGAAGCCTGGATCAGCGGCGTGCTATAGCGCAGGCCCGCTTCCCAGTTCTCGGCGGTCTCGGGCTTGATGCTGCTGAAATCGGCGTCGTTGTATTCCAGCAGGGTATCGGAAAGCGCCTTGAAGTTCTCCGAGTAGCCGCCGAACACGTTGAGGCCGTCAAGCGGCTCGATCTGCAGCCCGCCCGAAAGCAGGACCTTGGATTTCGAGGAGATCCGGGCGTTGTCGGTCTCTCCGAACAGGTCGATACGGTCGATGTGGTTGATGAACTGCTTCACGCCGAAATTGGCCGTGACGGGTCCGAACTCGACCTGGTCCTGCACGTACCACTTGAAGGTGTCCTGCGGATACTTGCGATCGTACTGAATCCAGTACGGCGTTGAGTCATAGCCCGGCCCCACCGCCGTATCGGAAACGTTGTGCCAGTCGCGCCATTCGCGGCGATGGGTGTCCTCGTACCAGAGGCCGCCGCGCAGGGTGTTCGTGAAGGCACCGAGATCCATTCTCCACGCGGCATTGGCGGTCCCGCCGAGCCGGTCCTTGCGGTAATGGGTGTGGCGATAGGACTGCGCGCCGATAGCACCCGCCGCGTAGCAGGAAGGATCGTAGTTGGGATCGGTGGTGCCGCCGTAAGGGTAAGGCAGCGATCCCGTGCAACCCGCGCGCGGGCTGAGCGACACGCCGTTGGCATCGACGAAATAGATGCTGCCGAGCGCCGAACCGCCGCGCACGGTGCCGCTGCCGGAAACCTCGCTCTGCGGATTGCCCGCACCGTCATTGGTCACGTCCACGACGTACTGCGGCACCCAGTCGCCGCGTCCGGCCATATCGTGGTAGTAGACCGCCGCATCGAGATCGACCGTATCGGCAATCGTCGTCTCGCCCTTGAGATAGGCGAAGAAGTTCTCGCGGTGGGTCGCCCAGGCGGGGCGATAGGCCTGGTCCTGATAGGGGATGCCGGTCCACACGCCCACGAGCCCGTCGGCATTCGGATTGGCCGCGAACTGGGCCGCCGAGTAGATCTGGTCGTAGTTGTTCTCGTGCGCCTTGTCCCAATCGACATAGCCGGTGATCTTCACCGGGGTATCGACGATGAACTTGGCCGCCACATTGTCGCGCCAGTTGTCCGCCGAACCGTCGATCCAGTCGGTGGCCTGCTGGTGCGAATAGGAGATCCAGGCACGCGTCGTGCCGTTCAGGATCGTGCCGGTATCGAAACGGCCGTAATAGCGAGCGGCATCGAAATCGCCGACCGAGCCGGAGAAACGCAGGCGCCGTTCGGCCAGCGGATCCGATGTGACGAAGTTGATCGTGCCGCCCAGCGCCTCGTTCGAAAGCGAACCGATGTCGGCAGTGCCCTGGAACACTTCGACGGTGCCGATATTCATCGTGTCGACGAAGCGATTGGCCTTGGCGCCGCCGCCATAGCCCGAACCGCCGTTCGGCAGACCGTCGATGGTGAGGCCCACTTGCTGCGTATCAAGGTTGGTCTGGTAGCCGCGTACGGAGATCGTCGCTGACCAGTCGTCGAAACCGAAGGCATCGCCCTCGTTCACCTGCACGCCCGGCAGCGTATCCACCAGATCGAGCGCGGAAACCATGGGCGGTTGCTGGGTGATGAGATCCTCGGTCAGCGCGGCATTGTTATAGGTCGTGCGCTGGCCGGTGACGACGATGGCCTCGCCCTCGACTTCGCCGGAAGAAGCGTCGGCCGCTGAATCTGCCGATGCTTCTTCCGCATAGGCGGGTGCGGCAAGCGCAAGCGCCGCCATGCTGGTGCCGACGAGGTAGAAATTCCGAATGGTCGCTGCTCGCATCGTGGTTCCCCTGAAGACCTTGTGCGGCGCAGCATGTGACTGAGAAATCTGACTTCCCGTTGTCAGTTCGGGGGCGTTTCCATGTCGCCATCAAGACCGTGGCGTGACAGCGCCTCTCTCACGCCGAAGACACTTGCAAGAGGTGGGACGGGGTGGCGCGGGACGGACGACGGCGCTAAGCCCCTGCAAATGCCTATCCTATCCCGGAGAATGTCCTTGCGCCGACCGATCTTCGCCCTCGGCCTGTCGGCCCTTGCGCTTGCTGCGGCAGTGCCCTCGCTCGCTCAGCCCACCGCGCTTGCTGAAAAGACCGCAACCGCGAAGCCTGTCGATCCGGCACGGTCCCAGCAATCGGCAACTGCCCGCCATGCCATGGTCGCGGCGGCCAATCCACTGGCGGTGAAGGCCGGGGTGGACGTTCTCAAGGCGGGCGGTTCGGCCGTGGATGCCGCCGTCGCCATCCAGGCCGTTCTGGGCTTGGTGGAACCGCAGAGTTCCGGGCTCGGCGGCGGCGCCTTCATGGTCTATTACGATGCCAGGACGCGGCAGGCCACCGCCTATGACGGGCGCGAAGTAGCCCCGGCCGGTGCCTCCGACCATCTCTTCCTCGACGAGAACGGGAAACGCCTGCCTTTTGCCGAGGCCGTTCTGGGCGGGATCTCGACCGGCGTGCCCGGTGCGATCGCCATGCTCGACATGGCGCAGCGGGAGCATGGCAAACTGCCCTGGGCCGGTCTCTTCGACGAAGCGCATAGGCTTGCGCAAGACGGCTTCATCCTCAGCCCGCGCCTCGCCGGCATGATCGCAAGCAAGGCCCCGCAGGCCGCTGCGCCCGATGCCAAGCGCTACTTCACCAAGCCCGACGGCACGCCTTATGTAGCGGGCGACCGACTGCAAAACGCGGACTATGCGCGGTCGATCGAACGGATCGCGCAATATGGCGCGTCCGGCCTCCTGACCGGCCCCCTTGCCCAGCAGATCGTCGAGCGCGTGCATGAAGGCCCCCGCCCCAGCACGCTCTCGCTGGCCGATATGGCGAACTATCGCCCGCACTCCGCGCCTGCGCTCTGCAAGCCCTACCGCGTCTATCTGGTCTGCACACCGCAGGCCCCTTCCGGCGGTCCCGGCCTGCAGATCGCGCTCGGCGTGCTCGAACATACCGACATCGGCAAACGCAATGCCTCCGACGAGAAGGCCTGGTTCGAATTCGCGCAGGCCAGCCGCCTCGCCTATGCCGATCGTGACCGCTACGTGGGGGATCCGGCCTTCGTGAAAGTGCCCGTGGAGGGCCTGCTCGACCCCGAATACCTGAAGGGCCGCACCGCCGAGATCGGCGAAAAGGCGGGGCCGATAACCTTCGGCATGCCCAAGGGAGCCCCCGAAGTCGGCCCGGATGCCACGCATGAGCCGGGCGGCACCAGCCACATCGTCATCATCGATGCCGAGGGCAATGTCGTGTCGATGACCACCACGGTCGAGAGCATTTTCGGCTCAGGCCGCATGGTCGGTGGTTTCTTCCTGAACAACCAGCTCACCGACTTTTCGTTCAGCCCCACGGACGATGATGGTGCCAAGGCCGCCAATGCCCCGGCCCCCGGTAAGCGTCCGCGTTCGAGCATGGCGCCCGCCATCGTGCTGACGCCGCAGCGCAAGTTCGTGGCGGCCGCCGGTTCACCGGGCGGCTCGGCGATCCAGGCCTACAACCTCAAGGTGCTGGTCGCCCTGCTCGATTGGAAGATGACGCCGCAAGACGCCGTTTCGCTCCCCAATCTCGTGGCCAAGGGCAGTACCTATAGCGCCGACAAATTCCCCCAGCCGATCATGGAGGGCCTTGCAGCCCGCGGCATGCCGCTTTCGACATCGCGGGGCGAGGAATCCGGTCTTCAGGCGATCATCGCGACGCCGAAAGGCTATGTCGGCGGCGCCGATCCCCGCCGCGAGGGCGTCGCGCGCGGGTTCTGACGCCGGTTCGGCTTTCCTCGCGTTGAAAATGGCATAGAGTTCCCTTAGGGGCCGCCCCCTTTCAAGCGCTGCCTTTCAGACGGGGAAACGACATGCCGGGCGATCACGACGTAAAGACCGAGGCTGCGGGCATCCGCTCGACCACGGGAAGCCTCGGCCTTACGGCGGCGATCGCGCTGGTCATGGGCAACATGATCGGTTCGGGCGTGTTCCTGCTGCCCGCCAGCCTGGCGCCGTTCGGCTGGAACGGCGTGATCGGCTGGTTCGCCACCATCACCGGCGCCCTGGTGCTCGCCTACGTCCTCAGCCGCCTGACCCGCGCCCGCCCCTCACCGGGCGGTCCCGCCGGGTTCGTGACCGACGCCTTCGGAAAGACGGCCGGCTTCTTCATCAGCTGGATCTACCTCGTCTCGCTCTGGACGTCGGTGGTTACCATCGCCGTGGCTGCCGTTTCCTATCTTTCCAGCATGGTGCCGTTCCTGGGGCGCGGAGAGCATGTCCCTGCCCTCGCCGCCATAGCCCTGCTCTGGCTGATGACCCTCATCAACTTGCGCGGCACCCGGGCTGCGGGTCAGTTCCAGATCGTCACGCTGGCGCTCAAGGTCATCCCGCTGCTGGTGGTGATCGTACTTGCCGTCTACGTCCTGTCGAACGGCAAGGCGCAGCTTCCGACCTTCGACGCCTCGCTCGTCCACACCGGCGCCATCAACGGCGCTGCAACCCTGACGCTCTGGGCGCTGCTCGGCTTCGAATCCGCCAGTGTCGCTGCCGCCCGGGTGCGCAATCCCGAGGTCAACGTCGCGCGCGCCACGCTTTGGGGCACGGCGCTGACGGGCGTGCTCTATCTCATGGTCTGCTCTGCCATCGCCCTGCTGCTGCCGAGCGACGTCGCCGCGCACTCGGCCGCGCCTTTCGCCACCTTCGTCGCCCGCTTCCTCGACGGCGACGTCGCCACCCTTGTCGCCCTGTTCGCGGTCATAAGCTGTATCGGCGCGCTCAACGGCTGGACCCTGCTCCAGGCAGAGATGATGCGCGACATGGCCGCGCGCAGCCTGCTGCCGCACTGGTTCGCCGAAACCGATGCGCGCGGAACGGCCCGGCGCGCCCTGCTGATCTCCGCCGTCGTCGCCAGCTTCTTCGCGGCGATGAACGCCAGCCGGACGATGCAGGCGCTGTTCGAGTACCTGCTGCTGCTCTCGACTTCGGCAACGCTCTGGCTTTACCTTGCCTGCGCTCTGGCGGCACTGAAGCTCGGCGTCGCCCGCATCCCGGCACTGATCGGCGCGCTCTATGCGCTCTGGACCCTGTGGGGAGCCGGGATCGGCGCCAGCGGACTGAGCTTCGTGCTGATGGTGCTGGGTCTGCCTATCTGGCTCTGGCTGAAGCGCAACGAACTCGACTGAACGGTCATCGCCCATGGCAACGCAGCTCTGGAATTCCGCCGCTCCCGATCCGCTCGACGGCTGGAGCCTGCCCGCCTGGACTTACGCCGATCCCGAATTCCTGGCGGTGGAGAAGGAGCGCATCTTCGCTCCAAGCTGGCAGGTCGTCTGCCATGAAAGCGACGTGCCGAACGTAGGGGACTGGCACACGCTGGAGTATATCGGCGAAAGCGTGATCGTCGTGCGTGGCAATGACCGGCAGCTACGCGCCTTCACCAATGTCTGCCGCCATCGCGGCTCGCGCGTGGTCGATGGCGCGAGCGGCTGCGCGAAGAGGCTGGTCTGCCCCTATCACGCCTGGACCTACGACCTCGACGGCCGCCTCATCGGCGTGCCCGACAGCCAGAGCTATCCCGGTTTCGACAGGGCCAGCCACGGCCTCGCCCCGGTGGACATCGAAGTCTGGCGCGGCTTCATCTTCGTGCGCCTCGTCGATGACAGCGGCCCCTCGATCGCGCAGATGATGGCCCCTTACGAGGAAATGGTCGCACCCTATCGTTTCGAGGACCTGAAAGCCCTCGGCCGCGTCACCATGCGCCCGCGCGAGGTGAACTGGAAGAACGTGGGCGACAACTATTCGGACGGGCTGCACATCCCTGTCGCCCACCCCGGCCTCACCCGCCTGTTCGGCCGCAGCTACGGCGTGGAGGCGGAACGCCATGTCGACCGGATGTGGGGCGATCTGATTGATACGCCCTCGGTCAACTGGTCCGAACGCATGTACCAGCGCCTGCTGCCGCCGGTGCCGCATCTGCCCGGGGATCGCCAGCGCCACTGGCTCTATTTCAAGCTCTGGCCCGGCGTCGCCTTCGACATCTACCCGGATCAGGTGGATTTCATGCAGTGGCTGCCCACGGGCCCTGAAAGCTGCATGATCCGCGAGATCAGCTACATCCTGCCGGACGACCGCCGGGAGATGAAGGCCGCGCGCTACCTCAACTGGCGCATCAACCGGCAGGTCAATGTCGAGGATACCGCACTTATCACCCGCGTGCAGGCCGGCATGGCCTCGCGCACGTTCTCGGTCGGGCCGCTGTCCGACAAGGAAGTCTGTCTGCGCCGCTTTTGCAAGCGTATTCGCGAACTGATCCCGGAAGCCCGCCAGAGCGAGCGGCCCGCATCCGGCGGGAGCCAGAAATGACCCGGACTTACGATGCCGTCATCATCGGCGGCGGCCACAACGGCCTCGTCTGCGCATTCTACCTTGCCCGCGCAGGGCTGAAGGTCCGCATTCTGGAGCGCCGCGACGTGGTCGGCGGCGCAGCGGTGACCGAGGAATTCCATCCCGGCTTCCGCAACTCGGTGGCCAGCTACACCGTCAGCCTGCTGCAACCCAAGGTCATCGCCGACATGCGGCTGGCCGATTATGGCTACCGCGTGATCGAGCGACCGATCTCCAACCTGCTGCCGCAGGAGGACGGCGGCTATCTCAAGCTCGGCGGCGGGCTGGAGCGCACGCAGGCGGAGTTCCGCCGCTTCTCAAAACACGATGCAGACGTGCTGCCCGCCTATTACGACTCGCTGGAAGTCGTGGCCGAAGTTCTTCGCGATCTGGCGCTGAAGTCGCCCCCCAATGCCGGTGACGGCTGGCGCGGACTTATCGACGCGGCGCTTCAGGGGCGCAAGCTGGCGGGCCTCTCCATCGAAGCGCAGCGCGATGTGCTGGATCTCTTCACCAAGTCCGCACGCGGACTGCTGGACGGCTGGTTCGAGAGCGAAGCGGTGAAAGCCGCTTTCGGCTTCGACGCCGTGGTCGGCAACTACGCCTCTCCCGATACTCCGGGCAGCGCCTACGTCCTGCTGCACCACGTCTTCGGCGAAGTGAACGGCAAGAAGGGCGCCTGGGGCCACTCGGTGGGCGGCATGGGCAATATCACCCGCATCATGGGCGAAGTCTGCCGCAGGCTGGGCGTGGAAATCAGCCTCGAAAGCCCGGTGGAACAGGTCCTTGTCGATGGCGACAAGGTTGCCGGGGTGCGGCTTGAAAGCGGCGAGGAAATTGCCGCCACCCGCGTGATCGCCAATGTCGGGCCCAAGCTGCTCTACGGCAAGATGATCGCCCAGAGCGATCTCAAACCTGATTTCCAGCGCCGCATGAAAAGCTTTAAGGCGGGCAGCGGCACCTTCCGCATGAACGTGGCGCTTTCCGAATTGCCGAAGTTCACTTGCCTGCCCGAGCCGGGTGAGCATCACCAGTCCGGCATCATCATCGCGCCGACGCTGGACTACATGGACCGCGCCTTCCTTGACGCGAAGACGCACGGCTGGTCGAAGAGGCCGATCGTGGAGATGCTCATCCCCTCAACCGTGGACGACAGCCTCGCGCCCGAGGGGCAGCATGTCGCCAGCCTGTTCTGCCAGCAGTTCGCGCCGGAACTGCCTGCCAGAGAAGACGGAACACCCCGCGATTGGGATGCCGAGGAAGACAAGGCGGCGGACACCGTGATCGATACGGTGGAGGAATACGCGCCGGGTTTCCGCGCTTCGATCCTTGGTCGGCAGGTGCTTAGTCCGAAGGGATTGGAGCGCAAGTTCGGCCTTGTCGGCGGAGACATCATGCACGGCAACCTGACGCTCGACCAGATGTGGTCGGCGCGGCCGGTGCTGGGCCACGGCGCCTATCGCGGGCCTATCAAGGGGCTCTATATGTGCGGCTCGGGCACCCACCCCGGTGGCGGCGTGACCGGCGCTCCCGGTCATAATTGCGCGCATGAGATCATCGCCGACAACAAGCGCTGGGGTAACCGTCACGCCCGTTTCATTTCGTAGATTTGGCCAATCGGGCCTCCGCTTCGACCTTTTTAAGGCTCAGCCTGTCGAATAGAACCAGACCTATTCATTTCCCGTTGGTTTGGAGCCATGGAAGAAATCCCTCGTACTCCGGCCATTGCCTTTGGCCATTGCGCCAAAGAACGATGGAATTTGGGCGGGTTGCCAAAAAAACGGGAAGATGGTTTGCCTGAAACACTCAATATCGATGCGCGCCGCAGGTCCGATGCCATTTCGGTCGCGCGCGTCATCTGCATCCTTGGGGTCGTCTATGTCCATGCCTGGACCGGGCTGACCGGATACGACCTCCAGCTTGCGCACGGCACCCCGCAGGAAAACCTGCGCTGGGTGCTGATGGACGTGTTCGGACGCAGCGCCGTACCCCTGCTCGGGCTGATTTCCGGCTGGCTGGTCGCGGGATCGAGCCGCACCTTCGACTGGGCAAGCCATGTCGGGCGCAAGGCCAAGACGATCCTGCTGCCAATGGTGCTCTGGAACGCGCTGGCGATCCTGCTCGTGTCGGGTGCTGCCGTCGCGACACGCCTCGCCGCACCGACGCCGCAATCGCTCGACTGGATCTTCCAGGAAGTGTTCATCGCCAGCCGCAACCCGGACATCAACGTCCAGATGCCGTTCCTGCGCGACCTGTTTCTCTGCATGCTGCTGGCACCGCTGCTTGTGCGCTGCGGCAAGCGCACCCTTATCGCGGTCGCGCTGGTTGCCGCGGTCTGCCAGATCGCGGGCTATGGACCGCCGATCTTCATGCGGGCCTCGATCCCGTTCTTTTTCACGCTCGGCATCATCGCCCGGCGCGAAAACCTGTCCGACCGTATCGCAGACTGGCCGATAGCCCTGGCACTTGCCCCGTTCGCGGTGCTGACCGCCGTGCAGCTCTACTTTACGCTGGTGGTGGACGCGTCTCCTGTCAGCCTTCCCGCCGCCACGCTGGACCTTTCCGTGCGCATCTCGGCAGCGTTGGCCTACTGGCGCATTTCCTGGGGTATTGCCGGAACCGCCGCAAGACGCCCGCTGCTGAAGATCGAGCCCTTCGCGTTCTTCCTGTTCTGCTCGCACCTCATCCTGATCTGGCTGGGCGGGCCGCTCCTCGGCAGGCTGTTCGGTACGCTCGGTTCGCCGCTCTATCCGGTCTACCTGGTGGCACAGCCGCTGATCGTTCTCTTGGCCGTGGTCCTGCTGGCGACCCTGCTCAGCCGGGCCGCGCCGGGACCCGCACGGATCCTCAGCGGCGGACGATTGAAGGGACGGAAGCTGGCGGCCGCCTAAGGGCCGCCAGCTTCCACCTCAGGACCTCACTTCCCGGCAAGGTCCTTGTATAGGCTGAGGTAGTAGGTAATCCCCGGCCGCACGTTGAGCAGCGGCAGCCGCTCGTTGAGGCCGTGGGCGAACTCGTCGGAGTCCTTCATCATCGAGGCACTGGCGCTGTAGCTGGGCACGCCAAGCGCGCGATACCACATCGAATCCGAAGCACCCGAAGCCTGCGAGGGAATGATCGGGATCGGTCCCCAGGCCGCCGTCACCGCCTTGCGCGTCGCTGCCACGAAATCGGGCCGCATCGGCGAGGCGGGCGACATCGTCGAGGCATCGCCGGTCACGTCGGAGAACTTCGCGGCAGGCATCTGCGCCACTTTCTCCAGTTCCGCCATGATCTCTTCGCGGGTGTGGCCGGGGAAGATGCGGCAGTTGATGTTGGCCGTGGCGCGCTGCGGCAGGGCGTTCTGGGCGTGACCGCCGGAGAGCATCGTCGGAACACAAGTCGTGCCGGTGCGGCCGACCATCGAAGGGTTGGCGCGCAGTACCTTGAGGGCCGCCTCGTCGTTCGGATTGGCCGCGAATGCGCGCATGGCACCGGCCAGCGTGGCATCGGGTTCGAGCTTGGCAGCCTCTACCCAATAGGCGCGGGTGATGTCGTTGAGTTCGGGCTTGAAGTGGTAATGTCCGATCCGTTCCAGAACCTCGGAAAGCTGGACGATCGCGTTCTCGGTGCGCGGGGCGGAGCTATGGCCGCCGGGGTTGGTCACCTCGATCTGGTAATCGACATAAGTCTTTTCGGCACCGCCCCAGGACCAGAACGCGGGCTTGCCGGTCTTTTCCGACAGGGTCCCGGACGATCCGTCGACATTGAGCACGAGTTCGGCGTGCTTCAGCCGCTCGGCGATCAGCTTCGAAGTGGCCATCGAGGTCTCCTCGTCACCGGAATAGGCGATGACGAGCGTGCGCTTGGGCTTGAAGCCCTGCTTGCGCAGTTCGATCATCGATTCCATTGCGAGCACTGCCTCGAACTTGGTGTCGCTGGCACCACGTCCGTAGAGGTAGCCGTTCTCCACTACCGGAGTGAAAGGATCGCGCTCCCAGTCGGCCGCCTTGGCTTCCACCACGTCCATGTGCGCGGAAACCACCAGCGGTTTCAGGGAGGGATCGCTGCCCTGCCAAGTGGCGATCAGATAGGCCGTATCCTTGTGGGGAACGATCTCGATGTCCTTGGCGTCCCAGCCGTTCGCGAGCAGTTCCTTGGCGAAGAGTTCGGCAACCTGCTGCGTCTGATTGCCCTCACCCTCGACCGAGCGCAGGGCGATGGCCTGCTTGGAGATTTCGAGGACCTGCTTTTCGGCCTGAGGATAGGCCTTGGGTGCTGCCTGGGCACCGGTGGAAACGGCAAGAATGGCCCCGAGCGTGAAGACGGTGGATGCGATGACCCGCATGGATATTATGGCCCCCTGAAATGCTATGTAAAGTTCGGCCGGAACCGATGGAGAATCGGTCCCGGCGTCGATACCTTGTCGCATTCCCGGAGCAGGCGCACCTGTTTTGCGCGGGGTCAGGCCAGATCGAGTGCGCCGGTGAGGTCGCCCGGCGCCACGCCGCCGGCCGCCGTCATGGCATCCTCCCGCATCTTCAGGCCTTCCAGCTTCTCCAGGCCGAAACGGCGCGTGAGGAAGCGGGCGATCGAACCGGTGTCATAGATCGTGTGGTCGACCGCGCCCTTCTTCGCGTGCGGCGAGACGATCACGGCCGGAATGCGCGTGCCCGGCCCCCAGCGGTCGCCCTTCGGGGGTGCGACGTGATCCCACCAGCCGCCGTTCTCGTCGAACGTGATGACGACCAGCATCTTTTCCCACTGCGGGCTGGCGCGCAGGCCGTCGATCACGGCAGCGATATGGCGATCGCCCGCATCGATATCGGAATAGCCGGCATGCATGTTGAGATTGCCCTGCGGTTTGTAATAGCTGACCGCAGGAAGCTTGCCCGCCGCGGCATCGGCCAGGAACTTGTTGGTGCGCGCGGTTCCGCCCTCCCCACCGTCGCGCAGATGCTTCGCACGGTCGCCGGTGCCGGGGGCAAAGCGATCGTAATAGTTGAACGGCTGGTGATGCGGCTGGAAGTTCGGGCGCGAAGGGAACGAGGCATCGTTCATATTCCCGGCCAGCGCGGCATTCCATCCGCCTGCGTACCACGCCCAGTCCACCCCCTTGGCGGAGAGCATGTCGCCGATCGTCTTGTGCTGCTGCGGCACCAGCGTGTGCGAGCTGGCAGCATTGGCATAGCCCGGCTTTTCCGCATCCAGTTCGTAAGTCGGCGCATAGGGCGGGAGCATCGTGTTGACGGCCCAGAAGTCCGGCGAAAGCGTGTTGGGGCCGAATAGGGCCGGGCCGTCCAGAGCGCTGGCAGGTGTCTTGGGATCCGGCTTGAGGCGCATGCCCTTGGGGTCGCTGCCTTCCAGAACGGCAATGCGCTTGGCGGCCGGGCTCTTGTCGGCATCGGGGTAGAACGGCGGCTGCGCGGCGATCAGGTACTGGTGGTTGAGGAAGGAGCCGCCGAAAGCCCCCATGAAGAAGTTGTCGCAGAGCGTGAATTCACGGGCGATCTGCCACAGGCGCAGCTGTGCGCGCATGTCGCCGTAGTGGCCCATGACCAGCGCGCCGCTGTCTCCCCAGGCGACGAACTGGTCGTTGGCGCCGCCGTTGATCTGCATCTGGTTGTGATAGAACGCATGGACCAGATCCCGCGTGACCAGACCGTGCGGCAGCGGATCGCCTTCGGGCGTCTTAAGCGCGAAAGGTCCGTTCGGGATCGGCGCCAGGTCATCGGGACCGATCTGGTATTCGGCATGCTCGACCACCTGCTTCGAAGGCACGAGGCCTTCCCAGATCTTCGGCAGGCGTTCCATGACCTTGCCGTCGCGGTCGCGCTGGCGGGTACGCTCGGCAGGGACTTCGGCAAGCGGCTGCTGAAGACCCGGGAAATCGGCGAAGAGATTGTTGAAGCTGCGGTTCTCGGCAAAGATCACCACGACCGTATCGATCGCCTCCCGCAGCTGCGCATCGCTGACGGGAGCGCTGCCGCCCTTCCGCTTCTCCCTGGTCGCCGCCATCGCCTCACCGGAACCGCCCGCCACGGCAGCGGCACCGAACGCAGCGGCAAGGCCGCCGAGGAAATCGCGGCGATCCGGGCGGACTCCCGCGCCTTCGGGCTGGAATTCGGGACGGTCGGAGTCGGTCATGGGAGGTCCTTGGGAGAGGTATTTTCCGGCTGTTTGCGACCCTGATGACAGCACGTCAACCGTTCGTGATATTCTGTATCATCATCAGGACATGTGAAAGGGCGGTCCAGCAAGACCCGGACCGCCCTTCACGCGGCAGGAAACCTCTTTCGATCAGGCCCGATTTTCAAGTTGAGGCAAAGCGGCGCTCGTTCCATTTCACCGACAGACCTTCGCTCGTCGTCCCGGCGGTGGTGCGCTGGGCGATCGTGCCCACGAAGTGCCATTCGCCGCGAACTTCCTCGGGCGTCATCTGTAGCGAGACATAGCCCCTGCGGCTGGTGTCCGCGAAAGCAAGGCCGGGATTGGCCCCGCGCAGCGACTTGGCGAGATCGGCGGGCGCTACGGAAGGCAGATAGGCCTCGTAGCCGGGCGAGGTCACCGAATGTCCGGCATATTCGACACCTGCCGAGGCGCCGTCCACGGAAAGCTCGCTACCCCATGCGTTGTGGCTGTCTCCCGCCAGAACCACGAGGTTGCAATCCGCCTGACGCGCCGCACGCAGCAGGCGTTCGCGGGCAGCGGGATAGCCATCCCACGAATCCATGTTGAACGGCAGCCCGACCTTGGATGCGGCGGCGATGGCCATGAGCACCTGACGCACCTTGGGATCGCCGGTCGCGGGAACGAGATCGGCCATCTGCGGCGGCGCCTTGAGCGATCCCATGACAACCTGCTGCGCCAGCACCTGCCAGCGCGTGCCGGACTTCGCGGAATCCGCCAGCCCCTTGTGGAGCCAGGCTTCCTGCTGTGCGCCCATCAGCGTGCGATCCTGCGACATCCACGGACCGTCACGGAACTGGACAAGCGCCTTGGCGACTTCCGCCGGTCCGCCCTTTGCGGCACCGGCCATCACCGCGCCGAAATCGAGCTGCTCCGTGCGTGCGCTCACGCGCGTTTCCGGGCGGAACAGCGTTGCCAGCGAGCCGATCTGGAAGCTGTCGTAAAGCGCGTCCGACACCGGCATCCATTCGCGATAGGCTTTCTCCGCCGCGGCCCGGCGTACCGACCAGTCGCCTTCCTTATCCGGCTGATGGTTCTCTGCCCCGCCCTGCCAGGTATCGTTGGCGAATTCGTGATCGTCCCACTGTGCGATCATCGGGAACCGCTGGTGAATGCGGCGCAAGTCCGGGTCGAGGCGGTAGCTGGCGAAACGCAGGCGGTAATCGGCCAGCGTCACCGTCTCGTTCCTGGGCTCGATCGGACGGCCCGCCATGGGATTGTCGGGATAGTGGCCGTATTCGTACTCGTAGAAGTAGTCACCGACGTGAACGATCAGGTCGAGATCGTCACGCGTGGCGGCATGGGCGTAAGCGTTAAACCAGCCGAACGGCATGTTCGAGCAGGAGAACAGGCCGATGCCGAAGCGATCCACATCACCCACCGGCAGGGTGCGGGTACGGCCCGTTTCGCTCTTCGTACCGTCGGGGGCGATGAAGCGGTAGAAGTACCACTTGCCCGGCGCAAGCCCGGCCACCACCAGCTTGGCGCAATTGTCGTGCGCAGGCGAGGCGGTTACCTCGCCACCGCTCACCACCTTGCGGAAGTTCTCGTCTGCCGAGACTTCGCAGCGCAGCTTCGTATCGGCGCTGCCGACGTAGCGAGTCCAGAGCAGGACCGAGTTCGCCGCAGGCTCACCGCTCGCCACGCCATGGGTAAAGCCGCGCGCGGTGAGGATCTGGGCGACGCCGGGTGTCGCCAGAGCGGCAAGCCCGAAGGCGCCGGCGCCAAGCAGCAGGCGGCGGTCGAGTTGAAGAGTCATGGGTATTCCTCGAAAGTGATCGATCAGTAGCGCGCCGTGATCTCGATGCCGTAAGTGCGCGGTTCGGCCGGGATGAAGGTGGGATAGCCGAACGATCCGCCGGTATTGCCTGCGTCGAGCAGGTACTTCTCGTTGCCGAGATTGCGGGCGTAACCGGCGACCTGGAACTTGCCGTCCATCAGCGAGACGCCGCCGCGCAGATTGACCAGCGTGACCGGGCTCTGGCTGATCGCATCGCTATTGGGCACTTCGAAGTAGATCTTGCTGCGATAGGTCACGCTCGGCGTCAGGAACACGCTGGTGTTCTGGGTGACGGGCAGGTTGAGATTGAAGCCCGCCGCCCATTGCCACTTGGGCTGGAGACGGAACTGGTCGCCCGCGAAGGCACCGTTGGCTTCCTTGTCGTCGATACCGCCGCTGATGAAACCGACATTGCCGAACGCGCTCAGCCAATCAGTGAAGCGGGCCTCCAGCTCGGCCTCGACACCCAGGTTGGACGCCGACCCGGCACTGCGGGTAACGGCGCGGCCGTCCTCGATCACCGAGACCTGGAAGTTGTCGTACTTGTCGTAATAGACGCCCAGCGAGCCGGAGAACATGCCGACCGAACCCTTGATGCCGGCCTCATAGTTCCAGACGGTTTCCGACTTGATGAGATCGAGATCGGGAACGCCGCCCGCGGCCGAGGAAAGCTGGACGACCGGCGAACGACGACCTTCCGAAATCGTCGCATAGAGGTTGAGCGCAGGCGTCAGATGATAGAGCACGTTCAGGCGCGGCAGCACGGCCGCGTAAGTCTTGCGGGCATAGAAGGTCTGGCCGTCGGTGTCGAAATAGGGCAGCAGCGGCTGGCCGTAGACCGGGGCATCGGGCTGCTCGGCAATGTAGCCCGAGCGGCGCTTTTCGATCAGCACGCGGGCGCCGGCCGTCACTTCCAGTTCGGGCGCGGGCTTCCAGGCGACATCGCCGAACATCGACCAGGTCTGGTTGCGCCCTTCGTTTCGCGACCAGGCGGAGTAAGGCACTGCCGTGAAGGCGCCGCCTGTCAGCAGGGCCGTGGCGCGCGAACCGGGAACCGAGTTGTCCGGCGCGACGCAGCCAAGCCCCGGAACGAGATTGGCGGTACATTGCAGATAGGTGCCGACTTCCGAGGAGAACGGCACATATTGCGAGGAATCCTCGATGAAGTAGTTCCAGCCGAACGAGGCGCGCCACTGATCGTCGGAATAAGTAAAGCGGCCCTCATGGCTTGCCTGCCAGCCCTTGGCATGTTCCGCGAATTCCAGATACCAGGCTGCCGAACCGTCGGCATCGAAGACTTCCAGCGCGTCGAAATTGCGATAGCCATTGACCGTGGTGAAGTTCCACCCGTCTGCGAAGTCCCAGCTCAGGGTCAGGTTGGCATCATAGACGTCGCGGTCGAGACCGAGCTTGTCGGAGCCGAGCACTTCCTTCGAGAAAGGCGAACCGCCGAGGTAGGCCGCATCATGGAGGCCGTCGACTGAAGTGGAGCCGAGGTTCTTCGACAGGAACGGCGTGCCGGAGTTGCGCTGGCGGTCGTACGTGAAGACGAGGTCCGCGGTGAAGTCGGTAGTCGGCGTATAGCGCAGCGATCCGCGCAGGCCGAGCTGGTCCTGCGCATAGAGATCGTCCTGCCCCGGCGCGAGATTTTCGATATAGCCGTCGCGCTTCTTCCACTGGCCGGCGATACGAGCGGCGATCACGTCGTTACCCGCGTTGACGAAACCTTCGGCGCGGTAGGCATCAAGATTGCCGTAGGAACCCGTGAGCGAGGCCGAAGTACCGGCTTCTGGCTTGGCGGAAACGAAGCTGATCGCACCGATCGTGGCGGCCGTGCCGAACAGCGTCGCCTGCGGGCCCTTCACCACTTCGACGCGGTCGAGATCGTAGATGCCCTGATAGGCGCCGCGCGAGCGGGAGATATCGATGCCGTTGTAGTAAAGCGTGACGCGCGGCCCCTGCTGCGCCGAGCCGCTGTCCGACGTGATGCCGCGAATGACGAAGCCGGGGTTGTTGGCGCTCTGCACCTGGACATTGAGGCCCGGAACGTAGTTCGAAAGTTCGCCGATGTCGGTGACGCCCAGTTCCCGCATGCGCTCTCCGGTCTGGACCGAGAGGGTGATCGGCACATCGACCGCGCGCTGCTCGACCTTCTGCGAGGTGACGATGATGGCGTTGGGATCGGCGGTCTCAGCAACCTCCGCCTCGGCCGCCTGGGCCATCGCGGGAAGACCTGCGAGCGACGTTCCCGCCAGCAAAGTTGCGACGCAAGTGCCGAATTTCATTACCGTTTTCCCCTGAGTTTGAACGCGCTTACGGGTCGGCGGGGTACGCCCGGTAGATGAAGGTTGGATGGCGATCCTGTGACGGTTTTATGCCGCTCGCTTGGTAAGCCGCCATGCGGCCGCGGCGCCGTAGACCAGGCATAGAGCGGCAAGGCCCGCCAGTTGCGGCAGCACTTCGCCAAGGCCCGCGCCCATCTCGTTGAAGCGAACGAAAGCCTGCACGCCGAAAGTCGCGGGCGAGAGATGAGCAAGGCTCGATACGCCGAGCGGCATCGACGAAAGGGGCCATGCCGCTCCGGCCAGAAAGAACAGGATGATCGAAGTCGGTATCAGCACCTGCAAGGCCCGGTCGGCACTGTCGAACAGGCTGCCAAGCAACAGCCCCAGCGCGGAAACGGCTCCGGCGAACAGGGGCACGGCCAGCATCAGCCCGCCAAGGTTCCCCGCCCGGGGCACGTCCTGATACCAGAATATCCAGCCGAAATAGAACGTCGCCGCCATACAGCCGATCAGCGCCAGAGCGCACCAGACGCCGAAGAAAGCCGCCAGCGAAAGCACGTGCTCTGCCGCGCGCCGTCCGGCGGCGACCATCGCGGTGCCGAACAGCAGCGTCTGCTGGAGGATGATCGCGGAAACGGCAGGAAAGACATAGTCGGCATAGCCCTCCCGCGTGTTGAACAATGGCCGTTCGACGACTGCGATGGGCGCACGCAAGTGCAGCCCCTGCGCAAGCGGCCCAAGCTGCTCCATGGCGACAGCGACGGCCGCCTGCTGGATCGCCCCGCCAATGTCACGCGCGCGAATGAGGTAGGTTCCATTGACCCAGATGCCGATCCCGCCGCCTCCGACACTGCCGGGGGCGCCCGTCAGAAGGCTGCGCGTCAGTCCCTTGGGCAGCAGGAGCACACCGTCCGCCTTGCGGTTTAGTACGAGCTGTTCCGCCTCGTAGGGAGATGCGGCCTCTGCGGCGATGCGCACTTCGCGGATATCGGAGAGCTTGCGGATCAAGGCGCGGGTCAACCCGCTGCGTTCCTGGTCCACCACCACCACGGGAAGCTGGCGCGCGGTCTGGTGGGCATAAGGCGCCGGGTAATAGAAGCCGTAAAGTACCACCGCGAGCACGATGATCGATGCAAGCGCGAAAGTGGAGAGCACGGCGCGAAAAACCGATGCGAAGCCTTGCGCGAAAGTCATTCCGCCTGCTCCTCTCGCCGCAGCAGGAGCATTGCCAGCGCCAGAGGAACCACGAGATAGAGCCCCAGCACCCCGACCTGCGGCAGGGACACGACTACCGGCGCGCCCAGGAACTGGTCCATCTGCAGACGCAAGTAATGCGTGAAAGACAAAGCCTCGCTCCAGCCCCGTGCAAAACCGGAGCCTCCATCCAGCGGCAATGTCCCGCCCGAATAGGCGAGAGCGGAACCGGCATAGAGCGCCGTCGCGGAAAAGGCGAAGCTGGCCTTGCGCACAGCGACGACCAGCAGGACCGAAATCGCCGCCGTTCCCGCAAAAAGCAGGGCCTGCGCGGCCAGGGTCAACAGGAGGCTGCCGTTCATCGTCCAGCCGCGAATACCCGTCAGCCAGATCATCCAGACAACGCCCCAGATCGAGATCGCCGCGACATGAGGCAGGAGCTTTCCGGCGAGAGCAGGCAGGCCGCCGCCGGTTTCCGCCTTCCATCTCGCCAGCGAACGCCCCTGGAGTTCCCGCCCCATTGCCATGACCGCCACGCATCCCGTCAACAGGTGAAGCACGGCAGGATGGATCAGGGCCTGAAGATACCATTCGAAACTGGTCTGCGGATTGAACAGGACAGTGGCCTGAACGATCGGCGGCCTGATCCGAATGGCCGGAAGCCCCCTCGCCCGCGCCGCGTCCAGCCCACGCTCCGCCAATACGGCGCTGACGGCCGACTGGATCCCGGAGGCCGCACTGCTGCCGATCGTGAGGAACGAGGCATTGTAGAAGATCTGGATCGCAGGCGTGCTGGTGCGCTCCAGGCCTTCGCTCACGCCGCGCGGGATCAGCAGGATCGCCCAGACCCGCCCGGCCCTTGCCAGCCGCTCTGCCTCCGGCATGCTGCGGGGCCTCTCGGTGATCGAGACCGCCGGGCTTGCCCCCACAGCCCTTACGATGGCGCGGCTCAATGTCCCGTTATCCTCGTCGAGCACGGCGATCGGCAGAGCGCGCGGTACGCCTGCTATCAGCATGGCGGCAACGATCAGGATCGCCGCTGCGGGAAACAGCGTGATCATCGCCAGATCCCAGCCACCCTGCCGCAGATGAGCCGTCTCGCGCTGCAAGGCGGCGCGAAAACCAGGGCGCAGCACGATCATTGCGGCCAGTCGAACAGCACGCTCATGCCTGGTCTCAGCCCCTTCACCGGTTCGCTGGGGTGCAACCGGATCTCGAAACTGCGAACGTCGAAGCCGGAGGATTGCCGCGTCGCCCGCCAGGTGGCGAAATCGCCCTGGGGGCTGATGTAAGTGACCTTGAACCTGACCTTCTGGTCGCCCAGTGCGGGAACACGTCCCGTCACTACCTGCCCTTTCTGCAAGGCGTTGAACTGATCTTCCCGCAGGTTCAGCGACACCCAGGGATGCGCCGTATCGATGATCTGGAACACCGGAACCGCCGGTCCCACGATCTCACCCGGTTCGGCCAGCCGCCTTGTCACTTCGCCGCCAATGGGCGCCAGCAGTGTCTTCTCCGCACCCAGCGCATCGGCGATCGAGACACCCGCCCTGGCCACCTGCACTTGCGCCCGTGCCGCTGCCTTTTCCTCGGCCCGTGCCCCGGACTGTGCCTTCAGGTACTGGAGCCTTGCAGCATCGGCCTGTCTGGCGCTGGCATCGCGGGCGGCATGGGCCTCGTCCCGGCGCTGGGCCGCGATCACACCTTCGGCATAGAGATTGTCCGCCCGGCGCGCCGTGACCGCCGCAAGATCCGCGCCCGCCTTCGCGGCCTGCCAGACCGCGCGCAGCGACTCCACATCCTCCTTGCGCGCACCGTTGTCTGCCAGGTCGCGCATCGCTTCTGCCCCGGCGAGCACGCCCTGCGCCTGTTGGCGGCCTGCATCGATTTCCGGGCTGGAGAGCACCGCCAGCACCGTTCCCGCCGTCACGGTCGCGCCTTCCTCGGCAAGCAGCCGATCGACCCGCGCCAGCGCCTTCGTCGCCACGTTGACCTCATCGGCATCGACCATGCCCTGCAATTGATCGGGTGCAGGCCGGGCCGCGACCCAGACGCCGATCAGCAGCAGCAAGGCCACCAGTACCAGCCCGGCCACGAGCAGCCGGAACCGGCCTTTTTCGCCACCGGTATCTATCGCCTCAGTCCGTTCGCTCATGGTGCGGAAATCCTGTCCGGGCGGAGGAGATAATCGCGGAAGCTGTCGCCCCGGTTACTCGCCATCAGCAGAGCGGAAAGCGAGACCACATATTCGTAGGCGCTGGCGATCCGCTGCGTCTGTGCCAGCGAAAGCGTGTTGCGCGCATCGATCAACTGGCTCGCCGTGTCCTCTCCTTCGCGGAAGCCGATTTCGTGGACCCGCACGTTCTCTTCGGCGGCCTTGATATTGCTGTCCAGCAGCAGGAAGGATCGGCGCGCGGTCTCCACCAGGTTGTAGGCGCGGCTGGTTTCGATCTCGATGGTCTTCTGCATATCCCGCGCAGCATTATCCGCAGCACGGCTTCGTGCCTGTGCCGCGTCCAGCGTATCGCGGCGGTCTATATTAGACAGGAGGGTAAAGCGCAGGCCGAGACCGACGATCCAGTCGGGATCGACCGGAATGGCGTCGCTGCGGTTGAAATTGTAGGATCCGAACGCGAAAGCCTGCGGCCTCATGCGCGACCTCGCAAGGTCCACACCCGATTCTGCAAGATGACGCGAGGCCTGCGCGGCGCGCATCTGCGGCTGTCCCGGCGATATTGCCGTCGCCAGAAAGTCGTCTAGCGGTTCTAGGGCATTGCCGTTCACGAACAGCGGCGTGGTGGGGCTTACGCCGCCCTCCGCATCGAGCAGCCGCGCGAGCGAGTCCGAGGCATTGCGCTCCTCCATGGTCGCGCGCTCCAGCGCGCGCTGCGCAGCATCGCGTGCCACCTGTACTTCCAGAACCCGCGAACGGGGGATGACGCCCTGACGGAACAGGGCCTGGGCATTGGCGAGGTGTCTGTCGAAAGCGTCGCGTGTGCCGGCTGCCGAAGCGAGCAGCGCCTGGGCCAGTTGCTGGCCGAAATAGCTCTGCACCAGCCGGACCTGGGACAGGTCCTGAGCGCCCGCCTGTTTGGCCCTTGCCAGTTCCGCCCCCGCTTCCGCGCCGTGCTGGATCGCCGGTATCGCACCGCCCGAATAGAGGGGCATGACGGCCGTGACATTGGGCCGGATCACCGTCTGCCGCGCCCGGAAATCGAGCTCGTCGGGAATTTGCGAAAGCAGCCCCGGCAGCGCTTCGCCGATCCGTCCGGTCACCTGCTGCACGATACCGGAAAATTCGGCCGGGAATTCGCCGGGGAGCCCTTCGAGAAACTGGCCCGCGGCATTGCTGAAACTGTCCTTCTGGCCGGTCAGGTCCACCGACAGCGATTTCTGGTAGGCAATCACCGAGACCGAGCTGGAAACGACAGGTCGGTTCAGGGCCTTCAGCGCATGCGCGGTGGATTCGGCAGCGCTCAATTCATCCGAAGCAGCCCCCAGGGCAGAGGACACTCGGTCGAGCCGCTGCCGTGCCGCATCAAAGGACAGCGCCGCTGGGGTGTTACCTGCCAGAACAGGACTCTCGGCTTGTACTTGTCCGAAAGCACTGATGGGATGAGCGACCAGCATCGTAAAGATCCCGGCCCAGCCAATTACATTTCGATTACGAAATTCGCTGCCTGCAACCATGGTTCACCAGAAGTGGGACTTGCAAGGGTTTGCATATTTCCCCTTGAACGAAAAGCAATTTCGATCAATGTTCCAGCCGTGTTCGGGGTAAATCGAATCGCGATCATTCGCGATCAGCAAGAGGTACCCATTCGACCGCCATTCCTGGCGGAAACATGTATCTTCAATTCATAACGGCGCCATGCAGTTTGCATTGGCGATTCATTATTCACGGTATTGCAGATCATCGTCAGGACTGACCCTCTCCCGAGCCGTTCTTCCTGATCGATACACTTTTCGAAAAACCGAATTCACGAATAGATTCATCGAAAGAACAAGGATGCTGCACGTTCAATTGCAGCACGCTCATCACCGGGTCGGCAGGATCACGAGATTGAGGAGCCTTTTCAGATGGTGTCACGTTCGAGCCTGAGACTGGCCATGCGCGCCCTGCTGGTGCGCGAGAACTTCGAGGATGTTTCCGCCGCGGGACGCGCACTGGGTGCGCTGGTCGACGAACTGGAGCGGCGCGAGATCGAGATCATCGTTTCCGACGACGTGGAGGACGCGGTGTCCATCGTCGCCACCGATCCCTCCATCCAGTGCCTTCTGCTGGACTGGGAACTGGGCCAGACCCCCGACCATGGCGACGCGCACCGCGTGCTCGATGCCATGCGCGATTTCAATTCCAGCGTCCCGATATTCCTCGTCGCCAATCGCAGCGCCGCCTCGACCATCCCGGCCGATGCCATGACCAAGGCCGATGACTTCGTCTGGCTGCTGGAAGACACGGCGGACTTCATAGGCGGCCGCATCCGCGCCGCTGTCGAGCGCTATCGCTCCACCGTGCTGCCGCCGATGTTCGGCGCGTTGGTGAAGTTCGCGCAGACTTACGAATATTCCTGGCACACCCCCGGCCACACCGGCGGCACCGCCTTCCTCACCTCCCCCGCAGGCCGCGCCTTCTTCGAATTCTTCGGGGAAAGCCTGTTCCGGTCCGACCTGTCGATCTCGGTGGGCGAGCTTGGCTCGCTGCTCGATCATTCGGGACCGATCGGCGCGGGTGAGCGTTATGCGGCGGGCGTCTTCGGGGCGGACCGTACCTATTACGTCACCAACGGTTCCTCCACCTCGAACCGCGTGATCCTGATGGCCTCGGTCACCCGGGATCAGGTGGCGCTGTGCGACCGCAACTGCCACAAGTCGGTCGAGCACGCGATGACGCTTTCGGGCGCGATCCCGTGCTACCTGATGCCCAAGCGCAATGCGCTGGGCATCATCGGCCCGATCCCGCCCGAGCATCTGACGCCCGCGCACCTACGCCTGCTGGTGGCCGACAATCCGCTGGCACCGGAGGGGGCCAAGCCCGTCCACGCGGTGATCACCAATTCGACTTATGATGGCCTGTGCTACAACGTCGCCCGGGTCGAGGAACTGCTGGGCGACACGGTAGACCGCCTGCATTTCGACGAGGCGTGGTACGGCTATGCCCGCTTCAACCCGATCTACCGCGAACGCTTCGGCATGCACGGCGATCCCGAAACGCGTGACAAGTCGAAGCCAACGGTCTTCGCCACGCAATCGACGCACAAGCTGCTGGCAGCCCTGTCGCAAGCCTCTATGATCCATGTGCGCGACGGCCGCAATCCGATCGATCATGCCCGCTTCAACGAAGCGTTCATGATGCATGCCTCCACCTCGCCCTGCTATCCGATCATCGCGTCCAACGATGTGTCGGCAGCGATGATGGAAAGCTCCGGCGAGCATCTGACCGATGTCTCGATCCGCGAGGCCGTGGCCTTCCGCCAGATGATCGCCCGCCTCAATGCCGAAAGCGCCGACGACAACGCCTGGTTCTTCGACATCTGGCAGCCCGACGAAGTGCATGACGCGCGCGGACGCACCGTGCCATTCCATGAATGCGATCCCGAGCATCTGGCCACCGATCCCACCTGCTGGCAACTCGTTCCCGATGCCGGCTGGCATGGCTTCGGCGATATCGAGCCGGGCTACTGCATGCTCGATCCGATCAAGGTCTCGGTGCTGACCCCCGGCATGGACCCGGACGGCAGCTTGCGCGCAGTGGGCATTCCCGCCAGCATCCTGACGTCCTACCTTGGCGCGCGCGGCATCGTGGTGGAAAAGACCACGGACTTCACCGTGCTGTTCCTGTTCTCGCTGGGCGTGACCAAGGGCAAGTGGGGCACGCTGGTCAATGCCCTGCTGGACTTCCGCAAGGACTACGACGCCAACGCGCCGCTGGAACGCACGATCCCCTCGCTGGTGGCCGACTACCCGGACCGCTATTCCGGCATGGGCCTGCGCGAACTGGCGGACCTGATGTTCGCGGCGATGGGCGACCTCAAGACCACCGCCACCATGTCCGAAGCCTTCGGCATCCTGCCCAAGCCCGACATGAGCCCGGTTTCCGCCTACGAGGAACTGGTGCGCGGCAATATCGAGAAGGTGACGCTGGACGATCTCGCCGAACGCACCCTCGCCACCGGCATCGTCCCCTACCCGCCGGGTATCCCCCTGCTGATGCCGGGCGAGAATGCCGGGCCCGCCGAGGGCGCGCTGATCGGCTACCTGCGCGCGCTGGAGCGCTACGACCTGCGCTTCCCGGGGTTCGGGCACGATACCCACGGGGTGGAAGTGGAGGACGGCCTCTACACCGTTCACGTCGTCAAGCAATCCTGAGGGGAGACCGGGAATGGCAACAGCAGCAACAGCGGGCGACGACAGCGGCAAGATCGGACTCGTTCCCGCCACCTTGATGGTGGCGGGCAACATGATGGGATCGGGCGTGTTCATGCTGCCCGCAAACCTCTCTGCCATCGGCTCCATCGCATTGATCGGCTGGCTCTTGACCGT
This sequence comes from Novosphingobium panipatense, assembly GCF_002149965.1. Lineage (GTDB taxonomy): Bacteria > Pseudomonadota > Alphaproteobacteria > Sphingomonadales > Sphingomonadaceae > Novosphingobium > Novosphingobium panipatense_A. Next base: position 4,121 of record NZ_MSQB01000023.1, on the reverse strand, counting down.
GGTGGGCGCGGTGGCGCTAGCGCTGGTCTTCGCCAAGCTGTCCGCCATCGATCCGGCGGCGGGCGGACCTTATGCCTATGCCCGCAAGGCTTACGGCGACTACATGGGCTACCAGACCAACCTGATCTACTGGCTGGCCAACGTGGTCGGCAACGTGGCGCTGGCGGTCGCGGGGCTGGGTTATCTCTCGCACTTCTTCCCGGCGCTGAAAGTGCCGATCGTGATGGCCTTCGGGTCCATCGCGATCATCTGGTTCTTCGCTTACGCCAATATCCTTGGCCCCAAGGTGGTCGGGCGCCTCCAGAGCTTCACCACGGTGTTCGCCCTCGTGCCGATCTTCGGCATGGCGCTGTTCGGCTGGTTCTGGTTCAAGCCGGAGATCTTCTCTTCCGCATGGAACGTCTCGGGCCAGTCCAGCCCGAACGCGGTGATGGCCACGCTGACTTTCACGCTATGGGCCTTCATCGGGGTGGAGAGCGCCTCGGTCTCGGCCGGCGTCGTCGCCAATCCTTCCCGCAACGTGCCGATCGCGACGGTAGGTGGCGTGGTGCTCGCCTCGGTGGCCTATGTGCTCAGTTCCTCGGTCATCATGGGCATGATCCCCAACAAGGAACTGATCGCCTCCTCCGCGCCATTCGCGGACGCGGCAAGGCTGGCGCTAGGCGACTTCGCAGGCAGCACCGTGGCGCTCTGCGCGGCGGTGGGCTGTCTCGGCTCGCTGGCGGGCTGGACCCTGCTGGTCGGCCAGTCGGCCAAGGCGGCGGCAGATGACGGGCTGTTCCCCGGCATCTTCGCAAAGGTCAACAAGCGCGGCGTGCCCTCCCTGGGCCTCGTCATCGTGGCCGTCATCATGAGCGTGCAGGTGCTCGCCACGATGTCGCCCACGGCCAGCCAGCAGTTCGGCAAGATCGCCTCGATCGCGGTCATCATGACCCTGCTGCCCTACATCTATTCGTGCATCGCGGTGAAGGTACTGGGCTACGGCAAGATGCCGCACGGCCAGTACACCTTCTTCGTGGCGGCGGGTCTGGCTGGCGCGATCTACTGCATGATCGCACTGGTCGGCTCGGACGGCGAGCAGACGCGCTGGTCGCTGATCTTCGTGATCGCCACCATCGTGTTCTACTCCGCTTCGATCACCCGCAAGCGCGACCTTGAGGAGAAGCACATCCACCCCGGCGGCAAGGCTCCGGTCTGGGTGCGCTACCTTGCTCTCGGCGTTACCATCGTTGCCCTTGCCGTGATGTTCTGGCTATCGGTCGGACGGCACAGCGATCTCGACCTCCGCTCGCGCGAACAGGCGCCCGCGGAGGCCGGCGAGACCGCGCAGCAGATGGCGCCCTCAGGGGCGGATTGAGGGAACGGCAAGACGATGCACTGGCGGGAAATGCGCGAAGACGACGTGGCTCATGTGGCGGACGTGGCGGACATCGTCCACCTCGACTATCCCGAGAACCCGGAAGTCTTCGCCGCCTGCTTCCGCCATTACCCTTCCGGCTGCCACGTGCTGGAAGGGGATGACGGCAAAGTCGCCGGCTACCTCGTCTCGCATCCCGGCCGTCAGGACCGCCCGCCGGTTATAAACCAGCCGATGACCGGCCTTGCCGAGCCGTTCGACTGCTATTTCCTGCACGACCTCGCGCTGGGCGCTTCCACGCGCGGGCGGGGTTTTGCAGGCGAGGCCGTGCGGATCGGGGTGGACGAGGCCAAGGCGCGCGGGCTTTCCCGCGTGGTGCTGATCGCCGTGGGGGATGCCCATGGCTTCTGGGAAAAGCAGGGCTTCGAACTGCTCGGCGACGGGCTGCTCGATCCGGCCAAGGGCTATGGCCCCGAAGCAAGGATGCTCGTGCGCCCTGTCTGATGAAGGGGGTTATGCATGATCCACTCTTCCGGCCGGAGCCTCACTCTGGCCTGCGCGGCGGTCTCCGTTGCCGCCGCCCTGCCCGCCAGAGCGCAGGATAACGCGCAGGACGTCGCCGCACTGCGCGGTGAGGTGGCCGACCTCAAGGCCACGGTGGAAGCACTCAAGGCCGAGATCGCGGCGATGCGGCAGGCACCCTCTGCTTCTTCATCGTCGCCACCACCCGAAGCCCAGGCCCAGGCTTATGCCGCGCCCGCAAGCCGCACGCCCGCTGCGCCCCCGGAAACGCCCGCCGCTCCCCCTGCACCGCCTGCCAACGCGCAAGTCGCCAGCGCCGCAGGAAGCCTAGGCGTCACCGCCTCCCCCTTGCCGGGCCGCGATACCATCGGGGACCGCATCACCGGCGCCTCACGGCCCGACAACCAGAGCCCGCCGAACGATCCCGACCTCAAGGGCTTCATCCAGATCCCCGGCACCGAAACCGCCGTGCGCATCGGCGGCTTCGCGAAGGTCGATCTGATCTATGACCCGCGTTTCGTCGGAGACCGTGACGAGTTCGCCGTGCCCTCCATCCCCTTCGGCAGCAAGGCCCGCAATCGCGCCGACGTCAGCGCGCGCGCCACGCGCTTCAGCCTCGAAATCCGCCGCCCCTCGTCGCTCGGCAACTTGCGTTTCTACGTCGAGAACGACTTCTACGGAGACGGCACCGATTACAGCTTCCATCTCAACCATGCCTATGGGCAAGTCGGGAACACTTACGGGGGCTACGGCTATTCGGCGCTGGTCGATGCCGATGCCCTGCCCGATACGCTCGACAACTGGGGGCCCGGTGGCGCAATCTTCCTGCGCACGGCATCGGTACGCCAGTCCTTCAAGGTGGCACGAAACACGCACCTCACGCTCTCCCTGGAACAACCCGACACCGACCTCCTGCTGGCCGACAACCAGACCGGGGCCGAAACGATGCCCGATGTCGTGCTGGTCGGCCGTTACGAGGATGCCAAAGGTCATCTTCAGGTCGGCGGCGTCGTGCGGCGGATCGGCTACCGCAGTGAAGATGGCGGGACGAAGGACGATGCCTTGGGCTTCGCGGTCTCCGCATCCGGCTCCTTCTCGCTCGACGATGCCAATGCGCTTTCCGCAGGGGCACTATGGGGCAAGGGCGCGGCGCACTATGTCAACGACATCAACGGCCTTGGGCTGGATGCCGCGTTCCGATCGGACGGCAGCCTGCGACTTGTCGAACACACGGGCGGATACGGCGCCTATACGCACAACTGGTCATCGGCTTTCCGCACCAACCTTGTCGCGGGTATCCTGGGCGTAAGCGACGGCGGCCTGTTGCCGGGCGATGCCTTTTCCGAATCCCGTTACGGCGCGCTCAACCTGATCTGGTCGCCGGTATCGTCCTTCTCGGTGGGTATCGAGGGGCTCTACGGGCGCCTCAAACGACAGGACGGAAGCACGCGTGACGCCAGCCGAATCCAGGCGAGCGTAAAATACGATTTTGTGCGCTAAAAAGCCGCAGAAACATTACGTATAAATACCAATACGGATTTTAATATCCCTCATAAATATTCAAAATTTATGGATCCCCGAAAATACCTCTCGGTTAACCGGATTTATCGACCTGTTCATAAGCAGGACAGTTGCATCATGCTTATTCCAATCCGATGAAAATTCTGTAATTGCACGACCTATAGCTCCGATATTGATCGTTATCGGAGCTATTGTTCAACCAAATTTCCGCTCCACAACTGGTGCGGGTCGCAACCCGGATCCGAGGGTAGTCGGATCCAGGCAGGAAACACGCCTGCCTGCAGGAGAACCGCACTGTGAAGAGGGAGAGGACAATGTCTCAGCTGATCTGCGAACTTGGGGCCAAGCTGGAGGAGCTCGAAGAACTGGGCGCCCTGGTTGCCGCCGCCCATCTCCAGGCCGCGATCGACAGCTTGCGCGACGACCGCGAGATCCCGCGGAATCGATCCAAACCGGATTAGCCTACGCAAGACGCAAAGACCGCGCTGTGGTTATCCTTAGGTCAGTTCGCGAATGTCGCCATATCCTGAACCATCTTAACCAAATTCGGGATCGGCGATTTCAAATTCCAGCGAACACCGGGGGTAACATCTGCGAACAGTATCGAATCGGCTGCGAATAGCGGCGGGACGATTTGCTAGTGGATGGAATCTAACGCTTGGTGCCCGCGCTTGACGGCGGCGATGATTTTGTCGGGATCGGCGGCCCAGGTGAAGGGCTT
>NZ_MSQB01000022.1 GCF_002149965.1 Novosphingobium panipatense | reverse complement strand
CAAGCCCTTCACCTGGGCCGCCGATCCCGACAAAATCATCGCCGCCGTCAAGCGCGGGCACCAAGCGTTAGATTCCATCCACTAGTTACGCCCTGCAACGTATCCTGTAGCCCGATGTTTCCCGCAATGGCGAAACGACTTGTCGCAAATGGTGGACGTCTCGACGCCGCGCCGCGCAACATGACGCAAACCGGCGCGTTCCGGGCGCATGGGTAAAGCCCCCATAAATGGGCCGACGCAGCAGCTTAATAATTGATTATGCTTGATTAAATCGAAATGCGATTTTCGCGGACAGCACTTTGGCGCAACATTTTACATCCGTTCCGACTTCAAAAAACCAAGCCAAAACGGTTTTTGTTTCCGCCACTTGCGGGCGCGCATTCGGGCCCTCACAGCATCTCAGCGCCCCGTGTGACGCACTGTCTGAGGTCGATAGCGAAGCAAACGGCAACGTTCGGGCGGAGACACCACCCGACCCGTTGATTCGAATGACCGGGAACCCGGCTCCTCAGTCGGTGGTGACGAGCTTGCGCGTGCGCCGATAGAGCCCATGAACCAGCACAAAGAACAGCAAAGTGCCGCCGACAAGCGCCGGTACGGCAAAGCCTTCGCCCACGAGTGCCAGCGGCGCATCGCTGCCCGAGGCCGCGACGATACCGGCGAACCCGACGCCCCACAGGCTCTCGCCGACGATCAGGCCGGTCGCCGTGAGCACGCCCATCCGCTCCGCGAATTCGGGATCGCGCTGCCTGGAAGCCCAGCGATCGTAGAAGAACCCGAGCACCGAGCCGATCACGGTCGGCAGGATGACGCTCATGGGCAGATAGATGCCGATGCCGACGCCGAGCGGCGGCAGGCGCAAGCGGCCCATCGCGCCCAGCACTTCATCCAGCACGATGAAGGCGACGCCCGCCGCTGCGCCCCAGCCGATCATCGTCCAGTTGAGATTGCCGCCCAGCACGCCCTTCGCCAGGGTCGAGATCAGCGCCGCCTGGGGTGCAGGCAAGGCATTGGGGCCCGCGTTGGCAGCTCCGGCGAACCCGAAAGCGGTGTTCAGGAGATCGAGCACGGGCGGGATGACCAGCGAGCCGAAGACGACGCCGATCACCAGCGCCACCTGCTGCTTCCACGGCGTCGCGCCGATGAGTTGTCCGGTCTTGAGGTCTTGGAGGTTGTCGTTCGAGATGGTCGCCACCCCGAAGACGATGCCGGTGACGATCAGGGCATAGGCGACCAGCGCATCGGTGGTCCCCGGAGGCTGGTCCCGGCCGAACAGCCCGACCAGCATGAGCGAGGCCGCCACCACCGAGAGAATGCCGATGCCGGAAACCGGCGAGTTCGAGGCCCCGATCAGGCCCGCCATATAGCCGCAGACCGCCGCGATCAGCAGGCCGATCACGAGAATGAACAGCAGTGCCCCGGAAATCAGCAGCATTTCCGATCCGGCCAGCGGGCCGCTGCCGATCACGCTCCACAGCAGGATCGCGATCGGCACCAGCATCGCCAGAGTGCCGAGGAAGACGATCGAGATCGGCAGGTCCTGCTCCTCCACCGCCAGCGCCTCGCCGGCATGACGCGCGCGGCTGGCCGCCATGGCCGAGCGGACGCCGCCGATCACCGGACCGGCGATGCGCAGCAGCGTCCATACCGCCGCCACGCCGATCACGCCGGCGCCGAAGAAACGGACATTGTCGGAAAATACCGTTAGCGCCCAGCTTTCCGCGCCGCCCGGCAGGGGATTCTGGGCCGTCAGAATGGGCAGAAGCACCCACCAGCCCACGACAAGGCCAAGGAACATCGCCATCCCGACCGAAATCCCGACGAGATGACCCACGCCCATGAGCGCGAAGGACAGGCCGCCGGAAATGCCGGTGGCGCTGGGCCCCACGCGGAACCAGACCGAAGCCTCTGCCACCACCAGCCGGGTCTGGGTGAGGATCGCAAAACCGGCCGACGCGAGGGCGTTCCAGAGCAGCACCGAAAGGCCCTTGGCGCTCTCGGCCGCGCCCTCACGGGATTCCGAGCCGACGCGCAGCACTTCGGCGGCCGCATGGCCTTCTGGATAAGGGAGCGGGGTGTCCAGCACCAGCGCACGGCGCAGCGGCACGGAGAACAGCACGCCCAGGATACCGCCGGTGCCGGTGATCGCGGCGGTCGTCCAATAGGGGAAGCCCTGCCACCAGCCGATCATGACCAATCCGGGCAGCACGAAGATGATCGCCGCAAGCGTCCCGGCCGCGCTGGCCACGGTCTGGACGATATTGTTCTCGAAAATCGTCGAATCCCGGAAACCGCGCAGGATCGCCATCGAGATCACCGCCGCCGGGATGGACGTCGCGAAGGTCAGGCCGACCTTGAGGCCCAGATAGACATTGGCCGCAGTGAAAAGCAGCGTGATCACGCCGCCAAGCAGCACACCGCGCAGTGTCAATTCGAGCGGAGATCCCGCCCGCGCGCCGCCAGTTTCGTTAGCCATCTGTCCCCGTTCGGTCGATCATGAATGCGAGATCCGCTGCCATATTGTTGCGCGCAGGTCCAGCGCGCGGCGGTTCAAATCCCCACTGGTCAAATCCCCGGTTGGCGCTCCAACCGGCGACAATAGCCCGCCACCACGAGGAGAGCCGTCACCGCCACTCCGGCGCCGAGTACCATGTCGATCAGATAATGCGTCCCCTCCACCGGCGTGGAGAACAGCATCGCCAGATTGAGCGCCAGGACAGGCCAGCGCAGGCCTCTGACCGGCCAGGCTGTGGCAATGTAGAGAACCGCCGCCGCCGTGTGAAAGCTGGGCGCGGAAACGATGCCGCGCAGATGCCCCAGGTCGACCAGGTGCACGCTGCGCTCCCGCAATGTCGGAATGAGCCCCTGCTGCCAAAGCTCGCTTTCCGGCATGTAGGCGACAGGCTGGTGCCAGAGATAGGAAAACGGCCCCACGGCAGGCATGAGACTAAACAGCACCAGCGTGATCACGGCGGCCAGCCAGAACCCGGCGAGAAACCTGTAGGCCTGCTGCCGGTCTCCACGCCTGGCCGCTGCCCACAGGATCATCGCGGGCGTGACGTAGATGCTGCGATAAGCGATCGTGCCGAGGACCTGAAGCACGGGATGTGCCGCCACCAGTCGGTAGCAGGCCAGCCAGTCGAACCCGAGCACCTCGTCGATATCTTGCAGGGCTGCATCGGCATACCCATGGGTCAGCGCCGCCACCGGATAGCTTGCCGCCGCGCCCATCAGCGAGACGAGCGTGAACAGCGCGGCATATTCGCTGAACTCCGCCGCTGTCGAGGGAGGGCGCCGCGGGGACCTGCCGCCCCATCCGATGCGCAAAACCAGCGCGGCCATTCCCGCTGCGTAGAAGGGAAGGTTGTCCGCGCGCCATGGGTCGATGTGCAGGTCCGCCCGGTCAAGGAGCAGCCAGACCGCCGCCAGGCTGAAACCCAGGGCGATCAGGAAATGCCGCCTGATGGCGCGGCCCGGTCTCTCGGCATCTGCTTCCCTGCGCCGTAACCGGGGAGCATCCACAAGCCGCCCCGCTTCGGACAGCGCAGACGGGGACAGGACGGGCTCCATCATGGTCATGACATCAAATCCGGGAGGTGCGCAGCGGTGTGCTGGAACGGATCGTCTCCAGCCCGACTGCCCCTGAAGCCCGGATTAACCGAGGAGCCCATTCCACATTAACTCTTCGTCACGTTGTTTCCCGGCCTCGGCTCGGAACCTCTTCACCATGCGACCGTTGTGAAGATCACTGCCCTCAGAGGCAGGCTGCGCGAGGATCCTTACCCCCATCCCCTTTCGGATCCCGCTCCTTCATCAAGGCCGCCCCAGGGTCCTATCAGGATCCGGCGGGCGGCCTTTCCATGTTTTTCCACCGCGCCGCGCTTGTTGTCCGCGAAAACCCTCTCTAGAGGCCCCGCCCGGTCCTCGCCTCTAAACATCGCAGGACCGGAGGGCGGACCTGCATTGCGCGGGGCCGCCCTCCTCTCTTTTCAGCACCGGAAAATCAGGTCTAGCGCCAGCACCGCGAATTCAAGCGCGGTGGCCCATGATCTCGGCGTAGCGCGCCTCGGCAACGCCGTAGAAAGGCCCACAATAGCGCACCAGCCCGGCACGATCACGGATCTGCACCAGTCCCCGCTGCGCCCGGATCCAGCGCTCGGCTTCGAGATTATGGATGGCATGGGTGATGCTTGCACGGCGTACACCCAGGATAATCGACATGTTTTCATGCGTCAGCGGCAGATCGTCGCTGCCAATGCGGTCATGGTACATCAGCAACTTGCGCGCGAGGCGCTGCTGTACGGTCGCTCGTACCGCTGCGCTGGCGGCAAGGCTGAACTGCACGATCTGCGTCTGGATGTACCGCAGGAGGTATCCCAGCAAGACAGGGCTGCCTTTCAGCAAACGGCGGAATTCGTCGCGCTCCAGCGATAGCGCCTCGCCCTCGATCTGCACGCAACTGTCCCGCTGCGGCAGCAGCTTGCAGATCGCGCTTGCCCCGACGATGCCTTCGCGGCCCACCACCCCCACTTCGAGCGGCGCGGGAATATCGCCCGTCTCGAGATTGGAGACGACACCGGATTCTATGAAGTAGATCCTGTCCTGAAGTTGGCCCCGTCGCTCCAGATAGCGCCGGGCAGCCAAAGTCTCCCGCCGCAGCAGCGGCATCAGCCGCTCCCGATCGGCAGGCATCATTCCCAGCAGCAAACTGTTGCCGCGCCTTTCGTTTTCCTGTCCGCCCTTCATCGGCAGAACCCTCCCCCTGGGCCGTGCGGCCTAGAGATATTCTATTTTATTAGGAAGGCACAACGGCCTGATCCAGCTATTGTTCCAAAATCGGGACATCGCCCATCAGTTATTACAATTTGATTTTGTTATGCATTTACGAGCGGCTTCGGAACTGTGCCATTCTGATTAACTGACGCCAATGTACGCGGCCGTACAGAGTTTTCCTCTTTTTGAAGCCCTCCCGCCATTGTAAACAGGCATCGAAAGACGGTCAAAAGGCCGCACATACAGTAACAATTATACGATTTGTTCGGATAGGGAAGCAAGGCGTGAAGTAAGCACGCTCCGCCTTGCTGTGAGGAGGAACAATATCATGAACTTCGATGCAAAGGCGGAGCGATGGACTGCGCACGCTTCATCTCATGTTGCGCCGCCTCCGCACCGATCATGGTCGCGTTCCGACGGCGATCCCCGGCCTGCACTCTCTCCGGCTGAATCGCAGGCACTTCAGCAAAGGCTCTGGGCCGTGATCGACGGCGTCTAGGCTTCCCGTTACAACCAGTTCCCAATAGCAAAGGATAACGGATGATCGAGTTCGCAGGCCTTGAGCAAGGCATCGACCGCGCAAGATCGATGGGTGAGCAACTGGCGTCCACCGCCCGGATCGCGTCCGAACGGATGGTCGAGAACGGGCAGGAAATCCAGGCGCAAGTGGCAAGCCAGATATCCGCTGCGGGCAACCGGCTGCTGACCTGCCTCGACAGTCTGGCAAAGGCGGGAGATCCCGCCGCCGCCTCGCAGGCCGGTGCGTCCTTCGTAGCCGAATCCCTGCGGGCCTATGGCGAGAACATGGCGACATGGAGCGATCTGCTGCTCCGCGCCTGCCGTGTCGATTTCGCGCCCGGCACCCCGAATTCCGTCGCGGCGGAGTAACCCGCGAGACCGATATTTTTCCGGGACGGACGTTCCCGGAAGATCACTGAGCGACCCTGACTGGGCCTCGTGCGTAAGATGCGTACGAGGCCTCGTTTTCGTGCGTCAGCGCTGGCATGGCTGGAAGGTCATGCTACGACAGCAATCGTTGACAAATATTCGTGGCCGCCGCGCGACCGCCTGCCCCTTCCCGTTCCTATGAATAGTTTCAAGCGCACCGCAGCGCCGTGGAAAGAAGAGGTTCAGGGTCGTGGAATTGTTCGGTCTTCCGCCATACGAGGGCATCGCCACGCTCGTTTTTCTTGCCCCGCCGGTAGAACTAGCCCTCAGATCCCACCGCAATGCGAAACCCGCTTCGGCGGAGTGGCTCTCGCGCCAGTTCGACCGCATCGACGACGAGAATCTACGCGCCAGAACCGCCGTGGAACTGCGCAAGCTCGTCGATGCCACGAAAGACATCCGCCGCGCGGACTTCCTCACGGCCATGGACAATGCCCGCGAGGCATTGCTCGCATCGGTAGAGGATCATCGCGCTCCGGCGCCGAACTGACCGTCCCGTTTCTTCTCAAGCGGGAAAATCGGACCTGCGGACTTTCCCGTTGATCATCACATGATCGAATACGATGTCCTCCACGCCGGTCGTTCTGAACTGCGCGTCCGCCAGTTGCAGGTCGAAGTTCCTGAGCGTCAGGCCGCGAATTTCCGTTTGTCCGGGATTGGGCCGAACCGTGCCGAGGGCGCCGAACCGCCCTGTCAGGCCGGAAAACTCCAGCCCCCGCACCGATGACTTCGGCGGCGCCATGCCCTTGAAATCGGTGTATTGGCTCCAGGGCTCGACGGCCATGACCGTTCCCGCCCGGTCGTCCAAGCGGATGTTGCGGAAGCGAATATCCTCGTAACGCTGGGGCGTGTCGCTCCGCAGCTTCAGCCTTGCCAGCACCATCCGGCCGGTCACCCGGCAATTCTCGACAATGACGTCCCGAACGACCGTCGCCTCGCTGCCGCAGGCAAGCGCATGGTGGCCGCGCCGAAAATGGCAGTTGCGCACGCGCAGCCCTTCCACGGGAGGACTGTCACGATCCTCCAGCGCGCCCGGTCCTTTCGATCCCTTTGCCGCGATGCAGTCGTCGGTGACCGAAAAATAGCATCCATCCACCGTCACCTCGCGGCAACTGTCGACATCGATGCCGTCACTGCTGGGCGCCTGGGCGTAATCGTCGGGAACCTCGAACCGCGCGCCCCGGACCAGAACATGCTCGCACTTGTAGAGATGGAGGTTCCAGAACTGCGAATCCTTGAACGTGACGCCGTCCACCAGCACGTTCTTCGAATTCTCGATCAGGGCAAGACGGGCACGAGGCAGGCCGATATTGGGAAACTCGCCGGGGACCGGCGCTGCGTTGCGCAGCTTCCAGAACAAGTCCCAGACCGTCCTTCCCGCACCGTCCAGCACGCCCCGGCCGGTGATGCGCAATCCGTCGCAACCGTCTGCATTCAGCAGGGCCGGTGTGAAGCGCTCCTCGAAATGCCCTTCGATCCGGGTACGTCGGGGCGGGAAATTCGACATCTGCGTACTGCAACGCAGCACGGCGCCTTCCGCCAGGTGAATGTTCACGCCGGGTTTGAGAAACAGCGCCCCACTGACGAAAACGCCCGCAGGCACCAGCACCGTCCCGCCACCTCGTGCCGAGAGACTGTCGATCGCCGTCTGAATCGCCCGGGTATTGACAGTCAGGCCATCCGGTCTCGCACCGAAGCCCAGGATCGATACCGGCTCGGCAGGCGCCGCCATGGCCGTCACGCTGCGGGCCACTAGCGGCAATGCCAGAGCGGAAAGCGCAAAAGTACGGCGATCGAAGGGGTCAAGGGACATCGTTGCTCCGGCCAGATCACAAACGCCGCACAGTCTGCGCGAGGCCCGATCCCACATCGTGTGATTTGCTCCCACGGTACATCGCAGCGCGAGGGAAGCAATCCCCGCCGTCCACCGAGCAACGCCCGGACGATGCTGCAACTGCACATGCAAATTTGTCTATTGCGCTGCATCGCAACATGAGGCAACAGGAACGGGCCTTTCAGGCATCCTCTCCCAAAACTTTTCAAGCCGGTCCATGGACCGGCTTTCTTTTTGGAGGTTACAGACGCGCCGCTCACGCCGCGCTGTCATGGCAGGAGGATTTGGGGCAAGATGGCGCCATGGCGGCGCTGAACATCACCCGACCTTCAGACGCGGTGCGAAAACTTCTCGTGCGGCAGGTTCGCGCGGTCTTCAACGACGCCAAGCGGGGCGAAGCGCCGATCGTGCCTTCCGATCACGCCCTGTTCGAGCAGGACAGTCCGATCCGCATGGTCCATGCCGATGTCGTGGCGATGATGGTCGGCGGTATGCGGGCACTGATGCTGCAGATGCTCCACCCGGCCGCGCTACAGGGCGTTCTCGACCATTCAGATTTTCGCGAGGACGTGCAGGGGCGCTTGCGCAGGACGGCACGCTTCATTGCCGTGACGACCTATGGCGACCGCCGCGACGCGGCCCGCGCCGTTGCGACGGTGAACGCGATACATGCGCGTTTGACAGGGCACCTGCCCAGCGGGCAACCTTATTCCGCCACCGACCCGCGCGTGCTGGCCTGGGTCCATCTGGCTGAAACGACCAGTTTTCTGGAAGCCTATCTGACTTACGCCGACCCCGGCATGCCGCCGCGCGCGCAGGATCGGTACTTCGAGCAGACGGCCGTGGTCGGGGAAATGCTGGGCGCATCTCCAGTACCGCGCAGCCGGGCAGAGGCGCACTCGCTTATGGCTGAGTTTCGGGGCGATCTAGGCGGCGGAACTGCCGCCCGCGAAGTCGCGCGCTTCCTGTTGGAAGGCGATGAGGGGCGACGCCCCGGCCGCGTGATGCGCACATTGGGAACGGCAGCGGTGGATCTCCTGCCGCCTTTTGCCCGCACGATGCTGGCGATCAAACGTCCGGGCCTGGCCGGGCTTCCGGCCCTGGCGGGAACGCTGGCGATGGCCGGAACGATACGCTGGGCCTTCGCCAAACCGCAATGAACCGCACGGAGCGGCCCGGTCAGGCTGCCAGCGGCAGTTCGCTCGCAGCCGGTGCTTCGACCGTGGCTTCAACGGAAACCGCCGGTTCCTGCGCTTCCTGACCTTGCGACAGCGCGGGCATGTAGCGCTCGGCCACGACGACATCACGGCGATAGGCGAAATAGAGGGACATCAGCGAGAACATCGGAAAATACCTTGGAGGCAGCAGCGTGCTGCATTGCAACATTGCCAATATGTGGCTCGATATCGCCATTGCTGCAAATGCAAGCAAATCCAGTTTGATTGCATATTTTGCAATTTTAATTCGCTGAATGTTGCCGAGTCCGCATGCATGAACTGCAATCAAACTTCCGCGTCGCACCTTCGCAGGACGATAAGCGCTGAATTGCACCACCGGCAATTTTGCGTGTGCGAAACGAAATCGAAAAAGGCGCCGGAGACGGTTTTGGTCTCCGGCGCCTTTTCTGGATCCTCGCAGCTACGCCGTCAGTAAATCATTCCTCGTCGGGATAGGGCCCCTTGCCGCCGTCCTTGATCAACTGATCGACACGCTGGTCGATCAGCGGAAGCGGCACGCCGCCCAGTTCCAACACCGCATCGTGGAAGGCGCGAATGTTGAACTTGGGACCAAGCGCGGTCTCCGCCTTCTTGCGCGCATCCACGAAAGCTAGCTGGCCCATGTAGTAGGACAGCGCCTGGCCAGGCCAGGAGATGTAGCGGTCCACTTCGGTCTCGATCTCGTGATCGGACAGCGCGGTATTGTCGCGGAAGTACTGCTGCGCCTGCTCACGGCTCCAGCCCATGGCGTGGATGCCGGTATCGACCACCAGACGCGAGGCGCGCCAGGCCTGATAGCTCAGCATGCCGAAGCGGTCGTAGGGCGTTTCGTACATGCCCATGTCCTCGCCCAGCGCCTCGCAATAGAGCGCCCAGCCCTCGCCATAGGCGGAGAGATAGGTGTCGCGGCGGAAGGCGGGGAGGTCCTTGTTCTCCATGGCCAGCGGCATCTGCATGGCATGGCCCGGCGCGGACTCGTGCAGCGTCAGCGCGACTTGCGAGTAGAACGGACGGCTCGGCAGATCGTAGGTATTGACGAGGTAGATCCCCGGACCGCCGCGACCGCCGGTATAGAACGGTGCGATGTCATCCGGCACCGGCTTGATGGCAAAGCGGCTGCGCGGCATGTGGCCGAAGAACTGGTCGGCCTTGCCGTCGAACTGCTTGGCGATCCAGGCCGCGCGGTAGAGCAACTCGTTCGGGGTCTTGGGATAGAACTGCGGATCGGTGCGCAGGAAGTGCAGGAAGGCCTTGAGGTCGCCTTTGAACTCCACCTGCTGCATCACCTCGTTCATCTGCGAACGGATGCGCGCCATCTCGCTGAGGCCGATCTGGTGGATTTCCTCCGGCGTCTTGTCGAGCGTGACGAACTCAGCGATCTTCGACTGGTAATAGGCCTTGCCGTCCGGCAGGTCATAAGCCGCCAGCGTCTTGCGCGCGCCCTTCTCGTATTCATTACGCATGAAGGCGAGCAGCTTGACGTGCGCGGGGACGACACCGTCCGTGATCAGCTTGCGGGCCTCTGCGCGCAGCTTTTCCTGCTCGGCGGCAGGGATCGTCGCGGGCAGCTTGCGGAACGGCTCGTAGAACGGCGAAGCGTCGACCGACTTGGCCTGGGTCACCAGTTCGATGCCCTTGTCGCGCCCGGTCAGCGTGATCTGCGGGCCAGTGAAGCCGCGCTTCAGGCCAGCGCGCATGTTCTCGATCTGCTGGTCGTAGTAGCGCGGGATCTCGCGCAGCATTTCGAGGTAGTTGTCGGCGGCCGCCTTGTCCTTCACCGGGTTGCGCGCCCAGTCGGCCAGATCGCCCCAGAAGCTGGTGTCGGCGTTGAATGGCTTTTCGTAGTCCCGGAAGCGCTGTGAGGCCAGAAGCGCGTCGACCTGGCCCTTGTAGACCGCGAAGTTCACGCGATTGGCGGGCGAGAGCTGCTTCTGGTCGATGGCGGCAAGCTGGCCTTCCACCTTGGTCCAGCAGGCGAGACGGTCTGCCTGCGCCTTGGGGCCGAGGTCGGGCAGGACGATCTTGCTGTCCTTGGGCGTATCCTCGCAGGGGCCGATCTGCTTCTGGCGCCATTCGTATTCGGCGGTGTAGATTGCCTCGAAAGCCTGATCCGCCGTCTGCTTCTGGGAAACCTTCGCGGCAGGAGCGGCTGCTGCCGCGCCCGAAACCGCAGGCGTGGCGACCAGTGCGGCGCCGGCCATCATCATGGCCCGGCCAACCGAATTCTTCACGTCATTTCCCCTTTCGAGAACCTCGAGAATATCCTGGTGGAGCTTGGCGGGAATGCGCAGCCCCTCCTTGTCGGATCGCGCGCGCGCGATCAGGCGGCGCGATCCCGGCAGGCGAGCGCCCTGCCCTTCGATCATGTCGAACATCGCTTCCGCCCGGCGCAAGTGCTCTTCCACACCCGCGCCAAGGAAGCCTGCCGGATCAATGGCGATGATGAACTCGCCGCCGATCGGAGAACCGCCGCGGTCCTGGTCCGCGGCCATCGATTCCGCGCTGGTCATGTCACCGATCAGCGGCCCCGCTACCAGTTCGACCATCGCCGCGAGCGCAGAACCCTTGTGTCCGCCGAAGGTGCGCATGGCGCCGTCGAGCACCGCCTTGGCATCGCTCGACGGATTGCCTTCGGCATCGTAGCCCCAGTCGAGCGGGATTTCCTTGCCCGCGCGGCGATGCAGTTCGATCTCGCCCCGCGCGACCGCGCTGGTGGCGAAGTCGAAGACGAAGGGCGCGCGATTTGGACGCGGCCAGCCGAAAGCGATGGGATTGGTGCCGAACACCGGCTTGGTCCCGCCCGCAGGCGCGACCCAGGAGTGGCTCGGCGTGAAGGCGAAAGCCACGAGGCCCTGCTCCGCCAGCGCCTCGACCTCCGGCCAGAGCGCGGCGAAGTGGACGACGTTGTTCAACGCCATGGCGGCAATACCGAACTTCCGAGCCTTCTCGACCAGCAGCGGCATGCCGCGCTCGAAGGGAAGCTGGGCGAAACCGCCCTTGCCGTCCACGCGGACCAGCGCCTGCGCCGGTTCGCTCACTTCGGGCACCGCATCGGGCACCACCACCCCGCGCTCGACCGAATTGGCCGCGACGAGGAGGCGGTAGAGCCCGTGCGAGGTGCAACCGTCCCGCTCGCCCGACACCATGGTGTGGGCGACGGCGGCGGCGTGGTCAGGCGCGAGGCCCCAGGCTTCGAGCACGGTGCGGGCGAGTTCGTCCGCCTCCGCGATCGTCAGGGCAACGTCTTCACTCAAGGCCAGGTTCACTTGGACAGGCTCACTTCTTGGCAGTAAACAGGCGCACGCCGAACACCGGACCGGCCGAGCTGCGGTCATGCGGCACGAAGCGCACCTTTACGCTGCTCTTGCCCTTGGTAAGAGCCTCCGGCAGCGGATAGTCCACGTCGAAGAACTTGCCCGGCGTGTCGTTGTCGAGCTTCTGGGTGGCGATCTTCACATTGTCGACCAGGATGTCGAACACGCGCGAACGCTCGCTGCCCCAATAGCTCGCCTGAAGCAGCAGTGGGCCGGGCTTCACCTTCATCTTGAACTCGAAGAAGCCGCCCGAGCGGGCATCGCGTCCATTGCGGCCACGATAGGAGACCGGATAGGAGATTTCCGAGGTCAGCTCGTGGTCGCGCTCAGGCTGCATTTCGCCCAGATGCATCACGTCGATCGAGCGGGCGGCCAAGTCCTTCTGGCGGGCCTGCTCGGCCAGGAACGCGGCTTCCTCGGTCTTCCAGCCGCTCTCGGTGAAGCGCTTGAAATAGACCGCGCTGCGGCGATCGTACTGGCTGTAGAACGGCACGAACATGCGGTCGCCGGGGCGGACGATGCCGGTAGTCTGGAAGCGCGGACGGTCCGAAACGATCGGCTTGAACGCGGCCAGCGGATTGTCGCCCACCATGGCGGGCTCGACGCCGGTGAACTCCATCTCGGCAGGACCAAGGTCCGCCGCCATGACCATCGGGCCGCGCACGACCGCCACCACGTCCTGCGATCCCTGCGCGGTTTCGAGGCGCAGTTCGAGCGGCAGGTTCAGCGCGATCACGTCGCCTTTCTTCCAGCGGCGGTCGATCACGGCATAGCCGCCGACCGGCGTGGCGGGCACTGCCGCACCGTTGACGGTTACGGTGGCCTTCCCGTTCGACCAGCCGGGAATGCGCAGTGCAACGGCGAACTTGCCCTGCTTCACCGCATCGAGGGTGATCTTCACGTCGGACTTGAAGGGGTATTCGGTGGCGATGGTAAAGGCAGCGCCCTTCGCCTTCCACTGCCCGGTCGCGGGGATGTAGAGGTTGACGAAGAACGTGTCATCGCCTTCCCAGAAGATGGAATCGCCATGCTTGGCATGGCTTTCCATCCCCGAGCCGACGCAGCACCAGAAGGCTTCCTCGCCGGGACCCGAATAGCCGCGCGGGGCACCGCTCATCATCGGCGTCATATAAGTAAAGCCGCCGGTTTCGGGGTTCTGCGCCGACATGACGTGGTTGAGATGCGCGCGCTCGTAATAGTCGAACAGCGCGCCGTCGGGCTGCCAGGAATAGAGCTGACGGGTCAGCTTGAGCATGTTGTAGGTGTTGCAGTGCTCACAGGTCGATTCCGTGAGGTGCAGCGCCACGGTGTCGGGCTCGAAGAAGTATTCGCGGTCGGCATTGCCGCCGATCACGTAGCTGTGATGCTGCGTCACACGCTCCCAGAAGAAACGCGCGGCGCGGCCGGGTTCGTCCTTGCCGGTCAGCTCATGGATGCGGGCCAGACCGATCAGCTTGGGCACCTGGGTGTTGGCGTGGAAGTTGGCCAGCTTGTCTTCCTGCGCCACCAGCGGGTCGAGCACCTTCTTGTCGTAGATGCGTTCCGCCACCTTCAGCCAGCGCAGGTCGCCGGTCTGGGCATAGAGTTCGGCATAGCTTTCGTTCAGGCCGCCATATTCGCAGCCGAGCAGTTCCTGCATCTGCTTGTCGTCGAGCGCGGCGAAGACCTTCTCGAAATAGCCGCCGAGGCCGATGACGACCTGAAGCGCCTTGGCATTGCCCCAGGCTGCATTGATGTCGAGGAGGCCCTGGAAGTACTTGTGGACGGTGTAGAGCGGCGACCACGAGCCGTTGAGGTCGAACCCGCCCGACTTGATCTCGCCACGCATGACCTCTGGGAAGATCTCCTGCCCGTCGACGACCTTCCCGTCCTTGGTCTTGCGACCGAGCGCACCGATGTAGCCGTCCGTGCGCTTCGCCTGGCATTCCGCGAGTTCATCGACGATGTAGTCGGCGCGGCGGCGGCATTCCGGGTTGCCGGTCTGCTGCCAGGCCAGGACCAGCGCGGTCATGTAGTGGCCCAGCGTGTGGCCGGCGATCGTGTCCGATTCCCAGCCGCCGTAGATCGGCGCCTTCGGTTCGAGACCCGCGTACTTGCGGAAGTTATGCAGGAACCGGTCGGGGCTGAGCGACATCAGGTAGTCGACATTGACCTCTACCGCCGTAGCATAGTCGGACGGCGCAAGGCGCACGTCGGTCAGCGGCAGGGGCTTGGCCTTGATCGGCAGCTTGGGAGCGATAACGGCGGCAAAGCCCTTGAGAGGGACAGAGCAAATGGCGAGCGCCGCCACGCCAGCCATCCATTCGCGCCGATTGGCCTGCATTTTTAAAACCCCTATCGAATATCGTATACGGTATTGATAAACCGAGGGGTCCCGAAGTCAATCCTTTCTTTGTCGGAATTCCGCAAAGTCAGCGGCGCAGTGCCACCTGGGTATCGGCATGGGCCAGTTCGATAAGCGTAATCATCGCCTTGCGGGCCTTCGCCGGGTTCTGCTCGGCAATCTGCGCATAGAGGGCATAGTGCTCGGGCATGGGATCGCGCGGACTGTCCTTCTTGGCGTGCTTGATCGTGGTCGTCGATGCGATCGCGGTCGAGATCGAATTGGACAGGGCCTGCAACATCTCGTTGCGGGTGGCCTCCATCAGCAGCTCGTGGAAACGGATATCCGCCGCCCGCCCCTTGGGGCTGGTGAGGGTGTAGCGTTCCATGGCCTCCAGGGCATTCGCCATATCCAGCAACTGGCGCTCGTCGCGGCGCAGGGCGGCCATTTCTGCCGCTTGCGGTTCGACGACGAGGCGCAGTTCGAACAAGTCGCGCAGGAATTCGTCGCTGGCGCCGCACTGGATCTGCCAGGACAGCACATCGGGGTCGAGCAGGTTCCACATCCGGCGCTCGTTGACGCGGGTTCCGGCCTTGGGGCGGCTGCTGACCAGCCCCTTGGCCGTCAGCATGCGGAACGCCTCGCGCAGGACCGAGCGCGATACGCCCAGCAGCTCGGCATGCTCCACTTCGGCAGGAAAGACATGCCCGGCAGGATAGCTGCCATTGACGACTTGCGTGGCCAGACGCTGCGCCACTGCGTGATGCAAGCGCCCGCTCATAAGCGGAAGCTGTTCCCCAGTTTCACCCGACCCATCGTTCGGATTTTTATCGGCCATCATGCTCGCTCTCGTCATTTGTCATTGGTCTGCGAGATTGAAACCAATTTAGCCAGCCCAAAATGGACAGATTATATATCGTATATTTTTAGAGGACTTCAAGAAGCTGGAAAACGCAGGACCACGCTGAGGCCCGGCCGGTTGTCGCCGAATAGGAGCCGGGCACCGTGAACCTGAGCGATGGCGGCCACCATGCTGAGGCCCAGCCCCTCTCCCGGCACGCTGCCCGAACCGGGCGCACGGTAGAACGGTTCGGTCACTCTCATCAGGTCGTCGGCGGCAAGGCCGGGGCCGTTATCCGATACCGCCAGCAGAAGCTCGCCCTGCGCCCTGCCTGCCCGTACATCCACCCGGCTGCCATCCGGAACATGCTTGAGCGCATTGTCGAGCAGGTTGGACATGGCCTGAAACACCATGTCCAGATCGAGATCCGCCACCAGCGGCCTGCGCGCATCCAGCACGAGATCGATGCCGCGACGTTCCGCCTCTGGCTGATAGAATTCCACCACGTCTTCCAGTAGTTGCACCACGTCGGTACGCTGGATCTGAAGCACGGCCCTGCCGCCCTCCAGCCGGGAAATGCGAATCAGCGCTGCCAGGATGGCCCTCAACCGATTGGCCTCGACAATGGCCTGGGAGATCGCCTCGGCTATGGCCGGAGAAGCGGCGGGATCGTTGCCGATGTCGTGTTCCAGCACTTCCAGCTTGCCCGCCAGCCGCGCCAGCGGCGTGCGCAATTCGTGCGCCGCATTGTCGGAAACCCGCCGCACCGTCTCGAACAGCCTCTCGATCCGCGAGAGCATCAGGTTGAGCGTTACCGAAAGCCGCTCGAAATCGTCGTTCGTGCCGCGTACGGGGACACGGCCTGACAAGTCCCCCTCCATCACCTGAAGCGCGGTCCGCGTTACCGTGTCGATACGCTTGCCGATGGCATGGCTCATCAGCCAGCCGCCGGTTATGCCCAGCGCCAGCGAGCCGAACAGCATCCACAGCGCGCCGGTGCGCAGGAGATCCTCGTCATCCACGATATCCTGGACGTCCCGCCCCACGATCAGGCGGCTGCCGTCGGGCATCGTCCGGTCGCGCACGAAGGCGGAGTGATCGATCTCGAACCCGTCCACGAACCTGTCCGCCTCGATCACGGAAGGATCCCTCGTCGGCGCGGGCGGCCAACTTGGGAGATTGGCGGAGACGATCTCTCCATCGGGCGCGACCAGGACATGGAACGGCATGCGCAGGGCGGACGTATGGGCGCGCACCTCCAGCGCCTTGCGAGCGGCATCGATCCCCGAACGGCGATAGACCGCGCCGATATCCCGCGCCTCCCGGTCGACTGCGGCGCGCAGCTCGGACATCGGCCGGATGACCCGCCACCAATAGCCCGCACCGAACAGCAGGGCCACCGAAAGGCTGAACAGCAGGGCATAAGTCAGGGCCAGCCGGAAAGACAGGCTGCGCAAAAGCCGGGTCATCGCCGCCCTGCCCCAGCTTCGTTCGGCCCGCCCTTATTCAGGACGCATGACATAGCCCAGCCCCCGGATCGTGTGGATCAGCGGCGCCTCGTCGTTCTGCGCGATCTTCTGGCGCAGTTTCGAGATGTGCTGGTCGATGATATTGGTCTGAGGGTCGAAATTGTAGTCCCAGACATTCTCCAGCAGCATGGAGCGCGTGACCACGCGCCCGGCATTGCGCGCGAGGTAGGCCAGGATGCGCAGTTCCCGCAGGGTCAGGTTGATCCGCCGACCAGCCCGCGAAACCACATGGGCTACGAGATCGATCTCGAGGTCGCCCACCCGCAGATGATCCCCCGGTTCGGTTACCGCCGTGCCCCGGCGCCCCAGGCTTTCGACCCGGGCCAGCAGTTCGGACATGGCGAAAGGCTTGGCCATGTAATCGTCCCCGCCCGCGCGCAGCCCCCGCACGCGTTCGTCGACATCGCCGAGGGCGCTGACGATCAGCACCGGCGTCGCATTCTCCGTCGCGCGCAGCGCCGCCAGCAGCTTCAGCCCGTCGAGCGAAGGCAGCATGCGGTCCAGCACGATGACGTCATAGTTCTCGCAAGTGGCCTGTATCAGGCCTTCGCGGCCGTCCGCACGGTGCTCGACCAGATGCCCAGCCTCGCGCAGGCCCGCCGCAACGTGGGAGGCCAGACTGTCATCGTCTTCGACTAGCAATATCTGCATGGTTCCGGGTATCCGCGCGGTAGCTGAGGCTGCTCGTACCGTTGCCGCCGCCCTCCGTCGAGAGCGCTGGCCTACCGGCAAGCCCTCGAACATGGGCAAATACAAATATTCCCGCAATCAAGCCGCGACATAAATGCGGCAATGGGGCAGGATGTCCGCAACGATTGCCGCTCCGCCGCCGCCCCTCATGCCCTCGCCGGCCTCGACCCTGAAGGGCGCCAAGCCCGGCCTTATCCATGTGCTGGCGATCGGCGGCGCGCACCAATTGCCGCATATCGTCCCGGTCGCCTGCGAACTGGAGCGGCGCCATCCCGGCACGGTCACGATCTTCGTCCCCAAGCCCGGCGATGCGCGCGCGGTCCGCGATCTGGCGGCGGGCATGGGGCTGCCGCTGCCCGCACTGGTGGAAATGCGCCTTCCCAAGGCACTCAATGCCGTCACCCCCGGGTTCCTCCGCAAGCTGGCGCGGCTGCTCTACTGGTCCCCGGTTCTGCGCGATGCGGAACTGATCCTCTGTGCCGAGCGGACTTCGACGATCCTGCCGCGCCTGTGGAAGGAATGCCCGCCGCTGGTCCATATTCCCCATGGCGCGGGCGACCGTGCGGTGGGCTTCGAGAAGCGCTTCGAACTGTTCGATCACGTCATCGTCTCGGGCGCCAAGGATCGCGACCGCCTGCTGGAGGCCGGACTCGTCACGCCGGAAAACTGTACGGCAGCGGGGCCGATCAAGCTGGCCGCGATGCTGCGCACCGGGATCGACCGCGCGCCGCTTTTCGCCAACGCGCGCAAGACCATCCTCTACAACCCGCATTTCACGAAGAAGCTGAATTCCTTCGACGCCTTCGCAAGAAAGCTGATCGAGGCGGTGGTTCGTGACGGACGCTACAACCTTGTCGTCGCGCCGCATGTGCGCATGGCCTCGCGCTGGTCGGCCGCGCATCGCCGCGAATGGGAAGCCCTGGCCGTGCCCGGACAGGTCATCGTCGACCTCGGCTCGCCCCGCTGCAACGACATGACCTATACCTGCGGCGCCGACCTCTACATCGGCGATGTCAGCAGCCAGGTCTACGAGTTCCTGATCCGCCCGCGCCCCTGCCTTTTCGTCAACGCCCACGACGCGCAGTGGCGGGACTGCGAGGACTATGCGATGTGGCACTTCGGCGACGTGATCGCTGCCGATGCCGATCCCATCGCCGCCATAGACCAGGCCTTCGCGGATCACCGCGCTTATGTGGCCTGGCAGAAGGAACGGATGCGCTATTCGATCGGCGGCCTCGACTGGAAGCCGGACGGCACGCCCTTCATCGCCGGAGAAGACCCGATCCGCTTCGCTGCCGATATCGTGGCACGCGCCGCCGGCCTTCAGCCCGCCGCTGCCTGAAGGCCTTCCTCATTGCGCGCAGCCAGGCTGCCCGCAATGAAGGAGCCATGTGCCTCAGCTCATCCCGCCCATGGCGCGAACGTAGGCAACATTCGCCCGCATCCGCGCGGTCTGCACGCTGATCCACGATCGCTGGGCATCGAGCGCGTCGGTCTGCGCCGTCACCACTTCGAGATAGTCCGCAGCGCCGTCGCGGTAGCGCGAAAGCGCGATCTCGCTGGTGCGCTGGGCCGCCTGCGCCGCGTCGCGCTGGGCCGATGCCTGCGTTTCCAGGTGATGCATTGCCGCGATCGCGTCTTCCACGTCCTGGAAGGCGCCGAGCACGGTGGAGCGATAGTTCGCCGCCACTTCCTCATACTCTGCCCGCGACATCTTTACCTGCGACTTGCGCGCGCCGCCGTCGAACAGTGTCAGCAGGGCCGAAACCGGCCCAAGCGACCAGAACGTGTTCGGCGTGCTCAACAGGTTGCCGTGGGTCGTCTGCCACCCCGCGCTGCCGCCGAGACCGATCGAGGGGAACCACGCTGCCTTCGCCACGCCGATACGGGCATTGGCCGCGAAGACCCGGCGCTCCGCCGCGGCAATGTCCGGGCGGCGCTGGAGCAGTTCGGAGGGCACGCCGACGGCGACTTCCGGCACGTCGAGCGGTTCGCTGCGCATCGGCAGCGAGAACTCGGCGGGCGTGGTGCCGATCAGTGCTGCCAGCTCATGCTCGGTCGCCGCACGCTCGTTGGCGACGGCGGAGACTTGCGCCTTGGCATTGCCGAGCACGGTGCGCGCACGGTTCACGTCGATGCCCGAGGCGATACCGCCCGAGTGCCGCGTATCGGTGAGCTTGAGCGCACGCTCGAAGGCTTCGACCGAGCGGTTCAGCAGGTCCGCCTGGACGTCGAGACCGCGCAGGCGCAAGTATGCGTCCGCCACCGAGGCCTGAAGACTGAGCCGCGCAGAGGCGAGATCACCACTGGACGCCGCAGCTTCGGCATTGGCCGCCTTCACCGAGTTGCGGACCCGCCCCCAAAGGTCGACTTCGTAGGACAGGCTGCCGCCGACCACGAAATTGTCGTAGGTGCGCGCCGTGCCGGTCGAGAGAGGACGCCCCGCCGAAACGCGGTCGCGCGAAGCCTCGCCGCTGACGCCGACCGTGGGATAGAGGTCGGACGCAGCGACGCCGGCAGAGGCGCGCGCCTGGTCGTAGCGGGCGAGTGCGGCGGCCAGCGTCGGGCTGGCGGCTTCGGCGCGCTTTTCAAGATCGTCGAGCGCGGGATCGCCGAACATCGTCCACCAGTCGCCGCGTGCCTCCCCGTCGCGCGGGGCGGCCTGCGACCAGCCCTCGATTTTTTGGCCTGCGACTTCGCGGAACGCGGGCGGCGCGGCGGTTTCGGGCGCGTGGTAGTCGGGCGCCATCGAGCACCCGGCCATCGAACATCCGGCGAGAAGCAGCGCCGCGACTGCGCGGAGCCTAGCCGCCATGAGCGGCGCCCTTCGCGGCCGTGGGAGCGGCAGGCTTCGGTGCAGCCTTCTGGATCTTCACCTGATCGCCGCTGCGCATGGAGTCCGGCGGGCTGTCCACCACGCGGTCTCCCTGCTTGACGCCGACCGAGACCACCACCGTCTTGCCGAGATCGCGCGCGATCGTCACCGGGCGCACCGTCACCCGGTCGTTCGCGCCGACCACGGCCACGCTCGGGCCGTTGTCGGTATAGAGGATCGTGCTGCCCGGCAGGGTCAGGCCCTGCACGCCGCCGGCCACGTCGAAATGCGTCTCGACGAAGGCGCCCGGCTTCAGCGAACCGTCGCTGTTGTCGGCCTGGACTTCGACGAGGACCGCGCCCGACTGGGCATCCACCGCGCCCGCGCTGCGCGTGACAGTGCCGGGGAACGTGCGTCCCGGGAACTCCGGCAGGGTCAGGTTGGCGGCGACGCCCTGCTTGACCTGCGCCGAATAGATCTGCGGCACCCGCACATAGATGCGCATGCGGTGGACGTCGGAGACGGTGAACAGCGGCTGCGCGGCGGCATTGCCCGCCACGACCAACGCGCCGATCTGCGCCGAGCGGCTGGTCACCACGCCCGCGAAAGGCGCCGAGAGGCGCGTGAAGCCGCGCGTGGCCTCAAGCTCGCGCACACTGGCGAGCGCGGCATTGGCCAGCGCCGTCTTCGCGGCGAGATCGCCCGCCTTCTCGTCCACTTCCTGCTGCGAGACCGCGTCCTGCTTGAGCATCGCGCTCCAGCGCTTCGAGGTCGTGGCGGCAAGGCGCTGGTTGGCGAGCGCGGTCTGATAGTCCGCCTTGGCCTGCGCCAGCTGCTGGTCGACTTCCGGTGCATCGAGCACCGCAAGCGTCTGACCGGCGGCAACGCGGTCACCGATGTCGGCCTGCCAGCTGCGGACATAGCCGTTGGTACGGGCATAGATCGCAGCGCTGTTGAAGGCCTGCGCGGTGCCGGGCAACGCAAGGCCGCCCGCGTCGCCCGCGCCCGCCGGCGTGACGACCGCCACCGTCGGCACGGCGGCATCCTCGGCCACGGCTTCCAGTTCGCGCGTGGCACTGAGGCGGGTGGCGATGCCTGCGCCGACCACGGCCAGCGCGATCACCGCCGCGCCGATGCCGACACGCTTCAGGGTGCGGGTTTCCGGCCCGGTGGACGGGTTGGCGGGTTCAGAGGTCGAATCATGCATGGGCGGCCTGCACTTCCTGGGGGGCAGCCTTCTCGCGGCGACGGCCGTGGACGAAGGCGAAGACGGTGGGTACGAAAAGAAGGGTTGCGATAGTGGCACAGATCAGGCCGCCGACGACGGCGCGGCCGAGCGGGGCGTTCTGCTCGCCGCCCTCGCCAAGGCCGAGCGCCATGGGGCCCATGCCGATGATCATGGCCAGCGCGGTCATCAGGACCGGACGGAAACGGACGAGGCCCGCCTCCATCGCCGCCTTCACCGGATCGCCCAGCTCGGCCAGCTTTTCGCGGGCGAAGCTGACGACGAGGATCGAGTTGGCGGTAGCCACGCCCATGCACATGATCGCGCCGGTCAGGGCCGGGACCGACAGTGTCGTCCCCGTCGCGAAGAGCATCCAGACGATGCCCGCCAGCGCCGCCGGCAGCGCGGTGATGATGACGAAGGGATCGAGCCAGGACTGGAAGTTGACCACGATCAGCAGGTAGATCAGCACGACCGCCGCAAGCAGGCCCCAGCCGAGGCCGGAGAAGGCGGTGTTCATCGTCTGGTACTGGCCGCGAATGGTGATCGTCGAGCCCTTGGGCGCTTCGGCCTTGAGTTCGTCGATCGCCTTCTGCACGTCACCCGCCACGGCGCCGAGATCCCGGCCCTGCGGGGTGCCGTAGATGTCGATGACCGGGGCGATGTTGTAGTGCGAAACGACCGGCGCGGTGGTCGAGCGGTTCAGCGTCGCCAGTGCGCCCAGCGGCTGCGGACGGGTTCCCGCGGCAGCGCCCGAGACCGGCAGGTTCGACAGCTTGCTCATGGAATCCACGGCATATTCCGGCGCCTGCGCGACCACTGCATATTGCACGCCGTTGTCGGGGTTCACGAAGAATACCGGCGCGGTCTGCGACGTGCCCGCCAGCGAGTTGCCGAGGCTGGTCGTCACGTCGCGCTCGGTCAGGCCGTACTGGCCTGCACGGGCGCGATCCACGTCAACGTCGATCTGCGGCGAATTGGCCGGCTGCTGGAGACGCATGTCGGCAAGGCCGGGGATGCGGGCCATCTTGGCCATCAGCTTCTGCGCATAGACGCGCGAGGCGGCCAGGTCCTTGCCCGCGATCTGGACGTCGATCGGCGAAGGCGAACCGAAGTTCAGGATCTGGCTGGTGATGTCGGCGGGCAGGAACGAGAACTGGGTGCCGGGGAACAGGCGCGGCAATTCGCGGCGCAGCTTCTCGACATAGCCGTCGGTCGGGGCATGGCCCTTGTTCAGCGTGATCAGCATGTCGCCGTCCTGCGGACCGATGGTGCCGCTGTTGTTGTAGACGGTGTTGATCGAGCTGACCGGCAGGCCGATATTGTCCGTGATCGAGGCCAGTTCGGACTTCGGGACGACCTTGCGCACTTCTTCGGAAATCTTCTGGAAGCGCAGCGCGGTCTCGTCGATGCGCGTACCCACCGGCACGCGAACGTGCATGGCGATCTGGCCGGAATCGACCGTCGGGAAGAAGTTGCTGCCAAGGAACGGCATCAGCCCGAACGAGACGACCACGATCGCCAAGAAGCCGAGCATGAAGCCCTTCTGCCCCTGAAGCGCGCGGCGCAGGATACCGAGGTAGCCGTCGCGCAGCTTTTCGAAACGGTTCTCGAAGCCGCGCTGGAATCGCACCAGCGGATTGCGCGATTCCGGCGTTCCCGCGTTGTGGTGGTTCTCCCCGTGCGGACTATGCGGCTTCAGCAGGTACATCGCCAGGGTCGGCACAAGCGTACGCGACAGGATGAACGAGGCGATCATCGCGAAGACCACCGAAAGCGCCATCGGCACGAAGAGGTAGCCTGCAACGCCCGGCAGGAAGAACATCGGCACGAAGACGATGCAGATGCAGAGCAGCGACACGAAAGCCGGGGTGACGATCTGCGCGGCGCCGTCGAGGATCGCCTCCATCACGCCCTTGCCCTGTTCGAGGTGCCAGTTGATGTTCTCGATAGTGACGGTCGCGTCGTCGACGAGGATGCCGACTGCAAGAGCAAGGCCGCCCAGCGTCATCACGTTCAGCGTCTGTCCGAACATCGCCAGCATGGCGATGGCGGCGAGCACCGCAAGCGGGATCGACAGCGCGATGATCACGGTCGAGCGCCAGGAGCCGAGGAACAGCAGGATCATCAGCGAGGTGAGCGCAGCGGCAATGGCGCCTTCGTGGATGACGCCGTTGACGGCCGCCTTCACGAAGAGCGACTGGTCGCCGACCGGCAGGATCTTGAGGCTGTCCGGCAGGGTTTCGGCGATCTTGGGCAGGGCCGACTTCACGCCGTCCACGATCGAAAGCGTCGAAGTCGCGCCGTTCTTGAGCACCGTCAGCAGGGCCGAGCGGCGGCCTTCCACGTGGACGACGTTCTGTTGCTGGGCACTGCCGTCGCGCACGAAGGCCACGTCGCGCATGTAGATCGTCGCGCCGTTGACCACCCGGACCGGAAGGTTGTTCAGCGCCTCGATCGAAGCCGGGGTATTGTTAAGACGCACCGAATACTGCGTCTCGCCGATCTTCACGAAGCCGGCCGGGTTGATCTGGTTCTGTGCGGCGATGGCATTGCCGACATCGACCGCGGAAAGGCCCTTGGACTGGAGCGCCTGCGGATCGAGGTCGATCTGCACCTGGCGCTGACGGCCGCCCGAGGGGAAGGGCATGGCCAGGCCGGGAATGGTGACCAGGCCGGTGCGGATCTGGTTCTGGCCGATATCGAAGAGCTGCTGCTCGGTCATGCCTTCGCCGGAGAGCGCGAGCTGAAGGATCGGCACCGTCGAGGCGCTGTAGTTCAGGATCAGCGGCGGCGTGATACCGGGCGGCATCTGGCGCAGCACCGTTTGCGACACCGAAGTGACCTGCGCGGTGGCGGTACGGATGTCGGCGCCGGGCTGGAAGTAGATCTTGACGATCCCCATGCCCTGAAACGACTGGCTCTCGATGTGCTCGATATCGTTGACGGTCGTGGTCAGCACGCGCTCGTAAGGCGTGATGATGCGATCCGTCATGTCCTGCGGGGCAAGCCCCGAATAGGTCCAAGCCACGGCGATGACCGGCACCTTGATTTCGGGAAAGATGTCGACCGGCGTGCGGAAAGCCGCCAGCAAGCCGCCGATGGCGATGATGATGGCCATGACGATGAATGTCAGAGGGCGGTGCAGCGCGGTCTTGACGATACCTAGCATCGAGAACTCCATGGGCCGCCCCGCACGCAGACATGCGTACGGGACAGGCGAATTCCTCTCCGGCTCATGTTTTGGTTGGGTTTCCGCCGCTGCTACCCTCCGCTGCTTGCACAGCGGAAACGGACGGGAAATCCTGCTGGAATAGTTAAGCCCCTAACGACCCGATCCGCGTTAGAAAAATGCGCTGAATGGAATACTCTCATGAATGAATTTCATGATTGTTTCTCGATGGTGACCGGCTGGTGAGCCGGATACGACGGTTCAGGCCGGTTTTTCCGGCTGCAGGAACACGACGCGGAAGTCTCCCCGCTCCACATCCGCCAGCGTGTGCTGCGTGAAATGAAGCGTTCCATCGTCCGGGTGACGGAACGAGCGGCTGCCGCCTTCGCGCGCGAGCACCGTCTGCGCATCCCACGATTCGCGAAAGTCGCGGCTCTGCGCCTGAAGCCGTTCGACTACGGCCCGCACCCGCGGATCGGCCAGGCCATGACTGTAATCACGGCGAAACTCGGCAAGCAAGCGCCCGGCCCGTTCGGCCCAGTCGGGCAGAAGCTGGCGTGCGGCAGGATGCATGAAGACATAGCGAAGCAGATTGGGCACCGGATCGCTTTCGAACAGGCCCACGAACAATCGCTGCGCGGCCGGATTGGCGGTGCAGACCGACCATCCCGGATCGAGCGCATAGCAAGGCCAGGACATCTGCCCCACCAGAGCCGCTATCGCTGCGGGCGCGGCCTGTCCGGCACCGGCGAAAGGGTCTGCCGGGTCGTGACGCCCGGCCAGCGAGAACAGATAATCCCGTTCCGCAGTAGAAAGGCTGAGACCATCGGCCAGTCGCGCCAGCGTTTCCGCCGAAGGACGCACATTGCGCCCCTGTTCGATCCAGGACACCCAGGTCGTGCCGATAGCGGCCCTCGCAGCAAGTTCCTCCCGCCGCAGACCCGGCGTGCGGCGGCGGCGATCGTGCCCTTCCGGCGTCATGCTTTCCCGCCGGGTGCGGACGAAAGCGCCCAGCAGTTTTCTCTGCTCATCGGTTTGCATGGTGTCACTTATAACAGGATAATAATGTTTATTGTAACAGGTTAATTTCTCATCGAACGGCGTTTCGCAAGGAGAACCCCATGACTGAAGACAAGACGCCCGACGACAAGACCCAGCCAAGCCGCCACGCCCTGGCGGACGAGCAGTTCGGCTCGACAGCCGCCGCCTATGTGACCAGCATGGTCCATGCCTCGGGCGCGGACCTCGACCATATCGCCGAGCGCGCCCGTGAGGCGAAGCCGCGCCATGCACTGGATCTCGGCACGGGCGGCGGCCATGCTGCTTACGCCGCCGCGCCCCGTGCCACTAGAGTGACCGCCTGCGACCTCTCCCCGCGCATGCTGGACGTGGTTGCCGCCGAGGCCGCACGGCGGGGCATCGCCAATATCGCCGTCGAGGCCGCGCCCGCCGAAGCCCTACCCTTTGCAAACGGCAGCTTCGATTTCCTGACATGCCGTTTCTCGACCCATCACTGGCGCGCCGCCGAGGTGGGGCTGCGGGAAGCACGCCGCGTCCTGGCCGCAGGCAGCCCGGCCCTGTTCATCGACGTGATCGCTCCGGCCGATCCCGCTGCCGACACGCATCTCCAGGCTGTGGAACTGCTGCGCGACCTTTCGCATGTGCGGGACTATTCCGCCCGGCAGTGGCTGGCGATGCTGGGCAGCGCGGGGTTTTCCGTAACCCGGATGACGACGGCCCGCCTGCGCATGGACTTTGCCGAGTGGACCGGCCGGATGCGCACCTCGCCCGATCGGGCTGCGGCCATACGCGCGCTTCAGTCGGCTGCGAGCAGCGACGTCGCGGCCCATTTCGAGATCGAACCGGACGGCTCGTTCACGATCGACACCGTCCTGATCGAAGCGATCTGAACCTCAGACCCTGCGCTGAGGGGCGGCGGCAAGCGCCGAAGCGATGGCGGCGTACATCGGCTTCGGCTGCAAGCTGTCGTCGAAGGGATCGCCGCGCATGGAAAGGCCGTCCGGGCGGCGGCGCTTTTCCGGGTAACTCTTGCGGTTGAGGTTCGAATGCTTGTCCGTAAGCCCCCAGGACACGACTTGCGCGACATTGGTGAAGCTGAGCGTCAGGTCGAGGTAGCCTTTCACGAAAGCCGCCACTTCCGCATCGCGCCGGGCGAAATCTTTTTCCTTGAGGTTGCGGTCGGCGCAGTCGAGTTCGGTGACGATGACCTGAAGGCCCATGCCTTGCACGTCCTCCAGGAACCGGCGCCAGCCCTTCTCGTCCCGCTTGCGGCCGAGCGTATTGCCAAGGTGGCTCTGCACGCCCAGCGCCTCCAGGCGAACGCCGCGCTTCAGCGACCGTTCGAGCAGCCGCAGGACGCCGTTTCGGTGCGCTGGATTGGCTTCCCAACACATGTTGCCGTTGTAGACGCCTTGCGCATTGGGGGCATGTTCGCGCATCAGCTCGAAAGCCAGATCGAAGAAATCCTCGCCCAGCACGCGGGTATAGAGCGAGTTCTTCATATGGCCGTCGCGCACCTGAAGCGCCTCGTTCACGCAGTCCCACGAGCGGATATTCGGGAAAGTGTTCGCCAGGAACGTCGCGTGCCGGTTCATCAGCGTGATGAGTTTCGCACCGCCGTTGGCCTTGAGTTCGCTCTCCCGGTCCAGCAGCCATGCGGGCAGGCGGTCGTCCTGGTTCCAGGCGAACGTATGCCCGCCCATGAAGAACCCGTGCTCATCCGCAAAGCGGGAAATGCGAAGCGCCTTGGAAGGATCGAACTGATCGGGCTTGCGCTCCAGATACTTCCACTTGAACTCGTTCTCGCCAGTGATGACGGAGCATTCCTCCCGCAGGAGACGGACGAGTTCGGGATCGTCGAGCTGGCTGGCCGAAACCGCCGTTCCGTAACGCAGCCCCCGGCTTCGGGCGATCGTGTCGAGCTTCATCGTCGCCGCTCCGAAAGCAACATCGGGCAGAAATGCGGAGACGGCCATGCCGGACGCCAGCGCCAACAGGCGCCTTCGCGGTATCGACCGACCGTCGCGAGGAGGAATTTCGCCCGGCATGCCTGGCAATCTGGGACCGGGCGCCGCAGCACGCAACCCTGGATTATCCCGTGCCCTCCCCTGCTCACGGCCACGTCCACATCCACGGCCCACGACAAGACCGTTGCGGTCATGGGTACTCCGGCCTAATCGACCACCACACTTTTGCCCGAGACGACAGATGACACTCCAGACCTGGTGGCTCTACGCCTTCGCCGTTTTCCTGCTTTCGGGTACGCCCGGCCCCAACATGCTGCACGTCATGGCGCGCGGCGTGGAGTTCGGGTTTCGGCGCAGCATTCCCGCCATGGCCGGTTGCATGCTGGCCATCACGCTGGTGCTGGCGGCTTCGGCAGCCGGATTGACGGCCCTGCTCAAGGCCATCCCCGGCGCTTTCGAGGTGCTGCGCTATCTCGGCGTGGCCTATCTCGTCTATCTCGGCATCAAGTCGTGGCGGGCGGAAGTCTCGCCGGTCGAGACGGCCGACGACCACCTGCCCCATCGCAGTTCCCCTGCCGCGCTGTTTCGCGGCGGGTTCACGATCGCCATCAGCAACCCGAAGCTGCTGCTCTTCGCGGCGGCCTTCTTCCCGCAGTTCATCAACCCCGGCGCGCCCAAGGTGCCGCAGTTCGGCATCCTCGTGGGCACTTTCGCCGTGATCGAGATGCTCTGGTACTGTACTTATGCGCTGGCAGGCGGGTGGCTTTCCGCCCACTTGCGTCGTCCTTCGGTGAAGCGCCTGTTCAACCGGGTCACCGGGTCGATTTTCGTCGGGTTCGGCGCGGCCCTGCTGACCTCGCGAAGCGCCTGAACCGGATCAACCCGCCGCCTGCCGCGCCAGAAGGAACGCGCCGACCAGCCCGGACGGCTCGCGGCAGGCTGGCGGAACGATCAGGCGCTCCAAGGCCGCCGCGTCCCGCGCGCCCTGAATATAGCCGCCCAGCAGGTCCGCCGTGCGGTTACGGATCAGCGGGAACAGCCGCTCCTGCTTCATCACCCCGCCGCCCAGCACGATCCGCTGCGGCGCCATCGTCAGCAGCAGGGTCATGCAGAGCTGCGAGAGATATTCCGCCTCGACGGCCCAGAACGGATGATCCGCAGCCAGTTCGGAGGCCGGCGCCCCCCAGGCCGCGCTGACGGCCGGTCCTGCTGCCAGCCCTTCCAGGCAATCGCCGTGAAAGGGGCAAGTCCCGGCGAAACCTTCGTGCGCGGGATGGCGGCGGACGAGAATGTGCCCTGCCTCGGGATGGCCGATGCCGTGGACCGGCCTGCCCTCGCTCACCAGTCCGACGCCGATGCCGGTGCCTACGGTGACATAGGCCAGTTGCCGCATATCCGCGCCTGCCGCTTCCACTTCCGCGAGGGCGGCCGCGTTGACGTCGGTATCGATGGCCAGCGGTACGTCCAGAAAGGCGCGCACCCGGCCAAGCAGGTCCGTGCCTGCCCAGCCCGGCTTCGGCGTTGCCAGGATCCTGCCATAGTCGGGCGAGGCCGGATCGACGCCGACCGGGCCGAAGCTGGCGATGCCGATGCCGGTTATCTCGCCGAGGTCACTCGCCTGCGTGAAGAATTCGGCCACCTCGGCAAACGTGCTGTCGGGATCGCGCGTAGGGATCGTCGCCGTGCGCTGCGACCCGGTTGCGGCATCGCCCACGGCGCAAACGAACTTGGTGCCGCCGGCTTCAATCGCCCCGTGGATCTTCATGCGCTGCCCTGTCCTGCCTGCTTTCGATGCGGCGGGAAGACCGCTCCCGTGCCGCTTCATCGTCGCTTACGCCTCTGCCATCTAGCGCATGAGCCGACAAGCGATTGCGCCCGCGGATCTTCGATCCGCGGGCGCATCACGTAAAAGCGAACAGGAAGGTCGCGGTTACGCGACCGACGAAAGCCGGAAAGCCCGCGCCTGCCCGCCGGTATCGAAGCGTGCGGCCTGATCGTTGAGCGAGCCCGCCTCGGTCGTCAGATTGCGCGCGGCAGCGGACGTTTCCTCCACCATCGCCGCGTTCTGCTGGGTCGAATGGTCCATCGTCGAAACCGCCACGCTGATCTGCGTGATCGCGGTGGACTGGGCCTGGTTGTCCTCGGCCATGCGTCCCAGCAGGGAATGGACTTCACCGACGCCTTCCGAAATGCTCTCGAAAGCACCGTCCACCCGCTGGACCGCATCGACGGCCGTGACGATGTCGGTCTGCGTCACGGTAAGCTGGTCGCGGGCGCGCTTGGCCTCTTCCTCGGCCCGCATCGCCAGCGCCGAAACCAGATCGGCCACGACTGCAAAGCCGCGCCCGGCGTCACCTGCCCGGCCCGCCTCGACGGCGGCGTTCATGGCGAGAACGCGGGTCTGGAAGGCGATCTTGTCTACGCCCTCGATCACCTGATCGATGCCCCGTGCGCTCTGGCTCACGCGGTCCATCGCCGCGACGGCTTCTCCGGCAACGGCCCGGCCGCCCGAAACGGTCGATAGCGCCTCGTCCGCACGGCGCACGGTCTGGGTCGAGGCCGTGGCGGAAGCCTTGAGGCGCTGGTCGATCTGGACGAGCGCCGCTGACGTTTCTTCGAGGCTGGCGGCATTGGCCTCTGTGCGCCGCGCGAGGTCCTCGGAAGCCTGGGCGATTTCCGCAGAGCCGGTCTGGATGCCGCCGGCGCTGCTGGCGACGGCGCCGATCATGCGGCGCAGCTCGGCCAGCGCGGCGTTGAAGTTGTCCTTGAGCGCGGCGTAACCGGCCGGGAAGGCCACGGTGATCTCTCGGGTGAGGTCGCCCTGGCGCAAGGCGTCCAGTCCCTCGCCTACCGCGCTGGTGACGACTTTCTGCTCCTCGGCGGCGCGGTGGTCAGCCTCGGCGCGGTCGGCCGCGGCCTTGCGGAACACGTCCGCGGCACGGGCCAGGGTGCCGATCTCATCCTCGCGGTGCAGTTCGGGGATGGTGCAATCGTCACCCTTGGCGAGGCGATCGACCGCGCCGCTCAGCTTCGCCATCGGCCTGCCGATGATGCCGCCCGCAGCATAGAACAGCGTGGCGAGAACGGCGGCAACGATCACCAGGCCGCCAAGCACCAGTTGCCAGGCGATGCTGCGCGAGGGTTCTGCGATGGTCGCTTCGGGAACGTCGAGCACGAGTGCCCAAGTGGTGTTCAGCCCCTGAAGCGCGATGGGGCGAATGACACGGCGCGTGGCCACGCCGTCGACGTCGAGATCGGACAACACGCGGGTCTGGCCGCTCGTAAGCGCCGCCTTCACCTCATCGAGACCGGGATCGTCGTAAGTCTTGCCAAGCTGCGCCGGATCGGGATTGGCCACCCAGGTCGCAGCGGAAGAGAGCAGCATGACGCGGCCGGTGCCGAAGGGCTTCAGCTTCGACAGGCGCTCGGACAGGCTGCCGAGTTCCATGTCGACACCCGCAACGCCGATCACGCGGCCGCCGGAACGCACCGGCTGGGTGATCGAGGTCATCAGCACGGTCGTCCCGTTCACGTCGTAGGCATAAGGATCGACGATCGCGCCTTCGCCGCTGTCGAACGCCCTGCGATAATAGGGCTGCTCGTAAGCGCTGCTTTCGTTGTTGGGCGACTGGGTCAGCACGCCGTTGCTCTTGACCCAATAGGGGCTGAAATTGCCGTTGCCGCTGGAGCCGGGCTGACCGCCCTTGCCTGCATCGGTGCCGTCCCACTGGTTCGGCGCGATCATGGTCCAGGCGCCCAGCGCGACCTTGGACTTGAGCAGGTCGGTCTTGAGCACATTCGTCGCCAGGCCGCGATCGCGCGTGCCGCCGGAATGCATGTTGCCCAGCGTCGAGGCCAGCGTGGTGGCCGTCGCCTCGAACGTGGCGATGTCCATCTTCACCTGATTGCCCTCGGCATCAGCCTGGGCAATTGCCGACTGGTCGGACAGTTCGCCCACCGCCGATCCGGTTTCAAGGACAACGGCGGTGAAGCCCAGCAGGAGCAGCAGCGCGATCGCCAGGCCGGCAACCGTCATCAGCTTGCCCGCTATGTGCATGCGACTGAACAAGTCTCTCATTTTCCAGCTCCAGGAGGTATTTTCAGAAGGCCGCGGTCAGCGAGAACAGCGCGGCGGCATCGGCATTGGAGGTGCCGAGATCGGTATCGACATAGGAAAGCCCGAGCGTGATCAGGCCAAGCGCGGCATCGGCGCCCACCGACCAGTCGTAGTAGCCGCCGGGCCGGGGGCTGATCGCGCCCTTGCTGCGGCCGCCATGCGCCCGCAGGATCAGCGGCGTGCCCGGAACCGGGGCCGCCGTCTCGCCGAAGAGGTAGAGGTGGTCGCCGCCGAGCGCGGCCTGGCTCCAGCTGTAGCCGGAACCCACCGTCGCGCTGAACGGGCCGAAATCGCGGGTCAGCCGCGAGGTGGTCTCGAAATATTCGATCTTCCCCGAACCTTCGCCGCCGGGGTAACTGTAGTAGGCCAGAGCGACGTCGAGCCGCGTCCGGGCCGCGAGCGCGCCGCTCCAGCCACTGTAGAAATCGACTTCGGTGGGGCCGTAACGGTCGCCCATGTCGAGCGAAGAGGTCCAGGTCCCGACGTAGATCCCGCTCTTGTGCGAGAGATTGACGGTCGCCTGGACTGCCGGATCCTTGCCGGTCAGCGAGATGCCGCGAAAACGGTAGTCGCTGATGAGGGTTGCCGCACCGGAAACGGTGAAGTCCGGGGCATTTTCGGCTGCATGGACGGAAACGGGCAGGAGAAACAGCGCCAGGGCCAGCCCGGCGGACGAAGCGAAATACATGGAAGTCCTGTTATGGGACGATAGGGGGCAGTGCCATTATAGGACGGTGCCACCCGCAACGGCCGGAGCGCATGCCGCTCCGCCGTCGATCCGCTTACAGAAACTTACAAATCTTTCATATCAATGGGAAATAATTCGGCCCCTGATCAAATCAGGCAGGTTCCAGATCGGTTGGATCGGCTTCATGCGGGATGGCGCCGATCTCGGCCGGATCGAAGGGAACGGTCTGATAGATCTCGTTGATCCAGTTCGAGAAGAACAGGTGTCCATGGCTGCGCCAGGAATTGACCGGCACCTCGGCAGGATCGTCGTTGGGGTAGTAGTTTGCCGGGACCAGGCCGCGATCACGATGATACTCGTTGGCCAGCGTGTCCCCGTCATATTCCAGGTGATTGAACATGAGCACGGCCCGGTCGGCAGGGTCATGCAGCAGGCAGAGACCGGTCTCCTCGCTGTCCGCCAGGACACGCAACCCGTGGCCCTCGGGCAGGTCGGCCTCGCGCACTTGCGTCCAGCGCGAGACGGGAACCGCGAAGCGATCGGATATGCCGCGCAGGAACGGAGAGTTCGGCGCGCGGTTGCGGTGGGGGAAGACGCCGAAGGCCTTGGCGGGCAGTTCGTGCTTGGGAACGCCGTGGAAATGATGGAGGAAGGCCTGCGCCGCCCAGCAGATCGTCAGGCAACTGTGAACGTGCGTGCGGGTCCAGTCGAAGATCCGGCGCAGTTCGGGCCAGTAGCGCACGTCCTCGAAAGCGAGCCGCTCGACCGGGGCGCCGGTGACGATGAAGCCGTCGAAACGCTCGTGCTCGACATCCCGCCAGGGGCGATAGAAAGCCTCGAGGTGCTCGGCCGAAGTGTTGCGCGCCACATGGTCGCTGATCCGCACCAGGGTAAGCTCGATCTGGAGCGGCGTAGCACCCAGCAGCCGGGCCAGCTGCGTTTCCGTGCTCACCTTGTCCGGCATGAGGTTGAGCAGGCCAATCCGCAAGGGCCTGATATCCTGCCGCACGGCATCGCTTTCGCGCATGACGGCCACGCCTTCGGTTTCCAGGATGGAACGGGCGGGAAGGTCGTCAGGGATCTTGATCGGCACGTTACGTCGGTCCTCAATTCCGGGCCTGAATTCCGGGACGACGCTGGTGGCTTGATCCGTTGGTTGCCGGGTCGGCCACATCCTCCCTGATGGGAGTGCCACCTTGCCCGGATCGGCAGGTTGGCGTTGGGCGTCGCCCCAACTCTTGATGCTGGAAAGGTGCATAGACGCTTCGGCCCGATCTTGCAACGGCTTGTCCCGACCTTGGCTGTAAAGGCCATCCATCGCGGCAGCCAAAGCCGCGCCGGTGCGATTGACGAATGGGGAAATCGCGCCTAGCGCCCTAAGAGAATTGCGGAAATTGCGTCCATGCGTAATCATCTTCGCGCCTGCTGCGGCAATATGCTAAGGATCACCGAATGAGTTTGCCGGCCGCTGCCGTGGCGTTGTTGATGACGGGTCCCGCGCTGCCCGAAGGCGCGGGTTACGTGGTGGAAGGCCAGATCGTCGCGACTGATGCCGATCTCCAGCCCGGCACGTTCATACCCGTAATCATTCCCATGGCTGCGCAAGTTTCGGCGCAGTCCGGCCTTCCTGCAGGCCCGGAAGCGCCCGCAGGCCAGGATTCTCCCTCAGGCAGCGTGCAACTGCCCCAAACGGCCAATCCTGCCGATTCCGTACCGGCACAGCCCCCGGCGACACAATTGCCGGACGGCACCGCTGTCGCTCCGCCTTCGGCTCCCGCCCCGGGCCAGCCCGAATCGGAAATCGTCGTCACCGCCCCGCAGCCGCCGCCGCCCGGCGATCCGCTGGAGCGGATCAACGTGGAATCGTTCAAGGCGGTGCAGGCGGTCGACAAGGCCGTGCTGGAACCTGTGGCGAAGGCCTATAACAAGGGCCTGCCGCGTCCGGTGCGCCAGGGGCTTCGCAATTTCTTCACGAACCTGAGCGAACCGGTGGTCTTCGTGGCCTATCTGCTTCAGCTCAAGCCGGGCAAGGCCGCCGAAACCGCAGGCCGCTTCGCGATCAACACGACGCTGGGCGTGGCCGGGCTGGTGGACGTTGCCAAGAAGAAGCCGTTCAACCTTCCCTATCGCCCCAACGGCCTTGCCAATACGCTGGGCTATTACGGCGTCGGCCCCGGTCCCTTCATGTACCTGCCGATCGTGGGACCGACGACCCTACGCGACATCATCGGCGATACGGTGGACAGGCTTCTGCTGCCGGCCGCCGTCGGCAAGCCCTTCACCAATCCCGAAGTCGTCCTGCCGATGACCATCGTCGACCAGCTCGGCGAGCGTGCGGCCTTCGACGAGCGGATCAACAAGATCCGCGAGGAAGACCGGCCTTATGCGGCGTATCGCGAACTCTACCTGAAGCAGAGGCAGGCGGAAATCGACGCGCTGCACGGCCGTATCACACCGGACGTCGTGCCGGTCTACGGCCCCAGCATGAAGACTTTCGACAAGAACGACCAGACCAAGTCGCCTGAAGACGGTGCGGCTCCGACCGGAAGCGATGCGCCTGTCGAAAGCCAGCCCGCTCCGGTTCAGCCTGAACCTGCGCCGACGCCGGAGCCTGTTCAGATTCAGCCGGAGCCCGTTCCGGCCAACTGAGCGTTTTTTCGAGACTTGGGTCCTGATGAAGTGGAATTATCCGGCTTGTCCGGTTAGGCTGTCCGCGATCCCACGGTGAGATACGGGCCGGAAAGGCGCGTCCCGCCCTTTCTCCTTCCGCATAAGAAAGCCTCTCTCGCAGCGATGATCCTGAAACGCCCCCGCTCCGCACTGCGTGCCTTCCTGCACAGCGAGGCGTCCGGCGGCATCCTGCTGATGATCGCGGCGGCGCTGGCGCTGATCGTTGCGAACAGCCCGCTTGCCGAGGGCTATTTCCACGCCCTTCACGTCATGATCGGTCCGATGTCGCTGGCGCACTGGATCAACGACGGGCTGATGGCGCTGTTCTTCCTGCTGGTCGGTCTGGAGATCAAGCGCGAGTTCGTGGACGGGCACTTGTCCAACTGGTCCGACCGCGCCCTTCCCGCGATCGCCGCTGCCGCGGGCATGGTCTTCCCCGCGCTGATCTACCTCGCGATCGCGGGTTCCACGCCGGGACTGGCGCGCGGCTGGGCCATCCCCGCCGCTACCGACATCGCCTTTGCCATCGGCGTCATGGCCATTCTAGGCAAGCGCGTGCCCGCCTCGCTCAAGCTGTTCCTCACGACCGTCGCCATCGTCGACGACATGGGCGCGGTTGCGGTGATCGCCCTGGCCTATACCAGCCAGATCCACGGCGCGGCCCTGCTTGCGGCGGGCGTGATCATGGGCGTGATGTTCGTGCTCAACCGTGTCGGCGTGAAACGCCTGTGGCCCTACCTCGTGCTGGCGGCAATGCTGTGGCTGGCCGTACTGCTGTCCGGCGTCCATGCGACGATCGCGGGCGTTCTTGCGGCGAGCCTGATCCCCATCCGCGTCACGCCCGGCGCGCCCGACAGCGAGGAATCGCCGCTGCACCGGCTGGAGCACGGCCTCCACGGCTGGGTCGCCTATGGCATCGTTCCCCTGTTCGGCTTCGCCAATGCCGGCGTCTCGCTGGCGGGCATCGGTATCGAGCATTTGCTGGCCCCGCTCCCCATGGGCGTTGCCGGGGGCCTGTTCCTGGGCAAGCAAGTCGGCGTCTTCCTGGCGCTCTGGCTCTGCGCGCGCCTGGGGATCGCCAAGCGGCCAAGCGGCGCGACATGGCTTCAGACTTACGGCATGTGCCTGCTCTGCGGCATCGGCTTTACCATGAGCCTGTTCGTGGGCGGCCTTGCCTTCAGCGACCCGCTCCTGATCGACGAAGTGAAGATCGGCGTGCTGGGCGGCTCGATCGTCTCCGCGCTCACGGGCTTCGCCGTGTTGCGACTGAGCGCGCAGCGCCGACCCGCAAGGCCTCCCATTATCAAGGCCGCCACTATCAAGGACTGAACCCGAAAGGAGCGTGGGCATGGCAGGACAACGCGGACCGGTACTGGTGGCCACGGATCTCAGCGCAAGAAGCGACCGCGCCGTGGACCGCGCGCTGATGCTGGGCCGGCAATGGCAGGTCGAAACATGCGTGGTCCATGCCATGCGCCCCGGCGAAACCGTTACCGACAGCGATGTGCGGGCCACCCTTTCCGGCACCCAGGACAAAGTCACCGTCCTGCTCCCGCTCGGCCCCGCCCCGGATACGATCGCGGACGTCGCGCGGGACATCGCGCCCGCACTGATCGTTACCGGCATCGCCCGCTTCAACCATGTGGGCGACTATTTCCTCGGCACGGCGGTGGACCACATCATCCGCAATGCCGCCGCGCCGGTATTGATCGTCAAACAGCGACCGCACCAACCTTACAGGCGCATGCTGGTTTCCGTGGATCTATCGGCCGACGCGCTGCGCACCCTGCGCCTGGCCGCAGAACTGTTCCCAGAAATCCCGATCGACGTGGTTCACGCCTATCATGTGCCGTTTCGCGGATGGATCGATTCCGACGGCATGCGCGAAGAACTGCGCCGCGAGGCCGAAACGAAACTGGCCAGCTTCCTCGACGACGGCGAACTGCCCGCCGAGCTTGCGGCACGAATTGTCCCACGCCTCGAACTCGGCGCACCGGACGAGGTCCTGGCCCGCAGCATCGCCGCGTTCGCGCCCGATCTCGTCGTGCTGGGCAGCCGCGACCGCAGCGGCCTTGCCCAGGCCGCGCTGGGAAGCAATACCTCGGCGCTGCTGGCATGGATCGCTGCGGATACGCTCGTGATCAAGAAAGCGCGCGAGGACTGAAAGGTCGCTCCGCGCTTACAATTCGCCCGCCGCGAAACCCAATGCATCCAGCAGGGCGCCACGCGCGATCCGGCACCGCTGCCAAAGCTCGGGCTCGCCCAGATCGCCGGGCGCGATGCGCTCTGGCCATTCCCGGTCCACCACCGCCTCGATCCGGTCGCAGATCCGCTCGTCGAGCAGGAAGCGCGGATCGATCGCGCCATGGGCCTCGTCCGATACGGCGACGCGCAGGCGCAGGCAGGCAGGACCGCCGCCGTTGCGCATGGATTCGCGAACATCCACCACTTCGAGATGGCGGATCGGATTGTCCGCCGCGAGAACGTCCTGAAGCCAGCCCCAGACCGCAGGCGCCTCTCGCGCCTCCTGCGGCAGGATCAGCGCCATGTCCCCGCCCGGCAGCGTCACCAGCTGCGAGTTGAACAAGTAAGTGCGGATGGCCAAATCGAGATCGATGCGATCGGCAGGCGCCTCGACAATGGCGGCACCGGGAACGCGCTCCCGCACCAGGCCGAACACCGCCTCGCGGTCCGCGAAGGCCTGTTCGTGCGTGAACAGCACGTTTTCGTTGGCAACCGCAACGACGTCGTTGTGGAATGCGCCTGCCGCGATCGCGATCTCGCTCTGCCGGACAAGCGCATGATCCCCGCTCCCCAGCCCGTGCAGACGCGCCACTGCCGCGCTTGCCGCGCGGTGCTGCCGGGCCGGAAACGTGCTGGCGCCGCCGCCCTGCGCCGTACGCTCGCCATAGACGAATAGCTCGAGACTGCGCTGCGCATGGCTTTGGCCGAGACGCATGAAGTTGGCCGCGCCCTCATCGCCAAGGCCGGACGGCAGCGCCGGATGGACGGCGAAATGGCGCTCATCCGCGAAGGCGAGGCGAAGCTGGCGGAAAGTCTGGTCGTGCTCGATACTGCGATGGAGCATCGTGGAAAGATTGGCGACGGTGAAATGGCAGCGTCCGTCCGCCGTGTCGGGTGCCGGGGATACGGTCGCGGCATTGGCCGTCCACATCGAGGAAGCGGAAAAGGCATTGCGCAGCAGCGCCGGTTCCTGCTCCCAGGCGCTGCGCAGCACGGCCTGGTCGTTTCCGGCGAAACCCAGCTTGCGCAGCCAGTCCGCATTGGGCCGGTCATGCGGGAGGAACAGGCCTTGCGGCAGGCCGAGAGCCAGCATTCGCCGCATCTTGCCGATACCCTGCAAGGCCGCCGTTCGCGGCGCGGATTCGGCACCGGCATTCGATGCCGAGGCGATATTGCCCAGCGAAAGACCCGCATAGTTGTGGCTGGGACCGACCAGCCCATCGAAATTGATCTCGCGCATTGCCGCTCTGCTATCCTTCGAAGGTTTGCTGCGCAGCCATTGCTGGCCTATCCGCGGGACCGCCGCAAGCCCTCGGGTTTCGAACGCGCGCCCCCTTTCAACCAGATCACGCCATCCCCATCTTCGCGCCCAAGGAGAACCACGCATGCCCAGTTACGAAAAGACCGAAGAGGCCATCGCCCGCCTGACGCCCGAGCAGTTCCACGTCACCCAGCGCAGCGGCACCGAGCGTCCGGGCAGCGGGGAGTACCTCTACAACAAGAAGCCGGGCATCTATGTCGACATCGTTTCGGGCGAGCCGCTCTTCGCTTCTTCCGACAAGTACGAATCCGGCTGCGGCTGGCCCAGCTTCACCAAGCCGATCGAAGCGGCGAATGTGAACAACCTGGTCGACCGTACCCACGGCATGATCCGCACCGAAGTGCGTTCCGCCCACGGCGACAGCCATCTCGGCCACGTCTTCGAGGACGGACCGCTCGATCGCGGCGGCCTGCGCTACTGCATCAACTCCGCCTCGCTACGCTTCGTCCCGCGCGAGGACATGGAGGAAGAAGGCTACGGCGACTACCTCGACCAGGTCGAGGAAATCGACTGACCGAACCGCGCCCGCACCTCATCGGCCGTCCCGTTCCCTGGCCGCGTCGGTGAGGTAGGCGCGCGGCTTCACATCGCGCATCGCCAGGGTCGTGTTGAAATGGCGCACCCCGGGCAGGCGGCGCAGACGGTTGCGCAGGAAGTCGTCGAGATCGGTCATCTCACTGGTCATGACGTGCAGCATGTAATCGAAATCGCCGACCACAGCGTGACAGGTCAGCACGGCGGCTTCCTCGGCCACCGCTTGTTCGAAGGCTTCGTGACGATCGAACTCGATCGAGACATGAACAAACGCGCTCGTCCCCAGGCCGATCGCCGCAGGCTCGATCACCGCGCGGTAGCCAGTGATGACCCCCGCCTTCTCCATGGCCTGAACCCGTTTCCAGCTCGGCGTCTTGGACAGACCCGCCATGTCGCCCAGCCCCGCGAAGCTGAGCCGCGCATCGCGCTCCAGCGCCGCGAGAATGCGCCTGTCGGCCGCGTCGAGTGCCATGCCCTTCTTCATCGAAACGCTTGTTCCCTGATTTAGCCTCTTTAGTACCAAACGTTCTACGCATGGCGCCACCGCCCCTGACATTGGGACCAATGTCCCGAACGCCGAGTGCTATTGTCCTCCCACAAGTTCCCCGGGGAGACAACATGGAACGCCGCAAGGTCTACGAACTGCTCGAAGCGCCAGCCCGCGCTCGACTACGAAATCTACCTCCAGACCGAACGCCTGCTGACCTGCCAGAAACCGTTCGACGATCTGGCCAATGCCGACGAACTCCAGTTCCAGATTGTCCATCAGGTCGAGGAACTCTGGATGAAGCTGATGGCCTATTCGATCGTGGCGGTGGACGAACACCTTCGCGACAAGCAGGCCTTCCGGGTCATCACCCTGCTGACGCGCTGCCACCGGATCCTGCGCATGATGATCGACCAGCTCGATCTGCTGGAAACGATGTCACCCAAGGAATACCAGCAGATCCGGCTGCAACTCGGCAACGGCAGCGGCCAGGAATCGCCCGGATTTCGTGTACTTCTCCGCATCATTCCCGATCTTTGGCAGACCTTCGACGCGGCCTACGTCACCGGTGCTGGACGCACGGTGCGGGATATCTACGACCATGACTATGCCCACGACGAAGCCTATGCCTTGGCCGAAGCCCTGATCGAGCTGGACGAACTCTTCGGCAAGTTCCGCTGGCATCACCTGTTCCTGATCCATCGCTCGATCGGCATGGGTTCAGCCTCGCTCAAGGGACGTTCGGTCGATCTGCTGCAAGCCGGCGCCAAGCATCGCTTTTTCCCGGCGCTTTGGGATGTGCGCGTGGAAATGACCGACGAATGGGGCCATGACTATGGCCGAGTCCGCGACAGCATTGCGGAAAAGGCGAGCCACTGACCGATGATCGACTTGTTCCACGTTCCCGAAGGCGGCCCCTATCTCCTTAGCCATTCGGTGGGATGCCTTCCCCGCTCGGCCCGCGCCGCGCTGGACGAGGGCTATCTGGCGCCATGGCAGGACACGGGCGGGGCCGCCTGGGGACCGTGGCTCGACACGATCGAGCGTTTCCGCAGCGCCATCGGCGGACTGATCGGCGCGGAGATATCGGAAATCGCACCGCAGCAGAGCGTCTCCGCCGCCCTGTTCTCGCTGCTTTCCGGCCTGCG
The DNA here is from genome assembly GCF_002149965.1 of Novosphingobium panipatense. Classification (GTDB taxonomy): domain Bacteria; phylum Pseudomonadota; class Alphaproteobacteria; order Sphingomonadales; family Sphingomonadaceae; genus Novosphingobium; species Novosphingobium panipatense_A. The sequence goes on along the minus strand of NZ_MSQB01000022.1, from coordinate 54,873 downwards.
CCCTGCAAAAGGACGCAACCGGATAGTGATGTCGGAGCAGGCCTTTCCCACCGTCGGCTATGTCGCGCAGGGTCTGGAGCGGCTGGGCTTCGAGACCGTGCTGATACCCGCCGCGCAGTCCCCCGGCGATGCCGCCACCTGGGAACGCCACATCGATGACAGGGTAGCGGCTGTCGTCGCCATGCACGTCCATTCCAACACCGGCATCACCTCCCCCATCGTGGAAATCGCCGCCCTCGCCCGGAGACACGGCGCGCTTTCCATCGTCGATGTCGCGCAATCGGCCGGAATCCTGCCGGTCTCGCCCCGAGATTGGGGCGTGGACGCCGTGATCGGATCCAGCGTCAAATGGCTCTGCGGCGGGCCGGGCGCCGCATGGCTCTGGCTGCGCAGCGAAGTGACGGCAACGATCGAACCGCTCGACCTCGGCTGGTTCGGCCACGAGGATCCTTTCGAGTTCGATATCCGCAGCTTCCGCCACGCCGCCGACGCCAGCCGTTTCCAGGGCGGAAGTCCATCCATCGCCCCCTTCGCGCTCGCCGCTGCGGGGATCGAGACCCTGCGCGCGATCGGACAGGACACGGTGCTGCGTCATAACCGCACCTGCATCTCCGCCTTCGAGGAGGCGGTGAACCGCCCGATCGACATGCACGGCCGAGGCGGCACGCTCTGCCTGCTGTTCGACGATGTCGAAACGCTGCGGCAGACGCTTGCACCCGGCGATTTCCGATACGACGTGCGCGGACAATGCCTGCGCGCCTCCTTCCATGCCTGGAACACCGTAGACGAAGCGCGGCGACTTGGGCAGGCGATCGCCGAGGCCCGATTGGACTTTCGTCTCGCGGAACAACGGGTAGTTGCCCGATCGGTTTAAAACGATTTCATATCCGCGCCTGTCGAAATCATGCAGTACACGTATCGACAAGCGAGCGGGGATCGTGATCATCGGCGCCAGCGGATCGACCGATTCAGCGCGCCTCGCAACATCCGGCCTCAGGGGCCAAGGAGTACCGATGACTTCCCCGATCACCCGTTTCCCGCGCAAGTCGCTGCGCGTGCTCACCTTTGGCGCGCTGATCTCCGCATCGGCGATGGCCCTTGCCGCCGCGCCTGCACCGAAGTTCGATGTCGCCCGCGTCTCCAACGACATCAAGACGCTTTCCAGCGATGCTTTCGAAGGTCGCGGCCCGGCAACGCCCGGCGAGAAGAAGACCATCGACTATATCGCCGCGCAGATGAAGGCTGCCGGACTCCAGCCCGCCGGTGAGAAGGGCTCCTGGTTCCAGAACGTGCCGCTGCGCATGTCCAGCATCGTCGGCACCCCCACCGTGGCCATGACCATCGGCGGCACCGCGACGCCGCTGTCGCAGGGTGAGCAGATCGCGGTTCGCGCCGCGGAAACCGGCCAGTCCTCGGTCGATTTCAAGAACCTGCCGCTGGTCTTCGTCGGCTACGGCGTCAAGGCGCCGGAACGCGGCTGGGACGATTTCAAGGGCGTCGATCTCAAGGGCAAGATCATGGTCGTGCTCGTCAACGATCCCGATTTCGAGGGGGGCGGCGTTGAAAACGGCGGCGGCGATTTCGGCGGCAAGCTCATGACCTATTACGGCCGCTGGACCTACAAGTACGAAGAAGCCGCGCGCCAGGGTGCTGCCGGCGTACTGGTGGTCCATGAGAGCGAGCCGGCCTCCTACGGTTGGGCGACCGTCAAGAATTCGAACACCAACACGATGTTCGACATCGTGCGCGCCGATCCCAAGGCGGCCCACACGCAGATGGAAGGCTGGATCCAGAAGGACCTTGCCGCCCAGCTGCTCAAGGCTTCGGGCGTGGATTTCGAAGCCGCCAAGGCGGCTGCGCGCAAGAAGGATTTCCAGCCTATCCCGCTCAAGGCGACGATGAGCGCGAACTATGCCGTGAAGTCGGACATCATCACCTCGTACAATGTCGCAGGCCTTGTGCGCGGTTCGAAGTACCCGGACGAAACAGTGATCTATTCGGCGCATTGGGATCACCTCGGCGTCGGCCTGCCCGATGCCAAGGGCGATCGCATCTACAACGGCGCGCGCGACAATGCTTCCGGGACTGCCGCCCTGCTCGAACTGGCACGCGCCTTCGCCAAGACGAAGCCCGAGCGTTCGGTGCTGTTCCTGGCGGTGACGGCCGAGGAAAAAGGCCTGCTCGGCTCCGAATACTACGCAGACAATCCGCTGCGCCCGCTGGCGACCACCGCCGGTGTCATCAACATGGATGGCCCGCTCTCGATCGAGAAGACCACCAACTTCAGCATTTCCGGCGCGGCCAAGCTGGACCTGCTGACGATGCTGACCGAGGAAGGCGGAAAGCTCGGTCGCCACTTCACGCCGGACGCGCGGCCGGAAGCGGGCAGCTTCTACCGTTCTGACCACTTCCCCATGGCCAAGCGCGGCGTTCCGGCGATCTCGTTCAACCCCGGCCGCGAGCTGGTGAACGGCGGCGATGCGCGCGGCAAGGAACTGTCCGACGCCTATACGCGCGACAAGTACCACCAGCCTGCGGATGAATACGATCCCAACTGGAATACCTCCGGCTGGGACAGCGACTTCACGCTGCTCTACAGCCTCGGCAATCGCCTTGCGAACGGCCGCGATTGGCCCAACTGGTCGCAGGACAGCGAATTCCGCGCCGCTCGCGACGCCAGCGCGGCTTCACGCAAGTAAACGATCGCGGGATGCCCCGGCACCGATGCTCAGGTGCCGGGGCATCCCGTTTGCGGAGATCGGTCGACACCGTCCGAAATCGGGAAAAAGGACCAAACCGGTCGTCTTGGCAAACTGCGAAGCGCAATGACCATCCGGCCTGCTTTCTTCGAACAGAATGAATAACTTCGCGCGGAAATCCCACATTCCTGCCGAAATAAGGCCGCTGCCTTCAGCAATCGATGTCTTTCGAAAGGCGGCATGTTTAACACCGCAATGACTTTATTTTCACTTGTCCCGAACCGCCCTCTACGGCAGCAAATAGTGGCGACGAAAAAAGAACCTCGCGCACTTCGACACCCGCCCTCGGGTCGCACTTCGTACGGGAGCCTGAAACGCCACACCCCCGGCATGAAGCTCCGAAAAAATGGCCCGAAGGCCAAAAAGACCTTCGGGCCAAGTAATGGGGCTGCTCTGTTACGAGCCGCCTTCGGGTCGCGCAATTTATGTACGCCATAAGAAGTCGAAGACGTGTGATCGGGATCACACCCGACAGGAATTGGCGACAGGATTTGGCACTGGCTTCTTCCCCTACCCGGCAAGAATCGGCTAAGCGGGGCTCAGTCGTGCGGTGAAGGACCGTTTCGGCTGAGGGGCAGCCATTGGATTTCGAAGCTCAGATCGAGGCAATAAGAGCGATCTTTCGATGCGATCGGCCTGCTGCCGAGGCGCTTGCGCGCGTGCTCATCCCCCAGCGCCTCTCATCGAAGGACATTCTGGCCCGGCAGGGAGAGCCTTCGCACAATTGCTGGCTCGTTATCGACGGCGCCCTCAGGGTCGAGACATATGGCCTGGAAGGGCAGCGCCAGCAGGTGGCGCAACATGGGCCGGGCGAGTTCTTCGGCGCCTATCCCGCTGCCAGCGTCCACCGCGCCGAGATCAGCGCCCTGCTAGACTGTCAGTTGCTCTGCGCCGAAGCCACGAAAATCGCCGAACTCGTCGCCGGAAATGTCCAGATCGCCGCCGGAATGGCGCGCTTGCTGGCGAGGCAGCTCGACCGCGCGCTCGATCGCATGGTCACGCGGATGACCTATAGCGCTGCCGGGCGCGTCTATGCCGAACTGATCGCGCTTGCCGACGGCCGCGATACCATTGCCCCACCGCCGCGCGTGACCACCCTGGCCCTGGGCGCGAACACGACGCGCGAAACCGCCTCGCGCGCGATTGCCGCGCTGATCCGGCGGGGAATCATCAGCCGCGACGACGATCGCCTGACCATCCACGCGCCGCGCATGCTTGCCGAAATGATCTGCTGACAGTTCAGACCGCGGACGACGGGCAGAACAGGCCGATAGGGACATCCCCCAGGGCCGTCACGATCTCTCCCGCCGACTCGAAACGATATTCCGGGGCCAGAAGATCGAGCGCCGCAATCTGCGGCCAGGTCGCGCAGATACTGCCCTGCGGGGCCGCGCGCGCCAGAAGGATCGCCAGTTCGCCCGTCACTTCGAGGCTTTCGCCATTCGGCACCGCGCGCTGGTCGAGACCCAATTGCAATTCGGGCGAGCCGCGCAGCAAGGCAAGCGCGCAGTCCATCGCCGTCACGAGGTCGGCAAAGGCCAGAACTGTCGCGCCTTCCAGATGGCTTTCCTCCACTGCGCCGTGGTCGTAGTTCGCGGGAAGCGGACCGCAGGATGCCACGATGGCCAAGTTGGAGGCCGGGTCCAGTCCCGCCCCCCTTGCCGGAAGCGAATGGTCGAGCACCACTTCATGAACCGGCAGATGCTGCGCGCGCCATTCCTGTTCAGCCGGCCCCGGCTCGTCGGTGCCCCGTGACACATGGAGAGCCGTGGCCCGCGTCGCGAGACTGCGCGCATGCCGCAAGGCCAGACCCATGGCGACGCGCGATCCGTTCAGGATGGCAGCTTGCGAAAGGCCCGCATTGCCCTCCAGCGCTTCGACGAAATCCGCCTCGTCGAGCAGGCGGTCGAACCGCGTGGTCCAACCCTCGCCATAAGGTGCAACTGATACTTCCCGGAAGCGCGAGATCGAGGTCGGCAGGACGATATGAAGCCGCATGCCCCGTGCCAGAGCCATTTCGGCCACGACGATATCGGCGCCGGCCGCCAAAGCGCCGAACACGGCTCCGGGCCGGATTTCCCCAAAGGCACACTCGAGCCTCGCGCGCACTTCGGCCTCGTCTTCAGGAATTCCGATAATACCCTGAAAATAGAGGCTCTGCGGTGGTTGCAGATGATCGAACAAGTCCGGCGAATGGCCCAGCTCTTCCAGTATCCGGCGGAACTGCCGCAAGGTTACCGCATGATCCTCCCAGGCCTCAGGCGCGGCGCGCATCGCCTTTTCCAGCGCCTCGCGGCTCGCATCCGGTTCATCGAGCAAGAGCAGCGCTTCGGCCTCGGTCGCGCCGAGCCAGTAGGCGGTTTCCTGCTCGTACCCGCCGCTGCGCAAGATAGCCAGTATCCGCCGGGCAATGATCTGCGCCTCGTCCGACTGATCGTTGAGAAAGGCGATGGTCGCGGCATTTATCAGCGGATACGTCGCGGAGCGGTCGCCTGCCGCCGTGAGATAGGCCGCCTGCGCCTGCTCCAGCAGTTCCGTTCGCTCTGTCCCTTCGCTGCGCAGCCCGCGATCCTTGAGCAGCCTGCCCTTGAGGCAAAGCGCTTCCGGGGCCGTGGAATCCGGCAGCCCGGAAGCCTCGAAAATACGCCAGGCCCGCAGGGTATCGCCCGCGCGCGCAATCTGCCTAATTCTGGCAAGAGCAGGAAGAGTCACGCAGGCACCCTTTGGAGAAATTCAGCTTCAGAAACGACCCGGAGGCGGGTTCTTGATATCGGGATCGATGGTGATGCCGATCCATTTCGGTGCGCGGCGGGTGCCCTGAAGCAGATCGACATTGATATTGAACGGATGCCGGGTTCCCAGTTTGCCACCGTAATTGAACCGCGCCTGGAAACGAACAACCTTGTAGCGATCGAGTTCCTTGTCGTATTTGTCGTATTCAAGGCCGCCATAGTAGGACGAGAGCGCTTCCTTGGTGGTGATGGCGTCCCATTCCTTCGAGAAATAGAGCTGATCGCCGACCAGTTCGATCTCCACCTTGCTGTTGCAAGTGATGGGAATGTACTGCAAACTAGGATCTCCCACCACCTCGTAGCGGAGCGAGATCTTGCGCTTGACGACCTCCAGGGTAACCTGGAACTTCACGATCTCGGCATCGTCCGAAAGACCGAGATCGAATGACGGCGAGAGGCCGTACTGGGTATAGTTGAGCGTGGACATAAGTTCCCCTTAATTCTCGAACGGCGCGGCCAACCGGGTCTCCCACAGCCGCCAGTCATTATTCTGCGGATCGGATGCGATGAGACGCGCGACATCCTGCCGCGCCTCTTCCCGCAACTGCTCCGCACGCCCCTTCTCTCCGAGACTATAGAGCAATTCCGCATTCGAATAGCGTGCCAGCATCCAGTCCTGCTGGTACGTGGCGTTCTTGGGATCCTGGTTGACCAGACGCTGGACGATCGCCGCCTGGCGGGTCCGTTCCTGAAGCGCCTCTACATCGCGGCCCTGCACGAGCAGGGCATCGGCCATCCAGGCATGGCGGTTGGCGATGTCGGAATCGAGGCTACGGTCATCGGGCTCCATCCCGGCGACTTTCTCCATGGTCTTCAGCGCATTGCCGCATTCGGCGAGCTGATCCACCGGGCCTTTCCGCTCGACCGCGATCGTGCAGATATTGCCCTGCGCATAGCCGAGTTCCCGCCAGTAAGCCTGGTTTCCGGGGACGAGGCGGACGAGATGCTCCGCCAGCGCGCGATAGGCAATGAAACGGGGCAGCGCCTTGTCATAGCGCTTCTCCCTGAAATCGACGTAGCCAAGCCAGAATTCGCTCTGGGCATGCGCGAAAATGCGTGAGGGATCGCGCGGATCGGCGGCCAGCAGAGTGCCGGTCACGCGGTGCGCCTCGGCAAACTTGGCCACGGCGCCCTCATAGTCGCCGCGCTTGTGATCGTCCTCGCCCATGGCATGAAGGATGCGGGCGCGGCGCTCCAGCGAGTCGGCGGGAAGTTCCTTCAGGTCGGGCTGATCGGCGTAGTAGTCCAGCGCCCGCTCATTAACCGATTGCAGCACATCGAGGCGACCGACGCCTTCCAGCCTCTGTCTGAGGTCCGTCAACATGAACTCGATCAATCCTTCGGCCTGCCGTCTCTGGTGCTCAGCTTCCATCTGCGCGCGCAGCGCAAAGATCAGCATCAGGGCCATGGATAGCGTAAGCAGGACCGTAAGGAGCGTGATGGCAATCACACGGCGCAACTGGCGCTGCGCATCGCGCTGGATGATCTGGTCGAGCGCGATGCCGGTCAGCCCGGCTACGATCTTCAGGCGGGCGAGCTTCGGGCCGTCGTGGTCGGCGCGAAAATCGGCAGCGATCGGTTCATGAAGCACCCCGTTCGCATCGGGGCCGACCAGCGACACCGGAAAGCTCTCCTCCGGCTCGCCCTCCAGCAAGGCGGCGATGACCGGCCGGTCGGGATGGAGGCTGCGAAACAGCTCGATCTCGGCATCCACCCAGCGCGAGTTCCTGGCCGCCGGCGAACACAGCACCAGCAGGACATCCGACCGGGACAGCGCCTGCCGCACTTCCTGGTCGAGGCTGGAGGCAGCGGCAAGTTCGGCGCGGTCCCGGAAGATCGGCGTCAGGCGGCGTGGCACGGCACCTAGCCGCGTGGTGGTGCCGACGAGGCGCGCGGGAATGCGATAGGCTTCGAGCCAGCGGTGCAGCTTGCCGGCAAAACGCTCGTCGGCATGGCTATAGCTCAGGAACGCGCGGTAGCTGCGCGTTTCCCCGATATCCTCGATGTCCTGTTCCGCCGTCATCGGCGACAAACGACCATCTGCCACGCCCCTGAACGCCTCGTCTCGACTGTGATAGCGGCGCGCGCCCGTTCCGTCGCCCCCGCAAGCCCCACCGTATTTTCCCTAACAGATGCGCTATCCAGCGCAACCTGCGAAAAGAACAGCGAATTCCGGCGCGATGGCCACGGAAACGCCCTGAGCCGAACTTGGCTCAGAGAGCGGTTTGACTTCGAAGGCTCAAGCAGTGATCCTGCATAGAGGAGATGCGATGAGTCGGAACGGCACCAGCCCAGAGCTGCGCCACATCGATGTGGTTCTCGACGCAGTACGTTCGCCCAGCAGTGCGGGCGTTTCGGCGGTGACGGCCTCGTGGTGCCGGTCGCTGCTGCACCACGGCCTGGATCCCGGAACCGGATCGAAGCGCGCCCGCGTGGATCTCACCACTCTCGGCCATCGGCGCAGCGAGCATGCCGCCCTCCTCGCCGTCGCCGGGCCGGTCATGGACCAGATGTTCCGCTCGGTCGGGAAATCGGGCTGCGGCGTGGTGCTCAGCGATCCTACCGGCATCGTGCTGGACCGGAGAGTGGGAGACGGCGACACCGCTGAATTCGACGCGGTCGGCCTTGTCGAAGGCGGTCGCTGGGGAGAGGCGGAGGAAGGCACCAACGGCATCGGTACCTGCCTTTTCGAGGATCAGCCGGTCGTCATCCACCGCGACCAGCACTTCGCCAGCCGCAATGTCGGCATCAGTTGCATGGATGCCCCGCTTCACGATCCCTTCGGGCGGCTGGCGGGCGCTCTCGACGTATCGAGCTACCGGCAGGATCATGGCGCGGCGATGGCGGAACTGGTCTCGGCCCTCGTCCGCGATGCGGCCCGGCGGATCGAGCGCGACTATTTCTGCCAGCACTTCGCCGGATCGCGCATCGTCTTCCTTGCCGACGATCCGGTCCACGGCACCTCTCTGCTCGCGACCGACCGCGACGATCTCGTCATTGGCGCCAGCCGGGGCGCGCGCACGCGCCTGCGGCTTACCGATGCCCTGCTCGCCCGGCCCCGCCCGCTCGATCAGGTGCTGGGCGCGGACTCCCCCGGCCCCTCTTTCGAGGACAGCGACCGCAGCGTGCTGCGCCAGGCGCTGGCGCAGGCGGGCGGCAATGCCAGCGAGGCCGCGCGCATTCTCGGCGTCGGCCGCGCAACGCTCTACCGCCGCATGACCAAGGCAGGGCTTTCGCGTTAGTCCTCCCCCGCCGGGGGAGGAAAACTGTCTCGCCGGTGAGACAGCAGGGTACAACCAGTCCTTGCCCCCGGCTTTCGCAATCCATTCCATTGCGCAACACTCATCCTCGACGAGACGCCATGAGGCGCCGCAAGAGAGGATAGACTTCCGTGGACGCACCTGTTCAGGACCGGGCCGCACTCAAGGCCCCCTTCGCCGCCCGCTACGACAATTTCATCGGCGGCCGCTGGGCCGCGCCGAAGGCCGGGCGCTATTTCGACAACATCTCACCGATCACCGGACAAGTGGTCGGCCAGATCGCCCGCTCGGCCGCCTCCGACATCGAAGCCGCGCTGGACGCCGCCCATGCCGCCAAGGACGGCTGGGGCAAGACTCCCGTTGCAGAGCGCGCCCGCGTGCTGAACCTCATTGCCGATCGCATGGAGGAAAACCTCGAACGCCTTGCCACGGCCGAAACCTGGGACAACGGCAAGCCGATCCGCGAGACCATGGCCGCCGACGTGCCGCTCGCGATCGATCACTTCCGCTACTATGCGGGCGTGATCCGGGGGCAGGAAGGCTCGATCAGCGAGATCGACAACGATACCGTCGCCTATCACTTCCACGAACCGCTCGGCGTCGTCGGGCAGATCATTCCCTGGAACTTCCCACTGCTGATGGCGGCCTGGAAGCTCGCTCCGGCGCTGGCGGCCGGCAACTGCGTGGTGCTCAAGCCCGCCGAGCAGACCCCGGCCTCGATCATGGTCTGGGCCGAGATCGTCGGCGACCTGCTGCCTGCAGGCGTGCTCAACATCGTCAACGGCTTCGGCCTGGAAGCGGGCAAGCCGCTCGCCTCGTCCAGCCGCATCGCCAAGATCGCCTTTACCGGCGAGACGACGACCGGGCGCCTCATCATGCAATATGCCAGCGAGAACCTGATCCCGGTCACGCTGGAGCTTGGCGGCAAGTCGCCCAACATCTTCTTCGCGGACGTGGCCGAAAAGGACGATGAATTCTTCGACAAGGCGATCGAAGGCTTCGTGATGTTCGCGCTCAACCAGGGCGAAGTCTGCACTTGCCCCAGCCGCGCGCTGATCCAGGAAAGCATCTACGATCGCTTCATGGAACGCGCGCTCCAGCGCGTCGCCGCCATCGTGCAGGGCAATCCGCTCGATCCGGCCACGATGATCGGCGCGCAGGCCTCATCCGAGCAGCGCGAGAAGATCCTTTCCTACTTCGACATCGGCCGCCAGGAAGGTGCCGAGATCCTGATCGGTGGCGAAGCGGCGGAACTCGAAGGCGAACTCTCGGGTGGCTATTATGTCAAGCCGACGGTGTTCAAGGGCCATAACAGGATGCGGATCTTCCAGGAGGAGATCTTCGGTCCGGTCGTTTCCGTCACCACCTTCAAGGATGCCGAAGAGGCCCTCGAAATCGCCAACGACACGCTTTACGGTCTCGGTGCCGGGGTGTGGAGCCGCGATGCCAATACCTGCTACCGCTTCGGCCGCGAGATCAAGGCCGGGCGCGTCTGGACCAATTGCTACCATGCCTATCCGGCCCATGCGGCTTTCGGCGGATACAAGCAGTCCGGCATCGGGCGCGAAACCCACAAGATGATGCTCGATCATTATCAGCAAACAAAGAATATGCTCGTAAGTTACAGCCCCCGCAAGCTCGGTTTCTTCTGAGCTTGATCCCCCGGCGCGCTCCGCTACGCTCTCTCCCGAAAGCGGAGCGCGCCCCCTATTCTTGACGAATACCATTTTCCCACAGGAGTGTTGTAATGGCCAAGACCATGAAGGCTGCCGTCGTGCGTGAATTCGGAAAGCCCCTGACCATCGACGAAGTCCCGATTCCCGAAGTGGGGCCCGGCCAGATCCAGGTGGCGATCCAGGCCTCCGGTGTCTGCCACACCGACCTTCACGCGGCGGAAGGCGACTGGCCGGTCAAGCCCAACCCGCCTTTCATTCCGGGCCATGAAGGCGTCGGCTTCGTCAGCCAGGTCGGTGCGGGCGTCAAGCATGTGAAGGAAGGCGACCGAGTGGGCGTGCCGTGGCTCTATACCGCCTGCGGCCACTGCGTGCATTGCCTGGGCGGCTGGGAAACGCTGTGCGAGGAGCAGCTCAACACCGGCTATTCGATCAACGGCGGCTTTGCGGACTATGTGATTGCCGACCCCAACTACGTCGGGCACCTCCCCGGCAATATCAGCTTCACGGAGATCGCGCCTGTGCTCTGCGCCGGGGTGACGGTCTACAAGGGGCTGAAGATGACCGACACCAAGCCCGGTGACTATGTGGCGATCAGCGGCATCGGCGGCCTCGGCCACATGGCGGTGCAATATGCCGTGGCCATGGGCCTCAACGTTGCGGCCATCGACATCGACGATACCAAGCTCGACCTCGCCCGCAGGCTGGGTGCGACGATCACCGTCAATGCTCGCAACGAGGATCCGGCCACGATCATCAAGCGCGAAACCGGCGGCGGCGTGAACGGCGTGCTGGTGACGGCGGTGAGCGAAAAGGCCTTCGAACAGGCCATCGGCGTTACCGCGCGCGGCGGCACCGTGGCGCTCAACGGCCTGCCTCCGGGCGACTTTCCGCTCAACATCTTCGGCATGGTGCTGAACGGCATCACCGTGCGCGGCTCCATCGTCGGCACCCGGCTGGACTTGCAGGAATCGATCGATTTCGCAGCGCAAGGCAAGGTCAAGGCGACCGTGGAGACGGCAAGGATCGAGGATATCAACACCATCTTCGACCGCATGCACAAGGGTCAGATCGAAGGCCGCGTCGTCCTCGACATGGCAAGCTAAGAAGGGTCAACGACGTGGCACCGGTCCCCATCCTCCAGCACGAAGCCGGTGCCACGCATTTGCAGGGAGACCGCCGGGGTGTCGCATGAGGTAGAACGGGTCGCCGCCACCCCGGCGGCACTTGCCCTGATCGCGGAACTGACCGCCGAATATGGCCCGGTCCTGTTCCACCAGTCCGGCGGCTGCTGCGACGGCTCCTCGCCGATGTGCTATCCGCGCGGCGAGTTTCGCATCGGCGAGGGCGATATCCTGCTCGGCGAAGTGGGCGGTGCGCCAGTCTATATCGGCCGCGCCCAGGGTGAAGCCTGGGCCCATACTCAGCTTATCCTCGACGTCGTTCCCGGCCGGGGCGGCATGTTCAGCCTCGACAACGGCCGCGAACGCCGGTTTCTGACACGCGGCCGTGTCTTCAGCGAGAACGAATTGCGGCAGTTGGGAGACGCTTCGGGGATGCCCTGAAGCCCCTCTATCTGCCGCGAGGTCCCGTCGGGCCAAAACAACGTCATCCTGAACTCGTTTCAGGATCCATTGCTGGGCCTTCTCCCACGGTAGCGGAGGGGCGCGGCAATGGCGGCTTGCCAATCGGACGGCGGGGCAGGCGGCGTGATGGATCCTGAAACGAGTTCAGGATGACGAGCCTTGTAACCGGAAGGTTTGCGTTTCACCTCGCCCTTGGAAACCCTCAGCGCGCGCCCGCTGCCCCGATCGTGAAGGAATAGGTCAGCGGCTTCAATTCGATGCGATAGGGCATGTGCGCACGGCCATCGAGGTTCCAGCCGGTATCGCCGCCCACGCCCGCCTGCGCGGCATCGATCAGCAAAGTACCCATGCCATGCGGGCGAATGTCCGAACTGTGCGCCTGCGACGCCGGTTTGGTGGCGAGGTCGGCATAAGGAAAGGCCAGAGCGTTGACCGAGAGCGGTTGGGCGCCGGTCACGCGGATGCCCGGCTTCGCCCCTGCCTTCGCGCCGGTCAGTTCGATCCAGCGCACGTCGGTCTTGTTGCCGGATTCCTGCGGGCGCGCATAGTCGTGGAACTGATCCGCCAGCGCGCCCTGCCACTGGGCGATCAGGCCGCCGGTCTTGCGATCGGCATAAGTCTCCTGCGGCCCGCGCCCGAACCAGCGGACCTGATCGAGCATGGCGGGCGTCTCGAAGGCCAGGCCCACGCGCAAGGGATCGGGCAAAGTATCGCGCAGCGGTTCGAAGCGCACCGTCACGCCCACGGTGCCATCCGCCGCCATCGTCCAGCGGGTCTCGGTCTTCACCGAACCCACGCCCATGTCGTGTCGCACGACGATCGCATTGCCCTCGCGCGCGATGGCCTCGACCCGGCGATGTTCCGAAAAATACTGCCACATGGCATGGCTTTTCGGGATGCCCGAGCCAAGATCGTTATCCGTCGGCGAGCGCCAGAAGTTGGGCGCGCCGCCCGTCAGCAGCAGCTTGCCACCGCGTTCGTAGCGGGTGACGAGGCCGGTCGCCTTGTCGATTTCAAGCGCCACGTCGCCCGAGACGAGACGCAGGGCCGATGCCGTTTCGCTCGGCGTCACGACGCCTGCGGGAACGGCAGCGACGGCAGGCGCGGTCAGGGCGAACTGCTCCCAGCCCACGACATGCCCGGCAGGCTGCGTCGGCACCGCGCCCGCCTTGGCGCGGGCACGCAGCACCAGGATGCGCTCTGCCGTGCCATCCTTGGCAGCCGGAACCGGCACCGAAATCGCGGCAGAAGCCCCCGCCGCCACATCCGGCACTGTCAGCGCGCCATGCGCCACATCCTTGCCGTTTTCCATCACCGTCCAGTCGAGCGTGAAGCGCGAGAGGTCGATATGGTCATGGCGATTGACCACCCGGTATCCGCCCGCGTCATGCGTGAAGGCGATCGGGGACTGGACTTTGGCCAGCTCATAGTATTCCGGGTCGGGCGTACGATCGGACTGGATCACGCCGTCCCCCACCGGGCTCTCGTCGCCATGGACGCCCGGTCCCTTCGGATCGGGATCGTAGTCCAGCCCCTGCCCCCAATAGGTACGGCCGTCCTTGTCTTTCAGCAGCGTGGTCTGGTCCACCCAGTCCCAGATGAAGCCGCCCTGCAGCTTGGGGTAGCTGCGCATGGTATCCCAATAGCCCTGAAGGTCGCCAAGGCTGTTGCCCATGGCGTGGGCATATTCGCAAAGGATCAGCGGCTGCGTGAAGGCGGGATCCTTCGCGTAGTCGATCATCTTCGGCACATCGTCGTACATCGGCGCGAAGATATCGACGTAGCTGTTGGTCGGATGGCGCCAGTTGCTCATGCTCCAGCCGAGGAAATTGATCAGGCGACTGGGGTCGTTCGCGCGCACCCACTTCGCGGCAGCCTCGAAACTGGTGCCGATGCCGGTCTCGTTTCCGAGCGACCAGAAGATGATGGAAGGGTGATTGCGATCGCGCTGGACCATGCGCTCCACCCGGTCGAGATGGGCGGCCTTCCACTTGGGATCGTTGCCCAGAAGGTATTTCGGATCGTTGTCGTGCTGCTGCGACAGGCTCAGATAGCCGTGGCTTTCGATATTGGCCTCATCCATGACGTAGAGGCCGTATTCGTCGGCAAGATCGTACCAGCGCGGATCGTTGGGATAGTGCGAGGTGCGCACGGCATTGACGTTGGCCGCCTTCATCAGTTCGATGTCGCGGCGCATGCTCTCTTCCGACATGACGTGGAAGGTCTTCGGATCGTGCTCGTGGCGATTGACGCCGCGGATCATGATCCGCTTGCCGTTGACGCGCACTTCGCCGCCCGCGATCTCCACCGTGCGGAAGCCGATGCGGCGGCTGGTCGCTTCCACCAGCTTACCCTGGGCATCGAGCAGTTCGACAAGCAGGGTATAGAGCTGCGGATCTTCGGCAGACCAGGTCCGCACGGCGGGAATGCTGGCCGCCAGCGAAATCGCGCCACCCTGCCCGCTGCTCTCTTCGCGCGTCAGGACCTCGCGCTTGCCGTCAAGCAGGGTCGCGCGCACGCGCATCGCCGCCTGCTCGCCCGCCAGATCGACCTTGAGCGCGAGCTTGCCGTCGCGGTAGCCGTTTTCCAGCCCCGCATCGATCGAAAGATCGCGAATGCGCGTTGCCGGGGCCGCATAGAGCGTGATGCTGCGCTCGATGCCATTGACGCGCCAGAAATCCTGATCTTCCAGATAACTGCCGTCCGCGAAACGATAGAGCTCGATGGCGACGGTATTGGTGCCGGCATGGGCATAGGCCGTAACGTCGAATTCGGCGGGAAGCTTGGATTCCTCGGAATAGCCCACCCGCTGGCCGTTGACCCAGATGTAATAGGCCGCCCCGGCCGCTCCCACGGTCAGCAGCAGGCGGCGGCCCGACCAGTTCGCGGGAACAGTGAAGTCCCGGCGATAGGAGCCGACTTCGTTGAGGCTATGGTCGATCCAGGGCTGGTTGCGCGGAAACGGATAACCGCTGCCCACGAAGACCGGGCGGCCGTGGCCTTCCGCCTGGAGGATGCCGGGCACTTTCATCGTACCCCAGCCGCTCACGTCGAAATCGGGCTTGAAGAACGCGGCAGGGCGGCTCTCGGGCGTGGGCGAAAGGTGGAATTTCCAGTCGCCATCCAGCGAGACATGATAGCGCGATTTCATCCGATCACGGGAAAGCGCAGCGGCGCGCGTTTCGAACCCGTCGAACGTGGTGTGCATCGGCTCGGCGCCCTGGCGGATGACTTCGGGCTGTTCCCATTCGGCGACCGGGGCCTGGGACGACGTGGATTGCGCCTGTGCAGAACCCGTAGCCAGGAAAGCCGCAGCGATCGCGCCGATCGCGCAACTGTTCAGGAATTCTCGCAACTGTCCGCCCCTTGTAAGCTTATCCGCCGTGATCGACCAAACTTGGGTCAATTTTCATATATCGTATACTTATTGAGCGGGATTGCAAGGATGGCGGACGCCGCCTTCAACCGTTGAGAAGCAAGTCCCCGATGGAGGCGTCGAAATGGGCGGTCATGGCTGCCGACGCGGCCTCGGGATCACGGTCGGCAATGGCCTTGGCAATACGGCGGTGAAGATCGAGGATCGAGACTTTCTCCTCTTCGGTCCGGCGCGTCTCCCAGGCGCGCGGGACGGCAAACTCCATCTGCGGCTCGAAAGAGCGGACGATCTGCATGAACAGGAAATTGCCCGATGCGGCTGCGATGATCTGATGAAAGGCGGTGTCGAACGCCGTTATCCGTTCCATGTCGCCGTCCGCGCGGGCCATGGACTCCGCCAGCGCCAGGATCTGTTCGGCCTGAAGGTCGCTGCGTTTTTCGGCGGCGAGCGCGGCGATACGCACTTCCACGGTGCGGCGAACATCCCAGACTTCCGCCACGCTGATCTGCGATGTTGCCACGGCATGATCCAGCGATGTTCCGATTACCGAGCCGTCGATGGCCCCGACACGGGGGCGGCGGCCGTTGCCCACATCGATCAGACGCAAGGCCGCAAGCGCCCCGAAAGCCTCGCGCATGACCGCGCGGCTGACACCGAGATCGGCGGCGAACTGCCCCTCTCCCGGAAGCGTGTCGCCCACCTTCAGATCGTTGGAACGGATATGGCCGCGCACCGCCTGCACCGCTTGTTCTACCAGGGAACCGCCGCTTTCCGGCGTTCTACCCTCGGGCGCGTGTATCGTCATGCTGCCATTCTTCCTGCGCGATAATGCGTCGGTGCCTGCCCGAACTTGCGGGCGAAGGCACGGGTGAAACTGGCGTTGTTGAGATAGCCGCAGCGATAGCCGATCGACGAAACCGGAAGGTCGGTCGAAAGCAGCATTTGCCCTGCCTTCCCCAAACGCTGCTCGGCAATGGCGTCCGCCACGCTGCAATCGAACATTTCGCGAAAGCCGCGGGTGAGCTTCGCGCGGTTGAGCCCGGCAGCGCGTGCAATCATGTCGAGAGTGAGCTTTTCCGCCCAGCGATCCTCGATGATCCTGCGCGCCGCAAGCAGGCGGCGGGTATCCGCGCAAGACAGGACCCGCTCCGCCACGACGGGCACGAGTTCGCCGCGACCGTGCAAGCGAAGAATTTCGCAAAGAAGCTCGATGCTCTTGGCCAGACGATAAGGCGTGCGTGCCATTTCCGGCAAGTCGCAATCGCGGATGGACAGCGCGATCGTACGCAGCGCGGAGGGAAGGTGGTGCAGCGCGCCATCGTCCGGCAGCCGCGCCGCCCCCAGGATGCGTTCGCAGGCCATGCGCGAAACCAGCAGTATCACGCGCTCTTCCGGTTGATCCTCGATCGCCTCGCCCAGCATCTGCCGGTCAGGCAAAGCGAGATAGCGCAACGTGCCGGGAACGCCCGGCGCCCCGAAAGCAATCACGAAAGCGGCGGCGTCCGGCGGTACTTGTACCGTTTCGAACGACGGCAACGGCCCACGGCCGACAAGGCTGAGCATTTCCGGCGAGACTTCTATCGCCGCCATCGGGGATTCGTTTTCCATGATCCCTCCTCTCCTGGCAGGCAGAATAACCTATCTGACAGGTCTTGCAAGAGCTGTCAGATAGGTTCCTGCATCGCGGAAAGCGGCGCCCGGCGCATTGCCTGGGCAAAGGCGATTACCGAAATCACGCCCACCCCTGTTCCGACGATCGCCAACCCCTCGCCAAGATGCGCTTCGCCGCCCAGCAGATCGCTGACCCATGCCACGAGCGAGGGAGACACACCGAAGCCGACCAGACCGGCCAGAGCGATGAATGCGCCAATGCACAGGCCGCGCAGTTCGTTGGGTATCAGCACGGTGAGAGCAACCGAGGTTATCAGACCGGTGATCGTGCCGCACAACATCAGAAGGCCCACGGCCGCTGCAAACAACGGGACATTCGGAGCGATCGGGAACAGCGCAGCGGGAACCCCAGCCACGGCGGCCAGGACGGCCCCGGCCAGCAATCCGCCGCGTCGTCCGGTCCGCTGCCCCAGATCTGCCGCGAATCCTCCGAGGATCGAGCCCGCCAGTCCGGCGGAAAAGATCAACGCGCCCATCCACCCCGCAAATACTTCCGGCGCCAGTCCATAACCGCGCGAAAGCACCGGAGATGCCCAGATACTGGCCGCTGCATCGGCCATGACCACACTAACCTGACCTATGAACAGAGGTATGAGAAAGCCGCGGCGGCCCCAGAGCTCTCTCGCGACGATCGCGAAGGGCGCATGGATGCCGGCTTCCACTTCGCGGCGCGCGGGCTCTCGCAAGGCCAGCAGCGGCAGTATCAGGCAAAGGCTTATCACGGCGAGCAGAACATGGGTGCCGCGCCAGGGAGCCAGTCCATGCGTGAATGCCGGAGGCGCCCGGAGCAAGGCGCCCAACAACCAGCCCGCCACGGCAAAGGCACCTGCCTGCCCGAGGCACTTGCCCAGCGTAACGACCAGCATCGCCCTTCCGCGCTGCTCGGGCGCACAAAGGTCGGCGGTCAGGGAAAGCGCTGCGGTAAGCGCACCCGTTGTGCCGATGCCGGCCATCATCCGCGCCAGGAACAGTACCGGCAGGCTCTGCGCGAAAGCGGTTAGCAGGGTTCCGACCGTCCATATCAGCCCCAATAGGAAGAGCAGCCGCACCCGGTTGCGGCGGTCCACCAGGATACCGATCGGTACGGAGAAAACCACCAGCGGCACGGCGGCGGACACGCCCTAAACCAGGCTAAGGGCATAATCGCTAAGGCCCATTTCCGCCTTGGCGCCTTCCTGCACCATGCTGAACGAGCCCATCATCGTGAAGCCGCTCGCCATGGCGAGCGCCAGGATGAAAAGCGCCAAGATCCGATGACGGAACGGCGCAACCGAGCGCGGTGCCGGGAGAGTAATGCTTGTCATCCATGCGATCCCGATCTGACGCCCGGTCGCTGTCCGGGTAGGGTCCCAAACGGCGGCCGGGCGGTTCCGCCCCACCCGGCGGAACGTGACAGGTGCGATCTCAGGCCGAGAACGCGAATATCTTGCCCGGATTGAAAAGGTCCTGCGGATCGAGCGCCCTTTTTATCTGGCGCATCATGTCCACGGCCTCACCCAGTTCGGCCACGAGCCAGTCCTGCTTGCCCAGCCCGATGCCATGCTCGCCGGTACAGGTGCCGTCCATTGCCAGCGCCCGCTCGACCAGCCGGGCATTGATCGCCTCGACTTCCTCGATCTCCGCCGGGGCATCGGGGTCGATCGAAAAGACGACATGGAAATTGCCGTCTCCCACATGCCCGAGGATCGTGCCCGGAACACTTGCCTTCTCAAGGTCTTGCTTGGTTTCGGTGATGCACTCGGCCAGCCGACTGATCGGTACGCAGACGTCCGTAGCCCACCCGACCGCGCCCGGCCGCAGGTTGACCGCCGCATAGTAGGCTTCATGCCTGGCCTTCCAGAGCCTGGAGCGCTCCTCGGGCAGGTTGGACCAGCGAAAAGTGCTACCACCGTTCATGTCAGCGATTTCCCGCACCGTCTCCACTTGCTCCTCGACGTAGCGGCTGGAGCCGTGGAATTCGAAAAACAGCGTGGTCTGTTCGGGATAGTCGAGTTTCGACCAGCGATTGACCGCCCGCATCTGCACGTCGTCGAGTATCTCCACCCGTGCCAGAGGTACGCCCAGCTGGATCGACTGCACCACGGTATCAACCGCGCCCTCCAGAGTTTCGAAGCTGCACACGGCCGACGAGATCGCCTCTGGAATGGCGTGCAGGCGCAAGGTAACTTCGGTGATGATACCAAGCGTGCCTTCGCTGCCGATCATGAGGCGCGTGAGATCGTATCCCGCTGCCGACTTTCGCGCTCGGCGGGAGGTACGGATCTCGCGGCCATCCGGGGTGACCACCCGCAGAGACAGGATTGCCTCGCGCATCGTGCCGTAGCGAACGGCATTGGTGCCGGATGCCCGTGTGGCTGCCATGCCGCCAATCGTCGCATTGGCGCCGGGATCTATGGGGAAGAACAGTCCCTGATCGCGCAGATGCTCGTTGAGCTGCTCGCGCCGGACGCCCGCCTGCACGGTACAGTCGAAATCCTCCGCATTCACTTCGAGGATCGCGTCCATCTGGCCGAGATCGACGGTAACGCCGCCGCGAACAGGCAGGGCGTTGCCCTCGATCGACGTTCCCGCGCCGTAGGCGACGATCGGGACCCCGTCAGCGACACAGAGCTTCACCAGTTCGACGACATCCTCCGTGGAGCGGGCGAAAACCACGACATCCGGCAGGACGGGTTCGAAATGGGATTCGCTCTGGCCATGCTGGCTGCGGATCGCTTCGCCGGTCGCCACGCGCTCTCCGAAGATCGCGCGCAGCTTTTCGAGGAAGCCCTCCGGCAGGGGCTTGCGAACGGGGTGGGACGAAGACGCGCCCATCGGATCAGAACCGGAAGCTCGCGCGCACGCCGTAGCGCCGCAAGTCGCCAATGATGCCGAGGTCCGAGGCGGGAAGGCCTGCCAGGGCAAGGGTCGTCTGCTCGATATAGGAATCGAAGTACTTCTTGTTGAAGAGATTGTTGCCGAAGACCGCAAGCTCGATACCGTTCTCCATGCGATACGTGATCGAGCCGTTGAACAGCACGTAGCTCTTGAGGATCGTCGCGGTCGTCTGGTTCAGACTGGCTGCGGAACGGCTGCCCTTGCCGTTGACGCTGGCATTGAAGGTCAGGCTGTCTGCACCGAGCGGCACGACATAGTCGCTGGAGAGATTGAACATCCAGTCGGGCTGGAAAGTCAGCCGATCGGTCGCCAGCGTTCGGCCGGTCACCGCCGTGTACTGTGAAGAGTCGGTCAGGCGCGCATGCATATAAGTAGCGCCCCCGGAGAGCGTCCATTGCTCGACCGGCCTGTAGCTGAACTCCAGCTCTGCACCGTAGCTTTCGACATCTCCCGAATTGAGATCGACGGTAACGAGACCGCCGGTCGATGATGGGGCGATGGAGTTCAGGCCGATGTAATCGCTGTAATCATTGTAGAAGATGTCACCCGAAAGTGTGAAGCTGCGATCGGCCGAAACGTACTTGGTGCCCAGTTCATAGGTCCAGGCACTGTCGCCCTTGTACTTGCGAACGGGTGCCGTCACCGCATTGAAGCCGCCGCCGCGATAGCCCCGTGCGACCGAAGCGTAAGTCATCAATTCCGGCGTCCAATGGCGGGTTACCGAAATACGCGGTTCCACCTGGTCCGATTTCAGGCCGACACTGCCGGCACCGCCAGCATTGATGGCACCGCTGGCCGAGCGGTCCTCGTGGTCGTAGCGCAAGCCAAGTGCCACTTCCCAGTCCGGGTTCGGTTTCCAGAACACCGTGCCGAAGGCCGCGTACGTGTCGGCCTTTGTCCGGTTGCTGGCATTGTTGGTCAGATTGAACGGAACGATCAGCGTGGCCTGGTTGGAGCGTGTCTCCTCGCGGCTGTAGAACAGGCCGAAAAGGGTGGAGAGCTGATCGCTCAAACGGGTGTCGAAACGCAGTTCCACCGTCTTGGTGCGGAGACTGTCGCTGGACGACTGGCGAACGATATTGAGCGGCCCGAAGTCGCCGTCGGTATCGGGTGCGCTGCTGTTGCGGGCGTCATAGGCGGCCTGAAGCGTCACGGTGGTGTCGATAGCCTCTACCGGCGTCTCCACCTTGGCATTGACGCCGCGATACTTGTAGGTCGTTGTGCCCAGCGTGTTGAACTGGTTGCTGCGTGAGTAATCGGTAGGCCCGGTAACGCGGGCATAAGGGACATTCGTGCCCTTTACCCAGTCGTAATAGCCATTGACCACCAACGTCAGGTTCTCGGACGGCGTGGCGCGGATCGTGGCGCTGACGGAATCCGTATTGAACCTGTTCGACTTGCCGCCAATCGTCGTGTTGTTGATGAAACCGTCCTGCTGGCGGTGCGAGGCGCCGACGCGAACCGCCAGCTTGTCGGTGACGATCGGCGCGGAAACCGAACCCGATACCAGCCAGGAATCGTCCGGTCCGGCATAACTCGCCTGCCCGCGCGCCTCGAACTCGTTACCGGGCTGGCGCGTGATGACGTTAATCGCGCCGCCCAGCGTGTTCTTGCCATAGAGCGTGCCTTGCGGTCCACGCAGCACTTCGATCCGCTCGACATCCAGCAAGGGGTTGTTGAGATAGGCCGTATTGGGACGATAGATGCCGTCCACGAAAAGTCCCACGCCGGGCTGAACCGACTGCACCAGCGTAACCCCGACGCCGCGGATCGAAACGAAGGCGCGTCCGGCGCCGTCGCTGCTGATGTTGAGCCCCGGGGTGAGCACGGCCGCCTCGCGGACCGAATTGATGTTGCGCTTTGCCAGGGTATCACCGGAAACGGCTGTCACCGCCACCGGAACATCGAGCAAGGTTTCAGTGCGCTTGCGGGCGGTGACCACGATCTCCGATGCTCCGGTGTCGGCTGCAGCGATCGGGCCTTTCGGCGTTTCGCTATCCTGCGCCAATGCCGGAGATGCGGCGAGAGCCAGCCAGGACGCTCCGACGGACAGGCAAATCCCAAGGTTCATAGATCCTCCCTCCAGCCGCCTGCCGAGGTCAGTGCCTGGCAAGTCAGCTTCAACCTATAAGACAGGTCTAACCTATCTGAAAGGTCCTTGAACAGCCGCTTCGAGTTTGCCGATCGGCGCAAAGACTTGGCCGATTGGCATGACAGGCTTTGGGCAACAGGCAGTACGAAAGCGCGGCAGAACCTATAAAACCGCCGTGAACAGGCAGGTCGTTTTACCAGCAGGTGTAGCCGCCGTCGGCAAGGACGATGCTTCCCGTCATCAGACTGGCGGCATCCGAGGCAAGGAAGGCCACCACCGAAGCGACTTCCTCCACTTCGCCCAGCCGGGCCATCGGCGTGGAATCGATCCAGCGCCGGTACATCGCCCCCTGCTTGTCGGCGAATTCGTTGAGCGGGGTACGAATATAGGTCGGAGCAACCGCGTTCACCCGCACGCCCCGGCTCGCCCATTCGGCGGCAAGGCTGCGGGTAAGCTGGTGAACCGCGGCCTTTGAGGCATTGTAGTAGCTCTGCGGCTGAGGCCGATTGACGATGAAGCCGCTCATCGATCCCACATTGACGATGCTGCCTCGCCCCGCATCCAGCATGTGCCGGCCGAACGCGCGGGCACACCAGAACGTGCCGTTGAGATTGACGTCGAGAACGCTGCGCCAGTGCTCGTCCGCGACCTCTTCGGCGGGCGTGTCGCTGCGGGCGATCCCGGCATTGTTCACCAGCACATCGATCGCGCCGAGTTCGTCTGCCACCTGGGATACGCGCGCGGGATCGGTGACGTCCATGATCCGGCCTTCGCAATCATGGCCCTTCTCTCGCAGCGCCGCACCGGCTGTTGCAATCGCAACCTCTGTCAGGTCGGCAATGATCACGCGCGCGCCGAACTCGGCCAGAGCCTCGGCGCAGGCCAGTCCGATGCCGCTCGCCCCGCCGGTAACGAGCGCGCGGCGACCGTGCAGTTTCAGTCGATCCAGGTACATGAAAGGTCCTTCAGGGCAGGAAAGGTGCGATCGGAAAAGGCGGCTCCTGAATCGCTTCGCCTTGTTCAAGCTGAAACACGGTGCGTCGTTCGCGCGTGAACTCACCCCAAGGCAGGCTGCCGTCACGGGCGAAATCCACCCAGATGCGATGGACCCGGTCGGCCAGCGTCTGAGGCGGCGCCTCACCGCAGAGCCCCTCAGGGCCGGTCACTAAGTCCAGCGTGTCGAAAACGAAGGGTAGCTCCATCGCATGGGCCGCGCCGAGCCCGCCGAAAAGCGGAGAACGCCACGCGAACTCATAGACATGGGTGCGCCCGCGATGGTCCTCGGCAAAGCGGCGGGCAGGCCAGCGGAACACCAGGTCGTGCGCGGCAGCCGTAAAGGCATGCCCCGGCTTCACGCCCCTCTTGCCCATGCCATACGCCTTGAGCAGCTTGCGGGCTTGCGGATGCACGCGGTGGAACACGTAGGTTGCCAGAAGCCGCCCGATCTTTCCCTTGAGCCCTGTAGGCACGAAATAGAGGTTCATCTCTTCGGCATTCGTACCGATCAGAAGATCCACTTCGGCACCCGCACCGGTCTTGAGCGCCTCCAGCGGCTTAAGCGGCAGCACGTCATCGCCATGAACCGGCACGAAACGGCTGATCCCGAAGACCGGCTCATGCCCCTCGGCATCGCGCAGATCGAGACGCGCAGATGGCCGGCTGACATTCTCGACGCCGTCCAGCGGGGCATCTCCCGGATCGAGGCTGCGAAAGCCGGCTTCGTCGGGTGTAATCCGCAGTACCTTTGCCAGCTTGCGGACGAGCCTCTGCGCCACGTCCATGTCCCGCGTCATGGCGCCATGCCCGCTCTGGACAATGGCTCGCCGGAACTTTCCTTTGGCGAGCGGGGAGGCAATCAGGTTGGCGATGGCCATGGCCCCGGCGGATTCGCCAAAGACCGTGACGTTCCCGGCATCGCCGCCGAAGGCCGCGGCGTTGCAGCGCACCCATTCAAGCGCGAAGATCATGTCCCGCAGCCCGAGGTTGGTGGGAATGCCGGGGATCGGCAGGAATCCGTCCACGCCCAGCCGATAGTTGATCGCGATGAAGACCACGCCGTCGCGAGCAAAGCTGCTGCCGTCCTGCACCGGGGCATCCTTGCTGCCGACCACGAAGCCACCGCCGTGGATGAACACCATGACCGGCCGCCGCGCGCCGTCTCCGGGCGAGGCATCTGCAGGCATCACGACGTCGAGCGTCAGGTAGTCGTCGCCCCGCCGCCAGCCCTTGCCCACCAGAGCCGCCGCGTCCAGACCGGGAATGGCTCTTACCCGCTGCGGTGCGTTCGGACCGGGCTCGAGAGCATCGCGCACACCCGCCCAGGGTGCCGGATCTCGCGGTTCGGCAAATCGGGCAATGCCGACCGGTGCGGCGGCATAAGGAATGCCGCTGAACCGCACGACGTGGCCCTCCACGGCGCCCCTTATAGCCCCCGCAGTCGTTCGGACGATCACCCTTGCATCTCCACCCGCGCATCTCCCTGCCGGTTCTCGGCTTTTCAACGCAAGGATAGCCGCGCAGGGTTCACGGCCCAGCAACTAATGCTGTGCAGATCGGCGCATTTAGATTGCAGTTCGGCCTGCGCCGGCGTTCGCCGATGCGATCAGAAGGGGATTTCCGTGCCTTCGTAGTCGAACAGCTTGCCGCTGTCCGTAACCTTGAGCTCTTCGATGACGTCGAGCAATTGCAGCGCCGCGCGTTCGGCATCGAACAGGCGGCCGGGCTGGACATTGCCCTGAAACGGACGCGACAGCGCGGTATCGACGGTGCCCGGATGAAGCGCGACGACGATCGCCCGGTCGTTGCGGCGGCGCTCCTCTATGGCAAGGTTGCGCACGAGCATATTGAGCGCCGCTTTCGAGGCGCGGTAGCCGTGCCAGCCGCCCAGCCGGTTGTCCGAGATGGACCCGACCCTTGCGGAGAGGGCCGCGAATACCGGGCTTCCCGTGCGGGGCATGAGCGGAAGGAAGTGCTTCGCCACCAGCGCCGGGCCGATCGCGTTGACCGCGTAGAGCCGGGAAAGCCAGGCCGGATCGAGATCGCGCAGCGCCTTTTCCGGGCCGAGATCCCCTTCATGGAGAAGCCCCGTGGCAACGATCACCAGTGCAGGCGCGGGGCCTTGCGCCACATGCGCCGCCGCTGCGGCGATGCTGGCCTCGTCCAGGAGGTCAAGCCGGTACGGCCCGCTGCGCAAGCGCGCGAAGCCGTGGACGATGTCGAACGCCCCTTCCTCCACCAGCGCCGCCTCGAAGGCGCCGCCGATCCCGCCCGATGCGCCGATGACGACGGCAGACGTCTTGCCCGCGCCGCTCAAGACCGCGTGAACCGCCAGCGATCGGTGTCGCTTTCCGCGGCATCGAAACGATAGCCGTCACTGTCGAAACCGCGCATGGCATCGGCATCGGTGACGTGGTGCTCGCAGAGCCAGCGCGCCATCATCCCCCGCGCGCGCTTGGCATTGAAGCTCACGAACCGGGGGCCGTTCGGGCCGGGTTCGCGAAACTCCACCTCGATCACCCGCACGCCCGGCAATTTGCCCGAAACGGCCGCGAAGTATTCCTGGCTGGCAAGGTTGAGTACGGTGCCCGATCCCTCTTCCTCAAGCTGGGCCAGCAGGAACTGCGCAATGCGATCGCCCCACCAGTCCGTCAGGCACTTGTGGCGCGGTGCCCAGCGCGTGCCCATCTCCAGACGATAGGGACGGATCTCGTCGAGCGGGCGAAGCAGGCCGTAGAGCCCCGAAAGCATGCGGACGTGGTCCTGCGCGAAGGCAATGCCTGCCTCGTCCATCGTATGCGCCTCGAAGCCGGTATAGACGTCGCCCGCGAAGGCGAAAAGCGCCTGGCGCTGCGGAAGCGCGTCGAAATCGCGGAAACGGTCGGCATTGAGCTTCGCCAGCTTGGGCGAGATGTGCATCAGCTCCGAAAGCCGCTTCTGGGTGAGATTGGCAGCGGATCGGGCGAGGCTATGCGCTTCTTCCGCGAAATGCGGTGTCGTCACGGCGAGAGGGGGCAATGCGCGCTCGAAATCGAGCGTCTTGGCGGGAGAGAGAAGAGCGATCATCACCCGCGCGGTAGCTGGGGCAGACGGGCGCGTCAAACGCCCGCCTGCCCCAGCTACCCTGCCGGTGTTAGTCAGCCTTGCGTCAACGCGGACATTTCACCGGATCGTTGCGCTTGCAGGCCGGGTTGGCGCTTTCCCATTTCGCGCGGGCCGCCTCATAATCGCGGACCACGGTGTCATGCTGGCGCACGGCTTCGTTATAGGTGGCCTGTTCGCGCTGCTGGCGCGCGGCCTCGGTGGCGACTGCCGCCTCGCGGGCGCGCAAACGGTCCTCGTTGTCCTGAACCTGTGCGCGGGCGGACTGCGCCTGCGCCTCGTTCAGAGCCTTGCGCTTCGCTTCGGCATCAGCGGTTCCCTTATCGCCCGCTTCGGCACCGCTGGGCAGCCCCATGTCGGCCACGCTCTGCGCCAGCACAGGCAGCGGCGCCAGGACCGCGGCCGTGGCGAACAGGGCAAGAGTGCGAAAGCGGTTCATCTATGGTTTCCTTCGATGGTCGTCGGGGTCGCTTACCAATGGCACCGGCACATGAACCGCGCCTGCACCAAGATTGGGGAAACGGGCCAGTGCCTTCCCGGTTCCAGCAGCGCGCGCCGCAGGAAACCTCAGCCCCGTGCGGCCGCCTTTTCCTCGGGCCGCAAGGTCAGCACGCGGACGCCGTTCGCGGTTACCGCCACGGTATGTTCGAACTGCGCGGAGAGCTTGCCGTCAACCGTCACCACCGTCCAACCATCGTCCTCCGTCCGCACTATTCTGCGACCCTGGTTGAGCATCGGCTCGATCGTGAAGACCATGCCCTCCTCCAGCCTCAGGCCGGTGCCGGGGCGGCCGAAGTGCAGCACTTCGGGCTTTTCGTGCATTTCACGGCCGATCCCGTGGCCACAATAGTCGCGCACCACCGAATATCCGGCACGCTTGGCATGGCGCTCGATCGCATGCCCGACATCGCCCAGCCGCGCGCCGGGACGGACGGCCTGGATGCCCTTCCACATCGCCTCGTAGGTCGTGCGGACCAGCCGCCGCGCCACCGGCGAGACTTCGCCTATCTCATAAGTCTTGCTGGAATCGGCGATATAGCCGTTCTTCTCCAGCGTGATGTCTAAATTGACGATGTCACCGTCGCCCAGCACTTCGGTGGTGGAAGGCACTCCGTGGCACACGACCTCGTTGCGCGAGCAATTGAGGACATAGCCATAACCGTACTGCCCCTTGCTGGCGGGCCGGGACTGCAATTGCTCGACGATCAGGGCCTCGACCGCGTCGTTGATCTCCATGGTCGTCCGCCCGGCAAAAGGCTGTCCGTCCAGCCAGGTGAAGACCGATGCCAGCAGACGACCGGATTCGGCCATCAGCGCGATTTCTTCAGGCGACTTGATCATGGGTACCCAGATCCTCCGGGTCGACGCCCGCCTCCTTCAGCTCGCGCGCCACGATCTCTTGGAAGGTGAGCTGCGGGTTCAGTTCGCAGAGCATCCCGATCCTGATCCAGAATGCGGCCTGCGCGTTGATCGAGCGATAGGATGCCTTGCTTGCCCGCCGAAGCTGGTCGTGCAGCGCATCCTCGATGTTGACGATACCCATCAGTGCGGCCTCAATATACGAATCATATATGATCCATATTATTCCCGCACGCCCACCGCAAGTGGTCAGCCCAGCGCTTTATGACATTTCGCTTTGTGACATTTCGTTGACTCCACGCCCGTTCAGGATAGCCACGTCACGTCCATGGGCTTCGCAAGGGGGGAGCCCGGATCAACGGGAACAAGCGGGTTGCGTCGTCGCGTCGTCAGGATCATCGCTGCCACAGCCGTGCTGGCGGGCTCGGCGGTCGATGCGCGCGCGCAAGGTGTCGACGTGGCGGCCCAGCCGCTCTCGCGCGCGATCGCTGACCTGGGCAGGCAGTCCGGCGTGGAAATCCTCCTGAACGCTCCGGGATCGGAAAGCCGCAAGGCGCGCCACGTTCAGGGAGACTTCCCTCCCCGCGAGGCGCTGAGGCGGCTGGTACGCGGCATGGGCCTGACCGTCAGGCAGGTCGCTCCGCACGTCTTCGTGATCGCAGCCGCACCCCGGCAGCCCGTAAAGCCGTTGGAGAAAGCTACGCCGCCCCCTGCCCCGGCCCCGGACATCCTGGTTTCCGCCCGGCGCCGCCCCGAACGCGAGGAAGACGTGCCGCTCTCCGTAACCCGGCGCGACGCGGAAAGGCTGCAAGGGGCCGCCGTGCGCACGCTGGCCGATCTTGCCCGCGTGACGCCGGGGTTCGTGGCCACCGGTCAAACCACCAATGCCACGCCGCTATTGGTGATGCGCGGCCAGAGACGCTCGATCAGCGACGAGAACCGCCTGCCGCTGGTGGTCTATCAGGATGAGGTGCCGCTTCCCAATCAGGCCGGGCTTGCCCCGCTCTACGACATTGCCTCGGTGGAAGTCCTGCGCGGCCCGCAAGGCACCTTGTTCGGCCGCAACACCACCAGCGGCGCGGTGCTGATCCGCACCGCCCAGCCCGCTTCGGGGGTGCCTTCCTATCTGGAGAGCGAGGTCGGCAATTACGGGCTGCTGCGCCTTGAAGGCGCGCTGGAGCTTCCGCGCCAAGGTCCGTTTTCGCTGCGGATCGCCGGTCAGCGCCTGCGCCGCGACGGCTATACGCGGATCGTCACGCGGATCGCCTCTGGCGAACGCGCCGAAAACGCCCATAGCGACGCCCTGCGCGCCGCCCTCCGGTTCGAGCCGGACGACATGCTGCGCTCGACCTTCTCGTTCGACATGCTCGATGCGGATGAGATGGGCGCCGTCTCGATCCTTTCCGGCGTCTACCCGGACGGCAGTGCCCATAGCCCGGAAAACGCGCCCTACTACGCCTGCGGGGCGGCTGAGAACGGGGGCGCCTGCGACATCGACAGCTACTACGAGCTTCAGCAAAGCCTCGGCAGAAGAACCTCGCAAAGCGGCGTGTTGCCCCGGTTCCAACGCCGTTTCCGCGCCTTCGGCAACCTGACCGAGTATGGCGGGGACGACCTGCTTTTCCGCAATATCCTGGGCTGGCGATCGACCGAGATTTCCTATGCGCTGGACGGCGACGGAACCCCGCTGGCGATCAACGATTCCGAAACGCGGTCCCACTTGCGGCAATGGAGCGAGGAGTTTCAGGTTCAGGGCCGATCCGGCGACTTGCGCTATATCGGCGGGCTCTTCTATCTGGACAGCGCCCCGGCAGGGCCGGTCATGCAGACCGTGTCGCGCTATGTCCGGCCGGACAATCCGCCCTATCATATCG
Organism: Novosphingobium panipatense; assembly: GCF_002149965.1. Taxonomy (GTDB): domain Bacteria; phylum Pseudomonadota; class Alphaproteobacteria; order Sphingomonadales; family Sphingomonadaceae; genus Novosphingobium; species Novosphingobium panipatense_A. The sequence continues at coordinate 25,456 of NZ_MSQB01000022.1, read as the reverse complement.
CCATGTACCAGAATTTTCGCAGCGCCGCGATTTTCGGACAAGTGGCGGCGCCGCTGGCCGAAAGCCTCGTCGCGGATGTCGGGCTGCGCTACACGGCGGAATGGATCGGCGGCTGCTCTCTGCGCTCGGCCTCGGTTGAACCTCTCTCCCGGCAGCAATGCGAGACGGAAGGCGGTTCCTCGGCAAAGGCGCGCTCGGGACGATTGACCTGGACACTGGCGCTCACCCGGAAACTCGGGGCGCACAGCCTCTACCTCACCAGTCGCCGCGCGTTCCGATCGGGCGGATACAATACCCCCACCCTCAGCGGCACGCTCAAGGCCTATCAGACCTTCCGGCCCGAGACGCTGACCGACCTCGAAATCGGTGCCAAGGGTCGCTGGAACCTGAGCACGGGGGTGGGACCGCTCACCGGATCCTACAGCGCGGCGGCCTATGTCGGGATCTACGACAAAGTGCAGCGCGCCCTGTTCCCCGACGACGATTTCGACGGTGACGGCGATCGCACCACCGATCCGATCACGCTCTATGTCAACAGCGCCAGAGCACGCGTGGCCGGGTTCGACGGCGAGCTCTCGCTCGATTTCGGTCGGCGCACCCATCTCACTGCCAGCGCCTCGTGGATCGATGCGCGCTATACCCGCGTGATCGCCCCGGCCGCGCTGTCGTCGCTATTGGGCGCCGATCCGCTCAACAACCGCTTCACCTATATGCCGGGCTTGAGCGGATCGCTGTCCCTGCTGCAGGAGATCGATCTTTCCGAAAGCCTCGGCAGGCTCGATCTCGCGGTGGACTACAGCCATGTCAGCAGCATGCGCTTCACCGAAAGAACGGCGGAAGCTTTCGCCCGGCAAGCGGGTTACGGCCTGCTGGGCGCCGCCGTCACCTGGCATGGCCCCGGCGCCCTGCCGATCGACATCGCGCTCTGGGGACGCAACCTGACCGACCGCTATTACGTCAGCGGCGGCGGCACGCTCAATCCGGCCTATGGCGCCGCGACCGTGATAGCAGGCCCGCCGCGCACTTTCGGCCTGCGCCTGCGCTACAGCTTCGAATAGACCGCCCGCTCAGGGCGCGACCAGTTCGGCGCGCGTGGCGCTTTCGTTCTCGATCCGGGCGATGCCTGCCAGTTCCAGGCTCTGGAGGAAACCGCGCGTCACGCCGATGCGGAACGTGCCGCTGATCGGATGGCGGGCCAGCGACGGGCTGGCGATGACGATTTCCTGCTGGCTGTAGCGGTTGATTTCCGCCACCGCGTCTTCCAGCGGGACGCGGTCGAAGCTGATCACGCCGTCGCGCCAAGCCAGCCGGCGATCGACATCGACCTTGCCGGTACGATAGGCGCCCGCTTTCCAGACGAGTTGCTGGCCGGGTTCAAGAACCGTGGACCGTGCCGGATTTCCGCCCGCTGCAGGCATGTCCACGCGGACTTGCCCGTGCGCCAGAACCACGCTGACGCTGTCGTCCGTGTCGCGCACCGCAAAGGCCGTGCCCAGCGCGGTTACCCTGACCCCGCCCGCTTCCACCACGAAAGGCTTGCGCGGGTTCTTGGCCACCTCGAAGAAGGCCTCGCCGCTGCGGATCGCGGTCCTGCGCAAGGATCCGGTCTCATCGACGGCAAGGGTCGACGCAGTGTTCGCCGTCACCGTGGAACCATCGGTCATGCGGAACGTGACCTGCTGGCCGATCCCGGTGGAAATCACCCGGCCCTGCACTGCCGCAAGGGAAGGCCCGCCTTCTCCCCTGCCCTCTGGCCCGCTTTCATGACGCTGATAGACCACGGCCGCCGACAGTACGGCCACGGCCGCAATCGCGGCGGCCAGCGGTCGTTTCCAGCGGCCCTGGGGGCGGCGATTGGCCAGCGCACGCTCGCGGATCGCCAGGATACGCGCATCGGTGCGCATGGCGCCTGCCGCCTGCCATTCATGCTCCACCCGCGCCCAGGCCAGGCGATTGGCCTCATCGCGCGCGTGCCAACGCTCGAAATCGTCATAGTCCTGCGCGGTTGCGCGGGGCGAGCGGAACAGGCTGAAATAGGCCGCCGCCGTCGCCTCTGGAGAATCGATCTGCTCCAGCGCGCGGGCATCGAAAGGCCTGGGTTCGATAGACCGGGGTTCGATGGATCTGTTCACGGCAGGTCCCTCGCCGCCAGAAAGCGTACCGCCTTCATCAGGTGCCGTCCCACCGCGCTGGTCGAGATGCCGAGATGCCCTGCGATCGCGTCATAGGACATTTCCTCGAAGCGGTGCAGCACGAAGGCATCGCGGGTCGCTTCGGGCATTTCCTCCAGGGCGGCGACCAGCCGGTCCACGTCTTCCCGACCGCGCAGCACGCGTTCCGGCGTCAGTTCCTCCACCGGGTGGAAAGTCTCGGTCAGTTCGAGATGGGCGCCACGATGGCGCACGGAATCGCGGCGCGCGCGATCCGTAAGGACGCTGGAGGCGACCTGAAACAGATAGCCTTCGATATTGGCGATCGGATCGCTCTGCCCCCGCACATGCATGCGAACCAGCACGTCCTGCACCAGATCGTCAACATCGCCGGGCGCCGCGCGCTTCGCGATATAGCGGCGCAAGGCGGGGACATGAACCGATAGATCGGGTCCTTCCGTCCGTGGCTGGGGCGATGTCCTGCGCAGCGAGAAAATGATCCGGGTCCTTATCGTCGGATGGCGTTGTCGGGATTGCCCTCTTCTTAGCCGCCAAGGCCGGGAAACGTCACCCGGAATATTTTTTCATCGAAAGCGAATGATCCGCGATGCGCTGCGTCTTACGACTGTCGGCCTGCGATCAGGGACAGGCCGGTCAGATAAGGAAATAGAACAATATGTCCTGTCGTAGCCTTTCCGCACTGCTTCTTGCCTCTTCCTTCCTCGCCATCTCCGCGCCGGTCGCCCAAGCTCAGGAAGGCGCTGCCCGCGTTTCCGAAGATCCCGGCAGCGATATCGTCGTCACCGCCCGCCGCCGCGAGGAAAGCGCCCAGACCGTTCCCGTGTCCGTCACCGCCTTCAACGAGGAAATGCTGCGCGAGAAGGCCGTCGTCAGCACCCAGGACCTTACCTATACCACGCCGGGCCTGAACGTGGCCCCGCAAACTTCGCGCGATACGCCCAGCATCGTCATTCGCGGCCAGCGCCGCGCGACGGCGGGCGCTTCGGCGCCTTCGGTCGTCACCTACTTCGCCGACGTGCCGCTGCCCAACGAAGGCTCGATCGTACCGACTTTCGACGTCGGCTCGATCCAGGTGCTCAAGGGGCCGCAGGGCACCCTGTTCGGCCGCAACACCACCGGCGGCGCGCTGCTGCTCTACCCGACCGCGCCGGGGTACGACCTCGAAGGCTACGGCCAGATCACGCTGGGTTCTTATAACGAGACCACGTTCGAAGGCGCCGTCAACGTGCCGATCGTCAGCGAGCACATCGCCCTGCGCCTTGCCGGTCAGATCGCGCGCCGGGACGGCTATACCAAGAACCACGGCATCGGCGGCGACCTGGACGACCGCAACAACAATGCCTTCCGCGCCTCGCTGCTGATAGAGCCGGTCGAAGGCCTCAAGAACGTGACCGTGCTGGACTGGTATCGCGCCCGCGAAAACGGCACCGGCACCGTGCTCAACGGCGTCTATCCGAACCCGGCCGTTCCGGGTGGCGGCACCGCCCGCACCGCCGCCAATCGCCCCTACTTCGACTGCGGCGTCGCCGGGTGCGATATCGACATCGCCCTGTCCGAACAGCAGGCGGCAGGCGTGCGCGATATCTCGACCAGCATCGATCCCTATTCCAACCGCACCTTCTGGGGGGTGGCGAATACCACGACGCTGGACGTCGGCACCGTCACCTTCAAGAACATCTTCGGCTACCGCAGCAGCAAGGTCGACGCCGCCCGCGACATGGACGGCACGTACCTTGCCCTCTACGACGGCGTGTCCAACACCAATGTCCAGCAGTACTCGAACGAGTTCCAGGTCATGGGCAAGCTGTTTGGTGACAGGCTGGACTGGATCGTCGGCGCCTTCTACCTCAAGAGCGACCCCAGCGGCGTGAACGGTAGCGTCACCTATTCGGCGGTGACGCCGGGCAAGACCTTCACCTACAACGAGAACTACAACACTTCGACCAGCAAGGCGCTGTTCGGCCAGATCGGCTATGCCTTCGGCGGTTTCGCGGAAGGACTGCGCTTCAACGGCGGCTTCCGTTATACCTGGGACAAGTCCTCGGGCTGCTCGGTGGCGACGCTGGACAGCGCCGCGCACATCGGCCCGGACGACTGTGCGACTTCGGGCGGCAAGACCGGATCCGAAAAATCGAGCGCGCCCACCTGGACGCTTGGCCTCGACTACAAGGTGAACGAGGACGTGTTCCTCTACGTCACCAACCGCCGCGGCTACCGCTCGGCAGGCTTCAACCAGAGCGGCATGTCCCCCTATTTCGACGGGTTCGAGACGTTCAAGCCCGAGAAGGTCACCGACTATGAAGCAGGCGTGAAGTCCAGCTGGCAGGTCGGCGGCGTGAAGGGCCGCTTCAACATCGCCGCCTACACCAGCAAGTACAACAACATCCAGCGCTCGATCTTCCCCGGCGCGGACTTCGATGGCGACGGCAATTCGGCGAACGATCCCAGCAGCCTGATCATCAATGCCGCCAAGGCGACGATCAAGGGCAGCGAGTTCGACTTCTCGATCACGCCTGCCTACGGCTTCACGCTCTCGGGCTTCGGGGCCTATACGGACGCCAAGTACGACGAATACGATGCGCCGCCGGCCTTCATCCCGCTGCTCGGCAACAACCCGGTGAACAACAAGTTCTCCTACACGCCGAAGTGGACCATCGGCGGCGGCGCCCGCTATGCGCACAACCTGGGCGACTTCGCGGAACTGGTGTTCAACGCCAACTGGTTCCACAGCACCAAGGTCTGGTACGTCGAGCGTCCGCTGGACACCAACGGCATCCAGAAGGCCTACGATACCGTCAACCTCAAGCTGGACCTCAACAACATCGAAGGACGCGGCATTGACCTCGGCTTCTTCGTCCGCAACCTGTTCGACGTGACATATGCGGCGGCAGGCGGCGTGGTGACGCCTTCGGTCACGTCGACCACGCTGGTCTACAACGAGCCGCGCGTGTTCGGCGCGCAGCTGCGCGTCTCGTTCGGGAAGCGCTGAGCGGATCTCCGGCCCGCGCGGAAATACCGCCGCGCGGGCCTTTTTCGATGCGACTTTTGATGAGGATAACCTGATGAAATCCCTCGTTCGTACCGCCCTGTTCCTTCTCGCCGCCAGTGCCAGCGCGCCTGCTCTCGCCGGACCGCTGGCAGAAGCAGACCGTACCGCGATCATGGCCGACGTCGATCGCGGCGCCGCCACCATGTCGCGCAATGCCCTGCAGATCTGGTCCTGGGCGGAAGTCGGCTTCCAGGAGACCAAAAGCTCCGGCCTGCTCCAGAAGGAACTCAAGTCCGCAGGCTTCCAGGTAACGCCGGGCGTCGCCGGAATGCCCACGGCCTTCGTCGCCAGTTTCAAGACCGGGGAAGGTCCGGTCATCGGCATCCTCGCCGAATTCGACGCCCTGCCCGGCCTTGCCCAGGCTGCCGAACCGGAACGCCATGCGCTGGACGGCATCGCTGGTCATGCCTGCGGCCACAACCTGTTCGGCGCTGCCTCCATCGCCGCCGCCATCGCCGCCAAGAACTGGATGGTCGCCCACGGCATCAAGGGCGAACTGCGCGTCTACGGCGCCCCAGCCGAGGAAGGCGGCTCCGGCAAGGTCTTCCTCGTCCGCTCGGGCCTGACCAAGGACGTCTCGGCCATGCTGCACTGGCACGCGGGCGACGGCTACAGCGCCATGCAGGGCCATGCGCTTGCCAATGTCAGCGCCAAGTTCCGTTTCCACGGCCTTGCCTCGCACGCCGCCGCCGCACCCGAGCGGGGCCGCTCGGCACTCGACGCGGTGGAGGCTATGGACGCCATGGTCAACATGATGCGCGAGCACGTTCCGCAGGAAACCCGCATCCACTACGTCATCACCGATGGCGGCAAGGCGCCCAACGTCGTGCCCGACACGGCCGAAGTCTACTACTACGTCCGCCATCCCGACCAGCAGCAGGTGGCCGACATCATGGAGCGCGTGAAAAAGGCCGCCGAAGGTGCCGCGCTCGGCACCGGCACCACGGTCGAGTACAACCAGATCGGCGGCACGTTCGACCTGCTGCCGAATGATACGCTGGGCCATGTCATGTACGAGAACCTCAAGCAGGTGCCGCTGCCCAGCTACACGCCGCAGGAACAGGCCTTCATCGACAAGATCAGCGCCACCCTGCCCAAGGGCGGCCGCAAGCGCGCCACGGGCGTGGAGCCCTACAGCAGCGGCGAGATCATGTCCGCCTCCACCGACGTGGGCGACGTCAGCTATACGACGCCTACCGCCGGTCTCTCGGCGGGCACCTGGGCGCCGGGAACGCCGCCGCACAGCTGGCAGGCCGTCGCCGCCAGCGGCAACAGCGTGGGTACCAAGGGCGCCGAAGTCGCCGCCAAGGCCCTCGCCCTGACCGCCGCGCAGCTGTTCCAGAGTCCCGACACCCTGGCCGCCGCCAAGGCGGAACTCGACGAACGCCGCGGCCCGGATTTCGTCTACCGTTCGCTGCTCGGCGACAAGCCTCCCTCGCTCGATTACCGCAAGCCCGCAAACGGCGCCGGCGCCAAGGACTGATACCGAACCACCCTCTGCCCGGCCCGGCGAAGCCCTGCTCCGCCGGGCCGGGTCTTTTTCGGTACCCGCAAAAGTGAGAAACCTATGTCACGTCGCCTGACGACCACGATCGTCGCCGGGATGATAACCGGCGTCTGCGCCGGTTTCGCCGCCAATCGCATGGCCGGATCGGCGGAAGCGGCAAAGGAAGTGGCCGGCTACTTCCACCTGCTTGCCGACGTCTTCCTCCACCTCATCAAGATGATCATCGCACCGCTGGTGTTCTCCACCCTCGTGGCGGGCATCGCGCATATGGGCGACAGCAAGGCGCTGGGCCGGATCGGTGGCCGCGCGATGGCCTGGTTCGTGATCGCCAGCCTGATCTCGCTCACGCTCGGCCTCGTCTTCGTGAACCTCTTCGCGCCGGGTGAGGGGCTGAACCTGGTGCGCTCCGGCGCGGGTGGCGGGATCGACGCGCAGGCGTTGAACTTGCGGGACTTCGTGCTCCATGTCTTCCCCACCTCGATGGTAGGGGCGATGGCGGACAATTCGGTGCTCCAGATCGTGGTGTTCTCCATCTTCATCGGCGTGGGCCTGACCGCGCTGGGCGAAGCGGGAAAGCCGGTGGTCGTGCTGGTAGAAACCATGGTCGAGCTGATGCTGAAAGTGACGGGCTACGTCATGCGCATGGCGCCGCTGGCCGTGTTCGGAGCGCTGGCCGCCGCGGTGACGACCGAGGGCCTCGGCGTGCTAAGGACCTTCGGCGCGCTGGTCGGAGAATTCTATCTGGCCCTGATCGCGTTGTGGATCCTGCTATTGGCGGCAGGCGCGCTGTTTCTGGGCAGGCGCATCTTCGCGCTGATCCGCCATGTGCGTGAGCCGGTGCTGCTGGCCTTCTCCACCGCCTCGTCCGAGGCCGCTTATCCCCGCATGCTGGAGCAGCTCGACCGCTTCGGCGTGCCGCGCCGGATCAGCAGCTTCGTCCTGCCGCTGGGCTACAGCTTCAACCTCGACGGTTCGATGATGTATGCCACTTTCGCGACGATGTTCATCGCGCAGGCCTATGGCATCGACCTGCCGCTCGGCACGCAGATCACCATCCTCCTCGTGCTCATGGTGACCAGCAAGGGCATCGCTGCAGTGCCCCGCGCCTCGCTGGTGGTGGTCGCCGCCACGCTCGCGCAGTTCGACCTGCCGGTGGAAGGCGTGGCATTCGTGCTGGCCGTCGACCATTTCATGGACATGGGCCGCACCGCGACCAACGTGCTCGGCAATGCCATCGCCACCTCGGTCATCGCCCGGTGGGAGGAGAAGCGCGGCGTGCCTCGGGGCCTGCCCTGGTCAGCCCGCGACGCCACACCAGCTTTCAGCGATAGCTGAGCTTCGGGAAGAATTCCCCGCGCCCTTCAGGCAGGAGGTCCAGCATTCCCCAGACCGGGTCCAGCACATCGAGCGCGCGGTGGTGCTCGCCCGGCTCTTCGGGGGCATAGACCAGTTCGCCGCCCCAGAAATGCCGCACCCCGTCGCCATCGCGGCGGAACACGTTGATCATCGGCTCGTCCCAGTCCTTGCCGGGCTCATAGCCGCGCTCCTCGCGCATGGCGGTCGTGACACCGGCGGTGTTGCCGAAATAGTCGCTGGTATACGTATTGCCCTCTGCCGAAAGGAAGCGCAGATGCGGCCAGCGCCGCTCCCGCGCCCAGCCCACGAGGCGCGATAGCGGCGAACGCGCCACGACGTAAAACGGCACGACCTGCGAGACATGCCGCGCAGCGACGTCCAGCCCGTCAAGCAGATGCGTGCATCCCACGCAGGGCTCGTCACGCTCCGGCCCGAACATGTAGCTGTAGAGGATCAGGCTGGGCTTGCCCTCGAACAATTCCGAAAGGCGGACCTCCTCCTCGCGCTGATAGGCTCCCACGCGCCGGAACAGATAGTCTTCCTTCAGCAAGCCGCCCGGCGGCAGGGCGCGGCGCAGGGCGGCGACTTCCTCGGTCTGACGCCTGAGCGCCATTTCCGCTTCCAGCAAGGCATTGCGCGCGGCGCGATATTCGGCACTTTCATTGGGAAAACCGAGATGTTCCATGGCCTGCTCTCCTGCCCCGCAAAAGTGAACGCGCGGATCGCGAACGGGTTCTCGGGCGGAGCGGAGATCTCGGCTCGGTCCAGGCAAGTCGATGGTTTTGCGTGAGGATTGTGACCCCGTCCTGTCATGAATTGCGACTAGCCGCGCTGCGAACGATCGTCATTTCCAGTTTCCATGAGGGATCATGACCAACCCCACCATCGCCCCCTTTCTCTCGCGGCGCGGACTGATCCGTGCCGGAGCCGGTATCGCCGCTTCCGGGGCCATGCTCGGCAATGCGCGGCCCGCGCTTTCGGCGACGAACGGCAACGAACCGCGCAAGAAGCCGCTGGTCATCGCTCACAGGGGCTGCTCGGCACTTCGCCCGGAACATACCCTGGCCGCCTATGCCAAGGCGATCGAACAGGGCGCCGATTTCATCGAGCCAGACCTCGTATCGACCAAGGACGGCGTGCTCATCGCCCGGCATGAAAACAATATCGCCGATACCACCGACGTCGCTGCCCACCCGGAGTTTGCCGATCGCCGCACGACCAAGGTGATCGACGGCGAAAAGATCACCGGCTGGTTCACCGAGGACTTCACCCTGGCCGAGATCAAGACCCTGCGCGCCGCCGAGAGGCTCGGCGCCATGCGCCCCGAAAGCAAGCGCTACGACGGGCAGTTCCAACTGCTCACGCTGGAAGAGATCGCCGACTTCGCGGCTGCCGAATCCGCCGCGCGCGGGCGCACGATCGGCCTGATCCCGGAGATCAAGCATTCCACCTATTTCGCGGGCATAGGCCTGCCGCTGGAGCAGCGGTTTCTGGACCGGGTCGCGGCCAGCCACTATCTCGCCACCGCGCCGGTGATCGTCCAGAGCTTCGAAGTCGCCAATCTCAAGTGGCTGCGCCCCCGCATCGGCGCCTATCCCCGGCTCCAACTGCTGCAACTGACCGTGCCGATGGACATGCGCCCCGCCGACGTCGTTGCCAGCGGCGGATCGCTGACCTTCAACCAGATGCTCACGCCTGCCGGTCTCGCGGATATGAAAGCCTATGCCGATTGGGTGGCGCCGGTGCTTCAGGCGATCATTCCCTTCGGCGATGCCACCGGCAAGTCCGGCCCGCTCGGCAAGCCCACGTCGCTGGTGCGCGACGCCCACGCGGCGGGACTGCTGGTATCGGCCTGGACGGTGCGGCCGGAGGACTATTTCCTTCCCACCGATTTTCGCGGACCGGGCGGCGATGCCGCGCGGCAGGACAAGGCCTGCATCGCATATATGCGGCGCCTGATCGCGGCGGGTGTCGATTCCTTCTTCACCGACGATCCCGGCCTCGGCCGCAGCGCGGTGGACGGCATGGCCTGAGGGCCACCGCTGGCATTTCCGGTGGACCGCTCAGGGTAGACCACTCGGGGCGGTCCACTGGAAAGACCTTCAGTTCACGACACGGCCGTTGGATAGGGAACCCGTACCGTTGGCGGCGGGCGTCACGATCAGGGTCGGCTCCCTGCCCGGCTCCTCGTCGATCCGGCGTCCTGCCGCCGAGGCCATGATGGCGTCATGCTCGGCGAAGACCCGCTCGATCTCTGCCCGCTTGTCGAAAATCATCCTGGCGACACCGGCGGTCATGCCGCCCTCGTCCCCCACACGTCCCAGCACGGCCGCGAGATCTTCAAGCGTGGCTTTCTCCGCCGAACCGTGCAGTCCCCCCTTGGAATCGCGATACGCTATACATTCGTTTGCCAAAGCCGGTCTCCTCCGCTTCTCCATAAGAATGCGGGCCTCTCGGCAAGGTTGCAATTGGGCTATTGGAGTAAGGGAGGAGCCGATTGGGACCTCGGGGCCTGTCCGGGATCCGATTGCGACCGCTGGGCGACCCCAAAAGGTGCGCCTTGCTTTTCGGGCCGTCCCGGTGCCAAGTAGGGGCATGTTTGCTCATACGCGCGCCGTGGTGGCTGCTGCCGCCCATGCCCTCATCACCGGCAGGAAAGTGGCCGGAATCTTCGACCATTCCATCCGGCGGGACCTGAAGATCGCTGCGGAAAGCCGGGGCGAGCAGTTGCAGGGATACGACGGAGAGCGCGCGGTGAAGTTCGCGGGCACGCTTCCCGAAATCTACGATGCGGGAAACCAGGCCTTCATCTCGATGCAGATCGACGGCACCAAGGCCCATGGTCACGACCGGAGCACCGCCAGCGCCTACAACCTCCAGGTGACCGACCATATCGTGCAATTGTACGATCATGCCGAAAACGCCTGGTTCACCTACGACGTCAGAGACGCGGAATCGGGCCAAGGCTACCATCGCGGCGCTGAGACGAGCGCCTAGAAGGCCTCGTTCCGCGACGCTTTTCCGGTCTGCACCTTGTATTGCACCGGCGTGGCGTATTTGATCGGGACCTTCCAGTCCGCCCCCGCATAGAGACGCGTTGCGGGAAGTGACTGGCACCCCTTCCGGTTGGCATCGCACTGGCGCCCATCCGACATCTCGACGCTGGTGTTCGAGCCGTTGTGGAAAGTGATCGCGCCGCCGCTGCGGGTAGCCGTCACTTTCCCGGTGACGGCCGCAGGACGGGCGATGACGAGAACGTCATAGCCGATGAACACTTTCAGCGCCGTCTGCTCGGCCGACAGCGAGCCTGCCACCGGCTTTATCGCGAGCCGGTAGACCCGCTCGTCGCTCCCGCGCGGGGCGATCAGGGCCACGCGCACCAGCTTGCGCTCGCCCGGCTCCAGCACCATTTTCTGCGGGGTGACGAGCAGGCCCGTCACCGCAGGGTCCGACGAATCGACGCGGGCCTCCTGCGGCGTGCCCGGCGCCCTGATCATGGCCGGTTCCGCGACCACATATTGGCGCTCCTGCGTATCGTTGCTGACTTCGATGTCGTCGCGCGGGGGCGCATCGGCGGGCATGTCGACGATGACCTTGCTGAGGGCGATCCCGGCCCGTGCCGGAGACGCCCCCAAAACGGCGAGCGCCCCGCATATCGCGGCCACGCGCAGCGCGCCGGATCGCGACCGGATGGAAGCAGGCATCTTCATGGGTTCACCTCGGTTTGCGGTTGCTGGGAAGGATCGTCGGCCGATGCGATCGTCGGCTGGCACAGGAGGTCGCCCACGGCGGCATAGCCGTCGATGGGCTGGATCGCGTCGAGACCGACCTTGCAGACCGATCCGCCGCGCATCCTCACGACGAGCGTGGCGCCCCGACTGGTCTGGATCAGGAAATTGCCCCGTTCGTCGCTCTGGGCCAGATCGCCGCCCGCGCTGATGTCCGCTTTCGCGATCGGCGCACCGCCCGGTTGCACGAGGCGGCCAAACACCGCCGTCACCGGCCGCGCATTCCAGGCCAGGCGCACGACGCTTCCGGGATAGAGTGTGACCTGCCGCGACTTCGCGTCGTAGTCGCTGAGCGCGCCGCCCCTGGCGCGGACGCGCACGTCATAGGCCCGGTAGGACGGCAGGGTCACCGTCAGATCTTCGCCGCCATTGGCCATGCCCATCGGCCGGTTGTCCACCAGCACCTCGAACGCCGCGTCCGGGATAGCGGAATCGACGTGGACAACGATCATGGCGTCGCCATTGCGTCCCTCGTTGAAACGCAGCCCGCCCTGCCCCACCACCAGCGCCGTGTTCAGGGAGGCGCCGTACTGGAAGTCGCCGCTATCGAATGGTTGCACGAAGTTGACATTGCCGCCGCCCACATCGCTGCGCGCCTGAAGCTGCGCCTGGGCGTAAGTGATGCCGTTGGCGTGCTGTACGCCGCCATCGGCCTGCACTTGCGCGCCCGAAACGTCGTCGAACCGGCGCGAGACGTTGATGCCGCCCTGAAGACCGTCCTCGAAGCCCCGGCCGGGACCGAACTGCCCGGCACCGGTCGCGGTATATGTCGTGCGGGGCCGGGTGACGATAAGGCTCAGGCCCACATAGGCCTGCGTACCGAGGCTCGTCTTCGTGTACGTCGCGTTGAGGTCCAGCATGGCTCTGCGCCAGCGCACCACCGGCATGTAGAGGGCAGGCCCCACGGAATAGTCGCGGCTGCCTTCCTGCCGCCGATAGGTCCCCACCAGCGACAGGCGCCCCTCACCGATGCGATAGCCGATCGCGCCGCTAAGCTGGGTATAGCCCCCCGAATAGGGCCGATATTCCAGACCGCCCGAAGCGGGAAGCACGATCTCGGTCGTCGCGAACAAGGGACCGCCGCCCGGGTTCGAAACGCGCCGCCCGTCGAGGTCGAAAGTCAGGCGCCCGGTGCCCGAGCGGGAAAGGTGGCCGTAGATGCCGAGGCCGCCCTTGTTCGAAACGTGAACCGAGCCATCCAGCTGCCAGTCTCCCTTGAGCACGGTCGCCCCGGCAGAGGCCCATTGCCGGGTATCCGTGCCGATCAGGCCCAGATTGACGGCAAGCCCCGTGCTGATCCGCCGCGCCCAGCTTCCCTGGAATAGCGGCGTGTTCGTCACGTCCCCGATGAGTCCCTGGTTGTTGCGCACGAGCGCCCCGGCATAGAGGAAGAAGCTGTCATGCCCCGCCATCGGCAGGGTGGCGCTGCGTGAAAAGAAGCGCTGTTCCTCGCGTGCGGCCCCGGCAGCGGGGATGATGCGCAGGATCACCGTGTAGGATCCATCCGGCAGCGCGGACGTATCCAATGCCTGATTGCCCGCCTCGTACATCAGCGAGGACATGATATTGCCGTTCACCAGAATATCGACCCGCGCCCGCTGTTCGAGAAAGACGATCAGCGGGCTGCCGGTAAGCTGGTCCCGGTCGAGCCGGGTGCTGAACTGGGTGGAAAGGCCCATGCCCACCATCTTCACCCGGTCCAGCAGGACATTGCCTGGAATCCAGAACGCCCCGGCCCGGTAACGCAGGCCCGGCCGGTCGAGTTCTCCGGCAAGGGTGTCGGTCTGGAAGCCGGAATAGCTCGCCTGCTGGAACGTGCCCCGGATCCGGCCAGTGCCGATCCCGATCAGCGCCGTATCCTGCACGAAGTACTGGGTCGGTTCACCGCGCGAGCCCGATATCGTTCCGGTCAGAAAATTTATCAGCGCCGGTGTCTCGGCAGGCGGCGGCAGGTTCTGCATGCGCACCGCCGCCTTGAGCGTGAGAAATCGCGGCGCGACGAGAATATCGACGCGGTAGCGCGCCGGATCGTACACGATCGCCACGACGTCCGGTTTGGGCCGGGGGCAGGAATCCTGCCCCTCGCCCAGACAGACCGCTTCCGGGTGGGGATCGAGATCGGGCGCCCCCAGTGCGGCCGTCAGCCGGGGCCGGTCGCTGATGTCTGGCAGGCTTTCCACCAATGCCTGCGCATCGACGAAGCGGAAATGCCCCGGTCGCACCACGGCCGCCGCCTCGCCGATACGGACGCCGCCCATGTAGACGTCCAGCACCACCTGCTGCGGCCCGGTGAGATCCTCGAAACCGGGCGGGGCGGAAACCTTGATCGGCGGCGCCGTTCCGGCCCGTCGCGGCGCCTCGGCTTTCGCCGGTTCCGCGACGCCTCCCGCCATCGCCATGCTGCCCACCGCAACGATTAAGTATGCCCGCACCATGCCTGCCGATCAGATCGGCGCCACCATGAGCGTGAGAATTCCGGTATAGCTTCCCGCTTGCGCGGCGCTCAGATTGGCGGAAGGCAAAGTTACGATCAGGCTGGCGCTGCTGGCCAGCAATCCGCCCAGCGAACAGAGGATATTGATCGAGTTCGGGGAACTCAGCGCCTGTCCCGCCGTCAACTGCGTGCCCGTCGTCTGGTTGCCGGTGAAAGCCCATTGCACCGTGTAGGCAAGCTGCTGGGCGCTATTGGCGGTATTGCCGAGCGTGAAAGCATTGCTTGCGCCCGATCCGCGTGCGGTGATCGAATATCGCCCCAGGCTGGCGTAGACACAAACGGTCTGCGAGGCGCTGCGGTTGGTCGCTACCGAGGAAATGGTGCCGAAAGAAACATCGGTAAGCTGGGTGATCTGAAACTGCTGTGCGCTTGCCGGGGCAGCCGGCAAGAGCAGGCCGGCTATCGCCAGGGCCCTGCCCGTTACCTGCCCCTTCCACGGAACCATGCATAGGTCCTTAGCTAGGAGGACGGACCGGCCATCCGCCCCCGGAAACCCTCCGGGCTCCCGGAACGGCAGCCCCTGGAAAACGGACTTACTGCGGCGTGACCAACAAGGTCAGAACGCCGGTATAGGCCGCATTGGCGATCATCGTGTTCTGATCGGCGGCAAGGATCGTTACGAACAGCTTGGCGGACGGGTTCGCGCCCGCCGCGCAGAGCGGTGTGACCGCGGCGCTGGTGAAGGCCGCCGAGGCGACGTTCGTTGTCAAGCCCGTACCGGTCGTGGCGGCGGTGGAATTGGCCCAGGCCACCGTATAGGGCACGGGCGCATTGGTGCCGCTGGCCAGCGTGAAGGCGCTGGCGGTGCCGCTGCCGGTTGCCCTGATCGTATAGCTCTTGCTGGAGGTATTGCTCCAGACGCAGACGTTTTCGGTCTGCTGCGCGTCGGCAGAGCCCGTCAGCGCGCTGAACGTCAGGTCGGTCAGGTTGGATATCTGGACCAGCCCGGCAATGGTGGCGTTGATCGTTATCGTGCCCGTGGACGTGGCGCCCACGGAGCCCTGCGTGGCGGCCTGGGCAGGCGATACGGGAAGTACCGCTGCCAGCATGGCCATCGCCGCGAAAGAACGAAACACGCGATTTGTGTTAATCAAATTCATAGCCATCAATCCCCTCAGTGCTGATCAGTATCTGCACTTTCGCTCATGACTTCGATGCGGCCATTGAAGATTGGATTATCTGCAATAAATGCCTTCGAGGCCATAGGGATCCCGGATATATTGCATGTCAGAATGGTTCTAATTTTGCACCGATTCAGTTCCATTATCGGTTCATCATTCCCGGACCCGCGAATATCCTTATTTCAGTCCGGGAAAGGACTGCTGCCAACATGCCCGTTATGGGCAATTCCTAGCGGCAAAGCTCCATGCTCTCGACGGCTAGCGCGATCAGGCGCGGAAGGCTTGCCGCCCGCTCCCTGGCATGTGCGGAGGCCGCATTGCCCCGGATCACACGCCCCTTGATGCCGTGGAAGATCGCTGCCAGCCGGAAGAAATTGAAGGCGATGCAGAAAGCATAATCGGCCTCCGAAATGGGCGGACGTCCGGCATGGCGGCAATAGGTGTCGCGATAGGCATGCTCGTCCGGGATGCCGAGAGCCTGCAGATCCGCCCCGCCGAGTCCCGCCACGATATCGGGCGGCATGCGGAACATCATCGCGTGATAGGCGAAGTCGGCCAGCGGATGGCCCAAAGTGGACAATTCCCAGTCCAGCACCGCCAGGATGCGCGGTTCGTGCGGGTGGAAGATCATATTGTCGCACCGGAAATCGCCATGGACGAGCCGGGTCTCGTCCCCCGCCGGGATGGCGGTGGGAAGCCATTCGATCAACCGGTCCATGCCAGGATCCCGCCCTGCCGCCTCGTCCTCCAGATACTGCTTCGACCAGCGCGCGATCTGCCGCTCGAAGTAGTTGCCGGGGCGGCCATAGTCACCGAGACCGAGCGCCTCTGGCTGAAACCTGTGGAGCGCGGCAATGGTGCGGTTCATCGCATCGAAATACGTCGCGCGCTCGTCCCGCCCGACATCGGGAAAGGTCGCATCCCAGAATATCCGCCCCTCGACCATGTCCATGACATAGAACCAGCTGCCGATGACGCTATCATCGGTGCAAAGGCCGTAGACCCGGGCGACGGGAAAGTTTGCCTTGCCGAGCGCGCCCAGCACCCGTGCTTCACGCTCCACGGCATGGGCGCCCTTCAGCACCGGCCCCGGCGGCTTACGGCGCAGCACGTATGAGCGCCCCGGCGTATCCAGCCGGTAGGTCGGGTTGGACTGCCCGCCCTTGAACTGCGCGACCCTGATCGGCCCTGCAAAGTCCGCGACATGGCCTTCCATCCACGCCGCCAGCCGCGCCTCGTCGAAACGATAGCCCTCGCGAACGGGGCTCGTGCCCGCGTTGGCGGATAAGTCGACGCTCATGCCTGCTCCTTCTCCCCGCGCGCCTGCAACACGGCGCGCGATCCTGGGAGTGAAGCTATCGTCCGGCGCGGCGGCCGCAACTATCTCGAAACCTAGGTGGCAAGGCTCCGACCGGTAAGAAAAAGGGCGTAGCGACCGGCAGTCGCTACGCCCTGATATTTCCGAAACGGCGCGCGGATCAGAAGCGGAAGCGGACGCTTCCCTGAACCGTCCGCGCCAGGGTGCGGACACCCAGTGGCAGCAGGTTCTGGCTGCCGTGGTAGCGGAACACGTCGCTGCCCAGGATGTTCGACGCTTCCAGCGAGAGTGTCATGAACGATACCGGGGTGTAGTTGACGGCGGCATCGAGACGGTCGGTAGCGCCGTAATAGGGCGAATAGAGGGCGCGATCGTCACCCTGTCCGTCCAGCCAGAAGCCCGAGCGGTAGGACGAACGGTAGTTGTAGGCCACACGGGCGCTGAAGCTGGGCGTGTCGTAGAACAGCGTTGCGTTGGCGGTCCACTTCGAGTTGTTCGGGGAGTCGAATTCGCCCGGGAAGCTCTCCTCGTCGTCGTACTCGACCCGGGCCTTCAGGATGTGCGAGGCGTTGAGGCTGACGCCGAAGTTGCTGAGGACGCCCGGCAGGAAGTCGAAGAATGACTGGACCGTGCCTTCGAGGCCGACGAAAGTGCCGTCGCCGGCGTTCCGCTCCTGTTCGATGTAACCGAACGACGCGCCATAATCAGCCACATTGATGCCATAAGCGGCCATCTGCGCGGCAGAGGCCTGCTCACGGCTGTAAAGCAGGAAACCGGTCGCCTTCTTGTAGTACCCCGCAAAGGAGATCTGGCCGCCACGTCCGAAGTAATATTCCGCGCTGACATCGAAGGCGCGTTCACGCTGAGCCTTCAGTTCCGGGTTGCCCGCATAGACAATCGGCGGGTTGTTCGCGGTATTGAGCGAGAAGAACGGCCGCATCGAATAGAAGCTCGGCCGCTGGACGTTGGTCGTGTAGGACAGGCGCAGCTGCGCCTTGGGCGTAAAGTGAATGATGGCCGATGCGCTGGGCAGGATATCGGAATAGTTGCCCGATCCCTCCGCTTCCTCGATGATCTGCTGATTGCCATTGGCGGGCGTCCCGGGTCGGTAGCCGAAGCTGCTCGAAGTGCCCCAGGTGTTGGTGTAGCGAACGCCCACCAGGCCATCGACGGGGATGGTGCCCATGTCGAAGCCGTAGGCCAGCTGCGCATAGGCCGCGAAGTTCTTCTCGTTCGAGCTGAACGTCTGGCCCTGGTCGCTCGGCGGATAGATGCTGGAGAAGCGGGCGGCATTGTTCGGATCGTACTGCTGGATGAAGGCCCGCACATTGTCGATGTTGCTCAGCACCACGGATCCGGGGATGCGATACCACTGCGTGCTCGAACCGCTGATGTCCGGTCCGACCTGCGATGCCGTCTCGTAGCCGGGGAACAGGCTAAGCGGTGCAGGCGCACCGTTCACGGTGGGCAATCCGTCACGATAACCGTAGTAACGGCTGGTGCGGCGCTGATTGTAGCGACCGCCCACCTGGAGGCTGCGCAGCAGCGAGGTGTCGCTGAGCTGAAGCGTCAGGTCCGTCTGCGCCGCGAATTCCTTGTTCTTGGAACCGCCACGGTTATCCTGGAAGCGCTGTATGCCATAGCTGGAAAGGTCGTTCACATCGGCACCGTTGAAGGTGATCGACGGCGCGCCCTTGCTATAGACGTCCGAGGCGAAGTCCACCGAGGCAGAGGTCAGACCCTGAGGCCTCAGGATGCTTTCGACGAAGTAGTTACCTTCGTTCGACCAGTTGTATTGGACGCTGCTGTTGATCTGCACTTTGTCCGAGTGCCAGTGCGCCTCGAAGTTGGTCGTGTAGAGGTTCGAGTGAAGCGTGTTGTACAGCGAATCGATACCGGCATTGATGCCGTTGGGATTGCTGACCGTGAGCGAGCGCACCGTCTTGCCGTCCGGCATCAGCACGATATCGCTGTAGCTGCCCGTGCCGATATAGGGCATGTCCTGAACGTAGAGACGCTCCACCGAACGCTTCTCGCGCGATCCGATATAGCCGCCTTCCAACACGAAATCGAGCTTGTCGCTGGGCTTCCACTGCAGCACGGCGTTAAGCGAGGGGCGCTTCACGCTGCCCTGCTCGATACCGTACTGGGCGCGGTAGGGAATGACGATGGTATTGCCGTCCACCACAGTCTTGGTGGGCGACTCGCTGTCGATGTAGTTCTCGCGGTAGTTGGTCTTTGTCCACGACCCGTTGAGCAGGAAGCCGATCTCGCCGATACCGGTTTCGAAGCGGTCCGCGATCAGAAGGCTGCCGTAAGGACTGACCTTTTCCGACTGGTCGTCATAGGAACCGCGAAGGCTGCCCGCCACGGTAAGGCCTTTCTTGAGGTCGAAAGGACGACGTAGTTCGACGTTGACCGTGCCGGCGATGCCGCCTTCCACCTGGTCGGCCGAGCGCGTCTTGTAGACGTCGACCTGCTTCAGCAGCTCAGCGGGAATGTCTGACAGGCTGATCGCGCGGCCATCACCGAGGTTGGTGTTGTTGCCGTTGAGCGTGGTCTGCACCTGATCCAGGCCGCGAATGGTCACGTTCTGGCCCTGACCACGGGCGCGGTCGATCTGCACGCCGGTCACACGGGACAGCGCTTCGGGAACGTTGTTGTCGGGCAGCTTGCCGACGTCTTCCGAAACCACGGAATCGACGATCTGCTTGGAATTCTTCTTCTTGGTGGCCGCCGCTTCGACGCTGCCGCGAACGCCGGTCACGACGATGTCGACCTTGGGAGCATCGCTCTGGTCCGACAATTTGGCGGATGCATCGCTCGCGGATTGTGCCCAAGCGGGTGCGGCAACACCGATGGCAACGATCGAAGTCAGAGCAGTCGAAAGCTTGAGGACTCTTAACGATGTCATAGAAAAACCCCCTGTTGATCCCGCGGCGTGCCTTAATCTGCCGCCCTTACTTATATCGTATACGTCCTACGATATCGGATTCGAGTCAAGGCGATTGTGACGGTTTGGAAACATTTTTGTCTGACTAATGGCTTGCCGCGAAATTTCCGCAAAGCGCATGAAAAAAGAGCGCAGGGTTATGCCCCGCGCCCTTTCGGTTCCATTTGGATGAACCCGGCCGGTTAGCGGCAGGCCTCGGGTGCGGCGCCATCGCTTCGCACCGCGATCGGCGCAGCCGCGGGGACCAGCACTTCCCATTCCTGCACGGCCAGTGCGGCATGAGTCTTGCCGTCGGTCGATGCATCCAGAACAGCACGCAGACAGCGGGTCGTAACCTTGCGGAACGACACGTCCTGGAAGCTATCGCTCTGCGTGCCATAGGCGCTTGCGCCCGGAACGGCCTTCCAGCCCTGCTTGCTCCAGTATTCCAGATGCCATTTCGCAGGCGGCGCCACGCCCACGCCCGACCCGGCAGGCTGATCGTTCCAGAACCAGATGCGGGAACCGTCGATCGTCACGGGCTTGTCCCAGCGATACTCTATCCACTGGCGCGGCGGATTATCGGGCGACCAGCTACCCCACATGTCCGGCGGCAGCGGCGCCTCCTTGACCGCGCCGTTGTTGAGCGCCTTGATCCAGAACTGCACCGGCACCGGATCGTTGGAGGCCGTGGCCCAGGCCGAACGCGCAATATTGCGGCTGGGGGCAAGAGGCGGCTGCGGGCGCAGCGTCGGAATTACCGTGAGGATCCGGGCGGGCGAGACGCTGTCGTCCCACTCCAGCTTGTCCAGCGCCACGCTGCGGCGAAAATGCCCGCCGCCCTTTGCATCGGCGGTGTGATAGGCCAGATACCACTGCCCCTTGAACGCGACGGCGCCGGGATGCGAGGTGGTGGAAGAAACCGGCTTCAGCGCCACGCCCCGGTACGTCCATGGCCCCATCGGCGAGGGCGCCGTGCCATAGGCGATGCAGGCATGGTAGACGGCCGGGGTACAATCCGAAGTCGGCCCCGCCTTGTTGCCCGCATAGAGCATATAGTAAATGCCCTTGCGCTTCATGATCCAGGGCGCTTCGAAGAAGCCGGTCAGCCCGGTGATCGTCCTTTCCGGCCCCTTGGGCGTGATCATGTCGCGCTCAAGCTCCATGCCGCGAAGCTGCCCGAACGTGCCCCAGTAGATATAGACCCGGCCATCCTCGTCGATCATGACGGTGGGATCGATGTTCTGGATCTTGTTGGCTTCCGGCACTTTCTGCGAGATGATCGGCCCGGCAGGATGGGCATCGTGCCAGGGGCCCAGCGGGCTGTCGGCCATGGCGACGCCGATCGCGAAGCGGTCTTCCGCATCGCTGTTCTTCTCCAGCACCGGGGCATAGAGATAATAACGCCTCTTCCCCGAACCGTCTGCCGGTCCTTCCACGATCTGCCCGGCATAGGCACGGGCCTGCTCCGCCCATGCGAAGACGTTTTCCGGCTTGATGATCGAGGGATAGTGGGCCCATTTGCCGGAAGCCGGATCGGCCGTCTTCAGCAGCTGCCATTCCGGCATGATGAAATCGTTGACGTCGCCGGCCGCCTCATCGCGCCCGGCCAGGATCCAGAGCTGCCCATCGGCCACGAACGGGGCGGGATCGGTGGAGTAGTAGTCTCCATCCGCCAGGATCGGGTTGCCCGGCACTGTCAGTTCGCGCGACACGGGAGCGCCGCCTTGCTGCGCCGAGGCACTTGCAGCCAGAGCGAGCGCGGCGAATATTCCCGCATGACCGCTTCGGCCTGCCCACCATTCGCGCCTTCTGACCTGCATCTCAAAACCCCTACAGAATATCGTATACTATACTCTCTGACTTTCCCTTTCAAAGTCAATCCCCGCGCAGATCTTTTCGCGCCTCCGACAAGGTAGAGGCGCGATTGCTATGTGTTGAAAGATGATTGCGCTAACGTGCCCGGAACTCTGCCACCGGCCAAAAAGAACTGATCATATATCGTATAATGTTCTTGACCAGTAGATCACAGAGCGCCATGACAACCCGGCTTTTCCTGAAATAAACGAATAGGCTGCAGCCGTGCGTGTTTCGTTTTCTCACCTGTCGAGATCCCTCAGCCTGGTCGCACTCGCCTGGGCCTGCGCGACCATGCCGACCGCAGAGGCCCGCGACGCCAACGTGCGCGCATCGGCCGTCGCGCCGAGCATCGACCAGCGCTATTCCGAAGCCGACAAGTTTCTCGGCAACGGCCTGGGCGACCTGATCGACAATGCCGACATCGCGCCGCGTTTCGTGGAAGGCGGGTTGTTTTATCGCACCGGCAATCGCCTCGACCAGCGCTACCGGTTCCTCGACCTCTCTACCCGCGATACACGGCAGGTTGCCGCTACGGCAGATCTTCTCGCCTCGCTCTCGGCTGCGAAGGGATCGCCGGTCACGATCGACGAGGCCCGGATCGCCGATGTCGATTACGATCCCGCGAAAAACGAGATCCACCTGCGCGCCTTCGACGGCGTCTTGTGGAGCATCGACGCAGCCGGCAAGGCGGTGGAAGTCGAGAAAGCCGATCACCGCGAATTCGACCTGCTGTCCCCGGACGGCAAGACTAAGATCGTGGCGCGGGCATGGAACCTCCACGCCGTGGACCTGGCCTCGGGCCGCGAAGTGGCGCTGACCACCGACGGCACGCGGGAACAGCCCTATGGCCGCTCGATCCCGGAACTCTCCGACATCCTGCGCGAAGGCACCGAGGAACCGGCCATGCCGGTCTCCGGCCAATGGTCGCCCGACGGTCGCTATCTGCTCAGCTGGCGGCTCGACACGCGCGGGGTGAAGAAGCTCTCTATCACCCAGCAGAACCCGGCGGACAGCCTCTATCCGCGCAGCTTCACATATACCTATCCGCTGGCGGGGGCCGAGAAGCTGCCGCAGGCAAGCCGCTTCGTGGTGGACGTGAAGGCGGCGATGAAAAGCGGCAAGCCGCGCATCGTGCCGATCCAGATGCCGCCGGAATCGATCCTCTATCCCTCGCCGCCGGATATGGGATGGATAGACGGCAAGCCGCGCATGCTCTGGACCGAGCGTGGCTACAGGCAGCAGGCCGTCTACGTTGCCGATCCCGATACCGGCGCGGCGAAGATCGTCGCGCATGAGGCGGTGAAGCCCGTGGTGACGGTCACCTCCTCGATGATTTTCCCCTCGCCCGAACTGGGCGGCGAACTGGCGATCTCGGAACGCAGCGGCTGGGCGCAGCTCTATCTCGTCACCCCCGATGCCCCCGACGGCGGCAAGGCGCTGACCAGCGGCGCGTGGGAAGTGCTGACCGTGGACAACGTGGCGGAAGACAAGTCTTCCCTAGTCGTCACCGGCGTTGGCCGCGAGCCGGCCCGCAATCCTTACTGGCGCGCGCTCTACCGCGTGTCCTTGCAGGGCGGTGAGCCGACCGAACTCACGCCGGAACCGCTCGACCACGATGCCAAGGTCTCGCCCGACGGCAAATGGATCGTCGACCAGATGTCCAGCCCGACATCACCCAACCGCGCGGTGCTGCGCGACGGACAGACCGGGCGCATCGTGCTGGAACTGGCGCGCGGCGACGACAGCCGCCTGATCGCCGCAGGCTATACCGCGCCCGAACCGTTCAAGGGCGTGGCGGCGGACGGCACGACGCCGATCTACGGCATGATCTACCGCCCGGCGCATTTCGATCCGAAGCGCAGCTACCCGGTGATCGACAATGTCTATACCGGCCCTACCACCACCGACGTGCCCTCCACCTGGAGCATGACCCGCCGCGTGCCGGGCAACAGCGTGGCGCAGATCGGCGCGATCGTGGTGATGATCGACGGCACCGGCACCTCGCGGCGCGGCCAGAAGTTCCGCCTGCCCGCCTTCCAGAACCTGGGCGAAGTGGGATTGGACGATCATATCGCGATGATCCGCCAGATGGCCGCCAAGTACCCCTACATGGACGTGCGCCGCGTGGGTGTGTTCGGGGGATCGGCGGGCGGCTACGACACCGCGCGCTTCCTGCTGCGCCGCCCGGACTTCTTCAAGGTGGGCGTCTCCGCCTCGGGCAACCACGACCTCCGGCTCGACAAGACCTGGTGGCCCGAAGTCTCGATGGGCTATGCCGACGAGGCGACCTGGGAGCGCAATTCCAACATGTCGGTCGCGGGCCAGCTCAAGGGGCACCTGCTGCTCGTCCATGGCGACATCGATGACAACGTGCCGGTCACCGAAAGCTACCGCCTGGCCAAGGCGCTGATGGACGCGGGCCGTGATGTCGACCTCGTCATCGTGCCCAACGCCACGCACAACGTCTATCGCCCCTTCTTCTGGAAGAAGCTGCGCGACTATTTCACCCAGTATCTGCTCGGCGAGACCCCGCCGCCGCTCGGCCCGGTCAAGACGGCCGCGTCCGCAGCTAAGTAATCCTTTGTCCAGTAATCCATCGGGAGGCCCCGAAATGAAGCATGTCCTGAAGCCCCTGCCGCTGGTCGCCCTGATGCTGGCCGCCCTTCCCGCCGCGCTGCCCACCGCTGCGGCTTATGCCGAGGAAGGCGAAGCCAAGAAGCCCAAGCCGGTCTATCCGCCGATCCAGAAGACCGAGATGCAGACCCCGGCCTTCGATCTGGCGCTGCGCGCGGACACGCAGACGCTCGCGCATCTTTCCCCCAAGGGCGAGACCGCCTTCGACTTCGTGCCCGCGGGACGCGAGGCGGAACGGGCAGGCGACGGCTATGTCCACATCGGCGACATTCATCTCCGCCTGAAGACCGCCGGTTCTGACTGGCAGGACTTTTCCTCGGCCCGCGCCCGCAAGCAGATCGCCGCGCTTGCCGGCGCGCCCGGCGTGCTGGCGGCGGCCGACATCACCGCGTCCATGGGTGCGGGCATGCCGCTGCGCGTCGAGCGCCGCTGGGTGAACGAGGCGGGCGTGCTCGCGCTGCGCTTCACGCTGGTCAACACCGGCAGCGCGCCGGTGGAAATCGGCGGCCTCGGCATGCCGATGGTGTTCGACAACATCATCCTCGACCGTGAACTCGATTCCGCCCATGCCGAGGCGAGCTTCGTCGATCCCTATATCGGCCGCGACGCCGGCTATCTTCAGGTCACCCGCCTCAACGGACGCGGTCCCGCGCTGCTGGTGCTCCCCGAAAAGGGCACGCCGCTGGAAGCCTATCGCCCGATCATCGAAGCCCGCGCCGCGAAGGACGGCGACATCTTCACCGATCGCAGCCCGCGCAGCCAGGTCTCGGAAGGGTTCTACGACTGGACCGTCGCCAGCAAGGGCTTCGCCGAGAAGGAATGGGCCAAAGCCGGTCAGCAGTGGAACGCACCGACCAGCATCGCGCTGGCACCCGGCGAGAGCCGCACTTTCGGCCTGCGCTTCGTGACCGCACCCAGCATCCGCGCGATCGAGGACACCCTCGTCGCCAACAAGCGACCGGTGGCCGTGGGCATCCCCGGCTATGTCGTGCCGACCGACCAGACCGCCAGCCTCTTCCTGAAGTCGGCCAGCAAGGTCGCGAAGATCGAATCCTTCCCCGCAGGGGCCTTGACCGCGACCCCCGAGAAGGCCGGAAAAGGCTGGGCACGCTACCAGGTCAAGGCCTCGGGCTGGGGGCAGGCGCGCCTCACCGTCACTTATGCGAACGGCGAAGAGCAGACCGTCAGCTATTACATCACCAAGCCGCTTGAGCAGGTCATGGCCG
>NZ_MSQB01000021.1 GCF_002149965.1 Novosphingobium panipatense | reverse complement strand
GCGCTTCTCATGATGAGATGAAGGGGGTCAATTTTAGACGCCGATCACCCCGCTAAGGGGGTCAATTTTGCACGCCGCTCCACAGCCTGGAGCCAAATCCCAAGGACAAATCCGTTCATCTGGTAGAAAGCGATCTCCTCGTTCTCGAAGATCGGCTTCCATCCGAAGCCATCGCCATAAAAGCGCTTCGACCGCTCAAGGTCGCGAACGCCCAAGGTAATGACGGAGATCTGCTGCTGCATGTTCGCCTCTTCAATCGATCGCGAAATGGTCGTGAACAAAACACGGGATCTTTCAGCTGGTTTCACGATCGAACCTGGATCAGCGCTCTCAGAGCACGCCTGACGGACTCGGGAGGAACTCCGCCACATCGTGGTGATTACTGGAGCATCGGAACGGAAAGTGCCGATGTCCGACGATGCCGGCACGCAATCCGAGGAGAGAGATCGTGGACGAGGCCAAATTGAAACCGGCTGGTGAACTCGCCAAGCATCGCAAAGCAGCGTTTCCGAATGAGAGTGCGGAATATTCTGAGGCCCGCGAGAGACTACTGGCAGAGGAAATCGATTTTCGCCGCCGGATGACCCGACTGGCCGAGCATCGTCAGGCGCTGCCGCCCGGTCCACTGATCGAGAAGGACTATCGCTTTCGCGACGCGGCGGGTGCCGATCTCGGACTGATCGACTTGTTCGGCGACCACGATACGCTGATCACCTACTTCTGGATGTTCGGCCCGCAGCGTGACCGCCCCTGTCCGATGTGTACGAACTGGCTCGGGAGCGTCGATGGTAACGCCATGGACGTGAAGCAACGAGCGGCACTCAAGATCCTGGGGCGAAGCCCGGTCGCGCGCCAACAGGCCTTCGCCGACGAACGCGGATGGCGGGATCTCGATTTCATCCAGACGGTTGGCGACGACTATGCAATCGATCTGGGCCTACTCACGCCTGAGGGCGACGAGTATCCTGCCATGGTCATATACCAGCGCGACGGCGATGCGGTGCGCGCCTTCTATTCGGCTGAGATGCCGGCGGAAGCTGCCGATCCAGGGCAGGATCCAAGGACTGCGCCTGACATAGCGTCGCTGTGGAACCTACTCGATCTCACGCCCGAGGGTCGGGGGACGGATTGGTATCCGAAGCTCTCCTACGATCGAAACTAATCCCGTTGTTGCCATGATTCCCGATGATTCGTGACGCTAGGTGCCGAGCAGCGCCCGATCACTGATTTTACTCGGTCATGCCGGCGGGTGGGCATTTCGCGGCTTTCGAGGAGCCGAAGCTGATGCTCGCGGATCTGCGCGTTTTTGTCGCGGCGATCATGAGATGATTCCAGAACGTCACAAGCCCTGAGAGGTGTGCCTCGCCATCGTCGGATTGGCGTTCTGTCACCAGAAGCCCGATCGAAAGGGCAGGTTGGGAATAGCCAAGCACATCTATCTTGAGGGTATAAGTCTATCTTTTAAGTTGAGATTGCGAGGCTTGCTAGCCTCAAGCCGAGGCGACAGCGCCAGGCTTTTGCATCCTTTTTCAACGGCACAACCGAACGCATGCCCATCGCCATGGCGGGCTGGCAGGGATCGGCCGTGCCCATCATAAAATTCAGGGATTTCATGAGATCGATCAGGTTGGCGGACCGTCGTCGTTCGTTTCTTCTGGGTGCAGGCTATCTGACCATGTCCCTTACCGCGCTCGCGCCGGGCGGCGTCGCGATGGCGCAAGAGGTTGCGCCGCCCGAAGCTCAGGGCGGCGACATCGTCGTCACGGGCATCCGGCAATCGCTTGAACGCGCCGCGGACGTAAAGCGGGAGGCGACGCAGGTCGTCGATTCCATCGTCGCCACCGACATCGGCAAGCTGCCCGACCCTACGGTGGCTGCGGCACTGCAACGCGTGCCTGGCATCCAGGTCCAGAACGACCGCAACAATGAACTGTCGAGTGTTCGCATCCGCGGACTTACCGATATCCTGACCACCGTGAACGGGCGCGAGGTCATCACCACGACGGGCCGCAACTTCGACCTCCAGGATGTTCCCGCTGAGGCCCTGTCGCGCATCGACGCATACAAGTCGCAGACGGTAGACCAGATCGAGGGCGGCGTTGCCGGTGCGATCGACCTGCGGCTCAACCGCCCGTTCGACTTCCGCGATCCGGTGCTGGTGTTCAACGCAAGGCAGAACTACGCGGTCAACGCCTCGGCCGGAAATCCGGCGTTTGGCGCTCTCGCCGCGTTTCGGAGGGATACGCCAGTGGGCGAGATCGGCCTGCTGGTCAACGGCACCTACTCCCGCTCCGACACGATCCGCGGCGCCAGCAACATGACCGAGCGCCGCTCATCGGGCACGGCTCCGCTGAACACGCCGGGCTACCTGATTCCGCAGGTTATCCAGAACATGCCCGACGTCGGCCGGGTCGAACGCGCGCAAGTAAACGCGGCGTTCCAGTGGCAGGCCGCCCCCTCGCTCCAGGTCTATGTTGACGGGCTCTATACCTACTTCCGCAGTACAACGGGCTTTGCCGGCTTCAACGTACAACCCTTTACCAACGGCACCAGCATCTCCGAGATCACACCGGACGACTACTGCTTCGACGCGCGGGTGAACGCGGCAGGCACCAATCCCACGCTTGTCAACAACGCCGACGGCACGCAGTCGCTCCAGCCATTCACTGTCCAGCGCATGTGCAACATAAAGAGCGCGCGCTTCAACAACGTCGTCATCAACCAGAACTCGTCGTCCAACCGCTTGACCCAGCGCAACAGGATGATCGCGGGCGGGTTGAACTTCCAGCAGGACCGCATCAAGGCGGTGCTCGACGCCTCCTACCAGACCTCGCGCGCTTTCACCGAAAACTTCAACGCCGAAGTGGGCCAGCGTGTGGCCTCGGCATTTGTGGAAACCGACGTAGACAACGGACCCACGGTGACGGTCGATCCGTCGATCCCGCTCAGTTCGGCCAACCTGTCGCTGCGCAATTCGATCAACCAGAACTTCACGCTTGGCACGGGGCAGTTGTTCCAAGTCAAGCTCGACGGCGAATACGATGTCGGCGGCCTGCTCTCCAAACTGAGGGTCGGCCTGCGCTACGCCAGCCGCGAGGCGCGGTTGCAGAACGTGCAGCAGACCAGCACCGTGCAGTCGATCGGCTTCGGCAACATAGGCACGCCAACGGAGTCCACCGCGCGTCTCGTGTCCTCGCTGCCGCTTTCGCCGGACTTCATAAGCATCATCGGGGAGGCGCCGCGCCTCAACGGCGGTGTACCGTTCCTGGGCGTCAACCCTGCATACTTGCGCTCCGAGCGTGGCCGCAACGAACTGCGGGCGCTGTTCAACCTGCCGCTGCGCCAGCCGGATTACGATCCGACCAAGGAGTTCAACGCCAAGGAGACGACATATGCGGGATACGTCGAAGGTGGTTATGAGTTCCCGCTGGGCTCGCTTACGCTGGACGGCGTGGTCGGTGCGCGCGTGGTCAAGACCGATCGCACGATCTCGGGCTACGAACGCACCGGGACGACCTACGGGCTGGTGACTGCCAAGACCTCGGATGTCGATGTCCTGCCGGCCTTTACAGCGCGGCTGCAGTTCCCCGGCTCGTTCCAGACCCGCTTCAATTACTCGCGTTCAATCCGGCGCCCCGACTTCGCGTCGCTCAGTCCGACGGAGTCGCTGACGCTGGTGGGCAATGTGTTCCTGCTGAACAGCGGGCAGCGCGGTAATCCCGATCTCAAGCCGCAGAAATCCGACAGCTTCGACGTCACGGCGGAATACTACTTCCACAGCGGTTACGTGGCGGTGACGGGCTATTACCGCTCGATCACGAACCGCGTGGTGACGTCGAGCACGCAGGAGACGATCGACGGATTGAACTACCTGATATCGAGCCCGCGCAACGTCGGCTCGGTTGATCTCAAGGGCGTGGAAGTCAGCGGGCAGTACTTCTTCGATTTTCTGCCCGGTGCGCTTTCCGGCTTTGGCGTGCAGGGCGCCTTCACGCTCGCGCAGTCCAAGATCAAGGGCGACGATCCGCTGGCCGGGAACCCGCTGGTCGGCGTGTCGAAATACAATTACACGGCTGGCCTGCTCTACGACAAGTCCGGGCTGAGCGGGCGCCTGATATGGACATCGCGTTCGAAATACATCGACGCGGACAACACGGGCGGGATCCAGTTGCGCCCGTTCGATGCGGACCGTGTCAACGAGGCCTACGTGCCCGTGCTGCTTTCCTATGCCCGGCCGGCGGGACGCCTCGATTTCAGCATCGGCTACGACTTCACGGAGGCGTTCCGCCTCGACATCGGCGGGACCAACATCCTGCACAATCGGACCTCGATCTATCGCGGTTCTGAGCGCATCAATTTTTCGTTGCTCGAAGACGAGACGGTCTACACCATCGGTGCGCGGGTAAAGTTCTGATGACAACCACAATTTGTCGAGGAATCTCAAAATGACCAAAGGTGAGCAACCAGCCTTCGGCAGAGTCAGCCGCCGTGCGCTCGTGGCGGCGGCGCTGGCACTGGTAGCGATGCCGGCTTGGGCGCAGGATCGCGCTGCTCCGGGACAGAAGCCCGATATCGTCGTGTTCCTGGCCGACGATCTGGGTTATCTCGACGTGACGCCCGATGGCGACCGCGATGCACGCACGCCCAATCTTGCCCGGCTGGCGGCAGAGGGGATCGCCTTCGACCGTGCCTTCGTGGCCTCGCCCGCCTGTGCGCCCAGCCGCGCGGCGTTGCTGACCGGCATGATGCCGGCGCGCAACCGGGCGGAGGCCAACCACGAACGGCCCGATCCA
Source organism: Novosphingobium panipatense (assembly GCF_002149965.1). GTDB lineage: Bacteria > Pseudomonadota > Alphaproteobacteria > Sphingomonadales > Sphingomonadaceae > Novosphingobium > Novosphingobium panipatense_A. The sequence goes on along the minus strand of NZ_MSQB01000021.1, from coordinate 91,442 downwards.
GCAATTCGCAAGCTGCCGTCGTACCTCCAGTCACAGGGTTACGAGGTCGTCGCCTTCGGCAAGGTGGCCCATTACGAGCATACCGGGTTCTACGGATTCGATTCTTACGCACACGACACGTTCCACGACGACGCCGCGATCCCCGATGCCATCAAGTGGCTGAAGGCCCGCAAGGGAAAGGGGAAGGACAAGGCGCGGAAGCCGCTAGCCCTTTTCGTGGGCAGCAACTGGCCGCACGTTCCCTGGCCGGATTCGACCGACGGCTTCCAGCCCGACGGCCTGTCACTGCCCGCCAAGACGATCGACACGCCCGAAACGCGGCTCGCGCGGGCGCGCTACTACGCGGCGATCGCGCGGATGGACGAGGAACTGGGCGACGTGATGGCGGCGACCGACACCGTGCTCGGGCCGGACAGCCTCATCCTGTTCTCGTCCGATCACGGGGCGCAGTGGCCCTTTGGCAAGTGGAACCTCTACGACACCGGCACGCGTACGCCGCTGATCGTGCGCTGGCGCGGCCAGACTGCGCCGGGGACGCGCACCGACGCGATGGTCAGCTGGGTGGACATTCTGCCGACCCTGACTGAAGTGGCGGGCGGAACCGCGCCGACCGATATCGATGGACGTTCCTTCGCCGCCGCCCTGCGTCCGGGCACGCATTTCGCCGGTCGATCGGAAATCTTCACCACGCACAACAACGACGGGGACTTCAACGTCTTTCCCGGCCGCGCGATCCGCACGGCCCGATGGAAATACATCGAGAACCTCCACCCGGAGTACTTCTACACCACGCACATCGACCAGAACGCCACCCTTGGCGGCGATGCCTATTTCTCGTCGTGGCGGCGCGCCGCGGAGAAGGACCCGGCCGCGAAGCAGATCGTCGATGCCTATTACCGGCGACCTGCCGAGGAGCTCTACGACCTGTCGGCAGATCCGAACGAGACGCACAACCTGGCTGCCGATCCCCGGCAAGCCGCAACGCTTCGCAAGCTGCGCGCGCGGCTCGAGACATGGCGCCGGGAGCAAGGCGATGACCGTCCAGTGAAGGGCAAGCCGCATCTCAATGCCGATCCCAAGGCGGCGACCGGTCAATGAGCGCAATGAAGGGGCGTATCGCCGCATCGCTGCTGGCACTGACCATGCTCGCCGGAGCGCCGCAGCTTTCCGCAGGCCAGACGCGTCCGGGTGGCGAGACGACGGCAGCCCGGCCAAACGTCCTGCTGATCATGATCGACGATCTTAAACCCGCGATCCATGGTTATGGCGATGCCACCGCGATCACGCCCAACATCGACCGGTTGATCGCGCGCGGAACGCGCTTCGACCTGGCCTATGCCAACCAGGCGGTCTGCGCGCCGAGCCGCATCAATCTGATGACCGGCGCGCGCTCGACGTCTTCGGGCATCTACGATTTCGGGATGAACCTGCGCGACTACATGCCCCGCGCGGTGACGCTGCCCCAGTACTTTATGGCCGCCGGCTACCGCGCCGAGAGCATGGGCAAGGTCTTCCACATCGGCCACGGCACCGTGGGCGATCCGCAAAGCTGGTCCGCACCGCCGCATAAAGACCATGTAATCGAATACGTCTCGCCCGAGGCGAAGTCCGTCGGCCACACGCGCGAGGAGGCGCTGTTCAACGAATTCGAACTGCCGGACGAGGACGTCTGGGAGTTCTCGAAAACGCTGCCCAAGGGCGCGGCTTGGGAAGATCCCGAGGTTCCCGACGATGCTTATGCCGATGGGCGCACGGCGGAATACGCGATCGGTCGGCTCAAGGCGCTGAGGGACGGACCTGCGCCGTTTTTCCTCGCGGTGGGCTTCGCGCGGCCGCACCTGCCGTTCTCGGTGCCGAAGAAGTACTGGAACCTCTACGATCCGGTAAAGCTCCCGATGCCCGCGTTCGAGCGCCTGCCAGACGGTGCCCCGGCTTTCGCCGGCAAAGTGGGCGGAGAGATCAACGCCTATACCCCGGTCCCCGAAAAGACCCCGGAGGCGCAGTACCCAGATGCCCTCAAGCGCAAGCTGATCCACGGTTATTATGCCGGCGTAAGCTACGTGGATGCGCAAATCGGCAAGGTTCTGGACGAGCTGGAGCGTAGCGGGCAGGCGAAGAACATGATCGTCGTGCTCTGGGGCGATCACGGCTATCATTTGGGTGACCACGCAATTTGGACCAAGCACACCAATTTCGAGCAGGCGACGCATCAGCCGCTGATCTTCGCGGGTCCGGGGATCGCCCATGGCGCCGCGACCCGTCAACCTGCCGAGACGGTGGATATCTATCCCACGCTGGCCGCGCTCGTGGGACTGGCACCGCCCAGGGGGCCTCAGCCGATCGACGGCATCAGCCTCAAGCCGGTGCTGGAAAATTCGGGCAGGCGCCTGCGCGGCTATGCCTATCACTTCTACAATCGCCCCCACCGCTGGGGGCAGGCGATCCGCACGGAGCAATACCGCCTCGTCCGCTGGACCCACGACCAGACCGGCGAGCGAGTCTACGAACTCTACGATCTGCTTGGCGACCCCGAAGAAACGCGCAACATCGCCGCTGAGAAGCCAGCAATCGTGAAAAGCCTGGATGCGATCTTGAACCGACAACCAGACCCCAAGCCTCTGAGAAACAGCGGATAGAATTTTGCTGCGGCTTCAGGGGCCTTATGGCGCGCGACACGAAGCGCGCGTTTCAGAAGGAACGCGCCAATGCCAGCGAGACAACCGCCCCCGATTGCTGATCGCGCCGTTCGCTGCCGCTTGGCGTACCCGCCCGGCTCGGTGCGTAGAACGCGCGCAGGCGGGAGTCGTCTGCGCCGTTGAAGGCCGTGGCCCGCAGGGTGGTCTTGAAACCGGCGAACGCGGTCGTCTCGATATAGGCACCCCACAGTGCGCGATCGCGCCAGCGCAGGACTTCGCCGGTGTAGAAGACTTCGGCTTCCTCCGCCGCCGTCCAGGTCACGCCCCATGACGACTTAAAGCGGGGAATGTCGTGGCGGAATTCGGCCGTAAGGCTCCGGGAGGGTATGTCGTCCATCACCCGGTTCCGGCCTGTCACCGGATCGCGCAGGCGGGAACCGCGCCAGGTCCCGTCCACGGTGAGCCGGGCGCCCTTCAGCACCCGGTCGAGCGGCAGCGTGCCTTGCGCGGTAATGCCCCATTGCCGGGCATTGCCGATCGTGCCGAGCGCTTCGTCGCCGCTGGGCAGGACGAGATAGCCGAGCAGGCCGGTGTGCCATTGGTGATAGGCTTCCAGCGCGATCGCGCCGCCCTCGCCCCAGCGGTGGTCGAGGCGGGCGAGGACGCGGGTCACGCGGGCCGGGCGCAGGCCCGAATTGCCGCCGAGCGGCCGCCCGTCGGCCTGGTTCACGGAAGCCGCGAAATCGCCGAAGTCCAACTGGTCGACGGTCCGGCGCGCGCCGAGACGAAGCTGGGTGCTACCCGAAGGCGACCAGACCAGCGCTGCCGAGGGCTTGAGATAGGACAGGCTCTGCTCCTGCGCCGCCTCTCCCGTCACCCGGATGCGGGAGAACTCCACGGCCATGCCGGATTCGAGATTGAGATGGCCGGTGAGCCTGACGGTGAGGTTGGCGAAAGCCTCGCCGCGCATTTCCGAGACGCGGGTGCGGTCGTTGGCGAGCGGGATGGCGATCAGCCCGCCGCCGGTGTCTTCGGCATAGTCCAGCCGGCTCGACAGGCGGTTGTAGGCGATCTCGCCGCCGAATTCGGGGCGGACTGGATGGTTGCCCTCGCGGGTGACGGTCGTGCGGGCGACGAACTCGCTGGGCTTCTGGAGGCGCGAGGAAAGACCGCGATAGTCGGCCTCGATATAGTCCTCGTCGGTGGTGTAGCGCTCGATCCGGCCGAGACCGACGAGCTTGGCCGACCAGCCCGACCCGAGGCGGCGGGTCCAGTCGAGACCGAGTTCGCCGCTGCGGCCCTTTTCGTCGTAGGCGATGTCGCGCCGAGAATCGGGGGTGTCATCGGGTGTTTCATCTGCGGGGCCTTCGAAGATATCGATGCCGCGCCTGGAGGAATAGCCGTCCTTGTTGAGCCGCAGGTTCACCGTCAGCGTGCCGCCTGCCAGCGCGCCGGAGGTGCTCAGCGCCAACCCATATTCGGGTGCCTTGCCCGCAATATGCTCCTGCCGGGTGCGGTAGAGGCTGCCCGCTGCGTCGCGGTCGAGATAGGTCCCGTCGGTGGGGAAGCGTACCATCTCGCCGGAAAGCTCGATATTGGTCTGCCATCCGGCGATGCGCCGGGCATGGCTGATGCGCGCGGAGGGCGAGATACGGCCGTCCGCCGTATGGCTCAGGGTGAGCGAGGCATTGCCCGATCCCCCGGCATCGGCACGCAGGATCAGGTTGGCCACCAGCGTCTGCCCTTGCGCCTCGGCGGCGTCGGTGCCGCGCAGCAGGACCACGCGTTCCACGCGCGAGGCGGCGATCCTGCGCAGGACTTCGGTGATGCCGCCGCCTTTCACCGTCGGGCGCTGGCCGTCGATCAGGACATTGCCCGCAGCCCCGCCGAAACCGCGCACCGAAGTGCCCTCGCTGAGCAGGAAGCCGGGCGTGCGTTCGAGCATGTCGAGCGCGGTCTGCGGCTGGAACGGCTTGTAGAATTCGGCCGGATAGACCGGGTCGGGGCCGACCGGAACGATGGCGGGCGGGGCTTCCTGGCCGAACAGTTCCGAGGGGCGCGTTTCATCGAGGGGCGTGGTCGTGGCGGCCACGCCCGCAAGCATCACGGAAAAGGCATTCATCAAAGCGGACTCAGCACCCATTGGAGAAGCGAAAGCGGGGCGGCGGCGCCTGCTAGCCAGAGCCAGGCGCGGCCTGCACTGCGGGCATGGAAGATGGCCATGGAAATGGCGGCGAATACCGCGAAGCTGGCGAGCGTGGCCGCCACTACCGCTTCGGCGCGGTCCATGCCTGCCAGCGCGAGGACGAGGGACAGGACGACGGTGATCTGCGCGGTCAGTCCATAGGCGCCGAGCGTGCCTGCCAAGGTGCGCGCCGTCACGGCCAGGCGATGACGGCGCGCACCGGCCGCGACACCGGATGAAGGGGACGACCTGGGCGTCGCGGGAGTGTTCATGGCAGGCTCTTTCGATTGCGGGGACATGAGGGTCAGGAGAGCAGGCGCAGGATGCGCTCGCGATTGGTCTGCGCGGTCAGGACGAGTGCGGCGGCCGCGCTCAGCCATCCGCACCAGACCACCGTGCCGTAAGCCCAGCCGAGACCGAGCCCGGCGACGGCGAACGCCAGCGCGAGCGCGGCGAAACCGCTCCGGCGCAGCGCCTTGGACCTGGGCGGAGAGAGCTTGCGGCGCAGCCAGTCCTGCTGGTGGCGGACCATGGCCAGCAGCAGCGAGGCAAAGCCCAGCAGCGCGGGCACGGCAATGGCGAGATGGATCATGCTGCGGCCTCCGCAGTATTGCGTTTGCGCCGGGCCGGTGCGGCCTTGGGCTGGTGGCGAAGCACTTTTCGCGCGGTGTAGGCGAGGGCCGCAGCAACCGCGATCATCGTCAGGTCGAAACCGATGAAGACCCAATCGCCGCGATAGAGGCTCGGGCCGAGACCGCGCGAGGTCGTCGCGGCGTTGACGATGGGCACCAGCGCGAACAGCACGGCGCCGGTGCCGAGCGCTTCCACCCAGGCGCGCTTGGCGGGCCGGGCCAGAGTCCAGGCGAAGATCGCGCCCCAGGCGATGAACAGGCTGTCGACTTCCCACTCCCCGCGTTCGGCCAGCGAGGTCGGGAACAGGCGGTTGACGAGGAAATAGACGGCGATGCCGACCGGCGCTCCGGCGATGAAGCCGATGTTCAGCCGCTCGACCAGACGGAAGCCGAAGTGCGGGTGGGCGGGGTCGGGCAGTTTGGTGCGGCGCTTGACGCACCACAGGGCCAGACCGGTGGCGCACATCGCGGTGCCGCCTATGCCTGAAAGGAAGTAGAGCCAGCGCAGGCCGATCCCGGCGAACCAGCCGGTGTGCAAGTCGACCATGACTTCGCGGGTCTTGCCCGCGCCGCCTTCCACAGGCTCGGGAAGCGGGATGATGCGGGCCTGCGCGGCGTCGATGTAAATCGCGCTGCGGCGGCCGCTGCCCCAGTCGGTCCGCTCGGGATAGAGGCGGGCGGTGGCGTTCAGGTCGCCGGGGTTCTCGACGGTGATGTAGGCAGGCCGGACGCCTTGCCATTGGCGTTCGGCACTGGCGACCATCCGGGCCAGCGGCATCGTCTTTGCGGGAATGCCGCTGGCCTCGCGCTCGTCCGGGCGGGGACTGGAGGCGGCGTAGAAGGCCTCGCGGTCCGCGAAGTTCGCGGTGATCGCCCAGGGCATCAGCGTGAACAGCAAGGTGACGAGGCCCGTATAGGTGATCATCACATGGAACGGCAGCGCCAGCACACCGGTGGCGTTATGCGCGTCGAGCCAGGAGCGTTGTCCCTTGCCGAAGCGCATCTGGAAGAAGTCGGTGAAGATCTTCTTGTGCGTCACCACGCCCGAAAGGATCGCCACCAGCATCGCCAGTGCCGCCACGCAGACCAGGTAGCGCGCCCAGCGCACCGAGATGTAATGTAAGTCGAAATGCATGCGGTAGAGGAAGAACCCGCCGCGCGTCTCGCGCACGCCCAGTTCGCGCCCGGTCTGCGGATCGAGCGTGATGTCCTTGCGGTCGTGCCGGTCCTGTCCCGCTACGCGCCAGGACACGGAAAGACCGGTACCGCCGCGTGCATTGGGCAAGGATACGTTCCAGCTTTCCGCGCCCGCGCCGCGTCGGCGAAGAAGCGCGTCGGCGGCCTCGAGCGCGCGCGGGGTCACCGCCGTGTCGGAGGGCAGTTCGGGCCGCATCCAGGCATCGATCTCGTACTGGAAGAACGCCACCGTCCCGAACAGGAAGACGATGTAGAGGATCCAGCCCGGTATCAGCCCGACCCAGGTGTGCAGCCATGCCATCGACTGGCGGAAACCCTGCTTCATGATCGCATCCTCGCCCCTTCGGCCCCCTCAGAATTCCGTCCGCGCCGAGAACGCGATCGTGCGCGGCAGGCCCAGTTGCCAGTACGAGGACCAGTAGTCCTTGTTGGTCAGGTTGCTGACGTAGAGGTTGAAGGTGGTCGGCCGTCCCAGCGCTTCGGTGCGGTAGCGGATACCGGCGTCGAACAGGGTATAGCCGTCGATCCGATTGGCATTGGCGGCGTCCTGGTACTTCGCGCCGGAATAATAGGCGCCGCCCGAAAGCACGAGGCCGTCCACGGCGGGGATCGCATATTCCAGCGAAGCCTTGGCCATCAGCGCGGACGATCCGATCGGCTTCTTGCCCTTGAGCGCGGCATTGGTGGCCTTCTCGATGCCGAGGTCCATCCAACTGCCGCCTGCCACGATCCGCAGATGATCGGAGATATGGCCGTCCAGCGTCAGTTCGAGGCCCTGATGGACCTGCCTGCCGTCCTGGTTGATGGTGGTCAGGCCGCTCGGGGCGATCTCGTTGTAGCTGTTCGCCTTTTCGATGCGGAACAGCGCCGAGGTGACCAGCAACTTGTCGGAGAAGGCATACTTGGCGCCGACTTCGTATTGCTTCGAGATGATCGGATCCATCACCTCGCCGGGGTTGGTGTAGAGCGTGGGATCGTTGGGCACGATCGTGCCGGCTTCCATCGCCTCCATGTAGCTCGCATAAGTGGTCAGTGCGGGCACGGGCTTGTAGATCAGCGAGACCGTAGGCGTGATCGCGGACTTCTTGTAACCGGACGATCTGGCCCCTGCCGTCGTGTAGCTGCGCGTGCGGATTGTGCTGTAGTTGAAGCCGACCAGTGCGCTCAGGCTGTCGGTGAAGGCGATGTCGTCGCCGATGATCGCGTTGAAGTTGGTCGAATCGTTCGACTTGTACTTCGGCCCCGGATCGCCGTCGAACACCGGTGTCGGCATGTTCAGCAGTTCGTCCAGCGTCAGATTGGCACCGGGCGGATAAGGCGTGCCGTCGGCATAAGTGCCCGGCACGTTGCCGACGACGTGGCGCACTTCCTTGAAGGTATCCCAGGAACCGCCCACCGTCAGCTTGTGACCGATCGGACCGGTGTCGAACGCCACATCGAGGTAGGTATAGGCGCCCTGCGAAATCGTGTCGTAAGGGAAGGTCTTGGTAATGCTGTAGGTCGACCAGCCACTCGGCGTGTCGATCGGGTAGATGATCACGTATTCGCGCTCATCTTCCTTGTACATATAGGCCGAGCGCAGCGAGACCGCCTCGCTGATCTGGTACTTCACGTTGGCGCCGACGCGATCGGACGTGGTCTGGTTGTAGGTCCAGCCCGGCGTGTAGGTCTTCGAATTGTCGTAGGCGTCCGGCCAGTATCCGAGGCCGTTAGTGTAGAAGCGCGTATCTACACGGTCGAGATGCCAGTAGGTATGCGCCGCTTCCAGTTGCACCAGCAGCTTGCTGGTGACGTTCCAGTCGAGCGCGCCGCTTACCAGCCACTTCTTCAGGTGCTGGTCGTCCTTGGAAGTCCCGCCGTCGGCGTAGGCGCCGTTGAAGCGGAAGGCCAGGGTATCGTCGCTGGTAATCCTGCCGCCGAGATCGACATGGCCGAAATACTGGCTGCCACCGTAATTGCCCACCGCCACATTGGCGAGCGACTCGTAAGTCGGCCGCTTGAGGACATAGTTCGAGACACCGCCGACATTGCCCGAGCCATAGAGGAAGCCGGACAGGCCGTTCATGACCTCGACCTTCTCGATCTCCTCGGTCGAGAGACCATAAGTGGAAGACGAAAGCCGCACGCCGTCGACGATGCCGGTGCTGCTGTCGAAACCGCGGATCTTCACGTTGGGATAGCCGAAGATCGTTGTCGGCGCATTGACCTGCACCACCGGGTTCATCTTGTAGAGCTGGTCGAGATCGCGGGCGATGGTGTTCTGGATCTGCTCGCTGGACATGACCGTGACCGAATAGGGCGTGTCGGCGATGCTGCGCGAGCCCCAGGGGCCGATACCCGCTTCCAGATTGGGCGAGACATGCTGGCCGTTGACCACGATCGGCCCGTTGTCGCGGGCGGACTGCCGACCCAGGCTGGTCTCCCCGTCCTCGTCACCGTTCGTATAGCCTACCGTCTGGATGCGCATCGGGTCCAGTTCCAGCCGCCCGACCGTGGCCGGTGCGATCGTCAGCGTCCCGGTATCCGCCGCGCGGGCGACCAGTCCCGAACCCGCCAGCAGGCGGGAGAGCGCCTCGCGGGGCAGGAACGTGCCGCGCAGCCCCGGTGTCGTGCGGCCTTCGGTGAGCTTGCCTTCATAGGAAATCTGCACGTCGCTCTGATCGGCGAAGCGGTTCAGCGCCTGCGCCAGCGATCCGGCCGGAATCTCGTAGCGGCGCGCCGCCTCTGCCTGTTGGGCGCGTGCGGGCGTGCAGAGCACCACGGTCGCACCCACTGCCGTCAACATCGTCGTTCCGGCCCATGCCGCGGCCAGCAGCGTCCGCGCGGAAAATTGCCTCATGTCTGAAAACCCCTGAATGAATCGAGTGCTTTAATGCGGATGCGACGCACTCTCATTTGGTAGGTCGGAGGCAGGAGGCATTTGGCGCCTACCTGGCGTGAAAAAATTTGCAGCTGCGATTTCGGAGGGTTTCAGCGCGTGACGACGATGAACCGATTGGAGATGCGGATCGACCGCAGGCCCAGCGTCTTTTCGAGAGCGTCCAATGCGTCCAGCGGATGGTCGAGATCGTAGACCCCGTTCACCCGCAGCTTCGCCGCGTCGCCGCGCACGGTCCAGTAGCCGCGACGCTGCCTGCCGATGATGGCCACGACTTCGCCGAGCGGCCGATCGGATACGATCAGCTTGCCGCGGGTCCAGGCCGCAGCCGCCAGCACGTCCGACCGTACCGGCCGCTCGACGGCCTGCGCGGTGAAGCGCGTGCTCTCACCCTCCCGGACCACCGCCTTCGCGCCGCCGGACGTTCGGACCGCAACGCTGTGCTCCAGCACCGCGACTTCGGGGCTGCCACCGTGCTCGGCCACCGTGAACACGGTGCCGAGTGCCGTCACGCTTCCTTCGGCGGTCTCGACCCGGAAAGGTCGGCGCGGATCGCGCGCCACCTCGAATTGCGCTTCGCCGCCAAGCAGCGTCACCACGCGCGCTTCTCCAGATCCGTCGAAGCTGAGGGCCGAACCTGCTCCCAATATCGCGACCGAGCCATCTGCCAGCCGGACGCTGCGCCGTTCCCCTATGCCGGTGGAATAGTCCGCGCGCAGCCGCGTCGGCCAATCCTCAGCGCTGCCGATGATCGCCACGGCCAGCACTGCCGCGACGGCGGGCACGGCGAACCGCACGCCGATTGCGGAGCGCATGGGCCGCCAGCGGCTCGTCCGGGGCGGGCTACCAGCTTCTTCCTCGCGGATCGGCAGAGATGCCATGCGCCGATAGCGCTGCCAGACCGCGTTCTGCCGGTCGTACTCCCGGCGGTGTTCCGGCACCGCGATCCATGCCGCGAAAGCGGCCTGCTCCACCTCGCCCAGCGCCGTGCCGTCCTGCCGGACGATCCAGTCCGCCGCCTGTTCCTCTGCTGTCCCGATCGGGGCGTCTCCGTCGTCTTCAATCGACATCGCTCACCTCTCGTCTGGCGGTCCGGTTCTGCCGTCTCATAAGCTCAGTCGGAGTTCGCGGGGATTTGGCGCCCTGGGGTCGCATTTTTAATCGTCCTGTTCAGGCGCGGCCAGAATGCGCGCGCAGAGCACGAGGGCGTGCCGCAACTGCTTCTCGACCTGTTTGACATGAATACCGAGCCGTTCCGCGATCTCGGCTTTTTCGAGAAGCTCGACATGGCGCATCGCGAAAACTTCCCGGCAGCGCGGGGGCAATGTCGCCATCGCGCCGTGCAATCGGTCGAGTTCGTCGCGACCTGCGGCATGGGCTTCGGGCGAAGGGGCATCGTCGGCGACCTGGTCGCTTTGGTCGGTCTTCACCAGCCAGTGCGACCACCGCTGCTCCTGGCGCATCGCTTCCGCGCTGAGGTTGCGGGCGATCCCGTGAACGAAGGCCGACACATTGGCGACCCGACCGGCCTCGATGGCGGGAATCGCCCGGGTGAAGGCTTCCTGCACGATATCCGCAGGCTCGACCGGAGGCCGGACACGGCGCCGCACGTTGGCCAGCAGCGCGGCACGATGCCGCGCGAGCAGGGACAGCGCCTTGACCGTCACCGCGCGGCCATTTGCCTGCCGGGCGGAACGATCAGGAACTGCAGCGGCACGGCGACGATAAGCTCGTCGGGCAATTCCGGCGGGATCTGCGGAAAGGGTGACGCGCGGCGGACCTGCCTCAGCGCTGCGCGATCGAGCACGGCCCGGCCGGTGGAACGCTCCATCGAGGCGCTCAGCAGGTTGCCGCCGCGATCTATGCGAAACGATACGGCACCGTCACCTTGGTAGTGCCGCAGGCGCGCCGTCTCTGGATAGTCCCGGTGCTCGGCCAGTCGCGCAAAGAGCGCAAGCCGATAGTCCTGAACGGGATCGCTTGCCTGCTGTTGCGGCGTGACGGCGCCCAGTGCCTCAACTTCGATATCCGGATTGACCATAAGCGGGGAGCTTGCCGGAGCCACCGCTTCGACGAGGCTGGGCTTCGTGCGCTGTTCCGGTCCGTTCCCCTCTTTGCGGGGCGAGATCGTTGCCGCCGTCCCTTCTTGCTTGCGCTCCTTTGTCGCCGGAGCCGCAGCAACGTTGTAGACGATTATCACCGGCTTCGCGGAAACCGGGCGCTTTTCCAAAGCGAGAGGGAACTGGTTGTAAATCACGATGCCGAACCCGAGGATATGAACGAGAACGGTTACCGCAAGCGAGATCACGCGCGGGGATCCGACCCAGAGACGTCCTTTTGACGCGTTCAATCCGGTTGCGGCGACTTTCGACATGAGGGCGCGCTTAAACACTATTGCGAGTTAATCGCAACATTGTTGTTGCCGCCCGGCGCCCTTCGACGATGGCGCTCCTGCGTCGCAGTTAAAGGCACGATGATGCCGTTCGGTTTTCAGGCCGAGCAGCGTAGCTCCTGACAGGCGATGCAGACTCATACCGCCATGAGCCCCTTCACTTTCGCAGCCGAGATCAAGGCGCCGATCCTGCTGACCTACGGCGGCGCGCACGACAATTCAGGCAAATATTCGCTCGAACGTCGTGACCGGCACTTATGACCTGCTGAACGCCTTGAACGAGCATGAGGAAAACTAGAGCAGCTACGGCCTTTATGCCAGCGGCCCTCGTTATATCTTAGAACTGTCCATTGCGGCAACCGGACGGTCAGGATGCGCTCACGTGGCTTGTATTGTCGAACGAACGGCGACGGGCCCATACTTCGAGTATAGACTACCCGTCGTCCAGGCTCGGACCCTCGTGGAGGGAATTAGCCTGCTGGACAATACCCGCCATTCAGCTTGCGGCCTTGGATCTAGCGAAGGGATCAGGGTGCGATTGCCGGATAGCGTTCGAGGATTGCGCTAGTCACGCCATTGGTCCAGCCGAAGCCGTCCTGCAGCGGATACTCTCCGCCACCGCCGGGCAATTGCTCCTCCACGTCGTACTTTTCCAGCATCTTGCCGGTGTCGCGGTAGGTGACGCTGACCGTCTTGATCCAGCGGCTGGCGATGTCGCGGGCCAGGTCGTGCTCGCCGTAGCGGCCTAGCCCGTCGAGCGCGACCCATTGGAGTGGGGCCCAGCCGTTGGGAGCATCCCACTGCTGGCCGCTGCGCATGGCCGTAGTACGCAGGCCGCCCGGGGCGACCAGTTTGTCTCGCGTGGTGGCTGCAACGGCCTTTGCCTGTGCGGGGGAGGCCATGCCGACGAACAACGGATAGAGCGTGGCGCTGCTCAGCACGGCGGTCGGCTTGCGGCTGTCGCGGGACCAGTCGGCGTAGCGGTTTTCCTTGCCGAGCCAGAGATAGCGGTCGACCGCGGCCTTGCGGGCATCGGCGCGCCGGTTGAATTCGCGCTGACAGGGCCGATCGGCAGCCTCGGCGCAGCCTTTGGCAATGCCTGTTTCCATGGCCCAGAGCAGGGCGTTGAGATCGATGGGAACGATGGCGGTGGTTCGGATCGTCGAGAGATCTTGCGGATCGGTCAGCCAGCGTGCGCTGAAGTCCCACCCGCTTTCCGCGCCGGCGCGCAAGTCGCGGTACATTTGCGTGGCCGGACGATCGGGTGTCTTCGCAGCCGTTGCGCGGTCTTCGGCGAAGGATTCATCGCGCGGGGTGTCGCGGTCGTCCCAGTAGCGGTTCAGGAGGCTGCCGTCCGGCATCGGCATGACGCGGTCGCACGGCTTCCGGGTCTGCCTGGCGCAGCTTTCCCCCGCCATCCAGTAGGCGTGTTCCTTGCGCAGCGCGGCGAGACGGCGGGCGCGCAGGGCCGGGTCGGTCTGCTTCGACAGATCGAGCATAAGCGCGAAGAAAGGCGGCTGCGAGCGGCTGAGGTAATATGTGCGGGTGCCGTTGGGAATGTGGCCGAAGCGCTCGATCAGGCTGACGAAGTCGTCGATCATGCTCTCGACCAGATCGTCGCGCCCGTCGGCGGCAAGGCCGAGCATGGTGAAGTAGGAATCCCAGTAGTACATCTCCCGGAACCGCCCGCCCGGCACGACATAGGGACCGGGAAGGGCGATGGCCGAGGCATATGGAGCGCTTTCCGCTGCGTCGCGCCTGACGAGGTGCGGCCAGAGCGCCTGGACATGTTGGCGCAGCGGCAGGGCCGGGGTCTCGTTCACGCCCGGCACCGTGAAATGGGAAAGCACGAATGCCTTTAGTTCGGCAGGGGTCTTGGGCGTTTGGGCGGCGTAGGAGCGCATGATCTCTTCGGGCGGGGCCTTGGGCACGGCGTCCACGAAAGTCTTGCCGTCCTCGAAGATGCGCTGTTCCTGAACGGCGGTGAAAAGCGCGCCATAGCGATCGGCGGGGGTCGGGGGAGCGGTGTTGGCGCAAAGGGCGGCGCAGAGCAGCGCCGCAGCGAAGACGCGGCGCGGGAGCGAGGGCATCGGACCACGCTGTGCGGAAGGACGAAACAGCATCAGGCAGGCAACGCACCGGGGCGGGAGAGGTTCACGGGAAAGCGCCCGCGCGGGTCAGTCCTGCTCGTGATCCGCCTTTGCGGGGAGGGGGGCATCACGCAGGGCATCCGCCAGCGCGGCATATTCCTCCGACCGTTCGAGCAGAGCCATGCGGGCCTGCAGCGCGCGAAACCGGGCCAGCACTGCTTGCCCTACCGGAGTGACCCGGGCGCCCCGCTCGCGCCCGCCGCCTGGGACGGCTTCGACCAGCGGGGCGTTCCAGCAGCGGTTCATCGCGTCGACCAGCAGCCAGGCCCGGCGATAGCTCATCCCCATCGCTCGTCCGGCGCCGGAAATCGAACCTTCGCGGTCGATCGCCTCCAGCAGGTCGGCCTTGCCGGGGCCCATGGCGATTTCCTCGCCGCAATAAAGGCGTGCTTGCAGCTTCAGTCTGGTCCTGGCGGTCATCGTCGATCTGGCGGTTGGCGGGTTGGGCACAGAAGCTAGCCGAAGGCTGCGCCCGGTGCGAGCCGGAATGACGACCCCTCGCTTATGCGCGCATTTTGCAGGTGCGAAACAATCGGCGGTCGGGGGCGGCTCCAGCGCGCCGTTTCCTGCGTGGAGATGCCTAGGAAAGTGCGATTGTTCCGTGTTAGAACCGCCTCTCGACAGCGCCTTCGCAACTGCATAAACGGCGCGCGAATCAACCCCTCCAGCGAGGTTTTCGCCATGACCGCCATACGCCACGGCCGCATCGAGGACATCTACGCGCTGGCGGTGGGCAGCCTGCTGATCGGGCTGGGGCTGACGATCCTCCATTCCGCCGGACTGGTGACGGGCGGCATGGCGGGGCTGGCGCTGCTGGTGGGGCATTTCCTGCCGCTGCCGCCGGGCCTGCTGTTCGCCGCGCTCAACGTGCCGTTCCTGTTCCTGGCGCTGCGGGCCATGGGTTCGCTGTTCACCTTGCGCACGATCGCGGCGAGCGGCGGCATCGCGCTTGCCTCGGTCTTGTCGGAACATGCCATGACGATCGAGGTGAAGGATCCCTTCGCCGCCGCCGTCGGCGCGGGCACTCTGCTGGGCATGGGGACGCTGGCGGTGGTGCGGCACGGCGCGGGCGTCGGCGGCGTGGGGATCGTCACCGTCTGGCTGCAGCAGCGGCGCGGCTGGAACATCGGGCGCAGCCAGATCCTGATCGACTTCGCGATCCTCGCGGCTTCCTCGGCCTTCCTGCCGCTGGACAAGCTGGCATGGTCGGCGACCAGCGCCATCGGCATGGGGGTGGTGACGGCGCTCTGGCTGCGGCCCGGCCGCTATGCCGGTTTTTCGCCGCTGCGCGCGGCAAACCGCAGCCATGCTACCGCCACGGGGAATTGCGCGCTTCCCATAAAGAATTCATAAGCATCGCGGCGCCTTCGCGCGCGCGATACTTACGCAAGAGCAGGCGCATATCCATGAGTGAGACTTCCGGGCATCATGGCCCCAATGAAAGCCTCACGGCGCTGTCGATCGGCGCCATCGGCGTGGTGTTCGGCGATATTGGCACGTCGCCACTCTATGCCCTCAAGGAAAGCTTCATCGGCCATCACCCGCTGGTGGTGGACCGGCTGCACATGTACGGCGTGATATCGCTGATGTTCTGGACGATGATGCTGATCGTCACGATCAAGTACGTCCTGATCATCTTGCGTGCCGACAACAACGGCGAGGGCGGCAGCCTGGCGCTGCTGGCGCTGATCGGCCGGACCATCGGCAAGAACCGCTGGAGCCCGCTGATCGCCATGCTGGGGGTGATGGCCACCGCCCTGTTCTACGGCGATGCGATCATCACGCCTGCCATGTCGGTGCTGTCGGCGGTGGAAGGGCTGACGGTGGTGAATCCCGGTTTTTCCCGGTTCGTGCTGCCGATAGCCCTGGTCATCCTGCTCGGCCTGTTCTCGGTGCAATCCCACGGCACGGCCGCAATGGGCAAGCTGTTCGGGCCGATCATGATCGTCTACTTCCTGGTGCTGGCCGGGCTGGGCATCCATTCCATCGTCCAAGCGCCCGAAGTGGTATCGGCACTGAGCCCGCACCATGCCTTCGAATTTTTCCTGGTGAACCCCAAGCTGGCCTTCCTGGCGCTTGGGTCCGTGGTGCTGGCGGTGACAGGGGCCGAGGCGCTCTATGCCGACATGGGGCACTTCGGCCGCAAGGCGATCTCGATATCGTGGCTCTACGTGGCCTTCCCATGCCTGCTGCTCAACTACCTGGGCCAGGCCTCGCTGGTGCTGCGCAATCCCGAGGCGATCAGCAATCCGTTCTTCTTCATGGCGCCGGACTGGGCGCGCCTGCCGCTGGTGGCGCTGGCGACGATGGCCACCGTCATCGCCAGCCAGGCGGTGATCTCGGGGGCCTTCTCGGTCTCGCAGCAGGCCGTGCAGCTGGGCTTCCTGCCGCGCCTGAAGATCCTGCACACAAGCGCCAAGGCGGCGGGCCAGATCTACGTGCCGCTGGTGAACTGGGGGCTGCTGGTCATGGTGATCCTGCTGGTCTTCGGCTTCCGCAGCTCGGGCAATCTGGCCGCCGCCTATGGGATCGCGGTGACCGGGACCATGCTCATTACCGCCTGCCTGCTGGGCGTGCTGACGCTGACGGTATGGAAATGGCATCCGGCGCTGGCTGGCGCGGTAACGCTGGGCTTCCTGGCGATAGACGGGCTCTACTTCGCCTCCACCGCAACCAAGATCCCGGACGGCGGCTGGTTCCCGCTGCTGGTGGCGGTGGTGGTCTTCACCCTGCTCACCACCTGGGCCACGGGCAGGCGGCTGGTGCGCACGCGCCTGCACGAGGATTCGATCCCCTTCGCCACGTTCCTCAAGTCGGTGGGAGAGCGGGTGCGCCGGGTGCCGGGAACTTCGGTATTCCTGGCCTCCAGCGCGGACGGCGTGCCGCCGGGCCTGTTGCACAACCTCAAGCACAACCACATCCTGCACGACCGCGTGGTGATCCTGACTGTGGCCAACCGGGGCGTGCCCCATGTCGCACAGGCGGATCGCTGTGAAGTGGAGGACCTGGGGCAGGGCTTCTACCGCATGGTCCTGCACTACGGCTTCATGGACGAGGCGGACATTCCCGCCGCGCTGGCGCTGGAGGATCGCGCGGGCGGGCCGTTCAAGGCGATGGAGACGAGCTATTTCCTCTCCCGCCAGACCCTGATCCCGTCGAGCCGTCCGGGCATGGCGCTCTGGCGGGAGAAGCTCTTCGCGCTGATGGTCCGCAACGCCCAGAGCGCGATGGAGTTCTTCAAACTGCCCACCAATCGCGTGATCGAACTGGGCAGCCAGCTGGAAATCTGAGTGTCTGTTTGAAAAATGCCCGAAAGGGCATTTTAGATCGGCACCGGCCCTCGCCCCCACCCTACCACCCGCAGGATACTACCGATGGGTGGTAGGGTGGGGGCGAGGGCCGGTGCCGCAAAATTCGCATACTGCGAATTTTCAAACAGTCACCGGGGTTCGCGTGGAACCCCGGTGACCGCTTTTCGGATCAGGGGGCCACGACTTCCAGCGTGGTGACGTAAGTCATGCGGCGTTCCTGCGCGCGGCGTTCGGCGGGCTTCGCGTCGCTGGCGGCGGCGCTCAGCCAGTACATGCCCGCGAGCGGCCACTTCACCGTCAGCAGGCCCTGGGCGTCGGTCACGAGTTCCTGCGCCTGTTCGGCCTCGCGGAACTTCTTGGCCCCCGGCACCAGCGTGACTTTCACGCCCGCTGCGGGCTTGCCGTCGATCAGGAAGCGGAAACGCGCTTCCTCGTCCGAAACGAGCGCGCTGGGGTGGGTGACGGGATCGAGTTCCAGACCCTTGCCGCTGGTGAACACGGTTTTCGTGGGCGCATCGGCGGTGACGAAGACGGCATTGGTGGAAAGCACTTCCGCCAGCTTCACCTCGGTCGCTCCGGCCGGAATATCGGCAAGGCCCGCGACGCGGCGGACCGGCGGCGTGCCCGTGCTGGACTGGGGCGTGCCGGGCTTGGCGGGGCGGGGAGGCCGGCCGCCGACGCGCCATTCCTCGCCGTTCAGCTTGAACGTGCCCGCATAGGCGGTGCGGCTGGTGCCGATCTTCCAAGTGCCGGGCTTGTCGATCTTTACGTCGAAAGTCGAGCGGTGACGGGCGATGGCGGCATTCTCGATCGCGCCCTTGCTGCCGTCGGGCGCCTCGACAGTGATGCCATCGGTCTTGAGCGCGACATGGTCGGGATGGAACAGATCGTTGGAAACGGCGGCGTCCACGGAGACGACCTGCCCGGTGCCGGACAGCGTGGTGGTGGAAGGCAGCAGCCAGGCGCGGTGCGCATGGGCCGGGGTGACGAGCGCGGCGGCAAGTGTCGCAGGGGCAAGGCCCGCCAGCAGAAGCGTGCGAATGGTCATGGCAATCCCAGAAGAAAAAGGCGCCCCGGACCTGCCGGGGCGCCTCGTTGAGATCAGAAGCGGGCGGTCACGCCCATCCAGACGCGGGCCGGGTCGATCATGTAGCCGGCCTCTTCGTAGTCCAGGCGCTTGTCGAACAGGTTCTGCACGCCGGCATGGAACGTGAAGCCGGGCGAAACCTTGTACGATCCGCCGAGATCGACGGTCGTGTAGGATTCGACGACAAGGTTGTTGCCGCTGATCTGCGCCTCGGTCACGGCTTCCTCGCCGCGATAGACGGCGCGGGCGTACATGCTGAGGCGATCGTCGGGGCGCCAGTTCAGCGAGGCGCTGGCCTGCTGCTTGGGTGTGTCGTTAAGCGCCATGCCCGCGCTGGCGCCGGTAAGCTGTTTGGAATCCGTCAGCGTGCCCGTGGCGTTGACGCGCAGGGTCCGGGTGAGGTCGAGCGAGACGGTGGCCTCGATACCGCGTACCTTCGCCTTGTCGACGTTCACGTAAGTCGTCGGCGGGCGGCCGATCGAGCTGAGCGGCTCGTCGACGCACCAGGCCCCGGCCTGTTCGCAGGTCAGGCGCGTGATCTTGTCGTTGAAGCGGGTGTCGTAGGCGGTCAGGCTGGCCTCGAAGCCCTTGCCTTCGTACATGGCCACCGCCTCGATCGTGCGCGAGGTTTCCGCTTCGAGGTCGGGGTTGCCGTAGATCGTGCCGCCGCGGCTGGCCTGGCCCCAGTCGGGCAGGGTCTGGCGCAGGTTCGGTGCGCGGAAGCCCTGCGAGTAGCCGCCCTTCAGGGTGAGGCGCTCGGTGGTGTTCCAGACGAGGTAGGCACGCGGGGTCCAGTGGTTGCCGTACTGTTCGTCATTGTCCATGCGGATGCCGCCGGTCAGGCGCAGGCTGTCGAGGATCGACAGCTCGTTCTCGGCGAACAGCGCCCAGTTGGTGCGGCTGGCGCCGCCGCGGGTAGAGCCCGGCAGCAGATTGCCGACCGTGTCCGTCAGGTCTTCGTTACGGAAGAAACCGCCGAGGCTGAGCATGTTGGAAGGCAGTTGCACCGACCAGATAGACTGCGCGACGGTGTTCTTGATCCGCTTGGTGGTTTCGAGGTTCTTGGCGTCTTCGTACTGGACGTAGCTTTCCGAATTGGCGAAGCCCCAGCGGCCCGAGTGGCTGAGCGCGGCGACATATCGCTCCTGGGTCTGGGTGTTGAGCGTGCCTTCGGGAACGGTCGCGGTCACTTCCACGGTCTTGCCCGCCGTTGCGGTCACTTCCTGGCGGTAGAAACCGCCCTCGACAAGGAAGTCGTGGTCGGGACCGGCCGAGAAGCCGATCTTGCCGCCCAGGCTCTCGTCCTTGCGTTCAGGCGTGCCGCCGACCACGCGGTCCTCGGTGCGGCGGTTGAGCGAGCCCTGCAACTGAAGACCCACCCCCTTGGTCAGCGGGCCGGAGAGGTAGAAGTTGCCGTCGTAGAAATTGCCGTAGTCGCTGCCGAGCTGCATCGTGCCGTTCACGCGCACGCTGCCGCGCCATTCGCTGGCGATGCGGCGGGTGATGACGTTGACGACGCCGCCCATGGCGTCCGACCCGTAGAGCGAGGACATCGGGCCGCGCACCACTTCGATGCGTTCGATCGATTCCAGCGGGGGCAGCATGCCGCCCTCGGAGTTGTTGCCGCCGTTGGTGCGGGTTTCGCGGCTGTTCAGGCGCTTCCCGTCGACCAGGATCAGCGTGTACTGCGGCGACATGCCTCGGATCGAGATATCACGGCTGTTGCCCTCACCGGGGGTGACGGTAACGCCCGGGATCTCCATCAGCGCGTCGGTCACTTCGCGATAGGGCAGGCGTTCCAGCTCCTCGCGGGTGATGACGCTGATGGAAGCCGGTGCGTCCTTCACTTCCTGCTCGCGGCTGGTGGCGGTGACGACGATGGTGGAGGCGCCGGTGCCTTCAGCGGCGTCTTCCGCCTGTGCGGGTGCTGCGAAACTGCCCGCCATGCTCACGGCGAGACTCAGGGTAGCCGCGCCTGCGCGCAGCTTGAACTTGTTGATCACGATTCCCCCTTTGGAATACTAATGCGAATGCTTTGCAGTAGCGCCATTGGCGGGGGGTTAGCCGAAGGCCAACAATCAAGATCGAATATCGACTATTCAGGAATCGCGTCTGGAACCGCGCTCCGGCAGATCCGTGCCAGCCGCTCCCGCAGCCAACGTGACGCGGGGTCGCGGTGGCTGCGCTCGTGCCAGAGCAGCCAGTATTGCAGCAGGCCGAGTTCCGTCGGGGCAGGACGCGTGGCCAGGCCGTGGCGCGCGTCGAAATGGGCGGCCGCGCGCGAGGGCATGACCATGACGAGATCGCCCGCCGCCAGCATGGCCGGGGCCAGGCCGAAATAGGGCAGGCTCGCGGCGACCTTCCGCGTGGCGGCCGCGGCGCCCAGGGTCATCGTCACCCGGTCCAGTTCCGCCTCGCTGACGGTAAGGCCGAGGTGCGGATGGGCCAGAAAATCCGCCACGGGCACCCGTTCGGCGCTGTCGGCCAAAGGATGGTCGGCGCGGGTGACGCAGAGGAATTCGTCCTCGAACAGCAAGGCCCGGTGCAGCTGCGAGGGGTCGTGATCCAGCCCGGAGATCGCCAGGTCCACCTCGCCCTCGGCCAGGGCGCGGTGGGTGGCGTGGCTCAGCGGCACGATATCGATGGCGATCGCAGGCGCTTCTTCGCGCAAGGCGGCCATAGCGGGCAGCAGCACGGACATGACGCCGAAATCGGTGGTGGCCACGCGGAAGCGGCGTTCGACGCGGGCCGGATCGAAGCTTTCCTCCACCAGCAGGGCCGATGTCGTCACCATCCAGTCGGCCAGGCGCTCGACCAGTTCCTCGCCCCGGTGGGTGCGGGCCATGCCGCTGCCGGATCGCACCAGCAGCGGGTCCTTCAGCGCCGTGCGCAGCTGGGATAGCGACCGGCTCACGCTCGGCTGGCTCACGCCGAGCGCAAGGGCAGTGCCACTGACGCTCTTGGTCTTGAGCAGCAGGGCCAGAGTGACGAGGAGATTGGGCGAAATCGGCAGGGCCATCGCGCGCAATTATTGCAACTTCGTCTCAATCGCAATCACCGCGAGCGCGCAGGGCGCTTTATTGCGCCGGAGTCGCACATGCGAAACGCGCAGAAATACTGGGGAAATGAGGAGCCTGCGAAAGGGCCTGGCACGGGGCGGGGAGATCCTCCCGAATAGCCCACGAATCCGCCGGAGCGGTGGCGATTCGCACTCGACCAGAAAGGAAGTCTCGGCTATGCGAATGACTCGCATTAGCCTTGGCCGACAGGGCGGCCTTCTGGGGTTCGAGCGCTTGACCATGTACGCCACCATCCACCACGCGGACGACATCGCGCCGGATCGCCCGTTGTCGAAGCCGATCGGCTTCCCGTCCCAGACGCTGATATCGGCGCGCGGCTCGGCCGAAGCCGTCGCCGTTCCGGCTCCCTGGGCGGGTTCGCGCTATGGCGAAAGCCGCAGGCCCAACGTGGCGGCGATGCTGGCGGCGGCGGCGATCGTCGGCGGGATGATCGCCTCCATGCTCGCGCTCAATATCGTGAATGCGCACCGCGAGGCCCGCAAGCGCCTGGTGGTGGCGGACCTTCAGCAGCTCAAACCCCCGCCACCGCCGAAGATCCAGCCTCAGCCCCAGCCGGTGAAGCAGACGGTGCAGCCGGTCTCCCCGGTGGTCGCGCCGCCGCCGCCGATCGTGCTGACCACGGCCCCGGCCACGATCAGCACCTCGCCCGAACCGCCGGTCGTGCAAGTGGCGATCCCCGGCCCGCCCGCGCCGCAGACCCAGGGCGTGGCCGTGGCACCGGCGCCGCGCATCGAGAATGCCGGAGACCTCTCATCCAAGATGATCTCCGCCGAACCGCCGCGCTATCCGGTGGAATCGCGCCGCAAGCATGAGCAGGGCACCGTGGTCCTGATGGTCATCCTCGGCATCGACGGCGCGGTGGCGGATATCTCGGTCTCGCGAAGCAGCGGCTTCGACAGGCTCGACAAGGCGGCGCTGTCCTCCGTCCGCCGCTGGAAATGGATGCCCACCAAGCGCGACGGCGCGCCGGTGATGGTGCGGGGGCTGGTAGAGATACCCTTCGTCCTGCGAACCTAAAGCGGATCGACATTCCGCCCATGCGGGCCTGCGAAGCGCACTTCCCTGGGCTTCGGTGCTCACGGACCGAAAGTCCGCTGCGCTCCGATGCTCGGAAATCACGCTTCTCGGCTCCACCTGGACTGAATGTCGATCCGCTTTAGGGAACCGCTTCGGCCAGCTGCGTAACCACGGCCTGGGCATCCATGCCGATCCCGCGCGTCAGCATGGCGGGCAGTTCGACGCGGAAGCCGCGCGCCAGCAGGCCTTCGATCGCCCATTTCACGCAGAAATCGGCCGCGACGCCGACGACGGTGACCTCGCGCACACCCTCGGCAAGAAGGGCTGCGAAGAACGCCTCGCGGTCGATGTCTTCTTCGCTGCTGTCTTCCCGCAGCGGATGCACCGTCAGGCCCGGCTCGGCCCACATGTCGAACACGCCCTTGTTCAGGGCATGGACCGGGATGGCGGGGGCGATCGCGCCGATATCGAGCACGCTTTCCCAGCCCGCCGTGCCGCGCACGCAGTGGAGCGGAAAGGCCTCGCTTTCCGGCGAGCGGGGATAGATTTCCGGCACGTGGCTGTCGAAAGTCAGGAGCACGCCCGCAGTGGTCGCCGGATCGAGCCCGGCAAGCCATTGCTGCATCGGCGCGACTATCGCCTCGGCGCCCGGAACCGGCAGTGCGCCGGAGGGGTGGACGAAATCGCCCTGCATATCCACGACCACGACGAACCGCCTTCTGCCGGAAACCGGAAGCGGCGTTGCCGAAAGTTCCAGTGCTGCACGGTTTGTCATCGCTCGAGATCGTCCTAAGACTAGGGTCATGGTCTACACGGATATCGCAACCCGCACCTACAATCACAACTGGCGGCTCGATCCGATCGTGCGCAGCCTGCTCGATACGGATTTCTACAAGCTGCTGATGCTGCAGATGGTGCGGCACCTCTATCCCGATGTGCAGGCGACTTTCGAGCTGATCAACCGCTCCAGGTCGGTGCGGCTGGCCGAAGTGATCGACGAGGGCGAACTGCGCGCCCAGCTCGACCATGCCCGTTCGCTGCGCTTCGGCAAGAAGGAGCTGATCTGGCTGGCGGGCAACAGCTTCTATGGCAAGGCGCAGATGTTCAGCCCGGATTTCATCGCCTGGCTGGCCGATTTCCGCCTGCCCGAATACGAGCTGCACAAAGTGGACGGCCAGTACGAACTGCGCTTCGAAGGGCCGTGGACCCATACGATGATGTGGGAGATTCCCTCGCTCGCCATCGTCAATGAACTGCGTTCGCGCGCGGCGCTGAAGGACCGGGGGCGCTTCGCGCTGGACGTGCTCTATGCCCGCGCCAAGGCCAAGCTGTGGGAGAAGGTGGAGCGGCTCGCCCAGCTTCCCGACCTCGTGCTGTCGGACTTCGGCACCCGGCGCCGCCACGGTTTCCTGTGGCAGCGCTGGTGCGTGGAGGCGCTGAAGGAAGGCCTGGGCAGCCGCTTCATCGGTTCTTCCAACGTCCTGCTGGCCATGGATGCCGATCTGGAAGCGATCGGCACCAATGCCCACGAATTGCCGATGGTGCTGGCCGCCCTGGCCGAAAACGACGAGGAACTGCGGCAGGCGCCCTACCGCGTGCTCAAGGACTGGAGCGATCACTACGCCGGAAACTTGCGCGTGGTGCTGCCCGACGCCTTCGGCACGACGGCGTTTCTCGAACGCGCGCCGAACTGGGTGGCGGACTGGACCGGCTTCCGCCCCGACAGCGCGCCGCCGATCGAAGGGGGCGAGCAGATCATCCGCTGGTGGCGCGAAAAGGGCCGCGATCCCAGGACCAAGCTGCTGATCTTTTCCGACGGGATGGATATCGACAGCATCGAGGCGACCTATCGCCACTTCCACGGCCGGGTGCGCATGAGCTTCGGCTGGGGCACCAACCTCACCAACGACTTCCGCGGCTGCGCGCCGTTCGAGACGGCCGACCTCGATCCGATCTCGCTGGTCTGCAAGGTCGTCTCCGCCAACGGGCGCCCGGCCGTGAAGCTGTCGGACAACCCGGCCAAGGCGACCGGCGACGCGGCCGAGATCCAGCGCTATCTGCGCGTGTTCGGAGAAGCGGGGCGGGTTTCGGCAGCGGTCTCGGTTTAGGAGGCCGGACTAAGCGCGGTGACGATCCAGGCCGCGCCGTCGATCATCACGGCATTCTCGCCGGGGCGCTGCGCGAAAGCCTTGCGCACGGCGATGGCGGCGCGGGCGCGGATCTCCTGCGGCTGGTCGGCCAGCGCGCGCGATAGCGGGCCGACCTCGAAAGCCATGGCCACGGCATCGTCCAGCGCGGCCTCGCGGGTATTGCCGTGACCGAAGGGGATGTCGTGGTCGAAGGGCAGCACAGCGATGTCCGTGAAACCGGCAGCGGCAAGGATACGCTCGATCCGGGCCTGGTCGCCGAAAGAAAACGGGCCGGGCGCCTCTGGGTCGGACGGCGGAACATCCGGTATCATGCCCTTGATCGCCCCCATCGGCAGCCGGACCCAATCGTTCTCGGTCGCACCCCGCCAGCAGACGAAGGCAAGGCGGCCACCCGGCTTCAGCGCCTTGCGCATATGGGTGAATGCGGCGGTCGGGTCCGCGAAGAACATGACGCCGAAGCGGGAAAACAGCAGGTCGAACGCGGCGTGCGGCAATGCCGCCTCCCCGGCGTCGGCCAGTTCGAAGGCGAGCGGCGCGCCGGTGGGCGCGATCAGCCGCGCCCGTTCCAAGAGCGGGGCGGAGATATCGACGCCCAGGACATGGCCCGAAGCGCCGACCTTTGCCGCCAGCGCGAAGCTGCTCGCCCCCGCGCCGCAGCCGATGTCCAGCACCCGCTCCCCTTCGCGGGGCGCGGCGGCGGCGAGGGCTTCGGTGCCGAAGACGTCCAGCATGGCATCGAGGCGGACCTGATTGGAAACCCAGTGCGCGCCGTTTGCGCCGCTCCAGTCGCTGACTTTGTAGGCTTCTGCCATTTCCACACTCTATTTGCGAATCGTTCGCAAATATCTTAGGCATGGCGCTCGACAAAGCAATGGCTTGCAGCTTGAGCCGGAGCATCAGGAGATCGGGATGAGCGGTCCCTTCATCGATACCATCGCCGGCCTTGAGGCCGTGATCGGCCAGACGCCGCCGCAGATGTTTCTCAAGGACATCGACCATCTCGACGCAGGCGCGCTTCGCTGGATCGGGCAGTCGCCGCTGATGTTCGCCACTTTTGCAGAAACGGGCGCCGAAATGGGCGCCGAAATGGGCGAAGACGCTGCGTGCGTTCGGGTGACTCTGGCGGGCGGCAGCGCAGGCTTCGCTGCTGGCGAGGGCAAGGCGTTGCGGGTGCCGCTGGATCTGCTGGACGATCCGGGGCTCCCGCGACCCGGTCAGTCCTTTGGTTCGCTGTTTCTCCTGCCGGGCATTGGCGAGACCTTGCGGGTCAACGGGCGGGTGCGCGCGGTCGCAGACGGTGTGCTGCATGTCGCCGTCGAGGAATGCTACGGCCACTGCGCCAAGGCCCTGATCCGTTCCCGGCTCTGGTCGGCGGAACCGGTTACGGCAGCGGATGAGGCGGCCGGGTTCGTCGCGGAAAGCCGGTTTCTGGCGCTGGCCACGGTCAGCCGCGAAGGCCGCGCGGACCTCAGCCCGAAGGGCGACCCGGCCGGATCGCTCGCGCGGCTGGATGCAGGGGACAGGGAAGATGTGCTGTGGTTTGCGGATCGGCCGGGCAATCGCCGGGTCGACAGTTTTCGCAACATCGTGCAGCAGCCCGCGCTGGCCATGGCGCTGCTGGTGCCCGGCTCGACGCGCGTGGCCATGGTGCAGGGCCGCGCCGCCCTTTCCACCGATGAGGCGGAGCGGGCGCGCTTCGCAGTGCAGGGCAAGGTTCCGGCCCTGGCCGTCCGGGTGGAGGTGGAGGAGATCGTCCTGCGCACCAGTGCCGCACTGGAGCGCGCGGGTCTCTGGCCGCTGGGGACGAGCAGCGACATCGATCCGGCCCGGCTTTTCCTCGATCACATCAAGCTGAACAGGACCAAGGGCCTCGCCGCCAAGCTTGCCCGCGCCAGCCTTTCGGTGCCCGGCGCCTCCGAAATGGTGAAGAAGGGGCTGGCCCAGGACTACAAGGACAACCTCTACTAGGACGGACCGATATTCAGCTCATGCGGGCCTGCGAAGCGCAATTTGCAACCAGTGCCTTTGGGCTTCGGTGCTCACGGACCGAAAGTCCGCTGCGCTGCGATGCTCGGAAATCACGCTTCTCGGTTCCACCTGAACTGAATATCGGTCCGTCCATGCCTAACCCATTGCCGCCGATGCGGTGCCGATATCGCGGCGGCTGGCGGCGACCACGATGCGGTTGCGGCCTTCATCCTTCGCGCGGAGAAGCGCGGCATCGGCGGTGCCGATCAGCCCGTGTGCGGGGCCGTGATCGGGGTAGATGGCGATGCCGATGGATACCGTGATCGGGCCCAGCGGGGTGCCGTCATGCACCAGGGTCATGCCGGTGATGCGTTCCTGGATCAGGCGCGCGCGTTCCCGCGCATGCTCCTCGTCGCAGGCGGGGAGCAGCAGCAGGAATTCCTCGCCACCATAGCGAAAGGCGATCCCGTCCTCGCTCACGGCATTGTCCAGCGCACCCGCGACGGAGCGGATGGTGAGATCCCCGGCATCGTGGCCGTAGCGGTCGTTGAGCTGCTTGAAATGGTCGATATCGACCATGAGGCAGGCCAGCGGCGTTTTCGAGGCGTCCGCCTGGGCCAGGTTGCGGCGCAGGGTATCGGCCAGTTCGTGCCGGTTGCGCAGGCCGGTGAGGGCATCGAACAGCGCCTTTTCGTGCAGCGCGTCGCGCAGCTTGAGATTGGCGAGCGCCAGTCCGACCGTTTCGGACATGAGTTCGATGTAGACCTTGGTATTCTCTCCAGGGCCGCGCGCGCCGGCCATGTTCTCCAGCACCAGCAGGCCGATCGTCTCGCCCTGGGCGGTCAGGGGCACGCAGACGGCGGCACAGGCGCTTTCCGGCGGGATGTGCTTGCAGGGCACGTCCACCAGATCGCCGCCCGGCATATGCGCCTGCCCCCGCCGCAAGGCCCAGCAATCGTCCGGCGTGAAGGCGGCGTCGCTGCCGCCCAGAGGCTGGCCGCTGCCGGATTGCCATTCCGAGGCGCAGGCCATCATGCCCAGCCGGGTGTCGAGCGTGTAGAGCCGCCCGGCGAGATCGGGGGCGATGCGCGGCGCGAAAAGGCGCACCACTTCGAACAGGTCGGCCACGGATTCGCAGCCTTGCAGGCGCTGCGTCATGCGGGCCAGCAGGTCGCGCACGTGCCAGTCGGCATCGCGCTCACGCTCCAGCCGCTGGCGTTCTATGCCGTTCTCGCGGAAGATGCGGATGGCATGGGCCATGTCGCCGATCTCGTCGATCTGCGAGAGCTGGGGCGGCTCCACGGCATAGTCCTGGTCGGCCAGCCGGTTGACGACGTCGCTGAGTTTCACCACCGGCTTGAGGATGCGGCGCTTCAGCACGAAGCCCAGCACGAACAGGAACAAGACGGCGGTGATCGCAACCATCACTTCCGAAACCGTGCGCAGCCGCTGGGATGCGCGGCTGGCTTCCTCGATGGCGCGGTCGGAGCGCTGGTCCAGCATGTAACGGAAGCGGCCGAGCAGGAAATGGGTGCGTTCCAGCTCGCGTTCGTATTCGGCGCCGAAGATGATCTTGTAGGCCGTGTCCCGGTCTCCGCGCCGGGCAGCGGCGATGGCGGCCTGCTGCTCGTCCTGAAGCGTCTGCGCCCAGCGCAGCCCTTCTTCCAGGGAGTGGAGTTCCTCTTCCTTGGCGCCGTTGTCCTTCAACCGCCCGAGGCGCTTTTCTACCGAGCCGATCGCCGCCAGCGTGTGGTTATAGGCGATCTCGTGGCTGGGGTCGCCGGTCACCGCCGCCAGGCGCGCCTGGTCGGTCAGCTGCGCCTCGTCGTTTTCCACCTCGAACGAAAGCTGGTCGAACAGGTCGCGCTGGCGCACGGCGTCGCGTTCCAGTCGGTCGGCACTGGACGCCATGACCATGGTGATGCCGGCCGCGATCGTCAGGCAGACCGTTGCCCCGTAGGCCCAGTTGGTGATCGTCGCTATACGCATCGTTCGTGATCCTGCCCCTGACCCAGTTGATTCGGGGTTGATTTCGGGCCGATTCCGGCGCGGCAGGCCTCGTTCGTCTCCATGCCTCTAGTGCGGGGAACTTGCCAGACGGTAAAACCACCGCTTCGGTTGGGATGTTCAGGCAGGCGCCGGGGAGGGAACGCCTGCCGAACCCTGGGCGTTTCTCCCAGGCTCAAGCCGGAGGCCCTTCATGCGCAAGTCGTTCACCGCCTTTGCCAATTTCATTGCCGGTGCGGCCGGGAAGGCCCAGACTTTCATCATCGCCCTGGCCGTGGTGGCCATATGGGCGGTGTCCGGCCCGATCTTCCAGTGGTCGGACACCTGGCAGCTGGTGATCAATACCGGCACCACCATCGTCACCTTCCTGATGGTGTTCCTGATCCAGAACAGCCAGAACCGCGATGCCGCTGCGTTCCAGGCAAAGCTGGACGAACTGCTGCGCGCGCTGGAAACCGCGCGGGACGATTTCATCGGCATCGAGCATCTCAGCGTCGAGGAGATCGAACGGCTGCGCAGGCTGCTCGAGGAAGAGACCGGCGAATGCAAGGACGGGCACAAGGCCCATGCCAGCGTGGACCGCCTGCTCAGTCGATACTGAATCGGCCTCGACCTGCCTTTTCCATAACAACATGGCATGGGCGAGTGCATCGAACCGGCTTCAATCCAGCCCCCGTGAGAGCGATATTCCCAGGATCACAGTTCCGGGAATTCGCGCCATGCCCAGCTCTTCCAATATTGCTCCCTCCGGCTTTGCCATGGCTCCGTCGAATGCCATCGCCACCGTCTCGCTGCGCGGCACCCTGGAGGAAAAGCTGAAGGCGGCGGCCGATGCCGGGTTCGGCAGTGTCGAGATCTTCGAGAACGACCTGATCGGTTCCGCCCTCAGCCCGCGTGAAGTGCGCGCCTTGATGGGCGATCTCGGCATCCATTGCTCGCTCTACCAGCCTTTCCGCGATTTCGAAGGCATGCCCGGCGAGATGCGCGCCCGCGCCATGGACCGGGCCGAGCGCAAGTTCGATCTGATGGGCGAACTCGGCACGGACCGGATTCTCGTCTGCTCCAACTGCTCGCCCCATGCGCTGGGCGACCGGCAGCGCATCGTCGACGATTTCCGCGAGCTGGGCGACCGGGCCGCGGCGCGCGGCATCCGGGTCGGCTACGAGGCGCTGGCCTGGGGCCGCCACGTCAACGATCACCGCGATGTCTGGTCGATCGTGAAGGCGGTGGACCATCCCGCCATCGGCATCATTCTCGACAGCTTCCACTCGCTCTCGCGCCGCATTCCGAACGAAAGCATCCGCGAGATTCCGGGCGACAAGATCGTCTACGTCCAGCTTGCCGATGCGCCGCTGCTGGACATGGACCTGCTCTACTGGAGCCGCCATTTTCGCAACCTGCCGGGGCAGGGCGGTCTTGACCTGCCGGGCTACGTCGCCGAGATCCTGCGCACCGGCTACGAAGGGCCGCTGTCGCTGGAGATCTTCAACGACCGTTTCCGCTCGATATCCTCGCGCCTCGTCGCGCAGGACGGGCACCGGTCGCTCGAATATGTCCGCGATGCCGCCTTGCGACTGCTGGACCGGCCCGCCGCGATGCCCGCGCCGCAGCCGCCGCTCGGCGCCGAATTCGTCGAGTTCACCGCCACTGGTGAGGACGTGCCGAGGCTGGGCGAGACTTTCGCCGCGCTCGGCTTTGCGCATATCGGCACGCATCGCACCAAGAAGGTCACGCGCTGGCGTCAGGGCAACGTCAACCTCGTGATCAATGCCGAGCCGAAGGGTTTCGCCAAGTCCTATCGCATCGTTCACGGCACCTCGATCTGCGCGATCGGCGTGCGGGTGAAGGATGCCGCCGCCGTGATGGCGCGCGCCGCCGCGCTCGGCATCCGCGCCTATAGCCCGGAAGGCCGCCCCGGCCGCATGGCCATGCCCGCCTTGCGCGGCGTGGGCGGCAGCCTGGTCTATCTGGTCGAGGACGACGGCGCCGAGGCGCTCTGGGCACGCGAGTTCGAGGCCGTGCCGGTGGAAGACCTGACCGACGATGCGGGCGCGCGCTCCATCGATCACCTGGCCGCCGTGGTCCACAATGACGAGTTCCTCTCTTGGCAGCTATACTGGCGCGCGCTCTTCGGCCTGGAAGGGCGCGATGCCAACGACGTGATCGACCCTTCCGGCCTGGTCCATAGCCAGGCACTGCAATCGCCGGACGGGGGCTTCCGCCTGACCCTCAATGCCTCGGACGCGCGCGAGACCTTGTCCTCGCGCTTCCTGGCGCAGGGGCTGGGCGGCGGCTTCCAGCATGTCGCGCTGGCCAGCGAGGACCTGCTCGCCACCGCCACGATCGTCCGTGCGCGCGGGGCGGCGATGCTCGATATCCCGGCGAACTACTATGACGACCTGGTCGCCCGCTTCGGCTTCGACGGACGGATCGCGGCGCGAATGGAAACGGCGGGCATCCTCTATGACGAGGATGCCTCGGGCAATCCCTATCGCCAGCTCTACAGCCGTGCCTTCGACAAGCTGTTCTTCTTCGAATTCGTCGAGCGCGGCGGCACTTACGCCGGATATGGCGCCCCCAATGCCGGGATCAGGCTGGCGGCGCAGAACCGGTTTCGCGCGGCGGAAAACGTCGCCGAATAAGGCGCGGGACGCCTCCTGGCAGCATGGCGGGCAGCATTCCGGGGCGACCTCGGGGATTTCCCCAATAATATTGTGCCGGAATTCGTCGATATTTTCAGGCTCGTTGCAGCAGTCAGGCGAGACGAGTCATGAAAAAGGTCATGCTTTGCACGGCAGGCGGAATTTTCGGCCTCTGTTGCGCTGCGCCCGCGCAGGCCACCGATGGGGCGGCCTCGCTCTATCTGCTGGGATCGGGCGGACCGGGGGCGGCGGTGATGCCCCCCGTCGAGGGCATCTTCTACGACAAGACGATCTACGTCTATGACGGCGATGCCGGGCGTTCCCGCGAGTTTCCCCTCAACGGCAGGGTGGTCGCCGGTCTGGACGCGACGATCGTGGCGGATTTCGAAACGCTGCTCTTCGTCCCTTCGACCAAGTTCCTGGGCGGCACGCTGGCCGTGGGCGCGATCATGCCGCTCGGCGCGCCGATGCTGGATGTGGAGGCGGTCCTGACCAGACCGGGCGGACCGGCCCTTTCCGCGTCCCGGCGCGATTCCACGCTTACGGTCGGCGATCCGGTGGGCCTCGTCATGATGGGTTGGCATGGCGAGAAGTTCCATGTCCAGGTTTCGAGCATGGTCAACGTGCCGGTGGGCCATTATCGCGAAGGGCAACTGGCCAATCTCTCGTTCCACCGCTGGGCCGCCGACGGTTCGCTGGCACTGAGCTGGCACGATACCAAGTCGGGCTGGGATATCTCGGGCAAGGCCGGATATACCTACAACGGCAAGAACCGCACGACCGACTACGACAGCGGCAACGAGTTCCACGCCGAAGCGGCCGTGGAAAAGGCGTTCTCCCCTGCCTTCTCGCTGGGTGTGCAGGGCTACTACCTCAAGCAGGTAACGGGGGACAGAGGCCCGCTCGGCCCGTTCAAGGGCGAGGCGGTGGGGGTTGGCGGAACCGCCGCGCTCAACGTGACCATGGGCAGGAGCCCGGCCACGTTTCGCGCGCGCGTCCTTCAGGAAGTGGACACTACCAACCGTCTCAAGGGCACGTCCTTCTGGCTCGATTTCTCGATCCCGCTGAAGATGAACATTCCGGCCCAATGATCATGCCGCTTCCTTCCTGAAGGAGGGCAGGGCCGTCAGGATCGTCAGTGCCAGCAGCATCGGCACGGCCAGCGCGATGCAATAGGCCGCGCGGCTCCAGCCGCCGTCGATGAGCATGCCCGCCAGATAGGGGCCGAGCACGGCGCCGATCCGTCCGCCGCCCAGCCCGATCCCGGTTCCGGTGGCGCGGGTGGCGGGCAGGAAGACTTGCGGCAGGATCGTGTAGAGGCAGGTGATCGAGGTGTTGAGGAAGAAGCCCGCCACGAAAGCGGTCACGATCAGCATGCCCGCCTGCGCCGGTGCAAGGCCGAAGGCGGCAAGGGCCAGCGCCATGCCGAGGAAGACGACGGCGGAAAGGTTGCGCAGGCCGAAGCGGTTGGCCATCAGCCCGAACAGCAGGCAGCCGATCGCGCCCGCCACGTTCATCATCAGCGAGGCATAGATGCCGATGCTGTCGCTGAAGCCGAGTTCGGACAGGATCTTGGGCGTCCAACTGATCGTGAAGTAGACCGTCGCCATGACGCAGATGTTGAGCAGCAGGACCAGCACGGTGGACTTCAGCATCTCCCCCCGGAACAGGTCGGCGATGCTGCCTTCGCGGGCACGGGCGTCCTTTGCGGGTTCGGGCAGCACGGCGAGCGGCATCTGGTTCAGGCGGGCGCGCACGCGGTTGATCTTGTCCAGCGCTCCGGCAGGGCGCCGCGCGGTCAGGAACTGGATCGATTCCGGCAGGAGCCAGAGCACCAGCGGGATGAGCACGGCCGCCGCCGCGGCACCGAGCACGTAGACCGCGCGCCATCCGAAGGATTCGATCAGCGGAACCGCCGCCAGGCCGCCGATCGTCGCGCCCACCGGATAGCCTAGCGCCATGCACGATATTGCCAGGCTGCGCCGCCGCGCAGAGGCATATTCCGCCACGACCGTATTGATGCTGGCAAGAATCCCGCCGATGCCCAGCCCGGTGACGACGCGGGTCAGCGCCAGCGATTGCAGGCTGTCAGTCAGGGCGGAACTGGCCATGCCGATGGTGAGCAGCGCCAGGCAGAACAGGATCGCCGGGCGACGCCCCAGCTTGTCTCCCAGCGGAGAGATGGTGAAGGCGCCGATGCCCATCCCGGCCAGGCCCGCGCTGAACAGCCCGCCGATCTGCGTCGGCGAAAGGCCCCACTCGCGCGAGATGGCAGGGGCGGTGAAGGCTATCGCCAGGACGTCGAACCCGTCCAGCGCATTGATCAGCACGCAGACCCCGATCGCGGCGATCTGGAATGCCGTCATCTTCTCGCCGGGATCGGCGTGCTGCGGATAGGGCGCGGCCCTGGCGATCGTTACCATCGGTCATCCTCCATCGCGCCTTGGTCCGGCGCTTTGGAGGTCATGCTAGGGGCAGGCGGGCGCCAGAGGCCTATCGCATTGTCGATGCGAGCTATGCCGCTCCCGTTATAGCGCGCGGCGCAGCGTCTCTCCCATCGCCATGCTGCTTTCCTGCGTCGTGGCATGTTCGCGGAACAGCATCTCCACGCGCAGCGCGTCCCCGGCGCGAAAGGCATTGACGATGGCATGGTGCTGGCGGTGCGCGAAGCGCATGAGTTCCAGGATCTCTTCCTCTTCGGTTTCCTCGAAGGCGATGACCTTGGGCGAGGTGAAGGGAACTACGTTGCAGCGGCCGATCAGGTCCTTGAGCAGGCTGTTGCCCGCGCCTTCCACGACCACGTCATGGAAGCGTTCGTTGAGCACGCCGTACTTTTCCTCAAGCGTGTCCGACAGGGCGGCGGCGGAGAGCAGCGCGTCGCCCTCGGCCAGCAGCACGGCGAGCCGGTCCGCCACGTCGCGGCCTTTTCCGGCCAGCACGATGCTGCGCGCGGCATAGCCTTCCAGCATGGCGCGCAAGTGCAGGGCGTCCAGGCTTTCCGCCCGCGTGAAGGCGCGCACGGCATAGCCGCGCCCGCCAGCGGGAACGACCAGCCCTTCCAGCGCGAGCGCGGGCAGGGCCTGCCGGATCGGCGTTCTCGACATGTCGAGGCGCTCGGCCAGCTCCACTTCCAGCAGCCGCTCGCCCGGCTGGAGCATGCCGCGCAGGATCATCTCGCGCAGGCGGGTAAGGGCGGAGGGTCTGCCGCGAACGGTCTGGGTCGCATCGGTCAACATCGGGGGCAACCTACAACAGCAAGCCTCGCATGGCCAAGAGGCTGCGACAGCATCTTTGGATTCATTGACCGGCATAATGTATCCATAAAGGCCGAAAACAGGCCTCTATTTGAGTATATTGACAATCAATGGATACAATGTGAATCTCTGATCATCGAATCGCGACAGAGATCGCGGTGGCAAGCGTCGCATTGCCCAGACAAAGGAGAGGTCGGGTGAAAGGCCAGTTGATCGATGTGGCGGTGGCAGGAATCCGCCAGCTGACGCCGCGCATTCGCGAATATGTCCTCGCCGCCGTGGACGGCGCGCCGCTCCCGCGTCCGGCGCCCGGCGCCCATGTCGAACTGCACACGGTCTCGCCGCTCAGCGGCCCTGTCGTGCGGCATTACTCGCTGGTCGGCGGTGCAGGGCTGGAGGACGATGCACCGGATCGCTACCGCATCGCCGTGCAGCGGGAAGACCGGCAGCGCGGTTCTGCCCATATCCACGACACCTTCGCGGTCGGCACGCGGCTCAAGGTATCCCGGCCGCGCAACAACTTTCCGCTCGACTTGCGCGACAGCCGCAGCCTGCTGATCGCGGGGGGCATCGGCATCACGCCGATCTACTCCATGCTGCGCAGCCTGGTGCGGCGCAAGCGCCCGTTCGAGCTGATCTACACCGGGCGCGCCGCGGAGCAGATGGCCTATGCCGATGACGTCGCCCGGCTGGCGGGCGCCTCGGGACGTCTCCATTTCAGCGGAGAGACCGCCGCGCGCCACCTCGACATTCGCGAACTGCTGCTGCGCCAGAGCGACGACACCACCGTCTACGTCTGCGGCCCGGCGGCGATGATCGACGCCGTCCATGCGGCGGCCGGGGATCTCGGCTGGCAAGAAGGCCGCGTTCGTTCGGAGCGCTTCACGGCCGGACCTTCGCCGGACGACGTGCCTTTCGAAGTCGAGCTGCGCCGTTCGGGCCGGACCCTGGGCGTCGGGCGCGATACCAGCATTCTCGATGCGCTGACCGTGGCCGGGATCGAGGCTCTTGCCGATTGCAGGCGCGGCGAATGCGGCCTCTGCCCGCTCCCCGTACTGGAGGGCGGCGAGCGCATCGACCACCGCGATTCCTACCTGAGCGAAGAAGAGCGCGCCGCCGGAGACACGCTGTGCATCTGCGTATCGCGCCTGCGCGGCGGCACGCTCGTCCTCGACGCGTGATTGGGAGAGATCACATGAATTCGATTACCGCCATTGCCGCCGCGCCCTCCCCTCTGGAGATGGGACGCTTCGCCGACCAGAACACCCCGCTGGTGCGCGATTGCTGGTATGTCGCCGGCTTCTCTGACGAGATCACCCGCGACATCCTTGCCCGCCGCCTGCTGGGCGTGGACGTGGCGCTCTACCGCACTTTGGCGGGAGAGCCCGTGGCCGTGCGCAACCGCTGCCCGCACCGCTCCTTCCCGCTGGCGAAAGGGCGGCTCGATGGGGACGTGCTGGTCTGCGGCTATCACGGCATGCAGTTCGATCCCTCGGGGCGCTGCGTGAACATGCCCTCGATGCCGATCGTGCCGACCAATGCCAATGTCCGCGCCTTTCCCACCGCGGAACGCGGCCCGCTGGTGTGGATCTGGATGGGCGATCCCGACCATGCCGACGAGAGCCTGATCCCGGACACATCGTGGCTGGCCAGCCCCGGCTGGAAGAGCGTGCGCGGCAGTTTCCACATGAAGTCGGACTACGTCGCCATGCACGAGAACCTGCTGGACCAGACGCATTTCCCCTTCCTCCATCCCGGCACCGTCGGCACGCCCGAATTCGCGCGTTCCAAGCTGGATGTGCGGCAGGAGGGCGACGTCATCGTCATCTACCGGTCGCTGAAGAATGCGCCGCCTCCGGGCATCTACGGCGTGCCGATGGGCCTGATGGAGCGCCGCGTCGACCGGTTTTCCGAGGCCCGCTTCGTCTCCCCGGCGCTGCACACCGCCTATGCCAGCGTGACCGACAACGAGGATCCCTCCGGCAAGGCAGAAGTCTATCGTTTCAACATCACCCATCTCATCACGCCCGAAACGCAGAACTCGCTCCATTACTGGTGGTTCAACTCGCGCGACCGGCGGCTGGACGACGAGGCGGCGGACGAGTTCCTGCGCAGCGCTTCGGAGCAGGCCTATCTGGAAGACGTCGATGCTCTCGAATGGATTTCCGAGACGGTGAACGCCGATGCGGAGCCGCAGTTCGACCTCAACTTCGCGCCGGACAAACCCGGACTGCTGATGCGCCGCTCCATCTTCGAACGCGCCGCCGCGCAGCAGGCGCGCGCGTACTGAACGCTCTTCAAAAGGACATACCATGGCAAGGATCATTGGCGGCATCGGCACCTCGCACGTACCCACGATCGGCGTCGCCTATGACAAGGGGCGGCAGGAAGACCCGGTCTGGGCGCCTCTATTCGAAGGCTACAAGCCGGTCGCCCGCTGGCTCGCGGAAAAGCAGCCGGACGTTCTGCTGTTCTTCTACAACGACCACGCGACGACGCTGTTCTTCGATCTCTATCCCACCTTCGCGCTGGGCGTGGGCGCGCGCTTCCCGGTCGCGGACGAAGGCGCGGGGCTGCGCGGTCTTCCCGACATTCGCGGCGACGTGGATTTCCAGGCCCATATCGGCGAGGCGCTGGTGAACGAGGAGTTCGACCTGGCGTTCTTCCAGAACAAGCCGATCGACCACGGCATCGCCTCGCCCCTGCCGCTGCTCTGGCCGCATGAGCCGGACTGGCCGGGCACGGTCGTGCCGATCGCCATCAACGTCCTGCAATATCCGCTCCCCACCGCGCGGCGCTGCTACCGGCTGGGGCAGGCGGTGCGGCGCGCAGTGGAAAGCTATCCCGAGGACCTGAGCGTGGTCGTGGTCGGAACCGGCGGACTTTCGCACCAGATTCATGGCGAACGGACCGGCTTCAACAATACCGAGTGGGACCTCGAATTCCTGGAACTGCTGCGCGACGACCCCGAGCGGCTGACCAGGCTCAGCCATGCCGACTATGTGCGGCTGGGCGGCGCCGAGAGCGTCGAGCAGATCATGTGGCTGGCGATGCGCGGGGCGCTGGGGCCGCAGCTCGATGAGGTTCATCGCAACTACTACCTGATGACCACCACCGCGATGACGGTCGTCACTTACGAGGAGCGCGTTGCCGGCGATCTTGCCGCGCCGATGCGCGAGCAGGAGGTGGCCTGAGCCATGTTCACGCAGAATCCCCAGACGCTGGGCATGCCGGAAGGCACTTACGTGTTCGACCTACGCACCTGCAATCGCCGCCTCGCCTTCAACCGCTTCTTCTGGAACATGATCCGCCCGGAAGCCCGCGAGGCCTTCTGGCAGGACGAGGAAGCGGCAATGGCCTCCGCCGGGCTGGACGATGAGGAAAAGGCCCTTGTCCGCGCGCGCGACTGGCTGGGCATCGTCCAATCAGGGGTGAACTTCTTCGTCCTCGAAAAGTGGGCGCGGGTGGTGCGCAAGACCAATCTCGAAGTCTACGCGATCATGCGCGGCGAGAGCCTCGAGGAATTCATGCAGACCCGGGCCGTGCCGCACGCACGCTGATGGCCGGGATCTTGGGAGAAGAGAACATGAAGCAACGCACATTCCCGATGAATGCGTGGTACGTCGCCGCGTGGGATGCCGAAGTGGGCCGCAGCCTGCTTTCGCGCACGATCTGCAATCGCAAGATGGTGCTCTACCGCAAGCAGGACGGGACGCCGGTAGCACTGGAGGATGCCTGCTGGCACCGGCTGGTGCCGCTCTCGATCGGATCGCTTCAGGGTGACGACGTGCGCTGCGGCTATCACGGGCTGGTGTTCGGCCCCAACGGGCGCTGCACCCACATGCCCTCGCAGGAGACGATCAACCCCTCGGCCTGCGTGAAGTCGTTCCCGGTCGTCCAGCGCCACCGCTTCGTCTGGGTCTGGCCGGGTGACGCGGCGCTGGCCGATCCGGCGCTGATCCCGGACCTGCCCTGGCCCGACCATGCCGAATGGGCGGGCGACGGCAGCATGACCGAGGTGAAGGCGGATTATCGCCTGGTCATCGACAACCTCATGGACCTTACCCACGAGACGTTCGTCCATGCCTCCAGCATCGGCAACGAGGCCCTGGCCGAGGCGCCCTTCGATGCCTTCCACGGCGAGCGCACCGCGCGCGTCGAACGCTGGGTGCTGAACGAGGAAGCGCCCCCATTCTGGGCGGGGCAACTCGGCAAGCCGGGCAAGACCGATCGCTGGCAGATCATCAATTTCCTTGCGCCCTCGGTGATCTACCTCGAAGTCGGCGTGGCCCCGGCCGGAACCGGCGCGCCGGAAGGCGATCGTTCGCAGGGCGTCGATATGCGGGTGCTGCACCTGCCCACGCCCTCGACGGACAAGACCTGCTATTATTTCTGGGCGCACCTGCGCAATTACAACATAGGCGATCAGGGCCATACCCGCCGCGTGCTCAATGCCGGCGGCGGCATCATGGTCGAGGACGAGACGGTGATCGAGGCACAGCAAGTAGCCATCGACGAGCATCCCGACCACGTCTTCTACAACCTCAACATCGACGCGGGCTCCATGTGGGCGCGCCGGGCGATCGACCGGATGATCGCGGTCGAGGAAGAACCCTATCTGGCGGAGGCAGCGGAATGAGCGCGTCGGCAAAAGCGGCGGGCGCCGCGTCGAACGGTCCTTGGACCGAGGCGCGGGTCGCGGCGATCCGCGACGTGACGCCGACGATCCGCGAATTCACGCTGGCGATGGACAACATTCGCGCCTGCCCGCCCGGCAGCCATCTGCGCGTTCGCGTCGATCTGGGCGACCGGCAGGACCATCGTTCCTACTCGGTGGTCGAAACCGACGGCGCGGTGCTGCGGATCGCGGTCAAGCTCCAGCCGGAAAGCCGGGGCGGTTCGGCCTTCATGTGGGGGCTGGCGGTGGGAGACACCCTGGCCGTCGATGCGCCGCGCTGCGACTTTCCCTTGACCTACGGCGCGCCGCATTACCTGCTGCTGGCGGGCGGCGTCGGCATCACCCCGATGGTGGCGATGGCACGGCAACTGGCGGCGCGCGGCGCGGCGCCGCGCATGGTCTATGCGGCGCGCTCATCCGAGGAATTCGCCTATCGCCGCGAACTGGAAGACCTGCTGGGCGAGCGGCTCGCGCTGTACCCGTCGGACGGGGAGACGGCGCTGGACCTCGCCGCCGAGATCGACCGCCTGCCGCCGGACGGCGAACTCTACATGTGCGGGCCGCTGGGCCTGATGGAAGCGGTGCGGCAGGCCTGGGAAGCGGCCGGTCGCCCCCGCGCGAAACTGCGCTACGAAACCTTCGGATCGAGCGGCAGCCACCGCGCCGAGGCCTTCACGGTCAAGGTCCCGCGTCTCGGCGCCGAAGTCGTGGTGCGCGAGAACGAATCCATGCTCGACGCCCTGGAAGCGGCGGGCGTGGAAGTGGTCTTCGAATGTCGCCGCGGCGAATGCGGTCTCTGCGCCGTGGACATCGTCGAGGCCGAAGGGGTTGTCGATCACCGCGACGTCTTCCTTTCGGCGCGGCAGCACCGCGAGAACCGGCAGATGTGCGCCTGCGTCTCACGCGTGGCGGGCGGCTGCGTGACGATCGACCCGGCCTGGCGCGGCGACGGCGCTTTTGCTTTCGGGGAAGGGGGAGCAGGGTTAAGGGAAACGGCATGAGCGGCGGACCGGCCGCCTGAGGAGAATACGCAAGCCTTGGCCCATTACCTCGAACAGCGGCTGAAGATCCGGCACCTCAGGGTGATCGACGCGCTGGAGCAGCACAAGAGCCTGCTCCGCGCGTCGCGCGCCTTGCGGGTCAGCCAGCCCGCGCTCTCGCGCACCTTGCAGGAAGTCGAGGAGATCATCGGGGCCGAGATCTTCGAGCGCCACCCGCGCGGCGTGCGCCCCAATGCGACCGGCAAGGTGCTCACCGCCACGGCGCGCAAGCTGCTTTCGACCATCCGCGATCTCGAAACCGAACTGGACCGCCTGTCCGACGGACAGCAGCGCACGATCCGCGTCGGGGCCTTGCCGGTGGCGGCGCACGGCCTACTGCCCGCGGTGCTCGCCAATGCCGGAAGCCGCACGGCGAACCTTTCGATCTCGGTGGTGGAGGGCAGGACCGACCAGATGATCCCCTCGCTGCTGTCGGGCGAGATCGACGTGATCGTGGGGCGCCTCTATCCCCCGGGCCAGTCCGACGGACTGGAACGGCGGGTCCTCTACAACGAGCCGATTTCCCTGGTCGCGCGCAGCGATCATCCGCTTTTCGCGATGCCCGCGATCTCGGTTGCCGAAGTCCAGCGCTTCAGCCTCGTCCTGCCTGCCGTCAGCACGCTGATGGAGCGGGACGTGCGGGAAATCCTGCGCCAGATCGGCCTCTCCACCGATGCGGCGGTGCAGTCCACTTCGGTCGGCTTCATGCGCGAACTGCTGCTTTCCGGCAATTTCGTCAGCGCGGTGCCGCGCGTGCTGGTGGCGGGAGACCTGGCGCGGGACATGCTGCGCATCCTGCCGGTGCCGATCCCCGCCGCCGCGCGTCCCGCGGGGATCATCCATCGCGGCAATCTTGGCGATGCGGGCAAGCTGCTGCTCGCCGAACTGGAGCGCGAGGTCGCCCGTCTTGAAGAGAGCGACATCGTGGAGCTGCCGCTGCGGGATTAGGTTCACTCCGTTTGAAAAATGCCCATCCGGGCATTTTTTGCGGCACCGGCCCACACCCCCACCCGACCTCCCATCAGGATACACTCGTGGGAGGTCGGGTGGGGGTGTGGGCCGGTGCCGTAAGCCTTCGACGGATGTCGAAGGCGTACTCAACAAAGACTCGCCGGTGCCGCAAAAATCCGCCTGCGGCGGATTTTCAAACAGACTCTCCTCAGAACCGGAAATCGGTCCAGAAACCGAAGTAGTCCGAATTGCGCCCACCGCCCGATTGCAAGGAATCGCTGGCGATGAAGTGCGTGAAGTAGAGGTGGAAGCTGAGGTTCTTCGTCGCGAGGTAGTCCATCTGGAAATTGAGGCCGGTGCCGACGAAGCGCTTGCCGTCGGTGGGGCGCAGCAGCGGGAAGTTGGTCGGCCCGGCATAGACCGCATCGGCGGCGGTATCGCGCCAGAACCATTCCGGGCCGGTCACGACTGTCAGCTTCTTCGACGGTTTCAGTGTCAGGGTGGGCGTGATGTCGATCATGTTCGACATGTTGAGCCAGCCCGCATCGCTATAGAGCGGGGTGCGCGGGAAGGGCGGGGCGAAAGTGCCGATCTTGCCGTCGTTAGGGTCGTCATCGCCGCTGAACCAGTTGAAGCGGCCGCCGATGCGCGGTTTCAGGGGCGCCTGGGCAAACGTATAGCCGCCTTCCAGCAGCATGCCCCAGGCCTTGATCTCCTGCCCGGCGAAGCTGCCGGTCTGATAGGTGCCCTCGGCGTCGTAGTCGAACCCGCTCGCCCGGCCTGACAGGCGCAGGCCCCAGCTTCGGCGGCTTTCGGTGCCGGTCAGCGTGGTATAGCGCGCATTCTCGCGGTAGAGATCGTACCAGTAGAGGTCGACCGCGAGATTGGGCACGACCAGGCCCGGCGCGGTGGCGAAGTAGACGCCGTTGAAATGGCGCCCGTCCTCGGGGCCGTCGTCGAAAGTGCCGGGTTCGAACGTGACGGGCTTCACTGCGAAGGCATCGAGCCGGAACTTGCCCTTTTCGATCAGCGTGCCGCGCACGCCCTGGTAGACGTAGCGCACGTTCACGCCGTCGCGCAGGCCGACGAGCTTGCCGTTGCCGATCGGCATCTCGAAGCGACCGGGGCGCAAGGTCAGGCTGGTCGTCTCACCCAGCGGCAGGGTCACGTCGATGAAGGCCTGGTTGATATCCAGCTTGTCCCGGTTGGGCGGGGTCGCGAAGTCCTCGAAGAACTCGCGGTTGTCGCCCAGTTCGAAGAAGGCGCGGACATATTGGCCGAGATGGAGATCCGCCACGAGCCGCAGCCGCTGCTGGAGGGCGGAGAGCTTGTCCTTGCCCTTGGCGCCGAGGTTGAGCGCGCTCCAGTAGGTATAGTTGTAGCGCGCCTCGCCGCCGATGGAGAGATAGACATCCGGGTCGCTGCCGAGCGGGAGATAGCGCAGCACTTCCAGCGGTGAAGTGCGCCTGGCCGGATCGGCAAGCGGCGACCAGTCCTCGGTCCAGCGCAGGCTCTGGGGGGTGAGCGGTGTGGCCGGACGGCCGCCGGGGACGGGCTCGGGAATGGGCGGCGAGGCGGGCGGCGGCACCGGCGGCGGCGCGCCGATCTCCACCGGTGGGGGCGGCAGCGGCTGGTCGACCACGATGGCGGCACTCATGTCGGATGCGGCGCTTGCGGATGCGGCCGGAACGGGCGCGGCGAAGACAGGGGTAGCCAGAGACAGCAGCGCACAGGCCGCCGTCATCTGCGGGAACAGGCCACGGGCCGGGGTCATGGGATGCGTCCTCTCCGCCTGCTGTGCAGGTCGTTGCTCTTTTGTCACCACCTTGGGGCGGCACTGGAGAGGTTACGCATGGCGGGCCGGATAGGGCGTATGCTTTCCGCCGCGCCCGCTATCACCATTTCCGATAGCCCTGTCATGCCGGATCGGCATATCGCGGCCCGCCAATTGAATAGGACAGGCCTTGCCGCTGCTCGCTACCCCGGTCGGGAAAGCGAGCAGCGAAAGGAAAAGCCCGTGCGACAAACGATCATCCTGGTGCCCGGCCTGCTGTGCGACGCGGCGGTGTGGGAACATCAGGTTCGCGGGCTGGAACCGGACCACGCGGTGCTGGTCGCCGATCTTCGCGCCTTCGATACCATCACGGCCATGGCGCGGCATGTCCTCGACATCGCGCCTGCCCGGTTCTCGCTGGCAGGTCATTCGATGGGCGCACGCGTGGCGCTGGAGGTCGTGCGCGCGGCGCCGGAGCGGGTGGACCGGCTGGCCCTGTTCGATACCGGCATTCACGGCCTTCGCGACGGGGAGGCGGAGCGCCGACAGGCCCTGATCCGGCTGGGCGAGGAAGAGGGGATGGGCGCCCTGGCCGAGGCATGGCTGCCGCCGATGGTGAAGGAAGGGCGGCTAACACAGGACGCGGCCCTGGACCGGGCATTGCGCGCCATGGTGGAGCGCATGAACCCGGCGATCCACCGCAACCATATCGCGGCGCTGCTCGGCCGTCCCGATGCCCGCGCCGCGCTGTCCGCCGTCCGTTGCCCGCTGCTGGTCGGCGTGGGCGAGGAGGATCGCTGGAGTCCGCCGTCCCAGCACGAGGAGATCGCCGCCGCCGTGCCGGGTTCGCGCTATGTGGTCTTCGCGGATAGCGGGCACATGGCGCCCATGGAAAGTCCCGAGGCGGTAACCGCCGCCCTGCGGGACTGG
Source organism: Novosphingobium panipatense (assembly GCF_002149965.1). GTDB lineage: Bacteria > Pseudomonadota > Alphaproteobacteria > Sphingomonadales > Sphingomonadaceae > Novosphingobium > Novosphingobium panipatense_A. The sequence goes on along the minus strand of NZ_MSQB01000021.1, from coordinate 47,483 downwards.
ATGCAGATGCCGTCTGCTCGGGAGCCGGGAAATACGCCGGGCGACGTGCTGGCGCGGGCCATGGCCGAGCAGGCGATCGCGGCGCAGATCTATCGTTTCGCGCAAGCGAACGATGCGCATGACCATGATGCCCTGGCGGAGATGTTCACGCAGGACGGCACATTCGCGCGGCCCACCGAGCCGGACCGGCCGGTCGAGGGGCGCGAGGCGATCCGCGCCTTCTTTCGCGATCGCCCGGCGCGGCGTACCCGGCACGTCATGGCGAACGTCGTCGTCGATTTCCTGAGCGAAACCGAGGCGCGCGCCCGCAGCTATGTCGTGCTGTATAGCGGCGAAAGGGGCGAGACCGTCCTGATCGGCGACTTCGACGACAGGCTGGTGCTGGAAAGCGACCGGGTCTGGCGCTTCGCAAGCCGCAGGGGTTCGCTCGCTTTCACCTGATCGTCAGATCGCGGTGTCGCGGGTGGGGCTGGCCGCTGCGCTGGCTGCCGCGAAGTCCGCGAGCATGCGTGCCACGTCGGGCTCACGTCCGGTGAAGCGTGCGAAAGCGTGCGCGGCCTGCATCACCGCCATGCCGCCGCCGCCCAGCGTCGCGCAGCCGATCGATCTGGCGGCCTTGAGAAGCTCCGTTTCGAGCGGGAAGTAGATCACGTCCGAAACCCACATGTCGCGGGTCAGCAGTGCGGGATCGAACGGCAGGCCGGGGTGGCTTTCCATGCCCACCGGCGAGCACTGGACCACGCCGTCCGTGCCGGAGATCGCTTCCGCCGCCGAACCTGCGGCGATTACTTCGGCTTCGGGGAACAGCGCGCCGAGACGCTGCGCCAGCGCCTCGGCGCGTTCGGTGGCGGGGTCGAAGATCGCCAGCCGGGCCGCGCCGATGTCGAGATGGGCATAGCCCACCGCCGAGGCCGCGCCGCCGGCGCCGACCATCGCCACCCGCGCACGCGGGAGCACGCCGAGCGCGGCGAGGAAGCTGGCGCGGTAGCCGGACCAGTCGGTATTGTCGCCGATCAGCCGTCCTTCCCGAAGCAGCACGGTGTTGACGGCGCCGAGCCGGGCGGCGGCATCCGACAGCTCGTCCATCAGCGGCACGACCGCCTGCTTGAAGGGGTGGGTGACGTTGGTGCCGTCGAAACCCAGCGCGGCCATGGTCATGAGGAACGGGCCAAGATCTTCCGCGCCGAAGCCGACCACCTCGCTGTCGAGAATGCGGTAGACCAACGGCAGGCCGAGCGCCTTCGCTTCGGTTTCATGCATGGCCGGGCTGCGCGATGCGCCGATCCCGGAGCCGATCAGGCCGCAGAGAAGAGACGAGCGGGAGGGAGCCTCAGCGGGCGTGGTCATGGTTTAGTCCTTGGAGATTGTGGCAGCGCTCAACGCTGGCTGGGCATGCGGATCAGGGTAACGGCGAGGCCTGCCAGCACGGCGGGCACCGCGAAGATGGCGAAAATGGCCGAAAGCGGCACCTTCTCGGCCAGCAGCACGCCGCCCAGCATCGGGCCGATGACGGCACCGATGCGGCCCACGCCCATGGCCCAGCCAAGGCCGGTGCTGCGCACTTGCGGCGGGTAGAAGCTGGTGGCGAGCGGATAGCAGCCGTTGAAACCGCCCTGGATGAAGGCGCCGATGAAGAAGGCGGTCAGCAGGGTTGCGGCGATCGTCATGGAAACCGCGCCGAACACGACGAGGGCGACGGCGGCCAGCACCATGTAGAGCAGGATCAGGCGGCGCAGGTCGATACGGCTGGCGATCAGGCCGATCGAGGTGATGCCGATGAAGGCGCCGATATTGTAGACCGCTCCGGCGTAGATCGCCTGGGTCGAGGGCAGGCCCGCTTCGACGGCGAGCTTGGGGATCCAGCTGATCACGAAGTAGAGCGTCATGAAGCCGAAGATCGTGGCGGTCCAGAGCAGGATCGTGCCCATGGTCCGCCCTTCGCCCAGTACGCCGCGCAGGCCGATGGAATGGGCTTCGGCCGTGCGGCGCTCGGGAAGGGCCGCCAGCGTCGGGCGGCCGAGCGAGGCGAGCAGGCGGTTGGCCTTGGCGAGCGCGCCCTTTGGCTGGTGCGCCAGCAGGAAATCGACGGATTCGGGCAGGAGCGTCCAGACCAGCGGCAGTGCCAGCAGGCAGAGCGTCGCCGCGCCGAGCAGCATGGCCTGCCAGCCGTGGGTGTCGATCTGGTGGGCGACGATGAAGCCGGTGAGCGTCGCGCCGACCGGGTATCCGGCCTGAAGGAAGCCCACCGCGAAAGTGCGGTGTTTGGCCGGCGCATATTCGGCGGTCAGCGCGGCCATGCTGGCCAGCACCGTGCCAATGCCGATGCCGACCACGAAGCGCGAGACGATCAGTTCGGCGATCGATCCGGCAAATGCCGATCCGAACATGGCCGCCGTCATCATCACCAGCGAGGCGATGATCAGCTTGCGGCGGCCGAACTTGTCGGCAAGCGGCGCGATCAGCAGCCCGCCTGCGGCCATGCCGGCTAGGCTGGAACTGAACACCACGCCCAGGCTTTCGGGGCTGACCTTCCAGTCGGCGGAAAGGGCGGGGGCGACGTAGGAGAGGATGAGCACGTCCATGCCGTCCAGCATGTTCAGCAGGAAACAGATGGCGACCACCAGCACCTGCCGCGCGGTCCAGCCGTCGACGTTCTGCGAGGCGGACTCGCCGACCGTCACGTAAGGGCGCACGGATACCGATCCGGCGGCGGAATAGCTGGCCATGGTAACGCCTTTCCCATCCTCAGCGGCGCTTGCCTCGCGCCTGTTGTCATCGAGCCTGTTGTCGCCCGGCCGCTCGGTGCCGGGACTTGTAGAACCTTGCGAGCTTGATGACGGTGTTTGATCCGGGGGCGCATTGCCAGACATTGCGGGACTGTGACTTATAGCGTTATGTTATGGGCGATAACTCTTGGCAGGTTCATCAGGATGTTGCGGGCGATCTCCTCGAAGGTCTCGCCCACCAGCGTGCGGGCCACGTCCAGGTTTCGGCTGACGTAGACCGGCAGCAGGCCCGGCGACTCGAACTCCAGGAAGCGCACGGTATCGGCATGGGGCTGCATGGCGGTGAAGCTGTCGACCAGCGCGATGCCCATGCCTTGCGCGACGAAGGCCACGGCGGTTTCGGCGAAGCGGATGTAGGTGGAAACTTCCAGTTCCTCGCCCGCATCGGCATACATGCGGGCGATGATCCGGCCATGGGGCGTGTCTTCCCGGAACGACTGGATACGCGCGCCCTTGAGATCCGCCACGGTGATCCGCTCACGTTCCGCCAGGGGGTGTCCGGCGGGAACGGCGCAGACCATGCGGCCGTTGCCGATGCGGCTGGACAGCACGTTGGGATGGTCGATCGGGAAGACGGTCAGCGCATAGTCGCCGCGCTGGAGCGCCAGCCAGTCGTCCGCCTGCTCCACCGAGAGGATGTCGAACTGGATGGTGAGGTCGGGGTAGTTGGCGGTGAGCCGCGAAAGCATCTGCGGCACCACTGAATGCCCCAGCGAGGGCGAGGCGCCGACCCGGAAGGTGCGGTCCTCTCCCTTGGCCAGACGGCGCACGACGTGTTCGAGATCGCTGAAGCCCTTGTAGATCTGCTCGATCTCCTCGAACAGCACGCGGGCTTCGGATGTCGGCACCAGCCTGCCGCGCGTGCGGTCGAACAGGCGGAAGTGGAGCTTGTCCTCCATGTGCCCGAGCATGCGGCTGAGGCCGGGTTGCGACGTACCCAGCATGCGCGCGGCGCCGCTCACCGTCTTGGTGATCATCACCGCGCGGAAGATCTCGATCTGCCTGATGGTCAGCATGGCTTCCGGCTAGCACGCCGCCGGGGATGCGCCAACCGCGCGGTTACGCCGGGGCCTTTGACAGGCTCAGGCTGAGCGGGGTTGGGGTTGCCCCCCGCTCAGCCTGAGCTTGTCGAAGGCCTGCCGCGAACAAAGTAAAGCACGGCGCCCAGCACGTTCCAGCAGAGGCAGGCGATCAGCGTCTTGGTCGGCAGGCTGGCGAAGAGGTAGAGGCAGCCCAGGATCGTCACCACGCCCACCGCGATTCCGGCGGGCACGCGGAACGGACGGTGCGCCTCGGGCGCGCGTTTGCGCAGGACGATCAGACAGGTGCCGACTGCCGCGAAGGCGATCAGGGTGCCGGCATTGGCCAGTGCCGCGATCTCCGAAATCGGCAGGATCCCGGCCAGTACCGCCACGATCACCGCCGTCATCGTCGTCACCCGCACCGGGGTTCCGCGCGTGGAAAGCTTTGCCATCGAGGCGGGCAGGAAGCCGTCGCGGGCCATGGCGAGGAAGATGCGGCTCTGGCCGTAGAGAAAGCCCAGCAGCACGGTGGGCAGCGCGATCACGGCGGCTATGGCGACGATATGGGCCACGCCCTCGCGGTTCATCTGGCGCAGGATCAGGGCCAGCGGCTCGGGGCTGTCGGCAAAGCGCGCGAAGGGCATGGCGCCGATCGCGGCGGCGGCGACGAGGACGTAGACCAGCGTGCAGATCGCCAGCGAGCCGATGATGCCGATTACCAGGTCGCGGCCCGGATTGCGGGTCTCCTCGGCGGCGGTGGAGATCGCGTCGAAGCCGTAGAAGGCGAAGAATATGATCGCCGCAGCCGCCATGACGCCGCGCTCCACGCCGTCCGGGCTCATCGACTTGCCGAAGCCGAAGGGCATGAAGGGCGAAAGGTTGGCGGCGTCGAAGGCGGGCAGGGCCACTGCCACGAAGAGGCTGAGGGTGAGGATTTTGATGACCACCAGCACGGTGTTCACCCGCGCGCTTTCGCGCGTGCCGAAGGCCAGCAGACCGGCGACGACGGCGATGATGAAAATGGCCGGCAGGTTGGCGATACCGCCCAGCTCCGGGCCTTCGGTCAGCGCCTTGGGAAAGCCCAGCCCGTGCAGCAGCGGCGCGGCATAGCCCGACCAGCCCACCGCGACGGTAGAGACCACCAGCGAATATTCGAGGATCAGGCTCCAGCCGACGATCCAGCCGATGGTGTTGCCCAGCACCTTGTGGCTGTAGCTGTAGGCGCTGCCTGCGGTGGGCATCATCGTCGACAGTTCGGCATAGGCGAGCGCGGCGCAGGCGCAGATGGCGCCGGCAATGGCGAAGGAGAGCAGCACGGCCGGTCCCGCGCGGTCGGCACCGACGCCGATCAGCGTCAGGATGCCGGTGCCGACGATCGATCCGACGCCCAGCGCCAGCAGATGGGGCCACGAAAGCGTCTTGGGAAGCGCGGCGGGAACGTTGGGCGCGGCGGTCATCTTGGTCTTATCCTCTCGATATGGATAACGCCCTAGCATCCGTGCGCAGACGCGCAAGTTTGTTGCGCTGCTTGCAGCCTCAATCGTGCCCCCGGGGGAAGGCGCCGTGAAGGGCCGCCGCGCTGCCGATGTTAGCCAATATTGTTGCGATCTTCTCGCAAAATTCCGCTCCTGGCGATTATTGTTCTGAAAAACATAGCAATTTCATGGTTCACTTATGAACATTGCAATCGTTTTGGGAAAATAAGCTAACATAAATCGATTGTAATAATATCGATTACAAAATGTAAATTCCCCAATATTGGACATAAATTTCAAGATCAGGCGTGGTCCCGTCCGTTTCTTCTATAATGCCTGAAGGATATTCGACGCGGAAGAGAACTCTCTCCGGGTCGGTCAGCTCAGGGGTGGGGGAAATCCGATGGGATGGTACAAGGCCAATGCGCCAATTCGTCTTAAACTGCTGATCGCATTCGGCAGCTTCGTTGCGCTCGTGGCGCTTTCCGGCAGCGCCAGTCTGCTTGTCGGGGAAAGTGCGGGTCGCTGGGTGGCGCTGGCGGTTACCGTGCTGGCGCTCGGGCTGGCGGTGGTCTGGCGGGAGGCGATCGCCGGGCCCTATGTCACCACGGTGGTGCGCATGGAGGGGTTGGCAGCGGGCGATCTCGACAGCCCGATCGAATTCACCGAATACCGCGACTGCGTGGGACGCCTGACGCAGGCCATGTTCCAGTTTCGCGCCACGGCCCAGGCCGAAATCGCCGCGAACGAGGAGAGCCGTCGCGCCGCGCTGATCGTGCAGGGCATGGCGGAGAACTTCCGCAGTCTGGCCGAAGGCGATCTGACGGCCGACATCGTCGAGGACTATCCGGCCGAGTATGCCGCGCTGAAGGTCAGCTTCAACGAGGCGCTGGCCAGCCTGCGCAGCCTGCTGGGCTCGGTCAAGGCGAGCACCCAGAACAGCCTGACGGGTTCGCGCGAGATCGCACAGGCCTCGGAAGACCTGGCGCGGCGAACCGAGGGCAATGCGGCCAGCCTGGAGCAGACGGCGGCGGCGATCCAGCAGATCGACGAGCGGCTCAAAGCCACGGCCCAGGCGGCGACCCGCTCGGTGACGACGTCCGAACAGGCCATGGGTGCGGTTCTGGAAGGCCGGGCGCGTACCGACGCCGCCGTCCAGGCGATGAACCGCGTCAGCGACAGCGCCAAGGGTATCGACGGGGTGATCGAGGGGCTCGACAAGATCGCTTTCCAGACCCGCGTTCTGGCCATGAACGCCGCCGTGGAGGCGGGCCGTGCGGGCGATGCGGGGCGCGGTTTCGCGGTCGTGGCGGATCTCGTTTCGGCGCTGGCCATGCGGGCGGAGGAGGAATCGAAGCGCGCGCGCGACCAGCTCGGCGTCACCCAGACCGATATCGAGGCGGCCGTGGAAGCGGTTCACAAAGTGGATTCCGCATTCGGCGTGATTTCATCCTCGGGCGAGGAAGTGACCCGGCTGGCGGGCCAGATCGCTGCCGACAACGATGCCCAGGCCGCCGCCATCGGCGAAATCAACACGGCCGTGGGCGCGATGGATCACGCCACCCAGCAGAACGCGGCCATGGTCGAGGAAACTTCGGCCGCCGCACGCAACCTTTCCTCGGAAATCGCCGCTCTGGCGGCGGAAGCCGATCGTTTCCGAATGGGACCGCCCATGCCCGGCCTGCGCCTCATATCGCGGCAGGGTTAAGCGGTTTCGCTGCGGGTGCGCGAAGGCTCCCCGACTTTATCGGTCGGGGAGCCTTTTTCATTTCCAGGCGAGGCCCAGCGCCTTCTGGATCGCTACATAGTCCGCCGTAAGCGCGGCGCGGGCCGAGACGAGGTTTTGTTCGGCGCTGTTGCGCTGCCCCCGGGCGTCGAGCAGGGCGATGCGGGTGGCGGTGCCGGCCTGGAAACGCTGCTCGGTCAGGCTTTCGGCCAGCGCGGCCTTGTCGCGCGTGCGGGCGAGCGCGGCCACGGTGACGCGGCCCTCGCGGTAGCGGGCCAGCGAATCCTCGGCATCGCGCAGGGCCGTCAGCACGGTGCCGCGATAGCGGGCCTCCGCTTCGTCGCGCACGGCTTCCGCCTGCCCGACCTTGGCCTTGTTGCGGCCGAAGTCGAGGAAGCTCCAACTCAGCTGGGGCGCGGCGAGGGCAGTGAAATCGTCCAGCTTGCCGAGATCGCTGATCTTCGTGCCGCCGATGCCGATCAGCCCCATGAAGGAGAGGCGAGGGAAACGGGCGGCTTCGGCCTGGCCGATCTTGGCGGTATCGGCAGCAAGCTCCCGTTCGGCGGCGCGGATATCGGGGCGGTTGGCGATGAGGCGGGCCGGATCGCCGACGGGGACCGCCGCGGGCGGCAGGGGAATCTCGCCCGCCGGAGCCAGCGCTGCGTCGAGAGCCCCCGGCGCCTGCGCGGTGAGCGTGGCCAGCGCATTCATGAAGGCGTCGCGTTCGGCCGCGAGCGGGGCGATCTGGGCGCGGGCCGAGGCGAGCTGGCCTTCCGCCTGCGCCACTTCCATGGCCGTGGCGGTGCCGCGTTCCAGCCGCTGGCGGGTCAGGCCGAGCGCCTCTTCCTGCCAGGCGATCGACTGCTGGCCGAGGGCGATGCGCTGCTGCCGGTCGCGCAAGTCGAGATAGGACTTGGCGACATTGGCGGCGATGCTCACCTGCACGTCGGCCAGGCTGGCCTCGGCGCCTTCGATCCCGGCGCGGGCGGCCTCCACGGCGCGGCGCTGGCCGCCGAACAGATCGATTTCCCAGCTGGCGTTGAAGCCCAGGTTGTAGAGATTGAGATCGGTGCCGTCGCCGCTGCCGCCGCTGTCGGAGCCGGAATCGCTGCCGGAATCACTCTGGCCGAAGGCGACGCCGGGGACATGGGCATGGGCGTAGAGGGCGGACGCGCTGGCCTTGGGGCCAAGGTTGGCGCGCTGCTCGCCGAGTGCGGCTTGGGCCTGCCGCAGGCGGGCTTCCCCGGTCTTGACGTCGGTATTGCCGGCCAGCGCGCGGGCGATCAGGTCGTCCAGCAGCGGATCGCCGAGCGGCTTCCACCAATCCGCGACAGGCGGCGCGGCGGTGACGGCCTGGGCGTCGCCGCGCACGAAACCGGCGGGGGGCGCGGCGTCGGACACCGCCTTGGGCGGACCGGCATAGTCGGGGCCGACGGTGCAGCCCGCCAGGATGCCGGTCAGGAGAGGCAGGAGGAGAATGGAACGCATGGTGTACCTCAATGTCCGGTCGCCAGCGGCGCGTTCTTGGGCAGCGGGCGAAGGAACAGGACGAGCGGAATGACGAAGATGATGCCCACCGACATCATCCAGAACATGTCGGCGTACGTCATCGTCAGCGACTGGATCTGGATGGTCGATTCCAGCGAGCGCAGGACGCCGGGGCCTTGCGCGGCCACATAGTCCTGCACGGCGACGGAGTTGGCATTGAGGCTTTCCTCCAGTCGCCGGGCGTGGAGCCAGAGGCGCTGGTCCTGGATCACGGCGATCCCGGCCAGCGCGAAGGAGCCGCCGAGGTTGCGCGCGGCATTGTAGAGGCCGGAGGCGTCGCCCGCCTCTTCCTTGGGCACCGAGCGGATTGCCGCCTGGTTCAGGAACATCATGCAGAACACCGTGCCCATGCCGCGCAGGAGTTGGGATTCCACGAAATCCGCGCCGTCCGACAGGGGTGTGAGGCCGGTTTCCAGAAAGGCGCTGAGGGCCAGGACCGAAAGGCCGAAGCCTACCGAGAGGCGGATATCGACGTTGCGGATCAGCCAGGGGGTGATCGGCATCATCAGCATGACCGGAATGCCCGAGAGCATGACCACCTGCCCCGATTGCAGCGAGTTGTACCCGGCGATCTGCGACAGGAACTGCGGGATCACGTAGGACGTGCCGTAGATCACCATGCCCACCACCGTGACCATGGCGACGACGCTGCCGAACTGCCGGTCCAGCAGGAGCCTGAGCTTGATCACCGGCTTGCGCGCAAGCACTTGCCCCAGGGCGATCAGCACCAGCCCGAGGATGGTGACCCCGGTCAGCATGACGATCAGTTCGGACGAGAACCACTGTTCGCGCTCGCCTTCCTCCAGCACGACGGTCAGGCCGCCGAGGCCGAGGGCAAGGCCGATGATGCCCAGCCAGTCCGCCTCGCGGATCAGCGAGAGGTTGGACTTCTGATGCGGGATCGCCACCAGCAGCAGGGTGGCCAGCGCGATGCCGACCGGCAGGTTGAGAAAGAATGCATAGTGCCAGCTGACGTTCTCGGTCAGCCAGCCGCCCAGCACCGGGCCGACCACGGGGCCGAGCAGGGCGGTGGCGCCGAACAGGGCATTGCCGATGGGCTGCTGCGCGCGCGGCAACCGGGTCGCCACGATGGTCATGGCGGTGGGGATCAGCGCGCCGCCGGTGAAGCCCTGCCCGACGCGGCCGATGATCATCATCGTCAGCGTGGTGGACAGGCCGCACATGATCGAGAAGGCGGTGAACAGCGCCGAGGCGAGCAGCAGCAGCGTCCTCAGGCCCAGCAGGCGTTCCAGCCAGCCGGACAGCGGGATGATGACGATCTCGGCGACGAGATAGGCCGTGGCGATCCAGGTGCCTTCGGTGCCGCTGGCGCCGATCTCGCCCTGGATGGTGGGGAGCGAACTGTTGACGATGGAGACGTCGAGCGTCGCCATCAGCGCGCCCAGCGTGCCTGCCGCCACGGCCAGCCAGGCCGCGGCATCGGCGCGCTGTTCAGGCGCCTGGACCGGGGCAGACGTGCTCACCGATTGCCGTCCCGGCGTGCTTCCTCCTGCTTGGCGATCGCGCCCTGCGAACCCTTGGCCGCGATCGTATCGACCGTGACGATCACCGAAAGACCGGGAACGAGCACGCGGCGCGCTTCGGGGCCTGCATCGATGGCGATGCGCACCGGCACGCGCTGGACGATCTTGGTGAAGTTGCCGGTGGCGTTCTGGGGGGGCAGCAGCGAGAACTGCGCGCCCGTGCCCGGCGAGATGGATTCGACATGGCCGCGGATCTTGGTGCCGTCCAGCGCATCGACCTGGATGGTCGCGGGCTGGCCGGGGCGCATCAGGCCGATCTGCGTTTCCTTGAAGTTGGCGGTGACGTAGAGCTTGGACAGCGGCACCACCGACATCAGGCGAGTGCCGGCCTGGACGAACTGGCCCGCGCGCACGGTGCGATCGCCGATGCGGCCGTCCACGCTCGCCTTGAGTACGGTGGAGCCGACATTGACATGGGCGGCGGCAAGCTGCGCCTTGGCGGCTTCGCCCTGGGCCTCGGCCTGGCGGATCTGGGCCTTGAGCGACCCGATCCGGCGCTCGGCCGAAAGCAGCGCGGCGCGCTGGGCATCGGCGGCGGCGCGGGCCTTGGCGGCCTGGTTGCGCAAGTTGGCAAGCTGCGTCTTGGTTTCGGCGCCGCTGGCGGCGAGCGGGGCGTAGCGGGCGGCCTCGCGCTCGGCATAGCGGGCGTCTTCCTCGGCCGAGGCAAGCTGGGCGCGGGCCTGGGCGATACCGGCTTCCTGTTCGCCGATACCGGCGCGCACATTATCGGCATTAGCCTTGGCGACGTCGATCTGGGCCTGGTACTGCTGGGCCTGCGCGTCATAGTCGCGCGGGTCGATCCGCACGAGCGCCTGCCCGGCCTTGACGTCCTGGTTGTCGCCGACCAGCACTTGTTCGACATAGCCGGAAATCTTGGGCGAGATCGTGACGGCATCGGCCTGGATATAGGCGTCGTTGGTGTCTTCGAGGTACTTCCCGCGCGTCTCGTAGTGGAGCAGCCAGGCCCCGCCGCCGATCGCCGCCACGATAACGCCTGCCAGCAGGGCACGGCGAACGCCGGGCCGCTTGGTGGCGGCAGGTTGTTCTACGCCGTTGTTTTCGGGGGCCTCGTGCGACTCGATACCGTCGTTTGCCATCAATCGTTACTCGTGCCTTGTTGCTGCATCGCAGCAGTGATGTCGCTCGCACTTGCACTGGAAGGGAGCCTATGGCAATGCCATTTCATATGGTCCCACAATATTTCTTGTCATGAGCGTCCAGCACGAACTCATGGAGCAGATGCGCGATCTTCACTTGCGCATGCACCGGCTCTTCAACGACCGGATGCGGGCGCAGGGGGCGTCGCTGGCGCAGCTGAAACTGCTATTGCTGATAGAACGTTGCGGGGAAATGCGGTCGACCGACATTGCCGAGGCGCTCGGTCAGGCGCCCCGTACGGTGACGGAGGCCGTCGATGCGGCGGAGCGGGACGGCCTTGTCGTGCGCAATCCCGATCCCAGCGACCGGCGCGCGAAGCGGATCAATCTGACGGAGGAAGGGCGCGCGGTCATCCGGGACGTGGCGCCTCACCGGGAAGCGTTCACCGCGCAGTTCTTCGGGGTCCTCGATAGCGAAGACCAGGAGAAATTCCTGACTATTCTGCAGACCCTGAACGATCGCCTGGTCGAAATGGGCGCGCCGAGCACGCTTGAGGCAAACGTTTACAGTAAAAATTCCGACCCGCAGGCCTGAATCAGGTCAGCAGAAGTATCGTAACGAGCGCGAAACTGCCGGAGCAACACACCGCAGCGCACAATGCCTTGAATTCGCAGACGCAAAATACGGATTCGAGACGTTCCATATCGCTCTCCTGTTATTTCCGCTCTTTGGCGGTTGCATGCAGGATACCACAGTTCGCCCGTACCGGGAAAGAGAACAGTGTTCTTCGCCCGGTATCGCCCCTGCGGATATGGGAGCGGAAATAGTCGTCTTTCTAATCCTTCATTCCAGCGTTTGGCGATGGTGGCAGAGCATCGCTTGGTCTAAGGCAGACGTGGACCGAGGGTAGGCGAGCGGCGGGCGATGGCTTTCGATAGTCGGCGCGCGCGCATGCAGGCTTTCGGGCCGCCTTCGCCCGTGCTTCCTTGTACGTGATTTTCCCTATAATTGCCGAGGCCAGGTAAACGACCATGAAGCCGACCACGCTCACCCGCTTTCTGATAGAACAGCAACGGGAGCCAAATTCCGCCTGTCCCGCCGAACTGCGCCTCTTGATCGAGACCGTGGCCCGCGCCTGCAAGGTGATTGCCCAGGCAATTTCCAAGGGTGCGCTGGGCGACGTGCTGGGCAGCCTGGGGTCAGAGAACGTCCAGGGTGAAGTCCAGAAGAAGCTGGACGTGATCGCCAACGACCTGCTGGTCGACGCCAACGAATGGGGCGGCCACCTTGCCGCGCTCGCCTCGGAAGAGATGGAGACCATCCATCGCATTCCGGGCCGCTATCCCAAGGGCGAATACCTGCTGCTCTACGATCCCATCGACGGTTCCAGCAATATCGACGTCGATCTTTCGGTCGGCACGATCTTCTCGGTGTTCAAGGCGCCGGAAGGCGCTTCGGGCCGCGAAGTGACCGAGGAGGACTTCCTCCAGTACGGCCGCGAGCAAGTGGCTGCCGGTTATGCGATCTACGGCCCGCAGACCCTGCTGGTGCTGACCATCGGCACCGGCGTCTACGAATTCACGCTGGACCGCGAAGTGGGCGCCTGGCGGATGACCGACGGCCCGCTCAAGGTCGCCACGGGCAATCCCGAGGTGGCGATCAACATGGCGCGCCGGGGCCAGTGGTCGCCGGGCATCTCGCGCTATGTCGACGAGCGCGTGGGCTGCATCGACGGCCCGCTCGCCGGGCAGTACAACATGCGCTGGACCGGCTCCATGGTGGCGGACGTCCACCGCATCCTCAAGCGCGGCGGCGTGTTCCTCTATCCTTCGGACCACAGCAAGCCCGGCAAGGCCCGCCTGCGCCTGCTTTACGAGGCCAACCCGATGGCGCTCCTGATCGAACAGGCGGGCGGCGCGGCCACCGACGGGCGTGAGCGCATTCTCGATGCCGAGCCGGTCGGTCTGCACCAGCGCATCGGCGTGGTGCTGGGCGATCCCGAGGAAGTGGCGAAAGTCCGCGAACTCTCGCTGGCGATGGATCTTCAGGACGCCCCGGTTTCCTGATCCTTCTCTAGAGCATTTTCTAATCAGGTGGAATCACCTGATGACTCGGAAAATGCGACAAACCAATAACCTAGAGCGGCCGATCCGATGCAATCGGGTCGAAAGCCGCTCTAGGGCAGCAAAAAGCCCCGGTCGCCTTGCGCGACCGGGGCTTTTTCGTGTCCGGGTATCCTGCAGTGCGGGTCAGGCCCGGTGGATGCGGGGTTGGCCCGCGTGTTCCGTGCGGTCGTGCCCGTCCGCATAGGGCATGATTAGCTCGCCGTTCGGGGCCGCCGTATAAGTGGTCTGCGTGGGATAGGGGATCGAGATGCCCTCCGCCGCAAAGCGCTTCATGATCCCCACGAGCAGGCGGTCGCGCAGCGGATGCGCCACGCTCCAGTCGGCGCCGGGGACGTCCACCAGCAGCGCGAAGTCCAGCGAGCTGGGGCCGAAGGTCTCGAACCCGGCCCGCGCGGCCTTGCCGCCAGCCTCTTCGACCAGTTCCTTCAGGATATCGGGAATGCGGGCCAGCGTTTCCGGCGGCGTCTCGTAAGCGACGCCGATGGTGAAGGGCAGGCGGATATGGTCGCGCTTGGTGACGTTGAGGATCTCCATGTCCAGCAGGGCCTTGTTGGAGATGATCCGCTGCTCGCCGGTATAGGCGCGGATGCGCGTGGACTTGAGGCCGATCGCCTCGATCGTGCCGGTGCTGGTGCCGAAGCTGATCTGGTCGCCCTTGCTGAAAGGGCGGTCGAAGATGATCGCCAGCGCCGCGAAGAGGTCCGCGAAGATGCCCTGCGCGGCAAGACCGATGGCGATGCCGCCGACGCCGAGACCGGCGACGAGGCCCGTCACGTTCACGCCGAGGTTGTCCAACAGCACGATGGCGGCGACCGCGAAGACCGCCACGCTGACCAGCAGCCGGATCAGGCCCATGGCGTTGATGATCGTCTCGCCCTGGAAATGCTCGCTGGCGGTCTTGTGCTCGATCGTGCCGAGAATGAACTCGCGCGCCCAGATCGCGCATTGCAGGACCGCGGCGATGGTGAACAGGAACGTGATCAGCCGGTCGAGCGCGAGCGGGGTCTGGGCATAGTTGTCGACCACCTTGATGGCGGTCATGATGATGAAGTAGTTCGTCGTCTTGGCGACGACCCGGCCCACCACGGTGAGCCAGGCGCCCCGCGGGTTGCCGGGGCGGCAGAGCCGCGTGCCTAGCCCGCGCAGCGCGTAGAGGGCGGAAACGATGCCCGCCGCGATGGCCCCGGCGATGATGATCTGCAACCAGTAGGCCTGGAACCAGTTCACCGTGGCGCTCGTCAGATCGTGGATCTGGGCCTGAACGTCGGGTGCGGGGGCGCGGGTGGGAGCGGTTGTCGCCGTAACGGCGGGGGTAGGGGTGCTTGCAGCCATAGGTACTCTTCGTCTGCTCTGCTTGCCGGCGGCGCGCCCCGCCGTGGGAGTGCGGTCCTGCCGGTCGGAATGATCCGCCGCCGGAATCCGCCAATGCGACCTGCGGAAGGAGCCTTCCCTGCCGGAAAGGCGCCGCCGCAAGCCGGATCAATGGCCAAGCCGGTCTATTTGTTCCCGACTTTCCTAGGGAAAGGCGCTCGGCGGCGTCAACCGGCGTACCCGCGAACCGGGCTTCCCGCGCGGTGCGTGCATGCGTGTCACCCTCGATTTTTGCCAGGTTCCGGGCACTCGCACGGGATGTCATGCGTTACCGCGGCGGAATTGCGTCCCCCCAAGGAGCACTGGCGAATGTCCGAGCCGTTTCCCGAAGATCGTCTTGTCTTCGTCCCCGACGACGTGGACCTTTCCCGTTCTCCGCTGGCAGGGCACCTCGATGCCGAGACTTACGTGCTGGGGGCGTTCAATCCGGGGCTGACGCGGCTGGAAAGCGGCAATCTGCTGATGATGGTCCGCGTGGCCGAGGCGCTGCGCGATCCGGTGCATGACGGCCATGTCCACGCCATCCGCTGGGAAGGCGAGGAAGGAAGCGCGGGCCATTACGTCCTCGATGCCTGGCCGCTGGAGCATGTCGATACCGCCGATCCCCGCAAGTTCATGCTGCGCGGCGGCGGTTGGCGGATCATGGCGCTGACCTCGCTGTCCTGGCTGCTGCCGGTCGAACTCGACGCGGCGGGTCTTAAGGTCGTGGCCGTCCACTACGACCGCGCGATCGCGCCGCAGAGCAGCCTGCAATGCTACGGTGTGGAAGACGCGCGGATCAGCAAGGTGGGCGACGCATGGCTGATGACCACCTGCTCGGTCAGCCCGGAGCGCCATTCCACCACGCTCTACAGTTCGGAAAACGGACTGGACTGGCGCTTCGAGGATATCGTGCTCGATCACCAGAACAAGGACATGCTGATCTTCGAGGGGCTGATCGCGGGGCAATACTGGGCGCAGACCCGTCCGCTGGGCGATCTCTATTTCGCCTATCCGCCGGGCAGCGAATGGCGATCGGGACCCTCCATCAACCTGGCCCATTCCCCCGACGGACGGTTCTGGAAGCCGTTCCGCAAGCCCGGCATCCGGCCCCATGCCGCCACGCTCGCCACGGCGCGCATGGGTGGCGGCGCCCCGCCGATCCTGACGGACCAGGGCTGGCTGACGCTCTGGCACGGGGTGGAGCCGAAGGAAATCGTGGGCATCTATCGTACCTACTGGTCGATCCTCGACCGCGACGATCCTTCCCGCGTGCTCCACACCGATCATGCCCCGCTGATCGAGGCGAGCCCGGCCCTCGCCGCACCGCTGGAGGCGCAGATGTACCTCCACGACGTTGTTTTCACGACCGGAATCGTCGATGCCGGAGACCGCTACGTCGTGGCTTCGGGCGAGGCGGATCTGGCCTGCCGGGTCACCCATGTTCCCAAGGCGCGTTTCGAAGGGTGGCGGGGCTAGCCATGAATGCGACGAATTGTGCTTCCGGCGCCGGAACCGGCCCCACTTTCGCGGATTAGGCAGCGCATAACCCATGCAATGAAGAGGCGCCGATGGCGGGCACGAGTTCCGAAGGCCTTACCGGGAATGTCCTGTCGATCATCCTGGCGGGAGGGCGGGGAAGCCGCCTTCACGACCTGACCGACGGCGAGGCGAAACCGGCGCTGCCGATCGGGCCTCACGCGCGGCTGATCGATTTCACGCTGGCCAATGTCGTCAATTCGGGCCTTGGCGAGACCATGGTGCTGACCCAGTACCAGCCCGATACGCTTCAGCGCCATCTTCTGGACAACTGGCAGGCCGAGACCGCCGAGCCTGCGATCTCGATCCTCGACGGGGCCGACTACGGCCCTTACGAGGGCACGGCCGCCGCGATTTCCTGCGTGATCGACGAGATCGACATCGCCGCGCCGCGCCATGTCGTGATCCTGGCGGGCGACCATCTCTACCAGATGGACTATCGTCCTTTCGTGGAGCGCCATGTCGCGACCGGGGCGGAAGTGACCGTGGGCGTCGTCCATGTCCCGCGCGGGCAGGCTACCGGGCTGGGCGTGCTGGAAGTCGATGCGGCGCACCGCATCACCGCTTTCATCGAGAAGCCCTTCGTCGCCCCTGCCGCGCCGGACCGGCCCGATCAGGCCCTGGCCTCCATGGGCATCTACGTGTTCGAATGGTCGCTCCTGCGCGATCTGCTGAAGGAGATCGAGGGCACCGTGGCCGATCTCGATTTCGGCAAGCACATCATCCCCGCGCTGGTTTCCTGCGGCACCGCCTATGCTTATGCCCTGCCGGGACGGCAGGGGCGCGAGCCGCTCTGGCAGGACCTCGGCACGCTGGACGCCTATCACGCCGTGCAGCGCCGCCTGCTGGACGGATCGCTGCCGCTCGATCCGGTCTGGCCGATCGAATATCCCATCCATCACGGATTGGGCGACCGGCGCGCGATCGGCTTCGGATCGCATCTTCGCAACGTCGTGCTGCTGCCCGGCGCGCGGGTCGGGCGGGCAGTGACCATATCCGACGCGATCGTGCTGGCCGATGCCGAGATTCCCGACGGTTTCGAGCTGGAAGCCGAACTGTCGGAGCATGGCAAGTGGTGTACGATTTCCGAGGGCGGCATTCGCGTGATCTCCGCAAGGGCGCTCCAGCGGCTGGCCTCGCGGCGCAGGCGCTCGCTCGATCCGGGGCATTTCGATCCCGGCACGTCAGGTGGCCGACCGGAGCGCGATTCCCGCCCCCGCATGGCCGAGGCCGCCGTTCCCGTCTCCTTCCTCTGAAAGGGGCTTCATGACTTTCGCTTTCGCCAAGCCGGAGCGGCAGCAGCACGAACTCGGCGCCGATTTCACCGGCGACGGCACCCATTTCGCGATCTTTTCCGAGAATGCCGAGGCCATGGAGCTGTGCCTCTTCTCGCCCGACGGCAAGGAAGAGCTGGCTCGGCTGGAAATGCCCAGCCGGGAGGGCTCGATCTTTTCGGGCTACGTGCCGGACGTGAAGCCGGGCCAGCTCTACGGCTACCGCGCGCAGGGGCCCTACGAGCCGGAACGGGGGCACCGCTTCAACGCCAACAAGCTCCTGCTCGATCCTTATGCGCGCGAGATCGCCGGGACCCTGCAATGGCATGACGCGCTCTGGGGCTACGATCTTGCCAGCGGCGACGACCTGACGTTCGACGGCCGCGATTCCGCGCCTTTCATGGTCAAGGGCGTGGTGCAGGACCCAGCGTTCGACTGGGAGGGCGACAACTCGATCCGCCGCCCCTGGAGCGAGACCCTGATCTACGAGGCCCATGTGCGCGGCCTCACCATGCTCCATCCCGACGTGCCGGACGAGCTGCGGGGCACTTACGCGGGCATGGTCAGCGAACCGATCCTGGATCACCTGCTGAAGCTGGGCGTCTCGGCCGTGGAACTGCTGCCCTGCCAGTTCTTCCTCGACGACCGCATGCTGCTGGACAAGGGCCTGTCCAACTACTGGGGCTACCAGACGCTGGGCTATTTTGCGCCCGAACCACGCTATCTCGGCCCCATACGCGGAAAGGCGCCGGCCATCCGCCAGTTCAAGGACATGGTGAAGCGCTTCCACCGCGCCGGGATCGAAGTGATCATGGACGTGGTCTACAACCACACCGCCGAAGGCTCCGAGCGCGGCCCTACCTTGAGCTTTCGCGGGCTGGACAATGCGGCCTACTACGTCCTCTCGCCGGAGAACCCGCGCTACAGCTTCGACCAGACCGGCACCGGCAATACGCTGAGCGTCGCCAATCCGATGGTCATCCGCATGGTGCTGGATTCGCTGCGCTACTGGGTGCAGGCCATGCATGTGGACGGCTTCCGCTTCGATCTTGCCTCCACCCTCGGCCGCGAGGCGATGGGGTTCGACCGTGAGGGCGGCTTCTTCGACGCCATCCGGCAGGACCCGATCCTGGCAGGCGTGAAACTGATCGCCGAGCCGTGGGACGTGGGCAGCGGCGGCTATCAGGTTGGCGGATTTCCCTATCCCTTCCGGGAATGGAACGACAAGTTCCGCGACACCGCGCGCGGTTTCTGGCGCGGCGATGCGGCGCTGGTGGGCGATCTTGCCAACCACCTGATCGGCTCGCCCGAACAGTTCAACCATTCCGATCGCGGCGCCACGTCCTCGGTCAATTTCCTGGCCGCCCACGACGGTTTCACCTTGCTCGACACGGTGTCCTTCAACGATCGCCATAACGAGGCCAACGGTGAAGGCGGCGGCGACGGGCACGACAACAACGTCTCCGACAACATGGGCGCGGAAGGCGCTAGCGAGGACGAGGGGATCAACCTGGCCCGCGCCCGCCGTCGCCGCGCCATGGTGGCGACATTGCTGCTCAGCCAGGGCATCCCGATGATCCTGGCCGGGGACGAGATCGGCAACGGCCAGAACGGCAACAACAACGTCTATTGCCAGGACAACGAGACCGCCTGGGTGGACTGGGCGGGCCGGGACGATGCGCTGCTGGAATTCTGCACGCGCATGATCGGCTTCCGGCGCGACCATCCGGTGCTCTCGCAGGACAATTTCCTCAGCGGCGACCGCGGGCCGGACGGCCGCGTGGAAATCGCCTGGCACCAGCCCGACGGGCGCGAGATGGACGAGGAACTCTGGGGACAGGCGGAACTGCGCGTGCTGGGCTTCTTCCTGACATATTCCGGGCAGGAGGCCTTCGTGGAAGGCGAAAGGCCGCTGTTCATCGTGCTCAACGCGGGCGACGAGGTGACTTTCACCTTGCCTTCCCACAACGGCGTGACCGGGTGGCACCGCGTGCTCGATACGGCGCAGCCCGACACTTCGGGCGAAGACGCCTTTGCCGTGGAGGCGGTGGAGAACGGCGCCGCCGTGATCCCCGCCGCCAGCGTCTGCGTCTTCGCGCCGGAGTGATCTGTCATGGCTGGCGGGAAATGGTGGCACAAGTCATGGGGAGCCGAGCCGCTGCACGACGGGCGCTGGTGCTTCAGCCTCTGGGCGCCCGATACCGGTGCAGTATCGGTGGAACTTGGCGGCGCTGCGATCCCGCTTGAAAGCGAGGCCGACGGCTGGTGGAGTATAGAGTCGCCCGCCGCGCCGGGCGCGGCCTACCGTTTCCTCGTGGATGGCAAGGCCTATCCAGACCCTGCCGCGCGTGCGCAGCAGGGCGACGTCCATGGTCCCTCGCTGCTGGTCGATCCGGCGGACTTCGCATGGCAAAACGACTGGAGCGGCCTGCCCTGGACCGATGCGGTGGTCTATGAACTGCACCTCGGCACCTTTACCGAGGAGGGCACTTTCGCCGCCGCCGCGCGGGAACTGCCCCGGCTGCGGGACCTGGGCGTGACCATGGTGGAACTCATGCCGGTCGCCCAGTTCGACGGGCGGCGCGGCTGGGGCTATGACGGCGTGCTGCCTTACGCGCCGCACCGTGCCTATGGATCGCCCGACGATTTCCGCCGCTTCGTGGACAGCGCCCATGGGCTGGGCATCGGGGTGCTGCTCGACGTCGTCTACAACCACCTCGGGCCTTCGGGGAACTACCTCTCCGCGTGGTGCCCGTCCTTCTTCCATCCCGAGCGCCGCTCTCCCTGGGGGCAGGGCATCGCCTACGAGGCGCGGCCGGTGCGCGACTATTTCATCGAGAATGCGCTCTGCTGGCTGGGCGAATACCGGCTGGACGGGCTGCGGCTCGATGCGGTCCACGCCATCGAGGATCATTCGCCGGTCCATTTCCTGGATGAACTGGGCGAGCGTGTGCGCGCTGCGGACTGGGGCCGGCCGATCCATCTGGTAACCGAGGACGAGCGCAACCCGGTGCGCTACTTCGGGCCAAACTCCGGGCAGCACGGGGCCTTCGATGCAACCTGGAACGACGATTGGCACCACGCCGTCCATTGCCTGCTGACCGGCGAGGACGAGGCTTATTATGCCAGCTTCGCCGTCGATCCCCTGGCTGACATCGAGATCGCCCTGCGCGACGGCTATGTGGAGCAGGGCCAGCGGCGCAGCGGCGAGAGCAAGCCGCGCGGAGAGCCTTCCGCCGCCCTGCCGCGCAGCACTTTCGTGAACTTCCTGGGCAACCACGATCAGGTCGGCAACCGTGCCCGGGGCGAGCGCCTGCACCAGTTGGTGTCCGACCGCACGGCGCTGCGCGTCGTTACCGCCCTGACCGTGCTTTCGCCTTTCGTGCCGATGATCTTCATGGGCGACGAATTCCTCACCGACGCGCCTTTCCTGTTCTTCGCGGACTTTACCGGCGATCTCGCCGCAGCCGTGCGCAAGGGGCGGGCCGAGGAGTTCGCGAAGTTCGCGGCGTTCGGCGGGGAGGTGCCCGATCCGATCTCGGCCGAGACTTTCGCGGCCAGCAAGATCGGCAAGCCGCGGCGCCGCGACCAGCGCGATCATGAGGACTTCGTGAGACAGCTTCTGCACTTGCGCCGCGCCGAAATCGCGCCGCTGCTGGCGACGGATGCGGCGCCGAAGGCCATCGTCACGCGGGAAGGGCCATCGATCGAGGCGACCTGGGATTTCGGAAGCACACGGCTGTCGCTGCGGGCCTGCCTCGGTGACGGGAAATTTGCGGCGCATGACGATCCGCTGTTTATCATAGCTGAAGAGACCAGCCCCTTCGCCTTTTCCGCCGCGCTTCTTGCGGATCGCCGGGCATGAGCGATCCCGGGCTCGTCGCGACCTACCGCCTGCAACTGCGCGGCGGCGTGGGACTGGACGCGGCGCGGGCGCTGCTGCCCCGTCTCGTCGCACTGGGCATCAGCCACCTCTATCTCTCGCCGCCTTTTGCCGCCGCTTCCGGTTCCACGCACGGCTACGACGTGATCGATCCGCGCGCGATAGACCCCGTGCTGGGCGGGGAGGCGGCGTTTGTCGCGCTCGCCGATGCGGCGCGGAACGCGGGGATCGGGCTGGTGCTCGATATCGTGCCCAATCACATGGCCTTCACGCCGGAGAACCCCTTCGTCGCGGATATCATGCGCCATGGGCGCGCCAGCCGGTGCGCCGGGGTGTTTGATATCGACTGGGACAGGGGGCCGCTCCATTTCCCGGTGCTGGACGGCACGGCCGAGGACCTGCTGGCAGCCGGACAGATCGGCGCGGGGGGCACGGCGCAGTCGCCGGTCCTGACGATCTACGGCCAGCCCTATCCGCTGCGCGATACGCCGCTGGCGCGGGAGGTCGCGGAAGCGGGCGGGCTGGATGCGCCTACGCTGTCCGACCTGCTTGCGCAGCAGTGGTGGTCGGTGGGGGACTGGCGCGGGACCGCGGATGCCATCGTCCATCGCCGGTTCTTCAACATCACCGGCCTGATCGGCGTCCGGCAGGAGGACCCGGCGGTCTTCGACCTCACCCACCGCTGGATCGTGGAACATGTCCGGGCGGGCCGCATCCAGGGCCTGCGCGTGGACCATATCGACGGGCTGGCGCGGCCCGGCGCCTATCTGCGGCGCCTGCGCGAAGCGGTGGGAGAGGTGCCGGTCTGGATCGAGAAGATCGTCAAGCAGGGCGAGGCGATCCCGGCGTCCTGGCCGATAGAGGGCATGAGCGGCTACGAATTCATGACCCCGGTCACCGGCCTGCTCACCCACGCCCCCGGTCTCGCCGCGATGCGGGAGGCCGCGCTGGGTGCGGTGCCGGACGATGTCCCGGCCGAAGTGCGCACAGTTCGCGCGCAATTGCTGGCCGGGACGCTGGCTCCCGAACTGCGGCGCGTAACAGGCGCTGCCGGAGAGGCATTGGCCGTGTCGCCGGACCGGCGCGGACCGCTTGGCGAGGGAATCCGCGATCTCGCCTGCGTCTGGCCGGTCTATCGCGCCTATACCGCCGACGGCTGCCCGCTCGATCCCGCGCTGGACGCGCTGCGCGGCGTGAACAGGCAGGCGGGCGCGCTGCTGGACCTGCTCCATGCCGCCGCGGACGACGAACCCGCCCGGATCTTCGCCGCCCGCTTCGAGCAGTTGACGGGCGCGCTTACGGCCAAGTCCGAGGAAGATACCGTGTTCTTCCGCAGCGTGGCCTATTTGCCGTTCTGCGAAGTCGGCGCCGAACCGGAACTGGACGCGATCGAAGCCGGGGCTTTCGAAGCGCTCATGCAACGCCGGGCCAAGTCCACGCCCTTTGCGCTGAATGCCCTTTCCACGCACGATACCAAGCGTTCGGCAGACGCGCGCGCTGCCCTGATCGCCCTCAGCCATTTCCCGGAACCGGCGCGCCGCTTTTGCGAAGAGGCGCGCCGCCGCGTCGCTGCGGCCGACCTGCCGGAGCGCTGGGGCCTCTACGCGCTGCAGACCGCGCTTGCGCTATGGGGGGAGGCGGAAGCGCAGGATCGCATCGCTGCCCATATCGCCAAGGCCATGCGCGAGGCGAAGGATATCTCCACGCATGAAGACCCCGATGAGCAGGCCGAAGCGCGCGGCGCGGCGCTTTGCTGCGCGCTTCACGCCGCGCTGGACGATCCGGCGTTCTGGCCCGGGGACATCCAGGCGCGCTACCAGGAGGCCCGGGCGCGCACGGTTCTGGCGCAAGCGGCGTTCCAGCTGACCGCGCCCGGCATTCCCGACATCTATCAGGGCACGCAGCGCTTCACGCCCGCCCTGACCGACCCCGACAACCGGCGTCCCATCGACTGGAGCGAGGGCCGCGACGACCTTTCCGCCCGCAAGGAGGCGCTGACCCGGGACTTGCTGGAAGCACGCCGGGCAGAACCGGCGCTCTTCGCCAGGGGCAGCTACAGCCTCGTCGAAAGTGCCGGCGGCTGGACGGTCACGCGCGAATGCGAAGGCAGGACGTTCTCGCTGGAGATCGCACGCCCTCTCGCCGGAAAGCAGGGCTGAAACGCGCGAAAGCCCCGCTCGCTTCCTCCAGCCGTTCTCCCGTTAGCGCCTCCTCTTCCCGAACTGTTGCCGGACTGTGCAATCGGCCTTGACAACCCGCGTCAGTCTGCCAGATGGTAGCGCTATCAGTAAATGAAACATGGGAGGGGGAATCGTGTCGAATCCCGAGACTGCATGTCGTTGATGCCTGCCGACTGGACTTCCGGCACTTTCCTGGGCCGTGCCGATTTTGGCGAAGGGCCGAGCCCGATCCTCGTCGTACGCGGTGAATTGATCGACATGTCCGCTGTCGCGCCGACCGTTTCGGCGCTTGTCGAGGCGGGCGATTTCTCCGGCAACGGTGGCAAGCGCCTGGGCGCTTTCGATCCCGCGGCAGTAGAACTGCTCAGCCCGGTCGATCTCCAGTGCGTCAAGGCCTGCGGCGTCACGTTCGCCACCTCCGCCATCGAGCGCGTGATCGAGGAGCGCGCGCGCGGCGACTGGAGCGCTGCCGCCGCCATTCGCGAACGCCTGGAAGCGCGCATCGGCGGCCAGATCCGCTCGGTCGTGCCCGGTTCGGAAAGCGCGGCGCAGCTCAAGGCCGCGCTGATCGAGGACGGCCTCTGGTCGCAGTACCTCGAAGTCGCCATCGGCCCCGATGCCGAAGTCTTCACCAAGTCGCCGGTGCTCTCCACCGTCGGTGTCGGCGCCGAGATCGGCGTGCGCTCGGATTCCAGCTGGAACAATCCCGAACCCGAGATCGCCCTGCTGGTCGGCAGCAATGGCGAGGCCGTGGGCGCCACGCTTGGCAACGACGTGAACTTGCGCGATTTCGAAGGCCGTTCGGCGCTGCTGCTGGGCAAGGCCAAGGACAACAACGCCTCCTGCTCGCTCGGCCCGCTCGTGCGCCTGTTCGACGAGAGCTTCACCATCGACGACGTGCGCGTCGCCGAAGTGCGCCTCTCGATCACCGGCGAGGACCAGTTCGTGCTGCGCGGCACCAGCAACATGGCCGAGATCAGCCGCGATCCGCTCGACCTCGTGCGGCAGACGCTGAGCGAACACCACTATCCCGACGGCTTCGTGCTGTTCCTGGGCACGCTTTTCGCGCCCGTGCAGGACCGTGACGAGGTGGGCCGCGGCTTCACGCACAAGGTGGGCGACGTCGTCACCATCGAGAGCGACAAGCTCGGCCAGCTGCAGAACCGCGTCGTCACCTCGCGCGATGCGGCGCCCTGGCGCACCGGCATCTCGGCGCTCTACGCCAATCTGCTCTCGCGCGGCCTGCTCACGGCCTGATGAAGATAGAAACCATGACCAGACATTCCGCCAACTATCCCAGCCTCAAGGGCAAGCGCGTGCTCATCACGGGCGGCGGCACCGGCATCGGTGCGGGCCTCGTCGAGGCTTTCGCCGCGCAGGGCGCAGCGGTCGCCTTTGTGGACATCAATGCCGCCGCCGGCGAGGCGCTTTCCGCCTCGCTGCCCGGCACGCATTTCCGCGCCTGCGACCTGCGCGATCTCGACGCCACCGCCGCCACCATGGCCGAGCTTTCGGGCCTGCTGGGCGGCGTGGACGTGCTGCTCAACAATGCGGCCAACGACGATCGCCACACGATCGACGACGTGACGCCCGCCTATTGGGACGACCGCATGGCCACCAACCTGCGGCACCAGTTCTTCGTCGCCCAGGCGGTGATCCCCGGCATGAAGGCGCAAGGGCACGGCGTGATCCTGAACTTCGGTTCGATCAGCTGGCACCTCGGCCTGCCGGACCTGGTGCTCTACCAGACCGCCAAGGCCGCCATCGAGGGCATGACTCGCGCCATGGCGCGCGATCTGGGGGCGGACAATATCCGCGTCAACACGATCGTGCCCGGCAATGTCGATACCCCGCGCCAGAAGCAGTGGTACACGCCCGAGGGCGAGGCCGAGATCCTGGCCGCGCAGTGCCTCAAGGCGCGCATCCAGCCTGCCGACGTGGCCGCGCTCTGCCTGTTCCTGGCATCGGAAGACGGCGCCATGTGTACCGGGCACGACTACTTCGTCGATGCCGGGTGGCGCTGAGATGACGCCGGAATCCGTCCTCTCCATCGGCGCCACGCTGGGCGAGGGGCCGGTCTGGACCGGCGACCGGCTGTGGTTCGTCGATATCAAGGAGCACCGGCTCTACCGGCACGATCCGGCCAGCGGCATGCTCGACATGTGGCATGCCCCGGACCAGATCGGCTGGGCACTGCCGAGCGCGCGCGGCGACATGATCGTCGGCATCAAGACCGGGCTCCATCGTTTCAGCCCGGAAACCGGCACTTTCGCGCTGCTCCACGATCCCGAGCCGACGCGCGCCGACAACCGGCTGAACGATGCCGCCACTGATCCTTCGGGGCGCATCTGGCTGGGATCGATGCATGACGCGGAAACCGAGGCTTCCGGCGCGCTCTATCGGATGGACAAGGGTCTCTGCGTCCACGCGGGCCTGCCCGAGGTGGTCATCACCAACGGCCCCGCGATCAGCGCCGACGGGCGGACGCTCTGGCACACCGATACGCTGGGCAAGACGATCTGGCGCGTTTCCGTCGATGAGGACGGCACACTGGGCAAGCCCGAAGCGTTCGTCACCATCGAGGACGGCGCGGGCTGGCCCGACGGCTGCGTGATCGATGCCGAGGGTTGCCTCTGGACCGGCCTGTTCGGCGGCTGGGGTGTGCGCCGCTACGATCCTTCGGGCAGGCTGATGGCGACCGTCCGGTTCCCCGTCGCCAATATCACCAAGATCGCTTTCGGCGGCCCGGATCTTGCCACCGCCTATGCCACGACGGCGCGCAAGGGCCTTTCCGCCGCCGAACTCGAACAGCAGCCGCTGGCGGGCAACGTTTTTGCTTTCGATCCGGGCGTTTCCGGCTTGCCGGTATACCCGGCCAACAGTTAAGCCCGCACACCATACGGGCGCCAAGAACAATATCGGCGCATTCGATTAAGGGGAAAAGAGGAATGACTGCGGCGCAGAGCGGCCCGATATCCGGGTCGGATACCCGGATCAACATGGCGTTCATCGTCGCCATCGTGGCCGTCGCCACGATCGGCGGCTTCATGTTCGGCTACGATTCCGGCGTCATCAACGGCACCCAGAAGGGGCTTGAGGCCGCCTTCGACCTTGGCAAGCTGGGCATCGGCTTCAATGTCGGCGCGATCCTGGTCGGGTCGTCGATCGGTGCCTTCGCCGCAGGCCGCATGGCCGACGTGGTAGGCCGGCGCGGCGTGATGATGCTTTCCGCTGTGCTGTTCTTCGTCAGCGCCCTGGTGGCGGGTGCCGCCGGTTCGTCGGCGGTGTTCATCATCGCGCGCATCGTCGGGGGTCTCGGCGTCGGAGCGGCCAGCGTGATTTCGCCGGTCTATATCTCGGAAGTGACGCCCGCCGCCATTCGCGGCCGTCTTTCGAGCGTGCAGCAGGTCATGATCATCACCGGCCTGACCGGCGCCTTCGTCGCCAACTTCGTGCTGGCGCGCTTTGCGGGCGGCTCCACCGAGGCGCTCTGGCTCGATCTTCCGGCCTGGCGCTGGATGTTCTGGCTCCAGTCGATCCCGGCCGCGATCTACTTCTTCGCGCTGCTGATCATCCCGGAAAGCCCGCGCTATCTGGTCGTGAAGGGCCAGGAACAGCGTGCCCATGCCGTGCTGACCAAGCTGTTCGGCACCGCCGAGGCAGACCGCAAGGTGGCAGAAATCCGCGCCAGCCTGGCCGCCGACCATCACAAGCCCAAGCTTTCCGACCTGATTGACAAGGCCAGCGGCCGCGTGCGTCCGATCGTCTGGGCGGGCATCGGCCTGGCCGTGTTCCAGCAGCTCGTCGGCATCAACGTGGTGTTCTACTACGGCGCCACCCTGTGGGAGGCGGTCGGCTTCTCGGAAGACTACGCGCTCCAGACCAATATCCTCTCGGGCGTGCTCTCGATCGGCGCCTGCCTCGCGACGATCGCGCTGGTGGACCGCATCGGGCGCAAGCCGCTGCTGCTGATCGGCTCGGCGGGCATGGCGGTGACCTTGGCGACCGTGGCCTATGCCTTCTCCACCGCCGTTACCGGCGCGGACGGCGCCGTTTCCCTGCCCGGCAACAACGGCGTGATCGCGCTGGTCGCCGCCAATCTCTACGTGATCTTCTTCAACATGAGCTGGGGTCCGATCATGTGGGTCATGCTGGGCGAGATGTTCCCCAACCAGATCCGCGGCTCCGGCCTGGCGGTTGCGGGCTTCGCCCAGTGGATCGCCAATGCGGCGGTTTCGGTAAGCTTCCCGGCGCTGGCCGTCAGCCCCGGCCTTGCCGTGACCTACACCGGCTATGCGTTCTTCGCGGCGGTGTCGTTCTTCTTCGTCCGCGCCATGGTCAACGAGACCAAGGGCCGCGAGCTGGAAGAGATGCAGGGCTGAAACACTTGGCCTTGCCGAAGTTCAATGAAAAGCGCCCCTTGCGACGATAGGTCGCAAGGGGCGCTTTTCCTTCGTGCGGCGTGAGGTTCAGGCCGAAGGGCCTGCGTCGGAATCCCGGCGGACCATCTTGAATTCCGCCACGACATGCGGATGCTCGACCGCCGGAGCCCCGGCATTGCGCGCGCGGATCTCGTCGATCAGCAGGCGTACCGCGCGGCGGGCCATGTCGGTGGTGGGCTGGCGGATCGTCGTCAGTTCCGGCCAGACCGATACGGCCAGCGCGGTATCGTCGTAGCCGCAGACGGTAAGCTGGCGCGGCACGTCCAGCCCGCGCCGATGGGCCACCGTGATCGCCGCTGCCGCCATGTCGTCGTTGGAGGCGAAGATGGCGCTGGGCGGCGTGTCGAGATCGAGCAGCTGCGTGGCCGCTTCCAGCCCGGAGCGATAGGTGAAGTAGCCTTGCGCCACCAGCGCCGGATCGAACGGCAGGTGCAGCGCCGAAAGCGCCTCGCGGTAGCCGTCGAGACGCTCGGCGCTGGCGGTCTGGTTGGGATGGCCGGTGATGAAGCCGATCCGCCGATGGCCCAGTGCGGCCAGGTGGTGGGTCATGGTGAAGGCGGCCTCGCGGTCGTCGATGCTCACCGACAGCGCCCATTCCGGCGCGCGGCCCGTGGCGACGGCCACCACCGGTACGTCGGCATGGCGCAGCGCCTCCAGTACGGCCGGGGAATCGCTGAGCGGCGGCGGCAGGATCACGCCGTCGATACGCGTGCGCAGCAGCTTCTCCACCGCTCCGGCCTCTCCACCTTCCTCGTTGCAGGGCTCGACCAGAAGCTGGGCATTGGCGGTGCTGGTTTCCTCCAGCGCGCCGACCAGGAATTCGCTGAGATAGGCGAAGCTGGGGTTGGAGTGGAGCAGGCCGATCCTGAAGTCCTCGCCGCCCGCCAGTATCCGCGCGGCGGCGCTGGGGGCGTAGTTCAGCTCCGCGATGGCGGCCTCAACCTTGCGGCGGGTTTCCTCGCGGACGTTGGCGCCCTTGTTGATGACGCGGCTTACCGTCATCGGCGAGACCCCGGCAAGGCGGGCGACGTCGTCGATCTTGGCACTGGAGCGCTGCTTGCGCGGAACTCTGGTCTGGCTGCTCATCTGGTTCCCCCGCATGACCCCGGCGCTCGCCAAGAGCACCGGGGAATGTTCGCTAACACCACAAATCGCGCTGGTAGCGCAACCACGCAAAGGGCGATCAGTGGGGATGTCCCGGTGCGAGCGGGAAGTCCTGCGCCTTGTACCAGGCCAGATCGTGCTCCGGCGCGGCCACGCCCGCAGGCAGCGGCAAGCCGTTGACCGACATCCAGTAGGCCAGGCTGGCGTCGCGCCACCACTTGGCCTCGTTGTGCTGGATCTGGAGATAGCTGGCGGTCTTCTGCCAGCGCTCCGCATCGACGAGGCCCTTCACGCCCTGCCATTCGGACTGCATCTGCGCCACCGTGGCGACGCCGCGATCGTAATGGGCGACCATTTCCTGCCACAGCGTGCGGCCGGACTTCATCTTCCAGTCCCACGGCAGGTGATGGAACCAGAGCAGTTCGCTTTCGGGCGTCGTGCGCGGATCCGCCAGCAGCTTCGCCACCGCCGGTTCGTACTGCGCCACGGCGTTGCTGCCGGTCTTCGTGCGGTCGAAGCCGATGCCGTCGCGATCGGCCTTGTGATAGTAGACCGGGTTCCATTCGGGCCGGGCCAGATCGCTGATCCATGGACCCGGACCATAGTGGTGGCCGGTGCCCATGACGTGGGCGAGGCCGAGCGGGCCGGTATAGTCCACCACCGCCTCGCGCGAGGCCATCATCATCTTCACGGCCGTATCGACCACGCGCGGATCGTTGCCGAAAGTCTGCTGCGCCCATTCGCGGGCGATCCTGTCGGCCGAAAGCGTCGGATCCCAGGCGAGACGGCCGAAGGCGTACCAGTTGGCCTGGTTGAACGTCGAACCCGACCAGTCGCGGTCGCGCCCGACATTGGCGACGCCGGCAATGCCGCTGAGCTTATGGCCATAGAGCGAACCGTCGATCACCTTGGCCACCGTCGATCCCTTGCCCTTGGCGCGGGTATCGGCCTCCAGCACTTCCTCGAACAGCGGGCCGAGATAGGCGAGGTGGGTGGCGAAGCCGAGGTATTCCTTGGTGATCTGGAATTCCAGCATCATCGGCGTCTTCGGCATGGCGCCGAACAGCGGATGGAACGGCTCGCGCGGCTGGAAGTCGATCGCGCCGTTCTTGACCTGCACCAGCACATTGTCCGCAAACTTGCCGTCGAGCGGCTTGAACTCCGTATAGGCCTGCTTGGCGCGGTCGTCCGGGTCGGTTTCGGCATAGACGAAGGCGCGCCACATGACGATGCCGTTATGGGGAGCGACGGCGGCTGCGAGCATGTTGGCGCCTTCCGCATGGCTGCGGTGATAGTCGCGCGGGCCGGGCTGGCCTTCGCTGTTGGCCTTGACCAGGAAGCCGCCGAAATCGGGGATCTCGCGGTAGATTTCGTCGCTCTTGGCCTTCCACCAGGCCTGGACTTCGGGGTCGAGCGGGTCGGCGCTCTTGAGATGGCCGACCTCGATCGGCGCGGAGAAGCGCGCCGAGAGGTAGACCTTGATGCCCCAGGGCCGGAACACTTCGGCCAGGGCCTTGGCCTTGGCGATATAGGGCGCGGTCAGGCTTTCGGGCTTGGCGTTGACGTTGTTGAGGACGATCCCGTTGATGCCGAGCGCGGCATTGGCGCGGGCATAGTCGGTATAGCGCGGGTCCTTGAAGTCCGGCAGGGTCCACCAGTCCCACAGAGATTGGCCCGCATAGCCGCGCTCCACCGAACCGTCGAGATTGTCCCAATGGTTGAGCACGCGCAGGCCGATCTTCGGGGCGGACTGGAGATCGATGGTGGCAAGATCGGCACCGGTCTTCTGCGCGCGAATCAGCGCGAAGGCACCGTAGAGCACGGCGCGGTCGGTCTTGCCGGTGACGATCAGCGTCTTGCGGCCGTCCAGCGTGGCGGCGCGCAGGAGATAGCCTTCGTCGCCCAGCGCCGCAGTGGGCAGGCGCAAGGCGGCAAGGGCGGGATCGTCGGCCCGGGCCAGCACGACCGGCAGCGGCGCGGCGGCAAGATCGCGGCGCAGTTCGGCGGCGGCGCGGTCCAGCGTTTCGGACTGGCCGACGACGCGGATTTCCGTGGCGGAAGGGCTGCCTGCGGGGGCCAGCCAGAGGTCATAGCCATCGTTTGCAAGGGCCGGTACGCTCGCAAGGCCAAGGGCCGCCACGCATACGCCGATCGTCAGAAGCCGCTTCTTCATCATCCTCCCCTGTATCCCAGATCGTGGCCGGGTGGCCGAATTCAATTAGCGCTGCGATGCCATTGACAAGCTCGCTCGTTGTCGCGCATGATACCGCTAACACACAAAGTTCGGGGCAGGCAACAGAGTTTGCCGTCCGCTTGGGAAATGGGCCGTAGAGCGGCCAGGGGATGCAGGGAGCAAGATGGTTTTTCCGGTTAGTCTGACGCTCGCGGGATCGCGCCACTTCCATGCGGTTGCGTTATCATGATTGCGCGCCGCGAACTGCTGCGCTGGAGCGCGGGCGCCTCGATGCTGGCTTTCCTGCCGGTTTCCGCGCGGGCGGCGGCGCCGCTCTACAAGGATCCGAAAGTCCCGGTGGACCTGCGCGTCAAAGACCTGATGTCAATCATGACACTGGACGAGAAGGTGGCCCAGCTCATCACGCTCTCTACCCGCAAGCGCGAGATCATGGACGAATCGCGCGCTTTCGATCCGCTTCGCGCCAGCAAGGCGCACCCTGACGGCATCGGCCAGATCGCCCGTCCGTCAGACCGGGGCGGCGCGGCGACGGCCAACAACACCGGCACCGAAGTGACGGGGCGCTGGCGCAAGCCCGCCGATACCATCGCTTTCGTCAATGCCACGCAGAAGTGGGCGCGCGAGCAGACCCGGCTGGGCATTCCCGTGCTGTTCCATGAGGAATCGCTCCACGGCTATATGGCGCCGGAGGCGACCAGCTTCCCGCAGGCTATCGCCATGGCCGGCACTTTCGACACCGATCTGGTGGAGCGCGTTCAGTCGGTGATCGGGCGCGAGGTGCGCGCGCACGGCTCAACGCTGGCGCTGTCGCCGGTGGTGGACATCGCCCGCGACCCGCGCTGGGGCCGTATCGAGGAAACCTTCGGCGAAGACCCCTATCTCTGCGGAGAAATGGGCGTCGCCGCCGTGCGCGGCCTGCAGGGACCGGGCAAGGAACTGGCCGAGGGCAAGGTCTTCGCCACGCTCAAGCACATGACCGGCCACGGCCAGCCCGAGGCTGGGAACAACGTCGCCCCGGCCCCGCTCGGCAAGCGCGAACTTTACGATTCCTTCTTCCCGCCCTTCCGCGAAGTGGTGCGCCGCACCGGCATCGCCGCGGTCATGCCTTCCTACAACGAGATCGACGGCATCCCCAGCCACGCCAACCGCTGGCTGCTGAACGACGTGCTGCGCGGCGAATGGGGCTTCGACGGCGCCGTGGTCAGCGACTATGCGGCGATCGGCGAACTCGCCTCGTTCCACCACCTCGCCAGCGACATCGAGGGCGCGGCGCGCCTTGCCCTGCATGCGGGCGTCGATTGCGACCTGCCCGACGGTGAGGGCTATCGCACGCTGGCCGATCAGGTCCGCAAGGGGCTGGTGCCGCTTGCCGCCGTCGATGCCGCCTGCCGCCACATGCTGACGCTGAAGTTCCGCGCGGGCATGTTCGAGGCAGGGCCGGTCGACCCCCGGGCCTCCGCGAAGCTCACCGCCAATGCCGAAGCCCGCGCGCTGGCGCTGGAAGCGGCGCGCAAGTCGATCTGCCTGCTCAAGAACACGGGCGTCCTGCCGCTGACGGCGGGCGCGCAGAAGCGCATCGCCGTGGTCGGTCCGAACGCCAATGTCACCCGTCTCGGCGGCTATTCCTCCGAGCCGCGTTCCAGCGTCAACCTCGTCGAAGGCATCAAGGCGCGCGTGGCGGGCAAGGCCGAAGTCGTCTTCGCGCAGGGCGTGTTCATCACCCGGAGCGAGGACCGCTCGGCCAACGAGGTGCTGCTGGCGGACCCTGCGAAGAACCGCGCGCTGATCGCGGAGGCCGTGGAGACGGCCAAGGGCAGCGACGTGATCGTGTTGGCCATCGGCGACACCGAGCAGACCAGCCGTGAAGGCTATGCGAAGAACCACCTCGGTGACCGCACCGACCTCGACCTCGTGGGCGAACAGAATGAGCTGTTCCGCGCGCTCAAGGCCACCGGCAAGCCGGTGATCGTCGTCGCGCTCAACGGCCGCCCGCCTTCATGGCCGACCGTGGCCGAGCAGGCCGATGCGATCCTCGAATGCTGGTATCTCGGCCAGGAAGGCGGCACCGCCATGGCCGAGGCGCTGTTCGGGGACGTCAATCCGGGCGCCAAGCTGCCGGTCACCGTGGTCAAGGACGTCGGGCAGGTGCCCTTCTTCTACAACCACAAGCCTTCGGCCAAGCGCGGCTACCTCTTCGCGGAGACGGCGCCGCTCTATCCCTTCGGCTTCGGCCTCAGCTACACGACGTTCACCGTGGGCGCGCCCAGCCTATCGGCACCGCGCATCGGTAAGGCGGGCAACGTCACCGTCTCGGTGGACGTGACCAATACCGGCCAGCGCGCGGGCGACGAGGTCGTGCAGCTCTACGTCCACGATCAGGCCGCCAGCGTCACCCGCCCGGTCATGGAACTGCGCGGTTTTCGCCGCGTCACGCTCTCGCCCGGCGAGACGCGCAAGGTCGAGTTCACCCTCGGCCCCGACGACTTCAGCCTCTGGAACGAGGACATGCGCGAAGTCGTCGAACCCGGCCTGTTCGATATCTTGGTCGGCGCCAGCAGCGCCGATCTCAAGACCACCACTCTCGAAATCGCCTGAGGATCCATTTCATGCCCAAGATCGTCGATGCCAAGGTCATCATCACCTGCCCGGGTCGCAACTTCGTCACGCTCAAGATCACGTGCGACGACGGCACCACCGGTGTCGGTGACGCGACTCTCAACGGCCGCGAACTCTCGGTCGCCAGCTACCTGACCGACCATGTCATCCCCTGCCTGATCGGCCGCGACGCGCACCGCATCGAGGATGTCTGGCAGTACCTCTACAAGGGTGCCTACTGGCGCCGCGGGCCGGTGACGATGACCGCCATCGCCGCCGTCGACATGGCGCTCTGGGATATCAAGGGCAAGATCGCCGGCCTGCCGGTCTATCAGCTGCTCGGCGGTGCGAGCCGTGAAGGCGTTATGGTCTATGGCCACGCCAACGGCACGACGATCGAGGACACCATCAACGTGGCGCTCGATTACCAGGCGCAGGGCTACAAGGCGATCCGCCTCCAGTGCGGCGTGCCCGGCATGGCCTCGACTTACGGCGTCTCCAAGGACAAGTACTTCTACGAGCCCGCCGACGCCGACCTGCCCACCGAGAACGTCTGGAACACCGCGAAGTACCTGCGCGTGGTGCCCGAACTGTTCAAGGCCGCGCGCGAGGCGCTGGGCTGGGACGTCCACCTGCTGCACGACATCCACCACCGCCTGACCCCGATCGAGGCAGGTCGCCTCGGCAAGGACCTGGAGCCCTACCGCCCGTTCTGGCTGGAAGACGCGACCCCTGCCGAGAACCAGGAGGCCTTCAAGCTGATCCGCCAGCACACCACCGCGCCGCTGGCCGTGGGCGAGATCTTCAACTCGATCTGGGACTGCAAGGACCTGATCCAGAACCAGCTGATCGACTATATCCGCGCCACCGTGGTCCACGCGGGCGGCATCACCCATCTGCGCCGCATCGCCGCGCTGGCCGATCTCTACCAGATCCGCACCGGCTGCCACGGCGCCACCGACCTCTCGCCGGTTTGCATGGCCGCCGCGCTGCACTTCGACCTTTCGGTGCCGAACTTCGGCGTGCAGGAATATATGCGCCACACGCCGGAAACCGACGCGGTCTTCCCCCATGCCTATACGTTCGAGAACGGCATGATGCACCCGGGCGAGGCGCCGGGCCTGGGCGTGGACATCGATGAGGAACTGGCCGCCGGGTACGAATACAACCGCGCCTTCCTGCCGGTGAACCGCCTCGAAGACGGCACGATGTACAACTGGTGATCGCGGTGAACGGCGTGACGCCTCAGGTCGACGTCGCGACCGGCCCGGGCAAGCCCTCGGGCCGGATCCGCTGGATCGTCTGCGCGCTGCTCTTTGCGGCGGTGGTGCTGAGCTATGTGGACAGGCTGGTCCTGCCCACGCTCAAGCCCGAGCTTCAGGCGCGCTACGGCTGGAGCGAGAGCGGCTATGCCGACCTCGCGATCTGGTTCCAGGCAGGCTACGGCATTGCCTACGTGTTCTTCGGCCGCCTGATCGACAAGATCGGCGCACGCGCGGGCTATGCCCTGGCGGTGACGCTGTGGACGGTCGGCCACATGGCGCACGCGCTGTTCACTTCCACCAGCGGCATGCTCTTCGCGCGCATCCCGCTGGCCATTGGCGAGGCGGGGACCTTCCCCGCCGCCATTGCCGCCACCAACGAATGGTTCCCGAAGCGGGAGCGCGCTTTCGCCATCGGCATCTTCAACGCCGGTTCCAACGTGGGCGCGATCCTGACGCCGCTGGTGGTGCCGGTGATCGCGCTGACGCTGGGCTGGCGCTGGGCCTTCATTCTCACCGGCCTGCTGACGGTCCTGTGGCTGGCGGCATGGCTCGGCTTCTACCGCCGCCCGCGTGACAAGAAGAACCTCAGCGCCGAAGAGCTGGCCTGGATCGAGGCCGATCCGGTGGAGAAGCCGCGCCCGGTCAAGTGGCGCGCGCTGTTCGGCTATCGCCAGACCTGGGCCTATATGCTCGGCCGCTTCCTGATCGATCCGGTCTGGTGGACCTTCCTGTTCTGGCTGCCGGACTTCTTCAACAAGCAGTTCGGCGTGAAGATGCTGGACTTCGGCCCGCCGCTGATCGCGGTCTATATCCTGGCGGACATCGGTTCGGTGCTGGGCGGCTGGGCTTCCTCGCGCTTCATCGGCCGGGGCTGGAGCGTCAACCGTTCGCGCAAGACCGCCATGTTCCTCGCCGCGCTCTGCGCCGTACCGATCGCCATGGCGCCGCATGCGCCGGGGCTGTGGACGGCCGTGGCGCTGGTGGGCCTGGCCTGCGCCGGGCATCAGGGCTTCTCCGCCAATCTCTACGCGCTGCCCGGCGATACCATGCCGCGCTGGATGACCGGTTCGGTCGTCGGCCTCGGCGGGCTCGCCGGGGCGCTGGGCGGCATGCTCATGGCCAAGTTCGCAGGCGCCATCCTCGAAGGCGTGGGCAGCTATGGCCCGATCTTCGTGGTCGCCTCCTGCGCCTATCTCGTGGCGCTCGCCGTCATTCACCTGATCCTTCCCCGTTACCAGGTCGCCAATCCCGACCTCAAGGATGCTGCCGCATGACTCGTCCTCTCGCTCTCCATCCCGATCGCCTGTTCCCCGCCGATCCCGGCACCCGGGCCATCGCCCGCGCGCTCTACGAAGGCGTGAAGGACCTGCCGATCGTCAGCCCCCACGGGCACACGGATCCAGCCTGGTTCGCCTATGACGAGCCGTTCCCCAACCCCGCCTCGCTGCTGATCGTGCCGGACCACTACGTGTTCCGCATGCTCTATTCGCAGGGCGTGCCGCTGGAATCGCTGGGCGTGCCGAGCGTGGACGGTAGCCCGGTGGAGCAGGACCCGCGCAAGATCTGGGCGATTTTCGCGAAGCACTATCACCTGTTCCGCGGCACGCCTTCACGCATGTGGTTGGACTGGGTGTTTGCCGAAGTGTTCGGCCTCGACGTGCTGCTCGACGAGACTACGGCGGACCACTACTACGAAGTGATCGACGCCGCGCTCAAGACTCCGGCCTTCCGCCCCCGCGCCCTGTTCGAACGCTTCGGTATAGAGGCCATCGCCACCACCGAAGGCCCGCTGGACCCGCTTGCCCATCACCGCGCGATCCGGGAAAGCGGCTGGAGCGGCAGGGTCGTCACCGCCTATCGCCCCGATCCGGTCGTCGATCCCGAAACGCCGGGATTCGCTGCGAAGGTGGCCAAGTTCGGCGAGATGGCGGGCGAGGATGTCTCGACTTACGCTGGCTATCTGGCCGCGCACCGCTTCCACCGCGCCCGCTTCCGTGAGGCCGGTGCCACCTCGACCGACCACGGCCATCCCAGCGCCCTGACCGCCGATCTCTCGCCCGAGGACTGCGAGGCGCTCTACCAGCGTGTCCTGTCTGCACCGAGCAAGGATGACGCCGAACTGTTCCGCGCCCAGCTCCTGACCGAAATGGCGGGGATGAGCGTGGAGGACGGCATGGTCATGCAGCTCCACCCGGCGGTTCACCGTAGCCACAACCAGGCCGTGCTGGAGCGCTTCGGGCGAGACAAGGGCGGCGATATTCCGCTGCCCGGCGAATTCGTGCAGGCCCTGAAGCCGCTGCTCGACCGCTACGGCAACGACCCGCGCCTGACCTTGATCCTCTTCACGCTCGACGAGGACGTCTATTCGCGCGAACTGGCGCCTCTCGCCGGGCACTATCCTTCGCTGCGGCTCGGCCCCCCGTGGTGGTTCCACGATTCCCCGGAAGGCATGCGCCGCTTCCGCGAACGCGCGACCGAGACCGGCGGCTTCTACAACACCGTGGGCTTCAACGACGATACCCGCGCCTTCCTCTCGATCCCGGCCCGGCACGACGTGGCCCGCCGCATGGACTGCGCCTGGCTGGCGCAGCTCGTGGCCGAACACCGCCTGCCCGAGGACGAGGCCCACGAAGTCGCGCGCGCTCTGGCCTACGATCTCGTCAAGGCGGCGTATAAGCTGTGAGGCTTTCGAACGAGACTCTCGGCCAGGTTCCGGCATCCGTCGCGCGCCCCGCCTATGACCGCGCGGCGGTCAGGGCGGGCGTCGTCCACCTCGGCATCGGTGCCTTCCACCGCGCGCATCAGGCCGCCGTTTTTGAGGCGGCGTTGGCCTCGGGCGATCTGCGCTGGGGCGTGATTGGCGTCTCGTTGCGCTCGGCTTCGGTGCGGGACCAGATGAACCCGCAGGACGGGCTCTACACCCTGCTGGTGCGCGAAGGCGAGGTGCAGACCCCGCAGATCATGGGCGTGGTGCAGCAAGTGCTGGTTGCGCCGGAAGACCCTGAAGCGGTGGTCGCCGCGCTGGCTTCGCCCGATACGCACCTCGTCACCCTGACGGTGACCGAGAAAGGCTATTGCCTCGATCGCAGGACCGGCAGTCTGATGACAGAGGATGCGGACGTCGCCGCCGATCTCGCCGGGCTGGAGCGTCCGCGCACCGCGGCGGGCTTCCTCGTCGCCGCACTGGCGCGCCGCCGCGCCGAGGGCCGCGCCCCGCTTTCGATCCTCTCCTGCGACAACCTGCCGCACAACGGTGCCCTGCTGAAAGGCGCGGTGCTCGCCATGGCCGAGGCGCACGATCCCGCGCTCGCCGCCTGGATCGCGGAAAGCTGCACCTTCCCGGCCACCATGGTCGACCGCATCGTCCCCGCCACCACCGACGAGGATATCGCCGGTGTCACGGCGCTGATCGGCGTGGACGACAGGGCGATGGTCAAGGCGGAACCCTTCCTGCAATGGGTGATCGAAGACAGCTTCGCGGGCGAGCGGCCCGATTTCGCGGCGCTCGGCGTGCAGCTTACCGATGCCGTCGCGCCGTGGGAGGAGGCCAAGCTGCGCCTGCTCAACGGCGCCCATTCGGCCATCGCCTATCTCGGCGGTCTGGCCGGTGACCGCTTCGTGCATGAATTCGTCGGTACCGCGCAGGGCCTGCTCTTCGTCGAGCGGCTGTGGGACGAAGTCGTGCCCACGCTCGATCCGCCTGCGGGGCTGGACGTGGCGGCCTACCGGGCCGAACTGATGGCGCGCTTCGCCAATAGCGCGCTCCAGCACCGCACCCGCCAGATCGCCATGGACGGGTCGCAGAAGCTGCCGCAGCGCCTGCTTGCGCCGCTCGGCGCAGTGGCGGAGCAGGGCGGTTCTTTCACTGCCATCGCGCTGGCCGTGGCGGCATGGGTGCGCTGGCAGGCAGGCACGACCGACGCGGGCGAGAGCTTCACGATCGACGATCCCGCCGCGCAGGCCCTTGCCGAGGCCTTGCGCGATGCGCCGACCCCGCGCGCGCGCGTCGTCGCCGCGCTCGGTGTGCTCGGCCAGGCGCAGGGCGGCGCGGTGCTCGATGCGATCGCCGCCCATCTCGGCCATCTCGAAACATCCGGCGCCCATGCCGTGATCGCTGCATTCCTGGGAGAGAACGCATGACTTTCCGCACTGCCGCCCTGGCAGTCTCCGCGCTTGCGGCCAGCCTGTGCCTTTCCGCACCCGCTCTGGCCGATGCGCCGCGCCTCGAGGCGAAGGGCGATACCCAGCAGCTGATCGTGAACGGCAAGCCCATGCTGATGATCGCGGGCGAATTGAGCAACTCCGCCTCTTCCAGCGCCGCCTACATGGAGCCGCACTGGAAGCGATTGAAGGAGATGAACCTCGATACCGTGCTCACGCCGGTTTCGTGGGAACTGATCGAGCCGGTCGAGGGCACTTTCGACTGGTCCTCGGTCGATTCCCAGATCAAGGCGGCGCGGGCCAACAATCTCAAGCTGGTGGTGCTGTGGTTCGGCGCGTGGAAGAATTCCATGTCCACTTACGTCCCGGCCTGGGTGAAGCGCGACCAGCAGCGCTTCCCGCGCGCGCAGATGCCGAACGGGCAGGGCGTGGAGATCCTCTCCGCGTTCGGCGCGGAGACGCTGAAGGCGGACCAGCGGGCCTATGCGGCGCTGATGGCGCATCTGAAGGCGGTGGATGCCAAGGACAACACCGTCGTCATGGTGCAAGTGGAGAACGAGATCGGCATGCTGCCGGTCGCGCGGGACTACAGCGCCGCCGCCAATGCCGCCTACCGCGAGCCGGTTCCCGCCGAGCTGGTGAACTACCTGACGGCGCACAAGGATTCGCTGGTGCCCGGCATGCGCCGGATGTGGCTTGAACGCGGCGCGCCGACCAGCGGGAGCTGGGAAGAGATGTTCGGTGGCGGCGACGCTGCGGCCGAAGTCTTCGCCGCCTGGCACTATGCCCGTTTCGCGGACCAACTCGCCGCGGCGGGCAAGGCGGCCTATCCGATCCCGATGTACGTCAACGTGGCGCTCAATCGTCCGGGGCGCATTCCCGGCGAATATCCCAGCGGCGGCCCGCTGCCGCACTTGCTGGACG
Organism: Novosphingobium panipatense; assembly: GCF_002149965.1. Lineage (GTDB taxonomy): Bacteria > Pseudomonadota > Alphaproteobacteria > Sphingomonadales > Sphingomonadaceae > Novosphingobium > Novosphingobium panipatense_A. The sequence goes on along the minus strand of NZ_MSQB01000021.1, from coordinate 7,247 downwards.
TCTGGAAGGCGGGCGGCCCGCACCTCGATTTCCTGGCGCCCGACATCTATTTCCCGAACTTCGTGGACATCGTGAACGGGTACAAGCGGCCGGACAACCTGCTGTTCATCCCCGAGGCGCACAATTCGAATAACCCGACCGCGCCTGCCAATGCCTTCTACGCGATCGGCCAACTCGACGCGATCGGCTTCGGCCCGTTCTCGATCGACTCGGTGGACGAGGATCCCGGCGCGCTCAAGGATGCCTACGGGGTTCTCCAACAATTGAAGCCCTATATCCTCGATGCGCAGGGCACGGACCGGATGGTCGGCTTCAAGCCGCGCCAGCTCTATGACGATACGCTGGTCTACGAACCCGAAGTGCGCGAGGTCGGCCCCTATCGCTTCACCATCGCCTATGCCGATATCCAGAAGCCGGTGGCGAACCCCGGCGCCGATGCCTCGCAGCCGGGCACGACAGCGGCAATCGCGGCGGCGGGCGGCATGATCATCCAGATCGGGCCGGAGGAGTATCTCATTGCCGGGCAGGGCGTGACCGTCACCTTCAAGCCGAAATCGGGCCCAGGATCGAACGGGGCAGCGCTTGCCGGGATCGATTCGGCGTTCGAGGGCCGTTTCGACTCGACCGGCAAATGGGTGCCGGGCAGACTGCTCAATGGCGACCAGACGCATCAAGGGCGCCATATCCGGCTGGAGGCAGGAAAGTGGCAGATACAGCGGGTAAAGCTCTATTCCTACAAGTGAAAGATACCGCTAACATAACTGTTGACGCGCACCGGCACTGGGCATATTAAGGCAAACAATGATAGCGCTACCAGTGCTGGCGCACCCCACGATCCGACATGACGCGGACGTGGTCTACATGGGAGGGGATATCCAATGCGATCCAACCGTATTTCCGTTCGTGCCGTTCTCCTGGGCGCCGCCGCGCTCTCGGGCCTTGTCGCGCCTGCCGCTTTCGCGCAGGACGCCGCAGCCGATCCCGCAGCGACGGCCGACACCGCTGCCGCACCACAGGATAGCGCGAACGAGCCGACCGCCGAAGACATCATCGTCACCGGCATCCGCGCCTCGCTCCAGAGCGCGACCAATGCCAAGCGCGACGCCGTGACCTTCGGCGATTCCATCTTCGCCGAAGACATCGGCAAGCTGCCCGCCACCAACCTTGCCGAAACCCTGAACCGCATGCCCGGCGTGCGCCTCAACCGCGACATCAACGGCGAAGGCACCCAGATCGCCATTCGCGGCCTCGGCCCCAGCTTCACCCGCGTGCTGCTGAACGGCTCGCAGCTTCAGGTGGCCTCGGACGGCGGCACCAACGGCGGCAGCGCCAACCGCGAAGTCGATCTGGACTTCTTCCCGTCCGAACTCTTCACCCGCCTCGACCTTGCCAAGAGCCCGACGCCCTCGACCCTCGAAGGCGGCATCGCCGGCACCGTCAACTTGCGCAACGCCCGTCCCTTCGACAAGGAAGGCACCCACATCACGGCCGTGGCGCAGGGCCAGTACACCGACAGCAACGGCAAGATCAGCCCGCGCGGTGCGCTCGTCGCCAGCCACACGACCGATACTTTCGGCATTCTCGTCGGCGTGGCGGGCGTGAAGACCAAGACCCGCGTGGACGGCTTCGAGACCGTGGGCTGGGGCGACGGCAGCCTGGGCGCTGGCGATGCCGGCAACAACAACTGGAACTGGGCCTCTGTGGTCCCGGCCAATGCCGGTCACGGCCTCGTCGCCGGGCAGCCGGTGGACGTTGTCGCCACCTCGGGCCTGACGCGCAGCCAGCTCAGCACCGCGCTGCTGCCGCGCCTCGGCCGCAACAGCCTGACCACCGGCGACCGTTCGCGCATCTCGGCCCTGGCCGCGCTCGAATGGCGCCCCACCGACGAGCTGCACTTCGCCCTCGACGGTATCTGGGCCAAGTCCAAGCGCAACTACAACAAGGTCAACATGAACTGGCAGGTCCGCAATTCGGGCCCCGGCACCGGCGCCCAGGCGACGGGCGGCATGATCCCGATCGACCTGACCGTGGACGACAACGGCGTGGTGACGAGCGGCACTTTCGCCAACTCGTCCTTCTTCCTGGAAGCCAGCGAGTTCAAGCAGACCACCAAGTTCTGGAACATCAATCCCAGCCTGACCTGGCAGCCGTCCGACACCGTGAAGGTGGAGGCGAGCGCCAACTGGTCGAAGAGCGAATTCTTCCGTGAACAGCCCACTTTCGCGTTCCAGACCGCCCCGAATTCGGGCGTGGACGTCTATTACGACAATACCGGCGCGGCTAACCGCCCGCTGATCACCACCAATGTCGATCTCAACGATCCGAACCTCGGCTGGCAGTGGTATCGCCAGAACATCCAGCTCGTGCGCCGCAGCACCGAAACCAAGGGTGCCCACCTCGACACCACGATCGGCGACGATCAGTTCAGCATCAAGATCGGCGGCGCCTACGACCGCGCCCAGCGTTCGATCCGCGCTTACGACAACAGCACGGCCTACCAGCTTTCGGTCTGCGGCACGGGCTGCACCGGCGCCACCGGCACGGTGCCCACCACGGCCATCGCGCAGTACCTGAAGCAGTTCCCGGTGAACAACTTCGGCCATCTCGCCAGCGGCAGCGTGGGCTACAACGCCTTCGTCGTGCCGGACTTCGACGCGCTGAAGGCCGCCACCGACTACGCCAGCTACCGCGACAGCGCGCCGGAAGCACGCGGCGCGGTGACCGGCGGCGCCACCGGCGACATGGACGAAACGGTCTGGGGCGCCTACTTCGAACTGAACGGCGTGACCCAGCTGTTCGGGCGCGACCTGCATGCCAATGCCGGCATGCGCTATGCCCACACCCGCCAGGTCGTCGTCGGACCGAGCCAGGTCGGCACCACGATCATCGATATCAGCTCGAAGTCGAACTACGACAACTTCCTGCCCTCGATCAACCTGACCTACGACCTGCTGGACAACGTCAAGCTGCGCGCTTCGGCATCGCGCACGATGACCCGGCCGGACGCAGGCCAGATCCTGCCGGGCATCACCTTCTCCGATCCCTCGGCGTTGGTGGCGACCGCAGGCAACCCGGACCTGACGCCCTATACCTCGGACAACTTCGATATCGGCGGTGAAGTCTATACCGGCGGCATCGGCTATGTCGGTCTTTCGGCCTTCATGAAGAACATCCAGGGCTTCACCGAAACCCAGGTGACCAGCGCCAGCTTCGGTTCGCTGAACATTCCCTTCGACAGCCTGATCGCCACCCAGCAGGATGCCCTGCGCAACCGTGCGGCCGCTACCGGCGTGGCGATCAACGACCTGCCGATCACGGTGAACCGTCCGATCAACCTGTCGGACCTCAAGATCAAGGGTCTCGAAGTCACCTGGGTTCAGCCGCTGGACTTCCTGTTCCAGGGCCTCGGCTTCTCGGCCAACGGCACCTACCTGAAGCAGTCGTCGTCCTCGGGCCTCGTTGCCACCGGCGTTTCGCCCTATTCGTACAACCTCCAGGGCTTCTACGAAAACGGCGGCCTCTCGGTCAGCCTGAACTACGTCTGGAACGACAAGTCGATCGCCGTGAACGGTCCGCAGAACAACATCCCAGGCGCCGCGCTGCGCTCGGATGCCCGGGGCCAGCTCGACCTTTCGGCCGGTTACCAGCTGCCCTTCCTCGACAAGGCCGTGCGCCTGACGCTCGACGTGCTGAACATCACCAACGAGCCGATCCGCACCACCTTCGAATATTCCAACGCCGCCTACTCGGTCTACTATCCGGGCCGTCAGGTGTTGCTCGGCCTGCGCGCGAACTTCTGATCGCGTTCGCTATCCGGTTCTTGTCAGGGAATTCCTCCTCCCTGAAACCTTCGAGCCGGCGACCCATGGTCGCCGGCTCATTTGTTTGAAGGGGTTCCCATGCCGTCAACCGTTCGCCGTCTTGCCCTGACTGCCGCCATGCTGTGGACGGCCACATCCCCGGCGCCCGCGCTGGCGGTATCCTGCCCATGGGTCGCGGCCTGGGGTTCGTCGCAGATGGACCCCGGCGCCGACAATGCCCTGCCTGCCGCGGCGCGGCAGGACGTGACGCTGCGGCAGATCGTGCGGCCCTCGATCGGCGGCAGCGGTCTGAGGGTGCGATTTTCCAATGCTTTCGGCACGACGCCGCTGACGATCGAGGCCGCCACGCTGGCCCGCGCGGTGCAGCCGGACAAGGCGGACGTGGCGACAGGATCGCTCACGCCCCTGCGCTTCTCCGGCAAGACCCGCGTGGTGATCCCGCCGGGCGCGGACTGGCTGTCCGATCCGGTCGATCTGCCGGTCAGGGCTTTCGAGGACCTCGCTATCTCGATCCACCTCCCGTCCGTGCCGGAGCGCCAGACCTCGCACCCCGGATCGCGGGCGACGTCCTACTGGCTTGCCGGGAACCACGTTGCCGATGCGGCCCTGCCCTCCGCCGGGACGGTGGATCACTGGTACATGCTCTCCGGCATCGAGGCGCGCGCCTGCGGAAGCGGCGCGGTCGTGGCGCTGGGCGATTCCATCACCGACGGGCGCGGCACCACCACCAACGGCAACGACCGCTGGACCGACGTGCTCGCCCGCCGCCTTGCCGGTCGGCCGGGGGACAGGCGCGCGGTGATCAACCAGGGGATCGGCGGCAACCGCGTGCTGCTGGACGGGCTCGGCCCCAATGCCATGGCCCGGCTCGACCGCGACGTGCTGGCACTGCCGGGCGTCACCCACCTGATCCTGCTGGAAGGAATCAACGACCTCGGCAACCTCACCCGGCTCCAGCCCGTCAGCGCCGGGGAGCACGCGGCCATGGTCGAGCAGATCACCGGCGCCTACGCCCAGATCGTCGCCCGCGCCCGCGCGCACGGCATCAAGGTCTACGGCGCGACGATATTGCCCTACATGGGCACCGAATATTACCACCCCGATGCGGCTAACGAGGCCGACCGTCAGGCCGTCAACGCCTGGATCCGCCAGCCCGGCAATTTCGACGGCGTGATCGATTTCGACAAAGTGATGCGCGATCCCGCACGGCCCGACCGGCTGAACCCGGCTTACGACGTGGGCGACGCGCTGCATCCCAATCCGGCCGGGTACAAGGCCATGGGTGAGGCGATTCCGCTGGAGTTGCTGCGATAACTTCAGGTTCGCTCAGGCGAAATCCGAGCCCGCTTAAAAATCCCAGCTCGCTCAGGCAGAGCTTGTCGAAGCCCCCTGCGGCGGGGCGCAGTGCCTCCCATCCTTCGACAAGCTCAGGATGAGCGGGGCTGGGGTGGCTGATAACGTCGTCCCGGACTTGATCCGGGACCGCTGGCAATTCTTTAGGCGAATCATCGCGTTAGAGCGCCCTGCCGAGATGTGGGCTGTTCCTTGCCAGCGGTCCCGGATCAAGTCCGGGACGACGATCATGCCGGGCAGACCTCGTCACTCGGCCGTGAAAGCGGGGTGGTCCGCAGCAAGGCAGGCGTCGGCCCCGGTCTGGCGGGATCGGTGGCGGCGTAGAACCTGTCCCGCTGGGCCTGTTCCAGCGTGACGAAGCGGAAGCCCATGTCCCGGTAGAGCGCCAGCAGCCGCGGCATCATGCGGGCATCGAAAGCACCGACGTGAAGCAACAGGACATACGGCACGTCCCGTCCGAACCGTGCCTGCGAGGCCGCGCGCGCGGCTTCGGCATCGGCCCGCGCCGCATCCAGGAAGCGGGTTTCGAGATCGGCGATCGCCGCCGCGTCACCCTGCGCTGCGCAGCGGGCATAAGGGGCATTCCAGGCCCAGTCGTCGAACGAGAGGCTGACCCCGGCAATGCGGTAGTTCCGCGCCGCCAGCGCCTTGCGCACGGCGTCTCGCGCGGCAGGGTCCTTGCCCTCGGCCAGGAACGGATAGCGCAGCCATGGCTTCATCCCGCGCGGCGCCAGCACGGCCTGGTTGCGATCGATCTCCGCCACGAACTCCGCCGCGCCGATCTGATCGAGATTGAGGTGCCGGAAGCCGTGATTGCCGATGGGAAATCCCGCCGCGCGCCAATGGTCGAGCACGGTATTGCGCCCGTCCGCTTCGCCCTTGCCCGCATTCACGAAGCCGAAGGCGGGGGCGCCGGCCTGCTTCAGCGCCGCCACGATCGCGTCCACCACCGACACCGGCGTCTCGCCTGCCGGGTAAGGCATGTGCGAAGGCAGGTCGTCGAACGTCAGCGCGATCTGCGGCGCCGCTGCGAAGGCGGGCAGGGGAAGGGCGGCGAGCAGGGCTGCCGTCAGCAGGCGTGGATGCTTCACCGCCCTTCCCGTTTCAGCGAACGAAGGGATCGATCGTCTTGATCGTTCCGTCTTCGTTGTAGTGCAGTTCGGTCACCTTCACGTTGCGCAGGCGGGTCTGGCCGGAAAGCTGGCTGTCGGCATAGAACAGCCACCACTTGCCGTCCTTCTCGACGATCGAGTGGTGCGTGGTCCAGCCTTCCACCGGCTCCAGGATACGGCCCTTGTAGGTGAAGGGACCGTAGGGAGAATCGCCGATGCCGTAAGCCAGGTAATGCGTGTCGCCGGTCGAGTAGCTGAAGTAGTACTTGCCCTTGTACTTGTGCATCCAGGCGGCTTCGAAGAAGCGGCGGTCATGATCGCCGCCGAGCAGGAGATTGCCCTTCTCGTCCACGATCTTCACTTCGCGCGGGGCCTCGGCGAATTCCAGCATGTCGCCGCTCATGCGCGCGACGCGGGGGAGCAGCGCGGGCTTGTCGTCGGCCTGAAGGTCGGTCTTCGAGCCGTTGGGATCGTACTTGCCGTTCACGTTGCGCTGGAGCTGACCGCCCCAGATGCCGCCGAAGTACATGTAGCTCTGGCCGTCGTCGTCGGTGAAGACGGCCGGGTCGATCGAATAGCTGCCCTTGATCGGCTCGGCCTGCGGCTTGAACGGTCCCATCGGGTCCTTCGCGGTGGCCACGCCGATGCGGAAGGCGCCCTGCTTGTCCTTGGCCGGGAAGTAGAGGTAGTAGGTGCCGTTCTTGAAGGCCGCATCCGGGGCCCACATCTGCTTGTCGGCCCAGGGCACCTGCTTCACGTCGAGCGCGACGGGGCCGATGGTGACCTTGCCGCCCACCTTGTCCATCGAGAGCACGTGATAGTCGCGCATCTCGAAGTGGCTGCCGAGGTCGTCCTCGGGGGTGGGGCCGTCGATATCGTGGCTGGGATAGATGTAGAACTTGCCGTTCCAGACATGGGCGGACGGGTCGGCGGTGTAGATCTCGCTGACGAGCGGCTGCGA
>NZ_MSQB01000020.1:11438-106933 GCF_002149965.1 Novosphingobium panipatense | reverse complement strand
TGATAGCCCAAAGCCACCAACCGGCGCGGCCGCCTACCGGCCATCATAATTGACGCCGACCGGACTCCGTAATCGACGCGCTACACTTCCGTTCTGTCCGACCGGACTGCAGGCTATCACATCGCTCGGGATCTTACAGAGCGCTTCAGCGCCGTCTTGGACAATCTGATATCCGTTCGGCCGGTGAATGCGCCTGCGGGTCTCCTGGGAGCTTATGGCTGGATCTACGGCGAATGGCTGGCGGGCACGGATCCCACGGCGGAGATTGTTCGGCCAATTGTCTATGAGCACGCGGTTCGTAACGAACTGATGTCCCGCGACGAGGCGCGGCTTGGGAACACGGCGCCTCCAACGATGTGCATTAAGCAGGTCGCGAGCGAATGGGGTCTTGGATACGAACGCACCCGAGCCTTGTTGAACATGGCCGGAGCGATCCCCCCAGGCTCACGCGCGGGCGTGGCGTTTACCATCGACCCATTGGCTCTTAAGTCCGTGAACTTGCGCAATACCTCATGCATATCGGTCAAAGCCGCAGCGGCAAGATTGGGAACTGGCGCCAAACAGGTCAGGGATATGATCGCGGGTGGCATTATTGCCCAGAACTCCGATGGTTCTGTTTGCATCACGGCGCTGACGAGTTTCGAGAACGCGTTCGCATCCAAAGTTCAACCAGGAGTGGCGCCCAATGATGCAGCGCCGATCGGAAAGGCGACCGTCGCTAACGCTGTACCACTTCAACGCGTGTGCAAGGCAATCTTAGAAGGGGATGTGCCGGTGTGGCGTGACGCTGGAAGCCAAATGTTCGGAGCCATGGTGCGGGGGGCGGATGTCCGCAATTTGCGAAGGCCTAAGGCGGATTACAGTGTGGAGCGGGCCTCCCAAATGTTGGAATTGCATCCTGACTGCGTCAGAGCACTGCACAGGGATGGCATTATTCCTGGCCCGAAGGCTCGGATCAGCGCCGAAGGGCTGGCGAACTTCAAGCTGAAGTTCATCGCAGCATCACAGTGGGCCCGTTCGGTGGGCAGAAAGCCCAGAGGGGCGGCCCGAGACCTGGCGAAGGACGGATTGGTTCCTGCGTTCGCGCTTAAGACCTATCGGCAAGCGATCTATCGTAGGTGTGACCTGCCCGCCTTCCTTCCAAACTAAAAATCGCAACTGTCAGGCAAGCCGTCAGCTACGGCGCGGGTGCGTCATCGGGCGATCTACCGGAAATTGACATGACATAGTTTGGGGACCGAGAGCTTGGTTGAGAGCCGATCTCGCTGGACCAATGACAGCGGTGCTATCCGATCGATTCGGGTGACTTTGCTTTCGACTTTAAAAACATCGCGAAATCATGGAAAATCTCGCATAGACGGGCCAATTAGAAATTATTATGGATACAAAGTTACCTGAAAAATTTATATTTCCAGATAGTGTAAAACGACTTCCTCTTATCGTCACTCCACGCCAAAATGAGCCAGCGGAATCAGTTGTTTTCCGACTTGCCCTAGCGAATGGTTATCGAACCATCAATGATATGCTGCGTGGCACGCCAAATTTCCCCCGCGAATTGTTGAAACAGCGTTATTCCCGAGGTAAGTACATTGCAATCGCTGCCACATTGTGCGGTGTTGCAGAAGAGCAATTGGAGGCGGCGACTCCCTTTCGGAACTCCGGCGGGCTGGCGCTTTTCGGTCATCATTTTCGCAAGATCAGAGCGGTTGGTACAGCTAGGGTGTGCCCCGCCTGTCTTTCGGATGATATGGCAAACTACTCCGGACCTGAATCATTGCGCCCCTACCGCAGGAATTGGTGGGAAATTCAGAACATTGGGGCATGCCCAATACATGCCATCGCATTGGTTGACAGTTGCCCGGCCTGCGATGAGCCGCTCCAGTTGATCAAATCCACGACGTCATGTGATTGCAATCCGCACGTCGATATACGTCGCCTGATATCACCGACTATCGAGCCCGGCGATCTGGTGCATGACAATTGGCTGCTGGGTCGTCTCGGAGTTTGCCCGCTGCAGGAGAGCCCATTCCTAGATAGCCTTCCGATAGACACCGCTTCGCACCTATGCCTGATGCTCGGTACAATCTCAGAAAATAATTTTTCCGTTCGAGGAAAGCGAATCGTATCGCCAAAATATTCTATGATAACTAGATCCATAGGCTGGGCAATTCTACATAATTGGCCATCATCTTTTAAAAGCTTTCTTGATGATCTTATTGAAAGTAATTCAAGTGACAACGACTTGAAATCTGTCCGATCGACGAGATACGGCGGCCTCGTTCGGCATTTGCAAGCTGAAGATTGCCCCGAATTGGAACCCGTCCTCCAGGCCATTCGGAGCCACGTGGCACATCATCAGTTAATTTCTCCAACAACTCGTATTTTTGGGCAAAGGCTGGATTTGGGTGAAAACATCGCCCTGTCAGCAGCGGCTGAAATTGCTGGTTGCGGAGAAGTGCGTTTCCTCAAGATCTCCGATGCCTTGGAGCTTCCCTCGGCGCAGCAGCCGAAAGTCGGCACATATATCGTGCCCACTGCTAATGTCGAAGTAGTCAAAGATTTTTTGGCTAGTTCAATAGAGGCGGCCCAGCTCGCTCGACAGGTGGGCTGCGACCCAAAGATTATCACGAGATTGGTCGATGGCGGTATGCTGGGCTTGAAGCTCGCGGGCAACGTCTCAGTCACGAATCTCATCGACCGTAGCGATGCTGAAAAATTGCTCTCTGTTACCTCTGAAGAATTTGACCAATTCAAAAATCTAGATGATCGGTGCATCTCCGCAAAACAAGCGTGCCGCTTAGCTATTTCCGGTATTGAAGGAGTATTAACTGCAATTATTTCTCATAATCTAAGAGGGGTAGGACGTAATCCAGAAATTTCTGGGTTTAGAGGATTGATATTTGATCGAAGCGATGTTTTAGAAGCGATAAATTCCATTTTCGGCACATCTCTAAGCAGAGATATAATTGATAAATATGAATGGAAGCATTCCACACTTTTACACTTGAGGCGGCTGGGTTACCTGAACGCTGCCCTTCGCCCAGACTATGTCTACATGGCAGAGCTCAATGAATTTATGGCTGCTCACGTTTCCATGAGCGAAATGCTCGACTGGCAGGAATCCCCTGACAAGCGGCGCACTATACGCGATATTCTCAGTCGACGTGGCGTTGAGCCTACCATCCCAACTAGCGCTAAAGTTTCTGGATTCTGGCCTCGTAAGGCTGCTCGTGAGGCTCTCGTTCGTGCGCCGTAACGGTCGGCCGGTCGGCAGCCATTCAGTCGTGTTGGCATTGCTATAGGGAACGGCAAGGGCGCTCGTGTACGAGTTGGCGAACGATCGGACCTGGCCGCTGCTCTTCATGTCATAAGATTTTTCGCACATCGAGATCATTGGTGCTCGATGAACCCAAAAATGCCGGATGACGCCGGCGGCAAAGTGACAAAACGATTTGCGCCCCGCTTCGATAGATTGTTTCCTGAGCACCAAGAAACGGCATCGGGTTGAACCGACTTATAAATCGGAGGCCATAATTGGTGTCATCTTGATTTTTCGGATACGCAATTGATGTCACTGTGTACGTATTTGGTGTCAGGAATACGCTTTGAATCACCGATTTCCGTGTCAACCGATTCCCGTAATTGGTGTTATCCAGACCGGTCAGGGAAAACGGTTTCGTTGCAGAAACCGTTTTCCTACAACCCATCTTCCGGCTTACTTGATCGGCCTTTTCCTCAACCAAGGAGAGGCCGATGCTCTATCGCAAGCCCATTTTCGACGAAGTGCGCCTTCTGCTCAGGCGCGGATTTACTTCCGAAGAGGTCGCCGCGCTCGACCGCGCGATCGATCTGGCCCTAAGCGAGTCGCCAACCGCCGAGGTTTTGCCCCGACCTGCGCTCGGAGCTGCCGGGCGGGCGCTGATCCACAAATGGGAAGGCTGCGCCAAGAGGCGCGCCGACGGACGGTTCGAGGCCTATCCCGATCCCGGCAGCAGGAACGGCACGCCGTGGACGATCGGCTGGGGCTCCACCGGTCCCGACATCGGGCCGGGCACGATCTGGACCCAGGCCCAGTGCGACGCCCGCTTCGACAGCGCCATCGTCCGCTACGTGGAAGAAGTCATCATGGCGCTCGGCGGCGCCGAGACATCGCCTCGCCAGTTCGATGCCCTGGTATCGTTTCATTACAACACCGGCGCCATCGCCAAGGCCACATTGACCCGGCTGCACCGCGAAGGCCGCTTTGCAGAAGCCGCCGCGCAGTTCGGGCAATGGATCTACAACGACGGCAAGGTCATGGAAGGGCTGAAGAAACGCCGCGCGGAAGAGGCTGCGCTCTACGCTTCGGGCTGATCCCGGGTCTTCTGCGCTATTGGGTGATCGAGGGTACGCCGTCCTTGCGCGCGCCCTCGTTCACTTCATCCCGGCTGCGCGGATTGGCCACGGCGGCGGCGATCAGGCGGTCGTGCTCGGCGGCGGAAATGCGCTCCCACCCGGCCCGGCCGAGCTTTTCCATGGGCCGGAAGCGCACCTTGTACTGCATGCGCGGCGCGCCTTCGACCCAGTAGCCGAGATAGACGTAGGTCAGCCCCATTTCGGTGGCGCGGCGGATGTGATCGAGGATGATGTAGGTGCCCAGCCCCTGCCGACCTTCGTGATGCGGATCGTAGAAGCTGTAGATCATCGACAGCCCGTCGCACTGGCGGTCGGTCAGACAGGCGCCGACGAGGCGACCGGGGGTGACGCCGTCTTCCGAGGGTTCGCGATATTCGATCACGTAGCTGGTGACGGGCGTGTGCTCCACCATGTCGGCGAAGTCCACTTCGTCCATCGACGTCATGCCGCCTTCGGGATGGCGAACGGCGAGATAGCTTTGCAGGAGATCGAACTGCTCGCTGGTGGACCAGGGACGGCAGACCGTGGCGACCAGATCGCCGTTGCGCTTCAGCAGGCGCTTCTGGGTGGAGGAAGGCTGGAATTCCTCGGCAACCACGCGGACCGAGATGCAGGCATTGCAGTCAAGACAGGACGGGCGATAGGCAACCGTCTGGCTGCGACGGAAACCGATGCGCCCCAGCGCGTCGTTGAGCGAATCGGCGTGAGGGCCCTTGAGTTCGGTGAAGACCTTCCGCTCGCTACGCCCCGGCAGATAGGGGCACGGAGCCGGGCTGGTCACGAAGAACCGGGGGAAACGAACGGGTGCCGTCACGGAAGAAATCGATCCTCTAACCTGCTGGAACCTTGCGGCGATGGCGACGCAGCTTCCTGTTAGTCCTGAATATGCCAGCCCATGCGCCGGTTGAAAGCGTTTTAACCACGAAACGAGCCCGACCCGCATCAGAATCGGGACCAAGTGGGCGGTGATTCCGCCCGGTTGTCCCGGATTGGTTCTTTCTCGCAGGCGAAGGTTAGCAGAATCCACGCTTACAGTTAACGCCCGAACTTGCACCTCCCCGCCATGACGCCCCATCAGCATGTACCCAGCACGCAAAAAGCGGCGGGAAGTCGATGCTCCCCGCCGCCTTATTGTAGAGGGCTTTCAGGCGATTCGCAGGAAACCTACTCGGTTTCGACCTGCTTCACCTCGTAACCTTCGCGGCGCAGCGCCGCCACGAGGGCGTCGAGCTGGTCCTTATCGCGCGCCTCGCACTCGATCTCGGTGACGAGGCCCTTGGCCGGAAGGTGCGTGAAGATACGCTGATGGAAGACCTCGATGATGTTCACGTTGTGCTCGTGGAACACCTTGGCGACCTTGAACAGGGCGCCTGCGCGGTCCTGAAGGCCGATCCGCAGGCGGGCAAGACGTCCCGAGCGGGCGAGATCGCGCAGCAGCACGTTCGCCAGCAGGCGGGTATCGATATTGCCGCCCGACAACACGATGCCGACCTTGCGCCCGGCGAACAGTTCGCGATTCGCCATCACGGCGGCGAGGCCGGTGGCCCCGGCGCCTTCCACCAGGGTCTTCTCGATCTGCAGCAGCAGCGCCAGCGCGCTCTCGATCCCCGATTCGCTGACGAGCAGGAACTCGTCCAGCAGGTCGCGCAGCATCGTGGAAGTGAACTGCCCCGGCGAGAACACGGCGATGCCTTCGGCCAGCGTGTCTCCGCCGATCGGCAGGCTGGTGCCCTTCAGCAGGTTGTACATCGAAGGGTAGAGCTGGGCCTCCACGCCGACGAGGCGGATGTCCGGCCTGATGGCGCGGGCCGCGGTGCCCATCCCCGTTGCAAGACCGCCGCCGCCGATCGGCAGCACCAGCGTGTCGAGATCGGGCACGTCCTCCAGCATTTCCAGCGCAACGGTGCCCTGCCCCGCCGCAACATGCGGATGATCGAAAGGATGGATGAACGTCAGGCCCAGTTCGGTTTCCAGCTTGCGGGCATGGGCATAGGCCTCGTCGAAGCTCTCGCCTTCCAGCACGACTTTGCCGCCGACGCTTTCGGTCTGCATCACTTTCACGGTCGGCGTGGTGCGCGGCATGACGATCGTCACCGGCACGCCCAGCCGGGTGCCGTGATAGGACAGGCCCTGCGCATGATTCCCGGCCGAAGCGGCGATCACCCCGCGCGACTTGCGCGCCTCGTCCAGAAGCAGAAGGGCATTGAGCGCGCCGCGTTCCTTGTAGGCGGCCGTGAACTGGAGGTTTTCGAACTTGAGCCAGATATCCGCGCCGGTGATCGCGCTCAGCGTGGTGGAATGGAGCGTCGGGGTGCGGACGACCTTGCCAATAATCCGCTCTGCCGCCGCGCGAACGTCTTCGGCAGTCAGCGTGGCCTCTTCGGGCTCCGCAGCGATCTTGAGCAATGGCTGTTCCATGATGGCCGCGCCTAGAGGAAAGCGTGCCGAATGGAAAGCCGCGCGTTAGGAAAAATTCCCTTCCCGGTTTCACACTGTAATATTGTTGTTCGAAATCACGCAGGAAGGCGCCCGGGCTTTCCAGCGACGGCAATGCCACCCGCCCGCCGACCGGGCCGAAACGAACAGATTTCCCTGCTCCTCACGGTTTGCTTTCGTGCAAAAGGCGCTAGAACGGTTGCCATGAGCGAAAAACGCAAGGTTTCCTTCATCGGCCTGGGTGTCATGGGCGGCGCGATCGCGCGCCATATCGCGCTGGCGGGCCACGAACTCACCATCTTCAATCGCTCGCCGGAGCGGGCGCACAAGTGGTCGCAGGACAACCCCGGCCTTGCCCACCGCATCGCCGCCAACCCGGCGCATGCGGCACAGGACGCCGATGTGGTGATCACCTGCGTCGGCAACGACGACGATCTCTCCGAAGTCGTGCTCGGCCCCAACGGCGTGTTCCGCATGTTGAAGAAGGGCGGCGTCTTCATCGACCACACCACCGTTTCGGCGCGCATTGCCCGCCAGATCTCGGTCGAGGCGCGGGACCTTCGCATCCACTGCGTCGATGCCCCGATGACCGGTTCGCAGATCGGCGCGGAAAAGGGCACGCTCACCCTGATGTGCGGCGGCCGGGACGAGGCGATAGAGGCCGCGCATCCGGTGATGGAGGCCTATTCCAGCCGCATCGTCCACGTCGGCAAGGCGGGTTCGGGCCAGATCGCCAAGATGGCCAACCAGATCTGCATCGCCGGGAACGTCGCCGCCCTGGCCGAGGCGGTGCGCTTCGCCCAGGCGTCCCACCTCGACATGGAAAAGGTCTACGAGGCGATTTCCGGCGGCGCGGCGCAGTCGTGGCAGATGGACAACCGCTGGCAGACGATGAACGAGGACAAGTTCGACTTCGGCTTCGCCATCGACTGGATGCGCAAGGACCTGGGCCTCAGCCTGGACGAAGGGCGCGGGCTGGGCGTTTCGCTGCCCGTCGCCGCGCTGATCGACCAGTTCTTCGCCGATATCCAGGCGCAGGGCGGCGGCCGCCTCGACACCAGCGCCATCATCAAGCGTCTCCCGAAGAAGGGTATCAAGTGAATTCAAGGACAGGCGCAGCCTTCGCGCTGCTGCTCGCTTCCACCGCCATCGCGGCAAGTCCCGCCCTGGCGCCCAGCGCCTTTGCCGACGTGCTCGTGGACAATGTCGACGGCGTCACGGCAGACGGCAAGGGCGGCGTCGAACGCTTCGAAGGTTTCCTGATCGACGGCGAAGGACGCATCGCCGAAGTCTACCGGCATGGCGACAAGCGCCCCAAGAAAGTCGACTATCAGGTGGACGGCAAGGGCCGCGCGGTCGTGCCGGGCATGATCGATGGGCACGGCCATGTCATGGGCACGGGCTTTGCGAAAATGACGCTGGACCTGTCCATGGCCAAGACGCTGGACGAGGCGCTCTCGCGCATTGCCGCATGGGCCGCCGCGCACCCGGACGCGCCGTGGATCCTGGGCAGCGGCTGGAACCAGGTGCAATGGGGGCTGGACCGCATGCCCACCGCCGCCGAACTGGACGGCGCGACCGGCGGCAAGCCCGCCTGGCTCACCCGCGTCGACGGTCATGCCGGTTGGGCGAACTCCGCCGCCATCGCCGCCGCGGGGATCACGGCGACCACCGCCAATCCGCCCGGCGGCGAGATCCTGCGCACGGCAGGCGCGAAGCAGCCCTCCGGCGTCTTCGTTGACGGCGCCATGGCACTGGTCGAGGCGAAGATGCCCAAGCCCCGCCCCGAAGATCGCGACACCGCGCTGGGCGAGGCGCAGCTGGCGCTGCTGGCACAGGGCGTCACCACCATCGCGGACATGGGCACCTCGATCGAGGACTGGCAATCCATGCGCCGCGCCGCCGATGCCGGGCGCCTGCGCATCCGCATCGTCACCTATGCCGACGGCATCGACAACATGATGCTGATCGGCGGGCCGCGCCCCACGCCCTGGCTCTACGACGATCATCTCAAGATGAACGGGGTAAAGCTCTATCTCGACGGCGCGCTCGGTTCGCGCGGGGCCTGGCTCAAGCAGCCTTACGCCGATGCCCCCGGCACGCGCGGTTTGCCGCGCATGAACGAGACCCAGCTCAGCAATCTGATGAGCCGCGCGGCGATGGACAATTTCCAGGTCGCGGTCCACGCCATCGGCGATCAGGCCAATGCCGCCGTACTCGATTCGATCGAGGAACTCTCGGCCACTTACAAGGGCGACCGGCGCTGGCGGATCGAGCATGCGCAGATCGTCGATCCGGCCGACCTGCCGCGGTTCGGCAAGTTCGGCACGATCGCCTCGATGCAGCCGCAGCACGAAGCCTCGGACCGGACGATGGCGGAAGCCCGCCTCGGCCCCGGCCGCCTTGCCGGTGCCTATGCCTGGAAGTCGATCGCGGCCACCGGCGCGAAGCTCGCGTTCGGTTCCGACACGCCGGTGGAGCCCGCGCAGCCCTTCCTCGGCCTGGCCGTCGCCATCACCCGCCAGGGCGCGGACGGCCAGCCCTTCAACGGCTGGCAGCCGCAGGAAGCCCTGAGCCGCGAAGCCGCACTCTCGGCCTATACGACCGGCGCGGCTTACGCGATGTTCGCGGAAGACCGTCTCGGCCGCATCGCCAAGGGTTACCGGGCGGACTTTCTCTTCGTGGATGCCGATCCGATGCTGGCCGCGCCCGACAAGCTGCGCGCCACGCAAGTGCTGGAAACTTGGATCGGCGGAAAGCTGGCCTGGTCGGCATCGAAGGACCGCGTAGTCCCAAAGGAAGGCCGCTAAAGGAGCTGGTTTGGAAATTCGCGGAATGCGAATTTCGCGGCACCAGCCCACGCCCCCACCCTACCACCCGCAGGATACTATCGTTGGGTGGTAGGGTGGGGGCGTGGGCTGGTGCCGCAAGAAAATGCCCTTACGGGGCATTTTCCAGACAGACTCTAAGAGCCCGTCCGGAACGGCAGGCGCGCAAACGCCCTGCCGTTTCCCTCCTCAGGCCATTTCAGGCGACAGGCGTACCGTTTTCGGCCGGTGCGGCGGCTTCCTCGGCGGCTTTTCCGCGCGCGTCACGCTTTTCGGTGAACCACATGAACAGCAAGGTGCCCTCGTAGAGCGCCAGCAGCGGCACGGCGAGGAGCAGCTGCGAGACGACGTCGGGCGGGGTCGCCACGGCGGCGATGATGAAGATGCCGACGATCGCATAGCGACGGGCGCTCACGCACTGCGCCCGGGTAATGATGCCCGCGCGGTTGAGCAGCATCAGCAGCACCGGCAGCAGGAAGCTGATGCCGAAGGCCAGGATGAACTGCATGACCAGCGCCAGATAGTCTCCGGTGCCGGGCAGCGCTTCCAGCTTCAGGCCGCCCTTCTGCCCTTCGAACCCAAGGAAGAAGTGGAAGGCGGTGGGCATGACGACGTAATAGGCCAGCGCCGCGCCCATCGTGAAGAGAATCGGCGTCGCCACCAGGAACGGCAGGAACGCCTTCTTCTCCTTGGCGTAGAGCCCCGGCGCCACGAAGGCCCAGATCTGGTTGGCGATGACCGGGAAGCTGATGAAGAACGCCGCGAAGAGCGCGATCTTCACTTCCACGAAGAAGGCTTCGTAGAGCTTGGTGTAGATCAGCTTGCCCTGTCCGGGCGGAAAGGCCTCGGTCAGCGGGCGGACCAAAAAGGAGAAGATGTCGCCGGAAAAGTAGAAGCAGATGCCGAACGCCACCGCGAAGGCCAGGAAGGCACGCAGGAGGCGGGTGCGCAGCTCGATCAGGTGATCGAGCAGCGGCGCCTGCGTGTCGTCGATGTCTGCAATGCGGAAAGGCTGCATCTTGCGGCTTCTATCTGGGCCGGAGGGCTCCGGCCGGAAAAATCAGGTCTGAGCGATCAGGGCGGCGGCGGCGGAAGGTGCAGTTCGGCCTGAGAGGACGGCTGCGTGGCTGGCTTTGTCGAAGACGCCACCTCACCTTCGGCAGCCGGCGCGGTTTCGACCTGCGCAGCTGCGGAATCAATCGAGCCGGCTTCCGAACCGGTCGGTGCGCCCATCTGGTTGAGGTCGGGCAGGACGGGATTGGCCTTCATGATGGCCTCGTTCTGCTCTCGCCACTTGCGTTCCATTTCCTCCAGCTCGGCCTCGCGCACCATGGCGTCGATGCCGGCGCGGAAGTGGCCGGAGATCTTGCGCATCTTGCCGATCCATCGCCCGGCCGTCCGCATCGCCAAAGGCATATCCTTCGGGCCGATGACGACGACCGCCACGATGACGATCATCAGAAGTTCTGAAGCACCGATGTCGAACATCGCGGGCGCCGGTCCTGCGCGTTCTTACGACTGTTCGGTCTTGCTTTCGGCCTTCGCCGGGCTCGCGACGGAAGCGTCGCCCTGCTGGGCGGTGATCTGCGGGGCCGAAGCGGAGGACGAAGACGAAGACGATGCCTTGTTCTCTTCCTCGTTCATGCCCTGCTTGAAGCTCTTGATGCCCTTGCCGAAGTCACCCATGATTTCCGACACGCGGCCGCGTCCGAACAGCACGAGCACGATCACCAGAACGATCATCCAGTGCCAGATCGAGAAGCTACCCATAACCTCAACTCCAAAAACCGTGCGACCGATTCCGATCGCATAAGGCCCATCTAGGCACTTTACCGCGAACTTGCCAGTCCGTCATTATTCTGACCCATCACGGTTGCCTCGCGGTCATGTTCCGCGAAGAGGTCGTCATCCTCGGGGTCTTCCGGGGTTTCGACCTCCTCATCGGGGACGTTTCCGGGGCGCAGGGCGGTTTCGATCATCTCGTCATCCACAGGATCGAGCAGTCCCGCGGCGCGCAGTTCCTCCAGACCCGGCAATTCCCGCAGCGATCCCAGCCCGAAATGCGCCAGGAAATCGGGCGTAGTCGCGTAGATGACCGGGCGGCCCGGCACTTCGCGGCGCCCGGCGACGCGCACCCAGCCCGCCTCCATCAAGACGTCGAGCGTGCCCTTGGCCGTCTGTACCCCGCGGATCGCCTCGATCTCGGCGCGGCTGACCGGCTCGTGATAGGCGACGATCGCCAGCACTTCGGTGGCCGCGCGGGAAAGACGGCGCACGTCCTCCTTCTCGCGGCGCAAGAGATGGGCCAGATCCGGCGCCGTCTCGAAATGCCAGCGCTTGCCGCGCTCCACCAGCAGCACGCCGCGCCCTTCGTAATCGGCCCGAAGCCGCGCGAGCGCC
Source organism: Novosphingobium panipatense (assembly GCF_002149965.1). Taxonomy (GTDB): domain Bacteria; phylum Pseudomonadota; class Alphaproteobacteria; order Sphingomonadales; family Sphingomonadaceae; genus Novosphingobium; species Novosphingobium panipatense_A. The sequence goes on along the minus strand of NZ_MSQB01000020.1, from coordinate 94,874 downwards.
GGGCGCACGTCGGCCTGGCCGAGGTGGTTCGAGATCTGCTCGACCGTCAGCGGCTGTTCGGCGGCGAACAGCGTCGCCTCCACGGCGCGCAGGAGGTCGTCCATCGGTTCTGTCATCTTTATCTACAGGCCTTGAGGCGGAGCGGGCCGAAAGTCTGCTCCTGCGCGATCTCGGCCTTGCCGGTACGCGCGAGTTCGAGTGCGGCGACGAAGCTAGAGGCCAGCGCCGAGCGGCGAAGCTGCGGATTGGCCCAATTCTCGCTGGCGGCAGGCAGGAAATCGCGCAGGTCCATCCAGTCCAGCGAGACGCCGAGCATCGAGGAGACGCGGGCGATCGCGCTGTCGAGCGTCATGACCATCCGCTCGCGGACCATGTGGACCACCGGCTGGCTGCGCACTTTCACGTCACCATAGGCCCGCACGAGATCGTACCACGAGCATTGCCAGGCCGACTTGCGCTCCACCCGCAGCCCTTCCGGGGCACCGCGCGGGAAGACGTCGCGGCCCAGCCGGTTGCGGCCCATCAGCCGCGCCGCCGCCTCGCGCATCGCGCCGAGGCGTTGCAGGCGCAGTTGCAGGCGCAGGGCCAGTTCCTCAGGACTGGGATCGGCCTGCTCGTCCTTCGGCAGCAGCAGCGCGGACTTGAGATAGGCCAGCCAAGCCGCCATCACCAGGTAGTCCGCCGCCAGCTCCAGCCGCAGGGCCTCGGCCTCGTCGATATAGTTGAGGTAGGCCGCCACCAGTTCGAGGATCGAGATCCGGCGCAAGTCCACTTTCTGGCGCCGGGCAAGGTCCAGCAGCAGGTCGAGCGGGCCTTCCCAGCCGTCGATCTCCAGATAGAGCGCTTCCTTGCGGGCTTCGGCGCGCTCCTCGCCCTCCCACAGGGCCTGCGCCGCGGCGTGATCGAGGGGAAGCTCGGCGGGTGTGCTCATCGTCAGCCCGCCAGCGCCAGCAGGGCATCGCGCTTGGCGAGCAGTTCGGCATGGGTGCCGGTAGCCCCAGCTTCCGCGACCGAGGCCATTGCCCGGTCCAGCTTCGCGGCGGCTTCCGCGCTCATCGCGGGCAGGCGTTCGGCAATGCCGATCATGTCGTCCATCTTCGCCCAGCAGTTGAGCGCGATGTCGCAGCCCGCCGCGACCGCCCGTTCGGCAAGCTCCGGCACACTGCCGGAAAGCGCCTGCATGTCGAGATCGTCGGTCATCAGCAGGCCGGTGAAGCCGATGCGTCCGCGAATGATCTCGCGGATCACGTAAGGCGAGAGGGTCGCCGGGTTTTCGGCATCCCATGCGGTATAGCGCACATGCGCGGTCATGCCGAAGGGGGTGTCGCAGAGCGTGCGGAACGGCGCGATATCGCGTTCCAGCTCTTCCTCGCCTGCCTCCACGGTCGGCAGTTCCTTGTGGCTGTCCGCCATGGCGCGGCCGTGGCCGGGGATATGCTTGATGCAGCCGACGATGCCCGCCCTTGCGAGCCCCTGAAGCACTGCCCGGCCGAGCGCGGCTACCTGCATCGGATCGGCACCGAAGGCGCGGTCGCCGACGATGTCGTGGGCGCCGGGGTGGCGCAAGTCGAGCGGCGGATGGCAATCGGCCGTGATCCCCACCTCGGCAAGGTCGTGTCCGAGCGCCTCGGCATTGTCCCGCGCCGCCTCGATGGCGCTGGCGGGGGCAAGGTCATAGAGCCTGTCGAACGCGCCGCCCGGCGGATAGGCGGTCCAGACCGGCGGCTTCATCCGCGCGACGCGGCCGCCTTCCTGATCGATGGTGATGTAGAGCCGCTCGCGCCCGTGGATCGCGCGAAGCGCGTCCGTCAGCGCGCGCACCTGCTCGCGGTCCTGCACGTTGCGGCCGAACAGGATGTAGCCGGCCGGATCGGCATCGCGGAAGAACGCGCGCTCGTCGGCGCTGAGGGTCAGCCCGGAGAGGCCGAAGATGGCGGGTGTCATAATCGCGCTTGGTCGCAGGATTCTGCGATTTTCGCAAGATTCCGCGCGGTGGGAAGTGTGGAAAGGAGCTGGAGTGCAGGGGCGATGGCCCCTGCCTTCCCCTTCCTACTGCTTGACCTGACAGCTCAGCCCGGCCGACTTCATCCCGCTGCACAGCGCCCGCGCCGCCGCGAGATCGCCGGGGACGGCCTGGAGGCGGTAGACTTTGCCGATATCCGCCTGCCCCTCGACGATGCGGTGATTCACGCCGGAGAGTGCGGGATACTGGACCTTCAGGGCGTTCCAGCCCGCTTCTGCGGTAGGCTTGGAGGTATAGGCGCCGACCTGCACGCCCACGCCGGTCACGACCGGCTCAGGCTTGGCGGGAGCGCTGGCACTGGCGCTCGGCGAAGGCTTGGGCGCGGGCGGCGGCGCAGGCGGGGCTTCATCCTGCCCGATCTGCGGCATGCGGCTCTGCCCTTCGGCAACCGCATAGCTGGTATCGCCCGTGCCCGCCACGACGTCGCCACCGGGATTTTCCGGGCGGGTCTTGTAAGGCTCTTTGGGTGCCTCGATCACGCCGCCGCTGGCGACCAGCGGGGCTTCGGACTTCTGCCGGGTCGCCCACCAGATCCCGCCGACGATCACGAGGACGGCGACGATCGCCAGCGCGACGAGCAACAGGGTCTGGCCGGAGCCGCCGCCCTGCTGGTCCTCGAATTCCTCGTCCTCGCCTTCGAGCCAGGGCAGGCGCACGTCCTCGTCACCGAGTTCGAGCTTGCCGGAAGACTGAGCCTCCTCGAACGCCCCGCCCGAGCGGCCGGTATCGAGCCCGGTATCGAGCCCGCTATCGAGATCGTCCTGGAAGGAGCCCCGGCGCTGGCCGTCCTGTTCCCCTTCCTGATTCTGGCCCCAGTTCGCCATGACTTACATTTCCTCCACTGCCTCGACGCCGAGCAGCGCGAGGCCATTGCGGACAAGCTGCCCGATCTGCGCGGCCAGGAAAAGCCGTGCGCCGGTCAGGTTAGCGTCGGCAGCGTTAACGAAGCGCTTTTCGACGCGGTCGTTGCCTAGATTCCAGTAGCCGTGGAAGGCGGCGGCGACATCGCCGAGGAAGAAGGCGATGCGGTGCGGCTCGCGCGCGGCGGCGGCGGCTTCGACGATGCGTGGGAACTGCGCGGCCAGCTTGACCAGTTCCAGTTCCTCTTCGCCCAGCAGCTCCAGATGCTCGCCCGAGGGGGTGAAGCCGCCCTCGGCCTGCCCCTTGCGCAAGGTCGAGTGGACGCGGGCATTGGCGTATTGCACGTAGAACACCGGGTTGTCCTTCGAGGCTTCCACCACCTTGGCGAAGTCGAAGTCCATCTGCGCTTCGGGCTTGCGGGTCAGCATGGTGAAGCGCACCACGTCCTTGCCCACTTCCGTCACGACTTCGGCCAGCGTGACGAAGTTGCCCGAACGCTTGGACATCTTCACCGGCTCGCCGTCGCGCAGCAGCTGGACCATCTGGACCAGCTTGATCTCGAACGGCGTGGGCTCACCGTCGGCGCCGGTCATGGCGGCGACGGCGGCCTTGATGCGCTTGACCGTGCCCGCGTGGTCCGCGCCCCAGATGTCCACCAGCGCGTCGGCGCTCTGGGCCTTCTGGAAGTGGTAGGCGAGGTCGGCGCCGAAGTAGGTCCAGGTGCCGTCCGACTTCTTGATCGGGCGGTCCTGATCGTCGCCGAACGCGGTCGACTTGAACAGCGGCAGCTCCACCGGCTCCCAGTCCTCGGGCGTCTTGCCCTTGGGCGCTTCGAGCACGCCGTCATAGACGAGGCCCTTGGCGCGCAGCCACGCTTCGGCCTCGTCCGGCTTGCCCGAGGCCTGAAGCTCGGCTTCCGAGGAGAACAGGTCGTGGTGGATGCCCAGCAGGCCGAGGTCCTGCTTGATCATCACCAGCATGGCGGCAACGGCCTTTTCGCGGAACAGCGTCAGCCATTCCGCCTCGGGCGCCGCCACGTACTTGCTGCCGAATTCGTCGGCGAGCTGCTGGCCGACCGGGATCAGGTATTCGCCGGGATAGAGGCCTTCGGGGATCGAACCGACCGCTTCGCCCAGCGCCTCGCGGTAGCGGACATGGGCCGAGCGTGCGAGCACCTGCACCTGCGCACCGGCATCGTTGACGTAGTATTCCTTGATGACCTTGTGGCCCGCGAACTCCAGCAGCGTCGCCAGCGCATCGCCGACCACGGCGCCGCGGCAGTGGCCCATGTGCATCGGGCCGGTCGGGTTGGCCGAGACATATTCGACGTTGACGGTCGTGCCGCCGCCCATCTCCGAGCGGCCATAGTTCGACCCCAGCGCGCCGATCGCGCGCAGTTCGGCGATCCAGGTCGCGGCCGAGAGGCGCAAGTTGATGAAGCCCGGCCCGGCGATCTCGGCCGAAGTCACCGATTCGAGCTTCGACAGTTCCGCCACCAGCGCTTCGGCCAGATCGCGCGGCTTCATGCCGGCGGGCTTGGAGAGGACCATGGCCGCATTGGTCGAGAGGTCCCCGTGCGAGGCATCGCGCGGCGGCTCGACCGTGATCGCGCTTCGCTTCAACCCGCCGGGCAGCGTGCCCGCTGCTTCGAGCGCATCGAGCGCGGCGTTGAGGTGGCCTGCGAAGGCGGCGTAAAGGGTCTGGTTATCGCTCATGACGCGCGCGGATAGCGTAAGTGCGGGCAAAGGGAAACAGGCTGCGGGGAACAGGCTGCAAGGTGACACGCGCTTGACACGGTTGACACGGTCCAGGGGCAAAACCGTCACCTTGTGCCGGAAGTGTCACCTTATACCTCTTGAAGCACCGCGCGGCGGATCGCCCCGCTGCGCTGTGCCTCGCGCCAGACGGCGGCGAAGTCCGCGCCCAGTCTTTCGCGCAGGCGATAGGCCGACTGGCGGCTCATACCCACCTCCCGCGCCGCCGCCGCTACCGAGCGGCCGTGGTAGAGCAAGTGCAGAAAGGCGAGCGCCTTGGCTCTCGTCCAGCGATAGCGTGAATTGGGGCGGCGGGTGCGGGGCTGGGTCATGGCGGCAGAGTAACCCGCGCCCCGGGTTGTAGGAAAACGGTTTCCCGTTCAGCCGCCCCTTTAGTCCAGCGGCTTTACCGCGTCTTCCGCGATCAGGGGCTTGGCGATCGGGGCCGCGTCCGGGCTCACTTCCACGCTGGCATTGGCGGGATAAGCGCGGCCGGTGAAGCGCAGGCGCGAGACGCCTTCCGCCATGCCGCCGCCCGAAACGCTGACCGCAAGGTCGCGCCAGCCGTGCGAGGTGCTGTCCAGCACGCCGACCGGAAGCTGGACCACGGTGGTCTCGCTCACCTGGACGAGATCGCCGTCCTGCCGCTTCAGCACCACCAGGTTGCAGCCGCCCGTCCCGCAGAACATCGGGCCGCCGAGATAGACCAGCACTTCCGGCGTGCCGTCTCCGTCGAGGTCGGTTTCCGCCGTGGCATATTGCAGCTTGCCGAGATCGGTGGAGAGCGCATCCTTGTGGTTGGCGCGGATCCAGTCCTCGGCACTCATCGGTGCGGGCTGGCTGGCTTCCTCGCTCGCTTCGGCGCTAGCGGTGGCCTCGGGCGGCGCGGCGTCCTTCTTGCAGGCGGCCAGCGAGAGGCCGAGGGCGAGGACGAAGAGCGGGGCGAGCGCCAGCGGCCGGGCGCGGGGAGTGCTTCTCATGAGGGCCAGGCTAGCCGGGGAGTGCGTCTTCCCGCAAGCCCGGCCCGTCGCAAGCGAAAGGGCCTCCGGCTTGCGCCGGAGGCCCTCGCGACCCGCCTGGGACTCGTCCGGCGCCCTGTTTCGGGCGCCGGTGGCGGTTATTACCAGAAGAAACCGTTGTGGACGGTGACGACCCGGCCCGAACGCATGTTCACCATGGCCACGTCGTTGCCGTAGCGAACCCAGCGGTGGCCGGAACGCGGGGCGGGCAGGCGATAGCGGCCATAGTCGTTCACCCAGTAGCGGCTGCCGTAGTAGGCCGGCTGGAAACGATAGCCGACGGCGACCGGGCGATAGCGATAGCCGCGCGGCCCCTGGTAGGCGGGACGGCGGAAGTCGCCGCGATGGGTCTGGCGATAGTCGCGCCAGTCCTCGCGCAGTTCGCGGCGCGAACTGTTCAGATCGCGGCGGGCATCGCGAACGTCGCGGCGGTCGCCGTAGCGCTGGGCCTGACGCAGATCATGCTGGTCGCGGCGCACGTCGCGGGCACTGTCGCGGACTTCGCGGGCGCTCTGCGCCGAAGCCATTGTCGGCATTGCCGCCGCGGGGATGATGACGCTTGCTGCCAGGGCGGCCATGATGAACTTGCGCATTGTTGCTTCTCCTTGAACCGATCGCACCCGAAGGCTGTGGAGTCTTCCGGTCGGTCTGTGGGTTCAGGTTTGCCCCAGGCAAGCTGAACGGACCTAAAATATTGTTTGCAGGAAAATTTCAGGTTCGTCGCAAGTCTGCGACAAATCGCGGAAGACCGCGCCGAAACGCCCGGTTATCCCCGGTGAAGCGCGCAATTTTCGGATAGGGATATCTTGCAGGACGCGATGCGCGGAGCCATCTTCGAGACAGAACGAAAGCATGCTCATCTGAAAGGAGCACATGGCCCGCAAAGCAGCACGTGCCGGTGAAACGGCGCAGTTCAGGCCCGAAGCACACCGCCGGGCGCGTGTCGAAGTCGAGTTCGACGAACAGACTTTGCTGGGGGCCTTGTTCGGCCAGTTCGATTCCAATCTCGTACAGGTCGAAAACAGGCTCGGCGTCTACATTGCCGCGCGCGGCAACAAGATCCAGATCGAAGGCCCAGAAGACGCCGTCGCCCGCGCGCGCGATACGCTCAAGGGCATGTATCACCGGCTGGAGCAGGGCCAGGCCCTGGATGCCGGCGCGGTCGAATCGCTGATCGCCATGTCGGCCGAACCGACGCTGGAGGGCATCATCTCCGGCGATACCGGCGCCCCGCCGATCATGATCCGCACCCGCCGCAAGACGATCGTGCCGCGTTCGGCCACCCAGATCGAATATATGCGCGCGCTCGCCCGTTCGGACGTGATCTTCGCGCTCGGCCCGGCAGGCACCGGCAAGACCTACCTTGCGGTGGCGCAGGCGGTCAGCCAGCTCATGACCGGATCGGTCCAGCGCCTGATCCTCTCGCGCCCTGCCGTGGAAGCGGGCGAAAAGCTGGGCTTCCTGCCCGGCGACATGAAGGACAAGGTCGACCCCTACCTGCGCCCGCTCTACGACGCGCTCTACGACTGCATGCCGCCCGAGCAGGTGGAACGCCGCCTCGCCAGCGGCGAGATCGAGATCGCGCCGATCGCCTTCATGCGCGGCCGCACGCTGGCCGATGCTTTCGTCATCCTCGACGAAGCGCAGAACACCACGCGCGAGCAGATGAAGATGTTCCTCACTCGCTTCGGCCAGAACAGCCGCATGGTCGTCTGCGGCGACCCCCGGCAGGTCGACATCCCCGGCGGCGACCGCATGAGCGGGTTGGCCGACGCGGTGAGCCGACTGGAAGGCGTGGACGGCATCGACGTGACGCGCTTCACCGTGCAGGACGTGGTGCGCCACCCGATCGTCGGCCGCATCGTCGAGGCTTATGAAGGGCCTTACGTCGATCCATCGGCGCCTAAGGCGGATCAGGCGCAAGGCTGAAGTAGCTTCTCGGGAGGTTTTGCGCCAAGGGGCCGGGAATGGATCTCGAAATCGATATCGAAGCCCCCTGGCCCGCCTCCATAGACGGGGTCGCCACCGACTGGGCCGACATTGCCGAAGCCGCGCTGGAAGCGCTGGTGCAGGTGGCGCCGGAACTGGACAACCCGCGCCTTCTGGCCAGCCTGCTGTTCACGTCGGACGCGGAAGTCCACGTCCTCAACCGCGAATGGCGGGCCAAGGACAAGCCCACCAACGTGCTGTCCTTCCCCATGCTCGAACGCGCCGACCTGCTCGATCTCGCGCCCGACGGGCCGCCCGAGATGCTGGGCGATCTCGCCCTCGCTTTCGAGACCTGCGCGCGCGAGGCCGAGGAAAAGGGCGTGCCGGTGGCGCATCACGCCAGCCATCTGATCGTCCACGGGCTGCTCCACCTCGCCGGACTGGACCACGAGATTTCGGACGAGGATGCCGAGGCGATGGAGGCCCTTGAAACAAAGGCTCTTGCCCTCATCGGCATTGCCGACCCATATGGCGACAGAACTTAACCTTACAGGGGTAACACAGGACGATGGCCGACAATGGCCGCCACACCGAGTCCGGCTCGGGAGACGGGGACAGTACCGGCACGCTCTGGCGTGTATTTCGGAGACTTTTCCAGAACGACGGCGATCAGTCGCTTCGCGCGCAGATCGAAGGCGTCATCAACGAACATGAAGGCGACGGCGAGGAAGAAGCCCTCGCCCGCGGCGATCTTTCCTCGATCGAGCGGCAGATGCTGCGCAACCTGCTCCACTTCAGCGAGCACGATGCGGACGATATCGCCGTGCCCCGCAGCGAAATCGTGGCGATCCCCGCCTCGGCCAGCTGGGCCGAAGTGGTGGACGCCTTCGCCGAGCACGGCCACAGCCGCATGCCGGTCTACGGGGATTCTCTCGACGCCATCAAGGGCATGATCCACATCAAGGACGTGTTCCCCCTGCTGGCGCGGGGCGAACAGCCGCCCGAGGACTGGTCCAGCCTGCTGCGCCAGCCGCTCTACGTGCCCCAGTCGCGCGGCGCGCTGGACGTGCTGGCCGACATGCGCGCCCAGCGCACCCATCTGGCGGTGGTGATCGACGAGTACAGCGGCACCGACGGCATCATCACGATCGAGGACCTCGTCGAGGAAATCGTGGGTAACATCGAGGACGAGCACGACGACGCCCCCGAAGAGTTGCTAATTTCGCAAGAGAACGGTATCTGGGACGCCGACGCCCGCGTCGAGCTTGATGATGTGGCAGAACGGATCGACCCGCGCCTCGCCGAAGTCGAGGAAGCGGTGGACACCCTGGGCGGCCTCGCCTTCGTCCTGGCCGGGCAGGTTCCCGCGGTCGGCACCGTCCTTGACCATGACAGCGGCTGGCGCATCGAAGTCACCGACGGCGACGAGCGCCGCGTCACGCGGCTTCGTCTCCATCCTCCGGTCACGGAAATGGCCGAAGAGACCGATTAACCCATGGCGCCACCTGCCGGCGGCGCCGGACCCCGAGTGAAAAGACGAGACATTGCCAGTACGCCGACTCCCCCCCCTGCGCGCGCTTGAAGCCTTCGTTCGCGTCGTCCGCCTCGGTTCGGCCAAGGCCGCCGCCAACGAACTGGCCCTCTCGCCTTCCGCGCTGTCGCGCCGCGTCGCCGCGCTGGAAGACTTCACCGGCAAGCGCCTGTTCACCCGCCAGCACCAGTCGATGAAGCTGACCGACGAAGGCCAGGCCTTCTACAACGTGGTCGGCCCGAAGCTGGAAGAACTGGCCGAAGCGGTGGAATCGCAGATCGATCGCGGCCAGGTGCTGCGTCTGCACCTCGGCGTGCCCTCGCTGTTCGGCGGCCAGCGCCTGTTCCCGCGCCTGCCGGAACTGCGCAAGCTGCACCCGCGCCTGCATATCGACATCGACACCGGCGCCCATCTGGAAGACCGCGTGGGCGACACGCTGGACGCCGCGATCATCCTCTCGCCCGAGCCGGATCCGGCCTATTACCGCATCCAGCTCGACCACAACAAGGTCTACGCCATCACCTCGAAGGAGATGGCGGAAGAGATCGGCACCGTCCCCGACGAGGCGATCCTCTCCAAGCAGACGTTCCTGATCCACCAGGACTTGCCGCAGAGCCTCGATGCGTGGAAGAGCGCGATCGGGCTCGAAAAGCTGGAACCGGCCTCGGTAGACCGCTTCGACTCCGGCCAGCTCGTGCTGGAAGCCGCCGCCCAGGGCCTGGGCATCGCGATCATGCACGACGATCACTTCCGCCGCAGCCACGACAACCGCCTGGCGCGGCTGTTCGACATCGACGTGGAAAGCCCCTACCGCTATTGGTTCGTCTGCAAGCCCAAGGCGCTGGAATCGCGCCCCGTGCGCATTTTCCACGAGTGGCTGCTGCAAGCCGGGCTCTAGTCCTGCCCGGCTGCCGTCCTTGCGCAAGCGGGGACGGCGCTTTTGCGACATGACGGGCGATTTCATTCCCCTGACGGCACTTCGCGCGGTATGATCCCGCGACCTTTCCGACTGCCCGGGGGCTCCATCATGCGCTTCTTATTATTCGTTTCCGCCGCTGCGGCGGCTATCGCCTCGGCCACGCCCGGCTTTGCCGCCGAGCCTGCTGCGACCACCGCTGCGACGGCGCCCGTCACCGACCCCGCCCGGATCGCGGCGGCGCGCCAGACGGTAGACTACGTGTTCCCCCTGGGCACTTACGCCCGCCTGATGAACGGCACGCTGGACAAGATGATGGACTCCATCATGGATTCCACCATGAAACTGCCGATGAGGCAGCTTGCAGGCCTCAGCGGCGTCGATACCGAGAAGCTGGGCGAGGCTTCCATGGCCGAGATCATGGAAATCTACGATCCCGCCTTCAAGCAGCGCATGCAGATCTCCACCCGCACGATGATGGGCGAGATGATCCCGCTGATGACCCAGGTGGAACCCGAAGTGCGCGACGGCCTGACCCAGGCCTATGCGGGCAAGTACAGCGCCGCCCAGCTCGGCGAACTCAACGCCTTCTTCGCCACGCCCACCGGCAGGGCCTATGCCGCCGATTCCTACCTCATCATGATGTCGCCCGAAGTCATGTCGAAGATGCAGGCTTTCGTGCCCAAGCTGATGGAGCAGATGCCCGCCATCGCCGAGAAAGTGAAAGCCGCCAGCGCCAGCCTGCCCGCTCCCCGCGCTTACGCCGACCTTTCCAAGAGCGAAAAGACCCGCCTCGCCAAGCTGCTCGGCATGTCCGAGGATCAGCTGGAGAAGGATGAGAAAGCCAAGAGCGCCCAGTCCGAGTGAGGCACCAGAAAAGCGTGTCCATGACACGGCTCTCCTTTTCCTCAATGATGCTCGTATCGGCCGCTCTCTCGGGTTGCGCCGATGAAAACCCTGTTGCCTGCACGGCACCGCGAGAATATTGGACGCCTCCCGAGAAAATGGGTCCAGAAACCTATTTCAACCGGCTGACGCTGGACCGGAAAGGTACCGCTTACTGGAACGGCGCAGCGGTTTCCGACGCCGTACTCAACCAGATGCTGAAGACCGTCCGGCAATTGGATCCCGCGCCGCAGCTCGTACTGCAAACAGAAATGGGCTTGTCCTGCGCTCGACTTGAAGCGGTCCGCGATAAATTCGACACGCTTCTCGATTGTCGCAAGAACGGACGAATTTGCAGCGAAGGATTCAGAACGCCCGATCCGCTTCCGGGGCGAGTGCCCGGCCCCATGCTCGACATGCCCTATCAATGACCTGCACAAACGAAAAAGGGCGGCCCCTCGCGGAGCCGCCCTTTTCTTAGTTCAGGCTTTCGGAAAGGATCAGCCTTCCGAAACGGTCGCCTTCACGATCTTGCCCGGCTCGCGCGGCGGCTCGCCCTTGGGGAGCGCGTCGACGAGTTCCATGCCTTCGACCACCTGGCCCCAGACGGTGTACTGCTTGTCGAGGAAGCGCGCATCGTCGAAGCAGATGAAGAACTGGCTATTGGCCGAGTGCGGATAGCTGGTGCGGGCCATCGAGCAGACGCCGCGGACGTGCGGCTCGGCGTTGAATTCGGCCTGGAGGTCGGGCTTGTCCGAACCGCCCATGCCGGTGCCGTTGGGGCAGCCGCCCTGCGCCATGAAGCCGGGGATCACGCGGTGGAACTTGATGCCGTCGTAGAAGCCCTCGCCGGTCAGTTCCTTGATGCGCTCGACGTGGCCGGGGGCGAGGTCGGGGCGCAGCTTGATCTTCACGTCGCCGCCCCCAGGTCCATCGGCGCCGTTGCCGGTGTCGAGCGTGAGGGTCAGGTATTCGTCAGCCATTGCCGGTCTCCTTGTGCCGACGCGAGAAAGCGCCGGTCGGGTATGGGGGTCGGGTTGTTGGCGCCCGATATAAGGGCTGGTTCTGCAATGTCACGCGGGGAGCGTTCGCCCGTGCCGTTGCCCCCACCTTCCTCGTCACCCTGAACTCGTTTAGCTGCGCTGGCCTTCGGCTCAGGGTCCATCTGGCAGGAAGCGTGGTGGTCGAGGTAGCAAGCCGCGATCGCGGCCTGGAAGATCGCCCCCTCGGTTTGCGCTGCACGATGGACCCTGAGCCGAAGGCCAGCGCAGCTAAACAAGTTCAGGGTGACGACGAGCGGTCCGAGATGGCACTATCAGGCCAGCATCTGAGGAAACTGCCCAAACGACCCCTTCCCCCTGTTGCAATCGCGAAATAGCTGCGTAGACCGGCGCAGATGAGCGAAGCGGACCTCAAGGACGACCCGGCGGAACAGGCGGAAGACACCGCGCGTCACGACGTGCCTGAATCGGAAAGCCTCGACGACGACAACCGCCTCAAGGCCGAATTCGTCCGCAGCGTGAAGGACGCGCTGGACGAGGAGGACTTCGAGCGCGTCTACGACCTTGTCGAACCGCTCCACCCCGCCGACATCGCCGACTTGTTCGAGCTGGTCGACGAGAACGAACGCCTCGGCCTCGCCCGCGCCATCCGCGACCTGATGGGCGTGGAAGTCATCGCCGAGATGAACGACTGGGTGCGCGAGGCCCTGGTCGAGGCGCTGCCCGCCGACGTCGTCGCGGAAATCGCCGAACAGCTCGACACCGACGATGCCGTCGCCATGCTGGAAGACCTCGACGAGGAGGACCAGCAGGCCGTCCTGGCCGAGATGGAGCCGGAAGACCGCGCCGCCATCGAGACGGCGCTGTCCTATCCCGAGGAATCCGCGGGCCGCCTGATGAGCCGCGATTTCGTGGCCGTCCACGAATCGATGACCGTCGGCGATCTCATCGATTTCCTGCGCGAGCACCGCGAGCTGCCCACCGAGTTCTGGGAAGTGTTCATCGTCGATCCGATGCACCGCCCGATCGGCACATGCGCGCTCTCGTGGATCCTCCGCACCCCGCGCAACATCCCGCTCTACGACGTGATGGCGCGCGACCAGACCCTGATCCCGGCCGACATGGACCAGGAAGAAGTCGCGCTGCGCTTCCAGAAATACGCGCTGATCTCGGCGGCGGTGGTCGACGATGCCGGGCGGCTGATCGGCCAGATCACCGTCGACGACATCGTCCACATCATTCAGGAAGAAGCGGGCGAGGATACCCTGCTGCTCTCCGGCGCGGGCGACGGCGACATCAACGAGCCGATCCGCGACGCCTATTCCGCGCGCGTGCGCTGGCTGATCGCCAACCTGCTCACCGCCACCCTCGCCTCCTCGGTGATCGCCATGTTCGAGGGCACGATCTCGAAGATGGTGGCGCTGGCCACGCTGATGCCGATCGTCGCGGGCCTCGGCGGCAATGCCGGGACGCAGACGCTGGCCGTCACCGTGCGCGCGCTCGCCACCAACCAGCTCACCGCCTCCAACGCCTGGCGCGCAGTGCGGCGCGAGATGTCGATCGCCCTGCTCAACGGCTGCACCGTGGCCGTCGTGATCGGCATCGTCGTCAGCCTGATCTTCGGCAACGTGACGCTTGGCCTGGTCATTGCCATGGCGATGATGACGAACATCCTGATCGCGGGCATGGCGGGCGTCTTCGTGCCGCTGACGCTGGAACGCTTCAAGGCGGACCCGGCCATCGCCTCGTCCATCTTCGTGACGATGACGACGGATTCGATGGGCTTCCTCGTCTTCCTGGGCCTCGCGACGGTTTCCGGTCTGGTGGGCTGAACCCCCAATACCTATTTAGCCCCCATGCCGCTGCACATGACCAAGATCGCCTTTTCCGCCGAGAGCCCGGCGGATCTGCGCGCCTGGCTGGAAAGCCACGAGGACGTCGGCGAGGCCCGCCTGACCACCCGCTACCTGCCCAAGCGGCAGGAGGAGATGGTCGGCGGCTCGCTCTATTGGATCTACGAGCATGCGCTGATCGGGCGTTCGCCGATCCTGGGCTTCGAACAACGCAAGGACGGCCGCTGGCATATCCGGCTTGCGCCCGCACTGATCCCGGTCGTCACCCAGCCCAAGCGCGCCCATCAAGGCTGGCGCTACCTCGCCGAAAAGGACGCCCCGCGCGATCTCGGCGAAGGCGAGACGGCGGGCGATGCGATGCCGCCCGCACTGGCGCGGGAACTGGCGAAACTGGGGCTGGTATGACGGGGTTCAGCAAGGGCGAACGCGCGGCATTGCTGGCGGTGAAGGGCGTCGGCCCCACGGTGGTCGCCCGGCTGGAGGAGCTTGGAATCGCCACCTTCGCCGATCTCGCCGCGCGCGATCCCGATGCGATCTGCGCCGAGGTTTCCGCGACGCTGGGCGCCACCTGCTGGCGCAACAGCCCGCAAGCGCGCGGCGCCATCGCCGCCGCCGTGGCGCGGGCGGGTGAAGGGCTGCAAGGCCGATAACGTCGTCCCGGACTTGATCCGGGACCGCTGGCAATGAACAGCCCACCCCAAAGCAGAGCGCCCTGACGCGACCTTGCGCCTGAAGACCTGACAGCGGTCCCGGATCAAGTCCGGGACGACGTGGAATCCACCCACCAGCGCATCAGCACATGGGCGATGGCATGGGCGGGCGGCGCGCCGAAGGCCTTGCCGCTTTCGCCCCGGCCAATGGCTTCGAGGGCATCGATCACCTCGTCGCGGGTGAACCAGCGCACGTCCTCAAGCTCGGTCTCGTCGATGGTGATCGCATCGTCGTCCGCCACGGCATGGCAGCCGATCATCAGCGAGGAGGGGAACGGCCAGGGCTGGCTGGCCACGTAAGTCACGTCGCGCACCCGCAGCCCGGCTTCCTCGTGGATTTCGCGCGCGACCGCTTCTTCCACCGATTCGCCCGGCTCCACGAAACCCGCCAGCGTCGAATAGCGCCCCTCCGGGAAACGTGGCTGGCGGCCCAGCAGGGCGCGGCCCTCGTGCTCGACGAGCATGATCGTCACCGGATCGACGCGCGGAAAGTGTTCGGCGCCGCAGTCGATATTGGTGCAGCTCCGCTGCCAGCCGCCCTTGGCAAGCGCGGTGGGATGGCCGCAGACCGCGCAGTGGCGGTGGCGCGAATGCCAGCTGACCAGCGAGCGCGCGCCGCCATAGGCCGCAAGCTCGCCGGGATCGAGCACCGCCATGGCGTGCCAGTTGACCGGCGAAGCATGGGGGCCGCCCGGCGGCGTCACCGGCGGTACTTCCGCGAAACAGGGCACGGTGCCGTCGAGGCCGAGGAAGATCATCTCGCTGCCCGGCTCGGCTGCGGCAAGCGTTCCCCAGACGAGCGCGCCGTCATCCTTCAGCACGGCGTCCAGCCCGTCGAGCCGCAGCAGCCGCGCCTCGCTGCTTTGCAGGGCGAGCAGGGCCGAGGGGTCGTTGCGGATATGGTCGGCGCGGTCGAGGTGCGATCCGGCAAAGGCGATGGGAAGCAGTCTGGGGCGGGCGGTCTTGGTCAAGTCTGCTTCTCCAACAGGGCCATGATGTCGGCCTTCAGCGCGGTCTGGAATTGAGGGATCAGGTCGAAGGCACTGGGCGGCATGAACTGCGCGAAAAGCTGGGATCGCAGGCCCCGGATCATGTCCACCATGCCCACCGTGCCCGCCGCGCCGGACCAGCCGAAGATGCCGTTTTCCGCGCCCCTACCGACCCGCCCGCCCGCACCGAAGCCGCTGTCGGGAGGCAGCATGGCGGCCAGCGCGACGCCCGGCGGCAGCAGGTTGGCGGTCCCGGCGACGACGGCGCTCTCGGCCAGCACGCGCCTGCCGTCGATCGTGCCGCGCTGCGCCAGCAGGCGCAGGAAACGGTCGTAATCGCGCGGGCTGCTGACGAGGCCCGATCCGCCGAAGGGAAAGGCGGGCCTGTCCAGGAACACCGAAGTGCCCGGCTCGTCGATCGGCACCAGCACTTCCCCGAAGGCGCCGTAATTGGTGACGAGGCGGTGGCCCTGGGCGGCGGGCACCTGGAAGAACGTGCTGGTCATCCCCGCAGGTTCGAACAGCACCTCGCGCAGATAGGCATCGAAGGGACGGCCGGTGACCACTTCGATCACCCGCCCCATCAGGTCGAGGCCCAGCGAATAGCTCCAGTGCGTGGCCGGATCGCGGACCAGCGGCACTTCGGCCAGCCTGTCGGCAAAGAGCGCAAGGCTGGGCGCGGGCGGGCCGTCGGTAAGGCCGGGCACCTTGAGGCGGCTGATCTGCCCGGCGGCAAGCCCTTTCGCCTGCATCAGCGCGCGGATCGGGCCGCTCTGCACGATCGTATAGCCCAGCCCCGAAGTATGGGTGAGCAAGTGCCGCATGGTGATCGCATGGGGTGCCGGATGGAGCGCAGTGAGCGAACCGTCATAGCGGTCCTGCACCTGCATCGCCGCGAACTTGGGCAGCACCTCGCGAACCGGCTGGTCGAGGGCGATCAGGCCCTTCGCGATCAGGTCCATGGCCACGATGCCGGTGACAGGCTTGGTCATCGAATAGATGCGGAACAGGCTGTCCGGCGAGACCGGCGTGCCATCGGTGAACCCCTGCGCCCCAAGCGAGACGAACTCGGCCTCCTGCCCCGGCAGGCCCAGCGAGGCCACCATGCCGGGAAAGACACCGGGCTTGTCGGCCGTTCCCGTCCAGCGCTCCAGCAGCGCCCGCACGCGCGGCATGGTTTCGGCCTGCCCGGCCGCAAGGGCCAGGCGCGGCAGGAGCGCGGCGCCGATGCCCGCAGCACCGGCCATGCGCAGCAGCATGCGGCGATCGAGCGAGGCCGCCAGCCGCTCCCGCATGTCCGTCATGCCGGCTCCGCCAGCGCGAGGGCTGCCGCCTTGGCGAAGAGCGTGGGCAGCCCGGCCTCGTCCAGCCGGTCGATCGGCCACCATTCGCCCTCGCCCGGCAGATCTACGGAGGGATCGCCGCGAAATTCGCCGAGATGGACGGAAAGCCCCAGTTCCAGCGCGAAGTGCGTGAAGACATGGCCGACCCGCCCGGCGCTGTCCCAGCGCCCCGCGACCGGCGGCTCCCCGTGACCGTCGGCGCGCGCCGACCAGCCGTCGTCCGGCAGCGCGCGCATGCCGCCGAGCAGGCCCTTGCCCGCCCGGCGCACCAGCCAGACGCGTTCGTCGCGCTCGATCCAGAAGGCGCGGCCCTTGCGGGTGGGCCGGGCCTTCTTCGGCGCCTTGACCGGAAACCGCTCCGGCTCGCCCAGGGCGCGCGCAGCGCAATCGGCGGCGATCGGGCAGAGCAGGCAGCGGGGGGCACGCGTGGTGCAGACGGTCGCGCCCATGTCCATCAGCGCCTGCGCGAAATCTCCGGCGCGGTACTCCGGCGTGATCGTGTCGGTAAGCGCGCGGATGGCGGGGCGCGAACCCGGCAGCGCCTCTTCCAGCGCGAAGAGGCGCGTCACCACGCGTTCGACATTGGCATCCACCACCACCGCGCGGCGGCCGAAGGCGATGGCGGCCACGGCAGCGGCAGTATAGGCCCCCAGCCCCGGCAGGGCGCGCAGGCCTTCCTCGCTATCGGGAAAGGTGCCGCCCCGCGCCGCCACTTCGCGCGCGCAGGCCAGCAGGTTGCGGGCGCGTGCATAGTAGCCGAGCCCGGCCCAGGCGGCCATGACGTCCTCGTCCGAGGCGGCGGCAAGGTCGCTCACGGTGGGCCAGCGGCCGGTGAATTTCGCGAAATAGTCCTTCACTGCTGCAACCGTGGTCTGTTGCAGCATCACCTCGGAAAGCCAGACGCGGTAGGGATCGGGCGCCGGCATGCCCGGAGCGGCGCGCCAGGGCAGCGTGCGGGCATGGACGTCGTACCAGTCCAGAACCTTGCGGAAGATCGTATCACGGCTGGCATCCATCAGCGCCCTATGGCATTGGAGCGGCCACAATGGAACGGCATCCCGGCAAAGGAACGGAAAAGGCGGCGAAGTCCGCGAAAGGCGCGTCGAAAGCGGCCGCGGCGCCCAAGCGCTTCGAGCGCGCGCGCGGCGGGCAGGCGCGCCAGATTTCCGACCTCATGCCCGAAGTGGGCCGCACCGCCTTCCGCCGCTTCGGCTTCGTGCAATCGAGCGTGGTGACGCGCTGGCCCGAGATCGTCGGCCTGCGCCATGCCCGTGTCTGCGCGCCCGAATCGATCCGCTTCCCGCCCGGCGAGAAGTGCGACGGCATTCTCCAGCTGGTGGTGCTGGCCGCCCATGCGCCGATGATCCAGCATGTCGTGCCCGAGATCATGGAGCGGGTGAACCGCTTCTTCGGCTACAAGGCGGTGGCCAAAGTGAAGATCCGGCAAGGCGATGTTAAGGCGCCGCCTGCCACCCGCCCGAAGGCGGCCCCGCCCTCGCTCAAACCCGTACCCTTCGAACTGGGCGAATCGCTGCGCGACATCGGCGACCCCGAGCTTCGCGCGGTACTGGAATCCCTGGCCCGAAGCCTCGGCGCCCAGGAGGATCAAAAGCAAAACCAGGAAAAGCAGTGATGAAGTCCACCTTGCGCCTCGCCGCTCTCGCTACCCTCGCCCTGCTTGCCGCTCCTGTCCAGGCCGCTACCAAGCCTGCCGCGAAGCCCGCCCACAAGCCGCTGGCGCCCGCTTCGAACCCGGCCTCCAACTGGGCGAACCAGATCGTCGTCACGGCCGACGGCAGCCACATGTTCGGCAATCCCAAGGCCGATATGCAGCTGACCGAATTCGTCAGCTACACCTGCCCGCACTGCGCCCACTTCACCCGCGAGGCCGATCCGGCCCTGCGCCTGAACCTGGTGCCCAAGGGCCAGATCGCGGTGACGGTGACCACCCTGCTGCGCAACCCGATCGACCTCACCATCTCGATGCTGACCACCTGCGGCGATCCCAAGCGCTTCTTCCAGCGCCATAATGCCTTCCTCACCGGGCAGGATGCCTGGATGGGCAAGCTGGAGAAGATGAGCGAGGAACAGCAGAAGCGCTGGTATCAGGGCGCCCTGCCCGAACGCATGAAGGCCATCGCCAGCGATTTCGACTTCTATTCGCGCGTTGCCGCCTGGGGCATGACCCGCACCCAGGCCGATGCCTGCTTCGCCAACGAGGCCGTGTTCGACACGATCAAGCAGCAGCAGGCCACCGTCGCCAAGAACGGCGTGAACTCCACGCCCAGCTTCATCCTCAACGGCAAGCTGCTCGACGCCCACGACTGGGCGGGCCTCTCCAAGGAGATCACCGCCCAGATGGCTGCAAAGCACAAGGGCGCGATCTGAAAGTAAGTTTGCGCAAAACGGGCGTGTTTCTGTGGGAAAGCGCCCCCTGCTCCTGCCCCCCGCGCTGTTATCCCCGCCGCCGTTCCGCTAGTTTCCCCGCCTTCTCACAAGGATTCGCCATGCTCCGCAAGACCGCCCTGCGCACACTCGCCCTCGGAATGATCGCCGCGCCGCTCGCGCTCGGCCTCGCCTCCTGCGGCAAGAAGGAAGCCGGATCGACCGAAGCGCCCAAGTCGGAACAGGCCCTGCCCAAGGTCGCGCCGCCCGCCGGCAAGTCCTGGGCCGAGATGGTGACGAAGACGCCTGAGGGCGGCTATCGCATCGGCAACCCCGACGCGCCGATCAAGCTGGTGGAATATGGCGCGCTGTCGTGCTCGCACTGCGCCGAATTCGCGCATGAAAGCTACGAAAAGCTGCGTGACGATTACGTCGCCAGCGGCCGCGTGAGCTACGAACTGCGCTACTTCATGCTCAATGCCTTCGATATTCCGGCCTCGCTGCTGGCCACTTGCGGATCGACCGAGGCCGTCCTGCCGCTCAGCGAGCAGTTCTGGGCCTGGCAGCCGAACATGTTCCAGAATCTCCAGTCCGCCGGTGACGCGCGGATGAAGCAGATCCAGGACCTGCCCAAGGATCAGCAGATGCTGGCCATCGCCGAAGTCGGCGGCATGACCGAATTCTTCGCCTCGCGCGGGATTTCGCGCGATCAGGCCAAGGTCTGCCTGGGCGACGCTGCCAAGGCCAAGGCCTTTGCCGACCAGACGCAGAAGGCGACGAGCGAACTCAACATCAACGGCACGCCCACTTTCATCATCAACGGCACCACTGTCGGCTCGATGGGCTGGAAGGAACTCGAGCCCAAGCTGCAGGAAGCCGGCGCGCGCTGATCCGCGCCGCCGTCATGAATTGAACCAGACAAGATGCGCATAAAACGGCTCAAGCTCACCGGTTTTAAGAGTTTCGTAGAGCCTGCGGAATTGCGCATCGAACCGGGGCTGACCGGCGTGGTCGGCCCCAACGGCTGCGGCAAGTCCAACCTGCTCGAAGCGATCCGCTGGGTCATGGGCGAAAGCTCGGCCAAGTCGATGCGCGGCGGCGGCATGGAGGACGTGATCTTCGCGGGCACCGCCACGCGTCCGCCCCGCGCCTTTGCCGAAGTCGTGCTCCAGGCCGATGCCGCCCCCGACGCGCGCGGCGTGCGCGAGGAACTGGAAGTGGTCCGCCGCATCGAGCGCGGCGCGGGCAGTGCCTACCGGATCAACGGCAGCGACGTGCGCGCCAAGGACGTCTCGCTGGTCTTTGCCGATGCCGCCACCGGCGCGCACAGCCCGGCGCTCGTCAGCCAGGGCCGCATCGCCGCGGTCATCGCCGCCAAGCCCGCCGAACGCCGCGCCATGCTGGAAGAGGCGGCGGGCATTGCCGGTCTTCACGTCCGCCGCAAGGATGCCGAGCAGAAGCTGCGCGCCACCGAAGCCAACCTCTCGCGCCTCGAAGACCTCATGGCCGGGCTGGACAAGCAGGTCGCGGGGCTGCGCCGCCAGGCCAAGGCCGCCGAACGCTACAAGGCACTGTCGGACGATATCCGCCTGGCCGAAGCACGGCTGGTCTTCGCCCGCTGGCGCGACGCCGCCCAGGCTGCCGAAGCCGCGAAGAAGGAAGCCCAAGGGGCCGAAACCCGCGTCAGCGAGGCGCAGGACGCCGCGAAGCTGGCGCAGGACGCCCAGGCCAAGGCTGCCGAGGCGCTGGTGGAGGCCCGCGACGAACTCGCCGACCGGCGCGACGATGCCAGCGCCCAGGGCCACCGCATGGCCACGCTCACCAGCCAGCTGGAAGCGGCCGAACAGCGGCTGAAGGACCTCGAACGCCAGAAGGCCCGGCTGGACGAGGATCGCGGCGATGCCGACCGCATGACCCGCGACGCCGCCGAGGCCCTCGCCCGGCTGGAACGCGATCTGGCGGAAGGGGCGAAGCAGCTCGAACAGGACGAGGCCCAGCGCCCGCGCCTTGCCAATGCCCTCGAAGGCGCCGAGCGCGCTGCCCGCAGCGCCGAACTCGATCTGGCGCAGGCCACTGCCGCGCAGGCCGGGGTCGAGGCCGAATGGCGGATCGCCGAAGCCGAACTGGCGCAGGCGAAGGGCCGTCTCGACCGGCTCGCCGCCGAAGCCGCCCGGCTCGAAGCCCAGGTCCAGGCGCTGGAGGCTGCGGGCGATCTCGACAAGGCCGTCACCGAGGCGCGCGCCCGCGCCGAGGAAGCCAGTGCCGCCCTCGCCGCCGCGCGCGAAGGGCTGGACGCACAGCAGGCCCGCAAGGCCGAGCTTCAGGGCGAGCGCGATGCCGCCGCCTCGGCGCTCGCCGCCGCCCGCGCCGACCTGACCGGCATCGAACGCGAACATTCCGCCCTTACCAGGGACCGCGAAGCCCGCGCCAAGGGCGCGAAAGCCGCGCACGGGCTTCCCGTCGCCATCGACGCGGTGCGCGCCGCGCCGGGATACGAACGCGCGCTCGCCGCCGTGCTCGGCCGCGATGCCAAGGCGCCGCTGGGCGAAGTCGCCAAAGCGGACGGCCGGTTCTGGACCGGCGCGCAAGCCCCGGCTGCAGTGAAGGACAGCCTGGCCGCCCATGTCACCCAGTGTCCGGCGGAACTCGCGGCGCGCCTCGCCCTCGTTCATGTGGTCGAGGAAGACGATGGCCGCGAACTCGGCAAGGGCGAGTGGCTGGTTACCCGTGCAGGCGCCCTGCGCCGCTGGGACGGCTTCGTCGCGCGCGGCGAAGGCGCCGCCGAAGCGGCCCGGCTCGAAGCGGAAAACCGCTTTGCCGATCTCGAAACCCAGCTTCCGCCGCTGCGCGAAGCACTCGCCGCCGCCGAAGCGCGGCAGGGCGCGGTGCAGCAGGAACTCTCCGCCCACGCCGCCGCCGTGGTCGCCGCCGAGCGCACCATTGCCGAGGCCGCCAATGCCGAACGCGCCGCCCTGCGCGCCGCCGATCAGGCCGAGGACGCCCGCCAGCGCCAGCAGTCGCGCCGCGCCGAACTGGACCGCGCCCAGGGCGATCTGGCCGAGCAGCGCCAGGCCGCAGAACGCGACATCGCCCTGGCCGAAGGCAAGCGCTCCGCCCTGCCCGATCCCGAAAAGGGCCGCGCCGGGCTGGAAGCCGCGCGCGAAAAGAACGACGCCGCCCGCGCCACGCTGCAGATATCCACCGCGACCCTCGCCTCGCACGACCAGGCCCTGGCCGTCGCCCGCGAACGCACGGGATCCCAGCGCGGCGATATCCGCAACTGGCAGTCGCGCGCCGGAGACGCCGCCAACCGCCTCGCGCAGATGGCCGGACGGCTTGAGGAGATCGAGACCGAGCGCGCCGTGATCGCCGCCAAGCCTGCCTCGCTGATGGAACAGATCGAGCAGGGCGAAGCGGTGCGCAATCGCATTGCCGAGGAACTGGGCAAGGCGGAGGCCGCCGTCGCTTTCGTGACCGACGCCGCCCGCAAGGCCGATGCCGCGCTTGCCGCCGCGCAGGAAATGCTGGCCAGCGCCCGCGAGAACCGCGCAGGCGCCGCCGCCCGCGCCGAAAACGAGGACGGCCGCCGCGTCGAGATGACCCGCATCTCGGGCGAGCGCTTCCAGTGCCCGCCGCCGGTCCTGCCCGAACGCTTCGCCTTCGCCCCGGCTGATGTCGGCGCCGCGCCGGACGAGATGGCGGCCATGGAGCGGCTTATGGCCGACCGCGAGCGGATCGGCCCGGTCAACCTCGTCGCCGCCACCGAACTGGCCGAAGCCGAAGCCCAGCTCGGCACCAGCATTACCGAGAAGGCCGAACTGGCCGAAGCGGTGAACCGCCTGCGCGGCTCGATCGGCAATCTCAACCGCGAAGGCCGCGAACGCCTGCGTGCCGCGTTCGAGGCCGTGGACGGGCACTTCCGCCGCCTCTTCACGCGCCTGTTCCAGGGCGGCCAGGCCCACCTCGCGCTCGTCGATTCGGACGATCCGCTGGAAGCGGGGCTGGAGATCTTCGCCCAGCCTCCGGGCAAGCGCCTCCAGTCGCTCACCCTGCTTTCGGGCGGCGAGCAGGCGCTTACCGCAGTCGCCCTGATCTTCGCCCTGTTCCTGACCAATCCCGCGCCGATCTGCGTGCTGGACGAAGTCGACGCACCGCTCGACGATGCCAATATCGAGCGCTTCTGCGACCTGCTCGAAGCGATGACGCAGGAAACCGACACGCGCTACCTGATCGTCACCCACAACGCCGTGACGATGAGCCGCATGCACCGCCTGTTCGGCGTGACCATGGTGGAAAAGGGCGTGTCGCGGCTGGTCAGCGTCGATCTGGTCGGCGCGGAGGAACTGCTGGCGGCGGAATGAGATTGACGCGCGACCTTTTTGTAGTTACATAAATTTCATTGGCTCGGTTTGAAATGCGAAGGCATTCACACCGTCCATGGAAGAATCCAGCGCAAATCCGGCAAGGATCAGCTTCGATCCGAAAAAGCGCGCGAAGATCCTGTTGGAACGCGGCCTCGATCTTGCCGATGCGCATCTCGTCTTCGCGGGGATGCATGTCCAGATCCTGGACGACCGCAAGGACTACGGAGAAATCCGTTATCGCGTCTTCG
Organism: Novosphingobium panipatense; assembly: GCF_002149965.1. Taxonomy (GTDB): domain Bacteria; phylum Pseudomonadota; class Alphaproteobacteria; order Sphingomonadales; family Sphingomonadaceae; genus Novosphingobium; species Novosphingobium panipatense_A. The sequence continues at coordinate 71,063 of NZ_MSQB01000020.1, read as the reverse complement.
GCTATCTTCGCGGTAGGCGCGTGTCCCTGGTCTGGACGCCTCGCGAAGGAACACGGCGCATCATAACGATGAGGCATGCACATCATGGCGAACACGAAGCCCGCATCCGAACCTTGGATTGATCCTGATGACGACGATGTCGAATGGACCGAGGAGGTGTTCGCGCAGGCCGCCGTCTACGAAGGCGAAAGGCTGGTCCGCCCGGCCTCTGGAACGCTCAAATCCATCGGCCGCCCGCCTTCGCAAAACCCCAAGAAGCAGGTGACGCTGCGCCTCGATCCCGAAGTCGTCGAGGGATTTCGCGCGACCGGCAAGGGCTGGCAATCGCGGATCAATGCCGAACTGCGCAAGGCGCTCGGCATCTGATCGCTACTTGAGCACGAAGCGCGGCCCCGGCCCCTGCGCGGCGGCTTCGTCCGCATAGTTGTAGAGCCGGCATTTCGCCAGGCTCAGGCAGCCGCAGCCGATACATTCGTCCAGCTTGCGGCGTGTGAGTTCCAGCAGTGCGATCTTCGCGTCGATCGCCTCGCGCATCGAAACGCTGATGCGTTCCCAGTCCTCCAGCGTCGGCGTGCGCCCTTGCGGCAAGGCGGAAAGCTCGCGCTCGATCTCCGCAAGGCCCAGCCCCAGTTTCTGCGCGATCAGCACGAAGCTGACCCGGCGAATGTCGGAACGCAGGAAGCGGCGCTGGTTGCCGCTGGATCGCAGCGAGGTGAGCAGGCCCTTTTCCTCGTAAAAACGGATCGCCGAAACCGCCACGCCGGTACGCCGCGCCAGATAGCCGATGGATATGAAGCGATCCTGGATCACGGATTTCTCTGGATGCCTCCTAGATGCGGTTTGAAAATCCGCCGCTGGCGGATTTTGCGGCACCGGCCCACGCCCCCACCCACCACCCGCAGGATACTACCGTTGGGTGGTGGGTGGGGGCGTGGGCCGGTGCCGCTCAAAATGCCCATCCGGGCATTTTCAAACGGGCTCACCACTTTGTGCTTGACCTCAAGTTAACTTGAGGTTGCATCAATGCCAAGCCGGCGAAGACCGGTAATAAGCAGGAGATACCAAAAATGGCCCAGGGCCGCCTCGAACACGCCAATATCACGGTCAACGACATCGACCGGAGTTCAACGCTTCTGCAGGATCTGCTCGGCTGGCACGAGCGCTGGCGCGCCTGCCATCAATGGCGGCGAGACCATCCATGTCGGCGGCGATTTCAGCTATATCGCCGTCTATACGGACCGGAAGCCGCACGATCGCTTCCCGAAAGGAACGCCGCTCAATCATGTCGGGCTGGTGGTGAACGATCTCGACGCCGCCGAACGGGTCGTGATCGATGCCGGGCTGCAACCCTTCAACCACGCGGACTACGCGCCGGGGCGGCGGTTTTACTTCTTCGACTGGGACGGGATAGAATTCGAGCTGGTCAGCTACGATTGAGATTTGCTTGAAAAATGCCTGAAGGGCATTTTTGAGGCGGCACCGGCCCTCTCCCGCACCCGACCTCCCGACGATAGTACCCTATGGGAGGTCGGGTGCGGGAGAGGGCCGGTGCCGCTAAAATCCGCTTCCGGCGGATTTTCAAACGAGCTCCGCGCCGGGATCAGAGGATCCCGGCATTACCGACGACCCAGCAAGCCAGGGCCATCACCAGTCCGAGGTCGCGGTTCGAGCGGAAGCGGGCGAGGGCGTTTTCTCCATCCTCGGTATCGAGCGTGACGACCTGGAAGCCCAGGTGCAGCGCCACGGGCAGCAGGCCCACCAAGGCCACCCAATCATGGCGCAGGGTCCAGAATCCCAGCGCCCAGAAAGCCAGGGCGAGGACGTAGAACCCGGCCACGCCGCCACGCACATGGCTGCCGAGCCGCAGCGCGGACGAACGGATGCCGACCACGGCGTCATCCTCCCGGTCCTGCAATGCGTAGATCGTATCGTAGCCGATGCACCAGAAGATCGATCCGGCGTAGAGTGCGGCCATGACGGCGAGCTGGTCTCCGCGAATCTCCACCCAGCCGACCAGCGCGCCCCAGGTGAAGACCATGCCCAGCCAGGCCTGCGGCCACCAGGTGATCCGCTTCATGAAGGGATAGGCGGCGACCAGCGCGACGCTGCCTAGCGCTGTGAGCTGTGCCTGCCAGCGCAGTTGCAGCAGGACCACGAGGCCGATCGCGCAGAGGGCCAGCAGCCAGATCCAGGCCGCCTTCGGACTCACTTGCCCGCTCGCGACAGGGCGCGATGCCGTGCGCGCGACCTTGCGGTCTAGGTCGGCATCGACGATGTCGTTCAGCACGCAGCCCGCACCGCGCATGGCGATCGACCCCAGCAGCAGCCAGAGGATAAGGCCCCAGCGCGATTCCCCGCCCGCCAGCAGCACCCCCCAGACGCAGGGCCAGAACAGCAGCCACCAACCGATCGGGCGATCGAAGCGGGCCAGCATGGCGTAAGGGCGCAGACCGGACGGTAGCAGCGAGACGAGGCCGCGATGTTCGGTGTCCGGGACGAGAAGAGAGTCGCTCACGACCGGACGAGTACTCCAACATGGCAGGGCTGTCATGAAATAACGTGATTTGTACACATGTGTACGCTGGCGCCGCCGCCCCGGTTGCGCCGCCGCCCGGTTCGCGCGAGAAGCATGCTTTCCTACCAGATGCCGGATTTCAGGAGTTTCGACAGTATCATGGCCGCCACCCCCGCCTGGCCCCCGCGCAGCGCGCCGCGCCTCTTCGTCGCCGGTCCCCTGGTCCAGGACGCCCAGGTGACCATCGAGGGCGGGCAGGCGCACTACTTGTCCAAGGTCATGCGAGTCGCGCCGGGTGACGCGGTGATCCTCTGCGACGACGAGACCGGCGAATGGGCGGGCGAAGTGAACTCGGCGGGCAAGCGCGATGTCGTGCTCACCTTGCGCGAACGGCTGCGCGCGCGCGAGGCGGTGCCGGATTTCTGGCTCTGCGCCGCGCTGCTCAAGAAGCCGAACTTCGATCTCGTGCTGGAAAAGGCCACCGAATTGGGCGTGGCCATGATCCAGCCGCTGATCACCCGCCGCTGCGTGGCCGACAAGCTCAATGCCGAGCGCGCAGCCACGATCGTTACAGAAGCCGCCGAGCAATGCGCGCGCACCGCCCTGCCGCAGGTGGCCGCGCCGGTGAAGCTGGAAACGCTCCTGCGCGACTGGCCCGAAGGCCGCGCGCTGTTCTTCGCGGACGAGACCGGCGGTGAAACCGCCGCCGCGCAGTTCGCCGCGCATTCAGGCCCGGCAGCGCTGCTGGTGGGGCCGGAGGGCGGGTTCGACGAAGAGGAACGCGCCCTGATCCGGGCGCATCCCATGGCGCGCGCGATCACGCTGGGCCCGCGTATCCTGCGCGGGGAGACGGCGAGCATCGGCGCCACGGCGCTATGGATGGCCGTTTCCGGCGATTGGTGAGGGTGTGAAGCCCTGTGGCACCCAGCCCCAAGATCATGCCGGAAACGCCCGAAAACCGTGCCTCTCGCGCAAAAGAAACCGAGCGGTACAAAAAGTTCTAGCATCGCGCTCTCAGGCACTCTACCTCCGCGCCTATGAGCACCCGTGAGGTTTCGGATCGCGAAGATCCGGTGATCGAAAGCCTGGATCAACTCGCCGCGCCGATGGCTGCGGGCGAAAAGCCGCGCGAGGCGTGGCGCATAGGCACCGAGCACGAGAAATTCGTCTACGACACCGCCGATCACCATGCCCCGTCCTATGACGAGCAAGGCGGCATCCGCGATCTGCTGAATGCGCTGACCCAGTTCGGCTGGCAGCCGATCATCGAAGGCGACAACGTCATCGCCCTGAAGGGCAGCGACGGCAACGTCAGCCTGGAGCCGGCGGGCCAGCTTGAACTTTCCGGCGCGCCGCTGGAAAACCTGCACCAGACCTGCGCCGAAACCGGCCGTCACCTCGCGCAAGTGAAGACCATCGGCGACCACATCGGCAAGGCCTACCTCGGCCTTGGCATGTGGCCGGACAAGACCCGCGCCGACCTGCCGATCATGCCCAAGGGCCGCTACGAGATCATGCTGCGGCACATGCCGCGCGTGGGCACCATGGGCCTCGACATGATGCTGCGGACCTGCACCATCCAGGTCAACCTCGACTATTCGAGCGAGGCGGACATGGTGAAAAAGTTCCGCACTTCGCTGGCGCTGCAACCGCTGGCGACCGCACTCTTCGCGAACTCGCCCTTCACCGAGGGCAAGCCCAACGGCTACCTCTCGTACCGCAGCCACATCTGGTCGGACACCGATCCCGCGCGCACCGGCATGCTGCCTTTCGTGTTCGAGGACGGCTTCGGCTACGAGCGCTATGTCGATTACATGCTCGACGTGCCGATGTACTTCGTGTTCCGCGACGGCAAGTACATCGATGCCGCCGGCCTGTCCTTCCGCGACTTCCTGAAGGGTGAGCTTTCGGTGCTCCCCGGCGAGAAGCCGCGCCTGTCGGACTGGCAGGACCACCTTTCCACCGCCTTCCCCGAAGTGCGCCTCAAGTCCTTCCTCGAAATGCGCGGCGCCGATGGCGGTCCGTGGGGCCGCATCTGCGCCCTGCCCGCGTTCTGGGTAGGCCTGCTCTACGACCAGACCGCGCTCGACGCCGCATGGGATCTGGTCAAGGACTGGGACATGGAAGGCCGCGAACTGCTGCGCAATTCCGTGCCCAAGCTGGCGCTGGACGCTCCACTTCCGGGCGGCGGCACGCTGCGCGATATCGCGGGTGAGGTGCTGAACATCTCGCGTTCGGGCCTGGCCGCACGCGCCCGCCTCAACGCGGGCGGCGACAACGAGACCGGCTATCTGGAACCGCTGGCCGAGATCGTCGCCACCGGCAAGGTCCCGGCCCAGCGCCTGCTCGATCTCTACAATGGCGAGTGGGGCGGGGATCTTTCGAAGATCTACGCGCTGAAGAGCTTCTGAACAGGGGAGGCCTCACTCCCTCCGGTGAGGCCCTCATTCCCATTCCCGCTCAGGCTGAGCTTGTCGAAGCCCCCTGAGGCGAGGCGCTGTGGCTCACATCCTTCGACAAGCTCAGGATGAGCGGGGAGTGGCGAACTCACGTTGAGCAGTGGGGCAAGCTCAGGTCCAGCACTGGAGGCGGGTGGATAAGGCCCCCTATTCCGCCGCCTGCGCCTCTCGCACACCCGGCCGCAGCCTATCGCCCAGCTTCGTCAGCGCCCGCGTGATCGGCGCATTTTCCGCCATCCAGGCGTGGTAGGCGCGGTACTTCGCATCCTCTGCCAGCAGGTGCGCTTCCTCGGTCCGCGCGCGCCAGTAGTAGATCGCGCTCACCACGCCGAGCAACACGGTATTGCGCACCATGTCGGTCAGGGCATGGCTGGATACGAGGAACGGCAGCGTGGAGCACCACCAGAACAGGTTCTTCGACAGGTAGGCCGGGTGCCGCGTGAAGCGGTAGGGGCCGTTCGTCAGCACGCCGCGATAGGTGAGGTTGGAAAATCGCAGGCCGAAGGCGAAGGTCGCCCAGGCGTAGATCGCGGTCAGCGCGACCAGCAGCGCCGCCCAGAGCCACAGCAGCATGGGGTGCCCCTGCAGCCAGAACGACCAGCCCGGCGTATTCACTTCGTAGCCCAGCACGTCGGCGCGGCCCATCGTGCCCCAGACGAAAGGCGGATAGCACATCAGCGCCGCCACCCAGCCCGCCAGCAGCGGATTGCCGCTGCGGATATGAGCATCGAGCGGGCGGAAGGTGAAGATGTAGCCGACCGTGCCGATCTGCACGTCGATCAGGAACAGCAGCGCGATCACCGTCGAGGCCAGCGGCACCGGATCGTGGATCATGGCGCCGAAGTTCGCCTCCACCACTTGCGCGAAACCGCCCGGCAGGATCGAGATCATGAAGGCGCCGAAGAAGGCCTTGATGGTCCAGGCGCGGCCATGCTTCTTCACGGCTTCGACGTCCCACGCCTCGCGGCCGATCAGCAGGGCGCCGAAGTGCCAGGCCTGGTCGCGCGGATCGATCAGTCGGCGGTCCAGCCAGAGCACATAGGGCACCGAAAGCACGAAGACCGGCAGGGCTGCCGCACCGATCACTTCCATGGCGAAGAGGTATTGCCCGTCCCAGTACCAGCGGCCGATGCAGTAGAACGCGCCGATCAGCGCCCAGGTGGCCCAGAGCCCCGCGAGCTTGGTGATCGACAGGTCGAGGGATTCGGCAAAGGGGCGGCGCCGGTTCCAGTCGATGCCGGTCGAGGGGCGGCGGTGGACCTTGTCGACCAGCACGGACCAGAGCGCCATGGCCGTGCCGGTCACGAACAGGGTGGCGACGGCGGCATAAGGCCCGCTCATCGGGGCATGGGGTCCGGGAAGCGCGAAAGCCTGGGCTATGGCGGCCCAATTGCGGCAGATCGCCAGCCAGACCAGCAGCGCGGCGAGACCGCAGAGGCCGACGCCCGCCGAAACGTCGCTGGCGGGGCGGCTTTTCACGGGAATCGGGGCGCTGCTCATGCCGCTCCGACTAGCGAAAATTGGTTAAGAGGTGCGAAATGCCGGAATATCCCGTCGTCCCGGACTTGATCCGGGGCCGCTGCCCATACTTTAGGCGCCTGCTAGCGAGCAAGGCGCGGAGCTGCCAGCGGTCCCGGATCGGGTCCGGGACGACGGGGAACATCAGCGATAGGCCGTGATGCGGCCCGAATCGTCGAGAATGTAGAGCGTCTGGTTGGCCACGACCGGCGCCAGCGACACCGGATCGCCGAGTTCGACGAAAGGCGTGAGCTTGCCGGTCGCCGGATCTACGGTGCCGACTTCGCCGCGCGAATTGCCGACCCACAGCTTGCCCCCGGCGAGCACCGGGCCGACCCAGAAGATCGGGTTCTTGCGCTTCTTCTCGTTCTCGTAGCGCGCGAGCTGGGTCAGCCAGCGGACTTTGCCGCTGCTGCGGGCGATCGCCAGGATTTCCGCGTGGTCGTCCAGGGTGAAGACCCAGTCGCCCACGACCATCGGCGTGGAGATGCCCGCGAGGTTGAGTTCCCAGATGCGCTGGCCGGTGACCAGTTCGTAGGCGGCCATACGCCCGCCCTGGCCGAGCGCATAGACGCGGCCCTGGTCGATGATCGGATCGGCATCGACGTCGGTGAGGCTGCCCACTTCGGTCGAGATCGAGGTGCGGGCCAGTGCGTCGGACCAGACCTGGCGGCCGTTCTCGTAGCGGTAGGCCACGAGTTCGCCCGAGGAATAGCCCGCGATCACGGTGCCCTGCCCGGCTGCCGGAGCGGCCACGCCGAAGACGCCCGCCTGCGACAGCGAGGCCGATTCGTTCCACAGCACATTGCCGTCCGCCGCGTTCAGCGCGAAGATCTGGTTGTCCTGCGTCATGACGTAGACAGCGTTGAAGCCGATCGTGGGAGAACCGCGCAGCGGGCCGCCCGGCTTCTTTGTCCAGAGCTGGCTGCCGTCGGACGCCTTGATCGCCGCCACTTCGCCAAGGCCGGTGGTGACGTAGAGGTTGCCGCCGTCATAGCTGACGCCGCCGCCGAACACGGAATTGGAATTGTTGCCCGAAACCGAGAAGCTCTTGGTCCAGAGCTGGCCGCCGGTCTTGGCGTCGAAGGCATGGACCATGCCTTCGGTATCCATCACGAAGAGCTTGTCCTCGGCCACGACGGGCGCGGCGGCAAGGCGCGCGCGATTGGTGGAACCGGCGATCTGGGCGGTCCAGACGCGGGTCGGGTTTTCGGCCAGGGCAAGGTGCCCGTAGGACTTGGCGGCATTTCCGCCCGCCTGCGCCCACTCGGCGTTGGACTGCTGCGGCGGCAGGATCACCGAGACGGCTTCCTGCGTGGGATCGACCTTGGCGCCGCTTTCGATGCGCGAAAGGATCGGCACGCGCTCGCCCACGGTCGGGGTCTTGGGTCCCTTGCTGTTCGACTTGCAGCCCGAAAGGCCTGCGACAAGCGCCAGGGCGATCAGGGAGACGGTGCCGGCGCGCCGACCCGTGCGGGCCAGATTACGTTTGGATTCAACCATGTTCATTCTCCGGCGGCAGGCGCGACTTGCGCGCCGGCCTTGGCCTCTACGCCCTTGGCTTTGCCCAGCGGTTCGCCGCGTTCGTCCACCACGTCCTCGATGGCATCCACGCCCAGCACGGCGGCGAGCTGGCGGGCGCGGCTGCGCAGGCCGGAATCGACCTGTTCGTCCTTGGCGATGGCGGCGAAGAGCGGACCGGCCTGGTCCTGCTTGTTCATCTTGATATAGGCCATGCCGACCAGTTCCCCGGCCACGCCGAACCAGGGATTGCCGGGCGCGGCATAAGGCTTGAGGCGGGCGACCACGTCTTCCGGCTTCATGCCGTCGAAATTGGCGGCCACGGCGCGCACGGCGGCAAGATCGCGCAGGGGCTGCGGCGCCTTGGCGTCATTCGCGACTTCGTCATAGAGCTTGACCGCATCCGGCAGGCGCTTCTGCTCGGCGGCGATGCCCGCCAGCATGAGCTTGGCCGAGGCGGAGCTGCCGCCCGTGCCCTTGGCCAGCGGTTCCAGCTTGCCCTTGGCGGCATCGAGATTGCCGGACTTCATGCTGTCGATAGCCTGCACGTAAGCCTCGGCATCGGCATTGCGCTGTTCGTTCTGGCGGTGATTCCAGTAGAGCCAGCCGCCGAAGGCCGCCAACGCCAGAACCACGGCCGCGATCACGGGCTTGCCGTAGCGGGTGAAGAAGCCTTCCATCTGGTCCTGCCGCAGGGCGTCGTCCACTTCGCGCAGGAAAACATCCTGCTGCGCGGCGAGTCGCTCGGCAGACTTGGGGTTGGTCGGGGTGCTGTTGGAAGGAGGCAGAGCCAAGTTTCGGGCGCTTTCTGCGGAAAATACAGGATGGTTGCCGGGCTGTTTAGCGAATGGCCACGGCTTTTCAACGGTGATGATCGCTGCACCGCTTGCGGTGAAGCCTTGCTGAATGATGTCGGCGTGTCAAATGAGCCGCTCCCGGCCCAGCGCTTCACCGTACGTACGGCTATAGGCATCCAGCATCGCGCCTTCGTCGTAATGGCGGCGGGCATGGGCGCGGTTGGCCATGCCGATACGGGCGCGCAGGTCCTCGTCGCCCGCCAGCCGCAGCAAAGTGGCGGCCAGCGCCGCCTCGTCGCCCGGCGGGGTGATGAAGGGTCGGTTTTCCGCCGATACCATCCCTGCCACGTCCCCCACGGCGGGCGATGCCACCGGCAGCGCCGCCGCCATCGCCTCCACCACCGAGATCGGGAACTGCTCGCTGTCGGAAGACAGCGCGAAGAGATCGAACAGGCCCACCGCATGGGAAGGCTCGGCCACGAAACCGGGCAAGTGGACCCGCTCCGCCGCGCCCTGCCGTGCCGCTTCCGCGGCGATAGCCTCGCGTTCCGGCCCTTCGCCCAGGATCACCAGCCGCCACGGCTCCGGCATGCCCGCGAAGGCCCGCACCAGACGGGGCAGGTTCTTGACCGCGCGGAGGCCCGCCAGAGTGCCGACCCAGCGCTCCCCCGGCTGCTTGACCAGACCCGGCAGCATGTCGGGCCGAGGCCGGTCGAGATAGGCGGTGCAATCGATGCCGTTGGTGATGAGCCGCACCCGTTCGCGCGGCTGGCGCCAGGCCGTGCGCGCGATCTCCTCCAGCCGCCGCGAGGGCACGACAAGCGCCGAAGCCCGCCGCAGGGCGAGGCGCCGGAAGCGGTTGCGGGCGGGCTTGAGGCCGGTCGCCTCGTCCTCGTTGAAGCCGTCCTCGTGATGGACCAGCGGCGGCAGGCCCAGCAGTCCGCCGAACAGGCCATGCGCCATGACCGCGTCCATCGCCCCCCAGTTATAGGTGAGCACGAGGTCGAAATCCGCCATCGCCTGGGCGATCCGCCAGAGGCGGGCGGGCGTGGGACGCCCCTGAAGGCCGGGAAAGTCCTCTGGAAACACCACGGGCACGCGCGGATCGAGCCGCGCAGCGGCGCCGTGCGCGCCGGGCTGGGCCGAGACGACCGCATGGGCCACGCGCGGGGCGAACAGGTTCATCAGCCGCACCGCGCGCAGTTCCTTTCCGCCCGCCGCGAAGCTGGAATGAAGATGGAGAATGCGCAAGGTCATGCGGTTTCGCGCCGATCCCGTCCGTCAGGCGGCTTGCGCCAGCAGCCGCTCGATGGCGGCGACGGCCTCCGGCTCGTCCAGCGTGGGGGCATGGCCGACGTTTTCCAGCGTCACCGCTTCCGCGCCGGGCAGGCGGCGCAGCATCTTTTCCAGCGTCGCGGCGGAAAGCAGGTCGGAAAGCGCGCCGCGCAGCACCAGCACCGGCCGCCCCGCCAGCGCTTCCCAGGCGGGCCAGAGATCGGGTTGGTCGTCCACGTCGTAGCCCAGGAAAGGCTCGGCAATCTTCATGTCGTAATCGAAGACCACGCGTCCGCCGCTGGACACGGTCATCAGCCGCTTGGCCCGGCCGATCCAGAAGTCCAGCGGCTGGCCGGGGTGGGCTTCGCTCTGGTTGTCCTCCAGCGCGCGCGCGGCATGTACCCAGGTGGGATAGCTGCGCCCCTGCCCCACATATTCCTTGATCCGCGCGACCCCCGCCGGTTCGAGGAACGGCCCCACGTCGTTGATCACGGCAGCGACGATGCGGTCCGGTATCATCGTGGCCAGGCCCATGGTCATCAGCCCGCCCAGCGACGTGCCGATGGCCACGAACCGGTCGATCCCCTCCTGCGCCAGCAGTTCCAGCAGGTCCTCGCCGTACTGGACCGGATTGTAGCTGGCGGAATCGCGCGCATATTCGCTGTCTCCCCGCCCGCGCATGTCAGGGCAGACCACCCGCCGGTGGGGCGAGAGACGCTCGGCCAGAACCTCGAAATCGCGGGCATTGCGGGTGAGGCCGTGAAGGCAGACGATCGGCGGAAGCCCGTCTCCATCGCGGCGCTCATCACTGGCCCCACCACCGGGATAATCCCGGAAGTGCAGCTTCAGTCCATCCCGGCTCGACCAGAACCGATCCTCGAATAGCGTCATGCCGAAGCCGCGACCTCATCTTGTGGCCCGGCTTGATCGACGGGCATCGGATCGCCACTATTGCCCGATGCGAAGCGAACCGCAAGCAAGTGCCTACCGCCCTGCCCCCCGTATCGAGGCGATTGCCGACTGGATTGCCAGTCCGGTGTCTCCTGCCGATTTTCCAAGCCATATCCTGCGCTTCCGCAACGACCGCTGGGCCGCCGCGGTCGGGCTGGAGGGGCTGGACGACGAAAGCTGGATCGCCCGTTTCGGACGTTTCGAGGCGCTGCCGGACAATCTGCCCCGGCCGCTCGCGCTGCGTTATCACGGGCACCAGTTCCGCAACTACAACCCCAATATCGGTGACGGCCGGGGCTTCCTCCACGCCCAGATGCTGGACGGCGAGGACCGCGTGCTCGATCTCGGCACCAAGGGTTCCGGTCAGACGCCCTATAGCCGCGACGGCGACGGCAGGCTGACGCTGAAAGGCGCGGTGCGCGAGATTCTCGCCACGGAAATGCTGGAAGCGCTGGGCGTCTACACCAGCAAGACGTTCTCGGTGATCGAGACCGGCGAGGAACTCTGGCGCGGCGACGAGCCTTCGCCCACGCGCTCGGCCGTGATGGTGCGGCTCAGCCACGGGCATATTCGCATCGGCACTTTCCAGCGCCTGCTCGCGCTGGAAGAGCAGGAGCATATGGCAGCGCTGGTGGCCTATTGCCTCGAGACTTTCCCCGGTAACCTGCCGCCAGAGGACATGCCGGGGCGCGACGAGCCTGCCGTGATCCTGCTCCATCAGGTGGTGGAGCGCATGGCCGACCTTGCCGCGAGCTGGATGGTTGCGGGCTTCGTCCACGGCGTGCTCAATACCGACAACATGAACGTCTCGGGCGAGAGTTTCGACTATGGTCCCTGGCGTTGGCTGCCGCGCTGGGATCCACGCTTCACCGCCGCCTATTTCGACCATTCCGGCCTCTATGCCTTCGGCCGCCAGCCGGAAGCCCTGCTGTGGAACTGCGGCCAGCTGGCCATCGCCCTCAGCATGCTGACACAGACCGAGCCGCTGGTGGCCGCGCTCGACCGTTTCGCGCCGCTCTACCAGCAGGCGATGAGCCGTCGTTTCGCATGGCGCCTCGGCGTGACATCGCAGGGGCTGGAGCAGGACTCCGCGCTGATCCAGGCCGCCGAGCAGGCCATGCTGGCCAGCGGCGAGGCGCCCGAGCAGTTCTTCTTCCGCCATCGCGGCGGCCGGAATGGCGCTCAGGACCGATTCGGGGAGCTTCTCGCCGCTTACGCGCCTGCCGCCGACATCTCCGACCCGTTCTGGCAGCAGGCGCTCCCGCCGAGCACCCTGATCGACGAAGTGGAGCGCATCTGGAGCGAGATCGACCGCAACGACGACTGGTCCGCGCTTCACGCCCGCGTCGCGGACATTCGCGAACTGGGCCGCCAGCTGGGGCCTGCCCCCGCGCCCGCCGGGCATCTCGCGAGGGACTGATCCGAAAGGATTACATCCGCCGTTAGCATCCCGGTAGGAATAGATATGCAACAGCAGCCCCGACAGCGAGTCATCCAGCAAGCGGACCGACAATCTTCATGGGCGCGACAGCGAGCGCATATAATTCCCCAAGTCAGGGACAGGCTCGTCAGGAACGGGCGGGCAACGTGACCGAGATCGTCTCTTTCGAACCGGCCACCGGCGCGCAGCTCTGGCGCGGCAAGCCCTGCGACGTCGACGAAGTGGTAAGCCGCGCGCGGCGTGCCTGGCCGACCTGGGCCGCGCAGCCGCTCGCCACCCGCATCGAACTGCTGCGCCGCTTCGCCAACGAAGTGCGCAAGGACGCCGAGCGACTGGCCGAGACGATCGCCCGCGAAGTGGGCAAGCCCTTGTGGGAAGCGCGCGCCGAAGTGGAAAGCGTGGTCGCCAAGGTCGAAGTCTCGATCCGCGCCTATGCCGAGCGCACCAGCCAGCGGAAGCTCGATTCGGCGCTTCAGGGCACCATGGCCCTGCGCCACAAGCCGCACGGCGTGCTGGTCGTGCTCGGCCCGTTCAACTTTCCCGCGCACTTGCCCTGCGCCCATATCGTTCCCGCCCTGCTCGCGGGCAACGCGGTGATCTTCAAGCCGAGCGAGAAGGCGCCCGCCACCGGCGAGATGCTGTCCCGCTGCTTCCACCGCGCGGGCATTTCCGCCGCCGTCATGCAGTTCGCCGCGGGCGGCCCGCTGGAAGGGCAGGACTTCGTGGCGCATGACGGCATCGACGGGGTGCTGTTCACCGGATCGGCCAATACCGGCATCTCGATCAACCGCCGCCTCGCGGCGCGGCCGGACAAGCTGGTGGCGCTGGAGATGGGCGGCAACAACCCGATCGTGCTCTGGGACACCCCCAAGCTGAGCGACGCCGCCGCCCTGATCGTGCAATCCGCTTTCGCTTCCGCCGGACAGCGCTGCACCGCCGCGCGGCGGCTGATCGTGAAGAGCAGCCTCTACGACGAGGCGATCGCGCAAGTGAAGGCCCTGGCCGACCGCCTGATCGTGGGCGCGCCGTTCGACGATCCGGCGCCGTTCATGGGGCCGGTGATCGACACCATGGCGGCCGACGGCCTGACCGAGAGCTTCCTCTACCTCCTCAGCAACGGCGGCCGGGCGATCAAGCACCTCGTGCGCGGCGACGAGACGCTGCCGTTCCTCAGCCCGGCGATCATCGACACCACGGCAATGCAGGACCGCCCCGACGTCGAGCTGTTCGGCCCGATCCTCCAGGTGATCCGCGTGGACGATTTCGACGAGGCCATAGCCGAGGCCAACAACACCCGCTTCGGGCTCGCCGCCTCGCTGGTGGGCGGAAGCCCGCAGGACTACAACCGTTTCTGGGCCAATGTCCGGGCCGGCATCGTCAACTGGAACCGCGCCACCACCGGCCCCAGCCACGCCGCACCGATGGGCGGAATAGGGCTATCGGGCAACCATCACCCCAGCGGCTACTATGCGGCGGACTACTGCGCCTATCCGGTGGCCTCGGGCGAAATGGAACAGCCCCGCGCCATGATCGGCGTGGGCCTGCGATAGCAGCCGTCGTCCCGGACCTGATCCGGGACGACGTTTTCCTCACTTTCCGCTGGTCACGAGGTCCACTTCGGTCACGCCGCTGCCCAGCGTGCGGGCATAGGCGACAAAGGCCTGTCCGCCCTTGCGGCCGCCAATGACATGATCGCCGCCATCCACCCGGTATTCCGCCGTATAGCCGCCGCGCTGCGCCATCGAATAGTAGAAGCGCACGACATCCTCAGGCGAGACCGCCGTGCCGTAGTTGACGACGCGCAGCGCGCAGCCCTCGCCGTCGGTTCCGGCAGCTTCATGCAGCGCCGCGCGCGGATAGACCGGGATGGCGGCGGGCAGCTTGGTCGCCCAGACGTTGGAAAACTGGACTTTGCCCGAACAATCGACCTTGGCGGCGCGGGCGCCCTCGGTGACTTGCGCGGCCAGCGCCGCATTCCGGGCGAGCGCCGCAGCGTCGCCCTGCCCCGGCGCGGGCGCAGGCAGCAGCTTGCCGCCGGCGGCATCGGCAGCCGACTGGCGGGCCGCCGCGACGGCTTGCGGCGTCCGCGCCGCCGAGGGCAGCGAAACCGGCGTATCGTCCGCCGCATCTCCGCTCTTTTCAGGATCCACCACGATCCGGTCGCCCAGCGCGCCAGTCAGCGCGGGATCGGTGCCTTCCGCCTGAGGATTCTTCTCCGCACTGCACGCCGCCAGCGCGAGCGAGCAAGCCAGCGCCAGGAACGCGGCAGTGCCGGTTGCGCTCATCTCGCCTGCCGTTTTCGGAACCGTCATCGCTGCATCCTTGTCCCGCCGGTGCCGGACTGTCACGGCTGCAACCCGGCTCTATTCGATGCGCCGAGACTTCGCCTTAAATGGCGGAAATTCAAGGCCTCCCCGACACAAATCCGGCTTGCGTCCCATTACGGGAAGGGCATCGGCCGATGGATTACCGACCCCCGCCCCATCTCCCGACGCATCGAGGGCGTCCGCAGCCGAAGCCACGAACGCCCTCTCCCACCCGTCCTCAAAAAACATATCGAGTTCGGGAGGTCTCCCCCGCAAGTCGCCGTCCTTGCGGGGAAGCCTTTAACGTCCTTTTGAAAATCCGCCGTGGGCCGGTGCCGCCCTTGAAAATGCCTATTCAGGCATTTTCAAGCAGTCCAATCAGCGGCAGCGCGAGCCGCCGCGATCGACTTCGCGGCCGAGCAGGGCACCGGCGGCGGCGCCGAGGACGGTGCCGGTAGCGCGGTCACCGCGGGTGTCGATGGCGCGGCCCGCCAGGGCACCTGCCGCGCCGCCCAGGAGCAGGCCGGTGGTGCCGCTCGAACGGCGGCAGTCGTAGTAGCGACGGTCGCCACGGTAGCCGCGGTCACCGCGATAGTAATGGTCCCGGTTGCCGTAGCCACGGCGGCGGTCTTCACGCGAGTAGCGTTCGCGCCAGTGGCCATAGTCCTGCTCGCCGGGAGCCTGGAATTCGTGAGTCGGCGCGAAGCTGACTGCGGCCGAAGCCGGAAGAGCGGTCGCCAGGCTGGCCGTTGCGGCAGCGAGGGCGGTTGCCTTGAAGAATGCGTTCATCTCGAATCTCCTCGTCATTGCCGGGAGGGTGCCCTTTGAGGCGCGATCCTCGGTACGCATTCAGCTTTAAGGCAGTGAAGCTGAACGATCGGCAACGCGGCTGTCAGAATTCGCGTTATCGACGAGATGAGGAACGTCTTGCGACGAACCGCTTGCGGATCAGACATTTCCCGACATATCGGGCGAGACCTTTCCAGGGAATCACGATGCAGCCCGCTTCCACGCCCCCCCGTTTCACCAATCGTTTCGCCCCTGGTTTCGGCAATCAGGGGGGCCTGTTGCAGGCATTCGGCGCCTATTTCATCTGGTGCCTGTTCCCGCTCTATTTCGCGGCGCTGCACGCGGTATCGCCGTTCGAGGTGGTGGCCTGGCGGCTGCTGTTCACCCTGCCCTTCTGTCTCGTGATGATCGCCGTCCTGCGTCAGGGGCCGCAGCTGCGCGCGGCGCTCGGCAATCCGCGCCTGCTGGGCGCGCTGGCGCTGAGCGGGCTGCTGATCGGCACGAACTGGCTGGTCTATGTGGTGGCGGTGATGGAAGGCCACGTTCTGGCCGCCAGCCTCGGCTACTATATCAATCCGCTGGTCAACGTGCTGGCCGGAACGATCTTCCTGCGCGAGCGGCTGTCGCGCCTGCAGTGGACCGCCGTGGCGCTGGCCGCCGTCGGCGTCGCCATGCTGGCCTGGGGCGCGATGGACACATTGTGGATCAGCATGGGCCTGGCGCTGAGTTTCGCAGGCTACGGCCTCGTGCGAAAGCTGACCCCGGTCGAATCGCTGCCCGGCCTGACGGTGGAAACGCTGGTCCTGCTGGTCCCCGCGCTGGGCCTGCTCGGCTGGCAGGCGGTCAGTCCGGCAGGGATGGCGATGGGACAGTCTCTGGCGACAAGCCTGCTGCTGGCCTGCGCGGGCATCGTCACCGGCATTCCCCTGCTGCTGTTCGCGGGCGCCGCGCGCAAGCTGGACTTCTCGGTGCTGGGCTTCATCCAGTTCGTGACGCCGACCGGGGTGTTCCTGCTCGGCCTCTTCGTTTTCGGAGAGCCGCTGAAACAGGTTCAGGTCTTCTGCTTCCTGTTCATCTGGACCGCCATCGCGGTGTTCTGCTGGGATCTACTGGCCCGCCGCCGCCGGGCGTAACGGGGACGGGTTTCCTCACCCCTTCTTGCCCTTTTTCAAAAGCGCCTGAACGAACGCGTCGAGATCGTCGACATCGACGTCGAGCACTTCGTCCCACTCCGCCAGCAGCCCTTCAATATCGGCGCGCGTGTAGGGTTCGGGGGCCTTGTGCTGCACTTTGGGCGCGCGGTGGGGCCAGGCGTGGCCTGTCAGGTTGTTGTAGAGCCAGCCCGCCTGGAACAGGAATATCAGGTTCAACGCCAGCGGCAGCAGATAGCCGATGCCCCAGTGCTGCTCACCCGTCGCGCCCAGCGCATAGAGCAGCGCGCAGGCACCGCCCGGCGGATGGAGGCTGCGGGTAAACGACATGACCGCGATCGCCAACCCCACCCCGGTCGATGCGGCTAGCCAGGGATTGCCCAGCAGGTGCCCCATCGAAAGGCCGACCACGGCGGAAATCATGTTCCCGCCGATCACCGGCCAGGGCTGCGCCAGCGGGCTGGCCGGAACGCAGAAGACCAGAACCGCCGAAGCGCCCAGCGGCGCCAAAAGAAACGGGAGCGCCGAAAGACCACCCATCAGCCCACTCAGTTCCGGGCCCTTCATTTCGAGCAGCATGGTCACGCCGCCCGCCAGCGCAATGCCCAGAAGGCCGCCAAAAGCCCCACGCAGCCAAGCCGGATAAGCCTTCAGGCCAGACCCCGCGCTGTTCAACCATCCCGTCGCCACCGAGCCCGACCTCCTTGCATATGATCCGCGAGCGGCCCGCCTATGGACCTGCGATGCCGCGATGGCGAGGCCAGTCCTGCTTGGGCGCGCGATAGCAGGATTGTAACGGGGTTCGTCACACATCCTGCCCCAATTGAGCCATCTTCCGGTGATTGCCTCGGCGCTCCTCCCGGAGCCGACAATGCCAGCACTCGACGCTTCCCCTGCTGCCCCCTCCGCCTCCGAGCAGAGCCTCGACGCCTTCGATCTCAGACAGATGCGCAGTTCGCCCGGCGCGAACTACAGCGTGATTTCTCCGCGCTGCCCCGAAGGCCGCCCCGGCGAGATCGTCGTCTGCGCGCCGGACCCGGAGAAGGAGCGCCTGCGCCCGCTGCCGGAAGGCTACGATGTGCCGCAAGGCCCGCCGCGCCTGGAAATGAAGCTGGACGAAACGACCACCGCCGACGTTCATCTGCAAGCCGAAGTCTTTCCCAACGGCACCACCAGCAACCGCGTAATGGTCGGCGTGAAGAAGAAATTCTGAGGTGGGTTTTCAGGCAGCCCCCAAACCAAAAGCCCGGTCCGCCCAGGGAGAGGCGGACCGGGCCGACAGACGCTCCGGTGACAGGAGGGGGAGGGCCCGGAGCGCCCTAAGGACGGGTCAGGCGAACTTGCCTGCCTTGGCAATCTCGGCCACCGGCTTGCGGTTCGAGGCGACTTCGCGTTCCTGAAGGAATTCGGGAAGCTGGCTCTTGTCGCCCATGCGGCCGATGGCGAAGGCGGCTTCCAGGCGGTGGTCGGCCGGAATGCCGAGCGCCTTTTCGGCCTCGCCGAACTTCAGCCCGGTCATGCCATGGGTATGATAGCCCAGCGCCTGCGCCTGAAGCGCGGCCAGGGCCCATGCAGCACCGGCATCGAAGCTGTGGCTGTGATTGTCCGAATTGCCCTTGTCCGAACGCATCTGGCTATCGGACACGACATAGACGATCGCCGAGGCATCCTTGGCCCAGCCCTGGTTGAATTCGATCAGCTGCGAAAGCAGCAGGTCCCAGTTGGCGTCGCCCTTCTTCGCATAGAGGAAAGTCCAGGGCTGCACGTTGTAGGCCGAAGGCGCCCAACCGGCCGCCTCGAAGATCACGTCGAGGTCTTCCTGCGGAATCTCGCTACCGTCGAAGGCGCGCGGCGACCAGCGATCGACGATCAGCTTTTCGACTTTGGGATGGGCAATACGTCCGGTCATGTCGATTTCCTCGTTGATGAGATGTCTGGATGAGATGTCGTGGGAGAATCAGGCCGCGTCGACGAGGACCAGTTCGGCGTCCTCGATGGCGATGACGGTGATGGTTTCGATCCCGGTGATCGCCACGCCGTCGCGCGGCTGCGCTTCGACGTCGCCAACCCGGATGCGGCCCCTGGCCGAGACCAGATAGGCATGGCGGCCGCGTTCGGTCTGGTAGGTCACGGTGTCGCCGGCCTTGACCGTGGCGCCCAGAACGCGGGCATCGGCACGGATCGGCAAGGCGTCCTCGTCACCCGCGATACCGCTGGCGAGAGTCACGAAACGGCCCGCGCGGTCGTCCTTCGGGAAAGGCCGCGCGCCCCATCCGGGGGCCTCGCCGCGGTGGTCGGGCAGGATCCAGATCTGGAACAGGGTCGTCGCCTCGTCCTCGAGATTGAACTCGGAATGGACGATGCCGGTGCCCGCGCTCATGACCTGAACGTCGCCCGCGCCGGTACGGCCCTTGTTGCCAAGGCTGTCCTGATGGGTGATCGCCCCGGTGCGGACGTAGGTGATGATCTCCATGTCGCGGTGCGGGTGCGGCGGAAAGCCGGAACGCGGGCCGATGGTATCGTCGTTCCACACCCTGAGGCGCCCCCAGTTGGTGCGCGCGGGATCGTGGTAGTCGGCAAAGGAGAAGTGGTGGTGGGCGTCGAGCCAGCCGTGATCGGCAGCGCCGAGGCTGGCGAAGGGACGAACTTCGATCATATGGCCCTCCTGTGCGAATTGGCCCTGGTGGATGGTCTGCCGCGACCTGCGGCTTGCTTGCCCTTGATCTAAGCCTTGCGGGGCCTCCCGATAATTGGGATAAAATGGATCGAAATGTTCAACTAAGCTGAAGGCCTGCCATGGTCGATATTGCCCCGCCCAGCCTCGATCACGTCCGCACCTTCCTGACCGTGGTGGAGGAAGGCAGCTTCGGCGGCGCGGCCCGCAGGCTGGGACGGGCGGTTTCGGTGGTGAGCTATGCCATCGCCCAGCTCGAAACCCAGCTCGACGTCCGCCTCTTCGAGCGCGAAGGCTCGCGCAAGCCGAAGCTCACCGATCAGGGCCGCGCGCTCCTGAGCGAGGCCCATGCCATTGCCGACGATGTCGATGCCCTGCTCGCCAAAGTCCGCAGCCTGCGGCAGGGACTGGAACCCGAACTCTCGCTGGCCGTGGACGTCATGGTGCCGGGCAACGTCCTGGCCAGATTGCTGCGCGACTTCCAAGTCATGTTCCCCAGCGTGCCGCTACGCCTCCATGTCGAGGCGCTGGGCGCGGTGGCCGCGCTGGTGCTGGACCGGCGCGCGACGCTCGCCATTGCCGGTCCCGATATCGTCGACCTGCCGGAGATCCAGCGCGAAACGGTCGGCTCGGTGGAGATGACCCACGTCGCCGCGCCGGGCCACCCCCTCGCCATTCCCGGACCTATCCCGCCCGGAGAAGCGCGCAAGCACCTGCAACTCGTGCTCACCGACCGTTCGCCGCTGACCGAGGGGCGCGATTTCGCGGTGTTCAGTCCGCGATCCTGGCGGCTGGCCGATCTCGGCGCCAAGCATGCCCTGCTGAAGGAAGGGATCGGCTGGGGATCGATGCCGCACCATCGCATCGCCGCCGATCTGGCCAGCGGCGAACTGCTGGAGCTGGAGCTGCCCGAGCGGCCCTCGAAGGACTATGCCCTCGTCGCCCTCTGGCGCAAGGACAGCCCTCCCGGCCCCGCCGCCGTCTGGGTGCTCGACGAGATTCGCGAGCGCCTGGCGAAGAGCGCCGTCTGAAATTCCGCGGCACTTGCGCAAGGCGCCGCACTGCCCCACTTATCGGCCATGACCGCCAGCCGACTGTTCGACCGCGCCGTGATCCGGCTCGCCCCCCGCCCCGATTCGAATGAAGACATAGGCGCCTTCCTGCAGGGGCTGGTCACGGCCGACGTGCAGAAAGTGCTGCCCACCTGGGCCGCGCTGCTCTCGCCCCAGGGCAAGGCGCTGTTCGACTTCATCGTCTGGCCCGGCGGGAAGGGGCTGCTGATCGACTGCGAGGCCGAAGTCGCCGATGCGCTGGTCAAACGCCTGTCGATGTACCGCTTGCGCCGTGCCATCGACATTTCCCGCGACGATTCGCTTGCCGTCCACTGGCGCCCCCATACCGGAGACGGCGCCGCGCCCGATCCGCGCCATCACGGCCTCGGCGAACGCTGGCTCGCGCCGGTCGATCCCACCGATCCGTCCGAAGCCGAAGGCGCCGACGCCGCTTGGCGCGCGCATCGCCTGGCCATGGGCGTGCCCGAAGGCCGCGCCGAACTGGGCGATGGCGAAACGCTCTGGCTGGAATGCAATGCGGTGGAACTGAACGGGGTCAGCTTCACCAAGGGCTGCTATGTCGGGCAGGAAAACACCGCGCGAATGAACTGGCGGCAAAAGGTCAACCGCCGCCTCATCGTGGTGCCGCTCGCCCGCTCGGACGAAAAGCGCCGCCGGGCCGCCTATCCCGAACTCGGCCTCGCGGTGGATCACTTGCGGGTCGAGGACATCGACGCCAAGCTCGCACCCAAGTGGCTGGAGCTTTCGGCGTGAGAAAAATGCCCGAAGGGCATTTTTAAGCGGCACCGGCCCTCTCCCCGACCCGACCTCCCATCAGGATACACTCGTGGGAGGTCGGGTGGGGGAGAGGGCCGGTGCCGCTAGCCATTCGCGGATGCGAATGGCGCACTCGACAAAGATCCCACCGCATGCAGGAACGGCCGATCCGTGAGATTGGCGACGTAGATTCGCGCCCGCACCGGCACGCCGCGTCCTTCGCTGAACCTTTCCCGCTCATTGCCGCTATCCGAGAATCCCGTCTCCTCCAGCACATCACGCGTCGCGGGATTGTCCGCGAATTGGCTCGCCACGACACGGCGGTGGCCCAGCGACCGCGCCTGCGCGAGCACGGCGCGCACCGCCTCGCGGGCGAAACCCCGGCCGCGATGGGCCGGTGCGATCCAGTAGCCGAGTTCTACCTCGTCCTCAATTCGGCCGAGACCGATCCCGCCCACCAGCTTGGGGCCGCCGGGCGCGCGCAGATACATGAAGAAGTGCGGCAGACGCGGATCGCGCGGCCTGCTCAGGTAATCGCGCATGGCCCGCGTCGAACGCGGCAGTTCGCCGACGCCCAAGTTTCGCTGAACCGCCTCGTCGGAAATGGCTTCCACCAATTCGTCGACGTCTTCCGGCCAGCCGGGTCTCAGGAACAATCTCTCCGTGCGGACGAACATGTGACGGTTCTCCGTTTTTATTATTTCCGCGCCCCATACTATGCACAAAGAGAGTTGCTTTGCACGGGTTTTGCTGTGCCGTCCTGCTGCCGTCAGGAAGCCTTCTCCGGCGCAGCACGGATGCGCCGGAGAGAGCGGTATTTTCAGCTATTTATGAGAACGCCCTGCTTCACGCCGCAAGCGGTTGTCCGCCGCCGAGGTCGGGATTCGGGCACTCACCGCCAAGCGCATCACCGGATCGGCAGGGCGAATCGGGTTCCGCGGCATATTCGCGCGAGAGGCAACTGGCGTTCCGGCCCATGCTGAACCGTTCGACCACGCGCCCAGTGGGGCTGAAACCCGCCTTTTCCAGAACGCGCCCCGACGCCGGGTTGTCGATGAAGTGGCTGCCGACGATGCGCCTGTGGCCGATCGCCCGCGCCAGCGAGAGAACCGCCTGCGCCGCCTCGCTCGCGAAGCCCTGGCCCCAGTGATCGCGGGCGATCCAGTAACCGAGGTTCACTTCGCCATCGAGCAGCGACAGGCCGATGCAGCCGACGATGCGGGTGCCGTGGGCGCCCGGCTGGGTGATCAGGAAACGCGGCAGCCGCATGTCCTGCGGCGCGCCCAGGAATGCGCGGGCATCGCCGGCAGTATAGGGCCAGGGCGCGCGGGTCAGGTTCCGCACGACGCCTTCATCGGCGATCAGGGCCAGGAACTCGTCCTGGTCCTCGGGCCAGCCGGGCCGCAGAAACAGCCGTTCGCTGCGAACGAACATAGAGTATCTCCACTCATCCGCCCCGCGCTTCCTCTAGGTTTTGCGCGTGACATTGCGATTACGCACAACGTCCGAAGAGCCTGAAATATCCGCGCAAATTCGTAAGAAATTGTACGGATCAGTCACCTCGCCAGACAATTGCGCCGTGCGAGAGGGAGACACGAAAAGAGGGAGACGGGCTGGCCCCTCTCCCTCGTTCAGCCGATCCTCAGAAGGATCGGCGGGACCATCCCGTCGGGATGGCCCTTTTATCGACCATCCGAATTATTCGGCGGCTTCCGCCATGACGTCTACCGAGACGTACTTGCGGCCAAGTTTGCCGTCGTGGAAACGCACGCGACCTTCGGCGGTGGCGAACAGGGTGTGATCCTTGCCCATGCCGACGTTCACGCCCGGATACACGCGGGTGCCGCGCTGACGGATGATAATGTTGCCGCCGATCACTTCCTGACCGCCGAACTTCTTAACGCCAAGGCGGCGGCCCGCAGAGTCGCGACCGTTACGCGACGAACCGCCTGCTTTCTTATGTGCCATTGCTCAGTCCTTCCGATCTTTGGCTCAGGCGACCGACACGATGCGCAGCAGGGTCATCTGCTGGCGGTGGCCGTTCTTGCGACGATAGTTGTGGCGGCGGCGCTTCTTGAACACCACGACCTTTTCGCTCTTGGCCTGCGCGATGATCTCGGCCGAAACCGTGATCTTCGAGGCGTCGGCGACTTCGCCTTCGTTGCCGGCGAGCAGAACGTCGCCCAGCGTGATGGTCTCACCGGCTTCACCAGCCAGCTTTTCAACCGCGATCTTGTCTCCGGCGGCAACCCGGTACTGCTTGCCGCCCGTGCGCACAACTGCGAACATGGTGCCCTTACCTAATCTCAATGAGCCCTAAACAGGCCGAAACAACTCTGCCCCGGCCGCTCTGGTCCAGGAAGGAACCGTGGAGCCTTGCGGGCGACGCGCCGGCAGTCTCGTTTTCACGAGGTGCCGGAAAGAAGGGTGCCGTTAGTCCAGCGACCGATTCGTGTCAACCAAGGAGTCACGCGGTTCCGCCGTAAAAGCCTAATGACCTGCACCGCGATTGACGCTCGCGATTGCATGGCGACGTGCTATGGCACGGGCATGATCCGCGCAAAAGCCCGTTTCCTCTCGCTGCTCCTGCCCGCCGCATTGCCGATCGGCCTGGCCGCCTGCTCCACCGCAGCAACATATCCGTCGCTGGCCTATCGCGAGGTGGAGCGCAGCGCGATGCCCGCCGCCGCCGAGCCGCAGCCCGCCCCGGTGCCCCTGCCGCCGCCCACGGCGGACCTCTCGACGCGAATCGACGGCCTTTTGGCGGTCGCGCGCGACGCGGACAAGCAGTTCGCCGGAAAGCGCCCCGCCGCCGAGCGCGCCGTCTCGGCCGCTGCCGGCGCCTCGCGCACAAGCGATTCCTGGGTTTCCGCCCAGGTCGCCGTCTCCGCGCTCCAGGCCAGCCGCGATACCGCCGTGGCCGCGTTGGCCGATCTCGATTCGCTCTATGCCGATGCCCGCCAGGCCGAACCGGTGGAAGAATCGCCCAGCGCCCAGGCCATCGATACGGCGCGGAGCCAGGTGCAAGGGCTGGTGAACAGTCAGAACGAGACCATCGCCGCGCTGGATTCGCGGTTGAGGAGTTAAAAATGCCCGACGGGCATTTTTAAGGCGGCGCCAGCCCACGCCCCCACCCACCACCCAACGGTAGTATCCTGCGGGTGGTGGGTGGGGGCGTGGGCTGGTGCCGCAGGCTCGTCACGGATGTGACGAGCGCACCCAACAAAAACTCGGGCCGGTGTCGCCAAAATCTGCCTGAAGGCGGATTTTCAAACAAATAAAACCCCTCCCTTCTCGCGAAGGGAGGGGTTCTCCAAGCAGACCGACCCGACCTGAAAGCCCCCCGGCCCAGGTCAACGATCGGGAGGTATAATCACCGAGTGATCACCTCAGGGCGACGATGACGGCGACGGCCAGTCCCCATCCCAGGATCAGCACGGGCAGCATGAGGACCTGAATGGTCGCCTCGCCTGCCGTCAGCCTTCCGCTCAAAGTCTCGATGCCGCGCGCGCGGAACTGCCCCCAGTCCGGCGCCACGGTATCGTTTTCGGGCTTCATCCGCGTCCAGAACCCGACGAGTCCGAACGCGAAGACCACGAAACCTGCGAAGATCACCATGGGGATCGCCAGTTCCGGGTTGAGGAACGAGACGGCCATAACGCCGATGAAACCGAGGTAAAGCGCCACCGTTGCCGCATAGATCGGCGTCGGCAGGCCGAAGCCCCGGTCCACCGTGGTCGGCGCCCTGTCGTTCACCGGCTTTTCGTGGGCGACGGCGAGTTCGCGAAGTTGCTGCTTATCGAGGCGCTGCGTCATGGCTCAATCCTCCAAGGCGTGATCTCCTTGTGGAATCGCTCATGAACCGTTTGCGCCGATGATGAATTGATGCCGGTCAAACCGGATCGCGGGATCGCTTTTATCCTGCCTCAGTTTTTATCCTGCCCGCGTCACAGCCAGCGGGCGAGATCCTCGATGTCCTGCTCGCGCGGCTCGATCCAGCGCCATGCGCCTGCCGCCTTCTCGCGTTTCCAGAACCACGATTCGCTCTTGAGGTGGTCCATCGTAAAATCGGCCGCCGCAAAGGCATCGCGGCGGTGACGCGCGGCAGCGGCGACCAGCACGATCGGCTCGCCCGGCAGCATCGTGCCGCTGCGGTGGACGATGACCAGGCCGTCGAGCGTCCAGCGCCCCATCACGCGTTCGCCGAGCGCCTGCATCGCGGGCAAAGTCAGCGGCTCGTAATGGCGCAGTTCCAGCGCCTCGACGTCTCCCCCCGGCCCGCCGCCTGCGCGGACCTGGCCGAGAAAGCTGACCACGCCGCCCGCTTCCGGCAGGGCATCGGTGAAAGTGCGCAGCGTGTCCGCCGCGTCGAACGGCTCGGTCAGGAGCTGGATCCGCACCGTCATCTCAGCCGCCCGAAACCGGCGGGAGGAAGGCCAGTTCGTCACCGTCGCGAAGGTCTGCTTCGAAATGCCCCTGCCCCGGCAAGAGCGCGCCGTTCACGGCATAGCGGATGCGCGGTGCGCTGACGGCTTCGGCAAGCTGCGGCTCCAGCGCCGCGATCACGGCCGACAGCGACGGCGCGAAGGCGACCTCGCGGCTGCCGCTTCCGGCCAGATCCTCCAGCCGCCCCAGGAACACGAGTTGCAGGGCCATGGGTCAGCCCCCGGTCATCGACATGTGCCGCGGCAGAGCCGGAGCCGCGCCGCGCCGGTCGATGGCGAAATGATGCCGCTCCGGCTTGATCCGCATCGCGGTATCAAGCGCGGCATCGAGCGCGGCGGCAGGCTTTTCGCTGCGCAGCGCGGCGCGCAGGTCCACTTGTTCGTTTCCGCCGAGACAGGCAAAAAGCTGCCCGGTCGCGGTGACCCGCAGGCGATTGCAGCCTTCGCAGAAGTTCTGGGTGAGCGGGGTGATCAGCCCCAGCCTGCCGCCCGTTTCCGCCACGTCGAAATAACGGGCCGGGCCGCCGGTGCGGTGATCGCTGGGCCGAAGCGTCCAGCGCCGTTCGAGATCATCGCGAACCTGCGAAAGCGGCAGGTAATGATCGAAGCGATCTTCCTCCACTTCGCCCAGCGGCATGACCTCTATCAGCGTCGCGTCAAAATCCTGTCCATGCGCCCAGCCGACGATATCGGGAATGTCCGCCCGGTTGATCCCTTCCAGCGCCACCGTGTTCAGCTTGACCCGGATTCCGGCCGCCTTCGCCGCCGAGAGGCCTTCCAGAACCTGCGGCAGCGAATCGCGCCGGGTGATCCGGTGGAAGGTTTCGCGGTCCAGCGTATCGAGCGAGACATTGATTCGCTTCACGCCCGCCGCCGCCAGATCGTCCGCGAACTCGGCCAGCCGGGTGCCGTTGGTGGTGAGGGTCAGTTCCTCCAGGCCGTGGCCCAGCTTGCGGCCCAGCGCCTGCACCAGCTCGATCAT
The DNA here is from genome assembly GCF_002149965.1 of Novosphingobium panipatense. Classification (GTDB taxonomy): domain Bacteria; phylum Pseudomonadota; class Alphaproteobacteria; order Sphingomonadales; family Sphingomonadaceae; genus Novosphingobium; species Novosphingobium panipatense_A. Next base: position 44,410 of record NZ_MSQB01000020.1, on the reverse strand, counting down.
GTCCCGCCTGACCAGCGGTTCGCCCCCGGTCAGGCGCAGCTTGGTGACCCCGCGCGCGATGAAGCCCAGCGACAGTTCGTGCAGCTCGTCCAGGCTCAGCACGTCCTTCCTGGGCAGGAAGGTCATGCGTTCCGGCATGCAATAGGCACAGCGCAAGTCGCACCGATCCGTCACCGAAAGCCGCAAATAGGTGATGCGGCGGCGGAACTGGTCCACGAGAGGCGAAGCGATGCTCATTGCTGCGGCGATACTACGCTCCCCGCACCGATTTCATCAAGACGAAGGTATTGGCCGGTGATGCTTTCCGCGCCTGCCAGCCATTCGGCGGTGGCGGCCACCCCCGCTGCTTCCGCACCCGAGAGGGCATTGACGCGCAAGGGTGCGTACTGGCGGGCCAGTTCCTGCACCGCCGCCAGCCGCCAGCCGCGATGATCGCGGGCGGCGGCTGGGAAAACCAGCGTCAGGTCGCTGCCCCTCGCCAGTACGGCGCGCGCTTCGGGAAGGACTTCGGCATGGAACCGCGCCGCGGCATCGAGCGGATTGTCCGCCAGTGGCCCGACGCGCAGGATCATGGTTTAGCGGCGCTGCCGGGTGAGCGTGATGCCGATCTTCTCGCCCGCTTCGGCAATGGCGAGCTTTACGATCTTCACCGTCACTGCCGTGATTCGCGCGTCCTGCAGGAACAGCGTCTCGCAGACGTGATCGGCCACGGCTTCGATCAGCTTGAAATGGACGCCCTGCGGCAGAGCTTCGCTGGCCGCGAACTTGAGGTCCATGTAGTTCTTGCTCTCGGTCAGCGGCGTATCGGGCGTGTAGCGCTCGATCGGCTTCATCGAGACCTGGATGGTGAAGCGCAGCGGCTGCGGCTTGCCGGTCTCTTCCGAGTAGATCCCGGTGAGAACGTCGTGTTCGAAATCGGCGACTTCGAGAAGGAGCGAATCGGTCATGGAGCGCGCCTTAGCCGTTATTGCGCCAGCGCGCGAAGATTGCCGTCGGCAGCAGGCGGCCTTCCCGCTCATCCTGAGCCTGTCGAAGGACATCTTCGCGGACGGAAAGGTCGCCATGCTCGATGGTGCCGGGCAGATCGCGGAACAGCTCTTCCATCAGACCGGCCAGCGCCAGCGAGGACATGCGCACGGCATAGACGGTGAGGAACAGGAACTTGCTGTCGCCGTCCAGAAGCTGGCGGCAATCGGCGAGCAGGCCGGGGAGGTTCTCCTCCAGACGCCAGGTCTCGCCGGTAGGGCCGCGGCCGAACTTGGGCGGATCGAGGATGATGCCGTCATAGCGCTTGCCCCGGCGCACTTCGCGCGCGGCGAACTTGGCGGCATCGTCGATCAGCCAGCGGACCGGGCGATCCTCCAGCCCGGCCAGTGCCGCGTTCTCACGCGCCTGACCGACCGACTTCTTCGAGGCATCGACATGCGTGACCGGGCCGTGCGCCGAAAGCGCCAGCGTGCCGACGCCGGTATAGCCGAACAGGTTCAGGGTATTGGCGTCGCTCTTGCCCGCGAGCATCTCGCGCATCCAGTCCCACACCGGCGCCATGTCCGGGAAGAAGCCGAGATGGCGGAACGGCGTACACTGCGCGGTGAAGCTGACTTCGTTCCACGCCAGCGGCCAGCCTTCGCGCGGCACCGGCTTGTCGAACAGCCACCTGCCGCCGCCGTCCTCGTCCGATCCGGGCACGAATTCACCGTGCGCATCCCAGTTTTCGAGGCGCGGCGTCCACATCGCCTGCGGTTCGGGGCGCACGAAGCGGTAATCGCCGTAGCGCTCCAGCTTGCGGCCGTGGCCCGAATCGACAAGGCCGTAATCGTCCCAGCCCTCTCCGGCGAGGATCACGGGTTGGGTTTCCAGGCGTGCCATCAGATCTTCGGGCTCGCGTGCTGGGCCACGAAACTGGCGATCGATTCGTAGTCGCCGGTCAGTTCGACACACTTTTCCTCACGCTCGAACAAGTCGCCGACGCGCGCGGGCAGGCCGGAGCGCTGGCCGGTGGCGCGTTCGACGGCGTCCGGGAACTTGGCGGGATGCGCGGTGGCGAGCGTGACGACCGGGATGCTCGCGTCAATTCCGGCCGTGCGCGCGGCGAAGAGGCCGCAAGCGGTGTGCGGATCGATCAGTTCGCCGCAGTTCTCCCAGGCCCAGCGGATGGCCTGCGACATCTCGTCGGCATCGGTGCGGGCGGAGGAGAACAGTGCGGCAGCGCCTTCACGCTGCGCGTTGGTAAGCTGCATGGCCTTGCTGGCTTCGAACCCGGCCATCTGTTCGGCCAGCGCCTTGCCGTCGCGGCCGTTCAGGTCGAACAGCAGGCGTTCGAAGTTGGACGAAACCTGAATGTCCATCGAAGGCGCGGCGGTCGGCGTGACGGTGCCCTGCGAGTAGTCGCCTTCGGCCAGCGCGCGGTGGAGGATGTCGTTGACGTTGGTGGCGACGATCAGCTTCTCGATCGGCAGGCCCATCTGCGCGGCGACGTAACCCGCGAAGACGTCGCCGAAGTTGCCGGTCGGCACCGAGAAGGCGACCTTGCGATGCGGCGCGCCCAGTTGGAGCGCGGCGGCGAAGTAGTAGACCACCTGGGCCATCAGGCGCGCCCAGTTGATCGAGTTCACCGCACCGATGGCGAAGCGGTCGGTCATCGCCTTGTCGTTGAACATGCGCTTCACGGTGGCCTGCGCGTCGTCGAACGAGCCGTCGATGGCGATGTTGTGGACGTTGGGCGCCAGCACCGTGGTCATCTGGCGGCGCTGCACGTCGGACACGCGGCCCTTGGGGTGCAGCATGAAGATATCGACCTTGGCACGGCCCGCCACCGCGTCGATCGCGGCCGAACCGGTATCGCCCGAAGTGGCACCGACGATGGTCAGGTTACGCTCCGATCGGCCGAGGAATTCCTCGAACAGCAGGCCCAGCAGTTGCAGCGCCACGTCCTTGAAGGCCAGCGTGGGGCCGTGGAACAGCTCCAGCACCCACTGCTGCTCGTCCAACTGCTTCAGCGGCGTCACGGCTTTGTGTGCGAAGCGGCCATAAGCCTGAGTCGTCAGTTCCAGCAGGCGGTCATAGGTCAGACTGCCTTCGACGAAGGGGAACATGATCTTCGCGGCCAGCTCGGCATAGGGCAGCCCTGCCATCGCAGCGATCTCTTCGGCAGAGAAGCGCGGCCACTCACGCGGCACGTAAAGGCCGCCGTCCGAAGCGAGTCCGGCGAGCGTGGCGCCTTCGAAATCGAGCGCCGGTGCGCTGCCGCGGGTGCTGATATAGTCCATGGAGGCGCGGTTAGCCGCAGGGGCGCGAAATGAAAAGCCTGTCGTTGGGGTTTGGCGAGAACAATTCCTAAAGCCCTGCGAAGTGAAATGCCGGCCGGAGTGCTGGCCAGAGTGCTGGATTTGCGCTCATGCCCTGTTCCGCTTGATTACCGCTAGCGCGTAGATCACCAGGGCCATGGCCGCGAAGATGAACCACTGCACGGCATAGGCGAAGTGGTTGTTGGGAATGTCGGCCGGATCGGGAACGGCATTGGCGTCCAGCCCCGCGAGCGGCGGCGAGGCGACGAGCCTTGGCCCCGGCGCGATCACGCCGTGGACTTCGCCGCCCGGCCACCCGCCCGCCGCCATCGGCAGCCGCGACCAGCCGAGCACGACGCGCGCCCTCGTCCCGTCCGCCAGGGTGCAGTCGGCGGTTTGCGCCGCGCCCGATTCGCCCTTGGCATTGCGTCCGGCGATGCTCGAATGGTCGGTGACGGCCACGCAGTCGAGCCGGGCATGGCGATAGAGCAGGTCTTCCTGCCCACGGGCGTCGCGCGGCCAGTCCACTTCCTGCGTCAGGCGCTGCGCCCCGGCGTAGTGTGCCAGCAGCGCCTCCTTCTGGTGCAGCCGGTCAAGCTGCCAGAAGCCAAGCGCGATCATGACGGCCACTGCGACAAGGACGAGCACAGTGGCGATGACGGGAATTCGGCGCATGGTGATCCCCCGGGCGCTGCAACGGGAAAGAGGGCAGACCGGCGCGCGGCTGCCCTCTTTGCGAACCTTAGGCGGTAAGTGCCCTTATCCGCCGAACGTCAGTGCGTCGGATAGCCCCAGCCGCCCCAGACGTAGACGGCCATGAACAGGAACAGCCAGACGACGTCGACGAAGTGCCAGTACCAGGCTGCCGCTTCGAAGCCGAAGTGCTGGCGCGGCGTGAAATCGCCGTTGTAGGCGCGCTTCAGGCAGACGATCAGCATGATCGTGCCGACGATGACGTGGAAGCCGTGGAAGCCCGTCGCCATGTAGAAGGCCGAACCGTAAGTGTTCTGGCCGAAGGGGAACGGCGCGTGAATATATTCATAGGCCTGGATGCACGAGAACAGCACGCCCAGCAGGATCGTCGCCCAGAGGCCTTTCTTCAGCCCGTCACGATCGCCGTGGATCAGCGAATGATGCGCCCAGGTGACGGTGGTGCCCGAGCAGAGCAGGATCAGCGTGTTGAGCAGCGGCAGGTCGAAGGGGTCCATCACCGCCTCGACCGCCTTGGGCGGCCATTGCCCGCCGACCGCTTCGGCCAGGGTCGAAGGGAACAGCGAGAAATCGAAGAAGGCCCAGAACCAGCCGACGAAGAACATCACTTCCGAAGCGATGAACAGGATCATCCCGTAGCGCTGGTGCAGCTGCACCACCGGGGTGTGATCGCCGGCGTGCGCTTCCTTGATGATCTTGGAGAACCACATGAACATCGAGGCGATCAGGATGGCGAGGCCCAGCCACGGCACGAACTTTCCGCCCGCCATGTCGTGCATAAACAGGACCATGCCCGAGGTGAAGGTCAGGGCGCCGATGGTCGTGGCCAGCGGTGCGATGTCCGGCGGAAGAATGTGATAATCGTGATTCTTTGTACCGGCCATGGTGCCTTCGTCCCCGTTCTCGACTTCCGTGTTCGATTCGTCCGGTGGGGTAATGCTCCCCCCGTGATTTGTATCCCGTACCGGGACTTAACCGCCCGTTCGGCTGTGGTCCAGTGTCTTTGCGTCCGAAACGCTGGTGACGTGGAAGGTGTAGCTCAGCGTGATCTGCTCGACGTCCTTGTTGTCGGGATCGTTCAGGATCGCCGGATCGACGTAGTAGATTACCGGCATCTTCACCGCCTCGCCCGGCTGGAGCGTCTGTTCGGTAAAGCAGAAACACTGGATCTTGTTGAAGTAGCGCGCGGCCTGCTCGGGCTCGACATTGAAGCTCGCAGTGCCGGTGATCACCTTGTCCGAATCGTTCTTGGCCCAGAAAAGCGCCATGTCGCGCTCGCCGATGGTCACCGTGTCGGTGCGCTGGAGCGGCTTGAACTGCCACGGCATGCCGCGTTCGACATTGGCGTCGAAACGGATCGACATCGTCCTGTCGGTCACCTGCACACCCGCCGCCTTGGTCTCGTCGGCGCGCTGGGTGGTGCCGCCGTAACCGGTCACCTGACAGAAGATGCGGTAGAGCGGAACCGAAGCGTAACCGAGGCCCAACATCAGCAAAGCCATCGACAGGGCGATCAAACCGACCCGCCGGTTGCTGCGACGGCCTTCGGTAAGCGAGGCGGCAGCTTCGGAGGGGGCGGCTTCGGAAGCGGCAGCCTGGACCATCAGCTCATCTTCGCGATGGAGATCAAGAACACCAGAACCACGAAAGCCGCCAGGCTGAGCGCCAGCACCCGGTTGCGACTGCGGCGAATCTCTTCCGGGGTGCGGGGGTCGGGTTGCTGGACGTCTTTCATGCTTCGATCCCTCAGAGGACGATGAAGCGATCCACCACCAGCACGGCGAAGAGTGCGAAGAGGTAGAGCACCGAATAACCGAAAAGCTGCTTTTCCGGCTTCATGCTGTCGTCCGCTCCGCTGCGGCGACGCAGGCCGACACGGATCGAGAGCGCCAGGAAAAGCGAGGACAGCAGGATCGCCGAAATGCCGTAGATCGCGCCGGTTCCGCCGATCCACCAGGGCAGCACCGAAAGCGCCAGCAGCAGCACGGCATAGATCAGGATCTGCTGGCGGGTAGCCTTCTCGCCCGCGACCACCGGCATCATCGGGATGCCGACTTTGGCGTAGTCGCTCTTCACGAAGAGCGCGAGCGCCCAGAAGTGCGGCGGCGTCCAGAAGAAGATGATCGCGAAGAGCAGGACCGGCATGAGCGAGACGTGGCCGGTCACCGCGACCCAGCCGATCAGCGGCGGGAAGGCCCCGGCGCCGCCGCCGATGACGATGTTCTGCGGCGTGCGCGGCTTCAGCCAGATCGTGTAGATCACGGCATAGTAGATGATCGAGATCGCCAGGATCGCAGCGGGCAGCCAGCCGACCGCGAAGCCCATCAGGAACACCGAGACCGCGCAGAGCACGCCCGCAAAGTCGCGCGCGGTGGTGCGGTCGAGGCGGCCCTGCGGCAGGGGGCGTCCGGCGGTGCGCTTCATCCCGGCGTCGAGATCGGCCTCCCACCACTGGTTGAGCGCGGCGGCGCCGCCCGCACCCATGGCGATGCACAGGATCGCGGTGAAGGCGATGACCGGATTGATCCGCTCGGGCGCGGCAAGCAGGCCGCAAAGGCCGGTAAAGATGACAAGACTCATCACCCGCGGCTTGGTCAGCGCAAGAAGATCGCGCCAGTCGGCAGGCAGGGATGCGGCTTGGGAGGGACTCGTTGTCGTCATGATGGCTGGCCCCATACACCTGCCCCCTTCAACGCGCAAAGCCCCGAAAAGCGAGGTCCTTGCGAATCGAAGGCCGTCCCGGTGCCGCAAATCGCGCGAATCCGGGACGGCGCATCGATCAATGGTGCGCCGCTTCCTCGATCACCGGCAGCGTTTCGAACTGGTGGAACGGCGGCGGGCTGGTCAGCGTCCATTCCAGCGTCGTCGCGCCTTCGCCCCAGTAGCTGTCCTCGGCCTTGCGGCCCGCCAGGAAGGCATAGGCGATGTTGATGAACCAGATCACCAGGCTGCTGGCCATGACCATGTAGCCGATCGTCGCGACGTGGTTCCAGTGCTGGTAGGCTTCCGCATAGTCCGGGTAGCGTCGCGGCATGCCCTGCAGCCCGAGGAAGTGCATCGGGAAGAAGATCATGTTCACGCCGACGAAGAAGATCCAGAAATGGACATGGGCGAGAAACTCGGAATGCATCCGGCCGCTCATCTTCGGGAACCAGTAGTAGAACCCGGCGAAGAGCGCGGTCACGGCCCCCAGCGAGAGCACGTAGTGGAAGTGGGCGACGACGTAGTAGGTGTCGTGCAGGACGTCGTCGACGCCGCCGTTCGCCAGCACCACGCCGGTCACGCCGCCGACGGTGAAGAGGAAGATGAAGCCCAGCGCCCAGACCATCGGGCTCTTGAACTCCAGCGAGCCGCCCCACATCGTCGCGATCCACGAGAAGATCTTCACGCCGGTCGGCACTGCGATCACCATGGTGGCGGCGGTGAAGTACATCTTCGTGTTTACCGACATGCCGGTGGCGTACATGTGGTGCGCCCAGACGATGAAGCCGACCACGCCGATCGCGACCATGGCGTAGGCCATGCCGAGATAGCCGAAGACCGGCTTTTTCGAGAAAGTCGAAACGATCTGCGAGATGATGCCGAAGCCCGGCAGGATCATGATGTAGACTTCGGGGTGGCCGAAGAACCAGAACAGGTGCTGGTAGAGCACCGGATCACCGCCACCCGAGGGGTCGAAGAAGGTGGTGCCGAAGTTGCGGTCGGTCAGCAGCATGGTGATCGCGGCGGCCAGGACCGGCAGCGAGAGCAGCAGCAGGAAGGCGGTGACCAGCATCGACCACACGAAAAGCGGCATCTTGTGCATGGTCATGCCGGGGGCACGCATGTTGAAGATCGTGGTGATGAAGTTGATCGCGCCCATGATCGAGCCCGCGCCGGAAAGGTGCAGCGCGAAGATGCCGAAGTCCACCGCAGGCCCGGGCGAGCCGGAGGTAGAGAGCGGCGCATAGACGGTCCAGCCGGTGCCCGCGCCCAGCCCCGTGCCGCCCGGCACGAAGGCGGAGCACAGCAGCGAGATGAAGCCTGCCACGGTCAGCCAGAACGAGATGTTGTTCATGCGCGGGAAGGCCATGTCCGGCGCGCCGATCATCAGCGGCACGAACCAGTTGCCGAAGCCGCCGATCATCGCGGGCATGACCATGAAGAACACCATGATCAGGCCGTGGGCGGTGATCAGCACGTTCCAGACATGCAGCGTGGAGTTGAAGTCGGGATTGGTGGCGCCGAACCAGCGGGCGAAGATATCCAGGTACTGGATGCCCGGCTCGGCGAGTTCGACGCGCATCATGCCCGAGAACAGGCCGCCGATGATCCCCGCGATGATCGCGAAGATCAGGTACATCGTGCCGATGTCCTTGTGGTTGGTGGACATGAACCAGCGCGCGAAGAAGCTCGGCTTGTGGTCGTGATCGGCGTGCCCGTGGTGATCCACGTGGCCTTGGAAATGCTCGGGAGCGGTGGTTGCCATGGTGAGGGCCCTGTCCTTCGATTCGCTCTTATTCGGCTGATGCGGCGGCTGTGGAAGCTGCGGCTTCCGTCGCTTCACCCGTGGCGGCTGCACCCGGGTCCGCGGACGCGGCCGGTGCAGGTTCAGCCCCAGTGGCGGGCGCACCGGCGGGTGCGGCAGCAGCAGGCTGCGCCTGACCGTCGATCACGCCGCCGGCGTGGGTCAGCACCCAAGCGTCGTATTGCGCGCGGGGAAGTGCCTCCACCGCGATCGGCATGTAGCCGTGCTTGGCGCCGCAAAGCTCGGAGCACTGCCCGTAGTAGACGCCCGGCTTCTCGACAAAGAGGACCTTCTCGTTGATCCGGCCCGGAACCGCGTCCAGCTTGAACCAGAGCGAGGGCACGGCGAAGGAGTGGATCACGTCGGCCGCGGTGATCTGCAGGCGGACCGGCTCGCCCACGGGCACGACCATGCGGTTGTCCACTTCGAGGTGCGAGGGGCCGTCCCAGGGCTTGGAGCCCACTTCACGCACGCCGTTGTTGATGGTCGGCTGGCCCGGCAGGTTCAGCATGTTCGACACGACCTCGAAATCGCCGTTATCGGGATAGCCGTAAGTCCAGAACCACTGGTTGCCGGTGACCTTGATGGTCAGCGCGCCCTTGGGAGCGGGCTTGTACTGCTTGGCGATCAGGTCGATCGAGGGCACCGCGATGCCGATCAGGATCAGCACCGGAACCAGCGTCCACACCACTTCGAGGATGGTGTTGTGGCTGGTCTTGGAGGCCACCGGATTGGTGCGGCGGTTGTAGCGCACCGCGATGATCACCAGCAGCAGCAGCACGAACAGCGTGATGACCGTGATGATCGGCATCAGCACGCCGTCATGGATCCACTCGCCATATTCGCCGAGCTTGGAAAACTGCTGTTGCAGGCCGATCCCGCCCTCCACCGGCATGCCGATGCCCGGCGTGGGCTTCATCGGCGTGTAGCTGGCGACGGCCTCGGGAGCGGGCGCTGCGATTGCGGAAGATGCTGCAAGACTTGACGAAAACGCCATGGCCGCGACGGAATAAAGACCGAGAGCTTTCGCAGCCTCGCCCAAAGTACGAACGGTTTTGCCCAATATCATGGTTATAGCGCTTCCGTTTTCTTATGATCGCGCAAGTGAGTCGCCTCCCAAGCGCGCACCCCTATTGCGGAGGCTTTTTGCCCCCGTTCACAGGGGGCTATACGCGGCCTTGCCGCCTGTCTCAAGCGCCTCTAGGGGATTTTTGACGCAAGGGGCCGTCAGCCCCCACCAGAACATTGCAATTTGCACCAAAGGATTACCCCCCGATGCAGGAAGAAGAAGTCCTCTCCGAGTTCCGCGCCAGCAAGGCCTTGCTTGAAGGGCATTTCCTGCTTTCCTCGGGTCGTCACAGCGCATACTACCTCCAGTGCGCGCGGGTTCTGATGAACCCCGACCGGGCCGGGCGACTCGCCGTGGCCCTCGCCGCAAAACTTCCCCACGATATTCGCAAGGCGATCACCAAGGTCGTCTCGCCCGCCATGGGCGGCGTCATCATCGGCCAGGAAATGGGCCGCGCGCTTCAGGTCGACGCGATGTTCGTCGAACGCCCCACCGGCACTTTCGAACTGCGCCGCGGCTTCAGCCTGGAACCGGGCGACAAGGTGCTGATGGTCGAGGATGTGGTGACCACCGGCCTCTCTAGCCGCGAGGCCATCAAGGCCATCGAGGAAGCCGGCGGCGAAGTGATCGCGGCGGCATCACTGATCGACCGTTCGGCGGGCGCGGTGGACCTGGGCGTGCCGTTCTTCCCGCTGGTGGCGCTCAACTTCCCGACTTACGCGGCGGACGAACTGCCGGCCGAACTGGCCGCCACCCCTGCCGTCAAGCCCGGCAGCCGCGCCCAACCCTGATATTGCCCCGGATACTTTCCCGGATATTGCCCACTCACCCGGTGGACCTGAACTAGGGAACTCGCAGACTTGGCCAACGTCCTCACTCCCGCGCGCCTGCGTCTCGGCGTCAATATCGACCACGTCGCCACCATCCGCAACGCGCGCGGCGGCGAGCATCCCGACCCGGCCCGCGCGGCGCGCATCGTCGCCGAGGCCGGGGGCGACGGCATCACCGTCCACTTGCGCGAGGACCGCCGCCACATCCGCGACGAGGATCTCGAACGCGTCGCCTCCGCCACCGGCCTGCCCATCAACCTGGAAATGGCGGCGACCGACGAGATGCTGGAAATCGCGCTGCGGCACCGCCCGCACGCGGCCTGCATCGTGCCCGAACGCCGCGAGGAGCGCACTACCGAAGGCGGCCTCGACGCGGCGGGACAGCACAACCGCCTGGCGCCGATCGTCGCGCGGCTTTCCGACGCGGGCATTCGCGTCAGCCTGTTCATCGCCCCCGAGCCGCGCCAGATCGAGGCCGCGATGAAGCTCGGCGCGCCGGTCGTGGAATTCCACACGGGCGAATATGCCCATGCCGAAGGCGAGCAGGTGGCCATCGAACTGCGCCGCATCGTCGACATGGCCGCGCTCGCCGCCAAGAACGGCATCGAGCCCCATGCCGGACACGGCCTCACTTACGATAACGTTCAGCCGATCGCGGCGATTCCGCAACTGGCGGAACTGAACATCGGCCACTACCTTATCGGCGAGGCGATATTCTGCGGGCTCGAAACGAGCGTGAAGAAGATGCGCCTGCTGATGGACGAGGTTCGCTGAAAGGACCGTAATTTCATGATCATCGGTCTCGGCTCCGACCTCTGCAACATCGAGCGGATCCAGAATTCGCTCAACCGCTTCGGCGAACGCTTCCTCGCGCGCGTCTTCACCGATGTCGAGCGGGCGAAAGCCGCGCGGCGGCCGCATACCGTGGCGGGCACTCTCGCCAAGCGCTTCGCGGCCAAGGAGGCTTTCTCCAAGGCGGTCGGCACCGGCTTCAAGGCGGGCGTGTTCATGAAGGACATCGGCGTGATCAATGCCCCCTCCGGCGCGCCCACCCTGGCGCTGACCGGCGGCGCGAAAGCGCGGCTGGACGCCCTGATTCCGGCCGGTCACGAAGCCGTGGTTCACCTTACGCTCACCGACGATCATCCATGGGCACAGGCCTTCGTGATCATCGAAGCGCGCCCCCTTCCCCAATCCTGACGCCGAGTATCCCCGGGACATGATCCAACAGCCCAAGCCGACCATGAGCCAGGCCCCCGTTCAGGCCCCGCCGGCTGCGGAAAAGGTCAACTGGTTCCAGGAGCTGCGCGGCCTCGCGCTGATGCTGCTGGGCGTGCTGGCGTTCCATTCGTTCATCGCCAAGCCGTTCTACATCCCTTCGATCTCGATGATGCCGGGGCTGCTCGTAGGCGACCGGCTGGTGGTTTCGAAGTATCCCTACGGCTGGGACTGGTCCTCTATCAGTTTCCACCTGCTGCCGCGCGGCACCTGGCGCCTGCTCGGCCGCACCCCGGAATACGGCGATATCGTCATCGTCGTGCCGGGCAACCGCAAGGCCGACCTGATCAAGCGCGTGGTCGCCCTGCCCGGCGACCGCATTGCCGTGATCGACGGGCGCATCCGCCTCAACGGCCGGTTCATCCCGCGCGAGATGGTGCCGCCGGTCCGCATCGCCGCCGACGATTCGCTGACCTGCGAAGGGGATGCCGAACCCGGCCACTGCTACGACGGCTTCGGCCAGTTCCGCACCCGCCTGCCGAGCGGCAAGGACGTCTACGAAATGCCGACCTACCGTGAAACATTGCCCAACGGCGCCAGTTATCAGGTGATCGATTACCTGAACCAGGAGCTGGACAATTACGCCGAAATCACGGTTCCCGAAGGCCATGTCTTCCTGATGGGCGACGACCGCGATCGCTCGGCGGACAGCCGCGCTCCGTTCGAGACCGACATGTTCGGCAACCCCGGTGGCGGCCTCGGCGGCCCGGTGCCGCTGTCCGACGTCGGCGGACGCGCCGAATTCATCACCTTCTCGCTGGACGGCACCCAGAGCTGGAACCCGCTGACCTGGTGGAGCGCCCTGCGCCCCGGTCGTTCCTTCACCAGCCTGCGACCTCCTGTCGATCCCGCGAAAGCCGCCAACTGATGGCGTCGGGACCGGAGCGGGAGGCGGGAGCCGAGCGTGCCGGTCCCACCGACATTGCCGATCCGCTGATCCGCACCGAGGCGCGCAAGGCCTTCGTCTGGATCGGCATGGCCGCGCTGCTGGCGCTGGCCGTATTTCTCTCCCAGTCGCTTCTGGTGATCTTCGGCGGCATCGTCTTCGGTGCGCTGATCGACGGCGGCGCGCGGGTGATCCGCAAGGTCCTGCGCCTGCCGCGCGGTCTCTGCGTGGTGCTGGTGCTGCTCCTGGCCATGCTGTTCCTGCTCTGGGTCGCGCGCTTCGCCGGTAGCCAGATCGCCTTGCAGGCGGCGGAACTGCCCGCCACCATCGAAAGCCAGTTCCGCCACGGGTTGAGCTGGCTCCACGCCCACGGCATCCAGCCGCGCATCACCGATCTTCGCAGCGTCGCCCAGGAGGCGGTCGGCGGCATCAGCCAGGTCACGCGGGTGGTCGGCGGCCTCATCGGCGTGTTCACCACGCTGTTCCTGATCCTGGTGCTGGGCATCTATTTCGCACTGGAGCCGCGGCTCTATCGGCGCGGCGTGGGCTGGATGCTGCCGATCGACCGGCGCGACCACTTCGAAAACACCGTGGCGATCATGGGCCAGGCCCTGCGCCGCCTGCTGTTCGGCCGCCTCATCGGCATGACCGTCGAAGGCCTGTTCACCTGGGCCATGCTCCAGTTCTACGGCGTGCCGATGGCCGCCCTGCTCGGGCTCATCACCGGCCTGCTGGCCTTCCTGCCCAACATCGGCGCGCCGATTTCCGGCATGATCATGATTCTCGTCGGTTTTTCCGGTGGCTACGAGATGGGGCTCTACACCATCATCGTCTACGTGCTGATCCACCTGATCGACGGCTACCTGATCGTGCCGATGATCGCGCGCAAGACCGTGGACCTGCCCCCCGCGCTGGTGCTGGCGGCGCAGCTCATCATGGGCGTGCTGTTCGGCCTGCTCGGCCTGGCCCTCGCCGATCCGCTGGTGGCGATGATCAAGATCTGGCTGGAACGCGAGGCCGATCGCAACGGCGTACCCTCCCCCGGCGACCCTGCGGACGCCGCCGCTTGACCGGCGGCTCCCCGCGGGCGAGACCCTGAACCATGGCCCGCAAGTTCCTCTACGTCATCGCCATTGTCGTCCTGCTGGTGATCGGCCTGCTGGTGGCCTTGCGGCTGTGGTCCGAAGACCTGACCGAACTGGCTTTCGTGCCGAACGTCGAATATGCGCAGAAGGACGCGCTCGGCCCCGAGGCCTGGCGCGATGCCAAGATGTGGCTGGCCCGGCCCGACATGCCGGACGATCCGTCGCGCTGGCTGCCCCCCGGCGTCGAGGCGCCCAAGAGCCGTCTCAAGGTGGCGGTGTTCTTCGTCCATCCCACCAGCCTGGTCGCCCGCAGCGCCTGGAACGGGGACGTAACGGATGCCTTCTCGCAGGACCGTGCCGCGCTGTTCGTAAAAGGCATGGCCAGCCCCTTCAACCGCGCCGAAATCTGGGCGCCGCGCTATCGCCAGGCGGCGATCGGCGCCTTCCTGACCGCCGCGCCCGAAGCCAACCGCGCCATCGACCTTGCCTATTCCGACGTTCTCGCCGCTTTCGACCAGTTCGTGAAGAGCGTGCCGCGCGGCCGTCCGATCGTCGTGGCCGGACACAGCCAGGGCGCCTTCCTGCTGCGCCGCGTGCTGCGCGACAGGGTGGCGGACAAGCCGCTCGCCCGGCGCGTGATCGCGGCCTATGTGATCGGCTGGCCGGTCTCGCTGGCGCATGACCTGCCGAAGATGGGCCTGCCCGCCTGTGCCGGGGCAGAGCAGACCGGCTGCGTCGTCAGCTGGCTCTCGGTGGCCGATCCGGCCGACACCAAGATGCTGCTGGCCGCCTATGGACGACGCACCGGGCTGGACGGCCAGGGCGTGGCCGCAAGCCCCTTCCTCTGCACCAATCCGCTCACCGGAAGGGAGGGCGGCAGCGCCGATGCGGCGGCCAATCTCGGCACGCTGGTCCCCCAGTTCCGCGCCGATTCCCGCGCGGCCTCTGGCACCCTGGCCATGGCGACTGTGCCCGCGACCTGCGGTCCCGACCATTTTCTCCACATCGGACCGCCTCCCGCGCTCGACATGGGGCCTTACGTGCTTCCCGGAAACAACTACCATCTCTATGACGTGACCCTGTTCTGGGCGAACCTTCGCGCGGATTTCGAAAGACGGGTTGCGACATGGCAGAAGGCACAGTGATCACCACCAGCGCGCTGGACTATCGCGATGCCCTGCCGGAATCCGGCGGCGCGCTGCTTGGGCTGGACCTCGGCACGCAGACCATCGGCACCGCCTTCTGCGACGCGGGCTGGCGCTTCGCCTCCCCCGGCAAGACACTGAAACGCGGCAAGTTCGGCGCCGACCGCGAGCTCATGGTCGAACTGATCCGCGAACGCGCGATCAAGGGCATCGTCATCGGCCTGCCGCTCAACATGGACGGTTCCGAAGGCCCCCGCGCGCAATCGAGCCGCGCCTATGCCCGCAACCTCGGCGTTCTCGGCCTGCCGATCCTGCTCTGGGACGAACGCTGGTCCACCACCGGCGCCGAGCGGGGCCTGCTGGAACAGGACATGAGCCGGGCGAAACGCGCCACCCGCATCGATTCCGCCGCCGCCGCCGTCATACTGCAAGGCGCGATCGACGCGCTGGCGGGGGGGATGTTCTGACATTGCGCGCGTCGTCCCGGACTTGATCCGGGACGACGTTATTCTGCCGCCCCCCGCAGCGCCCGTGCCTCGGCGGCGACTAACCGGCTGCCGCACCGTTCCGCCTCGGCCCACACCGCATCGCGCGCCTCGGGGCTTGCCGCATGGGCCGCCAGCGCCTGCCAGGCGACCAGCCGCATGCGGTCGCTCGGATGCCCCTTGCCGAAGCGTGAGGCGAGATCGCGCGCTTCTTCCCCGCCGAGCGCCACGGCAATGCGCAGGAAGCTTTCGCTGGGGCCATGGCCGTGCAGCCGGGTCACGGCGGCGCGTTCCACGTCGAAATCGTAGTGGTCCAGCCACCCCTGCGCGGGTTCGGTATGGACGAGGTTCAGCGCCACCGACAGCGATTGCGGCGGATACTGGACATGCACGTCGCGCCGCGCCCGGTAATGGATCATCCGCCCCGGTTCGAGCACGACCCGGCCCGTGGGCAGGAGCGTCACGGCTTCCCCAGCGTGGCCGGCGACCTCTTCGTAGTCGTATTCGAACTCCTCCGCCGCGTAGCCGGGACCGAAATAGCCCAGTGCCAGCATGTCGCAGCCGTGGTCGTGTCCCCGGCCATAGCCGAAGGCTTCGGGGCCGCTGGCGCGGTAGAGCGCGTCCTGCTCGCAGGGCCAGATGCGGGCGTTCAGGAAGAAATTGCCCTGCCCCGGCGTCACCAGCATGATCGACTGCGGCCCGACGCCTTCCAGCGCATCGGCGCCGTCCGGCACCAGGGCCAGCCCTGCGATCAGGTCCACCAGCAGATCGCCCAGGAAGGCCCGGTCGTTGCCCAGCCGCTGCAGCCAGTTCGCGGCGTGGGACAGGCTCACCTCGTCACGCGGGTCGAAACCCCAGCCGGACAGGGCATCGACGAATTCGGCCAGCGAGGCGCTCGTCGGATCGCGCTGAGTCATTATCCGCGCCATTGGGCGACTTTCTCCAGCTCGGGCCACTGCGCGACCAGGGCGCGGTGCAGATCCCGCGCGGGCTGCGCAAGCTCGCCGTCCTCCCCGGCGGCCATGGCGCCCAGCAGGACCAGCCCGGCGCGCGTGTCCATCGCCAGGATCGCGCGCAGGGCCTGCCAGCGCAAGACAGCCGGCCCCGTGCCATGGGCGATGCGCGACAACACCGGCACGGCATCCTGCCGCCCGAGGCCGACCAGTACCGCCATGGCCAGTTCCAGCCGGTTGAATTCCGCCGTCGGTGCCGACTGTCCTTGCAGCGCGCCGTCCGCCAGCGCGAACGCCCTGACCGGTTCGTGCAGCGAGGCAAGCCGCTGCAGGCGCAGAATGACCAGGCTTCCCTCCACGCCGCGAATCTGGATCGCCTCGCGCGCGCCGTCCCGGTGCAGCACGGTTCCCGGGCGCAGCTCCACCGGCGTGCCGGGGAGCAAGGGGCCGGGAAGCAAGGAAGGTGCCGGACAAGCGATGCGCTCCGCTCTGCCGCTGCCGGAGAGCACCCGCCACCAGACTTCCATCGGCGCGAACTGCACCGTTCGTGGTTCAGGCTGACGCCGCAGGCTCTCGCCGTCATAGACCGCCAGGGCCAGCGTCGCGGTTCCCGAATGGGCCAGGAGCAGGGTGTCCGCCTCCTGCCGGTGGGCATGGCGAAACGGCATCTGCCCCAGCGGCAGGTCCGCCAGCGCCGTCACGCCCCGCGTCATGAGTGCGTCAACGAAAGCCCCGGCAGGATCGCCGTCCGCGCCGAACAGTGCGGCCAGCGGCGCGCAGGCTTCCAGCGCTGTGCCCCGCCCGAAACGGTCGAGCGCGGTAAGCACCGGGGCGACATGCGGCAGGGCGCGCCATTCGGAAACGATCCTGGCCAGTTCCCGCTGGCCTTGCGCCCATGCCTCATCGCTGCGGGCAAGCGCTCTCAGGTCCTCATGCACTTTGTCCATCGCCGCGCTCAGGTGCCGGGGTGCAGCTCGTAAAGGCAGGGCATGAGCAGCGCGTGGTTATCGTCGTGGCGCGAACAATCGGCGCGCGATCCATGCAGGCCGGTTACCGCCTTCGGCCCGGAAAAGCTGGCGAGAACCGGCAATGCGGCGAATGCGATCTGCGGCAAATCCAGTGTCGTCACGTCGGGTCGTTGCAAGTCTGTCCCTTTCGGCATTCCTTCGCCGCAAGGGACGAGGATGCCGCAGGCCCGCGTTTTGAATGAGTTAAATCCCTGAAATCATAAACCCGGATTTAACCCTGCGGGTAATGAGAGTCCGTTTGAAAATCCGCCGCAGGCGGATTTTGCGGCACCGGCCCACGCCCCCACCCACCACCCCACGGTAGTATCCTGCGGGTGGTGGGTGGGGGCGTGGGCCGGTGCCGCTCTGAAAATGCCAAAGGGCATTTTCCAAACAAGAAAGATTCAGCCCATCCGCAGGACGACGATCAGACCGCCCGCCGCCTGGGTCTGCGCGCCGATCGGGCCACGCGCGGCATCGGCGCGGGCGCGGTCCAGGATCGCAGCGGGAACATCGGCGCCGTGCAGCAGCATGTCTGCCGACCCCAGAAGCCGCGCTTCCCGCAAGGTAAGGTCCTCGGGGTCCGCGCTGCGCAGCACGATCTCGACCCTGCCGCCTTCCGGCTCGGCCGCATCGGCCAACCACTCTGCCACCCGATTGGGCCCGCCTTCTGCCAGGGGATCGAGCGCCCCACCCTGCCCGAGCGCCGCGTCGAGCGCCTGCCGCCGCTGGCCCGGATCGGGAAAACGCGCCCTCAATGCGGGCCGCGCCGTCAGCAGGCTGCGGGCCAGCACGCCCAGCGATTGCGGCAGCAGGGCTTCGAGCCGCAGGCGCAGCTGCTTGGCCAGCCCCGCCGAAGCACCGCCCGTGCCGATGGCCACGAGCACGGGCGTACGGTCGAGAATCGAAGGCACCGTGAAATCGCAAAGCAGCGGCCGGTCCGGCGCATTGACCAGCAGCCCCGCCGCCTGCGCCTGCCGGACGGCGGCGCGGGCGACCGCTTCGTCCTCCTCCGCGATGAAGGCGATCCGCGCGCCGCGTTCGATGCCCTGTGCTAGGTCGCGAACGACCTGCCCCCCGGCCCGCTCGACCAGCCGCCGCTTCGCCTCGGCCGCCTCTCCGCTGCCGGTCACCACTACCGGACGATCGGCGATGCGGTGGAACAACGGGAGGCTCTCGATCATGGCAGCAGGGCCGTCAGGCGAGCCAGTCCGGCACGGTCTCGGCCGCAAGAATGGTCTCGGGCTCGATACGCGCGGCCACGACCGCCCACTTGTCGCCGTCCACCATGACTTCGGGCACCAGAGCGCGGCTGTTATAGGTATTCGCCATCGTCGCGCCGTAAGCGCCGGCCGTGCGGAAGATCGCCAGATCGCCCGCGCCGACTTCGTCGATCTCGCGGCCCATCGCAAAGGTATCCGAGCTTTCGCAGATCGGGCCGACGATGTTGGCGGTCATCGTCCTGCCGCTGGGCTTCACCGCCGCGAAATCGTGCCAGGCATCGTACATCGCGGGGCGGGCGAGATCGTTCATCGCCGCGTCCACGACCACGAAGGGATTCACCACGCCTTCCTTCACGCGGACCACTTCGGTCACCAGTACGCCGGAGTTGCCGGTGATCACGCGGCCCGGCTCGAACATCAGGGTGACGCCCCAGTCCTTCGCCACCGAAGTCACCATCGCGCCGTAGTCCTGCGGGGTCGGCAGCGAATCGCCCGCCTTGTACGGCACGCCGAGGCCGCCGCCGAGGTCCATGTGCGTCACCGAATGCCCCTCGGCGCGGATCGCTTCCATCAGCTCGCCCATCTTGATGAAGGCGAGGCGCGAGGGTTCGAGGTCGGAAATCTGGCTGCCGATGTGGACGGCAAGGCCCTTCATGTCGAGACCGGGCAGGCCCGAGAGGCGGGCATAGATCGCGCCCGCGCGGTCATAGGCGACGCCGAACTTGTTGTCCGCCTTGCCGGTGGAGATCTTGGCGTGGGTGCGGGCGTCCACATCCGGGTTGACGCGCAGC
Source organism: Novosphingobium panipatense (assembly GCF_002149965.1). Taxonomy (GTDB): domain Bacteria; phylum Pseudomonadota; class Alphaproteobacteria; order Sphingomonadales; family Sphingomonadaceae; genus Novosphingobium; species Novosphingobium panipatense_A. The sequence continues at coordinate 25,153 of NZ_MSQB01000020.1, read as the reverse complement.
GCGCAAGGCGCGCGCATGCCCAGCGAAGCGGCGATTTCCGCCAGCTCCACGCCCTCTTCCTCGCTTTCGAGGTTGAACTGGCCGATCCCCGCCTTGACCGCGGCGGTCAGTTCGCGGCGGGTCTTGCCGACGCCCGAGAAGACGATGTCGGCTGCCGGAATTCCGGCGGCCAGCGCGCGGTTCATCTCGCCTTCGGAGACGACGTCGGCACCGTAGCCTTCGCTCGCCAGCAGGCGCAGCACGGCGAGGTTGGGGTTGGACTTCACCGCGAAGGCGATGTGGACGCTGGGCAGCTGCGCCAGCGCCTCACGAAAGACGCGGGCATGGCGGCTGAGCGTCGCGCGGGAATAGACGTAGACGGGCGTGCCGACTTCGCGGGCGATCGCGGCCAGCGGCACGTCTTCGGCGAAGAGCTCGCCGTTGGTCAGGGCAAAATGGTCCATGGGTGTCTCGGTATCTGGAAGCTTATTCAGCCTGAAAATTATTCTGGAGGCGGAAGATCGAAGGGATCGTCGTTCCGTGGCTCCGAGCGGGTGCGCAATTCGACGCTGCGTTCGGGGATCGCCAGCGTCGGCGTCTGGAGCAGCTCGGTGCTGGCCGGTTTCTGCTCGCGGCCGTAAGGCGCAGGCGGAAGCTGCTGCCCCGGTTTCAATGCCAGCGCCGACCTCTGGCCGCAGGCCGAGAGCGCGAGAAGCAGGATCAGGGCGGCAGTCTTGCGCATCAGGCTCACTCCAGACCGAGCGCGAGCCGGGCTTCGGCTACGCGCAGGCGTACCTGGTCGGGCGCGGTGCCGCCGTGCGATTTGCGCGCGGCGACCGATGCCTCGACCGAGAGCGCCTTGAATACGCGCTCGTCGATGCGGCTGTCGATGGCCTTGAGGTCTTCCAGCGGCAATTGATCGAGCGCGACACCGCGCTGCTCCGCCAGCTTCACGGCGGAGCCGGTGATGTGGTGCGCCTCGCGGAAGGGGATATTGCCTTCGCGCACCAGCCAGTCGGCCAGATCGGTGGCGGTGGCGAAGCCCAGTTCGGCAGCGCCGCGCATGCGATCGGTGCGGAAGCGGGTTTCCGCGACCATGCCGGTCATCGCCGCGATGGAGAGCGCCAGCAGGCTGGCGGCCTCGAACACCGGCGGCTTGTCGTCCTGCATGTCCTTCGAATAGGCCAGCGGCAGGCCCTTCATGGTGATCATCAGGCTGGTCAGGCAGCCGACGATCCGGCCCGAATGGCCGCGCACCAGTTCCGCCGCGTCGGGGTTCTTCTTCTGCGGCATGATCGAGCTGCCGGTGGACAGCGAATCGGGCAGCGCCACGAAACCGAAAGGCTGGCTGGCCCAGATGATGAACTCTTCGGCCAGACGCGAAAGGTGCAGCGAGCACTGGCTGGCCGCCATCAGGTAATCGAGCGCGAAGTCGCGGTCCGACACCGAATCGAGGCTGTTGTCGGTCGGCGCGTCGAAGCCCAGCGCCTGCGCGGTCATCGTGCGGTCGATCGGGAAGCCGGTCCCGGCCAGCGCCGCCGCGCCGAGCGGGCTGCGGTTCATGCGCCTCCGCGCATCGGCAAAGCGCGAACGGTCACGCCCGATCATCTCGTAATAGGCCATGAGGTGATGGCCCAGCGTCACCGGCTGCGCGGTCTGGAGATGGGTGAAGCCGGGCATGATCGAATCGGCATGCTCACCGGCGCGGGAAACGAGCGCCTTCTGGAGCGCTTCGAGCCCCGCATCGGCCTGATCGACAGCATCGCGCACCCAGAGGCGGAAATCCGTGGCGACCTGGTCGTTGCGCGAGCGGGCCGTGTGCAGGCGGCCGGCGACCGGGCCGATCAGCTCGGCCAGACGGCCCTCGGTGGTCATGTGGATGTCCTCGAGGTCCCAGTTCTCTGGGACGCCGGAGACTTCGTACTCGGCCGCAACCTTGTCCAGACCGTCGCGAATCGTGATCGCATCCTCGGCCGAAACCACGCCGCAGGCGCCCAGCATCGCGACGTGCGCCTTGCTGGCCGCGATGTCCTGCCGCCACAATGCCTTGTCGAAGGGGATCGAGGCATTTATCTCGCGCATGATCGCAGACGGTCCACCTTCGAACCGTCCACCCCACATCTGGTTGGAGCCCGCCGCCTTGCTGTCTTCCAAATCGCTCAAGTCGCTCGTCCTGTATTCCGTCGCGGGGGCAGGCGCCCTCCTGATCGCGGGCTGCGATAGGCAAAGCGGCAAGGACGCGCAACAAAAGGCTTCCGAAAGCGCCGCTCCGGCAACACAGGCCGCCGAAAAGCCGACTGGCAAGGTCGATCGCTCGCACAAGGGCGATCCGATGCCCGACGTGACCCTGGTGGACAATACCGGCGAAAGCCTCGACCTCATGTCGCTGAAGGGCAAGCCGCTGCTGATCAACCTCTGGGCCACCTGGTGCGCCCCCTGCATCGCCGAGATGCCGACGCTGGAAGCGCTCGCCAAGGACCCGAACGGCAAGGTCCAGATCCTGCCGATTTCCGAGGATACCGGCGATACCTACAAGGTCGTCGAGATCCTGCGCCGCCGCAAGCTCGACAATATCCAGCCCTGGGTGGACGAGAACGGCGACCTCGGTTTCCAGTACGGCGGCAACCTGCCGGTCACCGTGCTGTTCGACAGCCAGGGCCGCGAAGTCTGGCGCTATACCGGCGGCAACGACTGGTCCTCGCCCGAAGCCGCCAAGCTGCTGGCGGAAGCGAAGTAGGATCGCCCGAGCGTCTGCCCAGCCGGTTTTACGGCTGGGCAGCGAACTCCGCCAGCCGTGATCCCGGCGCCGGATAGCCGGGCGGCGTCGTTTCGGTAAACCAGATCAACCGCCCCTGCGCGGCATCGGGCGCAATGGCGAAGCGATCCTCGACATCGCCGATCAGCGGCAGGCCAAGGCCGCGCAAGTGATGCGCCGCGCGGCGCGCATCACGAACCTTGAACGCGAGGTGGCAGATGCCTTTCACGTCGCGGGCATGATGCGCGACAGGGCCGTCTTCCCGGCGATCCGTCAAAACTTCCAGCACCGCATCGCCCATCGCGAAGGCCTGACACTTCGCCTCGGGAAGGTCGCGCGGGCCCAACTGCGGCCAGGAAAGTTTCCCGTGGAACAATTCGGCAGCCTTTTCCGGCGAGTCGCACGAAAGGCCGATAGCCTGGAGGCCTTCTATCCCGAGCCGATGATCGTCGGACGGTCGCCATGACGGATCGCGGCGCGGATCGCCCGGCATATCCTGCTTCACGATCTCCAGCCGCATGCCCATGACCTGCCCGCGCGGGACGAGGAAGTAGAACGCCTCCATCCCCGGATCGTAATGCCGCTTGAACCCGCGCGCGGCGAACCATGCGTCGGCCTCTGCCAGATCGCGGACTTTCAGCGCCACGCCGATCCAGCGGTGCGGCGCGGCCGAGCGGCGCAGCATGTCGCCCAGCGGATGGCCTTCCTGCGCCCCGCGACCGGCCGGCGCGATGGGGATCACCATGGTGTCGCCGATCATGAGCAGGCTCTCCTCGCGGTCGAGCCCCATCTTCTCGGTTTCCGGCGTGATCAGGATCTCATGCGCGGTCCTCACCCCGAACACCTCGCGAAAGAAGGCATCGCAGGCCCGCCGCTGGGCATTATCGGCCAGAGACCAGCTTACGTGGACCAGTGGAAACTGCATGTTCCGGCTCAGTACTTCTCCGGGGAGCCGGTGCCCATGAACCGGGCGAGATTCATGTGCAGCGATGCCACCGATCGCTCCATATAGGGATTGGGCTGCGCGCCCCGGAAACCGACGTTCTTCATGCCCTGCTGGACCGCCGCCATGTTCGCGAAGTCCTGCTGCAACACCGGCGGCCAGTCGGCAGGCGGCGTGTAATCCCACTCCGTCTCGGGCGCCTCGCCCTCCGGCCAGAGTTCGTAGACGGCGGCCTCGAAAATGCACTTGTCCGGGTCGGTGCCGTAGGGCCGCGCCTGATAGCAGAGCATGTTGTTGACCGCGTGGCCGATCTGGAAGTTCGGGAAGATCTGCCAAGCCGTTCCCGCCTGCGCGGTGTGCTGCGGATCGACTTGTGCCCAGACGACGCCGCGCTCCGCATCTTCCTTGCGCGCGGTGCCGATCCAGTAGGCTGAAACCTCCGCCGCAGGGGTGCCTTCGGGCAGTTCGTCCTTCAGGCGGTTGGCAACGCCGACCAGCGTCATCGTCGTGTTGGTATTGGCGTTGGCCCAGGTGAAGTTCTGCATCTCCGCCGTGGTCAGGCGCGGGTCTTCACCGGCGCCGAGGCGGAGTTTGCCGGAGTCTTCCTCCTGCCCCTTCGGCGCATCATAGCCGATGTTGGAATGGAGCCCCTGGTTGCGCGCCCAGCCCCGAAACTGGCCGAATTCCATGAATTCCGGGTGCGTGGTGGCGACGTGGTAGGTCTCGCAAAAGGCTTCCATCGCGACCTTCCAGTTGCATTCGAACACCACCCACTTGCGCCAGCGCGGGCGCATGTTCTGGAGGCCGTAGGGATCGAGCATGCCCGCCGCCGGGTGCAGATAGTCGGCCAGCGGCATCGAATCGGGGTCAAGATTGATCCAGATCCACCCGCCCCAGGTATCGACCTTGACGACACCCAGGTCGGCCCTGCCAGCACAGAGATGGCCCTGCCAGTCTTCCTGATGCTCCAGATAAGTGTTCGCTCCGTCGAGCCCGAAGGTCCAGCCGTGATAGCCGCAGATGAAGCTGCGACGATGCCCACGCGCATTGCGTTTTCCGGCCGGGGTATCGATGAGCTTGCGGCCGCGATGCGGGCAGACGTTGTGGAAGGCGTGGATTTCGGTTTCGGAGGCGCGGACCACGATCACCGAATCGTCGATGATGTCGAACGTGATGAAATCGCCCACTTCCGGGATGTCTTCCAGTCGCCCGGCCTGGAGCCAGACCTTGCGCCACAGCCTGACACGCTCCGCCTTGGCGTAGTCCGGCGAGATGTAGGCCTCGGCCGGGACGCGGACCGGGACGGTCAGGTCCTCGGCAGCCTGCACGATCCTACCCTGCTCACCCATTGCTTTTTCCATTCTTATTCGCGCGGATTTGCGGCCGTTATCCCACTATTCGCACGCAGCGCCAATCGCCGTGGCGTATTTGCGGTCCCCGCGCGGCAGAGTGCCGATGGCCAGGCTGCTGGCCGCCATCGTGGCGATGGCGAGGTAGAGGAACATCTCGTACCTGCCGGTCCGGTCATGGATCAGCGCCGCCACCAGCGGGCCGACAGCCGTGCCGATCGAAAGCGCCGCCAGCACGCCGCCGTAGAGCCCGCCGAAGTTCCTGAGGCCGAAATGGCGGGTGATCAGATAGACCACCACGTCGATCTCCGCCCCCAGGGTCAGCCCGATCAGTCCCGAGGCCAGCGCCAATGCCAGAAACGAGGTGCCCGATCCCAGCAGCAAGAGGCAGCCGATCACCGGCAGCATGAACACCGCCGCGCCCACCAGCGAGGCGGGGAAGCGGTCGAGCAGCACGCCTGTGCCCAGCCGCCCGGCGAGCGAGAACCAGCCGACGAACGAGGCGATTGCCGCCGCCGTCATCGCATCCGCGCCCCGGTCCCCCAGGATCGACACGAAGTGGACGACGATGGCGATGATCGTGAAGGTGAACAGCAGGCTGGCCACGAAGAGGCGGTGGTAGACGCTGGAGCGCAGCCCTTCACCCAATGTCGCACCCGGAAGGTCGCGCTTGGCAGGCGCCGGTTCCTTGCGATTGCCGCGATCATGCGCGCCGCGAAAGAACAGGAAAATCACCGGGGCCGCCACGACGAACCACAGTCCGCCGTGCACCGCAAAGGCCATGCGCCAGCCGAATGTCTTGATCGCCCAAGTTCCCAGAATCGGGAACAGCCCCGCCGCAATCGACGCGCCGCAAAGCGTCACCGCCAGCGCCAGTCCGCGTGAAAGTTCGAAGCGCGACGCCACCGCGCTGGTCCAGACGGAAGCCTGCACCGGCAGCGAAACCATCGCGATCAGCCCCCAGAGCAGATACCACTGCGACAGGCTGGCCCCCACCGTGCCGAGCAGCGCGAAGGCCACAGTCAGCAGCACGATGCCGATCACCCCGAAGCGGCGCGGGCCGAAGCGGTCGACCGCAAGGCCGATGAAAATGCCGCCGATAGCCTGCACCAATGTGGCGATGGTCAGCCCGAAGGTGACTTGGGTGCGGCTCCACCCCATCGCTTCGGCGACCGGGCCGATATAGGGCCCGATGCCGTAGATATGGATCACGCTGGTCGCGTAGCCGAGCCCGGCCGCCACCGGCACCAGCCCGAACTGCCGCCACTCGTCTCGCGCGGACACGTCAGTCACCGTAGGAAAGCTCGACCCGCGTCGCCTCGCCATTCGGCCCCATCGGCGAATCGTATTCGATGCAGGTGCAGACCGGGTTGGCGTGGCTGGCGAACAGTTTCTCCTCATCCGCCTTGGTCATCGGCAGACGCGCGGGATCGCTGATGATCGCCTGCGAGCGTTCGAAATCCTCGCGGCTGTTCCACCAGATTTCCATCACGCAGTCGTAGCCGGGATCGTGGACTTCGCCGGTGATCGGGTTCTTCTCCGGCACCAGATATCGCCGCACATAGCGCACCGCGCCGGGGATCGCCGGCGCCGCGCCCATCTTCCTGGCAAGCTGCGAGTGCTGGTTCTCGTAGTAGTCCATGAACTCGTCCATGTTCATGTCCGGCCGCTTCCTGAAGAAGCACAACTGCTTGAGCATGGTCACGCCCTCCTGAGTGCCAGAACGCTGCCTTCAAGGTCGCCGCAGATCCACACGGTGCCGTCCGGCCCGACGTCAAGCCCGGTCATGTTGCCCATCGGCCCGCACATGTGGCCCACACCGCCGAGCGGCTTGGGATCGGTGCCTTCCGGCGGCCCGACCGGCAGACCCTGTGCGATCACTTCGCGCGCGCCGCCCGAAAGGTCCGACTGCACGACTTCGCGGCGCGTCACGTCGAGCACGGTGATGCGGCCATCGCGGATCGCCAGCCCCTCGGGCCGGACCAGATCCTCGATCACCGCTTCCGCGCGTCCGCCGACCAGCTTGACCACCCGGCCAGCGCCGCTTTCGGCGACATAGACCGTGCCATCCCCGGCCACCGCCACGCCCTTGGGACGATCGAGCCCGGAGACCAGTTCCTCCACTTTGCCGCCCGAAACGGAATGGACCTTGCCGGTGCCGTATTCGGCGAAGACCACCGCGCCAGAGGGGGCAATGGCAACGCCCATCAGCTGGTCGAACCCGCTGGCCAGCAGCTCCATCGACGGCCCGGCGGGATGGAACTTCGCGACTTCGCCATTGGCGGTCGTCACGATCATCTCGCCCGCTCCCGCCGCGACGACGCCGCGCGAATATCCGGGGAAGTTCGGGCTGAACAGCATGCCTTCCAGCTTCACCGCCTCCCCCGCACGCAGCGAGAAGACGAAGCCGCCATCGGCGATCCACAGCACGCCATCCGCGCCCATCGAGACATCGAGCGGCCATTGCAGGCCCTTCTCGATCAGCGGCTTCACCAGCCCGCCCGCCGCCTTGGGCGTGGTGATCTCATGGATCGAGCCGAGAATGTGCGAGATGAACAGCCGGTCGCCGACGAAGGTGCAGTTGTCCAGCCCCGCGCCGATATCGGCCAGCACCGTCTTGGCACCGGTGCGCGGATCGATGCGCAGCACTTGCCCGCTGGCGACCTGGGTGGAGACGATCATGCCCTCTGCATCGAACTTCACCGAATCGGGCACGCCGAGATCGCCGCAGACCACTTCGGGCTCACCGCTGCCGTCCAGATTGACGCGCCAGATCGCATTGGCGCCCATCACCGGCATGTAGAGCTTGCCGTCGGGGCCTACCTCGAAGGCGTTGGGCATCGGCACATTGTCCGCGATCACGCGCGGCGCGCCGCCGTCCCGGTCCAGTTCGAGCACTTGCGCGCCCATTTCGCAGCCCCCCGCGATCAGGCGGCCCTGCGAATAGGTGATCGGGTTCGCGACGGGCAAGTCGCCGTAAACGACCGCGCTGGTGCCGTTCGGGCGCAGCACCGAAACGCGGCCTTCGGTGATTTCGGTGGCGTAGAGGTTGCCCTCCTCATCGAAGGCAAGATCGTCAGGCGCGGTAATGCCGCCGCCCATCGGGCTGATCACTTCCACCGCGCCGCTGTCGGGATCGACCGCGCTGATCTGGCTGCCGCCCACTTGTGCGACATAGATCCGCCCATCCGCCCCGGTGCGCAGGCCATTGGCGCTGTAGAGGCGCGTCGGCGGGGTCATGCGGTGGAGCATCCAGCCTTCGGCCGGGCGGGCGGAGACGACGCCGTGGTTGCGTCCTGCGGGTTCGAGCATCGGTGAAATCGTCCTCTCGTCCGGCGCTCTTGCGGCCGTTCTTTTCCCTTCGAGCCTATCCAGCACACCCGAAGCAGGCAACGCGAGGACCCGGGCCAGAGCCTCTCGGGCACGTACTATCGCCCCGGCGACGTTCACAGGGCTTTGTTCGATTGCCCCGCCCTCCCCCGTGCGCATATTCGATCGTCAGACGGAAAAGAGACCGCCTCCATCAGAGACGGTCAGCCGGGAGAGTTCCATGGAAGAGATGCGCTTTGATGGCCGCGTGGCCGTGATCACCGGAGCCGGACGCGGGCTTGGCCGGGCCTATGCGCTGCTGCTGGCCACGCGCGGGGCCAAAGTGGTGGTCAACGATCTGGGCGGCGCGATCCGGGGCGATCTCGACGCACCGGGCGCGGATATCAGTGTGGCGCAGAGCGTGGTGGACGAGATCGTGGCGGCGGGCGGCGAGGCCATCGCCAATACCGATTCCGTCGCCACGCCCGAAGGCGGCAAGGCCATCGTCCAGGCCGCGCTGGACAAGTGGGGCCGGATCGACGTGCTGGTCCATAATGCCGGCAACGTGCGCTACGGATCGATCCGCGAGCTTTCCAGCGGCGACCTGCACGCCGTGCTCGACGTCCATCTGCTGGGCGCGTTCCATGTGGTGCAGGCGGCGTTCGGGCCGATGTGCGATGCCGGGTACGGCCGCATCGTGCTGACCAGTTCGGTCGGCGGGCTCTACGGCAACGAGCGCTGCGTGAACTACGGCATCTCGAAGTCGGCGATGCTGGGCCTGAACAACATCGCCGCGCTGGAGGGTGAGGCGCACAACGTGAAGTGCAATGTGATCGTGCCCGGCGCGGTGACGCGCATGGCCGAGGGCCTCGACATCTCGCAGTACCCGCCGATGGAGCCCGAACTGGTGGCCCCGGTGGTCGGCTGGCTCTCGCACGAGGATTGCCAGGTGACCGGCGAGATGATCGCATCGATGGCGGGCCGCGTGGCGCGGATGTTCGTGGCGGAAACCGAGGGCGTCTATCGGCCGCACTGGACCATCGAGGATGTCGCGGCCGCTTCGGAAGCCTTCCACGACAAGGCGAAGCTGCACGATTTCGGGCTGCACGGGCATGTCGATCACATCGGCTACTCGTTCAAGATGGCGACTGCTGGAGCCGACGCCTGAAGATGCGGCGCCGGCCCACTCCCCCACCCGATCTTCCTACGGGGCATACTCTGGGAGGTCGGGTGGGGGAGTGGGCCGGTGCCGCAAGCCTTCGACGGATGTCGAAGGCGCACTCCACTAATGAACAACACTGTTGACAACTAACAGGCCGCTGCGCCAGATTCAGCGGTAACGGGCGACCGGAGCAGAGTCGCCGCCAAGAGGATGCCCATTCGATGGAAATGACCTGCCTCAAGTCCGACGTGCCAAGCCCTGAGGAACTCGATATCCCGGCGCTGAAGGCGAAGTATCGTCAGGAGCGCGACAAGCGCATGCGGCGCGAGGGCGGCGAGCAGTACGTGAGGCCGACCGACGACTTTTCCGACAATTACGCCCACGATCCCTTCACCCCCGTTGCCGAGCGTGAGCCGCTGGTGGAGGATATCGACGTCGCCATCCTCGGCGCCGGGTTCTCGGGCATTCTGGCCGGCTATCACTTGCACAAGCAGGGCGTTTTCAATGTGCGCAACATCGATCACGCGGGCGGCTTCGGCGGCGTGTGGTACTGGAACCGCTATCCCGGCGTGCAGTGCGACAACGATGCCTACTGCTATCTGCCGCTGCTGGAAGAGACGGGCTTCATGCCCAGCAAGAAGTTCTCGGACGGCTGGGAAATCCAGCAGTACTGCCAGGACATGGCCGAGCGCTTCGACCTTGCCGACAAGGCGCTGTTCCACACGCTGGTCACCGGCATTCGCTGGGACGAAAGCATCAAGCGCTGGCATGTGACAACCAATCGCGGCGACGACATCCGCGCGCGCTTCGTGGTGATGGCCGGCGGCGTGATGAACATGCCCAAGCTGCCCGGCATCCCCGGCATTCACGACTTCAAGGGCAAGATGTTCCACACCAGCCGGTGGGAGCATGACTATACCGGCGGTTCATGGACCGCGCCGGAGCTGGAAAAGCTGCGCGACAAGCGTGTGGCCATCGTCGGCACCGGGGCAACCTCGGTCCAGGCGGTGCCCTATCTCGCCAAGTATGCGAAGCACCTCTACGTGCTGCAGCGCACCCCTTCGAACATCGACGAACGGCCCAATCCGCCGACCGATGCTGCGTGGGCGGCCTCGCTCCAACCCGGTTGGCAGCAGGAGCGCATGGCGAACTTCCACCGCGCCGCGCAAGCCTTCTTCATCCCCGGCGAACCCGACCTGATCTGCGACATCTGGACCGAGATCAGCCGCAACCTTGCCATCGAACTGGGCGAGGAAGGCTGGCCCGCGCTCGATCCGCTGGAATTCATGGATCGCCGCGAAGTGGTGGACTTCCAGGTGATGGAACGCCTGCGCCGCCGCGTGGATTCGATCGTGGAAGACAAGGACACGGCGGAAAAGCTGAAGCCCTACTTCCGCTTCATGTGCAAGCGGCCGCTGTCCAACAACGATTACTACCCCGCGTTCAACCAGCCCAACGTCACGCTGATCGACGTGTCCGGCACGCAGGGCGTGGAGCGGATGACCGAGAAGGGCTTCATCGCCGACGGCGTGGAGCACGAAGTAGACCTGATGATCTTCGCCTCCGGCTTCGAAGTGACGAGCGACCTGAAGCGCCGCTGGGGCATCGACACGGTGGAAGGACGCGGCGGCAAGTCGATCTACGACCACTGGACCGACGGCGCGAGCACGTTCCACGGCGTGATCACCGACGAGTTCCCGGCGATGTTCTACATGGGCTATATCCAGGGCGCGACGAACTCCTCCACCACCGAGCAGTTCGGGCGGCAGGCGGAGCATATCGCCTTCATGGCGGGCGAAACGCTGCGCCGGGGCGCCAGCACGATCTCGGCCACGAAGGAGGGCGTCGAAGGGTACTGCGCGCACTGCAAGGAAAACGAAGTCGACATGTCCGGCTTCCAGAACGAATGCACGCCCAGCTATTTCAACAACGAAGGCGAGAAGAACCCGAAATGGGCGCTGTTCCGCGGCTATCTGGCCGGTTGGGATGCCTTCCGCCAGATGCTGGCCGACTGGCGCGCAGGCGGCACCCATGAGGGCGTCACGTTTGAAGATGCTTCATCTTCGCCCCACCGGGCAAGCGCTACCGCGGAAAGCGCGCTTTAAGTGCGCTAAGGCGCCGCGGATAGACGATACCTCTCCTCATGTCCTGGTCGGGAGAGGTTTCGTCTATCGCCCCTTCCACACCGGCTTGCGCTTTTCCGCGAAGGCGCGCGGGCCTTCCTGCGCGTCTTCGCTGCTATAAGTGTGCTCATGTGCCGCACGCGCGGCTGCAAGCGCGGCGGAGCGGCCCATTTCGGTCGCCAGCATCACCGTTTCGCGCGCGGCCTTTACCGAGAGGGGGGCGCCTTCCAGCACTTCCAGCGCCAGTTCGATGGCCGCGTCCAGCACCGCGCCGGGCTCGGCAAGGCGGTTGACGAGGCCGATCTCGTAAGCGCGGCTCGCGGTGATCGGCTTTCCGGTCAGCATGATCTCCATCATGATCCGCTGCGGGATCATGTGAATCAACGGCGAGGCCCAGGGGCTGCCGCGTCCGACCTTGACCTCGGTTATCGCGAACTTCGCGTTGGTGCTGGCGACGCAGAGGTCGCAGGCCTGCGCGATCATCCAGCCGCCGGCGAAGGCGTGGCCGTTGACCGCGGCGATGGTCGGCTTGGTCAGTTCGATGGTGTCGTAGGGCAGCGCGTAAAGATCACGCGGCGGCACGGCCATGCCGGTTTCGACCATCTCCTTCAGATCGCCGCCCGCGCAAAAGGCCTTGTCGCCGCTGCCGGTGAGGATGGCGATGCGGGCAGAGGCATCGGCCTCGAACGTCGCCCAAGCCTCGCGCAACCCTTCGCGCACTTCGCGGCTGAGGCAATTGCGCTGTTCGGGGCGATTGATGGTGATGACCGCGATGCCGTCGTCATGGGCATCGTAGAGGACAGCTTGAGTCACGTTAGAAGCCCCTTTTCTCGATCTCGTGGGCGGTGCGCGACAGGTCTTCGCGGAAGTCGGGATGAGCGATGGCGACCAGCCGCTTCGCGCGTTCGGCCAGAGTCTGGCCCTTCAATTGCGCCGCGCCGTATTCGGTGACGATCACGTCCACCTCGGTTCGCGCGGTGGTGACGGGGCCGGAAAGGGCGGGGACGATCTTGCTCAGTGTGCCGCCCTTGGCGGTGGAGGCCAGCACGATAAGCGAGGCGCCGCCCGGCACGCGCGATCCGGCGCGGACGAAATCGACCTGCCCGCCGGTGCCACCGAGGTAGGTCGCGCCCGATTGCTCGGCATTGACCTGCCCGGTGAGGTCCACTTCCAGCGCGGCGTTGATCGTCACCAGCCGGGTCAGCTGGATGATCGGCTTTACGCCGTGGGTGTAGCTGCTGGGCGCCATGCGGATCGCCGGATTGTGCGCGGCCCAGTCATAGAGCCGCCGCGTGCCGATCAGCGCACCGTTGATCGAGACGCCCCGGTCGATCTCCTTGCGGGCATTGGTCAGCACGCCGGCTTCGGCAAGGTCGACAAGGCCGTCACCCAGCATGCCCGAATGGACGCCAAGGTCGCGGCGGTCGTGCAGCAGGCGCAGGATCGCGTCCGGCACCGCGCCCACGCCGGTCTGCAGCACCGCGCCGTCACCGATGAATTCGGCGCAGTGGCGTGCGATGGCTTCGTCCGTAGGTCCGATCTTGGCGGGAGCCACCTCCACGGGTGCACGGCTGACGTGGACGGCCACGTCGATCAACGCGCCGGGGATCGTCTCGCCCGGAACGTAAGGCACCTGCTCGTTGACTTCGGCGATCACGAGGCGGGCCTTGTCCACCGCCGCGCGGACGTAGTCGGAGATCAGGCCGCAGCTGTGGTTGCCCTGCGCATCGGCCGGGCTGACCTGAATCATCGCCACGTCGCAGGGCATGATCCCGGCCTCGATCAGGCAGGCGATCTGGCTGACGTGGACGGGGATGACGTCGAGCACATTCGCCTTGGTCATGCTCCGCAGCGCGCCGATCGCGCCCATGCTGGAGAGGCGGAAGGCGCGCGCGCTTTCGGGCGTGAACAGGCCGGAAAAGCTGGTAGCGATGAAGGCGTGGAGGCCGCCGATGACCTCGCCCTGTTTGATCAGCGCCTCCACCAGCGTGGTCGGCTCGCCGCAGGCCTGGCCGAACACGATGCGGTCGCCCGGTTTCAGGAACCGCGAAAGGTCGAGCGTCTCAGGGGTGAGTTTGAGGGTCATGCGCTTTGC
>NZ_MSQB01000020.1:0-11336 GCF_002149965.1 Novosphingobium panipatense | reverse complement strand
GGGGAGGGGTTGGGGGGGGGGGCTTCGGCAAACGCCGACGTTGCTTGAGGGCGAGAGCCCCCACCCCCGGCCCCTCCCCTGAAGGGGAGGGGGGATTGGGTGTGCTTGATCACAACTTCCCCGCCTGCCGCAGCAGCCGCTGCGCGCGGGCGAGGTAGGGGCGGTCGAGCATGCCGCCCTTCCAGCCGATGGCACCGACACCGGGATTGGCGGCGAAGATGTCGACGATTTCCTGCGCCTCGGCGATCTCCGCCTCGGTCGGCGTGAACGCCTCGTTGATCACCGGAACTTGCGCCGGGTGGATCGCCATCATCCCGCGATAGCCGTCGCGGCGGACTTTCTCGGCGCGGGCCTTGAGCGCTTCCATATCCTTGAAGTCGGCGCTGATCGTCTCGATCGCGGTGACGCCGGCGGTCGCCGCGCCCAGTACCGTCAGGCTGCGGGCCAGTTCGTAGGTGAAGGAGTACGATCCATCCGCATTGCGGTTGGACGATGCGCCGATGGAATCGGCCAGGTCTTCCGCGCCCCAGGTCAGCGCCACCACGCGCGGCGCGCCCTTGTAGTCGCCGGTGTGGAACATCGCTTCGGCCGTTTCGGTGATCAGCACGATCACCGGGGTCGATCCCTGTTCGATGCCGTTCGCCACTTCCAGCGCTTCGAGATAGCGGTCCAGCGTCTCCACATCCTGCCGGCCATAGACCTTGGGCAGCATGATCCCGCCGGGACGCGCGGGCATCACCGCCACGAGGTCGTCCAGCGTGTGCGGGCCGTCCAGCGGGTTCACGCGCACCCAAAGGCGGCCGCGCTGGTCGGGATTGGCGGCGATGAAATCGTGGACCATCGGGCGCGCGGCGGCCTTGGCATCGGGGGCGACGGCGTCTTCCAGGTCGATGAGGACCACGTCCGCCTCACCTTCCATGGCCTTCGTCATCTTCTTCTCGCTGTCGCCCGGCGCGAAAAGCCAGGAGCGAGCGGCGATAGCTTCGTGCTTGGGCATGTTCTCTCCAAATTCGTCTCCCGGACTTGATCCGGGACCGCTGGCCGTGAACGGCCTGGCGTGCGGCGAGGCGCCCTGCCGCGTGCGCAGATAAAGACGGCCAGCGGTCACGGATCAAGTCCGGGACGACGTGGGCTTGCCTCAATAACTCTTGGGCAGTTCCAAAACCCTCTCGGCGATGAAGTTCATGATCTGGTGTGGGCTGACCGGCGCGATGCGCGGGATCATCACTTCGCGCAGATAGCGCTCCACGTGATATTCCTGCGCATAGCCCATGCCGCCCATCGACATGACGGCGGTCTGGCACGCCTCGAACCCGGCCTCTGCGGCCAGATACTTGGCGGCATTGGCCTCCACGCCGCAGTCCAGCCCCTTGTCGAACAGGGTGGCGGCCTTGAACACCATCAGGCTGGCGGCCTCCACTTGCATCCACGCCTTGGCGAGTGGGTGCTGGATGCCCTGATTCTGGCCGATCGGCCGCCCGAACACCACGCGTTCGCGGGCATAGCGGGAGGCGCGCTGGATCGCGACGCGGCCCAGACCCGTAGCCTCCGCGCCCAGCAGCACGCGTTCGGGGTTGAGGCCCTTGAGCAGGATGCGGAAGCCTTGACCCTCTTCGCCGATCAGATCCTCGTCCGGGATGAACAGGTCGGTGATGAACATCATGTTCGATCCCACCGCGTGGCGGCCCATCTTCGGGATAATCCGCGTCTCGATATGGTCGCGGTCGAGCTTGGTGTAGAAAAGGCTGAGGCCCTCGGTCTTCTTCTTCACCTCTTCCAGCGGGGTGGTGCGGGCGATGATCAGCATCCGGTCGGCCACATGGGCCTGCGTGATCCACACTTTCTCGCCATTGACGCGGTAGCCGCCCGGCACCTTTTCGGCGCGGGTCTTGAGGCTGGTGGTGTCGAGGCCGGTGTTCGGCTCGGTCACGGCGAAGCACATCTTTTCCTCGCCCGAAAGGATCGGCGGGATCATGCGCTGCTGCTGTTCCTCGGTGCCGAACAGCATCACCGGTTCCAAGCCGAAGACGGGCAAGTGGATGGAGGAGGCCGCGCTCATGCCGCCGCCGCTTTCCGCCACGGCCTGCATCATCACGGCCGCTTCGGTAATGCCCAGCCCCGCACCGCCCACGCTTTCGGGCATGGCGACACCCAGCCAGCCGGCATCGGCCATCGACTTGTGGAACTCGGTGGGGAATTCGCCGCTGCGATCCTTTTCCAGCCAGTACTCGTCAGAGAACTGCGAACAGTGCTTGAGAACCGCCTCGCGGATGTTCTGCTGGTCGTCGGTAAAGGCGAAATCCATGGCAATCCTCTTGTCTTCCCACTCACCGGACTAGCAGCGCGGCCCGAGGCTCACAACCATCATCGTGCCGATATGCGTCCATCAAACGCAAATACGAATGGTTTTCGCTCCGGCGGTGCGTTACGCATAAGCCAACGAGAAGGAGAGGGCCTTGACCGCGAGCAAGGAAAACAAGGGTAAGGGGGCGGCAAGTGGACCGCTTGAGGGCCTGCGCGTGGTGGACCTCACCAGCGTGGTCTTCGGCCCCTATGCCACGCAGATCATGGCGGACATGGGCGCCGAAGTGATCAAGGTGGAACCGCCGGAGGGGGACAATACCCGCTGGATCACCAAGGGCCCGGCGCCCGGCATGGGCGGCATCTACGTCAATGTGAATCGCGGCAAGCGCGGGCTGATGCTCGATCTGCGGCAGGAGCAGGACCGCGAATCGCTGCGTCGGCTGATCGCCACGGCGGATGTCTTCATCCATTCGATGCGCGGCAGCGCGATCCGCAAGCTGGGCTTCGATTACGAAGCGGTGCGCGCGATCCGGCCCGATATCGTCTACACCAATTGCTACGGCTATTCGCGGCGCGGGCCGGAGGGCGACAAGCCCGCCTATGACGATACCATCCAGGCCGAATGCGGCATCCCGCACGTACAGGGCCTGATGAATGGAGAGCCCGGCTATGTCGCCACGATCATGGCGGACAAGGTGGCGGGCCTCCATGCGCTCTACGCGACGATGATGGCGCTCTATCACCGCGAGCGGACGGGTGGCAGAGGGGCCGGAGAGGGCCAGGAAGTCGAAGTCACCATGTTCGAGGCGATGACCTCGTTCATGCTGGTGGAACACGCCAACGGCGCGATGTTCACGCCGCCGACAACGCCCGCGCATTACCACCGCGCGGTCGAGCCCAATCGGCGGCCCTACAAGACCAAGGACGGCTATGTCGCCGCGCTGGTCTACAACGACAAGCACTGGAACGCCTTCGTCGAATCGGTGCAGCCGGAATGGGCCACGGATGAGTTCTCGACGCTGGAAAAGCGCGCACGCCAGATCGGCCGGGTCTACGGGCTGCTGGGCGAAACGTTCCTGACCCGCACCACGCAGGAATGGCTCGACACCTTGCGCGGCCTGCACATCCCGTGCGCGCCGCTGCGTTCCACCGACGAGCTTTTCGACAACGCGCACCTCAACGCCATCGGCTTCTTCGAAGACGTCGAGACCGAGCACGGCCCAGTGCGCTTTCCCGGCGTGCCCTCGTGGTTTTCGGCCACCCCCGGCAAGGTTCGCGGACCCGCGCCGACGCTCGGGCAGGACAACGAGGCGGTGCTGGGCGAACTAGCCCCAGAGGCCTCGAGCGTCGCCCCAGCGATAGCAGTCGATTCCAAGTGAACAGTACTGTTGATTTCACCTGACAGCATCCCGAGGCTTGCGCTAACCACCTGTTCAAGCCGTGCCTTGGGAAAGAGACCGGCAACCTGATTCCCCCGCATCGCGGGCCGAAAACGGATCGAGAGGAAGGCAAGACGATGTACGACGATCAACCGCTGGCGGAAGCGCCCGCCCAGGACGCACCGGCACAGGCGCGCAAGGGCACTCCGGTATTCAAGCGCATTCTCGACCTGTTCGAGGCTGAGGGCATCAAGACCCTGTTCGGCATTCCCGATCCCAACTTCGTCCACCTCTTCCTTGAGGCAGAGACGCGCGGCTGGACCGTCGTTTCGCCGCACCACGAGGCGTCCGCCGGGCACATGGCTGCCGCTGCCGCCCGCATCACCGGTAAGCCGGCGCTCTGCATCGGCACGCTCGGGCCGGGCATGGCGAACATGATGCCCGCGATCCAGTGCGCCAAAGTAGAGAACGATCCGGTGATCTTCATGGGCGGCCAGCGCGCCCGCATCACCGAGCGCCGCGTGCGCCGCGGCCGTATCCAGTTCGTTCGGCAGGAGCCGATGATCGAGGATTCGGTGAAATTCTCCAGCTCGATCGAATATGCCGACCAGACCGATGAAATCGTCCGCGAGGCGATCCGCGTCGCCATGTCGGGCACGCCGGGGCCGGCCTATATCGAGTATCCCGCGCATATCATTCTCGAAGAACTCGACCTGCCGCCGGTGCTGCCGCCGCATCGCTACCGCCTGACCAATCAGGGCGCTGACGGCGACCGCATTGCCGAAGCGGCCGAGATCATCCGGGGTGCCAAGAACCCGGTGCTGCTGGTCGGCCACGGCGTCCACACGTCGAAGTCCGGCGCGGCGGTGCGCGAACTGGCCGAACTGATGCAGTGCCCGGTGATCCAGACCTCTGGCGGCACTTCGTTCATCGAAGGGATCGAGGATCGCACTTTCCCCTACGGCTTCTCGGAAGCCTCGATCGACGCCGTCGTCGAAAGCGACTGCTGCGTGGCGCTCGCCACCGAACTGGGCGAGCCCAGCCACTATGGCCGCTGGCGCCACTGGGTGGACAACGAAGCCAACCGCAAGTGGATCTACGTCCAGCAGGACCCGACCGCGATCGGCGTCAACCGCCCGATCGACGTGCCGCTGGTGGGCGACGTTCGCGCCGTGGTGCCGCAGCTCGTCCGCGCGCTGAAGGATACCCCGCGCAAGGCTGCGCCGTCGCTGGCCGAATATATCCAGCGCGATGCCGATCAGCTTGTCGAACTGGCAGAGGAAGCCGCGACCAAGCCCGACGGTTCGACCGCGAAGATGCACACCAGCCAGTTCGTCACCGAAGCGACCAAGGCCTTCCCGAAGGACGGCATCCTGATCCGCGACGGCGGCGCCACCGTGATCTTCCAGTGGACCTACTCGCAGGCCAAGCCGCATGACGTGATCTGGAACCAGAACTACGGCCACATCGGCACCGGCCTGCCCTATGCCACCGGCGCCATGCTTGCCGACCAGGCAGAGACGGGCAAGGTCCGTCCGGGCATGCTGCTCACCTCGGACTCGTCGTTCCTGTTCCACGTCGGCGAACTGGAAGTGGCGGTGCGCAAGAACCTGCCGTTGGTGATCGTGGTTGGCGTCGACTTCCAGTGGGGCCTCGAAGTGGGCGTCTACAAGCGCACTTTCGGCAAGGGCACCAAGGAAACCGGCGTCCACTGGTCCGACAAGGTCCGCTTCGACAAGATCGCCGAAGGCTTCGGCGCAGCGGGCGAATATGTCGAGAAGGCGGCGGACATCGGCCCGGCCATCAAGCGCGCTTACGAGCGTGGCGGCTGCACCGTGATCCACGTGCCGATCGACCCGGCGGCGAACTCGGAAGAAATGCCGAACTACTCCGAATTCCGCACCTGGTACGCTGAGGGAACGCAGTAGTTCCGGACGCCGGAAAACACATGCAGACCTGAGCGAAGCCGCCCCCTCTCAACCCGAGAGCGGGGCGGTTTTGGCTTGGGAACGGGAGAGAACGATGCGCAATTACACCCAGTTCTACATCGACGGTCAGTGGGTCGATCCCATCGCGCCGCGCACCGCACAAGTCGTCAATCCGGCGACCGAGGAAGTCTCCGGCACGATCTCGCTCGGCACGGCCGCCGATGTCGACAAAGCCGTCGCCGCCGCGCGCCGCGCCTTCGCCACGTTCGGTGAGACAAGCGCCAAGGAACGCCTCGACCTGCTCGAAGCGATCCTGGCCGAATACCTGAAGCGCGAAACCGAACTGGGCGAGGCCGTCAGCGAGGAAATGGGTGCGCCGATGTCGCTCGCCTGCGGGTTCCACACGCTGCTGGGAAAGGGCCACCTCTCCACCGCGATCGAAGTGCTGAAGGACTTCAAGTTCGAGGAACAGCGTGGGCCAACCTTGATCCGCAAGGAGCCGATCGGCGTCTGCGGGCTGATCACGCCGTGGAACTGGCCGATGAACCAGACGTGCGTGAAGATCTTCCCCGCACTCGCCGCCGGTTGCACGATGATCCTGAAGCCGCCGCAACTCGCGCCTTATTCAGCGCAGATCCTCGCCGAAATCCTGCACGATGCGGGCGTTCCGGCGGGCGTCTTCAACATGGTGCAGGGCAAAGGCAGCGAGATCGGCACCGCGCTCTCCACCCATGAGGACGTGGACATGATCTCCTTTACCGGCTCCGAACCGGTGGGCGTGCAGATCCAGAAGGACGCCGCCGATACCGTGAAGCGCGTCGGCCTGGAACTCGGCGGCAAGTCGGCCTGGATCGTGCTCGACGATGCCTCGCTCGCCGCCAATGTCGCCGCCGCCACCGGGGGCATGATGGGCAATTCCGGCCAGACCTGCTCGGCCGGTTCGCGCCTGCTGGTGCCCAGCGCACGCATGGACGACGCCATCGCCGCGGCCACCGAGGCCGCGAACGGCGTGACCGTGGGCGATCCCAAGGGCAATTTCGCGATGGGCCCGGTCGTCTCCAAGAGCCAGTACGAGATCATCCAGGGCTATATCGAAAAGGGC
The DNA here is from genome assembly GCF_002149965.1 of Novosphingobium panipatense. Lineage (GTDB taxonomy): Bacteria > Pseudomonadota > Alphaproteobacteria > Sphingomonadales > Sphingomonadaceae > Novosphingobium > Novosphingobium panipatense_A. Next base: position 4,623 of record NZ_MSQB01000020.1, on the reverse strand, counting down.
ATCGAGGAAGGCGCGCAGCTGATCGCCGGCGGCCCCGGCAAGCCCGAGGGACTGGACAAGGGCTACTACGTCAAGCCCACCGTCTTCGTCGGCACCAATGACATGGTCATCGCGCGAGAGGAAATCTTCGGCCCGGTGCTTGTCATCATCGGCTACGACGATGTGGACCATGCCGTTGAAATCGCCAACGATTCCAACTTCGGGCTGGGCGGCTACGTTTCGGGCGAAGACCTCGACGCCGCCCGCGCCGTCTCGCGGCGCATGCGCACCGGGGCGATCTGGGTCAACGGCGGCTTCGACTTTCACGCGCCCTTCGGCGGATACAAGCGTTCCGGCAACGGCCGCGAATGGGGCGAGCACGGTTTCGCCGAATATCTGGAAGTGAAGGCCGTGATCGGATGGAATCCAGCCTGATCGCGATTCGCAACCACCGGCGGGATGCATCGATATCCCGCCGGCAGCACAGCATTAAACTGTTGCAATCCTACAACGGGCCGCCGCGATAATTCCGCCGATCCGTCATTACAATCCATGTTAAGAGCTGCGTAAATCTCTTCGCGTACCGCCGCCGCAAACGCCCCGTCCTGTCCCGGCCGGGCCGATGCGACTGTCTAAGGAACGCGAAAATGATGACCCGCAAGGACAAGGTCCTGCTCGGCGGAACGCTGGTGTCCGCCCTCGCCCTGCTCTTTCCGCAAGCCGTGTTGGCGCAGGAAGCAGCCGGGGACGGTGAGGCGATCGTCGTTACCGGCTCGCGCATCGCCCAGGCACCGTCCGACACGCCCAACCCCGTCACCACCATGACCGCGCAGGACATCGCCGAGGCAGGCACCACCAACCTGACCGATTTCCTCAAGACCGTGCCCGCCCTGCAGAACTCGGTCTCTTCCTTCGACAGCAGCGGCAACCGCGCCGGGATCGGCTTCACCGGCCTCAACCTGCTGAACTTGCGCAATCTCGGCACCCAGCGCACGCTGGTGCTGATTGACGGTCGCCGCCAGGTGGCCTCGGTACCCGGCACGCAGTCGGTCGATATCAACACGATCCCGCTCGACCTCGTCGAGCGCGTGGAAGTGCTGACCGGCGGCGCTTCGGCCGTCTACGGCGCCGACGGTGTCTCGGGCGTGGTGAACTTCATCCAGAAGCAGGACTTCGAAGGCGTGACCGCGCGCGTCCAGACCGGCATTTCCGGTCGCGGCGATGCCGGGCAGCGCCTGATCGCGCTGACCGCCGGGCACAACTTCGCAGGCGGGCGCGGCAATATTGCGCTCGCCTGGGAGCATGGCGAGGAGGACCGCCTCAGCGCCCATTCGCGCGGCTATCTCGATGGCGAGAACAAGGTCGATTTCTACCTGAACCCCGCGGATACCGAAGGCGGGCTGACGAATAACGACGGCATTCCCGACTACGTGCCCCTGCGCGGCGTCCGCTATTTCGACACCTCGCGCGCGGGCGGCATCGACGTCAATTTCGACGGCATGCCCGACTTCGTCGGTGCCGACGGCCAGCCTTTCGACCATGGCACCTATATTGCCCCCGCCTATCAGCAGGGCGGTTCCGGCACGCTCGCCTCCGACTACGGCAACGATCTCCTGCCCCGCATCCGCCGCGACGTCGTCAGTGGTTCGGCCCATTTCGACGTCAGCAGTGCCCTGACGCTCTATGCCGAGGGCAAATATGCCCGCAGCCGTTCCTACACGCTCGGCCAGCCGACGTTCGACTATTACCTCTTCATCCCCGAGGACAATCCCTACCTGCCCGAGGCAGTCCAGCCTTACATCGACCCGGCCATGGGCGGCGTGCTGGTCAACCGCGACAACTTCGATTTCGGCCGCCGGGGCGAGGACATCACCCGCGAGACGATCCGCAGCGTGATCGGCGCGAAGGGCCGGATCAGCCCGAACCTGCGCTACGATTTGTCCTACGTCTACGGCCGCACGGACATCACCGCGCGCTACGTCAACAACATGCTGACCGACCGCTACCTCGCCGCGATCGACGCGGTAAGCGACGGCAACGGAAATGTAACCTGCCGGGTCAACACCCAGGCCGGATGGACGCCCTACCAGCCGTTCAACCGCAACCGCGCGCCGATCCCCCCGGTGACCTTCGCACCGGGCGAGTGCCAGCCGCTCAACCTCTTCGGAGAGAACAACGCCGCCAACCAGGCCGCGATCGACTGGATCATGGCCGATACCGTGGATCGCACCCGGATGACCCAGCATGTCGTCAGCGGCACGCTGACCGGCGATACCCGTGGCATTCTCGAACTTCCCGGCGGCCCACTCTCCTTTGCGGTCGGCGGCGAATATCGCAAGGAATCGAGCCGCTTCACGGCCGATCCGCTCGCCGCGCAGGGCCTGACCTTCACCAATGCGCTCGGCGATACCAGCGGCGCGTTCGACGTCTGGGAGCTGTTCGGCGAAGTCGAAGTGCCGATCCTGGCCGACCTACCTTTCGCGCATCGCCTTTCTGCCAACGGCGCCTTCCGTTATTCGGACTATTCCAGCGTGGGTTCGACTTCGGCCTGGAAGCTGGGCGGCGAATGGGCGCCGGTGCGGGATCTGGCCTTCCGCGGCTCCTATTCGAAATCGGTCCGCGCCCCGAACATCAGCGAACTCTACACCGGCACGACGCAGACCTTCCAGGCGATCAACGATCCCTGCGCCGTCACCAACCTCCAGAACGGTTCGCCCTACCGCGCCGCCAATTGCCGCGCCCTGCTCACCGGGCTGGGCGCCGATCCGGCAACTCACCAGGGCACCAGCGGCCAGGGCGTGGCGGGCTATGCCAGCGGCAACCCCGACCTCACCGAGGAAACCGCGAAGACCTGGACCGCGGGCGCGGTGCTCCAGCCCGCCTTCCTCCCGCGCCTGACGCTCTCGGCCGACTGGTACGACATCCGCATCCGCAACGCGATCAGCGTCGTGTCCGGCCAGACCCTGGCCGACCTCTGCGTGGACCAGGCCAGCCTCGACAACCCCTATTGCAGCGTGATTACCCGCCAGAATGGCGGCACCGGCGCAGGCAACATCACCGCCTTCACCCTGACGCCGTTCAACGTGGCGCAGATCCGCACTTCCGGGCTCGACGTGGCGCTGGCCTATTCCCTGCCGACCGCACGCGCGGGCACGTTCGGCGCCCGGGTCATGGCCAACTACCTGCACCGTCTGACCGCCGTGCCGGTGCCCGGCGCCGCCCCGGTCAACAACGCCTATGTGGCGGGCGCCCCCAAATACCAGGTAACCGCCGACCTCACCTGGCAGAGCGGCCCGTTCGCGCTCGACTGGCAGATCAACTACGCCTCGGCCGTCTATCGCTACGACCGCCAGACGATCGCCGCCAACCCCGACGTGGTCGCGCCCGAATACCTCAAGTACAAGGCCCGCTTCACGCACGACCTCAGCCTGTCCTATGACGTGGGCGAGCAGTTCACCCTCTACGGCGGCGTCACCAACCTGTTCGACCGCAAGCCCGACATCGGCAGCCTCAACACCCCGGTCAGCGCCGTGGGCCGCTACCTGTTCCTGGGCGCGAAAGTGAAGCTGGCCGACCCGTTCGGCGGCGCGCGCTGAAATCGGTCACAAGAAAGCGGGGCCGTTGTACGACGGCCCCCCTTTTTTCCGGCTCAGTCCTGCGCCACCGCAGCAGCGATCATGAAGCGCCAGATGTTCGCGGCATCGTTGCGATAGGCTTCCTCGCTTTCGCCCTCGTGGACATGGCGGACAATCTCCGCCCCCGCTTCCATCATCAGCGCGTCCGGCTCCCGCATCGCTTCCAACATGGCATGCGCCGCCCCGGCGAAACGTTCACGCGAGGCGCTGTCGAGCGCTTCCCAATCCCCTGCCCCAAGCGCGACCGCCAGAGCCTGCATTCCACGTTCCACCGGCGTCATCGCAGCCCCTTTCCTGCTTCCCGTTGCCATTCAACGAAAAGATGCGGTCAAAGGACACACCAAGGGCGCCGTCTTGTCCAGCCGGAGAGGTGGGAAAATGGAGCGGGTAGCGGGAATCACATTGCCCGTGCAGTGACTTGATTTCGGGTAACATCCCGTCAAGCCTCAACAAAACGGTCCATTGAATGTACCCCTGTCAAGAAAGAATTGCTTGGTTCGATTCCATATCTCAAAATCGAAATCGAGCCATCGTACGGAGAACAATTAACGATATCGGCACAGTAGAAATATAATCACTCATTTTTTCGAAATTTGACACTTTCAAGGAATTTTACATATCACTTCATTGATCAAGCTCGTTAGTTGCTGAACTAACGCCGGCAACCAAGGCTGGACCAGCCAATGCTTGCGACTATGGCGCACCAGACGTCAGATAAAGGCGGCTGCTTCGGCTCTCCACGGCGCATTTCTGGTGCGAAGTAGCATTGCCTCCGGCTGGCCGGTAGCCGTGTCGAAGATATGGATCGGAAAAAGCGCCGCTCCCCATGTTGCCTGATTCTAAGCGACGGCTGCTGATAGCGATGGACGACATCACAGGCGTCGCCTTCATTCGGTGTACAATTCCGTGAAGCCTGAGACTGCCTAGCCCGGCTTATTCATCGGGCTTGGTCAGAAGGGTTGGCGGGAGTGGTGTAAGCGATTGCTTTGGTGTAGGAAAATGGGTGTCT
>NZ_MSQB01000002.1:260770-295026 GCF_002149965.1 Novosphingobium panipatense | reverse complement strand
TGATCGGTAGTAACCGAGATCTACACCACCCTCGCGGCCTGCCGTGCGTCCGGCGGCGACGGCGGCGAGGGTGGTGTAGATCTCGGTTACTACCGATCCGCTTTCCGGCAGGGGATCGATCGGCCAGACCGGAAGCGCGCCGCCGAGCCGGTGCAGCAGCCGCATGCCGGTGAGGCTGGACTTTCCGACTTGCGCCGCGCCCACGAGGTTGAAGTTGGAGTAGGGCTTGCACCCCGCGCGGGCCTGGGCTTCCTCGGTCACGCGCATGCGCCCGCGCCGGTGGAGCGCGGCAGGCAGATGAAAGCGCGCGCCTTCCCGGCCGCCGTGGCGGCGGAAGTAGGCGCTGAGTTCCGGGTGATCGACGAAGCTGGCGGCGGCCAAGTGCTCGTCCTGTACGCAGACTGTGTCGACCAGTGCCCAGAGCGCGCGGGCATCCGGGGGACTGTCCGGCCAGTCCGGGAAGAAGGCCCCGGCATCTGCGAAAGGCAGCGATATGCCGAGGTCGAGGCCGACCAGGGTATCTTCGGGCAGCCCGTCCAGCAGCAGCCGCAGCACCTCCTCGCGCGACCAATGAGCGTGGCCGGTCGGGTGCAGCAGGCGCGGCGCGCCGTCGAGGTCGCAAAGGGCGACGGCAATGCCCTTCTGGCGCGGGCCGAGCGCGCCGGACCAGTCGATCGCCATGAAATGCCGGAACCGGGGCATCGCTTTCGCGCTATTCCTCGCGCCGCTCGGCCCGCTTGCGGTCCCACCATTCGATGCGCTTGCGGATCTCCCGCTCGAAGCCGCGTTCCACGGGGTCGTAGAAGGTCTGCGGCGACATTTCCTCGGGCCAGTAGTCGTCGCCCGAGAAGCCGTCCGGCGCGTCATGGTCGTAGGCGTAGTCCTTGCCGTAGCCGATATCCTTCATCAGCTTGGTCGGAGCGTTGAGGATATTGGCTGGCGGCATGAGCGACCCCGTCTCCCGCGCGGAGCGGGTGGCGGCCTTGTACGCCACATAGGCCGCATTCGATTTCGGCGCGGTGGCGACGTAAAGGCAGGCCTGCGCTATCGCCAGTTCGCCTTCGGGCGAGCCGAGGAACTCGTAGGCCTGCTTGGCGGCGAGGCACTGGGCAAGCGCCTGCGGATCGGCCAAGCCGATGTCCTCGCTCGCCATGCGTACCAGGCGGCGCAGGAGGAACAGGGGTTCCTCTCCCGCTGTCAGCATGCGCGAGAGATAATAGAGCGCGGCCTGCGGATCCGAGCCGCGCACCGCCTTGTGAAGCGCCGAGATCAGGTTGTAGTGGCCGTCGCGGTCCTTGTCGTAGACCGCGACGCGGCGTTGCAGGAACTGGCCGAGACCGGCCGGGTCGAGCGGCTCCGCGATCCGCGCGGCATAGAGCGTCTCGGCCTGGTTGAGCAGGAAGCGTCCGTCGCCGTCCGCCGAGGCGACCAGCGCCGCGCGCGCATCGTCGTCCAGCGGCAGCGGGCCTTCCAGCGCTTCGGCCTTGTCCAGCAAGCCGTTCAGGGCGTCCGGGCCGAGGCGGTGCAGGATCAGCACTTGCGCACGGCTGAGCAGGGCAGCGTTGAGTGCGAAGCTGGGATTTTCCGTGGTCGCACCGACGAGGGTGACCGTGCCGCGCTCGACGAAAGGCAGGAAGCCGTCCTGCTGGGCGCGGTTGAAGCGGTGGATCTCGTCCACGAAGAGCAGCGTGCGCTGCCCGGCGCGGGCGGCGAGATCGGCTTCGGCGAAGGCCTTCTTGAGATCGGCCACGCCCGAGAACACGGCGGAGACGGCCGTGAAGCGCATGCCCACCGCGTCTGCCAGCAGGCGCGCGGTGCTGGTCTTGCCGGTGCCGGGCGGCCCCCAGAGGATCATCGAGGACAGCCGGCCCGCCGCCACCATGCGCCCGATCGGGCCTTCCGGGCCGGTCAGGTGTTCCTGCCCTACCACCTCGTCCAGCGTGCGCGGGCGCAGGCGGTCCGCCAGCGGGGCATCATCGCGCGGTTCGCCGGGGGCGGAGGAGGGCGGAAGGTCATCGGCAAAGAGATCGGCCATGGGGACTATCTAGCTATTGTTCCGGGGAATTGCATCGCTTCCGGCGCAGGGGTATTCTGCGGGGCCATAATGGAGACAGGGAGGCTAGCGATGGCAGGAACCTTGGGAGCCCGAACGCCGCGGCATATCTGGATCGTCGGTGTGCTGGCGCTGGTGTGGAACGCCTTCGGATGCACCGACTTCTCGATGACCGTCACCCGCAATCCCGAGTGGCTGGCGCCGCTCTCGCCCGAGATGATCGACTGGCTGGACGCCGCGCCGAGCTGGACCATCGTCACTTGGGCGCTGGGGGTCTGGGGCGGACTGGCGGGATCGCTGCTGCTCCTTCTGCGCTCACGCTGGGCGGTGGCGGCCTTCACGATTTCGCTGCTGGGGCTGGCGGTGAACCAGATCTACCCCTTCGTCTCCGACGTGCCGGCAATGCTGACCAGCCCGGCCAGCATCGGCATTACTTTGGTGATCTGGGCCGTGGCGCTGTTTCTGCTCTGGTATGCGATGCGGCTGCGTAGTGCCGGGGTGCTGCGCTAGGGGCTTATCACTTCCCCAATGTTGCAACGCTTGTCTCATACTCATACGTCATCCTGAACTTGGTTCAGGATCCATTTCTGACCATCGACGGCGGTTCGATCGGCACGATGGATCCTGAAACAAGTTCAGGATGACGTAGAGTAAGGTTCGAGCGTAAGCCCGTCAGCCACGCGAACGTTGGCGGACCAGGCGCACGTAGGTTTCGGCAACCGCCTGGTTGATCCGGTCCCAGCTGAAATCGAGCGCGCGGTTTTCTCCGGCAAGGCCGTGGCTGGCGCGCAGCTGCGGGTTTTCGATATAGGCCTTGAGGGCCTCGGCGAACTGGTGGATGGCGCCGGGCGGGATCAGGCGGCCGGAGACGTGATCGTCGACCAGGCTCTGGCTGCCGGTGGCGGCGGCGGCGACGACCGGCAGGCGGCAGGCCATCGCCTCCAGCGTGACGTTGCCGAAAGTCTCGGTGACCGAAGGGTTGAACAGCATGTCCATGCTGGCGACCGCGCGGGCAAGGTCTTCGCCCTGCTGGAAGCCCACGAAGGCGGCCTGCGGCAGGCGGTCCTGGAACCATTCGCGCGCCGGTCCCTCCCCGACGACGAGTACGCGGTGGGCGATGCCTCGGCGCGTGAGGTCGTCCAGTGTGTCGGAAAAGACGTCCAGCCCCTTTTCCATGACCAGACGGCCGAGGAAGCCGACGACGATTTCATGGTCGGCTATGCCTTGCGCACGGCGCCATGCCAGGTCGCGGCGGTCGGGGTGGAAGATCTCGCGATCGACGCCGCGCGACCAGATCGAGACGTCGTAGTTCATGCGCTGCTGGCGCAGGAGCTGGGCCATCGATTCCGAAGGCGCCACCAGGGCGTCGCAGCGGCGATAGAAGCGGCGCAGGATCGCCTCGATCACGGGTTCGCCCCAGGCCATGTTGTAATAGCGCAGATAGGTCTCGAACCGGGTGTGAACGGAGGCAAGCACGGGCAGGTTCCGCGCGCGCGCCCAGGTCACGGCCTGATGGCCCACGGGATCGGGCGAGGAGACATGGACGACGTTGGGCGCGAAAGCCTTGAGGTCGCGCCGCGCCTTGGCCGAGATGGCGATGGGGACGCGGTATTCGGGGCGGTTCGGAATCGGCAGCGAATGGATGCCGATCAGGTCTCCGGTCGGCTCGAACGCGGGATTCTTCACGACGGGAGCATAGACCCGCACTTGCGCGCCCTGGCGCAGGAGGTAGCCGACGAGGCGGTTGAGGGCCTGGTTGGCTCCGTCACGGACATAGTTGTAGTTGCCCGAAAACAGGGCAATGCGCAGATCGGCGGTTTCCATGGTGGGCGCCCCATAGCCTTCCGCGCCGTGATTGGCGAGTGGGCTTCATGGCTCTTGCCCCGTTCCTGCGGAAAACCGCCCGATATGTGACATTCTTGACGTGTTGTTCCTGGCGCGCCGGGAGAGCGCGCCAGGAACGGTGTTCAGCGGCGCCAGTCGCGTCTGCGGTCGTCGCGCCTGCGATCGTCACGCCAGTGGTCGCGGCCGCGATCCCAGCGGCGGTCGTCCCGCCAGTTGCGATCGCCGCGCCAGCCCCGGCGGTCATCGCGCCAGGCATGGCGACCATCGCGCCAGCGGTCGCGCCCGTTCCAGCGATCCCGGTAATAGGGCGCGTAGTAGCGATCGTAATAACGGTCGCGGTAGTAGCGGTTGGGATAGCCGTCGTAGTAATAGTAGTATCCCGGACGGCCGCGCACGGTGACGTAGCGGCGGGAGTCATAGTATCCGCGATCGTAGTAGCGCCCATCGTCGCGATCGGCGAGCGCGGCGCCCACGGCCAGGCCGAGGATGCCCGCGCCGATGGCCACGGCCGCGTCGTTGCCGCCCCGGTCGTAATAGTCCCGCGCCATGGCAGGCACGGAAGCGGTCAGCGCCGATGCGGCGAGCGCCGTGGCGAAGCCCAGGGTCTTCCAGTTCAGTTTCATGATATCGCACTCCTTTCCGGGCCAACCAAGTTACGGCGGAATCGGCGGGCGCGTCGGACCCTGAAAATCCGCTTCCGGGGGTGAACTTGGCGTGAATTCGCAGAACCTTGCGACGAGCTGAGGTTTTGTTGGGGGCGTGGGCCGGTGCCGCAAAAATCCGCCGCAGGCGGATTTTCAAACAACGACGCCCGGCCGGGAAGGCCGGGCGTCTGGTGCCGACCGGGGAGGGGATGCCCGGTCAGCCTCGGTGGCCAGCGTAGATGGCTCGTGAGATCAGTACCCGCGGCGGAAATCGCCACGGTCGTGATCGTAGCCGCGGCGGTAGTCGCCGCGCTGGTAGCGGTCGTAGTCGTTGCGGCTGTGGCGGCCGCCCTGGCGGTCCCAGTACCAGCCGTCCCGGTATTCCCAGCCGCTGGTATAGGCCGGACCGTAGGCATAGCCGGTGTTGTAGTAGCGGTCGTCGCGATAACGGTCGTCGTTGTTGTTCGAGGCGATGATCGCGCCGAGCGCCAGGCCGATCACACCCGCGCCGATGGCGACGGCGGCGGTATTGTCGTTGTGGCGATAGTGGTCGCGGGCCATGGCGGGCGTAGCAGTGGCCAGCGCCGTCGCGGCGAGCGTCGAGGCCAGGATCGCATTGCGGAAGAAAGTCATAGTTCGAAACTCCTTGCTGGGCAGGGGCTCCGGTGGGTGGGGCCGGGGTCTCGTCCCTTGTTGAGTTTCTTCTACGCCCTCCCGGCTGAACCGGATCGAAGCGAACAAGGCAGATTCCGTTCAGCTTTGTACGAGTTTGTATGAATCGTTTGCATGCTTCAGTCGGTCCATCGGAAACCTGACCTCGCTTCGCCGCATAAAGGGAAACAAAATCCGTGGTTTGGACTTCGGGGAGGGCCAGACATGGATTTTGACAGGGATATTACCATGAAAATTACCCGCCTCCTTTCCTCGGCGATCGGCCTGACGGTCGCCGTCGTGGCTCTTCCGGCCATGGCCCAGGATGACGTGGCCCCCATCGCCGTCGATACCCCGGCGCGCGACAGCCATTTCGATGGCCCTTACGTCCAGGCGTTCGGCGGTCTGTCGACGCGCGGAAGCGATGGCGGCGACAGCCTGCGCTTCGATACCGATGGCGACGGCCGCCACGACAACACCGTCAATACGGCAGCAGGCGCCAATGCCTTCAGCCCCGGTTTCTGCAACGGCCGCGCGCTGGGCGCCACGCCGGGTGACGGTTGCCGCAGCGACAAGGACGGCGCGGAATACGGCGTCCGCTTCGGCTACGACAAGCGCATGGGCAATTTCGTGCTCGGCGGCCTCGTCGAAGGTGTGAAGAGCGAGGCGAAGGACGCCACTTCGGGCTTCAGCACGACGCCTGCCAGCTACGTCATCCAGCGCAAGCTCGACTACGGCGTCTCGGCCCGTGCGCGCGCCGGTTATACGCCCGGCGGCGGTGCGCTGTTCTATGTGACCGGCGGCGGCGGCGTGGCGAAGATCGACCACGACTTCCTCACCACCAACACGGCCAACTCGTTCGACCCGCAGCGGGGCAACAAGATGGTCTGGGGCTGGCAGGCCGGCGGCGGCGGCGAAATCATGGTCGCGCGCAACGTTAGCCTCGGCCTCGAATATCTCTACAACCGCTACAGCGATAACAAGTACAACGTCGAGGTCGGTCCGGGCACGGCGCCCGCGACCAATCCGTTCCTGATCGATTCGGGCTCGACCAACATCAAGGGATCGAACAAGAACTTCTCCTATCACTCGCTGCGCGCGACGATCGGCTACCAGTTCTAAGGGGCAGTCTGAAAATCCGCTGAAGGCGGATTTTGGCGGCACCGGCCCTCTCCCCCACCCGACCTCCCATCTAGGATACACTCGTGAGAGGTCGGCCCCCTCAGCGAAAAGGTCCCCCGGACCTTTTCGTGCTCTTCGGGACGGGAGAGGGCCGGTGCCGCCCCCCAACCAAAATTGGGAGAGGGCCAAAACGGCCACAAGAAACGGGCGGCAATCGCGAGATTGCCGCCCGTCATCTTTTTCATTCGGCGAAAGCCGAAGCTGCTGAAGGATCAGTCCTTCTTGCGGCTCTGCTTCTTGCGCTCGTTCGGGTCGAGGAAGGCCTTGCGCAGACGGATCGACTGCGGGGTTACTTCGACCATTTCGTCGTCGTCGATATAGGCGATCGCCTGCTCCAGCGTCATCACGCGGGGCGGGGTGAGGCGGATGGCGTCGTCCTTGCCGGTCGAACGGAAGTTCGTCAGCTGCTTCGACTTCATCGGGTTCACTTCGAGATCGTCGGGCTTGGCGTTTTCGCCGATGATCATGCCCTCGTAGATCTTTTCCTGCGGCTTCACGAACAGGATGCCGCGATCTTCGAGGCTGTTTAGTGCGTAGCCGACGGCTTCACCGGTGCCGTTCGAGATCAGCACGCCGTTCTGGCGGCCTTCGATCGGGCCCTTGTGCGCGTCATACTTCTCGAACAGGCGGTTCATGATGCCGGTGCCGCGGGTGTCCGACAGGAACTCGCCGTGGTAGCCGATCAGGCCGCGCGAAGGGGCCGAGAAGGTGATGCGGGTCTTGCCGGCGCCCGAAGGACGCATGTCGGTAAGCTCGGCCTTGCGGCGCTGCATCTTCTCGACGACCGTGCCCGAGAATTCGTCGTCCACGTCGATCACGACGGTTTCGTACGGCTCGGTGCGGCCACCCTTCTCGTCGGTGCCGAACAGCACGCGCGGGCGGCTGATGCCCAGCTCGAAGCCTTCGCGGCGCATCGTTTCGATCACGACGCCCAGCTGAAGTTCGCCGCGACCGGCCACTTCGAAGCTGTCGCGGTCGGCCGATTCGGTGACGCGGATGGCGACGTTGGTTTCCGCTTCGCGCATCAGGCGGTCGCGGATCATGCGGCTGGTCACCTTGTCGCCTTCACGGCCCGCGAGCGGCGAGTCGTTGACGGCAAAGCGCATCGCCAGGGTCGGCGGATCGATCGGCTGGGCCTTGATCGGCACGGTGACCTGCGGGTCGGCGATGGTGTTCGACACGGTCGCCTTTTCGAGGCCGGCCAGGGCGATGATGTCACCGGCGCGGGCTTCTTCCACGGGAACGCGATCGAGGCCGCGGAACGACAGAACCTTGGTGGCGCGGCCGACTTCGATCACCTTGCCGTCGGCGTCGATGGCGCGGATCGGGTCGTTGACCTTGAGCTTGCCGGTCTGGACGCGGCCGGTGAGGACGCGGCCCATGAAGTTGTCACGGTCGAGCAGGGTGGCGAGGAACGAGAACGGCGCGTCCTGGTCGAGATCGGGTGCGGGAACGTGCTCGACGATCTTTTCGAACAGCGGGGTCAGGTTGCCTTCGCGCGCGTCCGGATCGTAGCTGGCGTAGCCGTTGCGGCCCGAAGCGTAGAGGGTCGGGAAGTCGAGCTGTTCGTCGTTGGCGTCGAGGCTGACGAAGAGGTCGAACACTTCGTCCAGCACTTCGGCGTGACGGCCGTCGGGACGGTCGATCTTGTTGACGACGACGATCGGCTTCAGGCCGAGGCCCAGCGCCTTGCCGGTGACGAACTTGGTCTGCGGCATCGCGCCTTCCGACGAGTCCACCAGCAGGACGACGCCGTCGACCATCGAGAGGATGCGTTCCACTTCGGCGCCGAAGTCGGCGTGGCCGGGCGTGTCGACGATGTTGATGCGGTAGCCGTTCCACTCGATCGAAGTCGGCTTCGCAAGGATGGTGATCCCGCGTTCCTTTTCGAGGTCGTTGGAGTCCATGGCGCGTTCTTCGATGCGCTGGTTCTCACGGAACGTGCCGGACTGGCGGAAAAGCTGGTCGACGAGGGTGGTCTTGCCGTGGTCGACGTGCGCAATAATTGCGATATTGCGCAAGGGAAGCGGGGCGGACATGCGTTGCCTATCGGTTCGAGGAGTTGGCCAGCAGCGCATGCTGCGCCGCAAAATTGGCGCGCCCTTAACCGATCCCGGCAAATTCGGCAAGCACGCAAGGCGCTGCGTGCAATTGTGGCGCTTCTGTCACATCCGGGCGGAAGCATGGCCATGATACGGATGAACCCCCGAAAGAGCCATTGTTTCCGCCGCATTATTCCATTAGGATCGCCTCATTATCAGGCACGACGGTGATGCGAAAAATGCACCGCGGCCGGAGAGAGGATGCGCAAGGTTTCCCCCACCCCGGGCGAGGCTTCGCCATCAAGACACAGATCCAGCCGCGCCTTCATGGCACGGCGGCGCGTTACCGGCGCACAGCCGGAGCGTGACAAGCGGAGCCGGCGGCAGGGGAGGAGACGCAGGAACCGCAAACTCAGCCAGGGACGCGCGGGTACGCCTGTGCGTCCCTTTTCCTTTGCTGCGGTTTTTGTTTCAGAGACTGTTTGAAAATCCGCCGCGGGCGGATTTTTGCGGCACCGGCCCACACCCCCACCACCCAACGGTAGTATCCTGCGGGTGGTGGGTGGGGGTGTGGGCCGGTGCCGCTCAAAATGCCCTCTTCGGGCATTTTTCAAACAAACCCCGCGGATATTTCACGGTTAATATCTTAACCATTTCACAAGCTTGCTCCGCGCGTTTCGGTCCTTATAATTCAATGGATTGAATATGAGGGGAAAGACATGCTCGACTATATGGTCATGCCGTTCAAGCGCTATGCCGACTTCAAGGGGCGCTCGCTGCGAATCGAATATTGGGGTTTCGCGCTGCTCAACTTCATCGTCTATGCCGTGATCCTCGGCATTTCGATGGTTCTGGGCTTCTCGTTCGGCGCGTTCCAGCAGGTGGAACAGGGCGGCGATCCGTCGGCGCTGTTCGGCGCGGGTTTCTTCACGCTGGTCGGCCTCGCCGGTATCTACAGCCTTGCGGTGTTCATCCCCAGCATCGCCGTCGCGGTGCGCCGCTTCCATGACCGCGACATGAGCGGCTGGTGGTATCTGGGCTTCATCGTGCTCGGCCTGATTCCGTTCGTCGGCTGGATCGCCACGATCGCGTCGTTCGTGATCACCTGCCTGCCAGGCACGCCCGGCCCCAACCGCTTCGGCATGGATCCGCGCGACCCCACCGGCGCAGAAGTCTTCGCCTGAGTTTTTAAAGTTCCCGCAGCGCCCTGGCGGGTTTCGCGCGCAGCAGCGGCAGCGAACCGGCCAGGGCGAAGCCCAGGATCAGCACGATACCGGCGGCGAGCACGGCCAGGATGCGCGGCCAGTCGGGCAGCCAGACGAACTCGAACAGCCTGACGATCACCGCCCAGGCCATCGCGCTGCCCGCGCCGAGCGCCACGACGGCCAGCACCGCCGCGATCAGCCCATATTCCGCGACTTGCAGCAGCAGCAGCTGGCCCCGGCTGGCGCCCAGCACGCGCAGGATCACATTGTCGTAAGTGCGGCTGGCGCGCGCCGCCGCGATCGCGCCGAACAGCACGGCAAGCCCCGCGAGCACTGTGACCGAGGCGGCGGCGAGGATGGCCAGCGTCATCTGGTCCAGCAGGTCGCGGGCATCGCGCAGCAGGCTGCCGGTCTCGATCACCGAACTCGACGGGAAGGCGCGCGCGAGGCGGGGCAGCAGCCCTGCGGTCGATTTTCCACGTGGAACCTCGATCGTCGCGGCCAGGTTGTGCGGGGCATCGGCCAGCGCATTGGGCGAGAACACCAGCACGAAGTTGAAGCCCAGCGTGTCCCAGTCGATCCGGCGCAGCGCCGCGATCCGGGCGGTGCGCTCGACCCCGAGCAGGCCCACCGTGATGCTGTCCCCCACCTTGAGGCCCACGGTCTGGGCGAACTTCTCATCCACCGAGACGAGGGGCTCGCCGCGATAGTCCTGCGGCCACCACTTGCCTGACGTCACGGTGCTGCCCTCAGGCACCCGCGCCGCGTAAGTAAGCCCGCGCTCGCCCTTGAGCGCCCAGGCCTCCTCGGGGATTTCCTTCAGGTCGGAAACCCGCGTCATGTGGTCCTTCGCCCCATAGGCGAGGATGCGGCCGCGCATGTTCGGCACCATGCGCACGGCCGAGCCGGGAACCTGACGCTCCACGATCCCGGCGAATCTGTCGCCCTCGGCCTTGGGCACGTCGAGCACGAAGAAGTCGGGCGCGCGGTCGGGCACGGTCTTGCGGATATTGGCATCGAGGCTGGTTTGGACGCCCGCGATCAGCACGAAGGCGGAAAGCCCGAAGCCCAGCGCAGTCACCAGCGCGCCGGTCTGGGCGCCGGGGCGGTGAAGATTGGCAAGGCCCGCGCGCAGCATCGGGTCGCGCGGGCGGGGAAGCGCGGCGGCGAGGCGGCGGATGCCGAGCCCGACCAGGGCCAGGATCGCAAGCATCAACGCGGCGCCGCCGAGGAAGCCGAGCGTCACCAGCGGCTGCGCGGCGTTGATGAGGGCAATGGCGGCGATCGCGGCAAGGCCCAGTCCGACCGGCAACAGCCATGCCCGCCTCCCGCCTCCCAGCGGAGAGACTTGCGCGCGCATCAGCGCCATGGCCGGGAAGCTGCGCGCCCGCGCGAGCGGCGGGGCGGCGAAGACCAGCGCCACCAGCAGCCCGTAGCCCGCCGCCGTCAGCAGGGCGAGCGGCGAGACGGTGAAGCCGGTATCGACCGGCAGCAGCGCGCCGAGCGCGCGTGCCAGCAGCGGCGTCACCAGAACGCCCGCCAGCAGTCCCGCGAGACTGCCTGCCAGGGCCGCCGCGCCGACCTGCAGCAGATAGATGCGCGAAATGTCGCGGCTGGTCGCGCCCAGCACCTTGAGCGTGGCGATCGAGGTGAGCCGCGCTTCGAGGTAGGAGGATACGCCGCCGCCAATGCCGATCCCGGCGATCACCAGCGCCGCAAGGCCGACAAGCGCTAGGAACTGGCCCATGCGGCTGACGAAGCGCTGGGTGGAGGGCGAGGCGGAATTGCGGGTGCGCGTGTCGAAGGCATCGTCGCCGAAGCGCTTGTCCAGAGCTTCGACCACGGCCTCGGGATCGCGGCCGGGATCGGCGAACTTCACGCGCGTGGCGCTGCGATACATGGCGCCCGGCTGGGTGAGCCCTGCGCGTTCGGGCAGGTCCAGCGCTGAAATCGCAGAGTCGCCCAGTGCGAAGCCTTCCGACAGCTTCTCCGGGTCGGCGGCGATCAGGCCGCCGACGCGCTGTTCCACGCCGCCCAGCGACACCGTGTCGCCCGGCTTCACCCCGAGCCTGGCAGCCGTGCCCTCGGAAAGCCAGACAACCCCTGCGGGCGGCGCGCCCCGCTTGCGGCCGTCCTTGAGTTCGAGCTTTCCGTAAAGCGGCCACTCGGCATCGACGGCCTTGAGCGCGACCGGGGCGGTAAGGTCTCCCTTGCGGGCGATGGCTTGCAGGCGCAGTCCCGCGGAGACCTTGCCATAACGGGAGAGCGCCGCCCGTTCCTCTTCCGAGAGACTGCGCTGCCAGGTGCGCAGCTCGATGTCGCCGCCCAGCATTTCCCGGCCGCGCAAGGTCAGTTCGCGTTCGATCGAGCCGGTCAGGGTGCCGATAGCGGCCAGTGCGCCGACGCCCAGGAACAGGCAGACCAGCAGCAGCCGCAGGCCCTTGAAGCGCGCCGAGAGATCGCGGCGCGCCAGCTTCCAGGCCATGGCCCAGGGCAGCGCGGAAGCGGGACCGCGCTCAGGCAAGTCGGTCGCTCGCGATCCGGCCGTCGGCCAGAGTCACGACCCGCTCGCAGTGGTGGGCGAGGCTTTCGTCGTGGGTGATGATGAGCAGGGTCGCGCCCGCTTCCGCGCGGCGGGCGAACAGCAGGTCGACGATCGTGGCGCCGGTGGCGGCGTCGAGATTTCCGGTCGGCTCGTCGGCGAAGACCAGCGAAGGGCGCGGTGCCAGCGCGCGGGCGATCGCCACGCGCTGCTGTTCGCCGCCGGAAAGCTGGGCGGGATAGTGCGAAAGCCGGTGGCCGAGGCCGACGGCGGCGAGTTCCGCCTCGGCCCGTTCGCGGGCATGGTCAAGCCCTGCGAGTTCCAGCGGGGTGGCCACGTTTTCCAGCGCCGTCATCGTCGGCAGCAGGTGGAAGGCCTGGAGCACGACGCCGATCCGCCCCCTGCGCGCCTGTGCCAGCGCATCCTCGTCCATGGCCGAAAAATCCTGCCCGGCCACGCTCAGCGCCCCGGAACTTGCCCGCTCCAGCCCGGACAGAACCGACATCAGCGAGGACTTGCCGGACCCCGAAGGCCCCAGCAGCGCCAAGGTCTGCCCCTGCGGCACGACAAGGTCGATGCCCTTCAGGATTTCGACCGCGCTTGTGCCGCTGCCGAGGGTGAGGCGCAGGTCCTGCGCAAGAATTGACGGGGCGGGGGGCTGGGAAGGATCGCTCACTTGCCCCATATGGGTAGGCAAAGCCTCGTAGTTCAAGGAGAAAGCCTTGCGCGCTCACGCGAAAATCCTGCTGGTGCCCTCTCTGCTGTTACCGGTGCTGCTGAGCGCCTGTGACAATTCGAGGGACAGTGCGGCGGCTCCCGCGCAGGAGCAGACGCAGAGCGCGGTCGATGCGCCGCCCGCGATTCCCGTGATGGGGCCGGAGCGACCGATCCTGGCCTTCGGCGATTCGCTGCTGGCGGGCTACGGCCTGGACGACGGAGAGAGCTATCCCGACCGTCTCGAACAGGCGCTGCGCGCGCGCGGGGTGAATGCCAAGATCGCCAATGCCGGGGTCTCGGGCGATACCACGGCAGCGGGCCTGGAGCGGCTCGACTTCACGCTCGGCAGCCAGTCTCCCAAGCCCGAACTCGCCATCGTCAGCCTGGGCGGCAACGACATGCTGCGATCGCTGCCGCCTGCCGAGACGCGCCGCAACCTCGAAGCCATCCTCAAGCGGCTGAAGGGCGACAATATCCGCGTCGTGCTGCTGGGCATGATGGCGGCGCCCAATCTCGGCAAGGACTATGCGGAGAAATTCAACCCGATCTACCCGCAGCTTGCGCAGGAATATGGCGCGACGCTGGTGCCGTTCTTCCTCCAGCCGGTGATCGACAAGCCGGACCTGATGCAGAAGGACCACGTCCATCCGACGGCACTGGGCATCGACGCGATCGTGACGGCGACGGTGGACGATGTGGCGGCGGCGCTGCCCCGCAAGTCGACCTAAGGCGGATCGATATTCAGTTCAGGTGGAGCCGAGAAGCGTGATTTTCGAGCATCGGAGCGCAGCGGACTTTCGGTCCGTGAGCACCGAAGCGCAGGAAATCGCGCTTCGCAGGCCCGCATGGGCTGAATGTCGATCCGCCCTAGTCCAGTCGGCGCAGCGAGCCCGAACTGACTTCCCATACTGCCGCCTCGTTGGCGATAGCCTCGAACGGAGCGAGTTCGGTGCCGGTCAGCCAGACTTGCGCGGAACCGGCGCGAAGGCGGTCGAACAGGGCCTCGCGGCGCAGCGGGTCGAGATGGGCGGCCACTTCGTCCAGCAGCAGAAGGCGCGGGCGTTGTTCCAGGCTGGTTTCGAGCAGCTGCGAATGGGCCAGGGTTATGGCGATCAGCATCGCCTTCTGTTCGCCGGTGGAGCATTCGGCGGCAGGCTGGTCCTTGCCCGCCATGGTGACGAGCACTTCGTCGCGGTGCGGCCCGGTGAGCGTGCGCTGTGCCGCGCGCTCGCGCGGGCGGCCGCTCCGCAGGGCGCGGGCGAGGGCTTCGGCCTCGATCGGTCCGCCCGGTTGATAGGCGAGCGACGGGCGCGCGAAAGGCGAATCGGGCAGGGCGCCAAGCGCCTGCTCCAGCCGTTCCACCAGTTCGGCGCGGGCCGCCGCGACCATGGCCCCGGCTTCGGCAAGCTGCATCTCGATCGCATCTAGCCAGCGCGGATCGGGCGGCAGGTCGTCCGAGAGCAGGCGATTGCGCTCGCGCAGGGCATTTTCGAGCCGGGTGGCATTACCGGCATGGTCCGGCCGCACCGCCAGCACCAGCCGGTCGAGAAAGCGCCGCCGCGCACCCGCGCCTTCGACGAAAAGCCGGTCCATCGCCGGGGTCAGCCAGCCGATCGACAGCCATTCGGCCAGCCGCACCGCCGGTGCCTCGGCGCCGTTGATCTGGACGAGGCGCCTGCCGGGGCGCTCCGGCAGGACGCCGGTGCCCAGCTGCACCGGTTCCTCGCCCTGAGGCGTGCCCGGCGGCGTCAGCGCTGCGCTTACCGCGAAACCGCCGTCGAATTGCTGCCCCGGCATGTCGGCCAGCCCTGCGCGCCGCAGCCCCCGGCCCGGCGAAAGCAGCGAGATCGCCTCCAGCACATTGGTCTTGCCCGCGCCGTTCTCGCCCACCAGCAGGTTGAACTGGGCCGTGCCTTCCACCGCGGTCTCACGGTGGTTGCGGAAACGGGACAGGAGAATGCGGTCGAGCATGGCCTCACGCGGCCTACCGGCGCGGGCCGGTCCTGCCAAGCGCGGCGGGCGGTTTATTCCGGGATTGTCCCTGTCTTGCGCGCCTTGGCGAAAGGCGAGAAGTCGATATTGCGATCGAACACGTCCACGCCTTCGCGCGACTTCAGCCAGCCGACGACGAGGTAGGTCACCGGAGTCAGCACCACTTCCCAGCCGGTCTTGATCAGCCACTGGGTCACCGCCAGCAAGGCAATGGAATGCGGCGTGAACCCGGCTACGCCCAGGAAGGCGAGCGGGTAGAACAGCGCGCTGTCCACGCCCTGGCCGAACACCGTGGAGCCGATCGTGCGGGTCCACAGGTGCTTGCCCTGGGTCATGACCTTCATGCGCGCCAGCACGAAGGAGTTCACGAATTCGCCCGCCCAGAATGCGCAGACCGAGGCGAAGACGATGCGCGGGGTCTGGCCGAAGATCGCGTAATAGGCCGCCTGGTTGGGTGCCGTCACTTCCCGGCCCGCAACCGTGTACGTGGCGGAGGCGAGCGCCCATTCGGGATTGGCGGGTATTTCCACCACGACCACGCTCATCAGCACCATGAACAGCAGCGCGAAGAAGCCCGCCCAGATGCAGCGGCGGGCATTGGCATAGCCGTATACTTCGGTCAGCACGTCGCCGATGATGTAGGAAACCGGGAAGAACAGCACGCCCGCGCCGAAGGTGACCGGCCCCAGCAGCGGAAAGTCCACTTGCGCCTGCTTCGCCGCGCCGATCAGGTTGGAGAGCAGCAGGATCACCACGAAGGCGACCATCACGAAATCGAAATAGCGGAAATGGCGGCGGGCGCCGGTCATGCCGTCGATGCGGGAAAGTTGGGCGCGGGAAAGGTGGCCGGCGGGAAGGTCTGCTTCGCTCATTCGCTGTGCGTAACCTCCTGCTGCGATGCCGCAAAGCACAAGTTGAACCGTTCATGCGGTTTGCGTGAACGGCGAACCGCGCTATGGGGAGCGCGACGCGCGCCCGTAGCTCAGCTGGATAGAGCACGAGCCTTCTAAGCTTGGGGTCACAGGTTCGAACCCTGTCGGGCGCGCCAATTCCCGAGTAACGGGACGCAGGATTTCAAGTTTTTGTGCGCGTGGCGCGGCATGGCGGGGTTTTGCTCGGCGGCAGGCGCGCTTAGAGAGGTCTCATGAAAAGCCTGCTCTCGCGCCTGAACATCGACCCCTATCTGCTCATGCTGGTTTCGACCGTCGGCCTTGCCTCGGTGCTGCCCGCGCGCGGCATCTGGGCGGGAATCGCAGGGGGCGTGGCCGATGCCGGGATTGCGCTGCTGTTCTTCCTTCACGGCGCCAAGCTCTCGCGCGAGGCGATCCTCGACGGGGCGCGGGCGTGGAAGCTGCATCTGACAGTCGCCTGCCTGACTTTCGTGATCTTCCCGCTGTTGGGCCTGGGGATCAGGGCGATTCCGGGGCTTGAGCCGTCGCTGGCCACCGGCGTCCTGTTCCTGACGCTCCTGCCCTCGACCGTACAGTCGTCCATCGCCTTCACCGCGATTGCCGGAGGCAACGTCGCGGCGGCGGTGTGCAGTGCCTCGTTTTCGAACCTGGCGGGCATATTCATCACCCCGGTGCTGACGGCGCTGCTCATCACCGGCAAGGCGCAGGGCTTTTCCACCGACCCGATCATCTCGATCTCGCTGCAACTGCTGTTGCCCTTCGTTTCGGGGCACCTGCTGCGTCCGTGGATCGGCGGCTTCGTGCAGCGCCACAAGAAGCTGCTCGGCTACACCGACCGGGGGTCGATCCTGCTGGTGGTCTACACCGCTTTCGGGGCCGCCGTGCTGGAAGGGCTGTGGCAGAAGGTGACGGTGCAGGAACTGGCGCTGATCGCCGCCCTCTCGCTGGCGCTGCTGGCGGCGATCATGGTGATCGGCAACGTGCTGGGGCGCCTGCTGGGCTTCAGCCATGAGGACCGCGTGGTGATCCTGTTCTGCGGTTCCAAGAAAAGCCTCGCCACGGGCGTGCCGCTGGCGGGCGTGCTTTTCCCCGCCGCGCAAGTGGGTGCGATCATCCTGCCGCTGATGTTCTTTCACCAGATCCAGCTGATGGTCTGCGCGGTCCTGGCCAAGCGGCTGGCCGCCAAGGCCGAAGCGGTCGAAGGCTCGGGCGTTCAGGCGCCTGCTTAAGGGTTGATCAACCGGTTCGTGCGATAATCGGCAGCATGAATCGCCCCTTCCTCCAGCGCAGATCCAGACGGCAGCCGGTCTCCCTCGCGGCACAATGCCGCACTGCCAATGGCTTGCGCGACCAGGGCGAGATTTCCGACATCACCGCCGAAGGTTGCTGCCTGCGCGTGACGGGGCTGTTCTTTCGAGTCGGCATGCGTCTGGTGATCCGGCCGCAGGGGCTGGAGGGGCTGACCGGCATCGTCCGCTGGGTAAGCGGCAACTGCGCCGGGGTGGAGTTCGACTGTCCGCTCTACACGCCGGTCGTGGATCATCTCGTCCGCCTTCACGCGACTTTCACGCCGGAGTGGCGCGCGGTCGGCTGATCGCTTCCGGCCTGCTACGCCAGGGCGTTATTTCCCCGCGCCGCGTCCAATCTCCTCGCCAGCACGGCGCCGAGCCCTATCCTCCCGGCAAAGTCATGCCCGGCAAAAGCCGGCACTTAGCCATCTGGTCGCCATCTGGGAGAGAGAGCCATGGCCCATGCAGCCGGCAATGCGCCGGATATTCCGAACCACCCTCTGGCCGTCCGCATGGGCGTGATCGCGGGGGTCGCGCACAATCTGGTTATCGGTACGATAATGGGATCCTTCGGGATCATGCTGGCATCGGTAGAACAGCGGCTCGGCGTCAGCGGCGAAGCGGCCGCGGCTGGGATTCCACTGGTCCTTGTCGGATCGTCGATACTGGCGCCTTTCGTGGGCGTGCTGATCGCGAAAGTCTCGCTGCGGCTGCTCTTGCTGGCGGGCGCGTTGCTGGCCGCGGCGGGTTACGTCCTGCTGGCGCTCACCCATAGCTATGCGCTCTATCTTGTCGCCTATGGCCTGTTTTTCGGCCCTGCGCTCAGCCTTGCAGGCTCGGTGGGCCCGGCGACGCTGGTGACGCGCTGGTTCCACCGCAATCGCGGGCTGGCGCTGGGCGTGGTCCATCTGCCGGTCGTCATCGCGGTCATGCCCTGGCTCCTGCACAAGGCGCTGGACGGCATGGCACCCACCACGCTCTACATGGCGATCGGGCTGGTCACTGCAGCGATCCTCGTCCCGCTCAGCCTTCTGGCGGTCGATCATCCGCCGGGGCAGGAAACGGTAGCCCCGGTCTCGCGCGACAGGCGCACTTCGGACGGGTCGCTCAGCGTCGCCCAACTGCTTGCGAGGCCCCGGTTCTGGGCGCTCTGCCTGGCAGCGGTCGCCAGCATGGCGAGTTCGGTCATGCTGGGTTCGCTGTTGGTGCCGATGGGCGAATCCTGGGGCTTTACGCGGGCCGAATCGGCGCAATTGCAGTCGGTCATGTCGCTTGCCGGCATATTTGGATCGGTCATGTTCGGCTGGATCGCCGACCGGCTCGGTGGAGGCCGCTCGCTGGCGCTGATCGGTTTCAACTGCGCACTGCTCTGGGCGATCCTGTTGTTCCATCCGCCTTTCGCGGTGACCGCCGTGGTCGTCGGTCTGATCGGCTTGCACGGAGGCGGCGCGATCCCGACTTTGGGGCGGGGGTTGTCGGACAGCTTCGGGCAAGCGAGCTACAGCCGCGGTTTCGGGCTCAATACGCTGATCGGCCTGCCTTTCATCGCCTCTTCGGTGATCGGATCGGCCAAGGCATTCTCGCTGACGGGCAGCTACGATCCGGCCATCAAGGCGATGACGGTGTTCTTCGTGCTGGCCGTGGTGCTGGGGCTCTACGGTGCGACCGGACCGAAAATCGAAGGACCGCTCGCAGGGCCCGAGCCGGAACCCGAACCTGCCTGATTTCCTGTAAGAGATTGTTTGAAAATCCGCCGTAGGCGGATTTTGCCGGTGCCGCACAAAAATGCCCCTTTAGGGCATTTTCAAACAGGCTCTTAAGCCGATCGCGGGTCAACCGCGATCGGCCAGGGCCTTGAGCTGGCCGCGCACCGGATAGCCGTGGCCGTCCGGGATCATCAGCCACGCCTCGCCATCGACCATCTCGATGCCGGGATGAATGCGTTCGACGGGGTGGCGGGCGATATCGGCGATCGCGTCCTCGTGGCTGCCATAACGGGCCAGCCGTTCCAGATTGCGGCGGGTGGGAAAGATCACGGCGATCTCCCCGCGCGCGGCCATGGCGAGCGCCTCTGCGGCGCTGGTCCAGAACAGCCGCGTGTTCTCCGTGGCGTCGACGGTCACGTCTACGGCGCCGGTGCCGAGATCGGTGACGAAGAAACGGGTGTCGAAGCCCTTGTCCCATGGCGGGCACCAGTGGGCATAGAGAACCAGGCGTTCGGGGGCGAGGTCCCAGCCGAAACGCTCCAGCACCGGGGCGAGCGCGCCGCATTCCAGCAGCATGAGGCGCCCCTGCGCCGCTTCCTCGGCCGTGACCGGACGGCGGGTGGCGACCATGAGGCCGGTCTCTTCCAGGGTCTCGCGAATGGCGGCGATCCGCGCGGCCGCCAGCTCGATCGGCTGATCCGGCATCAGCGCAGCGCCAAGCTCGCGGTCGGCGGGATCGACGCGGCCACCGGGAAAGACCGCTGCGCCGCCGGCAAAACGCATCGCTTGCGCGCGCTGGACCATCAGCAATTCGGGGGGACCGCCATGGGCGGCATTGCGGAAGATCACCAGGGTTGCCGCCGGTATCACTTTCGGGCCGTCCGCCGGCATCGGCTCGTTGCTGGGGGCATAGAGGATCATGTTCGCGAGTTTGCGTCCTGGACCGCGAGAGGCAAGCGGTTTTGCGTCATCGCATCGTCATGCCGCCGACGCGGGATTGCCGGAATACTTTACAGTTCTGCCTGCCGCGGGGTCCGGGGCTTGCTCGAAAATGCCGGAATCGTGCGGGAAAGGGCGAAGTGGCACGACTCGTGCTTATAGGATAACGTACCCTCGAGTAAATCTCGACCGAGACGGGGCCGATTGTCTCCCGGCCCCGTCTCCCCGAGAACCTCCTTCCCCGAAGCCACGAAAAAGCGCCCGAGGTTGCCCCCAGGCGCTTCGCGAATTCGTTCGGGCTATCAGCCCCCTGATCAAGCTTGGGGATCAACCCTGGGTGGCGAGGCCGGTATCGATGAACAGCTGGTGCAGTTCGCCTGCCTCGTACATTTCCATCATGATGTCGCTGCCGCCGACGAATTCGCCCTTCACGTAGAGCTGCGGGATCGTCGGCCAATCCGAATAGGCCTTGATGCCCTGGCGGATAT
Organism: Novosphingobium panipatense; assembly: GCF_002149965.1. Classification (GTDB taxonomy): domain Bacteria; phylum Pseudomonadota; class Alphaproteobacteria; order Sphingomonadales; family Sphingomonadaceae; genus Novosphingobium; species Novosphingobium panipatense_A. The sequence goes on along the minus strand of NZ_MSQB01000002.1, from coordinate 274,820 downwards.
CCATGTCCTGAAGCACGTCCACGCTCTCGTAAGGCGCGCCAAGCTGTTCGAGGATGGCGATCGCGCGGCTGGAGAAACCACACTGCGGGAACAGCGGCGTGCCCTTCATGAACAGGACGATGTCGTTGTTCTTTACAATCTCGTCGATACGGGCGTTGACGTCGGACATTTCAGTTAAACCTTCAGACTGTGCCGACATCAATTGGGGACGGCGGTGGTGAGTTGCAAGGCGTGGAGCACGCCGCCCATGCGGCCGCCCAGCGCTTCGTAGACCATCTTGTGCTGGGCGACGCGGGGCTTGCCCGCGAAGGCGGCGCTGGTGACGCGCGCGGCATAGTGGTCGCCGTCTCCGGCAAGATCGGTGATCTCCACTTCCGCATCGGGCAGGGCGGCGCGGATCATGGCTTCGATTTCACTGGCTGGCATCGCCATGGCAGATTCCTTTGAAGCGGCGGGCTATCAGCCCAGGAAGGCGCGGCGCGCCTCGACCTGCTTTTCTTCGAGCGCGGTGCGGATTTCGGGTTCGGAGGCATCGACGCCGGCGGCGATCAGGTCGCCCAGCAGCTTGCGGATCACGTCTTCGTCACCGGCTTCCTCGAAGTCGGCCTGGACCACGGCCTTGGCGTAGGCTTCGGTTTCGGCATGAGAAAGGCCCATCCGCGCGGCAGCCCATTCGCCCAGCAGCCGGTTGCGGCGCGCCTGGATGCGGAACTGGGTGTCGGCATCATGCACGAACTTCGCCTCTTCGGCGCGCTCGCGATCCTGGAAACTCGTCATCGGATACCCTCGGATTAGGACTTCATCCTGCCGATAGGGGGCGAAGCGGGTCGGGGCAATGGAGATTTGTCCGTCGTCCCGGACTTGATCCGGGACGACGGGGTATCAGGATGGGTTTTCAGGCCGTCGCGGGTGTTTTTGCCAGGAACGGCAGGGCGTCGCGCGCCTTCGCCTCGTGCGCGGCGATCGCATCGCCTTGCGCCATGGTGAGGCCCACTTCGTCCAGCCCGCCCAGCAGGCAGTGCTTGCGGAACGGGTCGATTTCGAAGCTGTAGCGGTCCTGGAAACGCGTGGTGACGGTCTGCGTTTCAAGGTCGATGTCGATGGGGTCGGTCTGCGCGACTTCCATCAGCCGGTCGATCGCTTCCTGCGGCAGGGCCACGGTAAGGATACCGTTCTTGAAGGCATTGCCCGAGAAGATGTCCGAGAAGCTCGGGGCGATCACGCTGGTGATCCCCATGTCGAGCAGGGCCCAGGCGGCGTGTTCACGGCTCGAACCGCAACCGAAGTTGTCGCCCGCGATCAGGATCGGCGCGCCCGAGAATTCGGGGTTCTCGAACACATTGCCCTCTTCCTTCTTCACCGCTTCGAAAGCGCCCTTGCCGAGGCCTTCGCGGGTGATGGTCTTGAGCCAGTGCGCCGGGATGATGACGTCGGTGTCGACGTTCTTGCGGCCGAACGGGATGGCCCGTCCGGCAACGTGGGAGATCGGCTTCATCAATCGGTCTCGGGTGCCTGTTCGGGGTGCAGCGGCTTTTCGCTGGCGCGGGCCTTGCGGCGCTTCACGAACAGCAGCGCCGCGGCGATGGCGGCGGAACCGATGGCGGCACCGGCAGCGAGAGCGGCCTTGCCGGCCAGGTTGTTTTCCGAATCGTTCGACATGTCGTGCTTATCCTACCAGTTCGCGCACATCGGTGAGCCTGCCGGTAACCGCGGCGGCGGCGGCCATGGCGGGGCTCATCAGGTGGGTACGGCTGCCGGGTCCCTGGCGGCCGGTAAAGTTGCGGTTGCTGGTCGAGGCGCAGCGCTCCCCGGCCGGAACCTTGTCGGGGTTCATGGCGAGACAGGCCGAGCAGCCCGGTTCGCGCCATTCGAGGCCCGCCTCGACGATGATCTTGTCCAGCCCCTCGGCCTCGGCCTGCGCCTTGACCAGGCCCGAGCCGGGGACGACGATCGCCCATTTGACGTTGTCGGCCTTGTGGCGGCCCTTGAGCACGGCGGCGGCGGCGCGGATGTCCTCGATGCGGCTGTTGGTGCAGGAGCCGATGAAGACGTTCTGCACTTCTACTTCGGTGAGCTTCGTGCCGGGCGTCAGGCCCATGTAGTCGAGGCTGACCTTCACCGCGTCGCGCTTGGAGGCATCGGCGAAGTCTTCCGGCGCGGGGACCACGCCGCCGATCGCGGAGGTATCCTCGGGGCTGGTGCCCCAGGTGACGGTCGGCTGGATATCCTCGGCGCGGATCGAGACAGTCTTGTCGAACGTCGCGCCGACATCGGTGGCGAGGCTGTTCCACCAGGCCACGGCCTTGTCCCAGTCCTCGCCCTTGGGCGCATAGGGACGGCCTTCGACATAGGCGATCGTGGTTTCGTCCGGCGCGATCAGGCCAGCGCGGGCGCCGCCTTCGATGGCCATGTTGCAGACGGTGAGGCGGCCTTCGACGGACATTTCCTCGAAGACGTTGCCGCGGAACTCGATCACATAGCCGGTGCCGCCGGCGGTGCCGATCACGCCGATGATGTGCAGGATTACGTCCTTGGGCGTGACCCCGGCGCCGAGCCGGCCGTCGACGCGAACCTCGAAGCTCTTCGACTGCTTGAGCAGCAGGGTCTGGGTGGCGAGCACGTGCTCGACCTCGCTGGTGCCGATGCCGAAGGCCAGCGCGCCGATGCCGCCGTGGCAGGCGGTGTGGCTGTCGCCGCAGACGATCGTGGCACCGGGCAGCGAGAAGCCCTGCTCGGGACCGACGACGTGGACGATGCCCTGTTCGGCATCGGTGGCGTCGATGTAGCGCACGCCGAATTCGGGCGCGTTGCGCTTCAGCGCGGCCAGCTGCTGCGCGCTTTCGGGATCGGTGATCGGCAGGACGCGCCCTTCCGCGTCCTTGCGCGCCGTGGTCGGCAGATTGTGATCGGGAACCGCGAGGGTAAGATCGGGGCGGCGCACCGGACGACCGGCCACGCGTAGGCTTTCGAAGGCCTGCGGGCTCGTCACTTCGTGAACGAGGTGACGGTCGATATAGATGAGGCTGGTTCCGTCGTCGCGCGTGTCGACGACGTGGGCGTCCCAGATCTTCTGGTAGAGGGTGCGCGGTTTCGTGGTCATGGTGAAAGCGCGATTAGGCGCGCCGGACCCGCAATTCAAGGGGAACCGGCGCGCCTTTTCGCGCAACATTATTCGCTAAGCGGTCAACTGGAGCTTCTTAGCGGCGGTAGCCATTGCGATCGTTGCGCTCCAGGTGGAGGGCGCCGCGAATGCGGTTGACCTTTCCTTCCAGGGTCTGCGCCTCGTAGGCGGTCAGGCCGCCGCGGGCATAGGCGGTGTGGAGGCGCTGGACCTGGGCGGCGTCGTTGCGCAGGCCCTTGGCTTCGCGCTGGCTGATCGTGCGGCGGGCGGCGGCGCGATCGATCTGGCTGCGAAGGCCGGCGATGTCCGAGCGGATCCGGGCTTCGCGATTCGGAGTGATGCGGGCGGCTTCGCGGTGCGGCGCGGCAGCCTCGGCGATACCGGGGGCGATGGCCGAGAGACCCAGCGTGGCGACCAGGGCGGGGGCGATGAAACGGGCGATCTTGCGCATGGGACTTTCCTTCTTTTTTCGGGTCTTGTTCCGTGCATTCAGAATTAGGCTGGCGAATATGAACGGGAGAAGACTCACAGGTCACAGTCCTGTCGGCATTTGTAACTAAGTGTCGCCGGGCAGAGGCTGTAGAGGGCTCTTGCGACCCGACGGGAGAGGGCGCCTGAAAGAAAAAGAGGAATGCAGGTACAGCCGTGTACCACCCCGCGTCGTCGCGGTTGCATCTGCATTCCCGTTCTTTTTCGAGACACCCTGACATCGATGGCGCAAAGAGCTAGAAGGCGATCATGTCCTTCCTCTCCGCCGCCCTGATCGTGCTGGCTTCCGCCGCCGCCATGGAATTCGTGGCCTGGGCCAGCCACAAGTACATCATGCATGGCTTCGGCTGGGCTTGGCACCGCGACCACCACGAGCCGCACGACAATCTCCTCGAGAAGAACGACCTCTACGCGCTGGTCGGCGCGGTGATCAGCATCGCGATGTTCGCGGTGGGCTCACCCCTGGTCATGGGCGCCGATGCCTGGGCGCCGGGGACCTGGATCGGGCTGGGCGTGCTGCTCTACGGCGTGATCTATACGCTGATCCACGACGGTCTGGTCCACCAGCGCTATTTCCGCTGGGTGCCCAAGCGCGGCTATGCCAAGCGGCTGGTGCAGGCGCACAAGCTCCACCACGCCACGATCGGCAAGGAAGGCGGGGTGAGCTTCGGCTTCGTGGTCGCGCGCGATCCGGCGGTGCTCAAGCAGGAACTGCGGCGCCAGCGCGAGCAGGGCATCGCTGTGCTGCGCGAGGCGGTGGAGGAGCGCTGAAAAACCACGTCGTCCCGGACTTGATCCGGGACCGCTGGCAATCCTTTAGGCGCAAGCTTGCGGTAAGGCGCCCTGCCGAGAGTGGGGTGACGCGAGGCCAGCGGTCCCGGATCAAGTCCGGGACGACGTGCTACTCTGCCCGCGTCCAGATCCACGGCCCGATCACCGCCAGCACGCCCACCGGGATCAGCACCCAGGGCCAGCCTGCCGTGAACCAGGTGAACGGAATCGAACCCGTCATCGCCAGAATCGCGGAGATCTTGCCCTTGCGGCTGATCGCGCGCCGGTCGCGCCATTCGCGCAAGTTGTGGCCGTAATGCGGGTGGTTGTAGAGCCGCTCCGCCCATTCCGGGTGGCTCTTGCCGAAGCACCAGGCCGCCAGCAGGTAGAACACTACCGTCGGCATAACCGGCAGGAAGATGCCGATCGTGCCCAGCGCGACGAAGAACAGCCCCGCCGCCATCCATGCGTGGCGGCTGAGGTGCCTCATGCGGTTCCTGCGGCTCCGTTGCTTCCCGCGCCTTGCGCATAACGCGCTGCCGTCTCGCGGATCAGCGCGATCATGTTCGGTACGCCCTGGGTGCGGTTGGACGAGAGCTGGTTCTTGAGGTCGAACGGCTCCAGCGCAGCAGCGATGTCGGTCTGGGCCACTTCGGCGGCGGGCCGGTCCTGCACGGCCGAGATCACCAGCGAGACGATGCCCTTGGTGATCGCCGCATTGCTGTCCGCCAGGAAGTGCAGCGTGCCGTCGTCCTGCGCCATCGGATAGACCCAGACGCTGGCCGAGCAGCCGCGCACTTTGGTGGCGTCCGTCTTCAGCGCGTCGGGCATGGGATCGAGTTCGGCGCCGAGGCCGATCAGCAGGCGATAGCGTTCATCGCCTTCGGAAAACTCGTATTCTTCGCGGATGTCGTCGAGGCTGCGCATGCCCATGCCATTTAAGCGCGGCGCGGGCGAGGGCAAGGGGAAGTTGCCTCTCGCTCTCGTTCCTGTCAGGGATTTGCCCATGAGTGCACACCCTTTCTATTCCCATTCCTTCTTCTCGGCGCACGAACACGGCTTCGTGCGTGTCGCCGCGTCCACGCCCAAGGTCCGCACCGCCGACGTCGCCTTCAACCGCGACGCCGTGCTGGCCGAAACGCGGCGCGCGCATGACGCCCATGTCGACCTGCTGGTCTTCCCCGAACTGTGCCTCTCCTCCTACGCCATCGACGACCTGCACTTGCAGGCGGCGATGATCGAGGCGGTGGAAGCGGCCGTGGCGGAAATCGTCCAGGCCAGCGCCGATCTTTCGCCCGTGCTGCTGGTCGGCGCGGCGCTGCCGCACAAGGGGCGGCTCTACAACTGCGCGCTCGCCATTGCGCATGGGCGGCTGCTCGGCGTGGTGCCCAAGTCCTACCTGCCCAATTACCGCGAGTTCTACGAGAAGCGCTGGTTCGCCAGCGGCAAGACGCTGAAGGGCCAGACCATCCGCGTGAACGGGCAGGACGTGCCTTTCGGCGTCGATCTGGTCTTCGCCTCGGAAGTGCTGCCGAACTTCCGCTTCTTCATCGAGATCTGCGAGGATATCTGGGCCGCCACCCCGCCCAGCTCGCACGGCGCGCTCGCCGGAGCGACGATCCTGTGCAACCTTTCCGCCTCCAACATCGTCATCGGCAAGTCGGACGAACGGCACTTGCTCTGCCGCTCGCAGTCGGCCCGCGCCACGGCGGCCTATATCTACTCGGCGGCGGGTCACGGCGAGAGCACGACCGACCTTGCCTGGGACGGGCAGGGCATCGTCTACGAACTGGGCGACCTGCTGGCGGAGAGCGAGCGCTTCTCGCTGGAGGCGGAACTCTGCATTGCCGACGTCGATGTGGACCGCATCGTCATGGACCGGATGCGCGTGCCCACCTTCAACGACGCGGCCGAAGTAGCGGGCAATCCTGACGAGACTTTCCGCACCGTGCGTTTCCGCCATGCCCCGGCGGGCGGCGACATCGGCCTGATCCGCCCGGTCTTGCGCTTCCCCTTCGTGCCCTCGCGCGCCGACAAGCTGGATGCCGACTGCTACGAGGCGTTCAATATTCAGGTAGACGGCCTGATGCGCCGCATCGAGGCGACCGGTGCCAAGTCGATGGTGATCGGCATCTCGGGCGGGCTTGATTCGACCCACGCCCTGATCGTCGCCGCCCGTGCCTGCGACCGGCTGGGCCTGCCCCGCACCTTCATTCGTGGCTATACGATGCCCGGCTTCGCCACCAGCGACGGCACCAAGTCCAACGCCTGGAAGCTGATGAAGGCTGTGGGCATCACGGCGGAAGAGATCGACATCCGCCCCACGGCGACGACGATGCTCCAGAACATCGGCCACGCCTTCTCGAACGGAGAGCCCGTTTATGACGTGACCTTCGAGAACGTGCAGGCGGGCCTGCGCACCGATTACCTGTTCCGCCTTGCCAACCAGCACGACGGCTTCGTGATCGGCACCGGAGACTTGTCCGAACTCGCGCTAGGCTGGTGTACGTATGGTGTCGGCGATCAGATGAGTCACTATACGGTCAACGCGGGCGTACCCAAGACACTGATCCAGTACCTGATCCGCTGGTGCGCGACGACCGACCAGTTCGGCGCCGAGACCGAGGAGGTGCTGCTCGCCATCCTCGGCACCGAGATCTCGCCCGAACTGGTGCCCGCCGGTGCCGACGGCGCGATCCAGAGCACCGAGGCGAAGATCGGGCCTTACGAGCTTAACGACTTCTTCCTGCACCATATCATGCGGTTTGGTCAGAAGCCTTCGAAGGTAGCGTTCCTCGCGCTTCATGCCTGGCGCGATGCGGCGAAGGGCACCTGGCCTGCCGGTTTCCCCGAGGATCGCAAGAACGAATACGACCTCGCCGTGATCCGATCCTGGCTGGAGAAGTTCCTGCGGCGCTTCTTCGCCTTCAGCCAGTTCAAGCGCTCGGCCATGCCGAACGGGCCGAAGGTATCCTCCGGCGGCGCCCTCAGCCCCCGCGGAGACTGGCGCGCGCCGTCCGATGCCAGCGCAGCGGTGTGGCTGGCGGAACTGGATGCGAGGGTGCCGAAGGGCTGACTTTCCGTCGTCAGCCGCAGCGCAGCGTGCCGGTGCCTTTCTGGTTGATCACGCATTGCGGGCCGCCCTTCACGTCGATCACGCCGCTCCCCCGCGTATTGATCCTTGCGGTGCCGGAAGCCTTCGCATGAATCAAGGCGGACCCGGTCATGTCGATCCTGAGGTCCTGGGCCTGCAGCGCACGGGTGTCGATTTCACCCGAACCGCGAACGGATAGCTTGATGGACTTTGCCCGGCCGTTCGCCGTGGCAGCGCCCGACCCGGTCTGGCGGATTTCCACCAGGTCGGCATCCACGCCGTTCAGGTAGAGAGCCCCGGAACCGCTCATGCTTCCCAGAAATTCCGGGCCGGTCACTTGCGCTATTTCGACGGAGCCCGAGCCGGATATCGTCACGGCCCGCAGCGTCGATGCCGAAACCGTCACGGTCGCGCCCTTGTCTCGCCAATTGCCCGGCTTGCGATCGATGTAGAGAACGCGATCCTTCACTTCGACACGAAGCGTATCCAGCGCCTGCGGGTCACCTGTCGCGATGACTACGCTGGCGTCGCCGGGAACGACCTTCACGCGGTCCGAACCGCGCGTCTGGATGGCGTCGAAAGCGCTCACCGGAAACTGACGATCGGCTTCCTGGGCATGGAGCGGGGCAATCGAGAATGCTGCCCAGAATGCAGCCACTACGGGAAGGGGCAGAAGGCGTTTCAACACGTCTTTCCTCCGTGAAGGGTAATGGTTCTGTCGATGTCGGTCAGGGGAAGGGCTGGCTAGTGAAAAACATGTAATTTCAGATATATTGTGGGATCGGGTCTGCCGTTTTTCCGGTGCTGCGACGCAGTGGCGCGGCTCTGCCGAAAGGGCAGAGGGTCCCGGCCAGCGGTCCCGGATCAAGTCCGGGACGACGTGTTCTCAATCCCGCAGGGCGTCGATTTCGCGCGCAAGGTCCTTTTCGCGGCGGTCGTCGGTGGCGATGCGTTCGAGAACGGCGATGCGCTTGCGCAGGTTCTCGACCTCGTTTTCCAGTTCGTGCTCGCGTTCGCTATGGCCGTCGAGGCGGAAACCCGGTTTCTCGCCACGCAGCTTCTGCGCGCGCAGCCAGGTGATCGAGGCGATCGCGAAGATTACGACTACGGCGGTCCAGAAACTCATTGTGTCACCTCATGCCCGATCCCGTTGCGGGCGTCTCGCAGGCCTTCGATCTGGCGGGCGACATCGTAGCCCTGATCGGTGACGATGCGCTCCACGCTGGCGAGGCGGTCCTTGATCGCGCCGATCTCGGCGCGCAGCTGGGCGTTTTCCTGGGTCAGCAGTTGCACGCGGGCCTGTGCCTCGTTGTTGTCCTTGGGATAGATAGCCTTGCCCCACGAACTTTCCAGCGGGTAGCCGTGGCGCATACGCAGCCAGTTGTTGAAGACCCAGCCACCGATCCCCAGCGCCGTGGCGACGACGAACACCGGCGAGAGCATTTCGAGCGTTGCGTAATCCATCCGGGTCAGTCCCCTGTTCCGTTCGCGCGGGTCGGTGCAAGGCCGCTCACTGGCGGGTTTCCTTCGCCGCTTCGCTGGCCTCCACTTCGCGGGTGTCGCGCAGGGCTTCGATCTGCAGCGCGGTGTTGTAGCCGCCGTCGGTGATGATCCGTTCCAGCACCCGCACGCGCTCTTCGAGTTCGCGGGAGTGCGAGGCATATTGCGCGGCCTTCTCGGCAGTCGCCTGAACCTGGAGTTCGGCCATCTTGCGCTGATGCCGCGTCCAGATCGCGAAGCCGCCGATGATGAACGGGGCCAGCGGAATGAGGAGGGCGAGGTTTTCCATCGAGCTATTGTCCCTGTTACCCGTTGCCTGCGTTTTGACTGCCGCGCTTAGCGCAGACTGTCGATTTCGGCGGCGAGGCGCGAATTGCTGCTGGTGTAGTGCGCTTCCATTTCGGCGACGCGGCGGTCGATGTCCGAGAGTTCGCTGCGCAGGCGGCCCGAACGGTTGGGCGTGGAACGCATGAGGCCATAGCCCTGGCGATTCCTGCGGCGTTCCATACGGCGCAGCAGGCGCTCTTCCTCGGCTTCGCTGTAGAGGCTCATTGGCCGCTTGTCCGCCATCAGGGCGACCGCGATGTAGATCGGGATCGTCACGAAGGAGACGAAGAAGGTGAGCAGCACCGCCGCGATGCGCACCCAGAGCGTATCGACCCCGGTGTAGTCGGCAATGCCGGAGCAGACACCCGCGAGCTTGGCGTTCGACTTGTCGAGATAGAATTGTCCGCGTGACACTGGTTTTTCCCTTTCCCTTGGACCGCGCCGACTGGCGCCGGGGTCCCTTTGACTGGTCGGGTCCTGAAGACCCGCATTCCCGGTCATGGCCCTTCGCGGGCGGCATGCACCTGCCGGGATGCCAGGTGCGCCGCTGTTATTCCGAACCGTTCTTGCCCGCGTTCATAGCGCGCTTCATTTCGGCAAGTTCGGCATCGATCGTGTCGCCGTCCTGGAGCGCGGCGATTTCCTCGGCGAGCGTCGGCTGGCGACTGTCGCCCAGGCTCATCGCCTCGGCGCGGCCTTCGGCATAGTCGACGCGCCTTTCGAGCTGGTCGAAGCGTACCAGAGCCTCGTCCACGCGCTCGCTCGACAGCAGGGTGCGCAGCTTGACCCGATTCTCGGCGCTCTGCAAGCGGGCGGCGATCGAGGACTGGCGGCTGCGGGCCTCGCGCAGGCGGTTCTGGAGCTTCTCGATGTCCTCCTCGTAGGCGCGCAGGGCATCGTCGAGCACGGCGATCTCGCTACGAAGCTGCTCGGCCATGTCACCGGCCTTCTTCTTTTCGAGCAGGGCGGCGCGGGCCAGGTCCTCGCGGTCCTTGCTGAGCGCGAGCTGGGCCTTGTCGCCCCAGTCGGCCTGAAGCTGGTCCAGCTTCCCGACGTGACGGCGCAGTTCCTTCTGGTCGGCAATGGTCCGCGCGCTGCTGGTGCGCACTTCGACGAGGGTTTCCTCCATCTCCAGGATGATGAGGCGGATCATCTTCCCGGGATCTTCCGCCTTGTCCAACATGTCGTTGAAGTTGGCGGCGATGATGTCGCGCGTGCGGGAGAAGATACCCATCCTGGCATTTCCTTTTATCGAGGTGGGATTGAACTTGCGGGCCTGCGTGAAGCGGGAAGCACCGGTGACGAACGGGCGGGCGCGTCCGGGCTGGAAGGCCTGGGCGTCCTGCGCCGATCCTTGCAGGATTTCGATTTCCGCGTCGAGCCTGCTCACTGGAGCGGCGCTCCGCAGACCGGCGCGGCGTGGGCCGGGGGTGCGATCCGGTCGCTCATGGCGACGAGGTTGAGCGTGCCCATCGCCAGCACCGCGGCGATGATCGCCCAGTCGAGCTTGCTGCGTGCGCGGGACGCGCCGGGCTGCTTGCTCTGATGGCGGGCTGCGAAGCTGGCGTTCTGAAAGGACATCGTGGTGTTCCTCTGTCGGATCTCGTGAATTTGCCCATGTCATCGCAAGGGGCGTGCCAGTTTTCGAAAGGCACGGATTTCCGCGAATTCAGCAGTTTGACGCGGAGGGCTTAAAAAGATGAATTGCCAATGAATGGGAAAATTCGCTAATATTTGGGAATGGAGCGGGATGTTCAGTTCATCGGTCAATCGACCGCCTTTCTCGATGCCGTGGAGCGCGCCAGCCGCGCGGCTTCGGTGCGGCGCCCGGTGCTGGTCATCGGCGAGCGCGGGACGGGCAAGGAGCTGATCGCCCAGCGCCTTCACCATCTCTCCCCGCGCTGGGGGGAGCCGCTCATCACCATGAACTGCGCGGCGCTCCCCGAAACCCTGATCGAGGCGGAACTGTTCGGGCATGAGGCGGGCGCCTTCACCGGGGCGGTCCGGGCGCGGGCCGGGCGGTTCGAGGAGGCGGATCGGGGGACGCTTTTTCTCGACGAACTCGGCACGCTTTCGATGGCGGCGCAGGAACGCCTGCTGCGCGTGATCGAATATGGCGAGATCGCCCGGATCGGGGCCTCGCGTCCGGTGCAGGTCGATGTGCGCGTGGTGGCCGCGACCAATGCGGACTTGCCGCGCATGGCCGATGAAGGCCGCTTCCGCGCCGACTTGCTCGACCGTCTTAGCTTCGAGGTCATCAACCTGCCGCCGCTGCGCGCGCGGGAAGGCGACGTCTACGAACTGGCGGACTACTACGGGCGGCGCATGGCGACCGAACTGGAGTGGGATACCTGGCCCGGCTTCACGGGCGAAGCCATGGCCGTTCTGGAAGCGCATGACTGGCCGGGCAACGTCCGCGAACTGCGCAACGTGGTGGAGCGCGCGGTCTATCGCTGGGCCAACGAACATGCCCCGATTGCCGAGATCGTCTTCGATCCTTTCGAGAATCCCTGGCGGCAGGAGGGGCGTGTGGATTCTCGATCGGAGGTTCCGCCGCGGCCAGATGGTGTTCGCGCGGATCCGGCGTCCTCGCAGCCGAAGCCGGTCCCGCTGCCTGAAGCGGGTGCAGGGCCAGATGCAGGGCCAAATGCAGGGCTGCGGGCTTCGGTCGAGGCCTATGAGCGGGGCCTGCTGGTCGATGCGCTTGACCGGCACCGCTGGAACCAGCGCCGGGCAGCCGCCGCGATCGGGCTTTCCTATGACCAGTTGCGGCACTGCATGAAGAAACACCGGCTTTCGGAAGGGCATAAACCTTCTGTGCCCTAGTCGACGCAACCGAGTCTTGGTAAACCACAAGCATTAAAGGGCTGGTCAGGAAATTCCTCTTTCGGTTATCCTTCAATTTTCCCTAGTGAGTTTTGCCGTTATAGGGCACGGAAGGCGCGAATGAGGGCCGATGTGCAAGAGATAGCCGACATTTCCGAGGCAACAGGGTTGTTGGAAAACTTGACGCCCAAGCAGGTCGAAGTGCTCGACCTGCTGCTGATGCACCGCACCACCAAGGAAATCGCCCGTGAACTCGGCATCGCGCCGAACACGGTGGACCAGCGCATCAATGCCGTGCGCGACAAGTGGGGCACGCTCAATCGCAAGGATACCGCGCGCCTTTACGGGCAGCTTCTGGAGCTATGTGGCAAACCCACATATGGCTTTTCCCGTATCGACGCAGGGTCGCAAGAGGGGGAAGAGGTCGATCAGGACCTGACGGTGGATCCGGTCTTCGTTCTTTCCGATGCACGGCCCATGGCACGGCACCCGGAATGGTTCGATACCCGGATTGCCGAGCCGTCGGGCCTGGAGGCATTCGATGCGAAGTTCGGAAGGGCAGGGCGCGTAGGGGCGGTTTTTCTTCTGGCATTGACCATGGCGGTAACCCTCGCGGCTACCCTGGCGATCGCCGAGACACTTGGAAAACTCCTCTAGAGCAGCCGGTCCTTTGGATTTTTCGGAAATGCCTTCGATGTCTGATTTTTTCGGTGCCGGCCCAGGGCCGCGCCGGTGAATGACCTGGAGGGCGACAACATGACTCCCGATATCGTCGGAATGCGCATCACCCGGAGCATCCAGTCGGTAGAGAACGACATGGACGAGCTTCTGGCCAAGGCCAGCGAACTCATGGCGGAAATCGCGCGCGGCCGACTTGCGATCGTCGACGAGGCCCATAGCACCCAGCGCCCGATGGCGCGCGTGGCGGCCATGCAGCGCAGCCTGATCGAGGCGCGTTCCGAACTCGTGCGGGCGCATAGCGATCTCTCGAAGCTGGCCGAGACCATGGATATTCCGGTTCGCTGCCCCGACAAGGCCGAGCTGTTCGACGCGGATGCGGGCGAGCAGCGGCTCGTCGAGGCTGCCTGAAGGAGCAGGCGGGCTTGGGTGCGCTGGAACAGACGGCTTTCTTCCTGCTGCTGATCGTCGCGGTATCGCTGGCGTTCTGGCAGGGCGGCGCACCCGAACGCTGGGGCGCGGCGATCATCCTGGCGATGGTCCTGCTGCAAGTCGGCGGAGAAAGCCTGTTCCCCAGCGGTTTCACCAGTGTCGATCCGCTTTCGCTGATGACCGATGTGGTGGGGACGGTCGGCTTCGGCTTCCTTGCCCTCCAGGCGCGAAGGATATGGCCTCTATGGGCAACCTCGTTGCAGCTCTTGAGCCTGAGCGCGCATTTCGCCCGCTGGGCGGATATCGACATTCCGCCGATCGTCTACGCGGTGATGCGGGGCACGCCCACGTTCCTGGCGCTTATGGCGATCGTTGTCGGCACGATACTGCACGTCTCGCGCAAGCGGCGGCTTGGCAACGATCCCTCATGGCAGGACTGGTCCCGGGTTGCAGTCGCATCCGGCCGCTCTCCCGCCGCCTTCTAGAGACGCTGGTCACCCACCTCGGGTGCCTGCGATGTGAAGTGATGCTGGAACTGCCCTTCGATGCGGAGGGGCGACTGGCCGGGCAGGTGACTTGCACCACCGGCGGCGTCGCCGCGATCCGCGCCGGATACGCGCCGCTCCTGCAACGTGCGCTGAAGCAGAAGGCCGCAGGCCTGATGCTCGTGCACAACCACCCTTCCGGCGATCCGCTGCCCAGCCGGGCGGACGTGATCGCCACGCGCCGACTGTCCGCCTTGTGCGAAGCGGCGCGAATCGAGCTCCTTGACCACATCGTGGTCGGAGGACGCAGCGCGGTCTCCATGCGAC